>JAHHRY010000009.1 GCA_020025535.1 Oscillospiraceae bacterium | reverse complement strand
GCGCCGACAATACTTGCCGGGTGACTGGCCGGGAAGATAGGTAATGCCAACACAAACATTCCCCCTTAGCTCAGTCGGTAGAGCGACGGACTGTTAATCCGCAGGTCGTTGGTTCGAGTCCAACAGGGGGAGCCAGAAAACAGATCAGCTTTGCTGGTCTGTTTTTTTGATATATTATACATTATATAATATATCAATATTTAATTGTATCGTTGTACCGGCTGCCTCCGGACGGCCAGGCCGGGAATCCGTTTTGCTGTATCACAATTGGGAACTGTAAATGCAACGCCTCACTTGTCTGCGCCATGGGCGGCAGGGGACAAGTGAGGCGTTGCTTACTTGGATTGTTCTTTTCTGAGGTAATCAAAAGCCTGGCGCGGCGTACCGTCTGCCACGTAAATGGTTCCCGTTCTGCGGAAACCGAATTGCTGCAGCGCTGCCAGCATTGAAGCATTGTCTGCATGGGTATCAATGCGCAGATGACCAATCTGTTTTTCACAATATGAAAAGCAGGCTGCAGCAATGCCGTTGGTATCCCCGCTGCTTGCTACACGATGGATGGTGCCGTAGGGAAGCTCCCAATGCCAGCAGCCATTTTCAATGAATTGATAGGTGGGATCTTCTCCTATTATAAAGGTAAAGACACCCACAATTTTATTATCGGAAAGACAGATATGGCAATTGCCCTGGGCAATATCGCTGACGATTAGCTCCTGACTGGGGTATCCGCCGTTCCACTGGGTTGGGTTTCCGTTCTGCCGCATAAATCTGCGGGCTTTCTTGTAGATGCTGAGGATCTCGTCCAGATCCTCGGGGACAGCTTTGCGAATAGTAACAGGTGCTTCCATGGGGACCTCTTTCCTTCCTTTCGTCCTCTTTTGCTTTGTGAAAATGACGGATAAAGAACCCCCGGCTGAAATTTGACAGCCGGGGGTTACAGTTAAGCAGGATCTTTCAGCTTTGCCATGGCCTTTCTGAACTGCACGGAGAACAGAATGGCCGTGAAGCTCACAGCGATAACATCGGCAATCGGCTCAGCCAGATACACACCGTTTGTTTTGTTTTCCACGAAGGTCGGAACAATATAAATGAGTGGCAGCAGCAATACAAATTTCCGGACAACTGCCACGATGATGGAGCAGAGGGTGCTGCCGATGGACACAAATGTCATCTGGCAGGCAATCTGTATGCCAAACAGGCACATGAAAGCACAGTAGATGCGAAGCGCATGGGCGGTAAAGGCCTTCAGCTCCACGTTGGGGGTAAAGATTGCGGCGAATGCCTCCGGGAACGCCATTATGAACGCCCAGAGCAGTATGGAATAAGTCAGGCTGGAAATCAGAAGCAGTTTGAAGGTTTTCTTTACGCGGTCGGCGTTTCTGGCGCCGTAATTATAGCTGGTAATGGGCTGCGCGCCCTGACCGATGCCCTGCATGGGCAGCATGGCAAACTGCATGACGCTGGTCAGGATAGTCATGGCGCCGACGGCGATATCTCCGCCGTATTCCAGCAGGGAAGCATTGAAGCATACGAAGATTACACTTTCGCTTGCCTGCATGATAAAGGTGGCAAGACCAAGCGCAATGCAGGGGAGAATCAGCTTCGGGCTGACGAAGAAGTTCTTCGTCTTCAGACGCAGGGTGGGCTTTTTGCCGGAAAGGAAGATCAGCACCCAGACGGTGGATACGGCCTGAGACAGGACGGTTGCCAGAGCTGCGCCCCGGACACCCATATTGAATCCGAAGATGAAGATAGGATCCAGCACGATGTTGCAGCCGGCACCAATCAGCACAGTCAGCATACTGATTTTGGAGAAGCCCTGGGCGGTAATGAACGCACTCATGCCGAGGGTCAGCTGTACAAACAGGGTGCCGACGGCGTAGATGTTCATGTAGTCCACGGCGTACTCAATGGTGTTTTCGCTGGCGCCGAAGGCAAGCAAAAAGTCCCGGTTCCAAAGGAGCAGTACGACGGTCAGAATGGCGGATATGATGATCTGAAGGAAGAAACAGCCGCCAAGGATTTTTTCGGCCGTTTCATTGTCGCCCTTGCCCATATATATGGAAGAGCGGGGGGCGCCGCCTGCACTGACAAAGGTTGCGAATGCCGAGATAATCATAATGATGGGCAGACAGACACCCACGCCGGTCAGCGCAAGGCCGCCGTTTACCGGTATGTGGCCGATATATATTCGGTCCACTATGTTATAGAGCATATTGACAATCTGGGCAATGACTGTGGGGACTGCAAGCTTGACCAGCAGCTTTCCGATTGGTTCGGTTCCTAGAAATTCTTTATTCTGTTGCATATTGTCATCCCTTATGTTAATCTTGACGGCATGGCGGCAGAAGACCATGTGCCTGTAGAAAACGGGGAACACCTTCCGTGTTCCCCGCATTGGTGCCGGTGGTGGGACTCGAACCCACATGGGTGTTAGCCCAACGGATTTTGAGTCCGCCTCGTCTACCATTCCAACACACCGGCATATGGCTTATTATAATATACATTTGCAGAAATAGCAAGTATAAGTTTTAATTTCTTTAGGATTTACACCAAGGCTTTACTTTTGACAACAAATCAGATATAATTAGGCATATCGCTTTCTAGGAGAGATCATTTATGAAAAAATGGGTATATTGGGCGCTCATCGGTGTGTTTGGCGTTGTGTTCCTGATCAGCGCTGTGATTGTGGGCAATTATGTGGTCAATTCCATCCAGAATGACAAGCTCAACAACGAATTGTCTTCCATCCACAAGGATCCGATTGCTACAGATACGGCTCCCTCTTCCGACGGCTCCCACGGGATTGCCCCTTCCGTCAATCCTTCCGATCCTTTCCTCCCTCCCCAGCCTACAACTCCGCCCATGCTGCCCGAGATGGTCAGCCTGTACGAGCGTAACAAGCATCTGGTGGGCTGGGTCCAAATCGACGGAACCAATGTGGATTATCCGGTGCTTCAGACACCCAATGAGCCGGACTGGATCAGCTACTATCTTTACCGGGATTTCTACGGCAAGGATGACAAGCATGGCAGCATCTACGTCCGCGAGGCCTGCGATGTGTTCCGTCCCTCGGATAACATCGTCATTTACGGACACAACATGGCGGACTTCTCCATGTTCGGCCACCTGTATCAGTATGAATCTCAGAACTTCTA
Organism: Oscillospiraceae bacterium; assembly: GCA_020025535.1. Classification (GTDB taxonomy): domain Bacteria; phylum Bacillota; class Clostridia; order Oscillospirales; family Oscillospiraceae; genus Faecousia. Next base: position 45,643 of record JAHHRY010000009.1, on the reverse strand, counting down.
CAAAGACCATAAGCTCATCCGCTTTGACACCCTCTACGAACGGCATACTTATGAGATCTTTGCGGTGTTCCACACCTCCGGCTCCTACGGTGTAGGCTATCCCTACCACCGCTTCAACGATGCCAAAAATCAGGAGGAATTTGACGACTTCGTCAGCCAGTGCAAGAAGCTTTCTTTCTACGACACCGGCATTACGCCCGAATACGGCGATAAGCTGATTACACTGTCCACCTGCGATTTCCACATCGAAAACGGTCGGCTGGTAATCGTTGCACGCCGTATCAGCTGATTCGGTATCCCGTAAATCCAAACCTGCCCGCCTTTCCGGCGCGGCAGGTTTTTTTCTTCCCCAAATCTCCCGATTCGGACAAAGTTTACAATTTAGTCATAATTTCCGGTGAAAGTATGGTATAGTATATGCGTTCATAAATTATTCACAAAGGAGAAGTTGTAATGGAAAAGATCAAAGAATGGCTTTCCGGTCTGGGTATCGATTTTGCCAATAAGCTGCTGCCGGCGCTGCTTGTGATTGTAATCGGCATCATCGTTATCAAGATTGTGATGGCCTGCGTTAACAAGGCTCTGGAGAGATCCAAACTGGAAAAGGCGGCTCACAGCCTGATCCGTTCCGCTGTCAAGATCGTGCTGTACGGCATCCTGGTGGTAATCGTTGCATCTGCACTGCAGGTCACCGGTATCATCGCACTGGCCAGCGTGGCATCTCTGGCACTTTCCCTGGCACTGCAGAACTCCCTGACCAACCTCATCGGCGGTTTTACCCTGCTGTACACCCATCCGTTTAAATCCGGCGACTACGTGGAAGTGGCCGGCAAGGGCGGTATGGTCAAGGAAATCGGCATGGCTTACACCCTGCTGCTCACCCCCGACAACAAGCTGATCTCCATCCCCAACAGCGCCGTTGTGGCTGCCGAGATCGTCAACTATTCCTGCACCGGCACTCGCCGTGTGGATATCAATGTTTCCGCAGGCTATACCGCTCCCATGGATAAGGTGCTGGAGGCTCTGAGAGAGGCTGCAGCGGTTCCTGCCGCGCTGCCCGATCCTGCCGTGTTTGCGGCGGTTCTCAGCTATGACGACAACGCTATCGCCTATACCCTGCGCGTATGGTGCAAGACTGAGGACTACTGGGATGTGATGTTTGAGGTCCAGAAGCGGATCAAGGAGATCTTTGACCGTGAGGGTATTGAAATGACCTATCCCAACCTGAATGTTTATATGCAGAAGTAATATCTATAAAAACAGCTGGATCAGCGCCAGCACCACGATGCCCGGCAGCCCCAGAACGCCGGCAATCAGAACGGTTGCCAGATTCACGGGAAACTGAAGCCCGGTCCAGCCGGAAATCAGGTTCAGCAGGAACAGACACAGAAAGCCGCAGACTCCGTTGGCCACAAGCTTCCAGACAAGCTTCATGGGCAGGAGCATAAAACGGATCAGACCGAAAATAAGAAGCGGTATCAGCAAAATGAGAAATTTTTCCATAGGTTCCTCCGTATGATTGGGTGCAAACCCGGTTATACTACGCTCGGACGGCAGATGAAGAACTGATAAACAAGGCCATGACGATGGACGAAAAACAGATTCTACATCTAACTGTCAAGTGTGTCGCCGAACAAGCGCATCGGTGTGACGCGAAAGGGGCAGGCCGGCGCAGCCTGCCTGTACATTTTGCCACAGTCGGCGTGAAAATAAACGCTGAATCAGGCTCTTCCTAGAAAAAAGTCCCGAACCTTTTGGTTCGGGACTTTTTGCATATTTTAAAGAATAATTATACTGAGGGGATAGAAAAAATTAACTATATAGGGGGGCAGTTTTTTATGCAACGTATACATATGTTCATGAGCCAAAAACAGTAATGTTGGTGATAGTTGTGAAAAAAATATGAACATATTTGTAATAATTGCATAGATTTATACGAAACCTAGACAAATCTACAAAAATGGCAAAAATTAAGTTGACTAGTTGTGTGCGATTTGCTATAATTCGCTGTAAGGATGTTAAATTATTGTTAACACAAAATAATGGGGAGTATGGTGTAATTAATACACATCAATCAGAAAGGAAATGATTCAGTATATGGGCAAGGAATTTAAAAGACTGAAAAAGTATAACGCACTTTGCATAGCTTTGAAAGCCACGGCAATCGGACTGTCCACCGGTTTGCTGACTGCCGGTATTCTTCTGGTGGTACTCAAACTGCTGACAACAGGTAGTCGGGCGATTTTTTGCGTTTTGGGAGGCGTTGCCCTGGGTCTGATCAGTGGCATCGTGTCCTTCTTTTTGATGAAGATGAACGATAAAAAAGTCGCCGAACGCCTGGACGAAGTACATAAGCTGAACGAACGCGTGCAGACCATGGTGGAGTTCAAGGGCGAAGAAGGCACCATCCTGACCCTGCAGCGTGAGGACACCGAGCGCAGACTGAAGGAAATTTCTTCCGTTAGCGTCAGGAAGGGCGCAGTCGTCGCTTATGTGGTGACCCTGTGCCTGTGCGTCGGCGTATTTGTCGGCGGCATCATAGCACCTGCAAAGGCCGCTCCCACCGAACCCAAGGCGGAAATCCCCTTTGAGCTGACCGAGTGGCAGAAGGTGGCACTGAAAGAACTGATCGTCTATGTTCAGAATTCTTCCATGAAGGAAGAGCCCAAGACAGAGACGGTTGCCAAACTGGAAGAGCTGCTGTCTGCTCTGGAGAGCGGCGTCAGCGAACGCCAGATGAAGTTGATGGTTATCGATTCCATCACCAACATTTACGTCGTCACCGATAAGGCAAACTCCAATGACGAGCTGGGTGCCGCTGTGGCTGCCCTGAGTCACGAACAGGCAAAGCCGCTGGCGTTTATTATCGGCAGCCTGAACAACGGTGCCTTCGCTTCTCAGATCGAAGATTTCCGTATCGCTTTTGAAGATCAGGCAAAACTGGAGAAGATGATCGTTCTGGCTGAAGAGCTGAACGTGGCGCTGGACGGTGTGCTTGACTTCGATGAAACGGATCCGCTGTACGCAGCTGTGAAGAAGATGACGGCAGCTCTGAACGAAGTAGCCCTCAATTACCCGGATCATGATGCGGAGTGGGTCAAGAGCAAAATGGGTTTGCTGACCAACGACATGAAAATCGAGGTCGGTGCCGCTCTGGAAGAGCAGTCCATTACCAAGGACGTCTGCAACCACACCGTAAGAGAGCTGGCCTCCATTTTTAAGCTGTCTAAGGATGAGATCCCTGCGGATCCCGATCAGCCTGCCGCCAGCAAGCCCAATGAGTCGGATGATGACGAAGTCAATCCAGGTGCACCGGGCCCCGCGGAAATGGAATTCGGCAGTGACGATACCGTGTACGATCCCAATACCGGCGAATTCGTACCCTACGGCAAGATCATGAATCCTTACTACAGCGCTATGGACGAATACATCCACAGCGGCAAGGTTTCCAAGGAACTGGGCCAATTTATGAGCGATTACTTCCAGAACCTGTTTGCTGGCCTGGAAGAGGATAAAGAAAACTAAAATATTTAATCAGTACCAATATTGACATTACGGAGGGTAAAACAATCATGGAAAAGATTAACAACACGGAAAATCTGGAAAAAGTCAAGATGTTCAGCGAAAAGATCGCTCGGATTAAGAACGAACTTCGCAAGGACGTCGTAGGTCAGGAAGACGTTATCAATAATGTTCTGGTTGCCATCGTTGCCGGCGGTAACGTGCTGCTGGAAGGCGTGCCCGGCGTCGGCAAGACCCGTATGGTCCGTTCTCTCAGCCGTACTCTGGCGCTGCCTTTCTCCAGAATTCAGTTCACCCCCGACCTGATGCCCTCTGACGTCACCGGTACCAACATCGTGGAAAAGGATGAAAACGGCAGACTGAACACCAAGTTCCGCCGTGGTCCTATCTTCGCCAACCTGGTTTTGGCCGACGAAATCAACCGTGCAACCCCCAAGACCCAGTCCGCTATGCTGGAAGTTATGCAGGAGCACAAGATCACCGTTGGCGATAACACCTACAAGCTGGAAGAGCCCTTCTTCGTTATGGCTACCGAAAACCCCGTCGAGCAGGACGGCACCTATCCTCTGCCCGAAGCTCAGATGGACCGTTTCATGTTCAAGCTGATCGTTAACTTCCCCGGCAACAAGGAACTGGCTGACATCGTCCGTATGACCGGTATCACCATGGAAGAAACTGCTGAGGCTGTTATCAGCGGCGAGGAAATCCTGGCTATGCGTTCTCTGGCTGCTACCGTTCCCGTTGCAGAGAAGGTTCTGCAGTACGCCGTGAACCTGGTTGGCTACACCCATCCCGAGCTGGCTGAGACCTCCGACACCGCCAAGAAGTACATTAAGTACGGTGCTTCTCCCCGTGCTGCTCAGGCTCTGATCACCGCTGCCAAGGTGCGCGCACTGATGAACGGCAACTACAATGTTTCCATCGAGGACATCGATGCCCTGGCTCCTCACGTTCTGAGACACAGAATCAAGATCAACTACACTGCCATCAACGAAAAGCTGAACGTTGAAGACATTGTTGACGCTCTGCTCAAAGAAAACAAGAAGCTGTCTAAGTAAGAGCGCATATGAGTAAATTAGTCATCAATGAAGAGTTTCTCCGGCAGGTAGAAACCTTGCAGACGGTGCTGAAGAACAATATCGCAGGTATGTTCGGCGGCAACCGGAAAAGCAAGACCTATGGTTCTTCCTGTGAATTTACGGATTACAGAGATTATGTCCCCGGAGATGACATAACCAAAATTGACTGGAACGCCTACGCACGTTTCGATAAGCTGTATGAGAAGCTGTATCTTGACGAGCGGCAGATGCATACCAGAATCTACATTGATGCCAGCCGTTCCATGGACTATGGCAAGGGTCAGAAGGCAGAACAGTCCCTGCGGCTGGCTGCAACACTTGCCTATATGTCCCTGTGCGAAATGGAGAAGGTTTCCATTTATATCATCCGGGAAAAGCAGATTGAAGAAGTGATTTCCGGTATGGTCGGAAAGGAAGCGTTCTTCAGCTGCATCGGCAAGCTCAATGAGATCGTTTTTGAAGGCGACAGCTATATCAGCGACGCTATCGTTCCTTCCAAAGTGGGCAGAGGCGACGGCATGTCCATCGTTATTTCCGACTTCCTGACGGACAACGATTACGAAACCGCCATCGATCGTCTGGCCGAGTGCAAGAGAGATATTCTGTGCATTCAGGTTTTGTCCAGAGAAGAGCTCAACCCACAGCTCCGTGGTAAAATGCACCTGTTTGATTCGGAGAGTATCCATCGTTCTTACCGCAAGAACATTGACCGGGAGATCGCAAACGCCTATAAAGCTGCTTTACAATACTGCACGGACCGCATTCGCAACTACTGCATGGCCCGTGGAGCAGATTATATGCAGGTTTGTGCAGAGGATTCTATGGGCGAGATCTTCTTCGACAAACTGGTTAACACGGGGGTGCTGAAATGACCTTTCTTTATCCGTTAGGCTTGCTGGGCCTGATTGGAATTCCTATTCTGATTCTTATCTACATAATCAAGAGCAAGTACACCGAACAGACGGTTGCTTCCACTTATCTGTGGCTGCTCAGTGAGAAATTTCTGAAAAGAAAAAATCCCCTCAGCAATATCACCGGTCTGATCAGCTTGATTCTGCAGATCCTGGCAATTACCTTTGTTTCTCTGGCAATTGCACATCCCATGTTTATCGTCCCGAACTCCGCCAACGAATATTGCTTCGTTCTGGACGGCTCCGGCAGTATGAACATGATGCAGGATGGAAAGTCCCGCTTCGATCTGGCTAAAGAGGAAATTGCCACCGTAATCAAGGACTCCGTAAACAAAAGCCGGTACTCCCTGGTGTACGCCGGCGATGAGGCTGTGGTTGTTTTCGAGCAGATTGACAACAAAGACCAGGCCCTGCTTCTGCTGGACGAGGTCGAACCCAACTACGGCGAAGGCAGCATCGGCAATGCCATGAGCATTGCTCAGGGCTACTTCAACGAAAGACCCGACATCCTGACCTATCTGGTCACGGATACCGCCCATCAGGTGAATGAAAACATTCATCTGGTGAATGTGGCTTCCGACATTCGCAACTGCTCCGTTTCCAACGTCAATTACAAGATTACCGACACAGGTTTAATAGTCAGCGGCGATGTGTTCTGTTACAAGGGCTCCAAAAACCTGAGCGTTTCCCTCTATGTGGACGGCGCTCAGGAGGCAGCTGCCAGCACACGCGTAGTTGCCAAGGATGGTGCTCCCGCACATTTCCAGCTGAACTGTGAGGTGTCCAGCTTCTCGTCCCTGAAGATTGCTGCTTCCGCAGAGGATGCCACTTCTCTGGATGACGAACTGGTCATTTATGACGTGAAGAGCGAGTCCTCTTACAAGACCCTGCTGGTCAGCGAACGGCCCTTCTTCATGAGATCGGTTCTGAACGCCATCGGTCTTAACAGCGTGCAGGTGGTCGCCCCCAAGGAGTACTTCAATATGAGCGGCTTCGGTCTGTACATATTCGAGTCTTTCACTCCTGCGGAAATGCCCAAGGACGGCGCCGTGTGGCTGATCAATCCCACCGCCAGCAGCTCGGACACCGGCTTCAGTGTTCAGGGTGAGGTCACTCTGGAGCGGCCGGACGTGTTGAGCCTGACAACTTCCACATCTTCCGTGGCAAAGCAGCTGTCCGAAGGCCTGACCGAGGACGAAATCTACATTACGTCCTACGTCAAATGCGGTCTGTACCGCAATTTTACATCGGTCTACTCTTACAAGGGCAATCCTGTGATTTTTGCCGGTACCAACGATTACGGCAACCGTGAAGTGGTATTTGCATTTGACCTTCACAAGTCCAATATTCCTTTGCTGTACGACTTCGTTCTGATGGCAAACAACTTCTTGGACTATTCCTTCCCCACCGTTGTGGAAGAGGTCAATTACTACGTTGGTGAAACTGCCAGAGTCAATGTGCTCTCCAGCTGCGACAGCATTCGTGTGGATAGCCCTATGGGCAGAGTAACCTATCTGGATACTGCTACTGCTGCCTGTGATCTGAGGATGGATGAGGTAGGTACCTACACGATCACCCTGGTCTTGGGCAATAATCAGCGGGTATTCAACATTTATTCCTCTTTGCCTGAGCAGGAACGTAATCCTGATGCAGATGGCCTGGGGATTACACTGCAGGGTCAGGCAGTTGAAGGTGGCTTCGACGGCGAATATGACCCGTTACCGATCATATTTATTGTTTTAGCACTGGTGTTTATACTGGATTGGGGGGTATATTGCTATGAGAAGTATCAGCTTCGATAAACCCTGGTGGCTGTTGCTGTTTGTGCTTTTGGCTGCAATCATAGTAATTCCTTATGTTATTTCCATCAATAAGGATAATAAGTCAAAAGCAACTGTCACTTCTCTGGTGCTGCACCTGATCATTGCAGCTTGCCTGGTTCTCTCCATCGCAGGCATGATTTTCACGGCAGTCATTACCGAGACGGAAGTGTACTTCGTGGCAGACGTTTCCTATTCTTCCAACAAGAATATGGAGAACATTGACCAGTACATTCAGAGCGTCAGCAAGAATCTGCCGAGAAATTCCAAAGTCGGTCTTGTCTGCTTCGGCAAAGACTTCCAGCTGATCACGAAAAGCGGCGGCAAAATCACAAGCGTGAAGGATGCCAATGTGGACGAAACTGCAACGGACATCGCTTCCGCACTGAACTACACCGCTTCTTTGTTCAAAAAGGATACCATTAAGCGAATCGTGCTGATCACCGACGGCCGTGCAACAAGCAAGGACGCCAGCAGTAATCTGGTAGCTGCAGTTGAAAATCTGTACGCCAAGAACATTTACATCGATGCCATCTTCCTGAACAACAACCTGAAAGACGGCGAGACGGAAGTACAGGTTTCCGGTGTGGATTATACCACGTCCACCTATCTGAACCACGAAAACACGGCTGACGTGCTGATTCAGGCCGGTGCAGATATGCAGGGTATCGTCACCCTGAGCAAGGACGGCGAGAAAATCGCTCAGAAGGCTATTGAACTGCACGGCGGCTACAACATTGTAAACTTCGACCTGATCAGCGACAAGGCAGGCGAGTTTAACTATGAAGTCAAGGTGTCTTCCGACGATGATATATCGGAATACAACAACACCTATGCGTTTACGCAGACGGTGTCCGGCGACCTGAACGTGCTGCTGGTCACTTCCAATCCCGAGGACGAGGAAAATGCACACGCACTTTACGGCGAAAGTGCTGTAATCGACAGCTATTGTAACAACCCCAAAGTGCCGGTGACGGTGGAAGAGATTTGCAAGTACGACGAAATCATCATTTCCGGCGTGGATGTCCGCGGGCTGGAGAACTATACCGCATTTATCGACAGTGTCGACAAGGCGGTTTCCCTCTTCGGCAAGAGCCTCGTAACCATCGGTGACCTGAAGATTCAGAACAAAACCGATGAGGTACTGGGACAGCTGGAGGATATGCTGCCCGTCAAGTTCGGCAACAGCGCAAGAGATCCCAAGCTGTACGGTATCGTGATCGATACTTCCAGAAGTATGCAGATGGCGGGCCGCCTGATCATGGCTAAGCAGGCCGCTATTCAGCTGCTGAATCTGCTGGATGACGATGACTATGTGGCTGTCGTGGCCTTCTCCGGCGAACCGAAGGTTATCCGTACGGCAACCCCCGCTTCCAACCGTGAGGAAATCGCCAAGCTGATCAACTCAATCGAGCCCACCCATGGTACTGTCATGGGTGCCGCTATGGAAGAAGTTTACAAGCTGATGAAGGATCTTTCCTACAGCGAAAAGCAGGTTATGCTGCTCAGCGACGGTATGTCCTATGCTCTGGAAAAGGATGATCCTATCGAAATCGCCAGCAAGATGTACGAGGCAGGCATTCAGATTTCCACTGTTAACACCTGCAACCAGGAAAATATCGGCATCCAGACCCTGAACGGCGTTGCCGAAAAGGGACATGGCAAGTACTATTACCTGCAAGATGTCAGCGACGTGAAAGATCTGGTATTTGGCGAAATGGGCGACGACCTTACCGATACTGTTGTTGACAAGGAAGTTGCTGTCGAAGTCATGCGGGGCAATGATTCCATGATGCAGGGTGTCGTATCGCTTCCCAACATCTTTGGCTATATCCATTCCAAGGAAAAGGCTGAGGCCAACACCGTTCTGACGGTTCCCTACCAGAAGGAAGACGGCAGCGTGGTGAACGTACCTCTGTACTCCTACTGGAAATACGGCAACGGTAAGGTGGCAACCTTCACTTCCGACTTCCTCGGAAAGTGGACGGGTAACTGGAAGGAAACCGATGGCGAAACCTTTGCCAAGAACCTGATCCCCGCAAATACTCCGGGTAAGAAAATCGATTACCCGTACAACCTGAATGTGGAAAACAACGGCGTCTATACCAGTCTGGAAGTGATTCCTGCGACCATTAACCCCTTCGCTTCCGTGGATGTGACCGTCCGTATGCCTGACGGCACGACACTTACCGAAACCCTGTACTTCGATCAGACCCGTTACTATTACGAGTTTGAAACACCGGTACTGGGCGAGTATGAGGTCGAAGTGGCATACAATTGCGACGAGGCCGTTTACAGTTCCAAATCTACATTCCATGTTTCCTATACTGCCGAATACGACAGCTTCGCGGTTTGCAGTGCTGCAACACTGAATACGGCTATCCGTGACAGAGGTGTTGTCCACGACAATGCAGACATCGAGATTGTCAACGACGATAAGGAAGCTGCTACCTATACCATGGATTTCGCTCTTCCGCTTCTGATTGTTGCGATTGTTCTGTACATCGCAGACATCATCATCCGTAAGCTGAAGTGGAATGATATCCTAAGCCTGTTTAAGCGGACCACTGTCAAAGGAGGCTAGTCCCATGAAAAAGTTATTACAGACAATTGTGATATTCCTCCTCGTGTTCAGTATGGTTGGATGTGGCGTATTCCAGGATGGCATTACCCCCAACAGACCCAGCGCAGGGGAAGCTACCAAAAACTCGCAGGGCGAGTATGATGAAAATGCTTTCACTGTTACACTGCAAAAAAACGGCGTTGCTTACAAACCCGAGATGGAGATATTTGCCCAGTGGACCGACGGTTTCAGCTATTACACCGCCAAGTTTGACGAAGACGGTGTGGCTGCCATCATGGGCCTGGACGGTGACTATCAGGTGACTCTGAGCATCGTGCCTCCCGGATACAGCTACGAAACCAACGGCTACATTGCTACCAACGAGAAAAGAAATATCGTCATCGACCTGCGGGAAATCATTCCTACACAGAACGATGGCTCGGACCTTTACGAAAATATCATCACCATAGATGAGCTGGGCGCTTACCGTACTGTGCTGGATGATGCGGAAGATGTGGTTTATTATCAGTTTAGGCCTACTGAAAGCGGTACCTACTGGGTAGAGTCCTGGGTCAGTGTGGCAGACAACAAAATAAACCCCAAGCTGCAGGTTTACAACGGCTCCATTGTTTACAAGAATTACGCTTATACGCTGGACGACGGCGGTCCCCAGTCCGCCTCCGGCTACACAAAGAATTTCCGCTACGAAGTCAAGATTGATGACTCGGAAATCGGTTCCGTATTCGCCTTCGGCGTGCAGGCAAATGCCAAGGACGGCAAATACCCCATCACCGTGGACTTCGCAATCAAGCTCAACGGCGGCTTTAACCGCGAAGACACCGTCGGCAATCTGGTCGTTCCCACGGAGGAATTCCAGCGGGCACCGGAAGGTGTTGGCACATTTTTAGGAGCGGAAAATCCTATGCCCAGCGCTGCCGGACGTTACCTCTTTGATCAGAGTATGTACAAATTGTGGCCCAAGGACGAAGGCGGCGACGGCTACTATCATCTGTATGATGAAGTACGCTATGCTCAGTTCGGCGGCTACGGCCCCACTCTGTATGCCAAGATCTCTGCACCCTGCCGGTTTATGGATGATGCATCATTCGCCACAATCGAATATATGGGCAACATGGCACTGACGGTTTCTGAAGGCATGGAGAACTATAAAATGTTCATCGAGGGCTATGCCAAACTGATCGAAGACCCTCCTGCCCCCGAAATTGGACCCTATTTCTGCAACAACGACTGCCCCTGCTATGTAAATGGCTGGAATGAAGGTTCCTGCCCCGAGGGCTGTCCCAATTGTCTGCCCACCTGCAGACATTGTCCGCCTGAACTGGTAGGTACACCTGGTTACGCCGAGTACTGCAACTCCGACGGATGCTACCCCGTTACCGAAGAGCTGAAAGACTTCCTGCAGAAATTCAGCGTTTCTCAGCTGTACTTCCGAGACGGCAACGGCTGGGTAGAACAAAATCCCATCATTAAGGTGGACTCCGATGAGGAAAGCCAGTGGCTTTTTGCATGTGGTTACTACAGCGGCGATGTCGGCGGTAACTGTCGAAAAAATACAGGTAACTAAAATTTAGTTACTAGTTCTTATGGAGGTACATAAATGAAAAGAACTTTATCAATTGTTCTATGTGTGGTGATGGTTCTGATGACCTTCGCCGGATGTTCAAAGAAGGAGAAAAACCACGAACATACCTTCGCTGATGAGTATTCCTATGATGCCAATAACCACTGGCTGCCTGCCACCTGTGAGCACACAGATGAAATGGCAAACTTTGGTCAGCACGTAGATGAGGACGAAGACGGTGTCTGCGATATCTGCGGATACTATGACAAAACTCATGAACACACCTTCGCCGAAGAGTGGTCTTTCGACGAGACTAACCACTGGCACGCAGCTACCTGCGGTCACCACGGCGCAGTTGCTGACAAGGCACCTCACGTAGATGAGAACAACGATGGCGTATGTGATGTCTGCGGCAGCAACGGCGGCCACGAGCACACCTACGAGGAAGAATGGTCCTCCGATGAGAAGGAACATTGGCATAGTCCTTCCTGCGGCCACGATGTCGACCCCATTGACAAGGGCGAGCACGTGGACGAAGACAACGACGGCAACTGTGATATCTGTGGCTGGTTCGACAAGAACCACACCCATACCTACTCCGATGAGTGGACGAGCGACAGTATGTATCACTGGCACGCAGCTACCTGTGAACATACCGGCAGCGTTTCCGAAAAGGCTCTCCATGAGGACGCCGATGAGGACGGCCACTGCGATACCTGCGGCTACCTGATCTGTAACCACAAGGACGATGACATGGACGGTGTCTGTGACATCTGCGGCTGGTACGATGTGGAGCACGAGCATACCTTTGACAAGGTCATGTCCGACAAGTCCGGCCACTGGAAAGTTGCCTCCTGCCATCCCGGCGCTACCACCGAAAAGGAAGCACACGTGGATGCCAACCGTGACGGCAAGTGCGATGTCTGCGGATATGTGATCTGCGCTCACAGCTACAGCAACAGCTGGAGCAGCAACGAAACCCATCACTGGCATGAGCCTACCTGTAATTGCAACGTCCCCAAAAAGGATTACGGTGCCCATGTTGATGCAAACGGCGATGGTGTCTGCGATGTATGTAAGCGTGGCCAGAAGGCTGAAAAGCTCTATACGGACATTAAGTCCGGCAGCTACAAAATCGTAGCCGACAAGACATGGAATTATTGCCAGCAGGCTGTTAAGGTACATCTGGATCCCGGTAAATACGTTGTCTCCAACAGCAACCAGCTCGTCAACGTGGCCGTTAAGGGTCAGGAAATCATTGAAAAACAGAGTATTATTTTCAATGTTACCAAATCCGGCGACTACGAGATTCTGTTCCGGGTGTTCCCCTTCGATAACTCTGAACTGGGCAACTACGAAGGCACCTACAGCATCCGCAAGCTGCATGATCTGGTCCTGAAAAAGGACAGCGGCAAGGTGGAACTGCCTACTATTGTTACCATGGAGTTTACTTACGTTGCACCTGCAGCCGGCAAATATGAATTGCTCAACATCAACAGCAATGTATGTGTGAACGACGAACTCAATATCACCGGTCTGACTCTGAATGCAACCAAGGCCGGCGAGAAGCTGACATTCACGGTCATGATGCCCGATACCCCGGGTAAGGATACCTTCGAGTTCGAGTGGACGATCAGACCTAAGGCAGCTGACTTTGTCGTGGAAGAGGGCAGCAATGATGTAAAGATTCCTCTCGGCAAGGACATCGAGCTGGAGTTTGTTGCTCCGGAAAACGGCAGCTACCTGTTCTCCGCTACCGAGTCCGATACCTGGTTCGGTTTCTGGAACGACGACTACGAGTTCGTTGAAACCACCACTAGGAGCAACTACCTGGCAAAGGAAATGAAGGCCGGCCAGAAGCTGAGAATCTATGTTCAGGCTCTGTCTGAACAGGTTGACAGAAACGAAGTCATCAAGGTTACCAATGTTGGTACCAACCTGCACTTTGCACAGCCCGAGTCTGTGAACGTCAGCGCTACCGAAAAGCGCATCTCCTTCTGGTGCTACACCACCGGTTACTATCAGCTGAAGAATGCCAACGGCAGTGTTCCCGCTGAATTCGGTATGATTAAGCCCGATGGCAGCATCGAGTGGGTCAGCGAGAAGGAAGTCTACCTGAAGGAAGACGAAGTCCTGATTTTCTATGTCCGTGGCAAGAACGGCGCTACTGGTTCGGCAACACTTTCGCTGAAGCGTGTGGTCTATGAGTACACCCTGGCGAGGGGCACCACGCTTGCAAAGGATATGATCCCCGGTAAGGAATACACTCTGAATATGCCTCAAGATATCGGCCATGAGCATGAAATGACCCTCAGCTGGGATAACCGTAATATTCAGGTTTATATCAACGGTGAGCCCCTGACCTCCGGCAAGACCATCAAGTACGTTAACCAGGTGTTCACGGTGAAACTGCTGAGCAACGGTCAGGAAAATGTGAAATTCGTGCTGGATTACATTCCCAAGAAGGATACAACCGATACCTAGAAAGCAGCAATTGCCAATGTGAAGACGGTTCTGCCGTGCTCCCGCCGCTACAAAGGCCGGGATAGCATCTGCAGAAAATCTCCCGCTTAGTTCAAGACCTGCCGCAGAAATGCGGCAGGTCTTTTTCCGCATTGTGGGGATTGCGGAAACGGCCCAAATGTGGTAGGATGAGAAAAACAGAAGGGGGGAAACCTGTGAAAAAGTTTCCGTGGGGTACGATTGGCTGCATTTCATCGGTGATGACCGCACTGATTATTGCCAGATGCATAGTGACCATCGGACGGGCCTCGTACTACAGAATGGATTGGTGGCCTCAGGTGCAGAAGGATCCCTGGATGATCGTGGGAATCCTGACGGCGGTGATTTGCCTTGTGTCTGTGGTGATGACATTTCTGCCCGGAATGGGAGAGAGTGGTTCCGGAAGAAAAAGAAAAGACGAGAAGCCGCATACACCGCAAGCAGACAAAGATCTGTAAGACGGCAGCCTGTTGGACTGGGTGTAAGCATCCGGCGATTGTTGCAGCCGAGGAAATCCATAACAACACAAAACCGGGCGGACTGCCAAAAGTCCGCCCGGTTTTTCAGCACAAGGGGCAGGGAAAGGAAGAATGCCGTTACCTGTGGCACCGGCATTCCCGCGGCGGAAAGGCTATGCAGGTTTTCGTGTGTCGCCGGAAGGTGTCTGCTTCGGATACCGGGGTGTCCTGATGCGGGACCGCCCCGGCCTTTCCCTGAAAAGAATGTCCTGCACGGCTGCGGATGGCAACAGCACCGCGCGGCGCCCGGATAGCGGATCAGGGAGACTTTCCCGGGACCGCTGCAAAAACTTACGCCGAGGGAAAGATTCTTCCTCGGACGCGCCGCCAGAGCCGGGAAGCGGAACGAAAAGAAAAAATCCAGGTAAACACACCATGCCGCAGAATGGTGCCATACAAGCACACAGGACGGCGCAGATGCACTGTCCGCTGAGGCGTGGGGCTTTCCTTTTTATGCAAAAAAACATGGCGTGACAGATATCACGCCATGTTCAAAGCCGTATTTTTTGCTGCGGGGCAGAAATCACATCAGGTAGAGCAGGTAGGCAAAGTAGGCTGCCAGCATCACATAGCCGCTCCAGCGTGCCAGCTTGCGGGTACGCACGCAGGCAAGGAGCAGGAACACAACCACGCCGATGGAGACAAGAGAGTCAAACAGGAATGCGGAAGCGAAGGGGACAGGTGTGATCAGAGAGGAAAGACCCACTACGAACAGAATATTGAAGATATTGCTGCCTACGATATTGCCGATGGCGATGTCCACATTGCCCTTTCTGGCGGCGGTGACAGAGGTAAACAGCTCAGGCAGGGACGTGCCTACAGCCACGATGGTGAGGCCAATCAAACGCTCGCTCAGACCGATAATCCGGGCAATGGCGGTGGCGGCATCCACGGCAAAGTTACTGCCCAGGATAATCAAACCTATGCCGACTACCAGAGCCAGCAATGCCTGCCACAGCTTCATGTGCTTGGATTCGGGCTCATCCTGTGCCGGGTGCTTGATGGCAGAATAGAGCAGGTAGCCCAGATACAGCAGGAAACACAGGGTCAGAATTACGCCGTCAGCAAATGTAATGGTACCGTCCAGACCCAGCAGGTACAGCAGCACGGATATGCAGATCAGGAAGGGCATCTCCACAAAGACGGTGGATTTTGCCACGGCCAGAGGAACAATGGCGGCGGACAGACCCAGAATAACCAGGACATTTACAATATTGCTGCCCAGAATATTGCCGATGGTAATATCTGCCACGCCTTTGGAAGCGGCGGTGATACTGACGGCGGCTTCCGGGGCACTGGTTCCCATGGCGACGATTGTCAGACCGATAACCAGTTGGGGAATGTGAAAACGTTCGGCGATGTTGCAGGCGCCGTCAACAAACCAGTCGGCACCCTTTACCAGCATAAAGAATCCCAATGCCAGTAAGAGTAATTGCAGAATGATATTCATGTAAAACCCTCCGATTCTGTTTTTTGAGTATTTGGACAGCAAAAAAAAGACTCTGCTGCAAATAAACTGCAACAAAGTCTCGCTGCTTATTCGCAGGCCGGGTTCCCGAGAACCGAATTGACGACGCTGCGAACACGACAATCGTGCCAGCTACTCCCTTTACCATGGGAAATCCTACCACAAACCGGACAAGAATGCAAGGGAAATTTCGCTTTTCTTGATTTTTATCTGGTAAGGAGTATAATGAAATCAGTAAAAGGAAGGGATTTTATGAAAATTGATTGCCATATTCATATGGTCTTGGACGGAGAGAACTGGAAGAATGCCATCAGACGTCACGAAAATCAGGTGAATGTGTCTTGGATTCGGGCCACTTTGGAAAAATACCGTGCCGAGGGCTATACCTATCTCCGGGACGGCGGCGACCGCTGGGGTGTGGGCAGGTGCGCTGGAAGTCTGGCCGGAGAATACGGTATCCGGTATCGCACGCCCCTTGCTCCCATCAGCAAAGCAGGACATTACGGCGGCTTTATCGGCGTACATTACGAGAATTTCCGTGATTTTCAGGCTCTGGTGGAGAAAACAAGAGCCGAAGGCGGAAACTTCATCAAAATCATGATTTCAGGGCTGATGGATTTTGACCGGTTCGGCGTTCTCAGCGAGGAGGGACTCCCCCCGGAGGAAATCCGGGAGCTGATTCACATTGCCCATGAGGAGGGCTTTCCGGTGATGGCCCATGCCAACGGTGCCCGGACGGTGGAAGCGGCGGCAGAGGCCGGGGTGGATTCGGTGGAACACGGCGCCTACCTGGACAGGGAGGCCATGGCCGCTATGGCAGAAGCCGGGACGGTTTGGGTTCCCACCCTCTCCACCATCGGCAACCTCCGGGGAAAAGGCCGGTTCTCTCAGGAGGCCGTGGAAAAAATTCTGGAATCCGCCGTGGAAAATGTGGCTTATTTTGCAGGGCTGGGAGGCCTTGTGGCTCCGGGCACCGATGCCGGCGCCTGGGCGGTGCCCCATGGCTGCGCCACCGAAGAGCCGCTGCTGCGTCTGGCTCTGGGAAGCCGCACCGACGAGCTGCTGGCCAGGGGCGGTCAGAAAATTATGGACATATTCTGAAAAATCCCCCACTGCTCTGATGCAGTGGGGGATAGCATATACGTAAGTAAATTACAGGTACTGCTTGACCTCGTCGGACAGTGCTGCAGGATCCTCGGAGATCGTCATGGTGATGTTCATATTGTGGGCAGCGGCAAACTGAGCACACCAGGAGATGAACTCTTCGGCAGCGGCCTTATTGGCACCGATGGTCTTGTACAGATTGTCAATAAAAACATTGGTAATATCGAAATTACCGGCGTGCAGACCGCTCAGCAGACCTTCGAGCATCTCTACATTCTTAATGCCGTACTCTTCGGAGTCGACCAGACGGACGCGGTAATTCAGATCAAAGGTCAGCTTCTTGCCATACTCGATACAGACAACGTCACCCTTTGCATTCTCCAGAGTGCTGTTGATTGCATCAATCAGCTTCTTGGTTTTACCCGAGCCTTTGAGGCCCATAATAACATGAATCATCGGATATTCCTCCTTTGCTTTGCCTTGGTGGCTGTATAGTCATTTTAACAGCTATCGCTCCATTTTGCAATAGATAATTTGGGTGAATAGAATAAATTTTTTACGACTCGTAGCCAGGTTTCCCCAGCAGGTGGAACATATTGCGCTTATAGTATTCCACACCGGGCTGATTAAAGGGGTTGACTCCCAGCATATAGGCGGAAATACCACAGGAAAGCTCCAGGAAGTAGAACATTTCACCCAGTTTTTCCTCATTCAGCTCGCCCATATCCATGGTGATGACAGGCACGCCGCCGTCTGCATGGGCAGCCAGGGTGCCTAAGTATGCCTGCTCATCCACAAAGGCCAGAGTCTTGCCTTCCAGATAATTCAGTCCGTCCAGGTTCTTCCAGTCGGAGCCTACCACTGCGGCCTTCTCCGGAGGTGCAAAGCGCACCATGGTCTCAAACATATTGCGTTCGCCCTGCTGAATCATCTGACCCAGAGAGTGGAGGTCGGCGGTAAGCTCGGCGGTAACAGGGAAAATGCCCTTGTTATCCTTGCCTTCGGACTCTCCGAAGAGCTGCTGCCACCAGCCGCCCATCATCTTGAAGCCGGGCTCGAAGGACTCAAACAGTTCGATGCATTTACCCCGGTGGTACAGCAGATTCCGCACGGCGGCATACAGCCACACGGGGTTCTCGAAGGAACGCAGGTTATAGGTTTCCTTTGCTTCTGCGGCACCGGCCATTACGGCATTGATATCGATGCCTGCCACTGCCATGGGCAGAAGACCCACGGCGGTCAGGACGGAATAACGACCGCCTACATTGGGGGGAATCACGAAGGTTTCCCAGCCCTCTTCCGAGGCCATCTGGCGCAGGGCACCCTTACAGGGGTCGGTGATGGCGTAGATCCGCTTCTTTGCACCGTCGGTGCCGTATTTGCGCTCCAGCATCCAGCGCAGGGCGCGGGTTGCAATGGCAGGCTCGGTGGTGGTGCCGGACTTGGAAATAATGGCGATGGAGAAATCCTTGCCTTCCAGCAAACGCATCAGCTCGTTCCAGTGACGGGTGGACAGACTGTTGCCGGCAAAGAAAATCTGGGGATTTCCCTTGCCCTTGCCGATATTATGGTTGGGTCCCTGCATCAGCTCAATGGCGGCCCGGGGTCCCAGATAGCTGCCGCCGATTCCTACGACGACAAAAACATCCGATGATTCACGTATCCGCTCAGCGGCGGCAGAAATGCGGCGCATTTCTTCAGTAGGTTCAGCAACGGGCAGGTTCAGCCAGCCCAGAAAGTCATTTCCTTCGCCGGTGCCTTCGGTGAGGGTGTTATGTGCGGCAAATACTTCCTTTTCCAGAGCCAGCAGGTCCGGCAGGGAGACTTCGCCCCACACGTTAGAAATATCTACTTTGATCATAAGTGGTATGACACATCCTTTCGAGATGGTAATTTGACATCCCAATCATATGTTACCGCAAAACCCCGTCAAACGCAAGAGGTGAAAATAATTTCGGAGCGTTGAAAAACTGTGACTGGGTGTGGAATTTTATCGGAATCTTTTGTATAATGAAAAATAAATCTTGGGTGCGGTCTTTGGGCTGCACTTCATGAAGAAATTCTCAGGAGGACAACCCTATGCGATATGGATTTGGCATTGATCTGGGCGGTACCACCGTCAAGATCGCATATTTTGACGAAAACGGAAATATGCTGCACAGCTGGCAGATTCCCACGGTAACCGCCGATGGCGGCCGGCAGATTCTGCCGGACATTGCCGCTGCGGTGAAGGAATACATAGCCTGTCAGAAGGTGGAAAAAGCGGACATCATCGGTATCGGCATGGGAGTGCCCGGCCCGGTGGATGGCAGGGGCGTGGTGAATCGCTGCGTCAATCTGGGCTGGGGTGTATTCAATGTGGCGCAAGAGCTGCAGGCCCTGACCGGTCTGCCCGTAAAGGCCGGCAACGATGCCAACGTGGCTGCCCTCGGCGAATACTGGAAGGGCGGCGGCGAAGGCTGCGAAAACATGATTTTTGCGACCCTTGGCACCGGTGTCGGCGGCGGTATCGTTCTGGGAGGACATCTGATTCACGGCGCTCACGGTGCGGGCGGAGAAATCGGACATCTGACACTGAACAAGGCAGAGAAGGAGACCTGCGGCTGCGGCAGGCATGGCTGCGCGGAACAGTATTGCTCCGCAACCGGCATTGTCCGTCTGGCAAAGAAACATCTGGCAGTCAGCACGCAGGACTCCTCCCTGCGAAAGCTGGAGAAAATCGAGTGCAAGGATATTTTCGACGCCGGCAAGGCAGGGGATACTGTGGCCCGGGAGATTCTGGACTGCTATTTCGATTATCTCGGGGAATTTCTCAGCGATCTGTGCGCCATCATTGACCCGGAAATGGTGGTTCTGGGCGGCGGCGTCAGCAAGGCCGGCGATGCGCTTCTGGACGGCCTGAAGCCTTATCTGGACAAGTATATGTTCCACGCCGCCAGAGGAGTACGCTTTTCCATTGCCTCTCTGGGAAACGATGCGGGCGCCTACGGTGCATTCAAGCTGGCACTGGATGCTTTCGGATAATCCATGGAAATGCCGTGTTCCCGCAGACGGCAGCCGCAAAACAGCAACAGCAGGCAGAAATTTTTCTGCCTGCTGTTTTTTCGGGGTATCAATCGCCTGACAAGCTGCACGGTTCGGCGGGGAAAACGCCGCCGCAGGACGGGCAGCGGGATTCACGGCAAACAAAACCGGAAGTCACCTTGTCCGGAGGTTTCGGGGGAAAATCAGAGCCCCAGGAAGTTCCGCAGCAGCTGAAGCCTGTAACTGTCGGCGCCATAGTCCTTTACGCTGTTCAGGGAAAGCAAATCGGTACCGTGGGCGGCGTTATAAGCCTCCGCCAGACCCGGAATGGCGGCATTGGCCTGCTCCAAAGTCAGTGTGCCGGTGTAGCCGCTGGGGTCATCCCAGGAAACCTGTCCCAAATTGTCCACCAGAGCCAGCAGAACGTAAGCGTTTCCCTCCATCAGAAAACGGCGGTTTTTCTCGATGGGCTGGGTGAAATGGAGTGTGACACCGTATGGCTCCTGTGCTGTCTGCAGTTCCAGCGTACAGTGGGCATCCAGCTCCATAAAGGAAAGCAGTTTACCCAGAGCCGGGGCATTACCCGCATAGGGGGTGCGGTTTTCCGCCAGCTGGTTGGTATTGCAGTCGATGATCACGCCGTCCTGCCAGATCAGCTGCCCGAAGGCTATGATTTTCCGGATTCCGGTGGTATCCACATTTATGGCAGCGGACGGCTCCGAAGTATGAACAGGGGACACCAGCACTTTGCGGGCGGTAATATAGACGGTGTCGTCCACGGTCTTCATATTACAGCCCACCAAAGCGGCAGCAGAGTCCGGGCTGGTGTAATGCACGCTGACGGAAGTTCCCTCCTGAACGGCATCCACGCTCACGCCTGTGGCAGGCGAGCCAATCAGAAAAGCATAGGCTGCCACGCTGCCCAGCACCAGCACAACCGCCAGGGCAACGGCCAGAACTACCTTTTTTACGTTCTTCTTCCGCACGGTTTTCAGAAAGTCCACCTCTTTTTCCCCGGTGACGGCCGGGGTTTCCCCACCGGTCATGGCCTCGTATCGCTTCCGGCAGTCGGCACAGCCTTCCAGATGTTCCTGAACGGCGGTGGTTGTTTCTTCCTCCGTCAGACCCTCGGCATAAGAGGGCAGCAAATCCCGCACAATGGCGCAGGGCAGATTATATTTCATGTTCAAATCCTCCTTTGATACGTTCCTTGCTTCGATAAAAAGTCACTCTGGCCCAGGTCTCGGTCCTTCCCAGCACATCGCCGATCTCCCGAAAGCTGAGTCCCCCGAAGGCTCGGAGATACACCACTTCACGGGCAGGCTCAGGCAAGCCGTGAATCTGTTTCAGCAGTTCCAGGTGACTCTCTCTGGACAGCGTTTCCTCCTCCGCCGAGGAAACGGCAATATCAAAAGCTGCCTCATCGGCAGGAATCTCCCGCTTGTTCTTTTGAAGATATTGATACCACAGGTGCTTCCCGATCTGACACAGCCAGACGGAAATTTTACAGGAGCCATCGAAGCGGTTAATGGAGCGGACAGCCTGATAAAAGGTTTCCTGAGTCAGCTCCTCTGCCAGTGACGCATTGTGGCACTGGGACAGCAGAAATTTATACACGGTTTGGGCATATTCCTGGTAGATCTGCTCCATATCCTCCATAGGCCTCTCCTCCTTTCACTTCCTATATCCTGCAGAAGGTGGATTCGTTACAGCAAGACAAAAATTTTTTTACAATCGGTTTTCTGCACCCGCAATGTCTGCCGGTTCATCGTCTTGCCTTTATCCGACTCCTCGCTGCAACATTATAGCATAGCTGCAAACGCAATTACACCTTTAACGGCTGTATAATTGCGCCCCTGGAATATAAAATCGGCAGTATCTGAAAAAATACAGATACTGCCGATACTGTTTTATGGACACTCGTCAAAGGACACGGCGCTTTTTGCGTCAATTCAGTGCTTTTAAGGTTTCCCGGATGACTTCCAGAGCCTCTGCCGGGTCATCAACAGAAGCGGTGGCGGCTTCTATTGGACAATTTCCGGTTTTCTTACGGTTCATGATGGATTCTGCCAAAGCACCCCAGGTGGCCTCAATACCGTTGCTGCGGAGGACTTTCATGGCGGCGACACTCATGACCCTACCATACACCCGGCGGACACCCAGCAGACAATAGAGCAGGGCAGCGCCCTTACCCACCACTTTGTCGGCAACGGAATAGCCCATCATATCGGTATTGCTATCCAGCCAGACGATCAGCGGCGTAACACCCCGGTCGATACTGCGATAGGTGGATTCCCCCTTACAGGCCACACAGGTACAGCCGGTTTCGTCCAGTATTTTGATCGCACGCTCCAAATCTTCTGCCATGGATGTTCTCCTTTGAGTGTTTTTCTAAATTATAGTGGATTCTGTGGATTCTGTCAACTGGCGGGATAATCCGGCGCTTCCTGCAAATGCTATTTTCGGAAAGGAAGGGAAGACCTATGAAACAGGACGAAAAAAAGCCCATTACCTGGGAAGCCGCCGATCCCAAGCCCCCGGTGGTTCAGTCAGGAAGGATGGAAAACAGAAGACAGTAATTCTCAGCCGGCAAAAGCCCTCCCTGTTAGGCCGGTGCTCGTAAAACAGTAACGCGTGGAATACTGTGGCGGAAAACGCCCCGGACACTCAGGTGTCCGGGGCGTTTATTCTCAAAGACCCGCATATGTCGGAAAAGGCGTACAGATGCGTGCCACCGCAGGTATAGCATATGGGGGCACAGTTCGGATTGCCTGGATGTATCGGACAGGTTTCGCTGCCCCTGCCGAGCCGTTGCGCCTGCGGGGCTGGGATATTCCGCTGCATTCCTTTTGGGTAAGAAAAGATGGTACCGGGGAGATGTTTCCAATCCTCAGTACCATCTTTTTTATGACTGTTTACGAAGCCCCGGCTTTCCGGGAAGGGCTTTTTTGCGGGAAATTACACCAGACGGCTGCCTGCGGGAATGGCGTCGTCCAGCATCAGCAGATGCAGCTGGTCGCCACGCTCGGCAGACAGCAGCATTCCGCAGCTCAGCTGGCCCATCATCTTCCGGGGAGCCAGGTTGGTTACGGCCACCAGCGTCTTGCCCACCAGCTGCTCCGGCTGGTAGTACTTGGCAATGCCGGAAAGAATGGTTCTCGGCTCGCCGGTACCGTCGTCCAGAGTGAACTTCAGCAGCTTCTCGCTCTTCTTCACCTTTTCACAGGTCAGCACTTTGACCACGGTCATATCAACCTTTTCAAATTCGTCAAAAGCAATGTCGGGTTTGGCCTCTGCCAGCGGCAGCTCAGGCTCGGTCTTCTGAGGCTTGGTCAGCTCTTCCAGTTCCTTCAGCTCTTTTTCCATGTCGATTCTCGGGAACAGGACGGGGCCGGCAACGGGGGCTGCCTCTGCGGGCAGCACGCCAAAGATGCCCAGACTATCCCAGTCCATTCTGGGGTTGCCCAGACGGCGGCCAATCTCATCGGCGGTATCCGGCATGAAGGGCTTCAGCAGACCGGCACAGATACGGATGGTTTCCAGCAGGTTATAGAGCACCTTGGCAAGGCGGGGCTTATTCTCCTCGCTCTTGGCCAGAACCCAGGGGGCGTTTTCATCAATATACTTATTGGCACGGGAAATGACCTTGAAGATCTCTGCCAGAGCGTTCTGGAAGGCAAAATGCTCCATCTGCTCCTCGTACTTGCCCCGCAGGTCGCTGACCATTGCCAGCAGCTCTGCATCCATCTCGGGATTCTCTGCCTGCTGAGCGGGCAGATGCTCGCCGAAGTACTTCTGTGCCATGGCGATGGTACGGGACACCAGATTGCCCAGATCATTGGCAAGATCGGTATTGATGGTGGAAATCAGCACTTCATTGGAGAAGTTGCCGTCGGAGCCGAAGGGGAAGGAACGCAGAAGGAAGAATCGCAGGGCATCTACGCCGAAACGCTCTGCCAGAATATAGGGATCCACCACGTTGCCCTTGGACTTGGACATCTTGCCGCCGTCCAGCAGCAGCCAGCCGTGACCGAACACCTTCTTGGGCAGAGGCAGATTCAGGCTCATCAGCATGGCAGGCCAGATGATGGAATGGAAGCGGACGATTTCCTTGCCCACAAAGTGGACATCGGCAGGCCAGAACTGGGAAAGCTCATTATGACGGTCATTCTGGTAGCCCAGAGCGGTCATATAGTTAAAAAGCGCATCGATCCAGACATAGACCACATGGCCCGGGTCAAAATCCACGGGCACGCCCCAGGTGAAGCTGGTACGGGAGACGCACAGATCTTCCAGGCCCGGCTTGATGAAGTTATTCACCATCTCGTTGACACGGCTGCGGGGCTCCAGGAAATCGGTGTTCTCCAGCAGGTCCTGGACACGGTCTGCGTACTTGGAAAGACGGAAGAAATAGGCTTCTTCCTCGGCATCCTGCACTTCCCGGCCGCAATCGGGGCATTTGCCGTCTACCAGCTGGCTCTCTGTCCAGAAGGACTCGCAGGGCTTGCAGTACTTGCCCTTATAGGTGCCCTTATAGATGTCGCCGTTATCGTACATCATCTTGAAAATCTTCTGGATGGATTCTACATGATAGTCATCCGTGGTACGGATGAAACGGTCATTGGAAATGTTCATCAGTTTCCACAGATCCAGAACGCCCCGCTCGCCCATGACAATATTATCCACAAACTCCTGAGGTGTTACGCCGGATTCCCGGGCTTTGTCCTCAATCTTCTGGCCGTGTTCGTCGGTGCCGGTGAGGAACATCACATTATAGCCCTGCAGCCGCTTATAGCGGGCCATGGCATCGGTTGCCACGGTGCAGTAGGTATGGCCGATGTGAAGCTTCGACGAGGGATAGTAGATGGGGGTGGTAATGTAAAAATTACCCTTGCATTTTTCACACATAATAATCCTCCTAACAAACGAAAAATCGCCCTGAGATAACTCAAGGGCGACAAGATTGACGCGGTACCACCTTGTTTCGCAGATTGCTCTGCCTCATAACGCTGTCACGGGCGCACCCGGAAATGCCTACCTATCGACATTCCAGCTCCAAGGCCATGTTCCGCTGCGTTTCCCGTGCCCCTTCCCACCATACAGGGCTCTCTGTCCGGTTCCGGCGGCGTACTCTCCTCTTCATCGCTGTTAAACCATATTATTGCTTATTATAGCCACAATTCGCAGGTTTTGTCAACTGCGGATTCCTTTTTCCCGGCAGGAAAACGCGTTTTTTATAAGAAATTTCTCAGTTGTACCCTCTGGTACAACTTTTTTGTTTTTCCGGGGTACAGATGAAAGGGAGGGGGGTCATGGAAAAACTAAAGGGGGAAGAAAACCTGAAAAAGCGTATCCGTTCCGGAAAAATCCGCAGGGAAGATGTTACCAGACGGCTGGCGGAGCTGGCTTTCGGCAGAGCCAACGACTGTGTCCGTCTGGCCCTGGAGGATGAACCAAAACTGGACAAGCTTGATTTGAGCCTTCTGAGCGAAGTGAAGCGAAACGACAAGGGAACGGTGGAAATCAAGCTTATCGACCGGCTGAGAGCGCTGGAACAGCTGGCAGTGGCGGCGGGCGACGAAAGCACGGAGGCTGAAGAATTCCTCAGAGCCTTACAGCAATCCGGGGAGGACAACCCATGAGCTACGCCCGGTTTTCACCCAAGCAGAGAACGGTAATGACCTGGTGGATTCCGGGAAATCCCAACGCGCAAAAAGAAGCCATCGTCTGCGACGGAGCCGTACGTTCCGGCAAAACCATGGCTATGGGATTGTCCTTTTTCCTCTGGGCCAGCACCTGCTTTGACGGTATGCGATTCGGTGTCTGCGGCAAGACGATTTCTTCTCTGCGGCGAAATGTCCTGTCGGAAATCCTCCCCAGACTGGCACAGCTGGGGGCGGTCTGGAAGGAAAAAAGATCGGAAAATCTGCTGACTCTGCGCTTCCTGGGTCACGAAAATCAGTTCTATGTATTCGGCGGCAGGGATGAAAGCTCTGCAAGCCTCATTCAGGGTATCACCTTCGCGGGAATCCTCATGGATGAGGTGGCACTGATGCCCCGTTCCTTCGTGGAACAGGCCTGCGCCCGCTGCTCCGTGGCGGGCAGCCGGATGTGGTTTAACTGCAATCCCGCCGGCCCCAGTCACTGGTTTTACAAGACCTGGATTCAGGAAGCAGAACAGAGAAACTGTCTCAGGCTTCACTTTACCATGGAGGACAATCCCTCTTTGACGGATCAGATCCGCAGACGTTATCAGCGCCTGTACACCGGAGTGTTCTACCGGCGGTTCATTCTGGGACAATGGGTACAGGCAGAGGGCAGGGTATACGATTTCTTTGAGCCGGATATGGTGGCGGATCCGCCTGCAGAACCTCTGGAAAAATACTACATCTCCTGCGACTACGGTACGGTGAATCCCACTTCCATGGGGCTATGGGGACGAAAAAACGGCGTATGGTACCGGATTCGCGAGTTCTATTTCAATTCCAGGGCGGAAATGCGGCAGATGACCGACGAGGAATACGCCGCGGCTATGAAAAAGCTGGCAGGAGAACGCCCCATTACGGCGGTGGTCGTGGATCCTTCCGCTGCCAGCTTTATGGAAGTGCTGCGTCGGCAGGGATGGCGGGTACAGAAAGCAAAAAACGATGTGCTTGCCGGCATCCGTCTGACGGCTGATTGTCTCAAAAAAGGAAAGGTCGTTATTTGCAGCGGATGCGATGACTGCCTCCGGGAAATGGATACCTATGTCTGGAATCCCCAGGGCGGCGGACTGGATCGTGTGAAAAAGGAAAACGATCACGCCATGGACGATATGCGCTACTTTGTATCCACGATTCTGGGGGACAAACAGACGGGAATCATGGTCTGCTCGGTAGAGCGGAAACAGTGAAGGAGTGAAAAATATGAACCGAAAACGAAAGGAAAACACACAGCCGGCTGCAAAATGTCAGCTGCGGAACGGGCAGGTACATCCGTTCGATGCCCTGAGAGGATTCGTTCCGCTGGGAACCGGAGAGGAACAGGTATACCGTCAGCTGCGGGAGGCCATTCCGGTGCTGGATGCGGCCATCGAAAAGCTGGTACGTCTTTCCGGCGGCTTCTCCGTGGAATGCCGCAGCAAGGCGGCACAGACACGACTGGATGCGTTTCTGGCAAATCTGCCCTGCGGCTACGGGCAGATCGGAATCGACAACTTTTTGAACTGCTTTATGGACAGCCTGCTGACCTACGGCAGAGCGGTGGGCGAAATCGTGGTCAGCAGGGACAGAGTACGGGGCCTGTGCTGGGGAGATGTAACGGCACTTACGGTCACCGAAGGCGACAGCCCTATGGAAGTGGTGCTCTGGGGGCCTGACGGACATGGGCAGATTCGCCCGCTTCCGTATCAGCATCTGCTGCTGTTTACCACCCTGCATCCGGAGCCCGCACATCCTTATGGTGTGAGTCTCTTCCGGGGAATGCCGTTTCTGGCGGAGATTCTCATGAAAATCTACACGGCCATCGGCTCCAACTGGGAACGTGCGGGGAATATCCGCTACAGCGTTATCTGCAAGGGAGATGAAAATCTGGATCCCGCTGTGGCACAGGAACGGGGTCAGCAGGTGGCAAACGAATGGGCAAAGGCCATGGAAGACGGAAAAAACGGCACGGTTCGGGATTTTGTTGCCATGGGTGATGTGGAAATCAAAGTCATCGGTGGCGAGGCACCCATCCTCAATTCGGAAATTCCCGTCCGCCAGATGCTGGAGCAGCTGGTGGCAAAAACCGGTCTGCCGCCGTTCCTGCTGGGCCTCAACTGGAGCACCACCGAGCGAATGAGTACCCAGCAGGCCGACATCCTCACCAGCGAACTGTGGGCGCTGAGAAGAACGGTGGAACCGGTGCTGACCAAAATCTGCAGGACATTTCTGGCCTATGAAGGTCTGGACGACCGGGTGAAAATCTGCTGGAACAACATCAGTCTGCACGACTTTACCCAGGAGGCACAGGCGCAGCTGTATTTGGCACAGGCAGAACAGGCCAGAAAGTAATACAAAGGAGGCAGAAATATGGAAATCAAAAAAGAAAGTCAGGCCGAAAGCGGCGGCATGGCCACACAGGCGCAGCTGGAAGCCATCAATGCACAGGCAAAAGGAAAGCTGACCGCAGAGCAGGTATATGTCTTTTCCCTGCGGCTGTGTGACGATCAGGTAGACCGGGACTGGGAACGCTTCGACACCCGGGCTCTGCCCGGTCTTGCCAAGCTGTTTATCGGCAAAACCGGCATCGTGGATCATCGCTGGAGCAGCGACAATCAGGTGGCCAGAATCTTTGCGGCAGAGGTGGTGCAGGAGGATGGCGTCAGCTACATCAAGGCATGGGCCTACATCCGCAGAGGCGGTCAGGCGGATGAGGTGATTGCCGACATCGAGGCAGGCATCAAAAAGGAAGTTTCCGTTGGCTGCGCCATGGGCCGAAGCATCTGCTCCGTCTGCGGCAGCGAGTACGGAAGCTGCGGCCACCAAAAGGGCGAAAGCTATGACGGACAGATTTGCTGCGCCGTTCTGCAGGAGCCCATGGATGCTTATGAGTTTTCTTTCGTGGCTGTCCCTGCACAGAGAGGGGCCGGTGTCATCAAGGGAATGAACGGCGGCAGATGCCAGCTGAAGGAACTGGCAGAACAGTTCGGCGCACAGGCAGAATATCGGGCGCTTTATCAGCAGGCGGAGCTGGGAAAACTCTACGAAAAGGAACTTCGGGATGAAGTAGTACGGCTGTGCCTGAGTCTGGATCTGGGCGTGGAAGAGCCGGTGCTGCGAAGTGTGGCGGAAAAGGCCGGTTCGGAAGATCTGCGAAAGCTGAAGTCCGCACTGAGACAGCGGATGGATCAGTTGACGCCTTTCCAGACGCAGCTGCCCTGCGCCGCCGAAAAAATGGACGCCGTGGAGAGCGGCTTCCTGATCTGAGGGGATTACCGGAAAGTCCGGTGACCATATATTTTTTGATTTACAGGAGGAAACGAAAATGGCTTACGATAACCTGAAACTGGAAAAAGGTATGTACCGGCAGGAGGGTATGAATTTTACCCAGGTGCTGGAATCCATGGACCCCAGTGAAAACTACCGGGGTACCGCTCTGGAGGGTACCGACGCCTTCCAGCGTCAGCTGAAGCGATTCGGTATCCGCGCCAAGGGCGCAGGCTCTTCTCCCGTGGAGAAGTTCTTCCGCACCATGGATTCCGCGGTGCTGTTCCCTGAGTACATCTCCCGCACTGTCCGTCAGGGCATGGAAGAAAATGACATTCTTCCCGCCATCACCGCGACGACCACCGTCATCGACTCCATGGACTACCGCTCCATCTACTCCAATCCTACCGACGATGACAAGGCCCTGAAGGACGTACAGGAAGGCACGGCAATCCCTGAGACCGAGGTCAAGACCAAGGAACATCTGGTGAAGCTCAGCAAGCGCGGCAGAATGCTGGTGGCTTCCTATGAGGCAATCCGCTTCCAGAAACTGGATCTGTTCGGCGTGATGCTGCGTCAGATCGGTGCTCACATCCAGAAAATGCAGCTGGCGGATGCGGTGAAGGTCCTGATCGAGGGCGACGGAAACAGCAACGCTGCGGTACAGTATGTGGTCGGCACCTCTCCCATGTCCGGCACCAAGGGCAAGCTGGCTTACGATCAGCTGGTGGAATTCTGGGGGAAGTTTGATCCCTATACCATGAACACCATCCTGTGCTCCACCAACACCATGACCAAGATGCTGAAGATCCCCGAACTGCAGAATCCTCTTACCGGCCTGAATTTCCAGGGCACCGGCAAGCTCAGCACCCCTCTGGGCGCACAGCTTCATCGCACCGGTGCGGTTGCCGACGGCGTAATCATCGGCCTCGATAACCGCTACGCACTGGAGCAGGTGAGAGCCGGTGACGTTCTGGTAGAATATGACAAGCTGATTGACCGTCAGCTGGAGCGTGCCGCCATTACCTCCATCTGCGGCTTCGGCAAAATCTGTACCGATGCCTCTGCGGTGCTGAACGTATGACATTAGTACAGCAGGTTTATGCGCAGGCGGTACTGCTGTCCGGTGTGGAAAATCCGGAGCAGGAGCAGATGCTGGAGATCCTTTGCCGGGGGGCGGTGACAAGCCTCACCTCCCGGCTCCGGGACGGACTGACTCCTGAGGACTGCAAGGCGGATTTTGTGGCGGCAGCCGGTCTGCAGGCACTGGCAGCGTTGTCGGAGGTGGATGACACCGCCGATCTGGAACAGCTGCGTGTGGGGGATATGACGATGAAACGCAAAAGCACCAGTGCGGCGGCCCGCTGCCTGCGGAATCAGTCCGAACTGATGATGTCTCCTTATCTGAAGGAGAGATTCTCTTTCCGGGGGGTATAGTATGCGACATCTGGTGGACAGGGCCTTTGCACGTTACGGAACGGAGGGCTTCCTTCTGTCGGCGGCCGGGGAACAGAAAACCATGGTTTTCTGTCAAAGCGTCCGCAGCCGGAGCCTGATAAAAACGGCACGGTCCTTTTCTTCTCTGGGAGAGATTCCCAATCGTCAGTTTGTGTGTATGCTCCCGGCAAAAACCATGGCTGCTCCTCAGGACACCATACGCATTGAGGGGATATCCTATGTGATCCGGCGGGTGGAAGCATTGTACGGATCAAAAGGACAGGTGCTGTACCGCTGGTGCTTGTGCGTTGAGAAAGGAGGGGCGGACACATGGGGGATGAACGTATAAGCCGGGTCGTGACGGCCCTGAGAGCGAAAGGTCTGCGTGCGGAACATAGCTATCCCGGCAGATGGAGCCCCCATTTGACCTCTCCGGCAGCGGCGGTCAATCTGCAGAAGGAAACGCCGGAATGCTATGTGGTCGGGGTGGATATTTACGGACCTACGGAGCAGGGAGGCGTGGCCTGTGAAGGGGCAGCCCAGAGTGCGAAGGCGGTGCTGACGGAGCTGGGGGCTGTTCCCCGTGTAGGGGAGTGCGGCTACAGCGAGAAAAACGGGCTGCTTTGTCTGCATGTATCGGGGACATGGGTGAAGCGCCTGCCGTATACGGTGAAAATCAATCAGCTTAGCGTGCCTTACGCGACTTCGTTTACGGCAAAGCAGATCATCTCTCTGAATCCTTTGGAAGCCCTCGGGGAAGGCGTGACCCGCGTGGTCCGTGGCTCTAACTGCTGGAAGCTGACGGTGGAGGAGATGCTTCCTGCCGGCAGCACCATGAAGCGGGAACTGACAGGGGAATTTGTCATCAGCGTGATCTATCCGGGGACGACTGTCAAGTATCGTGGCTGCCGGTGGGAATACACCTTCTGGGAGGAAACCAGTGCGGGTGTTCGTCAGGTGCGGGTGGCGCGAACGTGGAAGGAAAGGGAAATGACAGGTGGATAAAATTTCGTTTAAAAGCTTTGTCTGGCCGGTCAATCCGTCGGAGTTCACGATCCGGCATAAGAAGGAACCCATCTACGGATATGACAGTGCCGGGCTCAAGGTATTTAAGGGAATGGGACCGGACAAGTGTACTGTGACCGGCAGCGGCGTTTTCACGGGGCCGGATGCCAGTGCTAAATTCTTTTCTCTGAAAACCCTGTACAAGGAAGGCAGCTGCGGAACCCTGCATCATCCCCATTGGGGAGATATGTGGGGATATATCACGGAACTGACTTCCACGCAGGATGCCAGAGAGAATTATCTGGCATATACTTTCACCTTCCGTGAAGCCGACAGGAACAATGCCGTTCCGCAATAGCAAACGGGCAGCCCATACCGTCGTGGTATGGGCTGCTTTGCTTTTGGAAAGAATGAGTTCCGATCCTTTGTTGAATGTGTAAATTCTGACCGTCAGAAAAAATCGACATTTTCTTATTATTACCTATTGAAAGTAAATATTCCAATATGTATAATGAAGATTGTCATTTTAATACTTTTGGAGGGTACCAATATGAGCAACAATCTTCGTCCCGAAACGATGGAGCGTATTGCCACCCCTGAACTGGCAGAGAAATTTATTGCCGAGCAGATCGCTGCAGTGCGGCAGCAGGTAGGCGATAAAAAAGTTCTGCTGGCTTTGTCCGGTGGTGTAGATTCTTCCGTTGTGGCAGCACTTCTCATCAAGGCAATCGGCAAACAGCTGGTTTGCGTGCATGTAAACCATGGCCTGATGCGAAAGGGCGAGAGCGAGCAGGTTATTGAGGTGTTTGGCAAGCAGCTGGATGCCAACCTGATCTATGTAGATGCAACCGATCGCTTCTTGGGCCTGCTGGAAGGTGTCAGCGAACCTGAGAAGAAACGTAAGATCATCGGCAATGAATTTATCCGCGTTTTCGATGAGGAATCTGCAAAGCTGGAAGGCATTTCCTTCCTGGCTCAGGGTACCATCTATCCCGATATTCTGGAATCCGACGGAGTGAAGGCTCATCACAATGTGGGCGGTCTGCCTGAGGATATTGATTTCCAGCTGGTAGAACCTGTTCGCCTGCTGTATAAGGATGAAGTCCGTGTAGTCGGTGAAGCACTGGGCCTGCCGCATGGCATGGTATATCGTCAGCCGTTCCCCGGCCCCGGTCTGGGCGTCCGCTGCCTGGGTGCGATTACCCGTGACCGCCTGCACGCTCTGCGGGAAGCAGACGCAATTCTGCGGGAAGAGTTCGATAAGAGCGGTCTGGCAGAAAAGGTCTGGCAGTACTTCATTGCAGTGCCCGATATGAAGAGTGTCGGCGTGAAGGACGGCAAGCGTTATGAAGGCTGGCCTGCAATCATCCGTGCTGTGAACACCAAGGATGCAATGACAGCTACCATTGAGGAGATTCCTTACCCTCTGCTGCATCATATTACGGATCGGATCACCTCTGAGGTTCCCGGCATCAACCGTGTTCTGCTGGATCTGACCCCGAAGCCCATCGGCACCATCGAGTGGGAATAAATTTCTGACCTAACGAAAAACCCGAAAACCGTTGCAGCGCAATGGTTTTCGGGTTTTTCTTTTTTCTCGGTGAGTACATTTTGAGTACATTTGCCTGCTATCAAGGCAATAAGCATACTTCAATTATATAATTAATAAGGTCGCAAAATTACAAAGGGATGTACCAATAATCTGCATCGTTTGGTAAATCTGCAATGGCATATACGGTAGAACAATCGTGAATGCCTCCAGGAATGTGATAGGTTCTGGAGGTGTCATAATAAACGAAATCTACCACCATACCATCAAGAGGACCTTTTTCGATTCGAGGAGGCAGTGGATCTAACACAACAATCCGGTATTCTTTTTGATATTTAAAATATGTACGTTTTACAAAAAGATTGTTCAGACAGCGGCTATGAAACCATTCTGTGGATAGATTAAATGATGGAGTGCCATATATGATAAGATCCTCGTAGTGTTCAGCACCATGCGTATCTAATAATTTGATTTTCTCCTGGAACAAAGCATAATCAATCACGACTGCATATCCATTTTCACAATGAAAATCAGTAATCATCTTTTTAATGATAGAAATCCGGTTGTTCATGATGTCGTCTGCATAAACAGCGCTCATGCAGTAAATAGGACATTTACCACCTTGGTATATACAGACCCCCGGAAAGATAGATGCCTCTCCTTTGTCGCCTTGTCCTTGATCTTCAAACTGATGGTAGTATTCAGCAGAGTGCATGAATAAATCGCCATTGCACAAGTCATCAGCATAACTTTTTTGGGATACGAACTTTATTAGATATTGCACATCCATTATGGCCACCTGTTCAACATTAAGTGCGAAGTGTCTCTATAGAACCCTGCAATTCCATCTCGATGAGGTCCAGACCCTCTCTCAGCTCATCTAAAGAAGCTCTGACCTGCTCTTCGGATGTATCTCCATATTTTGCACACATCAGGCCATAGCCGTTGTAGAGGCTCTCCCAGCGGAGCAAATCATTCAAAATAGCAGAATCCTGCAAAGCAATTTTGAGACTATCCAACTGGATGGTCTCTTCTTTTTTGGCATTCTCACAAGATAGAGTCAAGTATTTTTCAAAGATTGGATTGGGTACAAGACGCACCGTTGCAGCATCCAGCCGACGATCCGCTCCCCGTTCCCCTTGGATTGTAAGGATTCCAGACTTGTGCCACACCATCAGCAATCCCATCAGATCACCGACAGTCTCCAAATGAATCAGCTCCGAATTCGACCCACTGATTGCACCGGCGCTGACACGCAGAGCTTCTGCTATCTTTTCAATTTGTGCAGACTGAGGCTGCATTTTGTTCGTTTCGTATTTACGAATAGATACCGGATGAATTCCGGTTAGCTCAGCAAGCTGTGCCTGAGTAAATCCACGCCGCTTGCGAAAGTATTTGATTCGATCTGCGATTGTGAGCATGACAATCCTCCTTTTTCTATTTGCGTATGTTTAGTGTATCACATACAGAGCGAGAAAGCTACAAAAATTTGAGATAATCGAGAAAATCGCTTGACATAGCGACCTCACTACATTATAATGAATGTAGCGAAAGCACTACAAATTGAAAAGGAGGATTAAAAATGAAAGAACAAAGCTTTATTACGGCCCCTGAGTTAGCAGAGATGCTGAAGATTTCTAAGGGCCACGCTTACAAGATCATTCACAAACTGAATGAGGAACTGGAACAGCAAGGATATCTTGTGTTTTCTGGCAGGGTTCCCCGCAAGTATCTGGAGGAGCGCTGTTACGGATTGCGAGAGGAGGTGTGTGCCTAATGAAAGCATACAAAGACAAGACAGGCTCCTGGTACATCCAGTACCGCTATAAAACATTAGAAGGGGAAGTGAAGAAAAGCTGCAAACGTGGCTTTAAGACCAAACGTGAAGCTGAGGAATGGTACCGTGAGTTTCTGCTCAAGCAGAGCCAGAGCTGCAATATGCTGTTCAGTACTTTTGTAGACATCTATCTGAAGGATATGACTCCCAGATTGAAGCTGCACACCATGATCAACAAGGAATATGTGATTAAGGATAAGCTACTGCCGGTATTCGGTGCAAGACGTATGGACGAAATCACCGTTGCGAATATTCGAGAATGGCAGACAAATCTCATGGCAAAAGGCTATTCCCAAACCTATCTTCGAAGCATCAACAACCAACTTAGCACCATTTTTAACTATGCTGTTCGTTACTATGGGTTGAAAGAGAATCCCTGCCACAAAGCCGGAAGCATGGGTAAAAACAAGGCTGATGAAATGCAAATCTGGACCCGGGATGAATTTGAAAAGTTCCACGACTGCATTATGGACAAGAGAATCTCTTGGCTGGCATTTGAGATCCTTTTCTGGACAGGCATCCGCATTGGGGAACTGATGGCTCTGACCTTTGCTGATGTGGACTTAGAGAAAAAGGTAATTACCATCAATAAGTCCTATCAACGGCTTAAGGGAAAGGATGTGATTACCTCTCCCAAAACACCCAAGAGCAACCGCAAAGTAAATATGCCCCAATTCTTGGCAGAGGACATTCTGGATTACAGGGAAAGTCTTTATGATCCTACTCCCAGCAGTCGATTGATTCCCGTAACGAAAAACTTTCTGGAACGAGAAATGGAGCGTGGAGTGAAACTCAGTGGCGTTAAGAAAATCAGAATCCATGACCTCAGGCATTCTCATGCCAGTCTGTTGATTGAGATGGGATTTTCGCCCAAGGAAATCGCAGAGCGCTTGGGACACGAAAATATCGAGACAACATTGAACACCTACTCTCACCTGTATCCGGATAAGCAGGAGCGACTGGCTGAGCGTTTGAATCAGTTTTACAACGACATGCAGGAAACGGAGGGAGTATGATGGGCTACCAAGACCACAACCGCACACGCAGCAAAGCTGTGACTTTTAATTTATCTCCGGAAGAATACCGTCAAATGGAGGAACGAATTAAACTCACAGGACTATCCAAGGTGGAATTTATAATCCGCTCGATGTTAGAGCAACGCATTGAAATTCGTGTAGGAAAATTTGAAAGTGACCGATTGAGTCTGGAAGTGCGACGGCTGAAAGATGCACTCAATAGCGTACAGACTCCAGAAGAAGCCGTGGAGCTGCTTTTAGAATGCAGGGCGCTTTTAGAGCAGGTCATCCTAATTACAAATACAAAACAGGAGGAACCAAAATGATAGATAAAAAAGAAATGACCGCCCCTTATGTATCTGTTGGCGCAGATACGGAGCAGTCATCTCAAATATGTAACACCAACATTATACCCGCTGAATCTGAAAATATCAACGGCTTTGAAGAAAAATATGAGGAATGGGAAAGAGAAATGCAGCGAATGATGTCTCCCTCTTATCTTAAAACCGTAACAATGTCAAAGCTGTATGACACCGTGTTTGAAGCGCAGGCCCCTCTTATTGAGGGGCTGCTGAATCGTGGCACCTATCTCTTTGTAGGCTCGCCCAAGGTCGGCAAGAGCTTTATGATGGCACAGCTTGCCTACCACATCAGTACAGGTATACCGCTGTGGGGATATGCAGTCCGAAAATCACCGGTTCTCTACTTCGCATTGGAAGATGATTACGCCCGACTGCAACAAAGACTATATCAGATGTTTGGAGACAACGAAGCCGAAGATTTGTACCTGGCTACCAACAGCCGACAGTTGGGCGCAGGGCTGGAAGAACAGATCAAAGGCTTTATGGACGAACATCCAACCACAGGTTTAATTATTATAGACACCCTAAAGCGTGTCCGGGAAACCGGCAGTGCTGATTATAGCTACTCCAGCGACTACGACATCGTAGCACGGCTAAAAAATCTGGCGGACAGCTACAAGGTGACAATGCTCATTGT
The DNA here is from genome assembly GCA_020025535.1 of Oscillospiraceae bacterium. GTDB lineage: Bacteria > Bacillota > Clostridia > Oscillospirales > Oscillospiraceae > Faecousia. Next base: position 8,759 of record JAHHRY010000009.1, on the reverse strand, counting down.
CCACCACACCCGCAAGCAAACGGCAGAGGATAAATTTGATATGATCTCCGGCACCAATGGCCTGCTGGGTGCCGCTGACGGAGCCTTTGTCCTCAGTAAAAAGAAGCGCACCGACAACGAAGCTGTTCTTGAAATCACTGGCAGAGATCAGCAGGATCAGCGACTCAATCTCATTTGGGATACCGAGCGCTTGATCTGGAATCTGGAAAGTGTAGAATCCGGGCTTTGGAAGAAACCGCCGGAGCCAATCTTAGAAAAGCTGGCACAGGTTCTTTCTTCGGCTGGTAACGAGTGGTCAGGCAGTCCCACCGATTTGGTGGAACTGCTGGATGTCGATATGAAGGCGAATGCTTTGACGCTGAAACTGAATGTCAACGCAGGGCGCTTGTATCATGAATACGGCATCCGCTATGAGAACAAGCGCTGTCACGATGGGCGCAGGGTCACCTTGACCTGTGAGCAGCGTGACGATGCGTGACGGTCGTGTCGATGTTTTAGGGACTGGTGGCGATGTCAAAAACACCGTCACCATCGACACGGGCCGTCACGGAGAAGGTTCAGAATATGCTGAGATGCCGTGTCCTCAGGTATAGCGAGCATCGGATTTTGATACCCAAAATCCAAGTCCGCACCACACAGGAATGCGGACTTCTCTCAGGGCGTGCCGCCCTATGACCTTGCAAATACGAAAGTTTTAGATAGGAGATGATAAAATGCCAAAAGATAAAGTGTGCCTTTCCTTGTGGCTGACAGAAGAAGAAAACCGAAAATTAGAAACCGATGCTTCCCTTTGCGGCTTATCTCAAGCTGAATTTATTCGCCAGCTTTGTTCCGGAAGGCAGCCAAAAGTGCAACCGAAGAATGAATTCTGGCAGCTGTTGGAGGGGCTTTATAACCTCCATAAAGCGTTTTCAGCCTGCGTTCCATACGCACCGGAAATCAAAAAAGAGTGCCGTGAAATCGAGACCTTGATACTTAGATTGCAGGAGGCGATGTGATATGGCAGTCACAAGTCTGTGGCATATCAAAGGAAACCTCAAAGACCTAATCGACTATGTAGAGAATCCAGACAAAACCGTGCCGAAGGGTACAGAAGATTTCTTCAATGTGTTTTCCTATATCAAACGCCCAGAAGCAACAAACCAAGAAGAGTATGTAACAGCAATCAACTGTCTGAAAGAGATTGCCTTGCAGCAGATGATTCTCACCAAAAAACAATACGGAAAAGGCGATCAATATATCGCCTGGCACGGTTATCAGAGCTTCAAAATTGGCGAGATCGACCCGGAAATCGCACACGAAATTGGCATCAAGCTGGCCAAAGAAATGTGGGGAGACCGCTTCCAAATCATCGTAACCACCCACTTGGACAAGGCACATATCCACAATCATTTCTGCTTCAATTCCGTATCTTTTCGGGACGGGAAGAAATACAACTACACAAAATCGGAGATTCAAAAGCTACGAGACTGTTCCGACAGGCTCTGTCGGGAATATGGCTTATCAATCATTGAAAAGCCAAGAAAAGCACCCAGCAGGCCTGTCTGGATGGATGAAAAAGCAGGGAAACCTACACGGTACAATGTCTATCGAGAGGACATTGAGAGTGCTATCTATTGCAGCAACAATGTAGATAAGTTCAAAAGCTTTCTGGTTCGCAAAGGCTATGAGGTAGATCTTACCGGGCAGCATTGGAAACTGAAATTGCCCCAATATAAGGGATTCACCCGTATGGATACACTGAACCCCAAGTGGACACCACAGTATCTGGAGCAGGAGATGCAGCGTACTTATCACAGTATGGGCAGTATGCCTGCAACCGTGATTTTGGCTCCACGAAGAATGCCCAGAGAACTGTTTGATGCCTATATACCATTTGAGCGCACCAGTCATATTTACCGGCTATATCTCTATTACTGCTATCAGCTGGGGGTACTGCCAAAGCATACGGATTACAAACCTACCAGTCCCTATCTGAAGGAGGATTTAAGGAAATTAAATCAGCTTACGGCTCAAGTGGACTATATGGCAGCTCACAAAATTGAAACCATCGATGATTTGCTCGCTGACCGGAGCCGCTTGCAAGAAGATTTGGAAACTCTCATTCGTCAAAGAACGAAACTTCAAAACAAAATCCGCCGTGCCGATTCCGAAGCAAAAAACACACTTAGGGAAGAAAAGAAGCAGCTAACAGATCAAATCATAGATTTACGAAAGAAGCTCAAGTGTAATTTTGATATTGAAGAACGCTCCGAAAAGATACAGCAGAATCTAGATCTCGCTTATAAAAATGAGGAAAGAAACCGCCACCTGAAATCAAAAAATCGAGAGAAAATCGGACGGTAGCATTAGCAAAATGTGGACTGTTAGGGTGTTGAAAACGCAGGTACAGTAAGGCTACTGGGAAGGAAATTGGATAGGGCAATATGTTTATATTCCTCCCTCTGGAATCGGGATTCTAACCGTCCACAAAAAGTATTTGATAGAAACGAAAGGTAGGTACACACAATGGAAAACAGGTTTTATAATGAAAAGAATGGTCTTTGGTATGAGTTGCAGGGAGATTATTATCTCCCTTGCCTCACCCTTTCTGAGCAGGAGGAAGTAGAAATCGGTGTTTGGGGACAGCGCCGGAGACAGTATCTCAAGCAGCACCAAAGAGTTTTGTATTACAATCTGCTGACCACTGGAAAACTGAATTCCCACCTTGCTGAAATCAACGAGCAGGCAGAGGAAATGTTCTCTCGGCTGGTAGATCAGCTTGCCGAAAAAGAAGGTATTACGGAAAAACTTAAAGCCGAAAATCAAATGGTTTGGGTGCAATGGATGAACAATATCCGTAACAGCGCAATGGAAATCGTAAACTCCGAATTGATTTACGCATAACCATTTATCAGGGGTGATCCTTCTGGATTACCCCTGATTTTTGCTTTATCCAATAATGTGAGAAGGATAGCGAGCATTAAGAACTTCTTCAAATCGGGATATTAAGTGCACACTTAATATCCCGATTTGACTTATAAATTGATTTACCGACTGACTTATGATACACTAATACACAGTTACACAAGAAGATGTATTAGAGGAAAATGATATGGCTGAAAGAAATATGGTGAATCTAACAATCACAATGACAAAAGAGGAGCGCAAGGCGTTGAAGCAGATTGCTCTTGATAAAGATATTACGGTTTCTGCTCTGATCCGCTTATGGTTGCAGGAACATCAGAAGGTTGAGGTAAACGAGTAATGGCGAAGAAAGAGCGAAATCTGAATGTTGCAGCAAAGGCAAAAAAGGATGAATTTTATACACAATTGACGGATATTGAAAAGGAAATGCGTTATTATCGTAAGCACTTCCGAGGAAAAACAATACTCTGCAACTGTGATGATCCTTTTGAGAGCAACTTTTTCAAATACTTTGTTTTGAATTTTAATCGCCTTGGTTTAACGAAATTGATTGCAACATGCTATTCCACATCTCCAATTATGGGGAGCCAACTAAAATATTATATGGATAAAAACGGTCAAATGTCCTTTGATTTTAGTGGGGATGTTTGTGAAGTGACGGAAGAATCTAAACATCCCTATAAAGCTGTGGTCACACAGGTTTATGATAAAACTGGGGACGGTGGGGTCGATATGTTGGATGTTGCTGAGTTGTTCAAGTCCGGCGAAAACGAGTTGGTAGAGCTTTCTGGTGACGGAGATTTCAGAAGTCCAGAATGTTTGGCTTTATTGGATGAAGCTGATATTGTTGTAACAAATCCTCCCTTTTCTTTATTTCGAGAGTATGTATCGGTATTGATTGAACACAAAAAAGATTTTATTATCATTGGAAATGTAAATGCAATTACTTACAAAGAATTCTTTCCGTTACTTAAAGAAAACAAGGTGTGGATTGGGGCAAGCATTCATTCAGGTGACCGCAAGTTTTATGTACCAGATGATTATCCTTTGAGCGCTGCTGGATGTGGTATCGATGATGATGGGCGTCGTTTCATTCGAGTGAAAGGTGTTAGATGGTATACCAATTTGGACATCAAACAAAGACATGAAGAATTGATATTGGTAAAAAAATATACATCAGATTCATATATTCATTATGAAAATTTTGATGCAATAAATGTGGATAAGACATCTGATATTCCATGTGATTTTGATGGAGTGATGGGTGTTCCCATTACCTTTATGGACAAATATAGTCCAGATCAATTTGAAATCATAGGATTAGGTATCGCAAATCTTGGTTTGAGCATAGGAGTTCAACCATATAAACCTGAACACAAGTTATATCGCAAAGAAGTGCAAAAGCGGGGAGCTGTAGACGGCGATTTGTACATGCTTGATGAAAACGGCAACCCTGTTGTTCCATATGCAAGAGTTCTCATCCGCAACAAAAACCCTGAACACCCGAAAGGAGGTCAACTGTAATGGAAATAAAAGAATTGAAAGTTACCATTGGTGATGTGTGCGAAGGTTATTTCAACGATGCCGAAGAAGGTGTTGTTGGTTACTCTGACCAACTGGATATAAGGCCAAAATATCAGAGAGAGTTTGTATACAAAGACAATCAGAGAGATGAAGTTATCCGAACCGTTATGAAGGGCCTTCCACTCAATGTCATCTATTGGGTTGACCGTGGTGAAGAGTTTGAGGATGACCCAGATGTACCACGCTACGAAGTTCTGGACGGTCAGCAACGAACCATATCCGTCTGTGAATATGTAGATGGTTCTTTCTCCGTGGATGATAAGTATTTTTATAATCTGCCCTCTGACCAAAAGAAAAAAATCCTTGACTATGAGATGTTTGTCTATGTTTGCGAAGGTACCGACAGCGAGAAGTTAGAGTGGTTCAAAATCATCAATATTGCGGGAGAGCAGCTCACCGAGCAAGAATTAAGAAATGCCGTTTATGCTGGTTCGTGGGTTTCGGATGCCAAGCGCTATTTTTCTAAGACTGGGTGCGCTGCTGATACGCTTGCTGGCGATTACTTAAAGGGTTCTTCTATCCGTCAAGAGTATCTGGAAACAGCAATTTCTTGGGCAGCTAATGCAGAGGGAAAAACGATTGAAGCATATATGGCACAGCATCAGAATGACCCAAGTGCTGTTATCCTCTGGAACTATTTTCGTTCTGTAATTGACTGGGTACAGGCAATTTTCCCAAAGAAGCGTAAAGAGATGAAGGGGTTGCCTTGGGGACTGTTCTACAACACACACGGAAAGCGAACAGATCTTGACCCAAAGAAGTTGGAAGCAGAAATCCAACGCCTGATGGGTGACGAAGATGTTACCAAGAAATCCGGCATTTATGAGTATTTGCTGACGGGCGAAGAAAAGAAGCTGTCAATCCGAGCCTTTGACCGGCGGGATGCACTTGCTGCCTATGAGAAGCAAGGCCACAAATGTACTATCTGTGGTGAAGAATTTGAGTTTGAGCAGATGCACGCTGATCATATTACACCGTGGAGTAAGGGTGGTAAAACGACGCCCGACAACTGTCAGATGCTCTGCCGGGATTGTAATCTGAAAAAGGGTGCACAGTAAACAAGCTGGCTATGCATTTAACTATCTTAGTATTTGATTTATATGTTGATAAAAGTCAGTTCAAAGATATGCGGTATTGAAATTCAATAATGGACAAACCAGAAGCGATCAACTATAAAAAGTTGGTCGCTTTTGTTTGGCTCATTGTATTAAGAAAAGCAGTTGCAGAGCGAACTCACCGTCTTTGCACTCGTGCCGGAATGTTTAAAAAATTTTTACGAGAGCCAACTTTTGGCTGACCGATGATGATGCTTTGGAGCTTTTGACCTTCCTCTTTCATGGAGAAGCTGCTCAAAGAAAGCTGGATATGCTGATTGAGAAACGGAAGAAAGGACAGGGAACAAGCGGCAGTGAGAACCTCTTGTTCTAACAAGGACGCATCTATACACTGGTCGAGCCGGTGCGTTGCTTTCTGCCGAAAGTCCCTTGCTGGGTGGCTGATAACTTCCACAGAGATAATATCTCTGCTCCAGCCATCCAGGGAAAGCTATGTTTCCCCTGCGTTGGCTAAAGCCAGCTACCTTTTTATTTGTAGTTTATTGCCTACAATTGCGGATAAATGTGATATAGTTATCTTAACCAAATGATAAAAAGCGATTTATAAAAAGGAGAAAAAATGGATATAAGTACATTGATACAAACACTACAAGCTGCTGCACCACAAGTAGCAGAATCCTGCTGCATTGTGAATGGATCACTGATGAACCTTGATGAAGTTCAAAATATGGGATACAAGGAGTTCAGTTTACAATCTAAATTGAGTATGCCACTAAAGTTGTATAAGTATTTTCCGAATCAACCTACTGAATTAACGGATGAGAAATCCGGAGAGCCTATCATAGATGAAAAAACTGGAAAAGTTAAAACTGAAAATTATTCTCTACAAGCTCTCAAAAATAATACTGTTTTCATGCAATCACCCAGCTTGTTTGATGATGTATATGATTCGGATATTAGTTTGAACTATGACGAATACGAAAAGATTCACTTATTGGAATATTGCAAGCGTTGCAAGTTAAACGTATGTGAATCAATGTCAACACAAGAGCTTGGGGATGCACTGCTACGAACAATAGGAGAATCATATAATACTCAAGGAAATTTTGATTCTGTCTTCAAAAGAAAACCTGTTTCAAAAATTGAAGAATTATCAAACCAGTATTTTATACTGAAATTTGAAAATGAGTTACTTAAAGATGGAAATTGGAGTACGGCTATTGCTCGTGTAATTATTTCGCAATTCAAGGAGTACTCTCAGCATTTACAAAATACGTTTCGGGCAACTTGTTTTGCCACAACCCCATACTCACAGTTAATGTGGGGCGGTTCTTATGCAAACTGCCATAAAGGATTTTGTCTTGAGTACACAGTGCTTCCGAATGATCCACAATACCAAAACATCTTTTATAATTTGTTTCCTATGATTTATTGTAAAGTTCGTCCAAACATGACAGAGCGACTTACCAGATTCGAATATCAAGAACTGACAACAGAAATACTCTGGGATATTTATTTTAATGGGGCGTTACGAAAAAGTGTTGATTGGGCATTTCAAAATGAGTGGAGATTGCTGCTTCCATTGGAGAAAAGTAGAGCAAAGAAAGATTATTGTGTTCCATTTTTCCCAATTACAAAAGTGTTCTTGGGTAACAGAATGTCCCAAGCCGCACGAAAAGAAATCATTGAAATATGCCACGATAAGAATATTCCTTATGTTGGAGTTACAAGAAATCCAAATGTTTTTGAAATGCAGGATTGTTCGATTAAGTGCGAAGATTGTCCCAATTATAAAAACGATGTAGAGCCGAGAAGAGAGATCTCTGCATTATAAAGCACGGATTAAAAATCCCAGATCAGGCAGAGAACTATAGCGACTTTGTTCGTAAGTTCAAGAGCTCCGAAAAAGTATTTAAAGAAACTATGCTCTGATTTTGTATAAGCAAGAAATTTAAACGCAATTTTATGATGAGTACATTTTGAGTACACTTTTTATGAGACACAAAAACAAGCAAGCGAAAATGGCGAAAAACATGCTAATTCGTAGTTTGCCCGCTACATAAAATGCACATATTTTTAAACCTTACCTAGAGTGGGAATAATATCATCTGATTATAAAGTGTCCCCAAACCGTTGTATGGCAGCGGTTTGGGGACTTTTTCTTATTGTCAGGAAGCTTTCTGCAACACTTTTGCAACAGGTTGGGATTGCCCCTGATTTTTGTGTTTCATCCGACCGTGGGAGAAGGATAAAAGCTCTGCCTTTTGACGGCAAAAGTCTTTTGGGGGTCCAAGCTCTTGCTGAATCTATGAATTAATTCTGTACATCAGTACAAAATGTAATTTGCAAATTTAGTTCACTATGATATAATATTGATACTCAAAACTGTTAGATATATTGGGATTATCACAAAAATATTTAAGCAAATTATATTTTGGGAATTGAAAGGTATGTTATTATGGCAGTTACGTATTGCTTAATTTCCCCTTTTCCGTTTTCAGATACAATGGATTTGTTGAAGAAAATGGCGAGCAAGGTTGGCGATGTAATACAAGAAGACTCACGAAGAGGGTACATCTTAGCAAAGTATAAAGTGTCGGCTTTCCGCAAACTTAAATTAGAGTTCTTCGTAGAGAGAAGCGAAAAAACTTGTAATGTAAGAGCTGTCTTTCATGGGGATGTTATAATTTCTGCAAAAGATAAATGGTGGGATCTGTGTTTGTCTGCATTATTTGAATTAGCACCAAACGCAGACTTTGGTGTTAGTCTTGCGGAAAAAAATCCGTATGTTGTCGGTCTTCTTTATTTAGAAGACGATACGGAGCAGGTTCACATTTCACATACAAAGCAAAATGCTTCGATAACAGGTTTTTTACTTGGAGGTGCTTTGTTTGGTGATGCAGGAGCGATCGTTGGCGGTATGTCAGGAAAACAAAGGACAGTTGGTCATACTGTTACTCAATTTTCAAATTCTCAACTTACTCGCTTGATATATAACAACGGACGTGTGTGGGAAGGAAATATCACAAAAGGCAGTAAACTTTATAACGAGATAATTGTTAACTTCAAATAGACTACCGCTAGCCTGAAACTTGATCTGCTCAGCACGCTCGTTTTTTGTAACTTCTTGATTTGATGATTGTTTCATGAAAGAACACCGCCTTGATATTCGTAGAGGTAAACATCCAGCTCGGCCTTCTTACCATTGCGTAG
>JAHHRY010000008.1 GCA_020025535.1 Oscillospiraceae bacterium | reverse complement strand
GCCTGATTTAAAAAGCAAAGAGAAGGAAGGAACCGATTTGATCACATATCACGAACATGAAGTGTTCAGCGCTCTTAAACTTAGCAGCAAAGGGATAATCTGCCACGAATTTGAGGAATGCACATTTGAGAACTGTGAATTTGAGGCCATGCATCTCAATAACTGTAAATTCATTGACTGCGCTTTTGTTGGCTGCTGCGTCATCAACCCGGTATTTGATTATTGCACCATGACCGGTAATGACTTTCTGTCATGCCGACTGTTCGGGATCAACTGGGAAAATTTAACGAATGGCTTTGTTGGTCCAATCAATCATTTAGAGAAGTGCCAGCTCAGATACAACAATTTTGTGAACCTTAGTTTTCCAAAGTTCGTATTCTCCGGGAATGAAATTCTGGATTCTCTGTTTGGTGACTGCAACCTTTCACACAGTAAATTCTCATCCTGTCATCTGAGCAGAACAGAATTTTTCCGATGCGACTTAACCGGGGCTAATTTTGAGAACGCAGACGGTTACGCAGTGGATATTTCAAATTGCAAATTAAAAGGAGCAATATTTTCCTATCCGGAGGTTGTCAACCTGCTCCATAATTGCGGTATCATCATAAAGTAATGCAAATCCACATGAATCTCTAACGCTTAGGTAACCTGAAAAGAAACTTCAGCGCCTCTTTTAGTGAAGTGGTGCCGTGACGATTGTGTCATGTGCAACTCCTGTTACTGCAAATTTGCACCTCAGCATAAGACAGCCAGTCGTATGCGTGGTAAGTTAGTTCGTTTTCATTGTAATGTCATCCTTTCCGTCTTTTGGTTTCGTACCCATATTGCAGTGGATAGCTCACGTAAACGGAAATTTGTCGATTGCAAGAAAAACAGGCATCACTAAGATTTTCATCTCGGTGATGCCTGCTTCTTTTTTGCCAACCCTGTCAGACAGATGCCATATATCAGTAATTTTCGTCGGTTACTGTTTTATGACCACCCATCTAAGGCGGCGGGCTTTTTTGCCGCCGTGGGGCAAGAAAGGCAAAACCTTTTTGCTTTTTCGTTATTGACATATGCCGAAAAAGGGAGTATACTATCCTCGTAAATGGCATATGCCATAAATATAAGGAGGTGAGCACATTGCCAAGACCATGTAAGTGCAGAAGAGTATGCCGTATGCCGATGAATACAGGCTTCGTACCGGTCAATGCAGGTCAGGAAGACAAGACCATTGTACTGACGGTGGACGAGTATGAAACAATTCGGCTGATCGACAAGGAGGGGGCTTCCCAGGAAGAGTGTGGTGCCAATATGAAAATTGCCCGTACCACCGTTCAGCAGATTTATACGTCCGCGCGCAAGAAGCTGGCGGATGCCTTGGTGGATGGCCTGCCGCTTCGCATCGAGGGAGGAAATTATCGCCTCTGCGATGAAAAGAATGAAAACTGCGACAGCCGGGGATGCCACAGGCATCGCCATTGCTGCGGCTGATGGATACAGAAGGGGGAAAATTATGAAAATTGCCATTCCTTTGGACGAAAACAAAAAAGATGTCTGTGTAACCTTTGGGCGTGCTCCTTACTTCCTGTTCAGTGAGGACGGTAAAACGGAAATCCTGGAGAATCCTGCTGCTCAGTCTCAGGGCGGTGCCGGTATTCAGGCAGCTCAGTTCCTGACAGATCAGCATACGGATGTGCTGATTACTGTGCGATGTGGCCAGAATGCGGCAGATGTGTTCCAGACTGCCGGTATCAAAATCTATAAAGCAGAGGGGACCGATGCTGCGGAGAACCTTTCTGCCATGGCAGAGGAAAAACTTGCGGAACTGACACATTTCCATGCGGGTTTTCAGGGTATTCGATGAAAATAGCGGTATTAAGCGGTAAGGGCGGTGCGGGTAAAACCCTTGTTGCAGTCAATCTGGCATCAGCAGCAGGACGTGCCGTATATGTTGACTGTGATGTGGAAGAACCCAATGGGCGCCTGTTTTGGAAACCGGATGATGTGAAGGAAAAGACGGTTTCCACCCTTTTGCCAACGTTCGACAAGGACAGATGTACCGGCTGCCGTGCCTGTGTGAAGTTCTGCAGATTTCATGCGCTGATCTATATTAAAGAAATACCTCAGGTTTTCTCCGAGGTCTGCCACAGCTGCGGCGGATGTGCCATGGTTTGTCCGGAAAAGGCCATCTCTCAGGTGAAGAAGCCGGTAGGCCATGTGGAACAGGGATACCACGGAGAGACTCGTGTTGTAACCGGCGTGTTGAATCTTGGAGAAGCTTCCGGTGTCCCCGTGATTCACGCAGCGCTGGATGCAGTAAAAAGGGCGGAAGAGCCGGTGATCGTGGATTGTCCGCCGGGCAGCGCCTGCTCTGCTATGGAAAGCATATCGGATGCGGATTACTGCGTTCTGGTGGCGGAGCCTACGGCCTTCGGATTTCACAATTTCCGGATGGTGCACGAGCTCGTTACACTTCTGGGAAAGCCCTGCGGCGTGGTCATCAACAAGCAAGATGCACCCTATGCACCGCTGGAAGATTTTTGCCGGGAGAAGAACCTGCCGATTCTGGAAAGGATTCCCTATTCTCCTGAATATGCCCGCCTGATTGCAGACGGAAAGATCCTCAGTGAAGAGAATGCAGAAGCCCGTGACCTGTTCCGTGATTTGCTGAATAAGATCGGAGGGAACGTGGGATGAAAAAACTATTGATCCTGAGCGGCAAGGGCGGAACCGGAAAAACCACCACCGCTGCTGCCTTTATCCGATTTTCCGGGGCAAAGGCGATTGCCGACTGCGACGTGGATGCGCCCAATCTGCATATTGTCACAGAGCAGATAACCGAACCGGAATGTACGGATTTTCTGGGCGGTGATAAGGCTGTCATTGATCCGGAGAAATGTATTGGCTGCGGTATTTGTGATGCATACTGCCAGTTTGATGCCGTCAAATCTGTAGATGGCAGTTATCAGGTATCGGAGTATGCCTGCGAAGGCTGTGGCGTTTGTGCCTATCTGTGTCCGCAGAAAGCAATCCGTATGACGCAGGATGTAGCCGGTGAATGTTATCTATATCGGGATGAAGGTGTGTTTTCTACCGCCAAGCTGAAAATGGGCCGCGGTAACTCCGGTAAGCTGGTAGCGGATGTGAAACTGGCGATGATGAAAAACGCACCGGAATGCGATTTGGCCATTATAGACGGTTCTCCCGGAATTGGCTGCCCGGTGATTGCATCCATCAGCGGCGTGGATTTGGTGCTGGTGGTGGCAGAACCGTCCATGTCCGGCATCAGCGATCTGCAGCGTCTGGTGAAGACCGCCGGAACCTTCCAGACTCCGCTGGCGGTTTGCGTAAACAAATGGGATGCAAGCCCTGAAAACACGGCTGCCATTGAAAAATACTGCCTGCAGGAAGACATTCCCTTCCTGGGGAAGATTCCTTATGATAAGAGCGCATCGGAAGCCATCAATGCCGGAAAGAGTCTGGCTGAAATTGATTGTCCGGCTCGGGATGCGCTGAAAACAATTTATAAAAAAACGAGCGATCTGCTCGGATTGTAAAGGAGTATATATTATGAAAATTGTAGTTGCTGCTATGGGCGACGTAGTCGCCGGTCACTTTGGCCATTGTGAAAACTTCATCTTCTTCGACGCAGAGAACGGTAAGATTGTTGCTGAGGACAGCGTTCCGAACCCCGGCCATCGTCCCGGATTCCTGCCCAACTTCCTGGCTGACAGAGGCGCACAGGTCATCATTTCCGGTGGCATGGGCGGCGGTGCAGTGGATATCTTCAATGAGCGCGGCGTAGAAGTCATTGTTGGCGCTCAGGGCAATGCCCGTGCAGCAGTGGAGAGCTACCTGCGTGGAGAACTGATTTCCACCGGTTCCATCTGCCATGAGCATGAGCACGCCGACGAGTGCGGTGAGCACTAATCCTTTGTGCTGATTTTACGGCCGGCGGTCATGCAGTTCCAAGGCAGCCGGCCGGGACATAAGAAAAGAGCCTGTAATCATTTCTGATTACAGGCTCTTTCATTGTTATCGGGCATTACTTAACGGCAATTGCCTCGATTTCCACCTTGGCACCCTTGGGCAGGGCAGCTACCTGATAGGCAGCACGGGCGGGGTAAGGCTCGCTGAAGAACTCGGCGTAAACCTGGTTCATGGCAGCAAACTCGCCGATGTCAGCCAGCAGTACGGTGGTCTTGACAACATTGGCCATGGTCATGCCGTTGGCTTCCAGAATGGACTTGACGTTAGTCAGGGACTGACGGGTCTGGCTGGCAATGTCCTGACCGGCAAATTCGCCGGTGGCAGAATCAATGGGCAGCTGGCCGGAAATGTAAGCAGTGTTGCCGGCGGCGATTCCCTGAGAGTAGGGACCGATGGCAGCAGGAGCAGCAGGGGTGCTAATAGCCTTATTAGACATAATGATTCTCCTTTTTATCTTAATGCTTTTTTTGCGTCATAGATTTCATATCCCTTTTTGACCATCCAGCTGCCGAGGAAGGCAAAGCCGATGCCTGCGACCATGGCGAACAGAACGTCGGTCGGGTAATGCACATACAGGTAAAGACGGGAGAAAGCAATCAGGAAAGCCAGGATAACCGCAGGAATGCCCATCTTTTTGTTGTGTATCAGCAATGCCACGGATGCTTCAAAGGAAGCGATGGTATGTCCGGAAGGGAAGGAAAAATCAGTGGGTTTTGCGATCAGAAGCTCGATGGTTTTGCCGAAGTGCGTCAGCTGATAGTCGTAAGGACGGATTCGTCCGACCAGCGGCTTGAGGGTCGCGTTGCATATAATCACACCCAGCAGCAGGGCGGCACCCATACTCAGACCGGTTTTGCGGTACTTGGGGATGCACACCAGAACGACGGCGCAGGCAATCCAGAAGATGCCTGCATCGCCGAAGAGCGTGATAATGGGCATTATCACATCGAGAAAGCCACAATAGAGATGCTCCGCAATCCAATCCAGGATGGGCAGATCAAAATTCTCTGCAAGGAAACTCATAATATCCACTTAGGCACTCTCCCTTTCAAAACGAGCATAGAGGACCAGCGGAATCAGAGTTTTGCCATCACCCAGATGCACAATGTTATCCTTCTGCGGGCCAAACACGAGGCTCATGACGGTCTTGCCGCTATCGTCGGTAGTCTTCTGGAACCAGCCGCTGAAGACCTGTCCTTCGGGAACGGTGATGTTGGGCAGAGTCAGCTTGGAAGCGTTGGCATCTACAAATTCAGAATGGACAATCTCGTTGTTGACAATGTAAGTCAGCTTGACCTGAGACTTGAGCTCCTGAACATCCTTGTTGGTCATGTTTGTAATCAGCCACTTGCCGGAAGCCTTCTTTTCCACGAAGTAGGTGCTGTCCAGACTGTATTCTTTGACAGTGCCTTCTTTTCTGGTGACATAAAGAATCATGCTGACTCGCACGGAATAGAGGTTGTCACTGTAGCGGTAGTAGCCGCTGATGGTGGGATCGCCGAAACGGTAATCCTTGTAGTCCTGCATCCAGGTGTCGATACCGACGATGGTCTTGTAAGCGGAGGCGTCTGCGTCGAAGTACTCACGAAGATTGGCTTTATTGGCGGCACCAATCATATACTTGCCGTAGACCTTGGAAGCGGTGATGATATAGTTTCTGAACTCATCAGAGATTGCTTCCCGGGAGGCATTCTCGGTATAGGTGTTGGTTTCTGCGTTATAGGTTACTTCCACGGGATTGCCGCTGGGATCCTTGACGGTTACATTGGGCTGTGCCATAAGACCGCTGATATAGAGCACCTGCTCCTGATGGCCGTGGATGCCGTTGGGCAGATAATCCTCAGCTACGGTAGTGCTTTTGGCAACGACCATGCTGTCGTCCAGTGCAACGCCGTTGACATAGGCAGTATGGCCGGGCTGAACGGCGATGAAAGCGTCTTCGTTGCAGCTGTAGAAGAGAGAGAGCTTGTCAAATTCCCACTGAGGTGTTTTGCTTTCTTCTCCCGCCACATTCTGCAGGGTAAATTCTGCCACTTTCTGCTTGTTGTCCAGACGTACAATATATTTCTTGCCGCCGGAAAGACCGGCAGAAGTTTCCAGATAGGAGAGCTTCTGATCGCCTACCACCTTCTGCATATGGGCGGCGTAGGCATCTGCACCTTCGTAGATGGTACCTTTTTCACCGGCCTTGGCATACAGATCTGCCCAGTTGGGATTGCTGAAAAGCTGCTGGAACACTTCCTGACTTTTTGCGGTGGGCTGGGCACGCTCAAAGTTTTTCAGATAATTATTCAGCGCCACCATGCCGATGCACAGGCCGACGAGAATAGCAAGGATGAGAATGAAAAATCCCATATAAAAAGCGACAGTACCATTTGAAATGCGCCTCCGGGCATTTCGCCGGGAAGGAGAGCCCTTGGAGTTATATCTTCCAGTAGTCATTATACTTACCTCTCATTTCACGGACGTACCAGGAAGAAGGTGGGCATACGCCGGGGTTCTCCCTGAAGCAGAGAATAATTGTTGATCATCTGAACCTGTCCAGGAGCTCCGTAGATACCCTGCGTATCCCGATACATCATGACGGAGGAGGAACCGCCGTCCAGGTTGCAGGCGTTAACGGCACCGTATTCCACCATGATGTCGATCATATCGGAATAGCCGCCGCCCAGATTGCCTACCTGACGTCCGTCGATACAGACCATCACGATAGCGCCGTCGGCTCTCTGGCCGATAGCGGTTCTGGGGTTGAAGCCGGACTCATTGCCGTATGCCTGCTCATTGATGGCACCGTTTGACACAAGAATGGGACCGAAGCAGCAGCCGTCGCGGATTTTGAGTTCCTTGGCCTTTTGCGTGCTGATGCTGTTGGTAACGACCAGAACATTGTCTTCGTTGAAGCCGACAAAGCCCTGACTGTTATACTGGGAAGTGTCTTCCCAGACGACTTTTCCGTCGGATATGACAAGACCCTTGGGGGTGGCACCGACAGAGATATCGGAAGTACCGTTATCAAAGAATGCACCGGCGTTGATACCGGCAACTGCGCCGGTCTTGTCCATCATGTTGGTGATACGTTCGCCGGGGATGGTGGGAGAGAAAGAGGGGGCAGATGTGGCAAGATATACCTTGGAGGGGTCACGAACAATCATGACATGGCCGGTGAAGGTATCGCCGTAGATGGTATCGATGCGGATTCCGTCAGGATGTTCTTTCCACTCATCGCTGTTGCCGTTCAGGGAACCGGAGGTGTCAATCTGGATATCGGTGACGGAGTCATCAGGAGGCAGCAGATCTTTGTCGCCATCCCTGATCTCGTTGACCAGCTCATCGCTCATAAAAATATTGGGAATCCAGTAAGTACCACTGGAATGAATCAGAGACATAGTGAGCACATTGCGTGCGGCAATGGAGGGACCATTGAAAATGCTGTTCAGCAGAATGCAGGCCGAAGCAAACAGCAGAAGAATTGTGGTAAACAGAACCATAAGAGTACGGAGCGTGTAGCAGATAACAATATCACGCTTCCGGGCGGGTGCAGAATGACGTTTGCGAGCCGGCTGAGGTGCTCTGCGGGCGGGCTGGCGGTGGGGGGGAGCGGAGCGCTCCGGAGCCCGACGAGGATGCACATCGTCGCCAGGGGTGAAAGGAGTGTTGTTCATATCTTGCATGTTTATTTTACCTCCCTGTTGTGAGTATTATTTTTGTACGCAAAAACCCAACGCTGCTGGACAAGATAGCTGACCATAAACAGAATGACCATGACAATGGCATAAATAACGGAGCGAAGCGTTACCTGGTTGGCACCGATATTCAGCAGCAGATACAGTCCGTGGGTGCACAGCAGCTGCATGAGCAGCATGGGCACAGCCAGAGCGTAGTATCTCAGCAGTGCTTTGCCGGTGGAACAGTTGCTCTTGAATACCAGTTTCTGATTCATGAAGAAGTTCAGCAGGGAAGAGAATACTCTTGCACCGACTGTGGGGATAGCCGTCAGCATGAAACCGGTACACACATTTTTGAGCATGAGGGTCAGTAAAGTAAACAGTCCTTCGTCTGCCAGTGCACTGAGAATGGAGGATATGGTATATCGGAAGAAATGTGCCAGTATCAGCTTGTAGATTCGCCAGGAATCCCTTACAGTACGGAAGTGTGAGCTTTTATTCTCCTCAATATACACGGTTCGGATTTTTACTTCATCCCAGGGAATGTCATATTCCTTCAGAGCCAGGAGCATATTTGTCTCGTATTCAAAACGATCGCCCTTGACATTGACCAGAGTTTTCATGGCTTCGGTGGGAATGGCACGCAGACCGGTCTGGGTATCGGAGATCCGCAGGCCGCAGAAAACTCTGAATACACCGCAGGTAATGCGGTTGCCCATGCGGCTGCGGGGCGGAACCTGGGGCTGAGAAAAGTCACGCACGCCCAGTACCAGATGATTGGTTTTTATCATCTGTTCCACACAGTTTCGGGTATCCTCAGGGTGGTGCTGATTGTCGCCGTCCACCGTGACAACGCCCAGTCCGTCGGGGCGGTTTTCCAGATACCAGCGGAAAGCGGTTTTCAGAGCGGCACCCTTACCAAGGTTGACCGGATGATGCAAAAGATGAATTTCCGGATGAAGTTCGGCAGCTTCGGTGAAGTAGTGAAGATTCTCAGGTTTGCTGCCATCGTTAATTAAAATAATATCGGTAAATCCGTATTCCAGCAGTCCGTCGATGACAGCAGTAAGCTTTTCATCGGGGTCTAAAGATGGGAGAACAACGGAAATTTTGGATAAATCAAGCATTTTTTGTTCGCCTCGCCTTACAGCATTATCATATGTAAAAACAGTTATGTTAACAAGAGATCGCATCTTCGACATTATAGCATAGTGCGGTTGTTTTGGGAAGTACTTTTCCTTGATTTATTTTGAAATAATTATAAACAATAATCGTCCCCGGTACACAACAGCACCGGGGACAATTTATTTTACTGACTTATACCCGGGCGTGGCCACGTGCACAGATAACATCCACAACTTCGTCCACAAGGGCCTGACACTCGGCCTTTGAGGGGGATTCTACCATGACACGAATGACGGGTTCGGTGCCGGATTCACGCACCAAAATACGTCCGGTGTCGCCAAGCTTTGCAGCAACGGCGGCGACGGCTTCTTGAACAGCGGGATCATTCTGTGCTGCGCTTTTGTCTTCCACACGCACATTCTTCAGAACCTGGGGATAGATGGTAAGACCGGAGCAGAGTTCACTGAGCTTCTGCTTTCTGGCCAACATGACCTCCATGATTTTCAGACTGGTGAGGATGCCGTCACCGGTGGTGGCATACTTGGAAATGATGATGTGGCCGGACTGCTCACCGCCGACGCGGCAATTGTTTTTGGACATATACTCATAGACGTATTTGTCGCCTACAGCGGTTTTTGCATAGCCGATTCCGGCTTCGTCCAAGGCCTTATACAGGCCAAAATTGGACATGACGGTGGTGACAACGGTATTGTTGTCCAGATGACCGCGGGATTTCATGTATTTGCCGAGGATGTAGAGAATGTGGTCGCCGGTTACGATGTTGCCCTTTTCGTCTACGCACAGGCAGCGGTCAGCGTCGCCGTCGTAAGCAAAGCCCACGTCCAGGCCATTGTCCACGACAAACTTCTGCAGCATCTCAATGTGGGTGGAACCGGCATTCTGGTTGATGTTCAGGCCGTCCGGTTCGTTGTTAATCATATAGGTTTTGGCACCCAGAGCCTCAAATACCAACCGGGCGATGTTCCAGGAAGCACCGTTAGCACAGTCCAGACCGACTCTCATGCCCTTGAAGGAGTACATACCCAGCGAGATAAGATAGCCGATGTAGCGGTTTCTGCCGGAAACGTAGTCAACAGTGCGGCCGATCTGCTCCCGGCTGGCATAGGGGAGTTCCTCCCAGTGCTGACCGAACAGCTCCAGCTTACCATCCAGATAAGCTTCGACATAGCTAATGGTGGTTTCGTCCATTTTCTCGCCCTGGCTGTTGATTAACTTAATTCCGTTGTCATAATAGGGGTTATGGCTTGCGGAAATCATAACGCCGCAGTCGAATGTATCCATCCGGGTTACATAGGCAACGGACGGGGTCGTTGTGACATGAAGCAGATAGGCATCGGCACCGGAAGCGGTAAGACCGGCTGCCAGAGAATATTCAAACATATAGCTGGAGCGACGGGTATCCTTACCAATGACGATCATAGGAGGCTCGGTGTTTCCGGCCTGACGGCGCAGCTCGCCGTAATACCAGCCGAGGAAACGTCCGACTTTGAAAGCATGATCTGCTGTGAGGTTTTTATTGGCTTCTCCGCGGAAGCCGTCAGTTCCAAAATATTTGCCCATATTTTTAACTCCTTTGAGGATTAGTTCTTTTCGGCGATGATGCCGCCGGTTTTGTAAATGCTGTTTTCAGGGATAACGCCTCTGACGCAGGAAAGGGGATATACATTGCTGTTGCGGCCGATGATGGTTCCGGGGTTCAGAACGCTGTTGCAGCCGACTTCCACGCAGTCGCCCAGCATGGCACCGACTTTTTTGATGCCGGTGGGAATGGGGGGCTGGGTGTGAATGACCACCAGCTGCTTGTCTGATTTCACGTTGGACGTAATGGAGCCGGCGCCCATGTGTGACTTGTAGCCCAGAATGCTGTCACCCACATAGTTGTAGTGGGGGACCTGGACATTGTCAAACAGGATGACGTTTTTCAGCTCCACGGAATTGCCGACCACGCAGTTTTCGCCAACCAGTGCAGAGCCACGGATAAAAGCACAGTGCCGCACTTCGGTGCCGGCGCCGATGATGCAGGGGGCACCCAGATATGCGGTCGGTGCAACCTTTGCTGTTTTGTGCACCCAAACCTGGGGCTGACATTCTGTGTATTCCTCAGCGGGAAGCGTGCTGCCCAGATTCAGAATAAATTCCTTGATGCCTTTCAGGGCTTCCCAGGGATATTGAAAACTGCGGAGATAGTCCGCTGCTAAAGTGTGACTTAAATCGTATAATTCAGGAATGGTATACATAAATCTCACGTAACCTTTCTGCCGGATGTTCCGGGCAAAGAAATTATACCATGGGGTATGTCGGAAATCAATAGTTTTATTGGAGAAACGCCCTTTGTTATTGGTTACTATTTGAAAAAGTACTACAATTTATACAGCGAAATATTTGAAAAAGCTACCGGTTTGTGGTAGAATGAAATCATCTTCGACGGAAACGAAAAGCGCTTCCGATACGTGTATGGAGGAAAAGTATGACACCTTTTATGGATCGGAATTTTTTGCTGAAAACGCAGACCGCCAGAAAGCTTTACAATGAGTACGCAGCCAAAATGCCTATTATCGATTACCACTGTCATATCGATCCCATGGAGATATATGAGGATCGGCGTTATGAAAATATCACCCAGCTTTGGCTGGGCGCAGATCATTATAAATGGCGTGCCATGCGTTCCTGCGGTGTGGCGGAATGCTATATTACGGGAGATGCTGCCCCTGAGGAAAAGTTTCAGAAATGGGCAGAGACGATTCCTGATCTCATCGGAAACCCACTGTATCACTGGACGCATCTGGAGCTTCAGCGATATTTTGGGATTGAGGAACCGCTCAATGGGGATAATGCAATGGAAATCTACCGCCGCTGCAACGAAACGCTGAAGCGGCCGGATATGACTGCCCGGGGGCTGATCCGTAAGTCCCATGTACGGCTGATCTGTACCACGGATGACCCGGCAGATGATTTAAGGGCGCACGAATTGCTGGCAGCCGATCCTTCGGCTTCCGTTGTGGTTCTTCCTGCTTTTCGGCCGGACAAGGCAATGCGTGCGGACAAGCCGGATTTTCCTGACTATGTAGCAAAGCTGGAACAGGTAGTGGGGTATTCCATTGATACGGCTGCGGATATGCGCCGTGCCCTGAGCGACCGGATCGCTTATTTTGCCGATCATGGCTGCTGTGTTTCGGACCACGGGCTGGACTTCTGTTTCTGTGTGGAAGCGGACGAAGAGGAACTGGATGCGGCGTTTGCTGCCGCAAAGGCCGGCAGAAAGATCACCGCCCAACAGCAGCTGGCGTATCATACTGCCATGCTGATCGCAGTAGGAAAGGAATATGCAAAGCGCGACTGGGTGCTCCAGCTCCATTTCGGATGCCTGCGGAATCCTTCCGATACCATGTTCCGGAAACTGGGACCCGACACCGGCTACGACTGCATCAATGATGCCCCTAATGCCGCCGGCCTGTGTGGGCTGCTGAATGCGCTGGAGAAGGCAGGAGCTTTGGGGAAGACCATCGTCTATTCTCTGAATCCTTCGGACAATGCCGCAGTTGGTTCCATCATCGGGGCGTTTCAGACGGACAGCCAAATCCCCGGAAAGATTCAACAAGGCTCAGCTTGGTGGTTCAATGACCATAAGCTGGGCATGGAGGCACAGATGACCAGCCTGATGAGCCTTGGAGCCATGGGACATTTCAACGGGATGCTCACCGACTCCAGAAGTTTCCTCAGCTATACCCGCCATGAGTATTTTCGACGCATCCTGTGCA
Organism: Oscillospiraceae bacterium; assembly: GCA_020025535.1. GTDB lineage: Bacteria > Bacillota > Clostridia > Oscillospirales > Oscillospiraceae > Faecousia. Next base: position 37,271 of record JAHHRY010000008.1, on the reverse strand, counting down.
ATCTTTTTGGCCAGCTGGTGGAGGACGGCGAGTATCCCGCCGATTGGAACACCCTTGGAAAAATGGTGGAAAATATCAGTTATTACAATACCTTGCACTATTTCGGCTTTGATAAATGGCTGAAATAGTCGTTTCCCGGTGCTGCGGCGGGTATTGATTTGCGGACGATTGTGTGTTACAATATTCTAAATATATGACTTTGAGGTACAGCTGTGGAAGATATCAAACCCATTATTGCGAAAAATATCACCGATTTGCGGGTCTCTAAAAAGATGACCCAGCTGGAATTGGCTGAAAAACTGAATTATTCTGACAAAGCCATTTCCAAATGGGAACGGGGCGAATCCGTGCCGGATATTGCCGTTTTGAAGCATATTGCTGATATTTTTGGCGTTCAGGTGGATTATCTGCTGGAAGAAACCCACGAGGAAAAGCAGGAAGTACAGGAAAAACCTGCGGAAGTCACGGCCGATTCCAGACGCAACCGTACAGTGGTGACGACTTTGAGCGTGCTGCTGGTGTGGCTGGTGGCTACTCTATTTTATGTGCTGATGGATTTGATTGTCCCCGATCTGGAGGGACGCTGGCTGTCTTTTATATACGCCCTGCCGGTGAGTATGATTGTGTGGCTGGTGTTTAACTCCATCTGGTTTAAGCCCCGCAGAAATTACCTGATTATTTCGCTTCTGGTATGGACGACTCTGGCGTCTCTCGTAGCCACTCTGCTGACAGTCGGAATTGCAGCATGGCAGCTGTTTGTGCTGGGAGTTCCCGGACAGCTGATTATTTTGGTTTGGTCCTGCCTGCAGGGTCGAAACGCAAAGCAAAAGAATTGATCAATAAAATGCCGCCGGTTGTCCGGCGGCATTTTTTGGCCTGTCATATACAGACCTGTCATATGCAGAAAGAGGCAGCCCGAACGGGCTGCCTCTTGTGCTGATAATTTACAGTTCGCAGTTGCCAACAGTTCTGGGGAAGGGGAGAACATCACGGATGTTGCCCATACCGGTCAGATACATGACACAGCGCTCGAAGCCCAGGCCGAAACCGGCATGACGGGCGGAGCCGTACTTACGCAGATCCATGTAGAAGCTGTAGTCTTCAGGCTTCATACCCAGCTCTTCAATACGGGACTTCAGAATCTCGTAGTTGTCTTCACGCTGGCTGCCGCCGATAATCTCGCCGATGCCGGGAACCAGACAGTCCATAGCGGCAACGGTCTTTCCATCGGGGTTGAGCTTCATATAGAAAGCCTTGATCTCCTTGGGATAATCGGTAACGAATACGGGCTTCTTGAACACAACTTCGGTCAGATAGCGCTCGTGTTCGGTCTGCAGATCGCTGCCCCAATGGACGGGGTATTCAAAGGCATCGTTGTGCTTTTCCAGAATTTCCACGGCTTCGGTGTAAGTGATGTGACCGAAGTCGGAGGTCAGCACATGCTGCAGACGTTCCAGCAGACCCTTGTCTACGAAAGAGTTGAAGAACTCCATCTCCTCGGGGGCGTGCTCCAGCACATAGGCGATGACATACTTGAGCATATCTTCTGCCAGACGCATATCATCGGACAGATCGGCAAATGCAATTTCCGGCTCGATCATCCAGAATTCGGCAGCGTGGCGGGTGGTGTTGGAGTTCTCGGCACGGAAGGTAGGTCCGAAGGTGTAGATGTTCTTGAAAGCCATGGCAAAGGTTTCACCGTTCAGCTGGCCGGAAACGGTCAGGTTGGTGGGCTTGCCATAGAAGTCCTGAGAGTAATCAACCTTGCCGTCCTCGGTTCTGGGGATGTTGTTCAGATCCAGAGTGGTAACCTGGAACATTTCGCCTGCACCCTCACAGTCGGAACCGGTAATCAGGGGTGTATGGACATATACGAAATCACGTTCCTGGAAGAACTGATGGATGGCGTAGGCAATCAGACTGCGTACACGGAACACAGCCTGGAAAGTATTTGTTCTGGGGCGCAGATGGGTCATGGTACGCAGGAACTCCAGAGAGTGACGCTTCTTCTGCAGGGGATAGTCACCGCTGGAAGCGCCTTCCACAAAGACGCTCTCTGCCTGAATCTCAAAGGGCTGCTTTGCATCGGGAGTTTCAACCAGGGTGCCCTTAACGATCAGGGCAGCACCAACATTGGTCTTGGAAATCTCCTGGAAATTCTCCATATTGTCGTGATAAACTACCTGTACAGGGGTGAAATAGGTACCGTCGTTCAGAACAATGAAGCCAAACTGCTTGCTTGCACGAATAGAACGCACCCAGCCGCCTACTTCGACTTCCTTTCCGACGTATGCGGAGGTGTTCTTGAACAGTTCACGGACAGAAATCAGTTCCATAATGAATCCTCACTTGTCAATCAAAATATAGATTGAGTATACGCCAATTCAGCGGAATTTACAAGAGGGAAGTTGTAAATTTTAGCAAAATATCGAAAAAATACTGATCACAAGCCGCTATTTTGGGACAAAGACAAAGAAAAAAGGGTGTATCAAAAGATACACCCTTTTGCTTATCTGCCAGAGGCCACGTTCTTTCGCACCAGAGCACGACGCAGCCGTGCTTCTGCCAGCTTGATCTCGGTATTCGTGGAGTTTTTATTGCGGAGCACGTCCTGTGCCCTCTGATAGGAGACTTCGGCGCGCTGAGCGTCGATCTTGTCTGCCCATTCAAAGGTGGTGGGCACCAGAGTCACCTTGCCGTCCACTACGCTGACCATACCGCCGATACAGGCGGCGTATCTGCGCTTGCCGTCAATGACGATGGTGGCCTTTCCCATACCCAACGGGGCAACACAGTTGATGTGTCCTGCCATAATACCCAAATCACCGGTGGTGGTGCGGACGATGACTTCTTCTGCCTGTCCTGTGTAGGCGAGACCGTCAGGCGTGACGATCTTCAGGGAGAAAGGTGTCATTTGTTCTCACCCTTCCATTTTGCGACCACATCGTCGATGGTGCCGGCAAAGAGGAAGCAGGACTCGGGAATATCGTCGTGCTTGCCCTCGATGATTTCCTTAAAGCCGCGGATGGTTTCCTTCAGAGGAACGTACTTGCCCTGATAACCGGTGAACTGCTCTGCCACATGGAAGGGCTGAGACAGGAAACGCTGCACCTTACGGGCACGGCTGACGGTCAGCTTGTCTTCGTCGGAAAGCTCGTCCATACCCATGATAGCGATAATATCCTGCAGTTCCTTGTACCGCTGCAGAATCCGCTGGACGGAACGGGCGGTTTCGTAATGCTCGTTGCCCAGAATTTCCGGACTCAGGATACGGGAAGTGGAAGCCAGAGGATCCACGGCAGGGAAGATACCCAGAGAAGCAATGCTTCTGTCCAGGGCAGTGGTAGCATCCAGGTGTGCGAAGGTTGTGGCGGGAGCGGGGTCGGTGTAGTCGTCAGCAGGGACATAGACCGCCTGAACGGAGGTAATGGAGCCGTTCTTTGTGGAGGTGATACGCTCCTGCAGAGCGCCCATTTCCGTTGCCAGCGTGGGCTGATAGCCAACGGCAGAAGGCATACGTCCCAGCAGAGCGGAAACTTCGGAACCGGCCTGCGTGAAACGGAAGATGTTGTCGATGAACAGCAGCACGTCCTGATGCTTCACATCACGGAAGTACTCTGCCATCGTCAGGCCGGAAAGGCCTACACGCATACGGGCTCCGGGGGGCTCGTTCATCTGACCGAAGACCATGGCGGTCTTTTTAATGACGCCGGATTCGGTCATTTCGTTGTAGAGGTCATTGCCTTCACGGGTACGTTCACCAACGCCGGTGAATACGGAGTAGCCGTTATGGGCAGTGGCAATGTTGTAGATCAGCTCCTGAATCAGGACGGTCTTGCCGACACCTGCACCGCCGAACAGACCGATTTTGCCGCCCTTTGCATAGGGGCAGATCAGGTCGACGACCTTGATACCGGTTTCCAGAATCTCGGTGGCGGGCTGCTGCTCCTCGTAGGAGGGAGCGGGGCGGTGGATGGGCCAATGCTCAGTTTCGGGCATGGGTGCGCCTTCATCAATGGGCTGACCCAGAAGATTAAACACACGACCCAGGCATGCTTCGCCGACAGGAACGCTGATGGGTGCGCCGGTATCCACGGCTTCGGTACCACGCTGCAGACCATCGGTGGAGCTCATAGCGATGCAGCGCACCACATTGTCACCAATGTGCTGGGCAACTTCGGCTATAACGGTATTTTCCCCATGGGGGATCTCAATTGCGTTGAGCAGCTGGGGCAGCTGGTCATCCGCAAAGCGAATATCCAGAACAGGACCCATAACCTGGATGACTGTTCCCTTGTTTTTGGCCATTGGATTCAACTCCTTGTGTTGAAATGATGGCTCTTATCAGGAGCCTGCGACGATTTCGGTGATTTCCTGCGTGATTGCTGCCTGACGGGCCCGGTTAAACTTCAGGCTCAGGTCAGCAATCATATCGTCGGCGTTTTGGGTGGCAGAGTCCATAGCGGTGCGGCGTGCGGCCTGCTCTGCAGCACGGCTTTCACACAGGGCACCATAGAGAATACCGCCTACATATTCGGGAATGATGGCATCAAAGACGGAAACGCTGTCCGGCTCATAGACAATATCCGAAGAAACTGCGGTTTTCTCAGGAACAGCATGATGCAGCAGCGGAAGCATCTGCATGGTAACGGGGGTCTGCGTCAGAACGGACACAAAACTGGTAAAACCGATCCGAATCTCACCGTATTCACCGGAGAGATATGCTTTGCAAAGCTGCTTGGCGATGGAAAAACAGTCACCCACGGAAATATCCTCTGCATCACAGTAGTTTTCTGTCAGCAGGGGAATATTCCGGGTTTTGAAAAAGTCCAGTGCCTTCTTTCCTATGGGCAGCACGGTAACATCTTTGCTATCCATTTCGGCGTAGCAGGTCTTGAGGATGTTGCTGTTATAGCCGCCGGCCAGACCGCGGTCGCCGGCAATCACTACATAAAGACTCTTTGTGCTGGGCTGTGCGGTCAGATAGGCAGAGGAAAAATCTTGATTGCATACTACGATGTCGTTGATCGTAGCATACAGCGTTTCAAAATAGGGGCGTGCGTTGGATACCTGCACCTGTGCCCGACGGAGCTTGGAGGCAGCAACCATTTCCATGGCTTTGGTAATCTGCTTGGTGCTTTCCATGCTCCGGATGCGATTTTTGATTTCTTTTGAGGAAACACCTGCCATGTCAGATCACTCCTTTACTGCAAAGGATTGAACTCTGCAAGCAGTTCGTTCAGAGCGGTTTTCAGGCTCTCTTCGGTGTCGGGTTCCAGCTTTCCGGTGGTGCGGATGGCTTCCAGTACATGGCTGTAGCGATTGTCCATGAACTCTTCCAGACGCTTCTCAAATTCGGGCACACGGTCCAGCCGGATGTCATTGAGGTAACCGTTGGTAACGGCGTAGATAATGCAAACCTGATGGGCCACTTCCTTCGGAGAGTTGTTCTTCTGCTTCAGAACGGCAACAATCCGTTCGCCCAGAGCAAGTCTCGACTTGGTATCGGCATCCAGATCGGAACCGAACTGTGCGAAGCTCTGCAGTTCCCGGTACTGGGAGTACAGCAGCTTCAGAGAGCCGGCAACCTTCTTCATGGCCTTGATCTGTGCGTCACCGCCGACACGGGAGACGGAAATACCGGGGTTGACAGCGGGCATAACGCCGGAGTTGAACAGCTCGGTTTCCAGGAAAATCTGGCCGTCGGTGATGGAAATGACGTTGGTGGGAATATAAGCCGACACGTCGCCTGCCTGGGTTTCGATAATGGGGAGGGCAGTCAGGCTGCCGCCGCCCTTCTCGTCGGAAAGCTGGGCTGCACGCTCCAGAAGACGGGAGTGAAGGTAGAATACGTCGCCGGGGTAGGCTTCACGTCCGGGGGGACGGCGAATCAGAAGAGAAATGGCACGATAGGCCACTGCGTGCTTGCTGAGATCGTCATAAATGATCAGGACATCCTTGCCCTGATGCATGAAATATTCGCCCATGGTACAGCCTGCATAGGGGGCAATGTACTGCATGGGAGCCAGCTCGGAAGCGGTGGAGGATACCACGATGGTATAGTCCATGGCGCCGCCGGTAGTCAGGTTGTCTACCACCTGTGCAACGGTGGAACGCTTCTGACCGATGGCAACGTAAATGCAGATTACGTTCTTGCCCTTCTGGTTCAGAATGGTATCAGTTGCAATGGTGGTCTTACCGGTCTGACGGTCGCCGATAATCAGCTCACGCTGGCCGCGTCCGATAGGAATCATGGAGTCGATAGCCTTGATACCGGTCTGCAGAGGCACGCTGACGTGCTTTCTGTCGATGATACCGGGGGCCGGTGCTTCGATGGGGCGGTAGACGGAAGACTCAATCGGGCCCTTGCCGTCGATGGGGGCACCCAGAGCGTTGACAACACGGCCGATCAGGGCGTCGCCAACGGGGACGGATACCACGCGGCCGGTGCGCTTGACGGTGTCACCTTCCTTGATACCGTTGTCGGTACCCAGGATAACGACGGATACGGTGTCTTCTTCCAGATTCTGTGCCATGCCGTAGGAGCCGTTGGGAAATTCAATCAGCTCGCCGGCCATGCACTTGTCCAGACCGGAAACTCTTGCGATGCCGTCACCTACCAGTATGACGATGCCGGTTTCGCTGGCTTCCAGTTTGTTTTCGTAGTTCTTGATCTGACTACGGATGATTTTAGTTATTTCTTCGGGTTTTAATTCCATACTGTCCCTGCTTTCTAAATCAGAGTACGGTGTTTTTCAGCAGACTGCGAACTGCGTCCAGCCGATGGGAAACCGTGTCATCCAGACGCTTACCGTCATAGTCCAGACGTACACCGCCCAGACAATCGGGATCTACCCGATTGGTAAGCTCAATGGTTTTGCCGGTGATGCCGGCAAGCTTCTCCCGGAGCCGTGCTGTCTGTGCCTCGGTCAGAGAAACAGCGGTTACAGCAGAAACGGGCAGAATGCCGTTATCCCGGTTGTAGCAGCTGCGGTAAGCAGCACAGCAGTCTGAAAAGTCACGCATATAGCCTTTTTCTGTGAGAATTTTCAGGAAATTCAGCAAATAAGGCTGAATCTTTCCGCGGAAACTCTCGTCCAGAATCTGGCAGCGCTCCTGCTTGGATAGGGTGGGGGCGCTCATGAGCCGAAGAAAGGTCGGCTCTTCCTGGAAGCTCTGCTGCAAAACGGCAAGCTCATCCAGAATGGACTTACTCAGTCCTTCATCGGCGGCCAGTGCATACAGAGATTCTCCGTAGATGCTTCCGGTCTGCGTCATACTTCGTCACCCAATTCATTAATAAAGTCGTCCACCAGCTTGGACTGGTCGGCAGTGGTAAGTTCCCGTGCCACGACTTTGCCGGCAATGGCCATTGCTATGTCGGAGATTTCGTCCTTTGCGTCGTTGATTGCTTTCTTCTTTTCCAAAGCAATGTCGGCAGAGGCTTTTTCCAGAATGGCGGATGCGTCTGCATTGGCCTGACGGATAATTTCTTCCTCACGGCGCTGTCCGCGTACTACGGCATCTTTTACGATCTGCTCGCTGGTTTCGGAAGCGGCAGACAGCTTCTGCTGATACTCTGCTTCCAGAGCTTTGGCGCTCTTGCTGGCGGAGTCGGCTTCGGAGTACATATCATCGATTTCCTTCTGCCGGGAGTTGATCATATTCATGACCGGACCGAACAGAAACTTTTTCATTACCAAAAACAGTGCCACGGTATTGGCAAGGGTAAAGAGGGCGGTCCAGGGGTTTACGCCCAACAATTCTTCAAATCCCACTTTTTTCGCTCCTTTCTATTGGAATTGCAGAAAAAGCGAGATTAAACGTTGGTAGCAAACAGGATCAGGAAGGAGATCAGCAGAGCGTAAATACCGGTGGTCTCGGTGATAGCACAGCCAAGGATCATGTTGGTACGCAGGTTGCTTGCAGCCTCGGGCTGACGGGCCATACCTTCCAGAGCCTTGCCGACAGCGTTACCTTCGCCGATAGCAGGGCCGATAGCGCCGATACCCATACACAGGCCTGCACCGATGGCGCAGCAAGCTTTCAGAAAATATGCATTGAATTCCATTCCCATAATATTGTTCCTCCTAAAAATTGATTGTATATATAAGCTAAAATGGGGTTACAAAGTAATCAGGCCTCGCTTCCGGCTTCTTCCGGAGGAGGGCAGGCACCGGCAATGTAGACCATGCTCAGCAGGCTGAAGACAAATGCCTGAACAAAGCCGGAGAAAAGGTCGAAGTACACGGACAGAACTGCGGGGATACCGAAGGTCAGAATCGGCAGACCGCTGAGAATGTCCAGATTCTGCAGAACGCCCAGAATACCGATGACAGCAAAAGCGATGCCGGTAATCCGCAGAGCGGTCTTTTTCTTTTTCATTCCCAGAACAAACAGCACAATACCCAGAGCAATGACGGCGATGGGGACTGCGATGGTTCCGGAGAGCACTCCAAGCAGGGCGGAAGAGGCCATGCCGAGGGCCGTATAAAGAATGCTGGTGATGACACCGCCGCCGGCTACGTTACCGAAGTGACGGAAGGCCATGGAGATGGGCTGTGCGATTTCGGAAATGATGTTCATGGGAGTCATGACCACCACAGGCTCGGTAAAGCCTTTCAGCCAGCCCAGGAAGCCGTTGCGCTTGATGGAGTTATACCAGATGATGACACTGGTCATGATGCCCCAGGTCAGGGGCACGCTCAGGTCGGCGGTGGAGGACCGAAGGAAGCCGGTCATACCGATCAGAGAACCGCAGATGGAAGAGAGAAAAATGGTGCCGATGTAGGGAGTCCAGTGGGCGTTGTGGGGGCCCATGGTTTCACACACCAGATTGTGAAGGGTCATCACACCCTTTTCCGTCAGTACCTGCAGCTTGCCGGGTCGCTTGGTGAGGTTTCTTCCCAGAAGCCAGGCGGCCAGCATCAGCAGCACCGTGACCACCAGAAGGGAAACGGTAGTCTGCGTAATGGGAATACCGCCAAAGATGGGAATTGTGAAGTAAATATAAGGACCGGTAACATTAACGTTCATTCGTTACGCATCCCCTTTCTTACGGAAAAATTCGCCCAGCGTAATAGTTGGACGTACAAAGACTAATGGAAGCACCAAAGTGATGGCGTTGCACAGACCGCTTTTGGCGAAAGCGAAATAGATGACAAAAAGCACGATTGTTCTTGCAAAGTAGGAGGCACGAATCATGGCCTGACCGCCTTTGACATTTTGCGCTTCGGCTTTGTCGGCTGCCAGATTGGCTACGACAGCCATGATGAAAAAATTAAGAGTGGCGCCGATGCCGCCCACGATACCGCCCAGCAGAACCTTGCGGTCGAAATGATCCAGCAGGAAAAAAACTCCGATCATCGCGGCGACACAGATCAGCTGTCCCAGTGCTACAATACCGGTTTCCTGATAAACGAATTTACGGTGATCCATAGAAACTGAACTCCTTGCGTTAGTCGTGTTCATTAAAATAAACGGGGGGCTCTTTGCTTTCGGTGTCGTCCTTGCACATACGGGAAAGCGTTCTGAGGGACAGACGCAGGCTGTTCAGCGCGCTGACCAGGCCCAGGCCGATACCGACCCAGATAACCCAGTTCCCCAGTGCCAGCCGCTTCTGCAGCCACACGGCGAGAAGGATGAATCCTGCAAGAGGCATAACGACGGACAGCCCCAGCTGCGTCAGCCACACCAGTAAACTGAGATTCTTCATCATTATCCCCCTTATTTTAATGACACCACATTTCATGACTTAGTATACATCATTTTTGACCACCATTCAAGAACTATTTATGAATAAAGAGTACACTCAGTTAGACAATTAATCCGATTTGCCTAAAACAGGAAGAGCAGGGGCTTGGGATCGTCCGCCGACGGTTGACATTATGCATAAAAAAGTGTATAATACAAGAGAATATTATGGATAACTTTGGCGGTAAATGATTATGGCAACAAAAAAGCAGGAACAATATGGCAACTCCAGCATCTCTATGCTGAAGGGAGAAGATCGGGTGCGTAAGCGCCCGGCGGTTATTTTTGGCTCGGATGATCTGGAAGGCTGTAAACATGCGGTTTTTGAGATCCTCTCCAACGCCATCGATGAGGCAAGAGAAGGACACGGCGACACGATTATCGTGACCCGTTATGAAGACCTTTCCGTAGAAGTGGAAGACTTCGGCCGCGGCTGTCCGGTGGACTACAACGAAAAGGAAAAGCGTTACAACTGGGAACTTGTGTTCTGCGAGATGTATGCCGGCGGCAAATACGGAGAAAACGGTGAGAACTACGAATACTCCTTGGGACTGAACGGTCTTGGCTCCTGTGCGACACAGTACGCATCGGAGTTTTTTGATGCCACCATCCGCCGGGACGGCTTCCGTTACGACCTGCATTTTGAAAAAGGCAGAAACAAGGGCGGCCTGAAAAAGGAACCGACCGACCGGAAAAAGACCGGTTCTCTGTTCCGCTGGCGGCCGGACAAGCTGGTGTTCACCGACATTAACATTCCGGTGGAATACTATCGGGATGTGCTGCGGCGGCAGGCCGTGGTGAATAAAGGTATCCGTTTCCAGTTCCGCAATCAGGTGGGCGGCAAATTTGAAACGGAAGAATTCTGCTATGCCGACGGCATCCGGCAGTATATCGAGGAAATGGTGGGGGACAACGCCTTTACCATGCCTGTGTACTGGGAGACGGAACGCCGGGGCCGGGACGCGGAAAACCGCCCGGAGATGAAGCTGAAGATCACGGCATCTTTCTGCTTCAGCAAGCAGGTCAATCATATTGAATATTACCACAACTCTTCCTGGCTTGAATACGGCGGCAGTCCGGACAAAGCGGTGCGCTCCGGTTTTACGGCTGCCTTTGATAAGTATCTGAAGGATAACAATAAGTATACCAAGAGTGAAAGCAAAATCCTCTTCCAGGATATTCAGGACAGTCTGGTGCTGGTAACCAACTGCTTCTCCACCATCGGCTGTTTTGAGAACCAGACTAAAAAGTCCGTCAATTCCAAGTTTACTCAGGATGCCATGACGGCCTTCTTTAAAGAGCAGCTGCAGGTCTGGTTTATTGAGAACAAGCAGGAAGCCGACAAGGTGGCCGATCAGATTCTGGTGAACAAACGGGCAAGAGAGTCTGCCGAAAAGACCAAAGCCAGCGTGAAGAAGAAACTGTCCGGCTCCATTGATATTGCCAACCGGGTGCAGAAGTTTGTGGACTGCCGCAGCCGGGATGTTTCCGTCCGGGAGCTCTATATCGTGGAGGGTGATTCCGCATTGGGCTCGGTCAAGCTGAGCCGGGATGCAGAATTCCAGGGTATCATGCCCGTCCGTGGTAAAATCCTCAACTGTCTGAAGGCAGATTATTCCAAAATCTTCGCATCTCCCATTATTACAGACCTGATGAAGGTTCTGGGATGCGGCGTGGAAGTGCAGGGCAAGAAAGCAAAGGAACTGTCTTCTTTCGATCTTTCTGCACTTCGCTGGAATAAAATCGTTATCTGTACGGATGCGGACGTGGACGGTTTCCAGATCCGCACGCTGATCCTCACGATGCTCTACCGCCTTTGCCCCACGCTGATCCGCAACGGCTATGTGTATATTGCAGAATCTCCTCTGTTTGAGATCACCTGCAAGGATAAGACCTGGTTTGCCTACAACGAACAGGAAAAAGTGAAGATCCTCAAAGAGCTGGAGGGCAAAAAGGTAAGTATGCAGCGCTCCAAGGGCCTTGGCGAGAACGACCCGGAAATGATGTGGATGACCACCATGAACCCGGAAACCCGGCGCCTGATAAAGGTCATGCCGGAGGAAGCGGAGCGGACGGCTCACTATTTCGATGTTCTGCTGGGTGACAGCCTTGCAGAGCGGAAGAGCTTTATTGCAGAAAATGGTGCCAGATATTTGGACCTGGCGGATATTTCTTAACTGACAGAGTAAGGAGCCAATTATGCCGCGTAAAAAGCAAGAACCCGAAAAAAAGAAAAAAGTAAATACGGACGGGATCATGGACCTGCATGGCTCTACTACGGAGCAGGCGATTTCCGAAACGCTGGAAGTCAACTATATGCCCTATGCCATGAGCGTTATTGTTTCCCGTGCGATTCCGGAAATTGATGGTTTCAAGCCGTCCCACCGGAAGCTGCTGTATACCATGTATAAGATGGGGCTGCTTACCGGCGGAAGAACCAAATCGGCCAATATTGTGGGCCAGACCATGCGGCTCAACCCCCACGGCGATGCGGCCATTTACGAGACAATGGTGCGTCTTGCCAGAGGAAACGAAACGCTGCTGCATCCCTTTGTGGATTCCAAGGGCAACTTCGGTAAGGTCTACTCCCGGGATATGGCCTATGCGGCTTCCCGATACACCGAGGCCAAGCTGGACGCCATCTGTACGGAGCTGTTCAAGGATATTGATTCCGACACGGTGGACATGGTGGACAACTATGATGCGACCATGAAAGAGCCGAGCCTGCTTCCCACCACATTCCCGAACGTGCTGGTGTCTGCCAATCAGGGCATCGCAGTCGGTATGGCAAGCAATATCTGTTCTTTCAATCTGAAAGAGGTTTGCGATACCACCATCGCACTGATGGACAACCCCGAACACGATATTCTGGAGACCCTTCCCGGACCGGACTTCTCCACCGGTGGTGAGCTGCTTTATGACGATGCCGCCACCAGAGAGATTTACTCCACCGGCCGCGGCAGCTTCAAGCTGCGTGCCAAGTGGCGGTATATTAAGGAAGGCAATCTTATTGAAATTTATGAGATCCCGTATTCCACCGCCACGGAAGTCATCATGGACAAGGTGGCGGAACTGATCAAGCCGGGCAAAATCAAGGAAATTGCCGATATGCGTGATGAAACGGATCTGGGCGGCCTGAAGCTGACCATCGACTTGAAGCGTGGTGTCGACCCGGAGAAACTGATGCAGAAGCTGTACCGGATGACCCCTCTGCAAGATAGCTTCGCCTGTAACTTCAACATCCTGGTAGCAGGAATGCCGAGAGTGATGGGCGTGGGCGAAATTCTGGAAGAGTGGACAGCCTGGCGTATGGAATGTGTCCGCCGGCGGATCTTCTTCCAGATCCAGAAAAAAGAAGACCGCCTGCACCTGCTGAAAGGTCTGGAGCGGATTCTGCTGGACATCGACAAGGCAATCACCATCATTCGGGAAACGGAACTGGAAAGCGAAGTGGTTCCCAACCTGATGATCGGCTTTGGCATTGACGAGATTCAGGCAAATTTCGTGGCGGAAATCAAGCTGCGGAATATCAATAAGGAATACATCCTGAAGCAGACAAAGTCCATCGATGATTTGGAAAAGGAAATTGCCGAGCTGCGGGATATTCTGGCAAGCAACCGTAAACTGCAGAACGTGATTAAGAAGGAACTGAAGCAGGTTGCGGAAAAGTATGGCCAGCCCAGAAGAACGGAAATTATTTATAATCTGGACGAAATTGCACCGGATTCCGAGGAAGAGGAGATCCCTGACTATCCGGTAACGGTGTTCCTGTCCAGGGAGGGCTATCTAAAGAAAATCACGGCGCAGTCTCTCAGGATGAGTGGTGAGCAGAAGTTCAAGGAAGGTGACAGCCTTGCCATGACGGCCGAGTCCAGTAATCGGGCGGAGCTGCTGGTATTTACGGATCAATTCCAGTGCTACAAGACGAGACTTTCTGATTTTGAGGATTCCAAGGCTTCGCTTCTGGGTGATTATCTGCCTCAGAAACTGGGCATGGATCCAGGCGAAAACGTATTTCAGGTGGTGTTTGCCGGGGACTATAAGGGCTTTGTTCTGTTCTTCTTTGAAAACGGCAAAGTTGCAAAAGTGCCGCTCAGCGCCTATGAAACCAAAACAAATCGAAAAAAGCTGACCGGTGCTTACAGTGACAAGAGTCCTCTTAAAGCGGTAATGGAACTGGAAACGGATGACCAGATGGCAGTCTATACCACGGATAATCGCTGCGTGATTTTCTCTACAGCGCAGCTGCTGCCCAAAACCACCCGCAGCACGCAGGGCGTGTCGGTGGTATCTCTGAAGAAAAAAGCAGTCGTAAGCGGTGCGGTGTGTTTGGAGAAAAGTGGAATTACCAATCCCGCCCGTTATCGCACCAAGACCTTGCCTTCGGCAGGTGCGATTTTAAAGGAAGAAGATTCTCAAGAAAAACAAATACAGTTTGAAGTTTGAGGAGACGACGTATGAAAAAGATATGGGATAAAATTGGCTGGGTTGTTCTGACGATTGCAGGTAGTGCTGTTTTTGGCTTAGGATTTGCCATATTCCTTGGCCCGAATGATTTGAGTGCCGGTGGTATTTCCGGTCTGGCTGTGGTTTTGGTGGAATTGCTTGGCTTTGGTCAGGTGGGTGTCCTGACCATCCTGATTAACCTGCCGCTCTTCGTGATCGGCGGTATGAAAATCGGCAAAAAATTCTTTTTCGGATCTTTGCTTGGCCTGTTCCTGAGTTCCGGTATCATGGACTTGATGGCAACGGTCAATATGCCGACTCTGGAGCCTATGCTGGCTGCTCTGTACGGCGGCGTGTTCTGCGGCCTGGGCCTGGGATTTGTGTTCCTGGCCGGTACGTCCACCGGCGGCTCCGATATCGTGGTGCGCCTGGTGAAGCTTCGTTACCGCAACCTGCCGATCGGACAGATTGCAACCGCATTTGACGTTCTGGTTGTCATTCTGACCGGTATCGTCTTCGGCAACCTGTCCAATGCACTGTATACCGGCCTGACTGCTTTCACCTGCGGCAAGGTCATCGATGCCGTGGTTTACGGATTCGACTACTCCAAGGTTGCTTTGATCGTCAGCAAGGATTACGAGAAAATTGCCCGTGCTGTGGGTGAAAAGCTCCAGCGCGGTGCTACATATCTGTACAGCCAGGGCAGCTATACCGGTCAGGATACAAAGGTGGTTCTCGTTGCGGTCAAACGGCAGCAGATCACCGAACTGAAGGAACTGGTTGTTTCCATCGATCCCAATGCGTTCGTCATTCTTCAGGAAGCTCACCAGGTGCTTGGTGACGGCTTCGGCAAACATACAAAAGATTCTCTGTAAGGAAAGGTGATACATCATGAAGCAAGCTGCAATTGCAATTCTGACAGCGGTATGTCTGCTGCTTGGCGGCTGCAGCGGCTTTATGAGCGGGGAACATGTGTGGGTGGCTCCCCACCGTGTTCCGGAATCGCCCGGCAGCAGCCAGAACGTATCTGCAAAGACTTACGGTCAGCTTTATGTTGCCCTGGAACAATTGGTTGAGGCGGGTACCGAACAGATTACGATTTCCGTGAACGGTTACGATCACGACAGTCTGGAACCGGATCTGAAGCGGGCAATTTCGCAGATTATGGCCAGTCATCCCATTGCGGCCTATGCTGTGGAAAAAATCAGCTATGATTTGGGCACCAGCGGCGGCGAGGCGGCTCTGGGCATCCAGATTGCCTATATCCATGATAAATCTGAAATACGTCAGATCAAAAAGGTACACGACAATGCAGAGGCTGCAGAGGCGATTGCCGCAGCGCTGATTTCCTGTGATACGGGCATCGTTTTGCAGATCGAGAAGTATGAGCAGGCGGATTTTGTCCAGATTGTGGAAAACTATTCCATGGACAACCCTCAGTATGTGATGGAGCTGCCTCAGGTAACGGTGAATATCTATCCGGATATGGGCAAAACCCGGGTGGTAGAATTGAAATTTTCCTACCAGACCAGCCGAGAAGCACTGAAAAAGATGCAGACTCAGGTGCAGCCGGTATTTTCCTCTGCCGTTCTCTATGTGAGCGGAGATGCGCCGGATTTGGAAAAATATGCCCATCTGTATTCATTCCTGATGGTTCGCTATGATTATACGTTCCAAAGCTCCATTACGCCTACTTATAGCCTGCTTCGTCACGGCGTAGGAGACTGTAAAGCCTTTGCTTCGGTGTATGCGGCTATGTGTCAGCAGGCGGGACTGGATTGCCGAGTAGTTTCCGGAACCAGGGCAGGGGAGCCCTGGTATTGGAATATCATTCGTGACGGAGACGCCTACTATCATGTGGATCTGATCCGCAGCTATCAAGAAGGAGAATTCCGAAAGCTTCAGGATGGAGACATGAGCGGTTATGTGTGGGACTTTTCTGAATATCCTGCTTGCGGAAAGACCGTTGCAGAATAAAGCAGAATAAAAATGAAAAAATTAGGAAAAGAGTATTGACATTTCTGAAAATACTGTTATAATACTACTTGTTCCTGCGGGTGTAGCTCATCCGGTAGAGCGCCACCTTGCCAAGGTGGAGGTAGCGAGTTCGAGCCTCGTCACCCGCTCCATAAAGAAGTCGCCAATCGGCGGCTTCTTTTTTTATACTTGTGATTTGTATGAATGGTCCAGCCCAACCTGCCAGGAGACGAGTTGACCGAGAGGGCTTGCCGGAGCAGAACGGTTACCTTTGCTCCGGAGAGAAAATGCACATAACCCCATTCCTGATCCATGAAGAAGTCGCCAATCGGCGGCTTTTTTCTCGTTTTTATGGAGTAGGGAAAGTTTTATCGAAAAAACCCTTTTCAATAACGATAAAATATTGTACACTATAAGACGAACGATTTTGCTGCTTCTGCCATAGGATATTCTGAGGTGGAAGCAATGCTGGGATTTGTTATATTGGGTGTTTTTGCGGCATTTGGCGTTCTTTGCGTGCTATGGGTGCTGTATGGCGCACTTTTGCCTGGATTTAAGGGCGGAGCAATGGTGTTTTACAGCAAACCGGATACGGAGGAAGCTATCCTGCGGCGCTATGGCTGGCTGCGGGATCTGGGGCTGGTTAGATGTCCTCTGATTCTGCTGGATAGCGGTACATCCGTTGAACGGCGGGAACAAATACACAGAAAGTATCATAATGTAGAATTTTATACTTTAGCGGAGTGGACCGCAAGACTGGATGAGGAGCGGAAGGAAATTGGCTGAGCAGGAAATGGAAATCATACAGGGCGCAATCAGCGCCGTGATCTATCAGAATTATGACAATGGTTATGCGATCCTGCGGCTAAAGTGCGGAGGCAACCAGCAAATTACGGTAGTGGGGACGATTCCCATGCCTGCTGTTGGTGAAGGGCTGATGGTTACCGGAAAATGGATCAACCACAGCAGTTACGGCCGCCAGTTTGAAGCGGAATTTCTGGAGCGTTTGATGCCTCAGACCAGCACGGAGATTCTGAGCTACCTCTCCAGCCGCATCATCAAGGGGATTGGACCCAAGACAGCGGCAAAAATTGTGGATCATTTCGGAGACCAAACATTGGATATTATGGAACGGGAACCCGGACGCCTTGCCGAGGTTCCCGGCATTACTGCTGCCAAAGCCCGGGCAATCGGAGAAGAATTCCGCCTGCGTGTGGGAATGCGGCAGCTGATGGAGTTTTTTGCCGCTCACCAGCTTCCTGCGGAGCTGGCCGTGCGGATGTACAAGCTGTACGGAGACTGTGCGGTAGAGCTCCTTTATGACGATCCGTACCTGCTGATGGAAGAGGGGTTGGATGCCCCCTTTGCGGCTGTGGATCGCTTTGCAATTGAAATGGGCATTGCCGGGGATGACCCCAAGCGTGTGGAAGCAGGCGTACTGTTTGAATTGAACTACAATCTTTCCGCCGGACACAGTTTTCTTCCGGAGGACAAGCTGATTTTGGCTACTTCTCAGCTTTTGACGGTAGATGCGGAAACCGTACACGGTGCCGTTGATCGGCTGCTGGAAGGGGAGCGCCTGGTGCGGGACTGCCTGGCGGATATTTCCGTTGTGTATCTGCCTGCACTTTATGAAGCGGAGTGTTACATAAAAGAGCGTCTGATTGCGGCATCCCGGATTCATTTTCCCGTACAGAAAAATCTACAGAAAATGCTGGATACGGCAGCGGAGGAAAGTGGTATCCGGTACTCTGCTCAGCAGGAGGATGCTGTTCGCGAAGCAGCCAATACCGGCGTTCTTCTGGTTACTGGCGGCCCCGGCACAGGCAAAACCACGATTCTGAAAGGAATTCTCTCCCTTTTGGGACAGATGGGGCTGCGGTGTGTCCTTGGTGCCCCTACAGGTCGTGCCGCCCAGCGATTGAGCGAGGTGACGGGGGAAGAGGCGTCCACGATTCACCGCCTGCTGGAGGCAACCGTGGATCCCCATACCGGAAATCTGTACTTTGTGAAAGATGAGGAAAATCCGTTGAAGGCGGATGCGGTCATCATTGATGAGATGTCCATGGTGGACGTGCTTCTGATGCACAGCCTGCTGAAGGCAGTTCCGGAGCGTACCCGGCTGATACTGGTGGGAGATCCGGATCAGCTGCCGCCGGTAGGCCCCGGGTCACCCTTTGCAGACTGCCTGCGGAGCAATAATCTCTCCACCGTCCGCCTGACGGAAATTTTCCGACAGGCGCAGGAAAGCCTGATTGTCATGAATGCCCACCGCATCAACCGTGGAGAGATGCCGGAGCTGCGGAATGTAAAGAGTGACTTTTTCTTCCTGCGGTGCAGCTCCGAAGAGGCCGTGCGGCAGACGATTCAGGATTTGTGCACGACCCGGCTCCCTAAGAAAATGGGCATCGCCCCTGAGCAGATTCAGGTGCTGACGCCCACCAGAAAAGGCGGCGTCGGAACCTGGGCACTGAATCAGCGGCTGCAGAGTGCGCTGAATCCTGCAGGACCGCTGAAAAAAGAACGCCAGTGGGGAGATTTTTCTTTCCGGGAGGGCGATCGGGTAATGCAAATCCGCAACAACTATGATATAATGTGGAAGAAAACCGACGGCAGCGCAGTAGGTGCCGGTATTTTTAACGGCGATGTGGGTACCATTACCGGTATCGATCCCCAGATGGAAACGATGACGGTGCTGTTTGACGACAGACAGGTGGATTATGACTTTACCCAGCTGGGAGAGCTGGAGCCTGCCTATGCCATGACGGTTCACAAAAGTCAGGGCAGCGAGTACCGGGCGGTGATTCTTGCAGCATGGAACGGTTCGCCGTATCTGCTCAGCCGGAGCGTGCTCTATACAGCCGTAACCCGGGCAAGAGAGCTTCTGATTATAGTTGGAAGAGAAGAAACGGTGGCGGCTATGACGGAAAATGCCAGAAAGAACCGCCGTTATACCGGCTTGAAGCTGCGTCTTCAGGGGAAATGCGAATGAGGCTGCTGCATTGGCTTTCGGAATTGCTGTTCCCGGGCAAATGCGTTTTGTGCGGCAAGATTCTGGATAAAGAAGAAACGGATCTGTGCCGTGACTGTCGGCTGCAGACACCGGAATGCCCGATTTCTCAGGAGAAATTTCCGTATCTGGACAGCTGGCTGGCATTATGGTTCTATGAGGATAATGTACGAGGCAGCCTGCTGAGATACAAGTTTTACGGTCACCGCAATTATGCAGACGCCTATGGGCGTATGCTGGCTATGAAACTGCTGCGGGAAGAACGGACGGATTTTGACGTTTTGACATGGGTTCCCGTTAGCAAAAAGAGGCGGCGCAAGCGTGGCTACGATCAGGTGGAATTGCTGGCGAAGAGTGTGGCACGGGAACTGAACGTGACACCGGCACGTCTTCTGTGCAAAGTCCGTGACAATCCTCCGCAATCCGGCATCACCGGCCGGGCAGAGCGGAAAGCCAATGTACTGGGGGCTTACTGTGTGGTATCGCCGGATTTGGTGGTTGGAAAGAAAATTATGCTTCTTGATGATATTCTAACCACCGGAGCGACTGCAGGAGAGTGCGCCAGAACTTTGCTGACGGCCGGTGCCAAGGAAGTACATTATGCCGCAGTTGCTGCGGCAACACATCATGAATAAGACCTGTAGGTGAGAATTATGAGACTGTTTACAAATGATTTGGGCGTGGATTTGGGCACGTCAAATGTGCTGATTTATGCGGACGGAAAGGGTATTGTGGTGAACGAACCATCCGTCGTTGCGGTGGACAAGAATACCGGCAGAATCCTGCAGGTGGGTGCCGAAGCGAAGAATATGCTGGGCAGAACTCCCGGCAATGTGGTTGCTATGCACCCGCTGAAGGAAGGCGTCATTTCTGACCATGTGATGACTGTGCGGATGCTGCAGGTGTTGTTCCGCAGGGCCACTCAGCGCTCTCTTTTTACGCCGAAGCCCCGTGTGGTCATCTGTGTACCCAGCGGCGTTACAGAGGTGCAAGAGAGAACGGTAATCAATGCGGCCATCGAAGCCGGCGCACGGCGTGTGTATCTGATCGAGGAGCCTCTGGCAGCTGCCATGGGTGCCAACCTGGATATCCGGGGACCGAACGGTCACATGGTAGTGGATATCGGCGGCGGTACCACGGACGTGGCCGTACTGACTCTGAACGGCGTGGCACGGTCTTCTTCTCTCAAAATAGCAGGTGACAGCTTTGATGAAGCAATCGCCCGTCATGTCCGCCGCCGCTACGGTGTGGTGATCGGACAGACCACTGCGGAGGATATTAAAATCAAAATCGGCCGTGTGGAAGAGGAACGCTCTGAAGAAACCTCGATGGTTGTCCTTGGACGAGATGCCAAGAGCGGTATGCCCCGGGAGCTGAATCTGGATTCTTTTGAAATCGGTGAGGTTCTGCGTCGTCTGGCTCGGCAGATTGCGGATGAAGTGGTCTCCGTTCTGGAAGACACGTCGCCTGAGCTGGTCAGTGACATTGCTGCCAATGGTATTTTCCTCACAGGCGGCGGCAGTCAGCTTGGAGGCATGGCGCAGGTTATTGAGAAACGGACGGGTATCCGCTGCACACTGGCGGACGATCCTGCTTCCTGCGTGGTCTATGGCTGCGGAAAGAGTCTGTCCTGGATCAACCATATGCAGGAAGGCCCCATCAACATTGCCAGAAAACGGGCCATGCGTGGCTGATGCGCCGGTATCCGGCCCAATGATTTTATAGTTATCACTGCAATATGCGGCCTTTTCAGGTTATTGGGGTGCAGTGACCGGGAAATTCTATTTGCAGTCATTGCCCGCGGATGAAGCGAAACATACCGCAGACAGCACTTCGGATGCGAAGCTGTCTGCGGTGTTTTTTATTGTGCCAAACATAGAAGACAAGCGGGAACCTTTCAGCAGATGTAAGTGTAATTTTGCCTATGGGTGTGTTATCCTGTCTTTAGAAAATAAAGGAGGGAATCCGATGGAACCGATTCTTAAAATTGACAATTTAAGCAAAACATATGGCAATGTACCAAATCAGACGAAAGCACTGAACGGCATCAGCTTTCAGGTAATGCCCGGAGAATTCCTCGGCATTATGGGAAGCAGCGGTTCCGGAAAATCTACGCTGCTGAACTGTATCGCAACGGTTATTCAGGCCACCGGCGGCAGCATCACCATTGAGGGGACGGAGCTGAGAACGCTCAAGGGAAAAGCACTTGCGGAGTATCGGGGCAAAACGGTGGGCTACCTGTTTCAGAATTTTGAACTGCTGGACAATCTGACCGGACGGGAAAATATCCTTCTGCCCACATCTCTGCACGGGGTATCCGAGCGGGACGGCAAGGAACGGCTGAATAAGCTGGCGGATTATCTGGAAATTACCGATATACTGGACAAGTTCCCAACCCAGATGTCCGGCGGTCAGCGCCAGCGTGTGGCGGCGGCAAGGGCTTTGATTCTGCATCCGAAAATGATTCTTGCAGACGAGCCCACCGGTGCGCTGGATTCCAAAAACGCCAAGAATGTCATGGAAAAGCTGGCCGGCTTAAACAGGGATGAACAGACCACGATTCTGATGGTGACCCACGATTCCAACGCCGCCAGCTTCTGCAAGCGGATTTTATTCATCCAGGATGGTGTTATTTTCCATGAACTGCGGCGGGGTGACGAGTCCCGGCAGGATTTTTACGACAGAATCCTGATGGTTATGGCACAACTGGGAGGTGGCAGCTGCAATGTTCTCTAATCTGGTTCTCAGGAACAGCAGACGAAACCGGAAGGAAAACGGATTGTTCTTTGCTTCTCTTGTCATTTCGATTGTTGCCTTTTACATTATCCTTTCCATTTCCCGGCAGGACGTCATGATTTTCCTGCAGAAGATGGAAAGCGATGCGGTGAATCGGCTGATGGCCATGATTCCGATTTTTTATGGCATGACATTGGTGATCCTGTTCTTCCTGATTTATTTTGCCAGTAAATTTCAGCTGGAACGGCGCCGCCATGAGTTCGGCGTCTGCCTGATGCTGGGTATGCGCCGGGGAAAACTGTTTGGAATGCTGATGGCAGAAGATTTTCACAACAGCATTCTGGCTCTGGCTGTCGGACTCCCGGTGGCTGTCCTGCTCTCTGAGCTGATCAGTCTTGTCACCGCCAAAGCGGTCGGAATGGGAATTGTCGGCCACAAATTTACCCTGTCAATTCCTGCTGTTTTCTGGACAATGGCGGGCTTCCTGGCAATAAAACTGGCAGCATTCCTGATTCTGAGCGGAAAGATCAGCCGGCAGGAAGTGGGCGGCCTTTTGGCAGATACACCGGAAGGAGCCAAAAAGCAAAGACCGTCTGCCGTTTATGCACTGTCTGCGGCTGCGGGTGTGGGCCTGCTGGCAGCAGCTTACAGCATGGCAATCCGGGGCACTTCCTGGCAGCAGATCGGTATGATGGCGCTGACGCTGCTGATGGGTCTGACCGGAACACTTTTGCTCTTCTATGGCATGGGTGCCGTGGTCTCGCTGCTTTTGAAGAGGGAAAAATCCCGCCAGAAGCTTCACACCTTTAACTTCCGGCAGATTCAGGAAAGCGTAATCCATCAGTCTGCGTCTATGGCAATCAGCTCGCTGCTGATTTTGGCGGCTCTGTGCTGCTTCGGTGCCGGTGTGGCGATTGCCCGAACCAATAACCAGTCGGATGCTCATGTACTGGACTACACATTTGAAGACCACTCCTCTGAGCCTCCTGAGCAGTTTCTTTCCAGACTGCAGAATTTGCTGGAGCAAAAGGGCGTCCGTGACCAGTTTTCGGAGCTGTTTGAAATGAAAATCGGAAGAATCCGCATCGCAGACGACCACAAAAACGCGTTCCGGATGGAGCCTCTGATGAAAGCACTGGAAAGCCTTCCCGAATCCGAAAACAGGGATATGCTTATCAACCGGTTCAGCGTGTCGGACAACCCCTATTTGCTTTGCCTGTCCGATTACAATAAGCTTCTGGAACTGGCCGGTAAGCCGGCTTTGCAATTGGGAGCGGATGAAGCAGCGGTTTATATGGGTTCCGACTTTGTGAATGAAGCTCAGGCTGAAATTCTGAGCCGTATTTTTTCAGAGAAGCCGGAAGTACAGATTGACGGCAGCACGTTCTTCCTGACGGGGGAGCTGCAGACAGCCGACATCGTGACAGATCGGTCCATCACGATTTTGTTTGCGCTGATTGTACCCGATGAAGTGTTTGATTATTACACCAGGCAGCAGTACAGTGTCTATGTAAATGCCGTTCTGAGCGAAGACGCAATCGGCGGCGACAGCCTTATGAATGCCATTTCCAGAGTAAACACCCTCCTGGATGGGGCGGCTTTGGAGGATAGCTGGATTGAGTATGAAAGCTATCTGCAGAATATAGGCAGACAACTGTTCTACATGGTGGCGGCCAGTTATATTACCATTTATCTTGCCATCATTTTCCTTGTGATTGCCAATACGGTTATGGGCGTACAATTTTTGATGGGGCAGCAAAAAACCAGCCGCCGATACAAAACGCTCGTTCGTCTTGGGGCGTCCTACGAAACCTTGTGCAAGTCTGCCAGAAAGCAGATCAGCTGGTATTTCAGCCTTCCCGTTGCTGTTGCGGCTGTCAGCAGTCTGTTTGGCGTCAAAGCACTTTTTGCCGGACTGCTTGCTTCCAGAACGGAAGGTAACGATGCCGAGATGCTGATTATTTCAGCGGCTATGATTTTGCTGCTGTGTGTGGTAGAATACATCTATATGACCGCAGTGAAGCGTTCCAGTGACCGGTATCTTCTGACGAAAATGGTACCGGAACGGGAAGAATAAATCACAGGAAGGGGGAGCGCCATGAAAAAGATTGCTGTTGCAGAAGACGAAGCGTTTATGCGGGAAGAACTGAGCTGTATGCTGGAAAAAGCGGGATACGAAGTGCTGGAAATCACGCAGTTTTCCGATGTGGCGCAGCAGCTGACTGCGCTGACCCCCGATCTTGTGATTCTGGACGTCAATCTTCCGGGAATCAGCGGGTTTCAGATCTGCCAGGAACTGAAACGAAAAACCGCCATTCCGGTTTTGATCCTGACATCAAGAGATCAGATGCGGGATGAGCTACAGGCCTTTCAGCTGGGGGCGGACGAGTATCTCACAAAACCCTGCCGCAGGGAACGGCTGCTGGCACGGGTGTCCAACATTTTGAAACGCTACGAAGGCCGTTCCAATCTCCTGGAAGGACAGGACTTCTTGCTGGACCGGCAGACCTATACACTGTACATCCATAACAGTTCGGTGGTGCTGCCCAAGAATCAGGGAAAACTGCTGGAGGTGTTTTTATCCGGCAGTGGGAGAGTGGTTTCTTCGGAAGAACTCAGTATGGCACTGTGGGGAACCACCGAATTTGTCGATGAAAATGCGCTGCAGGTGAATCTGACACGGCTGAAAAAAACAATGGCCAACCTTGGAATGAGACAGAAAATCACGGCCATTCGGGGCGTTGGCTACCGGCTGGAAACGGAGGTAGGACCATGAAACAGGTGAGCAGGACCATCAGACGGTATTTGCCTTGGCTGCTTCTGCTGTTGGGAATGGATTGCTTTTTCATTTTGCTTCTGTGGCTTTCCGACGCAAAGGAATTCGGGACGCTTTGCGGGATCCTTATGCTGGCAAGCATGCTTATGTTTGCGGCAGTGCTTTGGATTCTCTGCAGAAAGGAAAAACAGAAAAGGGCGGCCTTTGAGGACTTCCTGAGCAGCCCCGATGCCTTCCACCGGGAAAAACTGACGGAAATTGTCAGCGAGGAAGAAAAGAAATCCATTTTGCTGCTGGCATCGGTTCTGGAGCAAAAACAGCTGGCTTTAAGCCGGTCGGAGGAGAGCCTTTCAGACTATGAAGAATATGTGGAAGGTTGGGCGCACGAGGCAAAAACGCCGGTTTCTCTTCTGACGATGATTCTGGATAACAGGGTAGAGGAAATGTCCGTCCCTGTGCGGAAAAAGCTGGACTACATCCGCAGCCAGCTGCAGGAGGATGTCACGCAAATGCTCTATTACGCGCGCCTGAAAGGGACAACAAAGGATTACCTTCTTGAGCCGGTTGATTTGCATACCTGCATAGAGGATGTGCTGGAGGACTATACGCCGCTTTTGGAAGAAAAGCAGTTTGAGATCCGGAACAATCTGATTTCCGAAACGGTTTGTACGGATCGCAGGGGAATGCAGTTCATGCTGGGGCAGATCATCAGCAATGCTATCAAATACAGCGGGGCAGAGCCTGTGCTGACGTTTTCTCTGGAGCATTCCGAAAAGGCGGACATTCTTCGTATATCCGATAACGGAATCGGCATGAAGAGCTTTGACCTTCCTTATGTTTTCCAGAAAGGCTTTACCGGAGATTCCATGGACAGCAGAAAGAAAGCGACCGGTATGGGGCTTTATCTCACAAAAAAGATGGCAGACGATCTTGGCCTTGGCTTAAACGCAGAATCCCAATGGGGAAAAGGATTTACAATTTTGATTTCATTCCCCAAAGTGGAGATGACCTAGAAAAACCGTCCGGAGCATACCACGGTGTCCTTGGACGCTTTTTGCGGCCGGAAGGAAGCTTTCAAAGATAAAAATGAGGTGTCGCTGGTGGCGGCACCTCATTTTTTGCTGGAAGAAAAAGCTGTGAGGCAGAAAAACGTGCTTCCAGACAGAAAAAGTGCAGCCCTTTTGAGGGCTGCACCAGATCCTGTTTTGCAGGATTCTCCCGTATATCCGACGGTGTCCGGGTCAGCAAGACTTTAATCAGCCGTGGTTTTGTAGCAGGGACCTTCAGGGCGGCAGCCCTGATCCGAACATCCGGTGGGAGCGAACTGCTGCATGGGGAAGGGAATCCGGCTGAACATCTCACAGGGATCCTCTGTGCATCCCGGGGCATCACAGCATTCCCGGGAGGGGATGCACTGATCCAGAACGGGTACAACCAGCTGGGCATCCCGCTCCAGACGGAGAATGGAGAACTGTCCCAATGTAACAAACAACCGACGGCGATCTCCGGAGAGAACCAATTCTTCGTCAAACATATTGCGGATGAATGTGGGAATTTGGACGGAGGTGGGTTCATGGCAGGAGCAGTCGCAGACTTCCTTGACCTTGGAGGCCAGCACCATGGGATCCAGCACTTCCACAACGGCGGTCGGACGGTTGGTAGAGAATACGGTGGGTCCGTCAGGCCCACAGAGATGGGTGTCACTGGTATAAATCTGAGAACGGCTGTCTTCACCGCAGAGGACAGCGCGTTTGGAGAAAATGGCAAGACCGTTCAGTGGCGCCGGACGGGAACCGTCCACGATGGCATCAGCCAGAATACGATAGTAGAAAGTGACATCGATACAGTAGTGGTTGCGGTCAAAGGCGACCGGCTCCACATCAATGTAAGCATACAGAAGATCCGCACATCGTACCCGTGCGCCGGCTGCCGTATCCAGCACATTCTGGGAACAGGTGGTCAGATATACACGCAGATCTTCGATACAGTCTTTGTCTTTACAGGAATCTGTAATTTTTCGGGTGTGGATGCACATTGCTTCCGGAGAATTATCCGGCCCGCAGTGCCCCTTATCCTGATAGCATTCAGACATGGTATTACCTCCCAATTGTTACTAAGCACTAGCGCTTATAGGACAGTTTATGCAGAAAATTCGGCAGTGTGCATTTTGTGATGATGAAACAAAAGGCTCACACAAAAAATGTGCTTTACCCTCAGAGTCGTTCTTTGCAGGTAATGTTATGATATGCTTCCGCCTCTGAAAATTTGCACGTTCTCCCCGCCAAAGCCGCTGCCTGCGGCCCGATACGCAGAAGGACAGCCAATCTCACCTTACAGACGATTATGCCGGAGAGAAAGCCGCAGAGGGCGCTCTTCGGAGATTAAAAAAGGTGCAGCCCTTTTGCAGAGCTGCACCGAAGAATAGGATATATATTTGATGGCCTTATGCGAAGCGGTATACGGTTTCGGAATGGTACTTTTCACCGGCCTTGACAAAAGGCTGGGGCCATTCGGGATGATTGACGGAGTCCGGATAGAACTGCGTTTCCAGTGCAATTCCGCTGCGGCGGCAATAGTGTACGCCGCCTTTGCCGATGGCATCGGTAAAGTTTGCGGAGTAGAACTGGATGCCGGGGCAGTCCGTGGAAATGGACATGGTTCTGCCGCTGGCTTCGTGGGAAAGAATGGCACAGGGAGCGCAGAATACCTCAAAATTGTGATCATATCCCGACTGCAGTTTCAAAGAGTCGTAATCAGCATCGATATCCTGACCGATGGGCTTGGGGGTGCGGAAGTCCATGGGAGTACCTTCAACATTGCGGCATTCGCCGGTGGGGATGCTGGCCGCGTCACAGGGAGTATAGAAGCGGGCGGGCATACAGAGTGTCTGTTCAAGCGCACACTCGGGATGATCGTGACCTGCCAGATTGAAATAGCTGTGGTTGGTCATGTTGAAAACCGTATCCCGGTCGGATTCACCGTCATAACGGATTTTCAGACAGCCGGGTTCCAGCGTATAGGTGACATGAATATGTGCGTTGCCGGGGAAGCCCTGATCTTCATGCGGGGAATCCAGCACCAGAGAGATTTCGTTTTCTGCCAGGTGTGCCACCTTCCACATCCGCAGATGGTAGCCGTCCGGGCCGCTGTGAAGGTTGTTGGGGCCTTCGTTGCGGGCAAGGGAATAGGTCTTGCCGGACAGAACGAAGGAAGAATTGTGCACACGGTTGGCATTGCGTCCCACGGTGGCACCAAAGAAGGCATTACTGGTAATATATTCGCCGGGGGTATCAAAGCCCAGCACAATATCGGCAAGCTCACCCTGCTGATTCGGCACGAACAGTTTGACCAGTGTGGCACCGAAATCACTGATAGCTGCAGAGAGATTACCGCAGGTGATTGTGTAGAGATAAGCAGTTTCTCCGGAAGGGAGTGTACCGTAGATTTCTTTCATGGATAGTTTCTCCTTTCAAAAATCTTAAAAAGCAAGAATATGTCGATTTATGTCGAAAGCGATTATAGCATATCTTTCTCTGTCTTTCAATGAAATAATTCATTGTTGCCTCTCCTTTTGCAACTATAATGCCCGGAATTAAGGCAACATAATTTTTCCTGAAAGTTGCACAAAAGGTGCATACAAAATTTCCGTCATATATTTTGTATTGCCTATTGAAAAAAACCACAAGATATAGTAGAATGTAGCAACGAGTGAATAAGAATGCGCCGCGCAAGGAGGACCCCGCAAATGAAGATCATTAAAAGAAACGGCTCGGAAGTCGTATTTGATATCAACAAAATTATTATGGCCGTTACCAAGGCCAACGCCGCAGCAGAAGAAAGTGTCCGCCTCACACCGATGCAGATCCGGCGAATCGCAGAAAGCGTAACCATCTCCTGCGATGAGATGGGGCGCAGTGCTTCTGTGGAAGAAATTCAGGATCTGGTGGAAAAGGCCATTATGGCCCACGGCGCTTTTGAAGTTGCCAAGCAGTACATTACTTACCGTTATACCCGCAGCCTGGTGCGGAAATCCAACACCACGGATGACCGTATTCTTAGCCTGATCGAGTGCAACAACGAAGAGGTCAAGCAGGAAAACGCGAATAAGAACCCCACCATTAACGCTGTCCAGCGTGACTATATGGCAGGCGAAGTGTCGAAAGATATTACCCGCAGAATCCTCCTTCCCCAGGAGATTGTGGATGCCCATGAGGCCGGCATCATCCATTTCCATGATGCCGACTATTATGCCCAGCATATGCACAACTGTGACCTGGTGAATCTGGAGGATATGCTCCAGAATGGCACCGTCATTTCGGGCACCCTGATTGAGAAGCCCCATTCTTTCTCAACTGCCTGCAACATCGCTACTCAGATTATAGCCCAGGTTGCGTCCAATCAATACGGCGGACAGTCTATTTCTCTGACACATCTGGCACCTTTTGTTCAGATCAGCCGGGAAAAGATCCGTAAAGGCGTGGAAAAGGAACTGAAAGCCTTTGGCGTGCAGGCTACGGAAGAAAAAATTGCACAGGTAGTAGAAGATCGCCTCCGTGATGAAGTGCGCCGCGGCGTCCAGACCATTCAGTATCAGGTGGTTACACTGATGACCACCAATGGTCAGGCACCCTTTATTACCGTGTTCATGTACCTCAATGAGGCAAGAAGTGAGCAGGAGAAGAACGAC
Source organism: Oscillospiraceae bacterium (assembly GCA_020025535.1). Taxonomy (GTDB): domain Bacteria; phylum Bacillota; class Clostridia; order Oscillospirales; family Oscillospiraceae; genus Faecousia. The sequence goes on along the minus strand of JAHHRY010000008.1, from coordinate 7,886 downwards.
CTTGCCATGATCATCGAGGAAACACTGCGCCAGCGTTATGAGGGCGTCAAGAACGAAAACGGTGTCTGGATCACCCCTGCCTTCCCTAAGCTGATTTATGTGCTGGAAGAGGATAATGTCAAAGAGGGCACCCCTTACTGGTATCTGACCAAGCTGGCTGCCCAGTGCACTGCCAAGCGGATGGTTCCCGATTACATCAGCGAAAAGAAAATGAAGGAACTGAAAGTCGATTCCAACGGCAACGGCAACTGCTATACCTGTATGGGTTGCCGTTCCTTCCTGACCCCTTATGTGGATGAAAACGGCAAGCCCAAGTATTACGGCCGTTTCAATCAGGGCGTGGTTACCATCAATCTGGTGGATGTGGCGCTTTCCTCCGGCAAGGATATGGACAAGTTCTGGAAAATCTTTGACGAACGTCTGGAACTCTGCTACCGGGCTTTGATGTGCCGTCATGAGCGTCTGAAGGGCACCCTGTCCGATGCTGCCCCCATTTTGTGGCAGTACGGTGCCCTGGCGAGACTGCCCAAGGGAGAGCCTATCGACAAGCTGCTTTACGGCGGTTATTCCACGATTTCTCTGGGCTATGCCGGCCTGTACGAGTGCGTCAAATATATGACCGGACGCAGCCACACCGATCCGGAGGCCAAGCCCTTTGCGCTGCAGGTGATGCAGCACATGAATGATGCCTGCAAGACCTGGAAGGCAAAGAACAACATGGATTTCTCTCTCTACGGCACGCCGCTGGAATCCACGACCTATAAGTTCGCAAAATGCCTGCAGCAGCGCTTCGGCATAATTCCCGGCATTACCGACAGAAACTATATTACCAATTCCTATCACGTCCATGTTTCCGAGAATATCGACGCCTTCACCAAGCTGGCATTTGAGGCGGAGTTCCAGCAGCTGTCTCCCGGCGGCGCAATCAGTTATGTGGAAGTTCCCAATATGCAGCAGAATATTGACGCGGTTTTGCAGCTGATGCAGTTTATTTACGACAATATCATGTATGCGGAGCTGAACACCAAGTCTGACTACTGCCAGTGCTGCGGCTATGACGGCGAAATCGAAATTAAGGAAGACGACGGCAAGCTGATTTGGGAGTGCCCTCAGTGCGGCAACCGCGATCAGAGCAAGATGAATGTTGCTCGCCGCACCTGTGGTTACATCGGTACCCAGTACTGGAATCAGGGCAGAACACAGGAAATCAAGGACCGTGTCCTGCATCTGTAAATCCGGCGGAACTTACATAATATGCAGAAAACCACTCGTGAAACGAGTGGTTTTCTTTTTATGAAAAAAACGGATGGCAGAAAAAGGCTGGCCATACGCAGACTACAGAACCTTGGACAGAAAATCCTGCAGCCGGGGATGGGTAGGGGACTGGAAAATCTGTTCGGGCGTTCCGGATTCCAGAATCCTGCCGCCGTCCATAAACAGCACCCGGTTGCCGACTTCTCTCGCAAAGCCCATTTCGTGGGTCACGACCACCATGGTCATACCGCCTTTGGCTAATTCCTTCATGACTTCCAGAACTTCTCCGACCATTTCGGGGTCCAGAGCGGAGGTCGGTTCGTCGAAGAGCATTACGTCCGGCTCCATCATCAGCGCCCGGACAATGGCTACCCGCTGCTTCTGACCGCCGGACAGCTGAATGGGATAGGCGGCTGCTCTGTCTTCAAGACCGACACGCTTCAGCAGGGCCAGCGCTTTTTCTTCGGCCTCGGCCTTTGGCATTTTCCTGACTTGTATGGGAGCAAGTGTCATGTTTTCCATAATGGTTTTGTGGGGGAAAAGGTTGAAGTGCTGGAACACCATACCCATCTTTTCTCTGTGGGCGGCGATATTGACTTTGACGGTCTTTCCGTCCGGTGTTTGATACTTTTTTCTGGTGATGTCCGTGCCCTCAAAGAGAATGGTGCCTTCAGTGGGAGTTTCCAGCAGATTCAGGCTTCGCAGCAGGGTGGACTTGCCGGAGCCGGACGGCCCGATGAGAACGATGACATCCCCTTTGTTTACATCCAGAGATACGTCATCCAGCGCCTTGAGCGCCCCTTTGTTATAATATTTTTTCAGGTTTTGTACCTGAATGATTTTATCGCTTGTCGCCACGGCTCATCTTCCTTTCAAAATGGGCAATCAGTTTGGAGGTGGGGAAAGTCAGGCAGAAATAAATGGCTGCTGCCACCAGAAGAGGCTCTGCCAGAGTAAAGGAGGCCATCTGTGCGGAGGTAACCGCTGCCATGATTTCCTGAACACCGATGGTGTAGCAGATGGAGGACTCCTTGATAATCGTCACAAATTCGTTTGCAATGGCCGGAAGAATGTTCTTGATAGCCTGAGGCAGAATGACGAAGCGCATGGTCTGGAAAGAGGTCAGCCCCAGACATCCGGCGGCTTCTCTCTGTCCGGGATCAATGGACTGAATTCCGGAGCGGATGATCTCGCTGAGATATGCGCCGGAGTTAAGAGAAAGGGCGATTACGCCGGGAACCAGTCGTTCAAACCGGATGAAGCCAAACAGCTTGAATGCCGGCAGGGAAATGTCGGCCAGAAGCACATAGTACACGATGAACAGCTGTACCAGCATGGGTGTGGCCCGGAAGACTTCCACATAGGCACTGGCAACAAAACGCAAAGGTTTGCATTTGCTTAGCCGCATGAGCGCCAGCACGAGAGCCAGTATAAAACCGAGAATGACCGTCAGGGCCGAGAGCGTAATGGTACAAACCATACCTTCCAGAAACATATCGATGTAAAGGAAAGTATTTTTAAAACCTTGTATGGAAATCAACGGGCTACCTCCTGATGCTGTGAATGGTTAGTCTTTCTGTTCGGGGACATTGCCGTTTTCGTCCAGTACGCCTTCATGGGTCTTGCCGGAGGCCAGCTCGATTGCATCGGCTACAAACTTGTTAAAAGAACCGTCCGCCTTGGAAGCGGCGATGGCTTCGTTAACGTGCTTCAAAAGATCGGCGTTGCCCTTGGACACGCCCAGAACGGAGCCGTTATCCTCGTAGGGAACTTTGCAGACAATCTGCAGTTCCGGGTAGTTATTCATATAAGCTTCCACAACGGGTGTTTCGATGAATGCACCGTCCAGATTGCCGGCAGTCAGATCGGCGATGATATTGGTAACCTTGCTCAGCTCAACGATATCTGCTTCCGGGGCGTACTTTTTGGCAAGCTCTGCCTGAATGGAACCGATCTGTACGCCGATTTTCATATCTTTGTTGTTTATGGAAGCGAGATCTGTGAAGTTCGACGCCTTGCCAGAAATGGTTACAAAAGATTGCTCACTGGTGTAGTAAATGTCGGTGAAATCCATGTAAATCAGGCGGTTGGGATCGGGGGAATAGCCTGCCATACTGAGATCACACTTCTTGCTGCCCAGTTCGGAAATTGTGCCGTTGAAGTCCATGGGAACGATTTCCAGAGTCAGATCCAGATAATCTGCGATATACTGCGCCAGAGCAATGTCAAAACCCGCCAGAGTCGCCTTGTTGTTTTCGTCCAGGGCATAAAATTCAAAGGGGGCATAGTCGGGGGAAGTCGCTACGGTGAGGTAGCCTTCCCGGACGGTTTTCAGGTTGAACTTGTTTCCGCCGGGGGCACTGTCCGCGCCGGAACAGCCGGCGAGAGCTGTGAGTGTCATAAAAACAGCGAGAATTGTTGCGATTTTCTTTTTCATAGTCTGTTTCTCCTTTGCTGTGATGTCAATTTGCTGATATAGAATAACATGAATAATATGCAAGGTCAAGCGTATAATAATACAAAATATGATGGATATTATACGGCGTCTTTGTGTATAAATGCGAATACCGACGAAACCGATGAATATTTTCGGAAAATAAAAAAACTGCGATGGATATGCTGTGCATAAATGCAAAGAACATCCATCGCAGTGGGCAGAGATTCAGTTTGTCTGTCTTTCGTAATAAACTCTGGTATTCGCTTCACGATTGGGCTTTTCCGGTAACTCGGCAAAGAGACCGTAAAGGGAACCGCAACGGTTTTCCAGTGCCTCGTAAGGGGATGACAGCCTTTCTCCGATATTGGGGAAAAATTTGGTGTCCCGGACACCTTTCAGAATTTGCCTGCCCCGGTCGCTGAAGGCCAGCACCCGGGCATAGGGTGCGGGGAGGGCAATCTCCTGTGCCGTAATTCCCAGAAATGCACACATGGTCATCCGATCCAGACGGGTGCGGGTGTAGCGCTTGGATTTGGTGGCGGTGAGGATCTCTTCCAGGTCTGACTGGCTGCGGCAGGCGTGCATGAATTTTCTCCACAGACCTTCGGAGCCGTAGGGAAGTGCTTCAAATTCCCAATCCTCCATGGTACGCAGTTTGGCGAGGACTGCTTTCTCGCCGGCTGCCAGAGTGTGAATCCGGGCGCCGTCAAAGATTCCGTGCGCTTCTTCCGGCACGAAGGACAGCCAGTTTTCTCCCGCGAGAATCCGCTGCCGAACAGAGGTGGCGGAAGGATTTTCGGGATCGGCCTCGGTATCGTGATAGCAGCCCTCCCGGAGTATGGGAAGGGGATTCATAGGGGAATCCTGTGACAGAATGGCTTTGCAGTATTCGGTTGCCAGAATGTTGTTGGGGCTGGCTACCAGCTTGCTGTCGACGCCCATTTCTTCCAGCGCCAGCTGCCGTGCAGCCGGGAAGGAACTGCCGCTGTCCAGATATTTTCTCAGAACGGCAGGAAACGCACCGGACAAAAGCGTTTCTGCGGCACGCAGGAAAGCATCCCTGTCAGCGGTTTCTGCGCCGAAGCACAGGTCGGTACAGAGCTTGCCAAGAATCGCCACACCGCCGGCGGCAAAGTTTTCGGCTGAGGACAGGGCATAAGTTACAGGAAGTTCCAGAACCAGATCCGCACCGCATTGGACGGCAGCTCTGGCCCGGAGGGCTTTGTCGAAGATTGCCGGGTGTCCGCGCTGAACAAAATTGCCGCTCATCAGACAGACGATGCCGCAGTCCGGGCCAAACTGTCTGCGGAGCATAGCCAATTGCTTTCGGTGCCCCAGATGCAGGGGATTGTATTCACAAATAATACCAATAGTATGCAAAATAAGTCCACCTTTATGAAAAAAATGTAAAACAGGGCTTGAGTATTTTATGAAAATACTGTACAATAAATAAGTATGGATATAATACCAAAAAACTTAAAAATGCACAATATTATTTTTAGGAGGAACGATTCCAATGAACATTTTGGTAATCAACGCCGGCAGCTCTTCTCTGAAGTATCAGCTCATGAATCCCGAAACGGGTGACGTGGCTGCCAAGGGCCTGTGCGAGCGTATCTACATTGACGGCCGCCTGACTCATAAGGTCGGTGACAAGAAGGTCGTTAAGGACATCCCCATGCCCACCCATTCCGAGGCTATCCAGGCTGTTCTGGAGATCCTGGTTGACCCTGTTGACGGTGTCATCAAGTCTACCGACGAGATCGATGCTGTTGGTCATCGTGTCCTGCATGGCGGCATGAAGTTCTCCGACTCCTGCATTATCGACGACGAAGTGATCAAGGCCATCGAGGCCTGCATCCCCCTGGGCCCTCTGCATAACCCCGCTAACCTGATGGGCATCCGTGCCTGCCAGGCTGTTATGCCCAAGACTCCTCAGGTCGCTGTATTTGATACCGCTTTCCACATGACCATGCCCCCCAAGGCTTATCGTTATGCAATCCCCACCGAGTACTTCAAGAACGACGACATCCGCCGTTACGGCTTCCACGGCACTTCTCACAAGTATATTGCCCGCCGTGCTGCTGAGCTGATGGGCACCAAGGAATTCAAGATGGTCAACTGCCACCTGGGCAACGGTTCTTCCATGTCCGCTGTCAAGAACGGTGAGTGCCAGGATACCACCATGGGCCTGTCTCCTCTGGCAGGTGTGCCCATGGGTACCCGTTCCGGTGACATCGATCCCTGTGTCGTGCAGTTTATCTGCAACAAGTACGGCATGAGCGTGGATGACTGCCTGACCATGCTGAACAAGAAGTCCGGCATGCTGGGTATGTCCGGCGTTTCTTCCGACTTCCGTGATCTGGAAGAGGGCGCAAGAAACGGCAATGAGGACTGCCGTCTGGCTCTGGATAAGTTCGCTTACGAAGTTGCCAAGTATGTCGGCGCTTACGCTGCTGCCCTGAACGGCATCGATCTGCTGACCTTCACTGCCGGTGTCGGCGAGAACGACGGCAAGACCCGTCAGGCAATCTGCGATTACCTGGGCTTCATGGGCATCAAGCTGGATCCGGAACTGAATGCTCAGCGTGGCAAGGAAATGAAAATTTCCACTCCCGACTCTGCTGTTCAGGTTTGGGTCATCCCCACCAACGAAGAGCTGATGATCGCTCAGGATACCGCCGAGCTGGTCAACGCTGCGAAGTAAGAATACCGGAAAGGGCGGAGTTTTTCCGCCCTTTTCTTATTGATGAATGATTTGGAGGAATCTATGACTACAGTATCTGAGCGCTTCCTGCGCTATGTTTCCTTTGATACCCAGTCCGACGAAACATCCGAAACCTGCCCCTCCACGGCAAAACAGCGGGCACTTGGTGCCGCACTGGTGGAGGAAATGCTGGCCATGGGTATTCAGGATGCCCATATGGATGAAAACGGCTATGTATACGGCACCGTACCCGGTGACCCCAAGCTGCCCGTCATTGGCATGATTGCTCACATGGACACCGCTCCCGACGCTTCCGGTGCCAACGTGCAGGCAAAAATCGTGCCCTTTGACGGAAGTGATATCTGTCTTAATGAGGAAAAGCAGATTTTCCTGCGGGAGAAGGATTACGAGGGACTGAAGCTCCATCACGGCAAGCATCTGATTGTCACCGACGGCACCACTTTGCTTGGTGCGGACGACAAGGCGGGTATTGCCGAAATTATGACCGCAGCAGAATTTCTGCTGACCACCAGAATGAACCACGCCACACTGAAAATTGCCTTTACTCCCGATGAAGAAATCGGCCGCGGCGCTGACAAGTTCGACGTTGCACATTTTGCGGCAGATTACGCCTATACCGTTGACGGCGGAACGATGGGTGAGATGGAGTATGAAAACTTCAATGCGGCATCTGCAACCGTGACCTTCAACGGCCTCAATATCCATCCGGGTTCTGCAAAGGACAAGATGGTGAACTCCCAGCTGATCGCAATGGAATTCCAGGGAATGCTTCCCGTGCACCAGCGCCCGGAGGCAACAGATGGCTATGAAGGCTTTATCATGCTTCTCGGCATGGAGGGTGAAGTGGAGCGGTCTAACCTGCACTATATCATCCGTGATCATGATATGGAGAAGTTCCAGGCAAAGAAGGCGGTTATGCAGGAAGCTGCTGATTTCCTGAACCGGAAATACGGCGAAAACACCGTAACCGTTTCCATCAAGGACAGCTACTTCAATATGCGCAAGATGATCGAGCCCAGTATGTATATTGTTGAGCGGGCCATGAAGGCGATGGAAGCAGCCGGAATCCAGCCTGTTACTGTTCCGATTCGCGGCGGTACCGACGGTGCAAGACTCTCTTACATGGGTCTGCTGTGCCCGAATCTCTGCACGGGCGGTGCGAACTACCATAGCCGCTTTGAGTATATTCCCGTAGAAGATATGGAAAAGTGTACCCAGATGCTGGTGGAGATTCTGACCAACATTTAAATTTAAAAGGCTCTCCTGATGGAGAGCCTTTTCGTATAAGAAAATCCCGGGGAGATTAGCCAGAGTCGGCGAAGGACAGTTGGTGTGTAGGATACGGTGCAGTCCATTTGGGCTGCACCGTTTTCCTTTTTTATACAGTCTTACCTATGCTTCGGATTTCTTCTTGTGTTTCCCGTATCATTTTTGCATCGGGTGGCTGAATCACGCCTGCACCGACAA
>JAHHRY010000007.1 GCA_020025535.1 Oscillospiraceae bacterium | reverse complement strand
CACTTGGAATTGCCTGTATGCTTTGCTGGCTGCTGAATGCCATGTGGCTTCGGAGCCGGTTGGTGGCAAAAATCCAGTTGTTCCGTGATGTGAGTGAAAAAGTAGGCGCTCAGGAGCTGGACTTCCCGATGCCATATGCCGGAATCAAAGAGTTTGACCAGGCGCTCAATGCGATGGAGCAGATGCGACAGGCCCTCTATTCTTCACTCAGTTCTCAGTGGGCGGCGCAGCAGCAGCGAGATTCTGAAATGGCCGCTCTGGCACATGATTTGAAAACACCGATTACTTTGATCGGAGGAAATGCAGAGCTTCTTCTGGAAGAGGATTTGAAAGATGAACACAAAAAGATGGTCGAAACCATTTTGGAGAGTAATGGTCGGGCAAAACAGTATGTGAGCAGTTTGCTGGAAGCTTCTCGTGGAGAAGACGAGCCATTTGAATGTACCTCACTGGAAGCGTTTTTTGCGGAGCTGTGCCGGAATGCGAAACCTGTGGCACAGGCAGGACAGATCAATTTAGCGTCTCTCAATCATTTGAGCGGATGTGTGACGATGCAAAGGCATCATCTGCTCCGTGCAATCGGCAATGTGGTACAGAACGCCGTGGAATATACCCCTGAAGGTGGAACTGTTACACTGGAAGGCACCATGGTCGAAGACGGATGGCAGGTCGCTGTGCGGGATGAAGGACCCGGTTTCAATAAGGCTGCAATTCTTCATGCAACAGAGCGCCTGTGGCGTGGAGACAGCGCAAGAGCATCTACGGGGCATAATGGTCTGGGGCTATGGTTTGCATCCCAGGTCATCCAAAATCACGCCGGGCAGATTCAACTGAGCAACAGTGCTAACGGCGGCGTTGTGGTTATAAAGTTCCAGCAGAAAGTGGAAAACTGGGTAAATTTGGTCTAAAGAAGTGGTAGAGTGATTCGATTTTACCTGACAAGCCCTCTGCACCCCCTGTGTTTCCAAGGCTTTTTACTCCTTGAAACTTCATAACAAATATAAATTCCCTTGCTTTTGCCCTTACAAGCAGAAAAAATAGAATTTCTCTGTTTGACTTGATTCATCAAAATAAAAATGCCGAGAAGAACTTTTTTACAGTCCTTCTCGGCATTTTTTGTCCTGCTGCAATGCTCATTGTACGAATTTCAGCAAACTGTCCTTAGCAGTACCAGGCATTGAGCCGGGGCTTTTCTTTTGTTTCAGGACGGCAGGCATCTCTCGCGTGTTTCCGTGCCAGATGTGGCTTGTGGATGGATTCTGCCGGAATCTGTTCCGTGGTTTCACCGCTCATCACCAGAATTCCGGTAATGCTTGCGTCCAGACCGGATTTTACATCCGTATAGATCCGGTCACCGACTACAGCCGTTTCTTCCCGGGTGTAGCCGTTTCTCTCCATGGCCAGGTGCGGCTTCAGAGGGCTGGGCTTGCCGATCACCACCGGGCGTCTGCCTGCGGAATTGAAGATCATATCACCCCCTTCGCCGCGGCCCGGCACAGGTTCAAAGTCTGCAGGTCAGGCACGCCTCTTCCATGCGCCGGAGAGTCTTCCCGGTGTACGCCGCCCCCGTCAGCGGATGCGCTCCGCTGAGCCGGGAACCGGAAACCCGGGGCAGTACACGGCTCGGTCCTCAGTCCTCGCCCCCCTGCCCGAGAGGCAGTCAAAAAAAGCCTCCCCTGCAGATTTCTGCAGGGGAGACCATGCTATTTCAGAATTTTCAGATCCGTTCTGGGACGCTCGCTCATTTTCCAGAACTGCAGCTCATGCTCCGAACAGTCGTGGAAAATCTTCAGGCATCGGTCCAGACGCTCCTGCGGGAGATCCCGGCAGACCTTGTCAGCAAAGGCAATCCAGCGGTCACAGATGGCATCGTAGGAATCGCTGGCGTAATCCTGCACCAGCGGACCGTACACCGTATCCATCACGCCGGGAGAACGCTTCACCAATCTTTGGAAAATCCAGCCGTAGCTGAGCGTACAGGGCAGGCTGGCCATCATAGCTTCCGCCACACCGTATCTGGCACCGTCAAGCATACAGTCGGTATACGCCTTGTTTTCCGGCCGCTGGGGCAGCTTCTGAATCTCCTCATCCGCAAGGCCATAGTGGTGCAGATACTTTAGACGGGTAGAGCCTTCTCCTTCGTTGACAAAGGCAAGGAACGAATAGAATGTACGCATTGCCTCCATGTCCTGAGCATTTACGATGCCCCAGGCAAACACCTTGGCATACTCCCGCAGATACAGGCTGTCATCCACGATATAGCCGGCAAAGCAGTCTTCCTCCAGCGTACCGTTTTCCATTTTGGTCAGGAATGCGGAATTCAGGCACCGTTCCCAGATCGGCAGGCTGTCCTCCACACATTTTGCTACAAAACTCATACGTTATTTCCTCCCTTGGCAAATTTGGAAAGCTGTTTCAGCGGCAGTATCATCAGAATCAGTCCGGTAAAAATGCTTTCGGGGATTTTGGCAGACAGGTGAAAGCCCAGACTGTATCCCCATGCACCCCAGCCGTCCCACGCGTTCTGGGAAAAGAAAATCACTCCGCTGAGCACCTGTGCAACCAGCCGCAGGCACACCGCCAGGAGCATACCCAGAATCACATAGTACCGCTTTTTGAACCCGAACACGCCGGCGTATCCCATGGAGGAAAAAACCACCAGATATTCCATGAAGAACTGTGCCCAATGCACCAGCGACCAGCCGGGCAGCAGGAAAGGCGCCAGAATACCGCAGGCAACGCCGGACACCATGGCAAGACGATAATCATACACCAGCGCCAGCACCATCAGCGGAAGCCAGGAGCCGCAGCTGATTCCGCAGCCTGTCGGCAGCGGAATGGTAATGGAGCCCAGCAGCAGCGTCATGGCAATGGCCATCGCACCCAGACACAGAGCTTTGGGCGTTATCCGCAGGCCGCGACACAGCCAAATCGTAGTGCCCAAGTATCCCAGCGTATACACAACCGCAAACGTAGCTGTCATCATAAGCTGAACTCTCCCTGCAGATCAAACGCATGATTCATAGGGCCGCTGCCCCTGCCCAGATCCAGCATAGCCGAAAGTGCGCCGGAAATATAGGCTTTGGCTCTCTGTACGGAGGTCTCCAGATCATAGCCCTTGGCCAGATTGGAGGCAATGGCGCTGGACAGGGTGCATCCGGTTCCGTGGGTATTGGGATTCTGAATCCGCTTGCCCATAAACCACCGGGCATGACCGTCCGCATAGAGAAGATCATTGGCATCATTGATGCTGTGACCGCCCTTGCACAGTACGGCGCAGCCGTAGGTCTTGCTGATGATTTCGGCGGCGGCCGTCATGTCCTCTTCCCCATGGATGGAAATTCCGGAAAGGATCTCCGCCTCCGGGATGTTGGGCGTGACCACCGCAGCCATGGGAAGCAATTCCTTTTTCAGAGTAGCCACCGCATCGGCTTCAATCAGGCGGGAACCGCTGGTAGCCACCATCACAGGGTCCACCACGATATTTTCCGCCTTGTAGAAGCGAAGCCTTTCAGCGATGGTCTCGATCAGTTTTACAGAAGATACCATGCCGATTTTCACAGCATCGGGGCGAATATCCGTGAATATCGCATCGATTTGCTGTTGTAAAAACTCCGGAGTGACCTCCAGAATTCCTGTGACGCCGGTTGTGTTCTGCGCCGTAAGTGCCGTTATGGCACTCATGGCATAAACACCATTCATGGTCATTGTTTTCAAATCGGCCTGAATCCCGGCGCCTCCGCTGCAGTCACTGCCAGCGATTGATAATGCTGTTTTCATTCTGTTTCTCCTTTACACTGCATTATTTTTATTAAGCGACAGAGAGTGGTGCCCCCGGTCTGCCGCCTGAAGGCTTCCGCTCAGAGAGCGGAAGCAAACTTCCAAAAATCTTTCAGTTCCCGGAAATCCCGCAGATAAAAATCAGAAAGGGATTCCAGTTCCCTGCTTTTGCGCTCATGGACATCGTAAATGCCCACCACATGAAAGCCATCCTTTTTTGCGGTGTTTGCCGCATAAAAGGAATCTTCCAGAATAATCGTATTCTCTTTTTCCGTGTCCAGACAGTGCAGGGCTTCCCGATAGATCACCGGCTCGTCCTTGCCGTGTCCCACATCCGTGCAGGTAAGGATTTCGGAAAAGAAATGCCTCACTCCGCAGCGCTCCAGTGCCGCTTCCACAAGGTAAAGGTCCGTCGCCGTGGCAACACACATCCTTACCCCCTTTTCCTGCAGCTGCCGGAGAAGTTCCGCCACACCGGGCTTCAGAACCACCTTATGGAAATAGGCATCCTCCACCATGCGGTTAACGCCCTCCATGATTTCCTCTACAGACAATTTCACGCCGTAATGGCTTCTGTAGTAGCAGGCGGCCTGATAAAGGCTCAGGGTCTTGAAGGTTTCATCCAGATCTTCCTCCGGTCGGCAGCCGATGCTGCACAGGTAATCACTTCCCAGCCTGTCCCACAGGTCCATGGAGTCCAGAAGCGTACCGTCCACATCAAAAACTGCGCCCTGAATCATCCTGCTGTCACCCTTTTGGCTTTTTCCTTCAGCTGAGCCGCAGCGGCGCGAATATCGTCTGCGCCAAAGATGGCGGACACCACGGCAATGCCGTCCATGCCGCCGCCCCTGATTTGGTCCACATTGTCCAGCGAGATCCCGCCGATGGCAACCGTGGGGATGGAAACACTGGTGCAGATTTCCTTCAGCTGCTCCCGGGTGATCCGGACCGCCCCCGTCTTGGTGGGAGAAGGAAACACAGCTCCCACGCCCAGATAGTCCGCGCCGCTCTTTTCTGCCGTCTGCGCCTGAGCAACGGTTTTGGCGGTGGCGCCGATGATAAAGTCCCTGCCGACACGCTTGCGGATGTCCGCAACAGCTGCATCTTCCATACCTACATGGACTCCGTCAGCACCGCTTTTCAGTGCCACATCCACGTTGTCGTTGATAATCAGGGGCACATGGTATTGATGGCAAAGCTCCCGAACTGCGACGGCCTCCTCTAAAAACGCATCCTCCTCCAGATGCTTTTCCCGCAACTGCAGAATGGTCACGCCGCCGAGAAGGGCTTCTTCCACCTGCTCCAGCAAGGTTTTTTTGCCCACCCATGCACGGTCTGTCACCGCGTATAGCAGCAGGCTCTCTTTCTGAAAGGGCATTCTACTTCCCCGCTTTCTCAAAGTCATTCAAATAGGCAGCGGCATCTGCACACTGCATCAGTCCGCTCATGACGCACGCACCGGCGGCGCCCGCCCTGCGGACAAGCTCCACATTTTCAGGCGCTATCCCGCCGATGGCGTACACCGGAATATTCACGCTCCGACACACGGATTCCAGAAACTCCAGTCCCCGCCCCGGCAGACCTTTTTTGCAGTCGGTATCGAAAATATGTCCGGCAGTGATATAGGTGCAGCCAAGCCGCTCCGCCTCCCGTGCATCCTCTTCCGAGTGGCAGGAGGCGCCGAGGGTGGAAAAATGTGCCTTCTGCTCCCGGCGCATGGTCCGAAGCACCGGCAGAGGCAGATGGATGGCATCCGCCTCCGTCTCCAGAGCCGCCTCCACAAAGCTGTGGAGAATGCACTTCACATTCTGCGCCCGGCAGATCTGCAAAACCTGCTGTGCCAGCCTGCGGTAGTCCTCCGGCGAAAGATCCTTTTCCCGAAGGATGATGCCCGCCGGACGGGCCGCGGCGATTTTCTCCATCCGCAGGAGAAAATCCTCTCCGCAGAGGCTGCGATTGGTCACACACAGAATATCAGACATAGAGATAATCATTCAGAACCGGCTGCAGGCCTTCCTCTGCCATATCCTGATACATGGCCTGGAAGCTGCGGCTGTCGTCAATTTCAAACTGCTCGTCGCCCTGCTCTGCATCCGATTCCTTACCGGTGTACTTGCTCTCATGGTCACCGATGCCGGTGGAAACGCCGGCGGAAACCTTGGTTGCGGCAATTTTCACAATGCCGTTGCGGAACTGAGCGCTCTCACGGGACGAAACCGTGATGCCCACGAAGGGCAGGAAAATCCGATAGGCGCAGAGAATCTGGCACAACTGCTTTTCGCCCACATCCAGAGGGTTGATTTTGTCATTGTTGATGATGGGTCTCAGTCTGGGACAGGACAGGGACATCTCCGCATGGGGAAATTTCCGCTGGAGATAGTACACATGCAGGGCGCTTGCCAGCGCATCCTTCCGGAAATCAGAAAGTCCCAGCAATGCCGAGAATGCCACACCCCGCATACCGCCCCGAAGCGCACGCTCCTGTGCGTCGAAACGGTAAGGCCAGACACGCTTATGTCCGAACAGGTGCAGGGTTTCGTATTTGTCGGAATCGTAGGTCTCCTGGAACACGGTCACATAGTCGGCGCCGCACTGGTGAAGATAACGGTACTCGTCGGTATTGACCGGATAGATTTCCAGGCCCACCATACGGAAATACTTCCGTGCCAGCTTGCAGGCTTCCCCGATGTATTCCACGCTGCTCATGCTGCGGCTCTCGCCGGTGAGAATCAGGATTTCTTCCATGCCGGAGTCTGCAATGACCTTCATCTCGTGTTCGATCTGCTCCATATTCAGCTTCATGCGGGTAATGTGGTTGTAGCAGTTGAAACCGCAGTAGACGCAGTAGTTTTCGCAGTAATTGGCTATGTAGATGGGCGTAAAAATATACACCGTATTGCCAAAGTGCTTGCTGGTTTCCATACGGGCCTTCTGAGCCATCCGCTCCAGAAACGGCTCGGCTGCCGGGGACAGAAGTGCCTTAAAATCCTCCAGCGTGCAGGTTTCATGCTCCAACGCCGCCCGGACATCCTTTGCGGTGTAGACGGAGTAATCGAAAGCCTCCACCTGGCTCATCACCTGCCGGCAGACATCGGACTCGATAATCTCCATGCCGGGGAGATATTCCATGTGATTTTTCCGAGAGGAAGGATCGTTTTCCAGACGGTGTTTTTTTGCCAGTGCCTCCTTGGACAGGTACTCGGAGTCTACCAAGAACTGATTTTCCATGATTCCACCCCTTAGTCCCGCAGGAAGCCGGTCAGAGGATCGGAAGCAGAGGCACCGCGCATCAGCACTCTGCCCAGACCGGACAGATAAGCCTTGCGGCCTGCCTCAATGGCCTGACGGAAGGCGGATGCCATCATAGGCAGATCACCGGCCGTTGCCAGAGCGGTGTTGGCCATAATGGCAGCAGCGCCCATTTCCATGGCCTCGCAGGCCTGAGAGGGTCTGCCGATGCCGGCATCCACAATAATCGGCAGATCGATTTCGTCAATGAGAATCTGGATGAACTCTTTGGTAGCCAGGCCCTTGTTGGAGCCGATGGGAGAAGCCAGCGGCATAACGGCGGCGGCACCGGCATTTACCAGATCCCGCGCCGCATTCAGATCGGGATACATATAGGGCATGACCACAAAGCCTTCCTTTGCCAGTGTCTCCGTAGCCCGGATGGTCTCCTGATTGTCGGGCAGGAGATACTTGGAATCCCGCATGATTTCCACCTTCACAAAATCGCCGCAGCCCAGTTCTCTTGCCAGACGGGCAATCCGTATGGCCTCTTCGGCGTTTCTTGCGCCGGAGGTATTGGGCAGCAGGGTGACGTTCTGAGGAATGTAATCCAGAATGTTCTCATGCTCCTTGGTATTGGCACGGCGGACTGCCAGCGTGATGATCTCTGCGCCGGCATCTTTCACTGCCGCCTCAATCAGCCGCATGGAGTATTTGCCGGAACCGAGAATGAAACGGGAGTTAAATTCGTGACCGCCAATGATGAGCTTATCGTTTTCCATATCAATATCCTTCTTTCAGAAATTATGGTTGTTGTTTTCCTGCCAGAATCCGCAGCACCATATGTGCCTGATGGGCGGCGCAAAGCATCACACGGGAGGACAGGAGTCCCATGTCGTCCGCCACATCGCTGACAAAATCTCCGCAGAGATAAAAATGCCCGGTAATCCGCCGCGTCCTGATGGCATTGCCGGAGTCGATGCCCGCCATGCCGGATGCCGCCACCAGATATTTGTCCGGCATATTCTCCAATACGCCGTTGACAAGCATCGCTTTTGCCTCTGCATTGTCAAAGGCTTCGCAGACGATGTCTGCCTCGTCCAGCAGCTCCCGGAAATTGCCTTCCGTGACCTTCACGGTGTGGGTTTCTATTGCCGCATAGGGGGCAATTTCCAGAAGATTCTCCGCCAGCGCCCGGGTCTTGGGCATTCCCACCTGGGATGCTTTATACTGCTGACGGTGGAGGTTGGATACATCCACCCGGTCGAAGTCAATAAGGATCAGTCTGCCGATGCCGGCTCTTGCGAGACAAACGGCAATATTGGAGCCAAGTCCTCCCAGACCGCAGACGGCAACCGCTGCACGTTCAAATTTTTCCTGCAGCTGCGCGCCGTGCCGCTGACGCAGAACACGCTCCATTTCCTCCCGGGTCGGGATTGCCGCCATTTAGCCACCTCCCACGAAGCTGACTACTTCCAGTTCGTCCCCATCCTGCAAAACGGTTTCCGCATACTTTGCCTTGGGGACAATGTCACCGTTGCGTTCCACAGCAATGCGCTTCGGATCGTAATCGGTACTTTCCAGATACTCTGCCAGACTTCTGCCTGCCAGCTCCATATCGCTGCCGTTGATTTTTACCATAGATTCGCCTCCAGAAAATAAAAGTGGGAAGTTACCGGATTTGGTAACTTCCCACGCTGCTTATTCTACACAATCCCTACGTTGGCATTATCCAAATCAGGTTCACGGGTCGAAGGTTCTGCCTTCCTCTCAGCCTGCCCGAACGCTGCCATTCACAAGCTCCCCTTTTCAGTTGTCACAAGTATTTTACACCCGGGATTCGGGAATTGCAAGCGTTATTTTGGAATAAAAGGCCTTCTTAGTAATAGCGGTACTTCTTCCGGTTTCCCGCCAGGAAAAGCCCCACCACAATCACAGCCATGGCTTCCGCAAACACCAGTGATGCCCATATACCGTCCACGCCCCAGAACAGGGGGAAAATCACCGCCGACAGGATCTGAAACACCAGTGTCCGCAAGCTGGAAATCACCGCCGATACCATACCGTTGTTCAGGGCGGTGAAGAAAGAAGAACCCAGGATGGCAAATCCCGAAAACACGAAGGACATCGAATAAATCCGGAATCCTCGCAGCGTAATTTCCATCAGCTGCGAATCATATCCTACAAACAGCCAGGACAGGGGTTTTGCCAGCAGCTCTCCTGCCGCCAGCATGGCCAGTGACGCGATGCCGATGATCGCCACGCTTTTCCGCAGCAGGCTTTTCAGCTCTCTGTCGTTCTGAGCGCCGTAGTGGTAGCTGATAATGGGCGATGTGCCCATGGTAAAGCCGATGAAAATGCCAAGGAAAATCAGGCAGACATACATGAGCACTCCGTATGCCGCCACGCCGTCCTCGCCGGCGTATTTCAGGAGCTGGGCATTGTAGATCATGCTCACCAGCGACATGGAAATATTGCTCAGCAGTTCCGAAGAACCATTGACGCAGACCTGTGCCAGCACTTTGCCTTCAAACTTGGTTTTTACCAGACGCAGGGTACTTGTGTTGGGGCGGCTGAAATAAATCAGAGGAACTATCCCTCCCACGCATTGGCTGAGGGCGGTGGCTGCTGCCGCACCGGTAATCCCCCAGGAAAACACCGCCACAAACAGCGCATCCAGCACAATGTTTGTAAGGCCTGCCGCCACAGTCACAAACAGTCCCATCTGGGGTTTTCCGGCAGTGGAAAACAGGCACTGGAACTCGCTCTGGACAACGACCGCCGGAAGCGACAGCAAATAAATACTGCCGTACCGGATGCTGTCCTCCAGCAGCTGTCCCTCCGCGCCTAAGAAAAGCACCACAGGGCGCAGCAGGACCATTCCCAGAATTGCCAGTACCACTCCGCAGGCAACGGAAGCATAGATCAGCATGGAGAAAATCCGGTTGGCCTTCTCGTGCTCCTGTTCGCCCATGGTCTTTGCGATCAGCGCACCGCCGCCGCTGCCGAACATAAAGCCCGTGCCTCCCAGAATCATCAGGAACGGAAACACGAAATTGAGTGCCGTAAAAGGAACTTTTCCCGCAAAATTGGATACAAAATAGCCGTCCACCACACCGTAAATCGAGGTAAACACCACCATAACAATGGACGGAAAGGTAAACCGCAGCAGCTTTCTGTAGTTAAAGTGTTCCGATATCTGTATCATACGGCACCTCCGAAGTCTGCTGTTCTCATTTTCTCCCGCAGCTGCACAAGGAAGCGGTGGTTCAGCTGAATATAAATGTCCTGTTCCTCCTGCGTCCAGGAAGACAGAATATCCTGCTCTATCTGCAGCAGCGGCAGTACGCTGCGTCGGGTCAGTTCCTTTCCGGATTCCGTCAGACAGACTTTTTTCCTTCGTCCCTCTGCCGCCAGCAAACGAAGCAGGCCTTCCTCCTCCATCTTTCGCAAAGAGGAGTGCACGGTCTGCTTCTGCATTCCGGTCAGTCTGACAATCTCGCTGAGCATACTCTCCTCTCCATGGAGGCAGATAACATACAGGATCCGAAGAGCGCTGTCTGAAAGTCCCATTTGAAATGCCGCCTGATGGTATTCGGCGTCCATCTCGCTGGTAATCAGGCCGTATTGCTTCACGTCTTTGGCTGCTGTTTCCATGGTGTTTCCTCCTCTGGTCCGAAATCGTACCGCTGTATTTTAGTATGATTTCGGTCTGGTGTCAAGCTATTTGGGGCTTTACCCTCTCCGGCGGCCGCAAAAAAAGAGAGCCTCCGAAAATTTCGGAGACCCTCTTTTTTAGGAAGAAACAGGCAAATTATTAACCCCAAGGATTCTCTGTTGCGTAAGGCAGGCTCTTGGGCTGGTTGTAGGCAATGTCAGAAAGTCCAAAGTATTTGAAAACTTCAAACAAGCTCTTGCCGCAGTGTGCAAATGCCACCGCACCATGGTGGGGATAACGCTTCTGGATCAGCACATGGCGATAGAAGCGGCCCATTTCAGGAATTGCGAAGATACCGATACCACCGAAGGAACGGGTGGGAACAGGCAGGACTTCACCTTCTGCGATGTAGGAGCGCAGGTTGCCCTCGGAATCGCACTGCAGACGGTAGAAGGTGATGTCGGAAGCAGCAATGTCACCTTCCAGAGTGCCGCGGGTGATGTCGGGAGTGCCGCCGTTTTCCAGCAGACGGTTCTGGATCAGCTGGTACTTCACAGCGCAATCGCCGCACATCTTGCAGCTGGGGGTGTTGCCGCAGTGGAATGCCATAAAGGTGTCCTTGATGTCGTAATTAAACTTGCCGGCAATATCTTCGTCGTAGATATACTTGGGCACGGAGTTGTTGATATCCAGCAGGGTGATGGCATCGCCGGTGATGCAGGCACCGATGTACTCGGACAGTGCACCGTAGATGTCCACCTCGCAGGCCACGGGAATGCCGCGGGATGCCAGACGGGAGTTCACATAGCAGGGCTCGAAGCCAAACTGCTCGGGGAATGCGGGCCAGCACTTGTCAGCGAAGGCAACGTACTTTCTTGCGCCCTTGTGAGCTTCTGCCCAGTCCAGCAGAGTCAGCTCAAACTGAGCCATACGCTCCAGCAGGTCGGGGTAGATCTTTCTGTCGCCCATTTCCTTTTCCATGTCGGCAATGACTTCGGGAATACGGGCATCCTTGGCGTGTGCCTTGTAGGACACCAGCAGATCCAGCTCGGAGTTCTCTTCAATCTCCACGCCCAGCTCGTACAGGCCCTTGATGGGTGCGTTGCAGGCGAAGAAGTCCTGAGGACGGGGGCCGAAGGTGATGATCTTCAGGTTCTTGACACCCACGATGGCACGGGCGATGGGAATGAACTCACGGATCATCTTGGCGCATTCCTCGGCGGTGCCCACGGGGTACTCGGGAATGTAGGCCTTCAGGTGACGCATACCCAGGTTGTAAGAGCAGTTCAGAACACCGCAGTAAGCATCGCCACGACCATTGATCAAGTTGCCGTCGCCTTCAGCTGCAGCAATATACATGACGGGGCCATCAAACTTCTGGCACAGCAGAGTCTCGGGAGTTTCAGGGCCGAAGTTGCCCAGGAACACCACCAGAGCGTTCACGTCGTGTGCGTTTACATCCGCCAGAGCAGCCAGAGCGTCCTTCTCGTTTTCAACGGTGATGGGGCACTCATACAGGCCTTCGCCGTAGGCAGCCACGATATTCTGGCGGCGCTTGGTAGACAGTCCGATGGGGAAGCAGTCACGGGATACGGCAATAATGCCCAGCTTAACTTCAGGAATGTTCATTTTTAATATCTCCTTTTCAGATCAGGTTTGCAATGTCAATGTTTTCTCCGGCAAGGCCGATATGGGCACCGGCAGCTGCTTCATTGGACTCCTTGTGAGCCAGCAGCCACTTGTTGCGGGCCCAGAGCAGCTTGTCTTCGGGGGCCTTGAGGGGCATATTGGGCTTTTCGGTGTTGGTGCCCTTGGGCAGAGCAACCAGAACCCGGAAGCCCTTGGCGGGATCGCAGTGGCAGGGGGCATAGTGCAGAGTCGTTGCAAAGCATTCCACCAGAACGCCCGCAGGTGCTCTGAATGCCTTGATTTTGGCGGTGTCCAGAACGCCGTCCACAATTTCCTCCTGCTTGGCAACCAGCAGAATGAAATCCTCGGTGCCAAGATTGAACTCAGAATCCCGGTGATACTCCAGGCAGTTCAGCTTGGTATTGTGACCGTTGCACCAGCCCAGCTGAACAGGCATTCCGCCGTAAAGGTGTTCGCTGACTTCATTGGCAGCGGGCAGCTCCTGCAGAGGAGCGTACTCGGGAACGTAATCCACGCCTGCAGGCTGAGGGGCATCTTTCAGAACAGACAGAATCTGTGCTACGGTGTCCTCCATGCCGGTGACCACCTGGCCGTAGGCCTTGAACTCGGGATCCAGAACGGAATAAATTTTCACGGTTAACACTCCTTTACAAATTCAGCAAACAGTGCCTTGCAGGCAGGATAGATCTGCCTGAACTGCTGATAGCGCTTCTCGTACTTGGCAACCAGCTGAGGATCGGGCTCAACGGTGGAAGCCACATGGACAAACTTGTCGCAGACTTCCTTCACGCTGCCGTATTCGCCGCAGGCGACCATGGCGAGCATGGCACCGCCCATGCCGGGACCCTGCTCGGATTCCAGACACTGCAGCTGTGCATTCAGCACGTTGGCAATGATTTTCTTCCACAGAGGACTCTTGGCGCCGCCGCCGCAGATCTTGGAAGTGTTGATTTCAATTCCCAGACTGCGGGCAACCTCCACGCTGTCGCGGATGGCAAAGGCAACGCCTTCCAGAACTGCCTGCGTCAGGTCGCTTCTGGTGGTGTCCATGCTCATGCCGATAAAGGTGCCGCGGGCATTGGTGTCGTTGATGGGGCTGCGCTCACCCATAAGGTAAGGCAGGAAATAAACATGGTTTTCACCCAGCTTGTCATCGGTGATGTCGGCCTGCTCTGCAGCGTAGTCGGAGGTCTTGTAGATCTCGTCCATCAGCCACTTGTTGCAGGAAGCGGCGGACAGCATACAGCCCATCAGGTGATAACCGCCGTCGGCATGGGCGAAGGCATGGAGCGCATTGTGGTTATCCACACCGAATTTCTCGGAGGAAATAAACACCGTTCCGGAGGTACCCAGGCTGATATTGCAGCCGCCCTCACCCACAACGCCGGTGCCTACAGCCGCAGCGGCGTTATCGCCGGCGCCGGCAGCCACCTTGACATTTTCAGGGATTCCCAGAGCTTTGGCAATTTCGGGCTTTACGGTGCCGATGCACTGATAGCTTTCAAACAGCTTGGGCATCTGATTTTCGGAAATACCGCAGATATCCAGCATTTCCCTGCTCCAGCACTTGTGCTCTACGTCAAGCAGCAGCATACCGGATGCGTCGGAATAATCACAGGCATGAACGCCGGTGAGAATATAGTTTACATAATCCTTCGGCAGCATGATCTTTGCGATTCTGCTGAAGTTTTCGGGCTCATTTTCTCTGACCCACAGCACCTTGGGGGCAGTAAAGCCGGCAAAGGCAATGTTTGCCGTCAGTCTGGACAGCTTTTCCTTGCCGATCTCATTGTTCAGGAAGTCTACCTGCTTGGCGGTTCTTCCGTCATTCCAGAGGATGGCAGGACGGATTACCTTGTCCTGATCGTCCAGAATTACCAGTCCGTGCATCTGGCCGCCGCAGCCGATACCGGCCACGTCTGCTCCGTTGAAGCCCTGCAGCAGCTGAGGAATGCCTTCCATGACTGCCTTGCGCCAGTCTTCAGGTGCCTGCTGGCTCCAGCCCGGCTGGGGAAATTCCAGGGGATATTCCTTGGATACCACGTTCTTGATCTCGCCCTGCTCATTCATCAGCAGCAGTTTGACTGCGGAAGTACCCAGGTCTACGCCAATGTACAACTTCAAATATATCACTCCCTGTATGGTTTGTTCTCAATTTTCTTGATTTTTTTGCATAATTCTGTTAGGATAGTAAAAAATTACAATGGAGGTGTCTGTCAGTGGAAGAACTGGAGATCATTCAGGACCGGGAAGTCAACGGACTTCGTGTTTTTGTCAATACCGTCAACTACCGCACGCCCCACTTCCATCCGGAATGGGAACTTATCTGGGTGCTGAATGCACCTCTGGCCGTCACCTGCCGGCAAAAACAGTATGTGGTGCAGCCGGGAGGACTCGTCCTCTT
The DNA here is from genome assembly GCA_020025535.1 of Oscillospiraceae bacterium. Taxonomy (GTDB): domain Bacteria; phylum Bacillota; class Clostridia; order Oscillospirales; family Oscillospiraceae; genus Faecousia. Next base: position 61,909 of record JAHHRY010000007.1, on the reverse strand, counting down.
CTCCCCCAATTCAGCCCATGAATTTCACAAAGTACAGCAGGACTGTACCTTTCTGTGCCTGCAGATCTCCTCTCAGGCGCTGGGCTCCACGGTGAACATCCAGACCGAAGACATCTGTCTGGACGGGAAACTTTCAAAAGAAAATACTCTCTGGCTGAAAAAAACCATGCTGAAAGTTGCCTCTGCCTATCTCTATCGGACGGATTTCTACGATCTTTACTGTCTGGGAAAATGCGGCCTGATGCTGCATCACCTGCTGACAAATCTGCCCTACCGCATTCTCTCTGCGGAAGAGGCGGAAAACACGGATCGCAAAAACGCCCGGCTGATGCGTCTGATTCAGTTTGTGGACGAACACTATATGCAGAAAATTCGTCTTTCTGACTTTGCACAGCAGGAAGGCTGCTCAGTCAGCTACATTTCTCATTTTGTGAAGGAAGCACTGAACATGACCTTTCAGGACTACGTCAATACGGTCCGGTTCAACTGTGCCCGCAAGCTGATTGCTGCCGGCAACCGTTCGATGGTCAATATCAGCATGGAGTCGGGCTTTTCCGACTACCGGTATTTCTCCCGGGCCTTCCAGGACACCTTCGGCATGACGCCTGCGGAGTACAGCCAGCAAGCTGTTCACTTTGTTCCCGAAGAGACGCATGTACACCACAGCATTCATTCTCTGGAGCAGATCCACACCCGGGGAAGGAGCCTGCAGCTGCTGCAGGAATTTAAAAATCAGATTGATTCCGAATCCTGATATTGAACGGCTGCGCCTTCGGGCGCGGTCGTTTTTTCTGCCGAAGGATCTTCCGACGGCTGTTTGTCAGCGGTCAGATTTCTTCGTCCGAAGTTTTCTCTTTCATCCGTTTCCGGTAGCTCACATATATAGCGATACCATAACCGATTACCCCCAGTCCGATCAGCGCCATCAGGCCTCCCACAATGCACGTCACTGTCAGAGACATTGTGGAATTGCCGTTCAGCGTATTGCGCAGCATCTGATAGGCCATATAGATCAGGTAGGCGCCCACCAGTGCCATCAGTGTGGCGTGGGTCGGATTTCCTTTGGGCAGTTTCATTTTCAGGGGATTCTTGTTTTCCTGGTCCATGGGATTACCTCTTAGAATAGGGGCTGCCGTAAAGGCAAGCCCCTTATAAATCAAATCGAATTAAGCCTTGCCGGTCTTGCGGTTGGAAACCACGTCGAAGATAACGGCAATCAGCAGGACAGCGCCCTTAACCACATACTGCCAGTTGTTGTCCAGGCCATAGATGGACATACCCTGGTTGATAACGCCCAGCAGGATAGCGCCGATGACGATGCCGGAAACGGTACCGGATCCGCCGTAAGCGGAAGCACCGCCGATGAAGCAGGAGCCGATTGCTTCCATCTCATAGGACATACCGGAGTCGCCGTTGACAGAGCCGACACGGGCAGCCATCAGCAGACCGGACAGGCCGGCCAGAATGGACATGGAAGTGTAGGCCATGAAGTAAACCTTATTGGTATTGATACCGGACAGCTTGGTAGCCTTTTCGTTGCCGCCGACAGCATAGAAGTGACGGCCGAAAGCGGTCTTGGAAGTAATGAAAGCGTACAGGAAGATGACAGCCAGAACCCACAGCAGCATATAGGGGATGCCCTTGTAGTCTGCCAGCTTCCAAGCGTAGAAGATGATCAGTGCGTCAATCACAGCGATCTTGGCATAAGTAGGAGCAGCTGCGGGGACTTTGAAGCCCTTCTTAATCTTTACCTGACGGCTGATGATGGTATAAACCAGCAGGATTACCGCCACCGCGATACCTGCAATCAGTGCCGACCAGACCATTCCGGAATCACCGGTGTCGAGGCCGGGGATCTTGATGTAGGAAGCGAAGATGTCCAAGAACTGCTCGTTCAGGATAGGCACGGTCTTGGATTCCAGAATAACACGGCCCAGGCCACGGAACAGGAACATACCGGCCAGTGTGCAGATAAAGGGAGGAATATGGACATAGCCGATCCAGAAGCCCTGCCACACGCCGATCACAGTGGAAATCAGCAGGCAGATCAGGATGGTGGGGACGGCGCCCAGGCCGCTCTTGCCCATCAGCTGTGCGCCGACGGCGCCGATCAGACATACGGTTGCGCCTACGGACAGGTCAACGTTACCGCCGGTCAGAATACACAGCAGCATACCGCAGGCCATAACCAGAACGTATGCGTTCTGCAGCAGCAGGTTGGACATATTCTGGGAATGCAGGATACGGCCCTCGGTCAGCACTGCAAACAGGATAAAGACAACGACCAGTGCAATGACCATCGTATACTTTTTAATCAGTCCGGTGAATTTACCGGCACTGAGTTTGGACCCGGAAGCGGCCAAATCATTATTTTTAGCTTTCATTCTATATAACTCCTTCGCAATCAATTACTGGATTTCAGAATTGCGGACATGATCTTCTCCTGGGTTGCCTCGGCAGCATCCATTTCTGCAACCATGCTGCCTTCGTTCATAACGTAGACACGGTCGCACATACCCAGAATTTCGGGCATTTCGGAAGAAATCATTACCACGGATTTACCCTGCTTGACCAGGTCGTTCATAATGCAATATATTTCATACTTTGCGCCGACGTCGATGCCTCGGGTCGGCTCATCCAGAATCAGGACATCAGGGTCAGCGAACATCCACTTTGCCAGCAGAACCTTCTGCTGGTTGCCGCCGGACAGATTGCCGACAGCCTGATGAACGCTGGGGGTCTTGGTGTGCAGCTTCTCGCAGTAATCTTCCGCGGCAGCTGTTTCCTTATCCTTGTTGACGATGCCGTGTCCGCAAATCTTTTCCATACGGGCCATCGTGGTGTTGATGGCAATGGAATCCTTCAGAACCAGGCCATTGCCCTTCCGGTCCTCGGTAACGTAGGCGATACCGGCTTCGATGGCTTCTCTTGCGTTGCGCAGCTTTACGCTCTTGCCGTTCACCAGCACTTCACCGCTGATGTTGGTGCCGTAACTGCGGCCGAAGATGGACATTGCCAGCTCTGTGCGGCCTGCGCCCTGCAGTCCGGAGAAGCCGACGATCTCTCCTTTGTGTACGCAGAAGGACACATCGTTGACCACCTTTTTCTCCGCATAGATCGGGTGATGCACATTCCAGTGCCGGACTTCCAGTCCGACTTCCTCGCTGATATTGTGCTCACGCTCAGGATAACGGTCGGACAGCTCACGGCCAACCATGCCCCGGATGATCCGGTCTTCATCGATGTCGTGATTTGCGTTGTCGATGGTTTCGATGGTGGAGCCGTCACGCACCACCGTGATCCGGTCGGCAACGTAGGAGATTTCATTAAGCTTATGGGAAATAATAATGGATGTCATACCCTGCTTCTTAAACTCCAGCAGCAAGTCCAGCAGCATTCTGGAGTCGGACTCGTTCAGGGAAGATGTAGGCTCGTCCAGAATCAGCAGCTTTACATTTTTGGACAGGGCCTTTGCGATTTCCACCAGCTGCTGCTTGCCGGTACCGATATCTTTGATCAGGGTAGTGGCAGACTCTTTCAGGCCCACCTGACGCATATGCTGCTCTGCTTCGTAGTAAGTCCGCTCCCAGTCGATGCCGAACTTGCCGCGACGCTCGTTGCCCAAGAACATATTTTCTCCGATGGACAGTTCCGGAATCAGTGCCAGCTCCTGATGGATGATGACAATGCCTTTTTTCTCGCTGTCCTTCAGAGTTTTAAACCGGCAGACCTCACCATCATAGATGATATCTCCCGTATAACTTCCGTAGGGATAGATACCGCTGAGTACATTCATCAAGGTGGACTTACCGGCGCCGTTTTCGCCGACCAGAGCATGAATTTCACCTCTGGCGACCTCGATATTCACATCGTTCAGGGCTTTAACGCCCGGGAATTCTTTTGTGATATTTTTCATCACAAGGATATTATCAGCCAAATTGCGTGACCTCCTCTTTTCCGCCCGACATTTTTCTGTTGTCGGCGGATTTCACTTTGGTCATGAGAAGTTACTGCCTGTTTCTCTCCTCATAAATACGTATTACACGAAAAAATGGTATTAATTTAGGGGGCGGGGAATCCCCGCCCCCCCGGATTGAGCGAAAATACTTTGCTGGAATAAATTATTTTGCAGTGGAAACCAGGTAGTCGCCTTCCCATGCATACAGGCCGGTCTCAACCAGATCCTGCAGGTTGTCCTTGGTAACAACGGAGGGAACCAGCAGGTAAGAAGGAATGATGCCGGTGCCGTTGTTGTAGGACTCAACGTCGTAAGTGCACTCGATCTCCTGGCTCTCAGCCAGCTCAGCAGCGGGCTTCTTGCCGTCCAGGATATCCTTGGACAGTGCCAGAGTGACAACGGCTTCGTGAGCAACGTTCTTGTAAACGGTCATGCTCTGCTTGCCGTCGACAATGTTACGCAGGTTGGCAACGTCGCCGTCCTGGCCGGTGATGAAAGGAACATTGCCGCCATGATAGCTGGAGCTGATAGCCTGAGAAACGCCCATAGCGGTGGAGTCATTGGAGCAGACAACTGCGTGCAGGACAGTGCCGTTGGAGTAGTAGGAAGCCAGGAGGTTCTCCATACGATCCAGAGCCTTGTCGGTGTTCCACTGAGCGGTAGCAACCTTCTCAAACTCGGTCTGGCCGGAAACAACCTTCAGGGTGCCTGCATCGATGTAGGGCTTCAGCACGTCGAAAGCGCCGTTGAAGAAGAAACGAGCATTGTTGTCAGCGGGGTCGCCGGCAGTGAACTCGATGTTGTAAACATTGCTTCCTGCATTCTTCAGGTCCAGAGCCTTCTCAATGTACTCGCCCTGCAGCTTGCCGACGCTGTAGTTATCGAAAGAAACATAGTAAGAAATTGCATTGGTGTTCATGATCAGACGGTCGTAAGCGATAACGGGGATGCCGTTTTCCTTAGCGTTCTTCAGGGTCTGAGTCAGAGCCTCGCCGTCGATAGCAGCGACGATCAGCAGGTCGACTTCCTTTGCAACCAGGTTGTCGATATCGTTGTTCTGCTGGGTAACATTGTTGTCGGAGTAGGTCAGCTCAACATTGTAGCCAGCCTTCTCAAACTCTTCCTTCAGGTAGGAGCCGTCACGATTCCAGCGCTCCAGAGATTTGGTGGGCATAGAGATACCGACAGTCTTCTTGCCGTCGTCCTTCTTGTCGCCGTTGCCAGCGCAGGCAGCGAGAGAAAGAACCATCACTACTGCCATAACCATGGCCAAGATTTTTTTCATTTGTGTTTTCTCCCTTCACTTTATATGCGGACATACGTCCGTGTTTGGCGGTCAACCAGCCGCGCATTCAGCTGTGGTGTGCCACAACATAGTTATATGCTACAACACTAAATTATCTATGTCAAGGTCTCTCTGAATTATGCAAGATGATTCGTTCATTCAGACAAAACCAGCTAAACAGATGCAGCAAAGGATACAAGTGAAATTTGGTTTCTCATTAGACTATTTTGTACTATTGAATCACTGCTTTCATTTTCTCCCAGATTTGGATTTGCATTTTGTTCGACCTGCACAGAACAAACCCGGATTTTTGCCGGAAAAATCCGGGCATCCCCATAAAGAAATCAGGCCGGCTTCCAGCCGGCCTGATTATACTCTGTTACTTATTTACTTCTTGCGCCCTTGCACAGCATACGGTAAATCTTCGTTTGCACGGGCATTCTTTCAATCGGCGGATACCACTGTTCATACCGTTCCCGAAGCTCTCCGCAGGTCTGCCGGGACAGCATGGGAATCAGGGCTTCCGCGTGCTTCTGGGCAGCGTACATATACCAGCAGCTTTCTTCCTCCCAGTGAAGCACCGCCGCTTCCAGAATGTACCTCACAGCCGCCGACACATCCTCGGGCGCAGGGCCGGTCTGCACAAATGCCTCCACCCAATGCCCTACAGCCTCATAAAACGCCTCGTGGCAGGGGTGCTTTCTGGGATCGTCTCCCATGCCGAACAACCCCGCAAAACAGGAGGCTTTCTGCCGCACCTGACGCACGTCCTCCGCATATTGATCATAAATTTTCTGCAGCTCTGTCAACGTAGCCATAGAATCCCTCCGTATCTAAAAGTACAGCTTAGCATACCCGTCAGCTAAATGCAAGCATTCTTCTCCACCGGCAGCTGCAGCTCCGTAATGCGTTCCTGAACGTCCGAAGTGGTATGGATATCCACCCACAGGATTTCCAGGAGATCCCCTGTCGGTTTCAGATGATGTTCTCCGGCATAACTGAGCAGTGCCTGAATCCACTCTGCGCTCTGATCGTAACGTCCCCGATAGCTGACGGATAAATACAGTCCTCCCGGCAGCGCATCCCTGCCGTGCTCGTCCATGATAAATACGGACTGATATTGCACCGCTCCATTGCTTTGCGCTTTCTCCAGAGAAATGACCGTGCCGATCTGATTGTTTCCAATCACATAAAAGCGCTCCTGATCGATATTCAGCAGCCGCTTGATCAGCACGTCCATTTCATCCTCGTTGGTATATCCTTCTGAAATGGAAAAGCAATGACGCACCGAATAGTTTTTTACCGTAATCTGATGCATTGGACACTCCAGCGCCGAGCGAATGGTCTGCATTCTTTGCTGGACATTGGTCTGCAGCTCCATCAGCATCTGCAGCTTGGCACAGATTTTATCCTGCTCCTGCTCAAGCAAATGGAGGGTGGAGTCTACCGTGTGGCAGTTCAAATACCTCTTGATCTCCTCCATGCTGAAATTTAATTCCCGCAGTTCCCGGATCACATTCAGCCGCCAAATGTCATGGATGCTGTACAGGCGGTATCCACTCTCCGCGCGGTGCGGCACAATTACGCCAATTTCCTCATAGTATCTTAATGAATCCACACCAATGTGATATAGGCGAGATATTTCACCGATTTTGAAGTATTTTTCCATAAAAGCCTTCCTCCCCTCTTGACTCTAGTATTATACCAGAGTTTATACTATAAATACAATTACTATTTTTGATTTGATATGAAAGGAAGTCAAGCCTATGTTTCTCAGTCTGAAGCAAACCATTGCCAACAAGATATCATCCCTATTTGAGGGTATCCGTCTATCCTCCTGCCTGATTGCTTTGTTCGGAAGTGCCCTGCTGGCCTTCGGTCTTTATAATATACATGCGCAATCCGTTGTCACAGAAGGAGGCGTATTGGGTCTTACCCTTCTGCTGGATCACTGGTTTCAGATTTCTCCCTCTGTTTCCGGTTTCCTGCTGAATATTGCTTGCTATGTTCTCGGCTGGAAGCTGTTGGGCAAACGGTTTGTTATTTATTCTACCGTTGCAACCGTGGGCTTTTCCGCATTTTACGGAATCTTCGAGCAGTTCAATCCGCTGTTCCCCGCTATAGCGAATAAGCCCCTGCTGGCCTCCGTGGTAGGAGCGCTGTTTGTAGGTGTCAGCGCAGGTCTGTGTGTGCGTATAGGCGGTGCCCCCACCGGAGATGATGCACTTTCCATGAGTATTTCCAAAATTTCCCACATTGATATCCAGTGGATCTATCTGTTCAGCGATCTGATCGTGCTGCTGCTTTCCCTCAGCTACATTCCCCTCAATCGGATTCTCTATTCCCTGCTGACCGTTATTCTGTCCGGGCAGATCATCGGCCTTATGCAGAAGATCAAGCTCCCCGGCCGCAAACAGACAAAATAAAGAAACTCTGCCGGGTTTTTCGCGCCAGAAAAAACACAGGCCCTCTGCCGAACAATCGCAGAGGGCCTGTTCTGTTATCCGTTAAATGCAGGTTTCCACCGGCTGAGCCAGATAGTTCCTGCGGTCCTTGTACTCCTGTGCCTTGCCGTCGTTCCAGTTCTGGATCGGGCGGTAATAGCCGGTAATACGGCTGTAAACCTCAGTTTTCTTACCGCAATGGGGGCAGGTATACTGCTCGCCGCTGAGATAACCGTGATCCACGCACACGGAATAGGTAGGAGACAGGGTGTAGTAGGGCAGCTCGTAGTTCTCGGCAATCTTCCGTACCAGAGCTGCAGCCGCCTTCCAGTCAGGCAGTTTTTCACCCAGGAAGGTGTGGAACACCGTTCCGCTGGTGTAAAGGGTCTGGAGTCTGTCCTGAATATCCAGTGCCTCAAACACATCATCCGTATAGCCGACCGGCAGATGCGAGGAGTTTGTATAGTAGGGAGTCGCCCCCTCATGGGCGGTGATGATGTCGGGATAGTGCTTCTTGTCGTGCTTGGCAAGACGGTAAGCCGTGGATTCGGCAGGCGTTGCCTCCAGATTGTACAGGTCCTCGTACTCTTCCTGATAATCGGACAGCCGCTCTCTCATGTGGTTCAGCACACGCACTGCAAAATCCTGGGTTTCTCTGTGGGTCAGGTCCTTGCCGATCCACTTGGCGTTCAGTCCCGCCTCGTTCATGCCCACAATGCCGATGGTAGAGAAGTGATTGCCGAAGCCGCCCAGGTACCGTTTGGTATAAGGATACAGTCCCTCTTCCAGCAGCTTTTCCACGGTGGTACGTTTGATTTTCAGGCTGCGGGCGGCAATGTCCATCATCCGGTCCAGACGATGGAAGAAATCCTCCTCATCTTTGGCAAGGTAAGCAATCCGGGGCAGGTTGATAGTGACCACGCCGATGGAACCGGTGGACTCGCCGCTTCCGAAATAACCGCCGCTCTTCTTCCGCAGCTCCCGCAGGTCAAGACGCAGACGGCAGCACATACTCCGCACATCGGAAGGCTCCATATCGGAATTGATGTAGTTGGAGAAGTAGGGCGTACCGTACTTGGAAGTCATTTCAAACAGGAGCTTGTTGTTCTCGGTTTCGCTCCAGTCGAAATCTTTGGTGATGGAGTAGGTGGGGATGGGATACTGGAAGCCTCTGCCGTTGGCGTCGCCCTCGATCATAACTTCGATGAAGGCACGGTTGACCATATCCATCTCCTTTTTGCAGTCGCCGTAAGTAAAGTCCTGGGGCTTGCCGCCGACGATGCAGGGCTGATTGGCCAGATCGGCAGGAACCGTCCAGTCCAGCGTGATGTTGGAGAAAGGTGCCTGCGTACCCCAGCGGCTGGGGGTGTTGACACCGTAAATGAAGCTTTCGATGCAGTGCTTCACTTCTTCATAGGACAGGTTATCCGACTTCACAAAGGGCGCCAGATAGGTGTCGAAGCTGGAAAATGCCTGTGCGCCTGCCCATTCGTTCTGCATGATACCCAAAAAATTGACCATCTGGTTGCACAGCGTTGCCAGATGTTTGGCAGGAGCAGAGGTGATTTTACCGGGGACGCCGCCGAGGCCGTCCAGAATCAACTGCTTGAGGCTCCAGCCGGCACAGTAGCCAGTGAGCATGGACAGGTCGTGGATATGGATGTCTGCATTCCGGTGCGCGTTGGCGATTTCCTCGTCGTAGATTTCGCTGAGCCAGTAATTGGCGGTAATTGCGCCGGAATTGGACAGAATCAGACCGCCCACGGAATAGGTGACGGTGGAGTTTTCCTTGACACGCCAGTCGGAAACCTTCAGGTAACCGTCCACCAGTCCCTTATAGTCCAGAATGGTGGAGCTCATGGAGCGAAGCTTCTCCCGGTTCTTTCGGTAGAGGATATAGGCCTTTGCCACATCGGCATAGCCGGCACGCTGCAGAACCGCCTCCACACTGTCCTGAATAGTTTCCACCGCAATGGCACCATCCACCACCTTGCCGGCATAGTCTGCTGTGACCTGCAGGGAAAGCATATGGATAATATCTGGATTGTAGGGAATCTGGGTAGCTTCAAAAGCTTTGGTAATGGCGCTGGCAATTCGGTTGATTTCAAAATCCACAATTCTGCCGTCTCTTTTTGTTACTTTATACATATGATACGCTCCTTACTGGATGCCCCGAATCCGGGTATTCGGTATATCGGCAAGCACCGCCTGACGCAGTGCCTGTATTTCCGTTTCTGTCAGAGGGAAGATTCCCTGCCCTACTAAGTTTCCGGAATCCACAAAGGCCTGGAGGTAATACTGTTTCGCTCCCCTGAGCCAGTGCCCGATCCGGGCAACGGATTCCACTGTATGCAGCGGTCCGGCTACGGTTGTGCGGAACTCGTATTCCACATTTCCCGCCATCAGAAGCGCCGCGCTTTTTTGTACCTGCTCCAGTACGTCCACACCGCCGCAGGTTTCCCTGTACCGCTCAGGACTGTTCTTAATGTCCATGGCCACGTAATCCAGAAGCCTCTCATCCATCAGAGCTTCCAGCATTTGAGGATTGGTGCCATTGGTGTCCAGCTTAACCAGAAAACCCATTTTGCGAACCGCGCGAATCAGCTCCGGCAGGTCGTCGTACAGGGTAGGCTCCCCGCCTGAAATACAGACACCGTCCAGCTTTCCCTTCCTCCGGGAAAGGAACTCTAGCAGTTCTTCCTGCGTGATTTCTTTCCGTTCCTGCCGGAGCTGCTCCGGCAGAACCAGCCCCGCATTGTGGCAGAAAGGGCATCGCAGATTACAGCCCGGCAAAAATACCGTACACGCCAGTTTTCCTGGATAATCCAGCAGTGTGGTTTTCTGTATGGCGGCAATGTGCATTTCCGTTCCCTCCCGTGGCCGTTCTAGTGCTCAGTATATATAGTCGGATTCCAAAAGTCAACACCATTTTCCTTTATTTTGTTGTTATCGTCAAAATGCACCACAATATATTGTGGTATTATGTAACCTGTAAGGAATGCCCATTCTATGCATTTTGCATTGCATAGAAATTCAGCTGCCACAAAATTTCTTTTCATTCGTTGACATTGAAGCGGAAAATAAGTATAATTGTGTGCGTATATTATTCATGCATAAAATGAATAGAAAACCTTTTTTATAAACATAAAACGCAAAGGAGATACACTATGGGACTCATTAAAGCAGCAATCAGTTCCTTTGGCGGCACCATGGCCGATCAGTGGAAGGAGTACTTTTACTGCGATTCCATGTCCAACGACCTGCTTGTCACCAGAGGCCACAAAGTCACCGGCAAGCGTTCTTCCAACACCAAGGGACATGATAACGTCATTTCCAACGGCTCCGGTATCGCCGTTGCAGACGGTCAGTGTATGCTGATCGTGGAGCATGGCAAGGTCGTCGAAATCTGTGCGGAGCCGGGTTGCTTCACCTACGATACCTCTTCCGAGCCCAGCCTTTTCACCGGCCCTCTGGGTACCGGTATCCTGGAAACCTTCAAAACAGTCGGCAAGCGCTTCACCTACGGCGGAGACGTCGGCAACGACCAGAGAGTGTATTACATCAACACCAAGGAGCTGTTTGACAACAAGTTCGGCACGCCGAATCCTGTTCCCTTCCGTGTGGTGGATCACAAAATCAATCTGGACATCGACGTTTCCATCCGCTGCTCCGGTGTGTACTCTTATCAGATCGAAAACCCGCCCCTGTTCTACGTCAAGGTCTGCAATAACGTGACCGATCGTTTCACCCGGGAGACCAACGGTCTGGACAGTATGCTGAAAGGAGAGTTTATCGGTGCTCTGCAGCAGGCATTCGGCAAGCTGTCCGCACTGGAGCTGCGCCCGAATGAGATTATAACCCACAACGAGGAATTGCAGAAGGCCATGAGCGAGGAGCTTTCCAAGCTGTGGAAAGAACGCGGCCTCAAGATGGTATCCGTTGCTCTGGGCTCCGTCACCCTGCCTCCCGAGGACGCCGAGCTGATCAAGCAGGCACAGCGTTCCGCTTTCATGAGCAATCCGGGCATGGCTGCAGGCACGCTGGTAGGCGCACAGGCCGATGCCATGAAGGCTGCCGCCTCCAACCGCAACGGTGCCATGAACGGATTCCTGGGCATGGGCATGGCTATGAACGCCGGCGGCGGCACCGTGCAGAACCTCTTTGCACAGCAGACCGCACAGCAGCAGGCTGCCATGCAGGCGGCACAGCAGGCACCTCAGCAGCAGAACACCTGGAAGTGTTCCTGCGGCACCATCGTCTCCGGAAAGTTCTGCCAGAATTGCGGCAGCAAAAAGCCGGAACCCGTACAGGCCGACAGCTGGAAATGCTCCTGCGGCACCATTGCCACCGGCAGGTTCTGCCCGCAGTGCGGTGCCAGAAGACCGGAAGTCAGCGGCTGGACCTGCTCCTGCGGTTCTGTAAATCAGGGCAAGTTCTGTCAGAACTGCGGCGCCAGAAAACCTGCAGACGCCCCTCTCTACCGCTGTGACAAGTGCGGATGGCAGCCGGAAGACCCGACGCATCCTCCCAAGTTCTGTCCCGAATGCGGCGACCCGTTTGACGACAGCGATAAGGAATAAGAACACTCAGGAATTTAATATGATGTCCCCAGAGGATCGGCAGCCCTGAGCAGGCCACCGGTCCGGACGCATTCGCCCGCTCTTTCCGGGAAACGGGCCGGCAGCCGGTGAGCCGCTGCACGGATTTCTTTACCGGAGTTCCGACGGGTGAAAGAAATAACGACATAAAGAGGATACGTGGACATGGCAACATTACTTGAATACAAGTGTCCGTGCTGCGGCGGCGCAATCACTTTCGACAGTGAGCTGCAAAAGATGAAGTGTCCCTATTGCGACACGGAATTTGAAATGGACACCCTGAAAAACTACGATGCCGATTTAAACGACGGGCAGCCGGATGAAATGACATGGGAAAACCGGCCCGGAAGCGAATGGCAGGAGGGGGAAGCAGAGGGCCTTCGTACCTATATCTGCAATTCCTGCGGCGGCGAAATTGTGGTGGACGAAAATACCGCCGCAACGTCCTGTCCCTTCTGTGACAGCCCCGTTGTGATGAAAGGACAGCTCTCGGGCGACCTGCGGCCGGATTATGTGATTCCTTTCAGGCTGGATAAAAAAGCCGCCACAGACAGCTTTGCAAAGCATCTGTGCGGAAAACGGCTGCTTCCCAAAGTTTTCAAAGAGAAGCACCATCTGGATGAGGTCAAGGGCGTGTATGTCCCCTTCTGGCTGTTTGACGCAGACGTAAATGCCAGAATCCTCTACAGAGCCACCCGGGTCCGCAGCTGGAGCGACAGCAATTATATCTACACGGAAACCAAGTACTTCTCCGTCAAACGGGGCGGCCAGATTGGCTTTAATCATGTGCCCGTGGACGGCTCCGTCAAAATGGCGGACGATTTGATGGAATCTCTTGAGCCGTTTGATTTTAAGGAAGCAAAGGATTTCCAGACTGCCTATCTGGCAGGTTATCTGGCGGATAAATATGACGTAGACGCAAACGAAAGCATCAGCCGCGCCAACGAACGAATCCGGAAGAGCACGGTGCAGTCCTTCGCCAACAGCGTGAGCGGCTATACCACCGCCGTACCGGTAACCACCAGCATCTCTCTGCAAAACAGCAAGGCCAAGTATGCCCTTTACCCTGTCTGGCTGCTGAATACCACCTGGAACGGTCAGAAATACACCTTTGCCATGAATGGTCAGACGGGCAAGTTCGTGGGCAACCTGCCCGTGGACAAGAAGCTGGCAGCACAGTGGACTGTCGGCCTGACCGCCCTGTGCGGCGCGATTGTTTACGGTGCCGCGTGGCTGCTGCGGCTGATCGGCCTGATTTAGGGAGGGACAGAATATGAAAAAGCGTTTCTTTGCGTTGTTCCTCATGATCGTGCTGTGTGCGGCAGCCCTGATTCCCGCACGGGCAGCCGATACAAAACCTCCCCGTCTTGTGGATGGAGCCGGGGTTTTAGGCACCCGCGAGTCCGAAAAGCTGCTGGAAAAACTGGATAAAATCAGTGAAAAGCATCAGGTGGACATCGTCATCCTCACCGTCAAGGATCTGGGTGGCAAATTGCCCAGAGATGTCGCGGATGATTTCTTCGACTACAGCGGCTATGGCTTTGGCAGCAGCCGGGACGGCATTCTCCTGCTGCTGTGCCCCACTACCCGGGACTGGTATGTTTCCACTACCGGCTTCGGTATCCGTGCGGTGACGGACGCAGGCCTCGACTATATGTCCGAGCGTTTTCTGCCTTCCCTGAAGAAAGAAAACTACGCCAAGGCCTTCAATATCTTTGCCGATCAGTGCGATAAATTCATCCGTCAGGCCCTGACAGGAGAGCCCTATGATTACGGACATCTCCCCATGAAGCCTCTGTCCCTGAAATGGATTCCCATTTCTCTGGTGGTGGGCTTTGTGATTGCCTTCATTGTGGTAGGCTCCATGAAGAGCCAGCTGACAAGCGTCCGTTCCCAGTCCTCTGCCAACAGCTATATTCGCGCCGGCAGTACACGGATCGATGAGAAGAGCGACCTTTTCCTCTACCATACGGTTGACCGCCGTGCAAGGCCCAAGGATACCGGCGGAGGCGGCAGCTCCGGCTCTTACTCCCGTTCCGGCTCGAGCACGCATACCAGCTCCTCCGGCACCAGTCATGGCGGCGGAGGCGGCAAGTACTGATACCGTTCCCCGTTTTCCGGTACAGCCGGATTCCCGCAGAACAAAAAAGCCATCTGCCTGTCCGGGCAGATGGCTTTTTTAGCCCCCGGTCTCTGTTTCGGCAGAAACCGGGGGGCTGTCTAAATATATTGTAATATTCCGAAAGCGGAAAGGTATCCACAGCTGCCGCAGATTTTCAAACTCCCTTTACCGGCGGCGCATATGTATCTTTCCCTCAGCCGCAGACATCACTGCAGCCAAAGATCAATCCTTCAGAGGATTGCCCTTTCCGTCCGTCTTGATATTGCCGGTCAGGATCATAATGCCCTCAACCAGGCCCCAGATGGAGCTTACAGCGCCCAGGACACCGCAGCTCAGAACAGTAAGCAGAAGCTGCACGACAGCCTTACTGGTGTAACCCAGATAGAAATTATGGACGCCCAAAGCACCCACCAGAATACCCAGCAGGCCGGCAACCATCTTGCTCTTTGCCTCAGCAGGGGCAACAGGAGTCATACTTGCGCCACAGGAAGTGCAGAACACGGCACCGGGAGCAACAGGCTGACCGCAGTTTGCGCAGAAGTTGCCGCCATTGTTGGCTGCACAGCCGCACTTTACACATACAGAGGCATTCGGGTCCATAGGGTTACCACAATTTTTACAATACATAAATACTCTCTCCTTTTATTGGTAGGGACTCATTTTAAAGGGCCAAGGCCCCATTAAAATACATAATCAGACGAATCACATAACTGACAGCGACCACAAGCAGAACACCTGTCAAAACAAGGGTGTTGGTTCTCTTTTTGGAGAACAATTTACAGTCGTACAGCAGAAACACCGCAATCACGGGAACAGCCCAAAATGCAGGATGACAGGCAAATGCTTTCCGGAAATTCAAGTGAAGTGCAGCATACCACGCTCTGCCCATACCGCAGCCCGGGCAGGGAATTCCCGTCAGATGCCGGATAGGACAAGGAAAGCAGCACAGAGCCCAAGTCAGCAGAAATCCGCCGCACAGCAAAAACAGCGGCAGCTTCCAGCGCAGATTGGTTGGCTTTTTCAACAAGTTTACATCACCCACGGTCATTCTATCATCGTTAAATACATTTTGCAACACAAAAAACACATCTTCTCTTTTATAATTTGTAGAAATTTCAGTGCTATTTTTGTATCGCTGACAAGGCGGCATTCTCTGCACGGAACTGCCGCTGGCCTCCGGTCTGATTCAAAAAACAGCCTTTCAAAGATTCCTATGCGCTCAGAAAAGAAAAAGTCCTGAAATCCTATGATTTCAGGACTTTTTTCAGTTGCCGGGGGCGGGTAGGAACTCCGGGTCACTTCCGACAGCTCAGGCGTTCCATTTCAAACCGCCAAAGTGCTTGCCCGCGTATGCTTTTCTGCCTCCTGTTCGCAGGCAGCCACCGGCGCCCCGGCGCTCTCACGAAGCCGTCCGTCATCCGGGTGCGGCACATCCGGCCTGCCCAGCGCCGCAAGCAGTGCCTGCGTGTGCTCCGCCGTCCGCCGGAAGGTCTCCGGCGAAAGCCCCGGTACGTCTCCCTCCGTTCCCAGCCGGAACATCACTCCGTCCACTCCCGCTGCCGCAGCCGCCAGAATCATCGCGCTGAGTGCCTCCTCCGTCTGTACGGTGGGACCGGGATCCACAATAATCGGCAGGTGCGTCCGGCTGCGAAGCCACAGAGCTACCGTCAGATCCAGACTTCTCCCGGTGGGAGAAGAAAAGGTACGGGTTCCCTGCTCGCAGAAAATCACCTGCCCGTTGCCGCCGCTCAGCAGGTACTCCCCGGCCATAAGCAGCTCCTCCGGCGTGCTGCCTGCATTCCTTGTGAGAATCACCGGTTTTCTGAGTCTGCCCAATGCTCGGAGCAACTCATAATCCTGCATACTCCGTCCCTCTGTCAAAACGGCATCCGCCTTTTCCAGAAGCGGCAGCGCCCGAATGGAAGAAACAGAGGCAATCACCGGCAGACCGGCTTTTTTTCCTGCCGCCGTCAGCAGGCTCAGACGTTCTTCCCCGGGATTCCGGTCGTCCGTTTCTTCCGCCCAG
Organism: Oscillospiraceae bacterium; assembly: GCA_020025535.1. GTDB lineage: Bacteria > Bacillota > Clostridia > Oscillospirales > Oscillospiraceae > Faecousia. Next base: position 45,476 of record JAHHRY010000007.1, on the reverse strand, counting down.
ATGCAGGCAGCGCCTGTTTGCTTCAGATTCTTTATGTTTTCCTCGTTCCATGCCTTTCTCAGACCTGCAAGGAAAGAAAAACCCCCGCCGCCGATCCGGGCTTCTCCGATCTGCACCCGGGTGCTGTCGGTCTGGCTTGTCCGCTCCACCAGCATTTTTCCGGGAGCGGTACCGGAAACCGTCTCTGCCATCCTATTACACCTCTTCCCCGGGATGACTGTCAAAAAACATACGGGCCAGCGCCAGTCCCCTCTCCATACCGGAAAACGTATGCTGTCCAAGCCGCCGCACCGGCATGATACCCAGCAGGGAATTGGTCACAAACATCTCCTCATACTCCGCAACCTCTTCCGGCAGCACGATTTTTTCTTCTGTCTCATAGATTCGGCAGAGATAGGCTCGCAGAATGCCCGGAAGCATTCCACAGGAAAGAGGCGGCGTCACCAGCCTGCCTTCCCGGATAAAAAACACGTTGGTCGTCGCGCCTTCGGCAATCTGTCCCCGGGTATTCAGGAAAATCGGCTCCCGGATTCCGGCTGCCGCAGCCCGCCGCTTCTCCCAGATTCCGTCCCCGCAGTTCAGCGTCTTATGATAGGAAAAAGGAGATGTCTCGTTGCGCCGGATGGCAGAATAATCTGTGTCGAAGCCCTGAAGATAGTCCTCCCGGCAATAGGGATTTTCCCGGGTGGTAACCAGCAGATTCTCCCGGGAAACCGCCACCTTCAGTGCTCTGCGGCCCTGTCTTGCCTCCTGCCGGGACAGGGCTTCTTCCACCGCCTCCCGGATCTGTTCCACGGAAACCGGGAGAGAGAAAAATTTCAGTGCCGTCTCCAGTCTCTGCAGATGCTCCCGGAGAAACTGCGGTCTTCCCTCCTCCAGTGCGATGGTCTCAAAGGCTCCCAAACCAAAATAATACCCGTCGTCCGGTGTAAACATTATCTTTCCTCCCACATGGCCTCCAAAAGAGCCTTTGCCTTTTGAAGGGTCTCTTCATACTCAAATTCCGGCTCCGACTCACAGGTAATACCGCCGCCCACGCCCAGCGTATACTGTCCGTCCTGATGGACAGCGGTACGGATGATGATATTCAGATCACAGTCCCCGTTCAGAGAAAAATATCCCAAAGAGCCGGTATACAGATTCCGGCGGTCATGTTCCAGTTCGTCAATAATTTCCATTGCCCGTATCTTAGGTGCACCGGTGATGGAGCCTCCGGGGAAAGCCGCTTCCATCAGGGCACCCGGCGTGCATTCCTGCCCAAGCCTGCCCACGATGGTGGTAACCAGATGAAACACCGTGGCATAGGTCTCCACGGCAAAATGCTCCGTTACCTCCACGGTTCCCGGCTGACAGACATGATTCAGGTCGTTCCGCTCCAGATCCACGATCATCAGCAGCTCGCTGTGATCCTTCTCGGAGTTTTCAAGCTCTTTGCGAAGGGCTTCGTCTTCCTTGGCAGTCCTGCCCCGCTTCCGGGTGCCCTTGATGGGTCTTGTCTCTACCTTTCCGTCTTTGACCTGCAGGAACCGCTCCGGTGAGGAGCAGATCACCTGAAAATCTCCGTATTGGAAAAAGGCGCTGAAAGGTGCGGGATTATAGGTACGCAGATAGCGGTAGACCTCATAGGGTGTCCTGCCGCTTTTCACCGTCAGCTGCTGGGTCATATTGGCAATATAGATGTCCCCCTCCACGATATAGGAGATCACCCGGTCAATGGCAGCCTTGTAGTCCTCCTTCTCGAAATTCGGCGTAAAGGGTGCCAGTCCCGGATGTCTTTCCGGCTGTACCGTCTCCCGGCACTGACGAATCTCCGCTTCCACCTCCCGAAACGCCTGCTCCGGGGGGCGTTTTTCTCCCCGGGCTGTGAGATAAAGGGCCTTTTCCGTCTTGTCTTCGATAATGAGAACATCGTAAAAGGCAAACACCGCATCCGGCACCCGCAGTTTTCTGGGGTGGCGTGTAGAGATGTGCTCAAACTTTCTTCCGAAGTCATAGGAAAAATATCCCAGCGCTCCCGAAATCAGCGGAAGCGACGTCGGATTGTCCTCTCTTGCGCTTTCCAGTGCCTGGTTCAGCCCCTGAAGAAAGCTTTCTTTCTGCGGCTCTCCATTGCGGTAAAAAACTCCCTCGTCCTCCGTCAGGATCAGATAGGGGTCCAGACCAATCACGCTGTACCGCCCGGTCTCTCCCTCCAGAGACGAATCCAGAAATGCCGCCATCTTCTCATTCTGGCAGCATTCAAAAATCGCTGCCGCTTCTTTGTAAATATCCAGCTTACGAATGACTGTTTTCATGGCTCTTCCCCCATTGTTCGCATATCCGCATAAAATTCTCCAGCAGCTCATGGCCGTACTCCGTCAGCACCGCCTCCGGATGGAACTGCACGCCGTAAATCGGCAAACTTTTGTGATGCAGCGCCATAATTGTCCCATCCTCCGCCCGGGCATCCACCTCCAGGCAATCGGGAAAGCCCCGGTCGCTCACCACCAGAGAGTGGTAGCGGGTCACCCGGAACGAGCCGGGAAGCCCTGCAAACAGGTTCCTTCCGTTTGTCTCAATCCTGCTGATTTTTCCATGCATGGGCCGCTTTCCCTTGCAAACCTCCGCGCCGTACACGCTTCCGATGATCTGGTGTCCCAGACACACCCCAAGGACCGGAACCCGTCCGGCGGCACGCAGCAGGATCTCCCTGCAGTTTCCGCAGTCCTGCGGGCTTTTGGGGCCGGGAGACAGGATAAGCCCTTCCAGCCTTTCTTCCGCACCTTCTTTCAGCAGCGCTTCCAAATCCTCCGCACGGATCCGGTCGCTGCGTACAAGGCGCACCTGCGCCCCTCTCTCCTGCATATAGCAGGCCAGATTATAGACAAACGAGTCAAAATTATCGATCATCAAATACATACGGAACCTCCCATATAAAAATGCCGAGAAAGTCCCTATACAGAACTTTCTCGGCAGTTTTCCTTCAAATCTGCGCTCCCAAAGGAGCCGATCCGGACACACCCTTATTCTTTCTCATTATTGCATACTTTTTCCCGTTTGTCCATCCCCCAAAATACGGATTCAGGAGAATTTTATGCCCGCTGTCCGGCGACCCCGAACGGCAGCGGGCTATCCTTTGCTTTCCGCGGCAAAAATGCCTGTTTCCCGGTCTTTCCTGACGCAACGCAGAAATTCTTCGTGCGTATCTCTTGATTTTTATTCCTTCGGCAGATATAATGTGTCCTCGGGAATGAAGTTCTCCCTAGGGAAACCTGAACCGCTGAATCAGCTGATGACTTCTGTGATTTTTAAGGCGCAGAAGTTATCGGCTTTTTTGCGCCCAAAAGGAGGAAATCATGTTATTTTCTTTGTCTTTAGTTTTTCTGGTAGGACTCTCCACTGCTGCAATCTGCCGCAGAATTCACCTTCCGCGGATCATCGGAATGCTGGTCACCGGCATCCTGCTGGGGCCATACGTTCTGGATCTGCTGGACAGTTCCATTCTGGGCATTTCCGCCGAACTGAGAAAATTTGCACTGGTCATTATCCTCATCAAAGCGGGTCTGTCCCTGAATCTGGACGATCTGAAAAAAGTGGGCCGTCCCGCCATATGTATGTCGTTTCTGCCTGCCCTCTTTGAAATTTCCGCTTTCGTTCTTTTTGCTCCGGCCATTTTGGGCATCAACCGGATTGAGGCAGCAGTGATGGGTGCCGTGCTGGGCGCCGTTTCCCCCGCCGTGGTCGTGCCCCGTATGGTGACCCTGATGGAGCAGAACTGGGGCACGGAAAAGAAAATCCCCCAGCTCATTCTGGCAGGTGCTTCGCTGGATGACGTTTTCGTAATCGTGCTTTTTACCACCTTTCTGGGAATGGCACAGGGAAACGGCGTTCATATGCTGGCCCTGGCAAAAATTCCGATTTCCATTCTGCTGGGCCTGCTGACAGGCGCGCTGGTAGGTCTGTTCCTTTCCCGGCTGTTTGAGCTGTATTATGCACACCACGAGCTGATCCGGAACAGCACCAAGGTCATCATCATACTGGGTATTTCCTTTTTCCTTCTGACGGTGGAGGAATGGCTGGAAGGAACCGTCCCCTTCTCCGGTCTGCTGGCCATTATGAGTATGTCTCTGGTAATCGCCATGCGGAGTGTCCCCTCGGTGGCGCAGCGGCTGCGGGAAAAATACGGAAAGCTTTGGCTGGCTGCAGAGCTGATTCTCTTTGTCCTGGTAGGCGCCGCGGTGGATATCCGCTATACGCTGGACGCCGGCCTTGAAGCGGTGTGGATGATCCTGCTGGGTCTTACGTTCCGTTCCATAGGCGTATGGCTTTGCCTGCTGGGTACCCGTCTGGACTTTAAAGAGCGTCTCTACTGTGTGATTGCTTACCTGCCGAAAGCTACCGTTCAGGCGGCTATCGGTTCTGTACCTCTTTCCATGGGACTCCCCTGCGGAAAACTGGTTTTGTCGGTTGCCGTGCTGTCCATTCTGATAACCGCTCCCCTCGGTGCCATCGGCATGGATCTGGCCTATCCGCATCTGCTGAAAAAGGAAAGTCCGAGCGACGGTCAGGACTCCCGTTAAGCGTTTCAGGGGTGTCCTTTGGGTCGCTGTCCCCGCAGAAGAACCGCCAGAGATTCTTCGGCTCCGGTGCCGCACCGCAGGCTGCCCCGAAAACTCAGCAACAGAAAAGGCTCCCCCATGCAGAAAAAACTGCATGGGGGAGCCTTTTTGATTTCTTTAGGAACGTGATGCCACGCAGCCGCACTTATGGATTCGCCGGCGCAAAAGCAAGTCTGATGCCGGGACAGCGGGCATATCTTCCATTGCTCCTTTGGGCAATTCAGAAAGTACACATTGGAAGCCAGGCTCTCAATGCCGGTGGAATCTCCTGTATTCTGCTCAGACTTTGGAAGTTCGGAAACAGAGTGCTTCGGGCGCTCATCAACATCCCAAAATTCCGGTGCCGCAGGCAGATGCGTACATATTTTATGCATCTAATCTGCAGCATGTTCCATGCAGCCCCGTTTGATAATCTCTCATGTAAATACGTTTCCCGGCATCGGTCCGGAAACGGATGCCATAAAGCGCACTGTACCACAATCACACAAATGATCCGCTGAATCCACTTTCTTTATCTATCAGAGGTCACAGCATCCAATACTTTCTTTCTACGCCAAAGGTGCCCCTGTCGTTGGCAATAAAGCCCAGCTTTTCGCAATAATCCCGATATGCCTTTTCAAGCATGGGATTGGGCTCAACTTTCTGGCCTAACAGCGAAGAAATGACAGGATTGGTCTTGCGGCCATCCTTCGTATCATTATTTTCATGCTTTTCCTTGGTATTTTCTGCGTATCCAACAAATCTGCTGGGATAGAAACGGTAGCCATTCTTTGTAGACAACGCCACAAAACAGGTTCCCTTCCGGATAAGATTCAGCGCAAAAGAATATGTACTTTCTCTTTTCTGCTCCAGATAGTGGTCGAGTGTAGTCATATTTTCTCTAAGTTCTGCAACAGATTCTATGTAACGCATATTTCCCCTCCTAGCTCTTTAACTTAGGTGCAGAGACATTGTATCACAGTGCCGCGTACAAATCCATACCCAATCATATTTATCAGAGTAGCACAAATATAGGCTTTTCTCTTCAAAGCCAATGGAACTCATACGCAAAGCGCCCTGAAAACAAAACTGCGCCTTTCTTTTTCCGGGATAGCCGCCTGCTTTCTTTTACCTTAATCACATATGTGCAGAACTGCTTTGTGGAAAGCAGCGCAAAAAACGCATAAAAAGGCCGGGATTCTTACGAATTCCGGTTTTTTCGTTGTGGAGGCAGGGCGCAAATCCACTGTCTCGGTTTGTTTGTCAGTAGGTGTTTTAACGGATAGGATCCTTCCAGAAAAACATACCAATCACTCCGGGTGTCAGCCCACATCGATACCTATAATGCAGTACCCTACCCAAACGGCCAGCATAATCCACAATACCACAGCAATGATACCTGTGTTATGTGCATGAGGCTTGGCAATGCTTTCCGTAGAAATCACCATTATGGAAAGAATCATTCTCTACAGGGGGGCATATATGGATTCATAGATATCATTTCGTCATTCATCCTTAAACCGTTCGATCCAATACAGTGACCTGTGTGATCACATCCCGCAGGCGGTCAGAACCGACCATGTATTCGAGGACTTCGTCGGGGGTATCGCACCATTTATCTGTATTTTGATAGTTTTCAATGCAAAACTGAGAAATCAATATTTGTGTAGGAGAAGACGCCGTTTTCTTTAGACGAGAAAAGATACCATAACGCTTTCCTTCCCATTCGAATTCAATTTCAGCCCCCCAACACAAAGATCTCTTAAAGTCACTGATTGAAGTAAATCTATTTTGTTCCAGCGTGTTTGCAGGCACGATTGTGTTTTTCACGAAGCGCAGGGGGGACGCAGGATATCTACTTTTCCCTATAAATATTCTGAATTTTTAAATGCAGAAGGAATTAAAACTATTTGGCCATTCTTTAAGTGTATATAAATGCTATTTTCTTCTGTTCTAAGAAACTTTTTGATAAAATTGAGAGGCAATACTGTATGTACTGCCTCTCAATGGCTTCTTCAAATCTTCGATTCCGCAAAAGTAATCGTATATGTTTTGCCCGGTTCAATATCATAAATTACAATGGAATCATCCTTAAATTTATCACCCTTGTTAAGAGAATCCAGAAACAGCTCTCCGGTTTCAACCACATACCCTTCCTCGTCGCACAACTTATAACTGACCCTATCATAGATAGAGTCCGAATTGCCTTCTGTTTTCGTGCCAATAACCGTAATCTTCAGGACAGGGCTATATTCTTTCTCAAACACATAGGAAACATCTTCGATCTGAATTTTGGATGCAATCTCCCCCATATAGTCCCGGACCGGAATCTCAGCCGGCAGCTGTGCCGCTTCCAGTTTTATGTCCTGTATCGGGAGACAGAAAAGTGGCTCACAGTTCACTTCATCGAAGCGCAGGGCATCTCCTTTATAAACTGTTAGATATACCTTTCCATCGGCGGATTTTCCCGCAGTGATATCCCTTCTTGGAATTCTAATCTCCGCAAGATATTCTTCGCCTCTTGCTTCACTTGTATAGGTTCCAAAGTCATCGGGTGTAACCGATCTTGTAGCAGAATAAACTACTTCGCCCTGGTCATTTTCAATACGGATGTCTACATCTACCTCCGCAGAAACTGCACGCTCATTGCAATCCCTCAAACCAAAGAAAAGGCTGTAGTCATCTGTTCCTTCATTGTACTGGAATGACCATCCCCGTAAAGTTTCCACCCGGGCAGCCCCCAACATACTGCTGCAGCCCGTTAAAAGAAGGGATAAAACAAGCAACCTTGGCAAAATGGCCTTTTTCACCGCAATCACTCCTTATTCACCATACTCATCATTTGATCTCGCACCGCTCTGAGCTCTTTTGGGTTGCGCATACAATGCAGCCGACTGCACTGTTCAGACAAATAACAGTTTTCGCAGATGATCTCATCGATCTGTTGTGCTACAATCTGCTTATCGCTTGGAAGGCGATATGCCTCGATCTTTTCTATGTTCCGAGGATTACACAGGCCATAATCCAGGATTTTCCCATGCCCTGTTTTCACATATCGGTACACATCTGCGTAAAACGAGACACAGTCCCCCACCTCAAATTTTTCAAAACCAGCCTCATCCATCCAGACATGATCTTCTTTCCCGTCAAAAAAGGAACAATCATCTGCATACATTCCTGTCACAAATATCCTCTGGAAGCAAATTTTTTGATTGTTCCTGATTTCGATGCAGCCCTTGAATTCATTGGGGAAATTATAATAGCACAAGGCAAACCAGGGCCGTTCCTTTCCCTGAGAGCGAATCTGAATATCCAGATACTCATCATAAGAAAGTGGATGACCGCTTTTAATGTCTTTCATTCCGTCAGGCGAAAAATCAATAATCTCATGTTCATGAATCACTGAGATTTTTTCCCCATAATGACATTGTATAAGGGCCTGAATATCCTTGTCGCCTTCGTATTTATTCAGCAATGCCTTTGCTCTTTTGGCCTTTTCAGTCTGCTTTTGGGTATACTGACGCTCCCGTCTTTCTTTCTCAGCTTTCTGTTGCTTCGCAATATAAGTCTGTTCACTTTCCGTAAGCAATGGCTTCAGATGTTTCAAATTATCATATTCCCCTGAAAGCATTCTTTTTCTGAACCGCAAAAGAATTGCCCGCAGCATCTGAGGAGGAAAAACGCTGGCGTCCCGAAATGAGCAGCTATAATAGCATCCTGTGTGGATATTGCCATGTCCCTCACCATAGAGGACCGCAGTATTCCAAGGACAAATATAATGTTGCTTTTGAACCAGCCTGCCCTTTTTAAGGCCCTCTGCAAACTCAGGAAAGATTCTCGGATTTCCGCAGCCTTCGTAATCATCCACCCAGAATCCAGACGGACCGGCCTCAGCATGCTGAATCATAATATCCAGCATTTCAAGTGTTTCTTTTTTGAATTTTCTTTCGCTCATTTTCTTAGCCTCCGTAAAGTTAATAAGTGTTGCTTTCAGCAACCCAACATACTAACCTGGTTTGACAAAGTCAGAACATATAATTCAAAATATACTGCGTTTCGCCAAAAATCTCCCTGTTTATCATAACACACTGCACAGTTAAAATCTATATCATAGATACTGTTTAAGCAATACTGTATCTCATCTGTAATATTTTTCTGTTTTCGGTTTCTCGTCAAAAATGGGCAGTCTGTAGGCTGCCCAACATACTTATCATATCATTTCTATTCGGTCTTATCTATTCGCATTTTTTCTAACTTTCAGCCCTGCTTTTTAAGGACTCTGCCAATTGAAAAGCACCGATTTCTATAGTATTCTGTAGTCACAACAAAGGAACAAAAAAACAAATCGTTTCCATATAGAAGGAGGCTCAGTAATATGAGAAGTCCGGAAATTCATCAGAGCTAACCCTCGATTGAAAGTCAGAGATTCAATCGAGGGTTAGCTCTTTTTTGCCATAAATTTGCCAAGGCTGAGATTCATATGGATCTCAGCCTTATTTGTTATACAAAGTTTATTACTGCAGATTCCACTGCTGCAGCAGCGGCACAAATACATCAAAGAATTTCTTGCTCCACTCTGCATGGAATTTTGCCATACGGATCCAGTCTGTTTCATGGTCAATACCCACACCGGTAAGACGGTAAACAATGTAAGACCCCTTTGTGTCCTCGCTGCGTTGCCATTCCACCTGTGTCCCCAGCTGCGCTTCGATCTGCGTTTTATGTGCCAGCAGGTAATCAAATGCAGACTTGTTTTTCTCCTTGTCTGATTTTGACAATGTCAGATCAACTCTAGCCTGATCATAATTAGCCACACAACAGATGCCGAATCCACTGATTCCCAGAGCTCCGGTAATCCAGTTTTCTTTAGATGGACCGACATACCGGAATGTTCCGTTTGTTCCATGAGCCTCGTGGATATAATCCAGAGCAAATGCCCAATATTTTCTGCGTAACTCATACCGAGTTCCTGCTTCGGCTGTAGTATTCTCCTCGCCGGGATCCTTCAGGTAAAATACCAGACTTTCTGGGTTGGCGTTGTACGCCTTAAAGAATTTCCGAAGCATGGAAATCTTGGTTGTGGTGCTGGTATTTTTCTCCAGGTAAATGCCTTCATCAATTTGCAGTGCTCCACGTAAATCAGCAGGATTATCACTGACATAAACATCGAGCTCATTATCGGGATTGCAGACATGAGCCAGCTGAGACAGAATTGATTCATCCTCTTCGTGGAGTATTTTCAGCACTTGTTCCTGCATGGCAATCCAACTGGTCACCGGCTGCGAAGTATTCTTATACTCAAAGCGAATAATTTCACGACCACTCAGATCCACATCATCTTCCAGTGTATAGCAATCCAGCTGTTTTTCTGCTGGTTTGTAGTCTGTGACCGGAACGGGCCAGATTCCTACTGCTTTTTCCATTAGCAGGTCATTTCGGGCTTTCAGCTCCGTCAGGGTCCACTGACTCTGAGCCGCAATCCAAGTATTGAGCCGCAGTCCGCTGGCAGCAAAGCCATCCTCCCGGTCCCGTTTATTTTCAAACGAGTTATTACTGTATTTGGAGTTGTAGGCAGTCAGGGTCAGGTTAGCAATGCGATGCAGCCACTGCTCGTGAATTTCTTCATAATCATTCCCCAAAGCCTCTGCCCAGGCCGGTGTCAGATGCTGCGGCATAATATGCTCGATGGAATAAGTGCCCTCATCACAGTGACGATAAATATCCTTGTCTTCAATCGTCCCCGCATTTTCAAAGCGCTCAAAAATATAGATTTTATTCTTACTGTTCATCTGATAGATCTGGCGGGCAGAAAATGCTTCCGTGAATTCGTCATCTCTGGGGAATCTGCCCCGATCATTTTTGGACAGCAGGGCATACTTAAACTTTTCTCCATAGTTATCGGAAGAACCATCAAACCGGATAATTTCTCTGTGGAGCAGCAGAAAAATTTTATTCAGGGTGTTGGTCTGCAGATCGCAGATCATTCTCCGGAACAGATAATTTTCAGTAAACAAGAAAATTTCACGAACCTGCTGCAATGTCAGAACACTTCCGTTTTCTTTTTCATGCAGCCGCAGAACTTCCATAAAGAAAGGTCTTGTAACAGTGGTTTCCAGTCGATTCAGACGGTAGATACAGGCATTGAGTGCTCTGTCCTCTGTTTGTCCCTTCAGAAGAATCTGATACCGCTTGGCATACCCCAAAAGATCCTGCAGTAGCTGCTCTGTTGTGAGGCTGGCTTCTTCCACATATGCTTTAAAAGTGGCATACACCTTGCTGATAGCCGGGATTTCCAGCTGTTTCACACTCAAATAGTCCCGGACAAAGGAACTGACATCATATTTCGTGCAGACTTCTATTTTATTCCAGTACTTTTCGTAATACTCGTTTTGTTCCCGGGCGGGCAGGCCCATCAGAATGAAATTGCGGATCTTATCACCTTCGCTGAGTGCAAGTCCCGTAGAGTTGAGGCTCTCAAAGATCAGCTGAGGGTTATCCTCCTGGTTCAGTGTGATATTGATAATCTCCAGTCGGGTAATAGCAGTGTACAGCTCGTCCACCGTAATCCGCTCTTTTTTGATCTGGTCGCAGAAAAAGTTGTAGTTAATGGTCAGATTGGATTCCGGAATATGGTCCTCCGCATCCTGAAACAGCAGGCCAAACGCCTTTTGATCGTTTTTAATGGGTTTCAGCTTGATTCTGGTTTCATCCTCCTGCCACTCATCAATCAGATAAGTTTTCAGAATCTTATCTGCCAGATTTTTCTGAGCCGGCACCACTGCCCCGGATTTCATCAGGTTATACATCGCCAGAAACAGCAGCGAAATGGTAGTCAGCCGCTGCTGTCCGTCAATCACCTGGAACTCGTTAAATGAGCCCTCGTTATGTACTGAGACAATACTTCCAAAGAAATGGCTGGAACGGTTCTTCTTGATAATTTTTACCAGATCGTCAAATAATTGCTTGCAGTTATCCAACCGCCAGTCATAGTTCCGCTGATATACCGGGATCACAAATCGTTTGTCAGATCCCTGCATATAGGAGACCAGTTTTGCCTCTGAACCCTTCATCTATCCCACACCCTCTTTAAATTATCTTTCGTTACCAAAATAATCCAAGGTTGAATCATTTAGTAATTTCTTTGTATCTCTCCAAAAAGGCATATACTGGTCCAGAATTGCTACAAATTCCGGGCCGTGATTTTTTACCCGAAGATGGGCCAGCTCATGGAGAATGACATACTCCAGACACTCCACCGGTTTTTTGGCAAGCTGCAGATTAAGCCAGATTTTCTTTGTTTTCGTATTACATGTGCCCCATTTGGTAGTCATGTATTTCGTCTGCCAACCGCTGGGATGTAAATCCGTAATTTTTTCCCACTTGGGCAACAGCTGACCAATTTTCTTCTTCAACTGACTGCGGTACCATTCATGCACAAAATTCTCACGCTGTTTTACGGTACTTTCTTTTCGAACCGTCAAGATTGCTTTATCACCGGATAAAACAAGGGAATTTCCCTGGTAGCTGTATTCAACCTGCAAATAATATTGCTTTCCCCAAAGATAAAATGTCTCTCCAGACACATATTCCCGCTCAGACTGTCTTGGCTGATTCTGAAATTTTTCCTGTTGTTTCCGAACCCAGCTGATTTTGGTCCTGACAAACATGGTAATCGCTTCATCTGAAAGCGTCATCGGCACTGATGCACGGACATGACCATCCGGTGGCAGAACATACAGATGCATATTTTTGATATTTTTCTTAACTACTTCTACTGGGATATTTGCTACTACAATCTGCATCAGTATTCCTCTTGTTCCACGACGATCTGATAAATACGGTCCACTTCATCATCATCTCTCAGGACTTTGTACAGAGCGTATTTTATTTTATTTTCCTTGACTGCGTTATTCCGAAAACCGTCCATTTTAGACTTCATTACGGCATCATGCAGCTTATTGGCCAGTTTTTCATCTTCACCGCAGTTGTCATACAATGCTCGCTTAGCGCCACTGGACCGAATGCTTTCTGGATACCTGAAATTCTTTTCCGGATTTGTCACTTTTTTTGCAAGTTCCATGTAAGCATCCAAAAGCTGCCCATACTGAATAACGCCTTTTTTACGATCTTCAATCAACCGCTGCAAAATCGCAGACATTTTTCCGTAATACGCCGGGTTGATAACCATTTTTTCAACAACTTTTTTTCGGATGTTGTTCTCAATGGTTTCTGCTGCACTATCCTGGCCTTTCTTATCAGATTCGTCCTCCAGTTTTCCCTCCTGCGTAAGGATGAAATCCAGGAGCGTGAAATCTTCCATATTACCAATGGTATTGGACTCCTCTGCAGAAATATAGGTATCAACCAGATACCGCATTCCCGGCTCATAGGCTTTCAGATCAATAAAATCTCCACTGGATCTGCCAATAGTTTCCTTCAGTTCCACATAAAATGTCACTTTGCGGTCCATGCGAAGCTGTTCTTCTTCTGTATATCCAGCCTCACCCATACGGGATTTCAGTTCTGCATATGCCCGAACCAGGCGGGAAACCAGCTTATACAGTTTCTCCCGGATGCGTGTAAATACCTCATCCTGATCTGTATCAACGCCGCTTTCACCGCAAAAATAGTGATTATATTCCAGTTCCGACTTTGGTGCTTCTACACCCTCGCAAAGTTCTTCCAACGCTTCCAGCGTATCTTCAAAATATTTCTTGGATTCCTCAGTACGATCCTTCAAAAGGCCATCTACATCTTCTGCATCGTAGGCTTCAAATGCACCAGTAGTATACTTGTTCATGGCATCAGCCAGATTGCCAAAGAGTTCTTTATAGTCAACAATATAACCAAAGTCCTTGCTTTCGCCATCAAGCCGATTAACACGGCAGATTGCCTGAAACAGCCCATGGTCATGCATGGACTTGTCTATGTAAAGATAGGTACATGGCGGGGCATCAAAGCCTGTCAGAAGCTTGTCTACCACAATCAACAGCTTCATATTAGCAGGCTCTGCTACAAACTTTCTCTTTGCTTCCTTTTCAAACTCCTCAACTTTGCCTGCAATATGTTTCTGATCCCCATTGGGATCAATTCCAATCATTTTCAGATAAATATTGTATTTTTCTGCTGTTTCTGTTTCTTCTTCCTCGCTGACAGTGTCCGTCCGCAGATCTCCCACATTGGGCGTATAGGAGGAAATAACAGCACATTTTTTGAATCCCTTGCTCTGGAAAATCTCATAATACCGGCACGCAGAATACACCGATCCTGCCACCAGAATGGCATTTCCGTTTCCATCCATCAGGCGGGCTTTGGTTCCAAAGTCAAAAATAATGTCATTGGCAATCTGCTCCAATCTGGATTTGGAAGAGAAAACCTTCTGGATATTTCCCCAGCGGGCTTTCAGTTTGGCTTTTGCTCTGGGCGTCAGGCCGACTGTTTTAGCATCAAACCAGGCATCTACTCTTGCCTGGGAGGTAAGATTCTGAGGAATATCTCTGGCTTCATAGCGCAGATCCAGCACGACCTTATCCCGGACGCCTTCGTTAAATTTGTAGGTGTGGATATAGCCGCCGAAGGTTTCCAGGCTGGTTTTCTTATCTTTTTTCAGGAGGGGGGTGCCGGTAAAGCCGATAAAAATTGCATTAGGTAAAATTGCCCGCATGGCATCATGGAGCTTTCCGGACTGCGTTCTGTGACATTCATCCACAAAAACCGTTATGTCGCCCTTAGCCACAAAGTCCTTGGGGAGAGCCTTTTTCAGCTCATCAATATACTTTTCATAATCGCCGTCGGTGCTTTCGCTACCCCGTCTGCCAAATTTGTGAATCAGGGAACATATCAGATTATCATCGTAAGCGTTGAGGCGTTCCAGCAGGTCTTTACCGCTTCTGGTCCGGACAATTTTCTCGTCTACGCCAATAAAAGTCTTCTCAATCTGGTCATCCAGTTCCTCCCGGTCCGTGACAACCAGGACTCTGGCGTGGGGATTATTGGAAAGAATCCACTTAGACAGCCACACCATGGTCAGGCTCTTTCCGCTGCCCTGTGTGTGCCAGATAATACCGCCTCTGTGCTTATCATTCAGCCGATGCTGTGCCCGTTTGATTGCATAATACTGGTTGTAACGGCAGACCTTCTTATAGCCCTTATCGAAGATCACAAAGTTGTGAATTAGATCCAGGAAACGCTTTTTGTAGAACATTGCATAAATCTGCATATCCAGCTTGTTGGGAATGGATTTGCAAACTTCCTCGATATTCACATCCGTATCTTCCCGCTCCTCCGGGAACTGGGTAAAGCCGTCCGCTTTCCACTCCAGATAGTGCTTTTCCGGGGTCAGTAAAGTACCATAACGCAGGCCTTCGCTGTTGTTTCCTGCCATACAGAACTGAATCGTCGTGAAAAACTTCTCAATAAAGTTGGCTCTCTGATTGGTAAGGTTCTGGCGGATACCATTGGAAACAGAAACACTGCTCTTCTTCAGCTCTATGACCGCTAACGCAATACCGTTGACATAGATTACCAGATCCGGGCGCTTTTCATTTTTCTCCACCACAGTCACCTCTTCGGCAATGGCGAAGTCATTGGCAGCCGGATTTTGAAAATTGATAAAGTAAACGGTGGTTTCGGACTGCTCGGCACTTTCCTTGACCTTGGCACCGTATTTCAGAAGGGAGTATACCTCTTTGTTTGCGTGATACAGACCCTGCTGCAGATTTCCGGTAGTTTTGGAAAGCTCGGCAACTGCACGCTGGGCCAGCTTCTCAGAGTATCCCTGCTTTTCGGTCAGCCAGTTCAGCAGCCGGTCCTGCATGATATTGGTGTTGACCTGATCCTGCAGATTTCCAAGATATGTATAGTGGAGTTTGTCACTGAAAAATTTAATTACTCGATCTTGCGTTTTGCGTTCGTTGTCGCCAATGTTAGACATAGTACCACCTTCTTAGCAATTTGTTTATATCACAACTAATCAAAATTTTGTTTGTGCAGCGGTATTCTTGTTTGCTATATCCCAAAAGATTATACTACATTTGCGAGAATGCTGAATAAATTAATCAAAAGCAGGATAATCGATATGACAGTATATAGAATTTTACCGCCTTTGTGGCCAAACCATATGCCTACCGTAGAAGCAAGCGCCATAATAACACTTACAATAAAATACGGAGACGTTAAATAGTCTTCTAATTTTTGCTTTGCAACATTTTTAAATATAGGAAAGAATGCCATAAATATTTGTGCTACAGCCCTCCATAAAGTGAACAGCATATCCTTTCCGCCAATAATTAAAAATAATCCAGAAATATAAATTATCTTTTTTATGTTTTTATCCATTCTATTCTACACCAATCTAATTTTACCTATTAGAAGCTGCTAAATTATACCATCCTTGATCTAGTAGCAATTTTGATTCTTCTACTTTAGTACAGAAACTTCAGCATTCATGTCAAAAAATAAAGTCATGGTCTGCTAATTCTACTATTAGATATATAAATTATAACGTTTTTACTATCATCTCATGCTACATTATCACCTTATACCTCATATTATACTGGAGATTTAAACATACAGCAGGCACTTCATTTATACTTATATCTTTTCAGTCTTGTAGAACCTAATGAAAATTATATAGCAAATTTTAGCCCCATATAGTCTTACCAACATTTTTATATTATTCTCTTACTATCTTTAATTTATAGTGTTTCAATTATAGACACAAAAGCAATCAGCATATTGTTAGCAAGTTAAATATTTACTTATATAATCACATTTATTTATATACACGGCCAATATACCTCTATAACTGCATAATAAATCTCTTTTTTATCTGCATATTAATTTGTCAGCAAGTTACCAGCAAGTTAAAATCACGCCCATATAGGAATATACTTCATATACCTTGGCGCAGTTGTAGGATCTAATGGTTTAATAATCTTACATTCAACAGCATCTCTTATTAATCTAGAAACACTTCCTGAGGAAGATGTTGGTAATCCGAAGCGTTCTCTTAAAGAGCTATTGGTTACCTGCTCCCCTTGTACGTGTTTAATACATGCATGCAAATAACAGGCACGAAGTTTATCTTCTGGAGGAATGTTGGAAAAAGGCATTTCAGAGTATAATGTAACTCTTGTGCTATCTTCAAACACTTCAATTTTAGGGGCTGGAAGTTGGAATAATTCACAGGAAATGACAATTTTATCCCATCCAGTTCCAAGTTCTTCGCACATTCTAAGACGGCGCATCAATGCCGCCAATTTTTCATTTCTCGATTTAGGTGGATTATCAATAATTCTCCACACATCAACAAGAGGTGTACCTGAATTTGTAATTTCAATACGATTTTTAAAAATTTCGACAACTGGGCCAGTGCCAGTAATCGTAAAATCCTGATGAATCAACGCATTGGCCACAGCTTCTCTGATTGCAATAATCGGATAGGCTGATTTCTTTTCTCTTAACGCTCCATTGATAACTTCCTGCGTCGGAATCAGCGCATCGATAAATTGAATTAACCCCTCAAAGCCTAGGACATATCCCTTGTCCCCAGTAAAATCTTTGAGCGTACTCATTTTATTGTTGCCCTCGTATTGTACAACACGAATAGCCTTGCGAGAAATTCTTTGAAAATCCGACAAATGCTTTGAGAAAAGAATCGCCCCCATATTTGTAATGGCATAGAGTCCGTTATCCTGTTCCTCTATAACGCCTTCTTCAAGCATATAGTGGGCAATACCTTTGTTGTCGCTAGGCTGAGGTATATGGTTGATGTCAAAATAAGCAGAATAATCCAAGAAACGAAGCGCCGAGTCCATATCCAAATCAGACTTAGCATACCGGTCTTCAAATTTGGAATTACGGATTTTGTCCCAAAGTTTTGCTTGTAAAGCAGGATACTCATTCAATTTTTTCGTGTAACTCCCCACCCGAATATAGTCAGTTTTTTCAAACATAACTGTCTGATTCACTGCCCTATATATTATGAGCACTCCAACCTGTTTATTATCCATTTTTACAGTGTGAAATTCAAATTCCGCATTTCTGGACAACAAAGATCTCAGCCAGTTTTCCAGTTCCTGTTTGCCCTTTTTCAATTTCTGCAGGTCGTAATCAGTCCCTACAATCTTATGGGTACCGTCATCAATTCCCCATAGCATATATGCACAATTCTTCTCGTGCATTGCCGCACCATTTGCTAACGCACTAATATCCTGTCCAATCATATCAGGGATATAATTATTATGCTTAAATTCCAGCCACGGCGTTTCATTCGGATATTGGCACAGGCGGCGCACTAATTTATCTAAATTTTCCAATTACAGGTACCCTCCTTTAAAAATTCTATCCGTACATAAATTCTTCATTGACGTGATAGAAGACGAAAAACATCAGATTTTATATCACTACTAATAGCATCTAGAAGCTGTATCCCTTTGTCAGAGAACCAGTCTTCTGCACCCCCGTCACGGGCAGATTCACTTAATGTCTTTTTCATATTATTTAGTTCTTCTTCGGAGAGCTCACGACCAGCAGCAGCGGCAATTTCTTCAATTCTTGTACACCATTTTTTGCTTTTGTTTTTAAATGATGGGGTAGAAATATCAATTTCAAAAT
This sequence comes from Oscillospiraceae bacterium, assembly GCA_020025535.1. Lineage (GTDB taxonomy): Bacteria > Bacillota > Clostridia > Oscillospirales > Oscillospiraceae > Faecousia. The sequence continues at coordinate 27,282 of JAHHRY010000007.1, read as the reverse complement.
CCTGTTTCAACATAGTCTTATAGGCATCAGGCTTATATAGGTCCTCCAATTCACTCTTGGAACGAGGACCGTTTATCATGAAATAGCGGAATCGGTCGCTTCCAATATCCAGCTGCTGTTGCACATCTCGGGCAGCTTCTTTTCCAGCCTCATCGTTATCAAGAACAGCTATATAACTGCACATATAGCGTTCAAGATTGTAAATTTCACTGCGAAGATTATTTACTCCTCCTATGGATCGCACAGTAAGAAAAGAGTTGTTCAAAAGCTCAGCTAAAGCAGGGTCTCTCCGCAAGAACTTTTCCATGACATTTTTATCGCTGGGACCTTCTACGATCACAACATAATCGGAATACATTAGATTATCTGCAGTCCTTACGCCAAGTAATCTTCTAATCTGGTCAATCCGCTGTGCTGGCTTAGCTTCTCCTTTTTCAACGATAATATTGGAAGCAATCGAGAGCCGGTTAACAAAAATAGGATCGTGAGTCGAAATAACCAACTGGTTGTCTTTTGCAAGCTTGAACAATACTTTCTTCAAATAATGGACCGCTTCAGGATGTAAATGAGCTTCTGGCTCGTCTATAATCACGATTCTATTTTTGGCATCCGTCTGACTTAAAATAGCCATTGTGGTCAGACTCTTTACACCGTCTCCCTTTTGGGACAAATTTGTCATTACACCATCATCAATTTCAACTGACAATACCCTTCTTTTTAAATATCGTGGACTTATCGAATCAGACAAGTGCAGTTTTACAGATTTGACACTCGGCATAAATTCAGCCAAGGGCACCTTAATACGTTGGGATAAACTTGCAAGCTGCGCCTGTTGATATTCAGCAATATATTTTTGCGCTTCTTTGTATCTCTCATCTCCCGTCTGACGAAGTTCTTCGTCTACAAGGCGGCCAATAACATCATAGGCATCTGATTCGGATCGAATGGCCGGTATGTACTGCATAAAGATGTGCTGCATAATAAAGGAGGCAATAATATTTAGTTTTCCTGTTAATGCGGTCGCATTTTTTCCTTTCTTAGGAACAGTAATAGATATGCTTTCATCTTCTTTGATTTTAATGAAGACGGAAAGCTCACCGTTGATAATCGATCCAACTCTTTCGTGGAACTCGGTGATTTCCGTATCATCCAACCGAAAATCCAATCGTAAATCAGTATCTTTGTGTTTAAGCTTTTTCTTGTCCTGTAATTCAATTGGAAAATCTTCCCGCCAGCTATACAGTTGGTGCGGAACTTTCTTTAATTTCATAATTGGAACATTCTGAAGAATATCCATAGCCAAATTTAATGCTTTGATTAAGTTTGACTTTCCCTCATTGTTTTTTCCAATCAAAATAGTGATGTCATGCATATCAATTTTATATGCATTGGTAATACTGCGATAATTCGAGACTGTAAAATATGTAAGCCGCATTTAGCACAACCTCTTTTCTTTACACCAATCTGATTTTACCGGTCAGGAGCTGCTGCATCATACCCTGCTTGGTCTGGCGGCACTTGGCCAGCTTCTGCTCAAGGGCTTCAATTTCAGCATCCATGTCGGAAAGAATGGATGCAATGGCTTGTTGCTCTTCTAAATTTGGAGGAATCATAAATTCAAATTTGTTAATATCCTTTTGATATAGGTGTACAATCGTTGAACCAGCTGACAGCTGTTCAAGAAATTCTCCAAAAATAAACGATGACAACACATAATACACAAACTGTGGGTTATAGGTATCCTGTAAAGGCCGCACTACAAATATTCCACTATTGAGTGTAGCAGGTTCGTTTAATCCCTGAACAAAGGCAGTTTTTCCGAGTGAACCATCTTTTGTAATTAAAATATCACCGTTTTTAAGCTGAATGTTCTTATCTTGATTATATCGTCCCTTATCAACATAATGACAAGTTTCCCATTGAACTTTTCCATTAGTAAAATCTGTCCCTGTCACTAGAACAGCGAAGCCACTATCTAAATATTCTGACTTTTTTAATCCTTGCCAGCCGATTCTAGCCTTAATTTTAGAGTGTTGGACTAAATTAAAACGTTGCCAGTCCCCAGTAAATCCCGGAAGGTGCTTTTTACCGGTGAGAAGTTCCTGCATAGCTCCCTGCTTGATGGCCTTTTTCTTGGAAATCAGCTTTTCCAGAGATGCAATCAGCCCATCCATATCCGAAAGCACTTCCGCAATTTTTTGCTGTTCCGCAAATGTAGGCACAGGAATCATCGTTGCTTTGGCATTTGTGATTGTATATGTGGGTACGGTACTTCCTCCCGCATTTCCAAATATTTGATCTGTAAGTGTTGTTGTGAAATATAGTTGCTTCAAAAAAGCTGATGAAAAATTTCCTTTCCACTGTAACCAAATAATATTTCCGTCCTTAAAATAAAATTTATCAGACCTATTAACAACATAAACTTTTCCCAGTGTGCCTACACCTGTAATTAAAACATCATTTTCTTTAATAGTGCCATATTTCCTGGAATATTCATCATAGAGTTCTTTTGAAATGTATAAATCATCGGGGGCAGGTTGTCCATCACCCATAACAGCAATCTCTCGTGCACGATAAAAAGGAATACCGGATGTTCTCCATTGACTCTGAAAAACCCGTTTACTTGATGTAATATTATAAATAGAATTTAGAGTAAGAACATCCCAATCCTCCGGAATGACACCAACATCTGTTTCCTTATATCCCGGTTTTACCATACAAATCCCATCCTTTCCAGATGGGCCTTGACCTTGGCCTCGTAGTCTTCCACTTCTTCGGTAAGGCTCGGCAGAGTGTCCTCGTACCGTTCTGCCAGCTCTGCAATCCGGTTTGCCAGATTGTGGGAGGTCGTCACATAGAGGGACTTGATGCCGACAAAAAGGGTATAATACCACTTCCTGTTCACCAGCAGTTCCTTGATCTCTGCCTCGGTCAGCGTGCCGTACCGTGCCTTCACACTTTCTTCCAGTTCCGCATTGAGTTCCTTGACCAGCTTTCCCTGATCCTTCACTGCCTTGCTCAGATCTGTATACTGGGCCAAAACCCGGTACTCCTCACTTCTGGGTGCGCTTCTCTTCAGCTCCTTCAGTTTGGCAGATACCTGCTTGGAATCCACGGCATCCTTGTCATTCAGGCAATCGGACAGCACTCCGTCCTCTCCGGTCTGTTCTTCCGTCAGCTCTTCCAGCTGGCTCTGGGTTTCTTCCGCAACTGCTTGGGCCTCGTCAATTTTCCGGCGCTCCTGGGCAAAAAAAGCCGCTTCCACCAGGTCTTTGGGAATCAGCTTCCCGTCCCAGCCCTTGACTTTCTCCTTGCGTTCACCCTTCTTGTTCTCGGTAACTTCCACATCGTACTCGATTTCCCGTCCGGCCAGGTAACCGTCCTGAATCAGCACAAAAATATCATCTGCCATGGTCTGCTGCCAGTAAGAAAGCAGGACTTCATAAACATCGTACTTATCGATCAGCTCCAGATCTTCAAACTTCGACACCAGCGCCTGAGACAGTTCCACAATATATGTTTTCAAGTCCACCAGCTCGTCAATGTTCCGCAGGCCTTCATCCACTTCCTGCCTCCAGGCATCGAAGGCCTCGTCCACCCGACCAACATAATCCGCAAAGGCTTCATCGGCATAAATGGTACTGCGAACCTCGTCCTTGGGCAGATTCAGCTGATAGTAGCCCTCCCGCAGGACAGTGAACAGCTTGTCCTTCAGTCCGGGAAACAGGTTCCAATACTTCTCCATGGAATCCACATCCGCTGCAGGAATGCCGCCGTGGAGATGTGCTTCGATATCCTGCAGATCCTCCGGGGTAGAGCTGTCGATATACCGGGGAATATTCAGGTTATAGTCGTTTTTCTTTTTAATCTCGTCATTGGGGACAAAACGGGCATATTGGGGATCGTCCTCAATCTGCTCGTTAAAGGTGGTCACAATTTTATAAATATCCTGCTCCCGCAGACGGTTCTTATTGCCGTCCTTCATAAAGTCATGGCTGGCATCAATCATAAAAATGCCGGTCCGCTCATCTGCATCAGACTTGTCAATCACAATGATGCAGGCAGGAATGCCGGTACCATAGAACAGGTTGGCAGGAAGGCCAATAATGCCCTTGATATAGCCCTTGTCAATGATGACTTTCCGAATTTCTGCTTCTGCGTTACCCCGGAACAGTACGCCATGGGGCAGAATCACGGCAGCCTTACCGTTGGACTTCAGGGACTTCAGGATATGCAGAAGCCAAGCAAAATCTCCGTTCTTTTCGGGCGGTCTAACCACACAAAAATCAAACCGGCCGTAATCTTTCAAACCGTCTGTCCAGTTTTTTAAGGAAAAAGGGGGATTCGCCACTGCAAAATTGAAGCGTTTCAGAATTTCATTGTCAGATCCTTCCTCAAAATACTGGGGATCAGAGAAGGTGTTGCCTGCCTTGATTTCACCGTAAGCTTTATTGTGCAGAACCAGGTTCATCTTGGCAAGGCCTGCCGTGGTAACTTCTTTTTCCTGTCCGTAGATAGAAATATCAAAAGGTGCTTCGTCTGCTGCCCGGATCAGCAAGGAACCGGAGCCGCAGGCAGGATCGTAGACAGTATAGTTTTCTCCGTTATCTTCAATCTTGTCGATACCAATCACCTTGGCAAGAATCCGGGAAACTTCGGCAGGGGTATAGAACTGGCCCTTGCTCTTTCCGCTTTCCGTAGCAAAATGGCGCATCAAATACTCGTAGGCATCACCCAGGATATCATCGCCGCCTGCTTTGTTATTCCGGAAGTCAAATTCCGAACGCTGGAAGATGCTGATCAGGCCGGTGAGCTTGTCGACCATTTCCTTGCCTTTACCAAGTTTGGCTTCATCATTGAAATGGGCGTTATCGATAACACCACGGAGGTTATTGTTGCCGGCTTCTGCCAGTTTAGCGATGACCTTATCCATTCCTTCGCCGATATTTTTGCTGCCCTTCAGCGCAATCATATCGTCAAAACTACCGCCCTCCGGGACGGTGATATCCGCATATTTCACACCTTTGAATTTATCGGTGACATATTTCACAAACAAAAGGGTCAGGATGTAGTCCTTATACTGAGATGCATCCATTCCGCCTCTGAGTTTATCGCAACTAGCCCAGAGTGAGCTGTAAAGTTCATTCTTTTTGATAGCCATTTCTTTATCTCCTGTAAAATAACATATTATAATAATACAACAAAATATCTCTAAATTCAACAAAATCCAGTTGTTTTGAATATTTGGTATCCGTCTGCGAAAATTACTCTGGCAAATAAAATAATTTCCCGTACATTCGTCAAAAGAAACCTCCTTTGCTATGATAGGAGCAGCAAAGGAGGTTTTGTTATGAAATCATTATTTGAAGAATTGGGCGGCACATATTCGCAGCAGGGAGATTATCTGCTGCCGGATGTAAAACTACCGCCACAGGAGAAGCGGCCCATCGGCATCTGGGGCCAGCGGCGGAGAGAATTTCTCAAGAGCCGCCACAGAGTAAAATACTACAACATGCTCACCAAATGCACGCTGGACGCCCATCTGGCAGACACCAGCGAGGCAGCCGAAGCCATGGAAGAGCGGGCTCACCCGACAGTTCAAAGAGCAGGAGGGCATCACAGAAGCGCTAAAGGCCTCTGATCCAATGGCCTGGGTAAGCGCCATGAACAACATCGCCGCCAGAGTGCGGGGAATCATTTACGCCGAACTTATTTACAGCTAGGGGGGCAACAATCATGATTCTGGAAGCTCTCTGCAGAGGGAATTACTCCCCGCCGGATCTGATTACCCCCTCTAATCCCGATTACTGGGAGGCAAATCACCAGGTGGGGCAGATGATGGAACTGCTGAAATCTCAGCTCAGTGAGCCGCACTACAAGCTTGTGGAGCAGTTGGTGGACACCATTTACAGAGCTCAGTGCTTTGAGTGTGAATCTTATTTCAAGTTAGGTTTTACCAGTGGTATGGCGCTTGAGCGGGAAGTGCAGGAAGAACTCCAACAGGCAATTTCGTGTAAATGAATCAGAGAAAGCGGCGGGCATATGCTCGCCGCTTTTGTTTTATACCATAGAACTGCTGACCAGTTGATCTTCCTCCCCGAATTCTTCCCAAGGACAAAGTGCTTTCCTCAGCTTTTCAATGGCCTTGTCGTAGACTTTTGCCGCCGCCTTTGGGGTCAGGCCGTAGAAGATTGCCAGGTCTTCAAAATATTCCCGCTGACGGTTGCTGCCGTCAGCATTTTTTGTATTCAGACACTTGGGGCAGAAGCCCAGATGGGAGGCCACAATATCCTGTTCCCGGTAACTCAGGGTTCCAAATGCCTCAAACAGTTTTTCTTCCCATTCCATACGAAGCAGCTGCCGGGCAGGGTCGGCAGAATAGTCCGGGGCAGGAATATGGGTGATTTCTCCGTCCTCGTCTCCGTTTTCCTGCATTTCTATCGGAACCAGAGACATATTTCGCATGCCAGCCTGCAGGTATTCGCTGACCCTCTTTTCGGAAAGTCCGGTTTCTTCTGAAATCTGCTTTATGGGATTCGGCTCCTGCTTCTGCCGCAAATCCTGATACATCCACATGACTTTCCGCAGGGTATCATATTCGTCCTTGCTCTGCACCGAAAAGCCGGGACGAAGCTGCCGAACCAGATTGTGCACCGCATCGGGAATGTGATACTGCCTGGCATACCACCAAAGGGGAGTGCCTTTTTCGGGATTGTAGTCCCGCAGCGCATTCAAAATGCCCTCCACGCAGGCCTGCTTCAAATCAAGAAAGAAGCCGTACATGGCGTAGCGCACCACCAGTCCCTGTGCCATCTGATTAAGTAATGGCTCGGCCGCATGGAAAAACCAGCTCAGGTATTTGTCGTCCCAACCTTCCAGATACCGGACGATATATTCCTGCAGCGGCAGCTTCGGGGGCGGCGGTATGAGCTGATAGATTTTCAGCTGTTTTTCCCAGTCCTTCACTCCTCACAACCCCTTTTTACATCGGCATAAAGCCGCTCCTTCGTCATTTCTGTTTCGTAATCCGTCATGGCATAGTCCGGGTCCCGGGTGGCTTTATCCCTGCGCCGCTGGGCCAGAATCTTTGCCTTTTCTGCAAATTCAGCGGAGATCAGGCCTCGGGATTTTTCTGCCCGGATACAGCCGCAGCGGCGGGTACACCGATCCTTGATAGGGTTTTCGGTGGCATATTCCTTGCTGCGCTGCCATTCGCCGTACTGTCTACAGCTAACCCGATGGCCCCGGATCAGGTGGCCCGACCAGCCGTCGCAGTAATACTGCCACCGGGCAGATTTCATCAGAAAATACTTTTTGCAGACTTCGCACTGTCTGGGGTAGTGGCCGGAATGCAGACCCTCGAAGAAGTCTGTCAAGATGAAGCTCTTGTAGCTGTCGAAGGTCATTTCCCGGCCCACAACGGCCGCCTCACCGCCCGGCTTTCGGGTCTGGATATACCGGACTCCTGTTGGAAGTTCCGGTGTGCCCAGCACTTCCAGAGCCATGGGCAGAAGGCAGGATTCGTCCAGTCGGTCTGCGGCTTCTTCACCCGCAACAAATTTCCGCAGGCCCTGAAAGCAGACCCGCATATCCTCCGCAATGGAGTGATACAGCCGGTCCGCCTGCCGAATCTGGGCTGCCATTATTTCACCCTTCTGAAACAGCGAGCTGTCTTGTTCCGGCACAACATTCAGTGCCTGTTCATCCACACTGACGCTGGCATTTCTGGCCTTGGCCCGCAGATAGGTCTGGAGAAAATTGAAGCTGTCCTGAGAAAAAAGCCGCTCCATTCTCTGCCGCTCAGATTCCAGATCCAGAAGATTGAATGGTTCCAGTTTGGGCAGTGTTTTCAGAATATACTGATATTCCTCCCCGGCACGGGAAAAGAGCGTCTGATTCAGATACCCCATCTGCAAGTCCCGAATCAGGAAATCATTGTTCATCCCCATCACGCCAAGGCGGGCCGCCAGATCATTGTCATAGAAACGGTTCAGCAGGGACACGGCGAAGCTGCCGGCATCAAACCACTGCCCACAGACCTGAACCTGCGTATTCTGATAGGTCGCAGTGAAAAAGCTTTTCTGCAGCATCGCAATCTCCCTCCTTTGCTTTTTTATTTTACACTATATACGAACATTTGTACAGTATTAACTTTTCACAGAGCTTTCTGCTGCTATTTATCGTATTTGAAAGCAATTTTCATGTTTCGCAGATTGATTTTAGACTGTTTCGCAAATATTCCGGTTTTTCCTTTTTCCCGGTATTACATAGGCAGGAGGCAGTGATGAGCCTCCGAAAACAAAAAGGAGGAACGAACATGAAAGAAATGAATGGAATCCGGATCATTGGAATCGATCACGGATACGGCAACATGAAAACGGCCAACTGCTGTTTTCCCACCGGTGTTTTGGAGAGCGAGGAGATGCCGGCATTCAAGCAGGATCTGCTGATTCTGGACGGCAGATTCTACTATGTGGGCGTCGGACATAAGGAGTACAGTCCGGAGAAGATTCTGGACGAGGACTACTATATTCTGACACTGGCCGCCATTGCACAGGAGCTGAGCCGTGAGCATCTCACCAGCGCTTCCGTGTATCTGGCGGCGGGCTTGCCCCTGTCCTGGCTCAGCAAACAGCGCAATGCTTTTCGGGAGTATCTGCTCCGGCGGGAGACCGTAGACTTCACCTTCCGGAACAAGGACTACCACATCCGCATTGTCGGTGCGGAAATTTTTCCACAGGGCTTTTCCGCCATTGCGGAAAAGATGGGCAGATTCAAAGGGGACACGCTGCTGTGCGACATCGGAAACGGCACCATGAATTTGCTGCGGCTCCACGATGCCCGGATTGATCCCCGGCAGATGTACACGGAGATGCTGGGTGTTCATCAGTGCGTACTGGCCATGCAGGAGGATCTGCTCCGGGAGCACAACGCCCGGTTGGACGAAACCACGATCTACAGCTTTCTACAAAACGGCACCGTGGGCATTGCCCCGGAAATTGAGGAACCCATGAAGGCCACAGCCGAAGCCTACACGGAGAAGCTGTTCCGCACACTCCGGGAGCGTGGCTACGATCCCAGACTGATGAAGCTTTATGTGGTGGGCGGCGGAGGATGCCTGCTGAGGCACTTTGCCCCTGCCGCCACCGGGCAGATCTTCATCGATGAGGATATCTGCGCCACCGCCAAAGGCTACGAATTTATGGCTCAGATTCAGCTGAGAAGGGAGCGCAAGGCATGAAGCCAAAGACCTTTACCCTGCGTTTCCATATGAACGATCCGGAGCACCGGCGGGCCTATGGGTATCTGCAAGGTCTGTCCGGCTCCAAGAACGCAGCAATCATTTCTGTGCTCAATCGGGCAGCTGAACAGGAGGACTACTGGAATACCTTCCGCAATGTTCTGCGGGAGGAAATGGGGAATGTCCAGCCGGCTCCCTCCATGCCGGAGCCGACCGCCACGGAAGGCGCTGACGAGCTGGTCATGGATGCCCTGGAGTTTTTCCGGTGACTGCAAAATGACTGTACACCAAAAGTACAAAAACAGAAACGAAGTCATAACCATGCAGGAAAGAAGTCATGTGCCGAAGGTTCAAACGGTGCATGACTTCTTTTTGACTGCACGCAAAGAGAGGAGGAATTTTTATGACCCAATTCAGAACAATTGAAGGAAGGGAAGTACGGATTCTGGTTGTAGACGGCATCGAATGTGCCGAACCCTGGTTTAACGGCAGGGTTTCCGGTGTTATTCGGGACCGTTTCTCCGGAGAAAACCCAATTTCCGTGCATCTGATGCCCGGAGAAGCACTCCCTTATGACCTGTGGATTCAATTTACAGAGGAAGAGTTAAATATGCTCCGGTGCAGGGCTCCGGAGTTCAAAGACCGGATGGTTTTGGAGATTCGCCAGACCGATCAGGCAGATGCCTACGGCAGAAATTATGAGATCGTGTCGGCAGAATATCAAACCTACACGCCCCCGGATTTGGGAAAGGACAGGGATGCGGCAAGGACTGTCGCATCCGGTAGCAAGCAGGGAACTTGTACGGCAAGTTCCAGCTCAGGCTCAGATTTTTCTGAGCCGCTCTTTGGGGGACACCCCCAATCCCCCGGAAAGGAAGGTACCATATGAACCGTAATCCGAAAGAGAAATTGGCCCGCATTGAGATTCGGGCGAAACCCACGGACAAAGAAAAGATTCAAAAGCTGGCAGGAAAGTGCAATCTCTCTGTCAGCGAATATATGGTGAAACGGGCATTGGGACATGAGCCGAGAGCGGTTCTTCCCGATGCCTTTTATGATTTCTATGGAGAATTATGTAAACTCTCCAACAGTGAGCTTTCACAGGAAACAGAAGAAAAGCTGCTTTCCCTGATTGATGAAATTCATTCAGAGCTACTGCTGCCGGGAAAGGAGAAAAATATGGGGACCCCGCAAAGCCTGCTTTGTGGGGAAGAGGAGCATCCACGGAGTTGTGAGCCTGTCGGCGCTTGCACCGACAGCGAAGGACGGAGTGTGATGTGACGCCGTGGCAACAACAGGATTCTGGCCCGTCAAAGGCCGATTGAAGGAGGTCATCGAGTACGCCCGGAACCCGGATAAAACCACCGACAGCAGGTATCTGGACGATGATCTTTACAAGGCGCTGCGCTACACGGAGGACGACGACAAGACCGATCAGAAGATGTATGTCACCGCCATCAACTGTCCCACCAAACGGGCCTATGAGCACATGATGGCCACCAAACAGCGGTACGGCAAGCTGGGCGGCAATGTAGCTTACCACGGCTTTCAAAGCTTTCGCACCGGGGAAGTCACACCGGAGCAGGCCCACCGAATTGGATTGGAAACCGCCCGCCGGATGTGGGGCCAGGAATATGAGATTGTGGTCACCACCCATCTGAATACCGATAACCTTCATAACCATATTGTGGTGAACTCCGTGTCCTTCCGCACGGGCAGAAAGTTCCAGAACCACCAGTCTGACCACTACAAACTCCGGGAGATTTCCGACCAGATCTGCAGGGAGCAAAACCTCAGCGTTCTGCCGCCCAGTAAATTTACCGGTAGCCGAAAAAAGGACTACTGGGTACACAAAAACGGTAATCTAACCCACCGGGATGTGCTGAAGCAGGACATGGAGAAGATTCTCACCAGCAGTACCAACTGGCGGGATCTGCAATGGCAGCTGACTGCGTTGGGGTATCAGGTGGATCACAATTACGACTATTCCCGGATCAGCCTGCAGGCTCCCGGCTGGAAGCGGGCCGTGCGGCTGGACTCCATCGGCTACACTCAGGAGGTGCTGCTGAACCGGTTTCGGGAAAATCAGCATGGGCCATATATCGCCTGTGCTGTTATCCAGGTCAAAACCACACCGCTCCTGTCACTGGAAAAGCAACTGAATTATGAAATCACTCATTCGAAGGACGCCGCCGTTGTTTTGGTAGATGTCCTTTTTTATATGCTCCTACAGCTGCTGCACCTGACCCGGAACCAGGAACAGCAGAGACTGGGCAACCAGCCGCATTCACCGGCAATCCGTCAATCCATCACCATGGAAAAGCAGCTGACAGCAGAATACGGCTTGCTGAAAAACAACGATCTGCACACGGAAGAAAACATTCTGGATTTCATTGACAGCTGTACCGACCAAATTGCCGCATTGGAGCAGGAGCGGCAGAAAATCCGCAACAGCAACCGCCGTCCCAAAAGTCCGGAGGAACGAGCAGAAAAGAATGCCTCTGCAAGAGAGATTTCCAAGAAACTAAACCCTTTGCGTAAGGACCTGAAACTTGCCCAGTCTGCACTGGAGCACTATCCCCATGTCTGGGAGCTTCTGCAGGCAGAGCGGGAGACAGAAGCCAAGGCACGCAGCAGGAACAGAGAGAGGAGACGATAATATGAAAAGTAATGTGCCGGTAAATATCCCGGCAGAAAAGCTCCACCCCTTTGAAGGGCACCCCTTCAAGGTACTGGACAACGAAGAAATGAATAGCCTGATTGAGAGCGTCCAACAACTTGGCATCCTCAGTCCGCTGATTGTCAGGCCGAAAGAAAATACCACAGATGAATATGAGATTGTCTCGGGACACCGTCGGTTCCGGGCAGCAGTAAAGGCAGGGATGAGAGAAGTCCCTGCCTTTGTTGTTCCTATGGATCGGGATGCCGCAGCAATCGCACTGGTGGACAGCAACCTCCACCGGGAGCATATTCTCCCAAGCGAAAAGGCCTTCGCCTATAAGATGAAGCTTGAAGCCTTAAATCACCAAGGGAGAACTTCTGGCCAACTTGGCCAGAAGTGGACTAGAGACGGAATGGCTGAAACAGTTGATGACAGTTCCAGACAAATTCAACGCTATATCCGTCTGACCAATCTAATTCCGGAACTTCTGAAACTGGTGGACGAGGGACAGATTGCCCTGACTCCCGCCGTAGAACTGTCCTATCTGACAGAACTGGAACAGCGAGACTTACTGGAGGCCATGGAGTGCGAAGATTGCACGCCATCCCTCTCTCAGGCTGTGAAGCTGAAAAAGCTCAGTCAGGCCGGGACTTTGGATGTGGATACCATCGTTACCATGATGGCCCAGCCAAAAGCCAATCAAGCCGAAAAAATCAGCTTCCGGGTGGACGATCTTCGGAAGTTCTTCCCGAAAAGCTATGACACCACCAAAATTCAGGAAACCATTCTGAAACTTTTAAACGATTACCAGAAACGCCGCCAGCGGGATCAGGCCCGCTGAGCATCGAAAGGAAAAATAAATTATGAATCTTGATATTCTCAACATGAAAGAAGTTGTGGCCCGTGCCGCCGAGCAGGGCATTCACCTGAGTGAGTACACTGTCCGCCGGGCCATCCGCTCCGGACAGCTGCCCTGCCGGATTGTGGGCCGTACTTACCTCATCGCCTGGGAGAATGTAGTCCGCTGGCTCAACTGCGTTGACGGCAGCGACACCTATCAGGGAACCTAGCCCGCACATTTGTCAAAAAATCTCCCATGCCCTACCATGAGCATGGGAGATTTTCTTTTTGAAAGGAGGATTTTCGATGGCATATATTGAGCCGCAATATGATAAGAGTGGAAATATCACCCACTATCGGCTATTCACATCCAATCGCTACGATTACAAAGGGAGACAGATCCGTAAAACACAGATGTGGTGGCCCAAGGATAAAAATATATCACAGCGAAAAATGAAGCAGGAAGCGCTGAAAGCTGCCTTTGAATTTGAAGAAAAACTGGAACAGGGATATCAGTACGACGAAAACCAAACCTTCGCTGAATATGCCCAGTATGTGATGGATCTAAAGGAGAGAAATGGCCTGGCTCCCACCACTTTGGAACGGTATCAGGGCCTTTTAGAGCGCATCAACGGTGCCATTGGCCACATGAAGCTGAAGGATATCCGCCCCCAGCACCTGAATCAGTTTTACAAAGATCTGGCAGAATACGGTGTCCGGGAAGATACCAGCCGGGCCAGGCCCCGGCGGATTCTGGCAAAGAAACTCAAAGCATTGGAGATTCCGAAGTATCAGATTGCTGAAAAATGCCACGTTTCCCAGTCAACTCTGAATGCTGCTATCCGGGGAGACACCGTCCGAATGGAAACGGCCAAAGGGATTTCGGAAGCCCTCGGCTACGATATATCTGACCTATTTACACCGGAAGAGAACACAAATCCCTTGTCTGCCAAAACAATTCTCGAACATCACAGGCTGATCTCCACGATCTTTGCCCAGGCGGACAAGGAGCTGCTGATTCCCTACAATCCTGCCGCCAAGGCCACACCGCCCAAGGTGAAGAAGCACAAGGTGGAATCCTTCCAGCCGGAGGATATGGAGGATATTGTCAGCACCTTGCAAAACGCTCCTCTCAAGTGGAAGGCCATGTCCTATGTGCTGATTGATACCGGCTGCCGCCGAGGTGAGCTGATGGGCCTCCAGTGGAAGCACATCGACTTTGACAAGGGAACCATGATGATCGAGCAGGCGCTGCTTTACACCAAGGAGAAAGGTGTGTATGTCGGCCCACCCAAGAACGGTCAGCCCCGTGCTGTTTATCTGGCTCCGGAAAGCCTGGATGTTCTGAGAAAATGGCATAAGGAGCAGCTGCGAATCCGCATGAAAAATGGCCTGATCTGGAAGGATACCGGCTTCATCTTCACAAAGGATGACGGCACTCCCATGCACCCGGACAGCATCACCGACTGGCTGGGCAAATTCAGCAAAGCAGAGGATCTGCCTCATATCCATCCTCACCTGTTCCGGCACACTGCCGCATCCACCATGATTGCCAACGGCATCGACCTGGTCACTACCGCCGCAGAGCTGGGCCATACCGATGCTACGACAACTGCGAAAATCTATGCCCACCAAATCGCAAAAGCCCGTGCTGCCGCAGCCGGTGTCCGAGCCGGCGTGTTTGCGACAATTAGAAAGGCAGAATAATTAGACATTACGCCTGCGAGGATTGCTCGCAGGCGTTAATCTTTAGCCTTCTAGGATTCCTTTTTTAGATAATTCGTACAATCCTTTTTCCAATCGCTTAAAATATTTTTTGTATGACAGGCTATGTGTTTCAGCTGATCCATTGGCAAGAATAACTCGATAGTAGGATTCTTTGTAGTGGAGGCCATTCCGGTCGCAATAGTTCATAATATCTCTTACTCGAAATTCTGGAGGAATCTGGCCGGATTTTACCGCAGATACGATGATCTTGGCAAGGCCTGAATCTTGGCGCATCTCATAGGCACCTCCCTTAAATTTATAAGTACAAAATACAACAATCTCACCGCAAAAACAAGATATAATCGTATTTATTTTTAGATTGTATCAATGTAGCTCTATAGTTAATTTATTGAAAAAGGATTTCATATAGACATTTATAGTACTACACAATTACTGTAACATTATTCTCAGTATATTGCGAGCTTATCGTAACATTATTCTAAGTTTTTTCGTTTGATCTGTAACATTTTTCTGATTCAGTGCAAGTAGCCCTGAATCCAAACCTGAATATGAAACTTTAACGGCTGAGATCCAAAGAGATCCCAGCCGTTTTAAACATATATTATCTACGCAGCTTTCAGACATTTTTCGCATACTTACATCTAGATATCCTTAAAATAACATTGTCATCTGTTTGTGTACCAGATATAATGGTCAAACTTTCGGCGGCGGAAATCAATATGGATTTCATTTCGGTCAAGAATTTCTGTGATACAATCCGCAAAGGCCTGATAGTTATAACTCTTACGCCATCTGGTAATGTCAGCTGCCGTTGCAATGGGGGAATACCGGGGAAGCGATTTAGCAACCACGCTGTCAAAGATGGAATAGTCATCATTTCTGTAAATATCTACATTATGGTAGGTACAATACTTGGTTGCAAAGGAGAAAAGATTGACTTTTCCGGTATTTCTTGCAAGAAGATTGACCAATTCCGGATCTCCCTGACGGACTCGTTCATCAAAGTCCGAAATGCTCATAATCAGCTTCACCAGATCGCTGGTACTGACCTGACTGCGATGAACACCAAGATGGGTGGAGTTGGTCATGTCAATCAGCGCAATCTTCATAGCGATGATCTCCGGATCATTGTTCAGCGGGAACTTACAAAAAGCTCTGGTAATCAATTCATAGTCTGTGCCATAATCCGGAGATTCGATCACTGTTTTATGTACCCGCTCAATCTCCTGTGCATCCAAAATTTTTACATTTTGGGGTCTGACATGACGGGTCCTTTCTGAAACTGCCATAGGCTGCGGTTTTGCTTCTAATGTCTCCGGAACAACCGGGATCTCCAGAAATTCCAGGAAGCGCCGGTAACTGGTCATATAGCCGTTGATATAGGTTGCAACTTTGGGTGTGGAATACTGATGAAGGGCATCCAATATCATCTGCCTGCGGTTGGCCTCGTCCGCCTCTACCGTATCCCAAAACCTATTTTCTCCACAATTTCGGTATATAAAAAAGACACATTGCGTCATAGAATTAACGGTATTCTCTTTCTTCCCCTGATTAAAAAGAAAGGATCTGAATGCAAGCCTGAGTTCCTTATAACTCATATTTCTGGCAGTCTGATAATTCATTGCATCGCTTCCTTTTCGTAATGTATAAGAAAATTATATCACGGAAATTCTGATTGAGGGTATAAAAATATGGCAGCGGCTCCGAATCACAGGGGGGCTGCTATTGGGCACTATATACAACAAAAAGGGAATATCATAATAACAGACACAGAAAAACTGCAACTCTGCAATTTTACAAACTTATTTGAAGTTATTAAAACCTCTTTGCATTTGGCTCAATCTCCGAAAAATATATGAAAAAGTTAGGAATCTCCAATTTCTCGGAAAAGGCCATTTTCAAATAAACACAGAAATAAACACAGATGCGATTTTTGACCTTTTGAAAATGAACGAAAAAAGTATAGAAAAAAGCCGGAATTCGTGTGAATTCCGGTCTTTTTATGGTTGCGGAGGCAGGACTCGAACCTACGACCTCCGGGTTATGAGCCCGACGAGCTTCCAACTGCTCTACTCCGCGATATGAAATCGGTTTGTTCTCCCGACTGCTCATATAGTATACCACAGGGGTTCCTGTTTGTCAACAGGTATTTCGTGTCTTTTATGCGTGGACAACGTCGAATCCTGAAAAACGGGCGGCAGAAAGAATCTGCCGCCGTATCTTTCAGATTCCCAGTTCATCCAGATTGCGGCTGTATGCCGGCAGGCATTCCCTGATGAACCATTCCAGCTCCGGACGATTCATGCTGTGCAGCGCTTCCAGTGTTTGCTGCGCCGCAGACTCAAATTCCAGATTTCCGGTCTTCTGCTCTTCTACACATTTAATATGCGCCGAAAGCTTGTCCGCCGCCTTGACGATAGGATTGACTTCCTCGTCCTCCTCCAGAACAAGAGGTGCATAGCTGTCCCGCAGCGCCGCAGGAAGCATATTCAGCAGCTGATTGCCTGCTATGTACTCCACCTGCTTATAGGCATCCTTGATGTTGGTATTGTAATACTTGATGGGGGTCGGCAGATCGCCGGTCAGAATCTCCGGCGCATCGTGATACAGCGCCGCCACCGCACATCTGTCAGGATCCGGTCCCGCCAGATGCAGAATATCCCGGCGAATCAACGCCAGCGCATGTGCCAGCACCGCCACCTGATGGCTATGCTCCTGCACATTTTCCGAAAAGCTGTTTCGCATCAATCCCCAGCGGGTAATATTTCGCATTCTGCCCATTAAGGCATAAAATTCATTGGCCATGGTATCTCTCGATCTTACTCCATTTCTTCCAGAATCTGCTCAATACAGCGGGGCATATCCTCCGGTGTATGGCAGAAATGGGTAGCACCGCATCTTACCAGCTCATCCCCGTTCCGGAAACCCCAGGTAACCGTCAGACAGGGGACATTTGCATTTTTTGCAGTCTGCACATCCACTTCGCTGTCTCCTACATAGATGCACCGTTCTACCCCCAATTCCGCCATCGCCTTGCGGATCATATCCGGTGCAGGCTTTCTGGGACAGTCGGCGCTCTCTCCACGGGCATAAAGACTGGGGAAGTAAATTTTCGCCAGTTCCTTTACCGTCTTATCCGGTTTGTTGGAAACCACCGCCAGAGGATATTTCTTCTCCAGCTGTCCCAGCACTTCCATAATTCCCGGATAGGGAGCCGTTTTTATCTGACAATGGGTGTTGTAATATTCCCGGTATACGCTCAGCGCTTCCTGAAGATCCGGATCATGCTCCGTTCCCGGAAGGGACTTGCGGATCTGATTCTCCGCTCCATTGCCCAGTACGCAGCGGATCTGTTCCAGCGTCCGCTCCGGGCAGCCGTAATGACGCAGCGTGTAGTTCGTGGCATCCCGCAGATCTTCCAGTGTGTTCAGCAGTGTGCCGTCCAGATCAAATAAAATTCCTGTTTTCACTTTAAAAACCTCTATTCTTTATCAGGCGGATATCATCGCCCAGGAAAGGCACACGGACATAATTACCCCGCAGTCTGGAGGCAATCTGTCTGGAATATCGCCTGGCAAAATCTTCCGAATTCAGATTCGTAGAAATAATCGTAAGCTTTCCCGACAAAAGCCGGTCATTGATCAGGCCGTAAAGAGCCGAAGTCGTAAACTGTCCGGGCATTTCCGTCCCCAGATCGTCCACGATCAGCAGATCACAGGCGGTGTATTTGACGGCGTCCTTCCGGGCCTCTTCGTCATTTTCAAACTTGGCCCGCTCCAGATTGCCAAACAGGTGATTGGCGCTTTCATACACCACCGAATGCCCGTTATCCGCCACCGTGCGGGCAATGCAGGCAGACAGGAATGTCTTTCCAAGCCCCGTATCGCCGGAAAACAGCAGGTTGGGGGACTTTTCCGAAAAAGTCATCGCATAGCGGCGGCAGGTCTGGAAGGTCTTTTCCATCACCGCACGGATATTCACACCTAAATTGGGATCCTCCCGGTCGGGATAGTAATCCAGCCGGAACTGATCAAAGCTTTCCCGCCCCACGGACAAAAAGGTCAACTCTTTCTTCTGCTCCTGCCGGCAAAGCTCCCGGAGGCATTCACACATACTGCTGCCCACATAACCGGTTCCGCCGCAGCGGTCGCAGATGGGACTGTCGTCCAGATAGCCTTCCTCAAAATACAGCGCCGTCAGCTCTGCCCGCTCCTGCTGCAGCAGCATATTCTCCTGGCGCACCTGTTCCATCGCCTCCTGAGCATCGATGCCCTGAGTAAAGGCCGCCTGTGCCGCCTTCGCCATGGTGGTACGAAGAAGGCGGTCGATTTCCTTCAGACGGGGTACCTGCTCGTAGGCCTGCTGAAGATGCTCCCGGTTTTCGGATTCCCGGTCTTCTTTTGCCATTGCCAGCCGTGCCCGTGCCCGTCTCAGCACTTCTGCACTATATGCCATGGTTTACACCTCCTGCAGCATTCTTGCAATTGCTGCCTGTTCGTCGCTGTCCAGAGGTCTGGTACCGCCCTTGGCAGGGGTACCGGGCTTCCGGTCGCCATTGCGGACGTCCTCCGCAGTGTGCATACCGGCTTCTTTCCAGCGTGTCAGAATCTTATTCATATAGGCCCAGCTGAGACCGCCTGTGTTAAGGCAGGTTCGCTCATAGGCCATGGTGAGCACTTCATCGTCAAAGCCCATGTCCATCCACTGTCGGGCATACTTTTCTTCTCCGGGTGTCAGATTCCGTCCCCGGATCTGCAGCAGGCGCATAAGTCCTGCCAAGCGGCTATGATAGACATTCTGGCTGTGAATAAAGGCGGCTGCCGCCTCCATGGTATCGATGCCCCGCTCCGCCCATGCGTAAGCTTCCTTTTCAATCGTCCGCAGAGCGGGATTACGGGTGCTGCCCCGCTGTCTTGCCCTGTCCTGACAGTAGCTTACCAGCACGCAGATTACATCCTCCGGCAAGCCCAGATACCGGGTAAATCCCAGCAGGATTTTCAGTTCCTCGGTGTTGAGCGTTCTTCCCAGTCGCCGCTGCACCTCTCCGTACAGGGAACGGAAGGACGGATCGGTATCCATGGTCTGCAGCACGTCCCGCTCCGTATAATTGGGACGCTCTCCCGGCACAAAACCGGCCGGTCTGGTTTCCTGCCACAGTCCCAGCTGCCGCAGCGTGGCCAGCGCGCAGGAAAGCCGGGATTCATTCATGCAGAGGGCTTCCTCCGCCTCGGCAGCGTCATTTCCGCTTTTGAGATATATGTAAAGCAATGCCGCGTCGCCGCTGGCCGCGCTCAGCAGCTTATGTGCATCGCCTTTTTCAATATAAAGGGTCTGTGTATTCATGGTGCACTCCTAAACGCAATTTCAGATGCTATCATTATAGCACAGTCTATTCTGCGGAACAATGGCTTTATGGGAAAGTTTTTCGCAAAAAATGCTGCCGAATTTTGGCACCGCCCCATGTCCGTCGGTTTTTTCGGTATTTTCTCCGCTGCACACAGGTTCCCCGAATTTCCTTGACTTTCGCCGCCGAAGCAGTATAATATTGCTGAATATAATTTGAAGGAGCGTTTACCTATGGTATACCGCATAAAAGTTGCCGGTTTGGAGCGTGACCTGCCCATTTGCAAAGTGAACGATCAGCTGTACATTGCCGGTTTTGTTATCTTTGGCGATCAGGAGCTGACCGTTGCCTGTGCCCGCGAGCTTCTGAAAAAAGCCCCCGAATATGACTACATCATCACCGCCGAGGCCAAGGGTATTCCTCTGGGACACGAAATGGCCCGTCAGACCAATGCATCCAAGTATTTCCTGGCCCGGAAAGCACCCAAGCTGTACATGACCGGTGTGTTTGAATCCACCGTGCACTCCATCACCACCGCAAACGAGCAGCATCTGTACCTGGATATCGCAGATGCCGAGCTGATGAAGGGCAAGCGTATTCTGATCGTCGACGACGTGATCTCCACCGGCGAGAGCCTTGCCGCTCTGGAAGCTCTGGTAACGAAGGCCGGCGGCGTCATCGCAGGCCGGATGACCATTCTGGCAGAGGGCGATGCCCAGAACCGGGACGACATCATCTATCTGGAAAAGCTTCCCCTGTTTAACCCCGACGGCACAATCAAGGCCTGATTGTCCACTCCGCCCCGCGGAAAAACCGACCCCCTATGAATCAGATGGCAGATGCAAAATATTTTGCATCTGCCATCTTTTGTAAGCGGCAGCACCCGCCGGATGCCGGGGCGACCAAAAACGTCCCTTGCGGCAGGAGCACCGGGACACGCCGGGATGTATCAGGGAGCGCCCTGCTCCCGCATTTTGTCTGCGGAAGACTGCCGGACCTTCCGAAAACTGCGTAAAAGAGCGGTGTGAGATAACTCACACCGCTCTTTTGTTTTTCTTACTGTAAACCCGGTTTCCTGCGCTGAGGCCGCATCAGCTCTGCGAAGGGATATCCGGTTCCGCAGGCTGCCAAACCGGCTGCACGGGAGGAGGTGTCAGGAGGCTGTCGTACACTCTGGCGTAGGTAGTATAAACCAAATCCTTCTTCCATACATAGACCGCCAGCTGGCATACCATGCCGGCAACGGCAAACACAAACATTGCGGCGTCCGGAGACATTCCGATTTCCACGCCCATAAGCTTCAGGATATAGTCCCCGTAGAACACCAGTGTCGCCGCCAGCTCCAAAGCGTAGTAGTACCAGAACTGAAGATCCAGCTTGAACATACGGAAACAGTTTTTCTTCATCAAACGGTTGCTGGCGCCCAGGGCAAACAGCGCACCCATTTCCGGATGATCCATCAGAATAAACTCCGCCATCCGCAGGCGGTAAGACACGGGAATCAACAAAACCGCTGTAATCACGCCCATAAACGGCAGGCTCTTGAGAACCAGCTGCATCAAAAGTTCCTGATCCAGCACCTCCGCCGGATTGGATGTTCCCTGCTGCAGCATCTGCTCCAGCTGTCCGTAAATGGATTTGGCTGCGGGAGTCATCATGAAAAGAATCTGACCGACCTGCGCCGCCACCATGAGCAGTGCAAAATACAGCATACCTCTCAGCAGATTCAGCCGCAGCACCGGGCCAAACCGGTGGAAACCGGTCAGAAGCGTACCGGCATCCGCACGCTGGCTCCGTGCAATACTGAGAACCACCATAACAAATCCAATGCTCCAGAAAGGCTGCAGGAGCATATTGCCAAACTGCAGCAGCATCTGCACCGTTTCCAGAATGGAGCGGGTACCCAGACCGCCGAGGCCGCCGGTCCCTCCCACCACCAGCCCCAGCAGATAGCTGAGCGTCACCAGTGCCAGTGTCACTGCCAGCGTGACACCGGAATGAATCAGGACAAGCTTCTTGGGGGAATAAGCTGCATTTTTCAGGGCTGCAGCCGCCTCGGCCTTCATCTGCCGGCCATCAAAAGATCCCATATGCGTACTCCTTGTGTTTTTATATTAGTTATAAAACAATTGCCCGAAAATAGCAAATGAAATTTTTGTAACACTGGAAAAATCCCCATTTTTCTGCTATACTACAGGTAAATCTGAATTACCCGGAGGGGATACCATGGACCTCGGAGAAAAGCTCCGGCAGGCACGGCTGGAAGCCGGACTGTCTCAGCGTGCCTTATGCGGCAGCACCATCACTCGGAATATGCTCTCCCAAATTGAAAACGGCAGCGCCAATCCCTCCATGGCAACTCTGCAGTATCTGGCAGGACAGCTGGGAAAGCCTGTGAGCTTTTTTCTGGAAGAGGACTCCGTCAGCTCTCCCAATCCGCCGCTGATGGACGCTGCAAGGAAGGCCTGCAAACAGGGAAATTTTGCAGGTGTCCTGGAAATTCTTCAGGGCTATCAGGCACCTGACCCGGTATTCGACAGCGAAAAGCAGCTGCTGTCCGCCCTTGCCGTCATGGGACAGGCGCAAAAACAGCTGGCTCTCGGAAAAGCATCTGCCGTTCAGCTGCCGGAGCAATTCCCCGACACCCTCTATTTCACCCCCGCCCTCAGACGGGAGTGGCTGCTCCTGCAGGGAACGCTCCACCCGGAACAGGCCGTACAACTTTCCCGGCAGCTTCCTTCCATAGACGACGAGCTGCTGCTGCGGGCGCAGGCTGCCCTGTCCCAGCAGGAATTTAAACGGTGCCGCGCGCTTCTTGCCGCCGTCGAGGACCCGCAAAGTCCCCTGTGGCATCTGTTGATGGGAGAGGCGCTTCTGGGTTTGCAGCAATATCAGGTGGCTGCGGAGCACTTCCGTCTGGCAGAAAGCCGGTATCCCCACCGCACGGCGGTTTGTCTGGAGCATTGCTATCGGGAGCTGGAGGATTTCAAGCAGGCCTATTACTACGCCTGCAAAGTTCGCAATCTCTCCGCCAAATAAAAACAGAGGCCGTTCTCAGAACGGCCTCTGTTTCTGTTTTCTTATTTCACACCCAGACGGGCTTCTGTCTGCTGAACCAGCTGGGAAAGGTAGCTCTGAATGTCTCCCAAGCCCTTGCCCACAATCGCCATGGTGCGGTTGTAGGAGGCATTGGCCTCTTTCTGAGCCTGATCCGTCAGGGAGAACTCGGACTTCCAGTCGCTAAGCTGCTTGTCCAGAGGGACAATGCGGTAGGTATATGCACCGGCACCGGAGGCACTCTGCCGCCAGACCCAGGTGGGCAGAATCTCTGCGGATTCCAGAATCACGGTACCGTCGGAATACTTGGCAAAGGTGAAGCTGAACAGGACACCGTCTTCGGTGTGTGCCGTATCCATAACGTCTTCTTCATGGTTCTGGTTGGAAACTGCATTACCCATGGAGTACAGGCAGATCATCTTCTGGTCGGGATTCTGGGTGGAGGTCAGCAGCTCCATCGGCTGCACCACATGGGGATGACCGCCCACGATCACGTCCACGCCCAGATCACACATCTTCTGAGCGATGGTGGTCTGGCTGGCATTCTGTCTCAGCTGATACTCTTCGCCCCAGTGCAGGTAGAGCACCACAGCCTCCGCACCGGCGGCTTCCATCTGCTCGATGTTCTGCTGCATTTCATTGTAGAACTCATTCAGATGCTGATAGGAGAAAGAACCGATCCGGTTGCCGGCGGACTGGCTGAGACGGATGCCGTTCAGCTCCTTGTAGCCATTGGCCCGGTCGCCGCTTTCATAGGTGTAGCACACCATGCCGATTTTGATGCCGTTGATGTCCTTGACCTGCCAGAGGTGGTCTTCCGTACTGGTAACGGTTCCCAGATAATCCATGCCATACTGCTGGATGATCTTCTGGGTGCGGTCAAAGCCTGTATCCTTCGTATCGTAGGTGTGGTTGTTGGCGGTGAGGAGCATATCGAAGCCCGCATTCTGCATACTGGGAACGATGCCATCGGGGCAGTTAAAGCTGGGATAGCCGGAATAGTGATAGCCGTTGTCGGTGCCTGCCAGCGTCGTTTCCAGATTGGCTACGGCATAGTCGGCATCTTCGGCATATTTCTTCAGATAGGCCAGCATCTCTGCATAATCATATTTGCCGGTTGCGGCGTCATAGCCGCTGTTAAACACCGGGCGGTGCATCAGAATATCGCCCGTATTGGAAATGGTCGCCGTACTGACTTTAATAACCGACGGTTCTGTAGGCGCTGCCGGATCCGTGGAAGGAACGGTGGCGCTGGATGAAGGCAGATCGGCAGACGGGCCGCTGGAGGGGCTGCTGGGATTGGCGCTTCCCTTAGGAAGCGTTACGGCCACCACGATCAGCACTACGAGCATGACCGCAAGAATGCCTGTCATCAGGCCAAGATTATTTCTTCTGCGGCGTTTCCGATATTTGGGGGGCATTGGGGGTTCTCCTTTCTCTACTAGGGGGCCAGCAGGTAATGAACAGAGCGGATAATCTGTCCCTGCCGGCAGTAAAAGCGGGGTACACGGCGGCTGATGCCGCATACAAATTCATAATTGAAGCTGTCCGCAGCGGCGGAAATCTGCTCCATGGTGATTTCCTCGTCGCCGTCCCGGCCAACCAGCACCACAGGATCGTTCAGCGCCACGCCGGGGATTTCGGTGACATCAACCATCATCTGATCCATACAGATTCTGCCGAGGATCGGGGCTTTTTTCCCACGAATCAGCACATAGAACTTTCCGGACAGGCTTCTTCGATAGCCGTCGGCGTAGCCCACCGGCACCGTTGCCACCACCGTGGGACGATCCGTTACATAGGTGCCGCCATAGCTGATTTCCCGTCCCGGCTCCAGCGTCTTGACGTGGGTCACGCGGCTGTGCCACTGCAGCGCCGGGGTCAGCTTCAGAAGAGAGGCATCCACCTCGTCGCTGGGGTACATACCATAGGTGACGATGCCGGAACGTACCATTTCGTAATGGTCGGAAAAATTCATCAGACCCGCAGAGTTGTCCAGGTGCCGCAGGGGGATGTTCACGCCCCGCTCTTTCAGCATGGTATCAAAGGCACGGAATTTTTCCGTCTGCTGCTGGGCTCTGGAAAGGTCGGCGCAGTCCGCCGTGGCGAAATGGCTGAAAAGGCCTTCTGCCTGCAGATTGGGCATCCCGGCAATTTCGGCGCAGAGATCGGCAGATTCTTCCGTGGTCTGAAAGCCGATCCGGCTCATTCCGGTATCCACCGCAAAGTGGAAAGGGGCCACTCTGTTCTGCCGGACCGCCTCCCGGGAAAGTTCCACCGCGTCCTCGTAGTGGAAGATAGCGGGACGAATGCCCTGCCGGATTGCTTCCGGGAACGCGGAAACCGGGGTATGTCCCAGAATCAGGATGGGAGTTTCCAGTCCTGCCTGCCGCAGTTCCAGCGCCTCCAGCATGGAAGACACGCCGAAAAAACTGCATTTATCTTTTAACAGCCGTCCCACCTGAATGGCTCCGTGACCATAGGCATCGGCTTTGATAATGACCATCACCCGGGTACCTGCTTTGGCGGCAATACGATCAAAATTATCAGCGATGGCATCCAAGTCTATGGAAACATAGGTATTATCGAACTTCAATAAGCATCAGCTCCATAAGCGTACAATTTAAGTTATGATAGCATACCCCCAACCAAAAGTAAACCATAAAAATAGTTGTCCGAACCGATGTTTTTTGGTGAATCCGTAATTTTCAGGCTCTGTGATTGTCTCGGTTTCCACCGTATTTTTGGATAACATTCCGCTGGCTGCGGCAAGGCTGCCGGGCTGCTGCGGATTTCGTCAGGGCAGTAGCTTTTCCTTTACATATCAGTGCTCAGAATGTGCATCTGCGCCGTAAAGATAGACCCACTTATATCCTAAATAACCATGGGACGCATTGATCCCCTTGAATCCGAATTTCTTCCACAGCGAATTGTTTGCTGCGGCAACCCTGGGGCTTCCCAGTTTGCAAAGGTATTGTTTCCCATCCAGTCGGACAACGGGTTCCATAGATTCTTCCAGAATGGTAAGCTCTTTGTTTTCATGCCGTGCCCATGCGATCAGGGCCTCTGTAAACTCCTCCGGCGTGTTAATTCCGCCGTCCGGCTCAAAAAACATTTCAAAATCAAGATCCATATAATATTCATTTGACATATTGTATCCTCCTTTTCGGTTTTCCGGATGTTTCCTTACGGTATCGGGATTATATCACACGCAGTTCCCTTCCGCAAGAAACATCTGAACAGAACAGCCTCACCCCGTTTTCCGTCCTGAATCATCGGGCAGGGGTGATTTACATTCGGCGCAGCCGTTTTTCAGAGGTCTTGAAACAAGCGCTCATTTACAAATCCCGCTGTGCCACAATGACTGTGTAGCCGTTTGTCTCATAAGAAACTCCCGTTTCAGAAAATCCGTTCTTGTGCCAGAAAGATTCACTCTGGGGATTTTCCTTTACCCATCCCAGCCGAATGTGGTCGTGCCCACAGTCTTTCAGATACTCACTCAGTTCCTGAACGATCTTTGTGCCGATTCCCTGTTTCTGAATGGACACATCCGTCATGAAAAAGCCGATAAAGGCTGTACTTTTGTCCGGGTAGCTGTCGATCAGGTCCAAAACAGCGATCAGGTGACTGCCATCAAAGAGTCCAACATAGTACTTGTCTTCTATGCTTTTCCCCTTCGGCAGGGCTTGCATATCATCCAGGATGGATTTCTCCGTCACGAAAGGCGGACGGTATTGATAAAACAGGGTATTTTCTTTACAAAGAGAAAGCACCTGCTTTATTTCGGCATGGGTGATTTTCCTTACGGCATATTCCTTTGAAAAACTCTCTATACACAGCATATCCTGCCTCCTGAAAAAGTTAACCGGACAGATTGTTCTTTAGTCATATTCTTTTCCCGGCGAAGCTTCACTATGAATTTTCCGATTTTGATTAGATCCATAAGATCACCTTCTGAGCGTATTATAAACTTAATTCCATGAGAAGTCTTTCCCATAAACAGCGAATTTGGAAAAATCAATGGATATTCTATCAAATCACCCACTTTCTAAACTATCTCTCTGTTAGAATACTTTTGATATGTTTAACTGAATTATATCATACAAAACTAAAAGCGGCAGAGGGAAAATCCCTCTGCCGCTTACTTTTTGTAACGATACCGAGCGGTACCCAATGGCGTGACGATTACAGATCGGGTTCGTTACGCAGCATCACCGGGCATTGCCCGGGCTGCGTCCAGCATATTTTCGATAAAAATGCCGTATCCCCTGGTGGGATCATTCACCAGAACATGAGTCACAGCGCCCACCAGCTTGCCGTCCTGAATGATGGGGCTGCCGCTCACGAGTGATTTCTATTAGGGGCAACACATTTAAGATAAACAGCAAAAAATACAGGAGAATTACAGCT
>JAHHRY010000006.1 GCA_020025535.1 Oscillospiraceae bacterium | reverse complement strand
TACTTACCAGCTTCGTCACGCATTGCCTGCGGCGGCTCGCCGCTAAGCCGCTGCGCTCAGCATATTTTCAATGAAAATTCCATACCCCGTTGTGGGATCATTCACCAGAACATGAGTCACAGCGCCCACCAGCTTGCCGTCCTGAATGATGGGGCTGCCGCTCATGCCCTGCACGATGCCCCCCGTAGCATCCAGAAGCGACTGGTCATCAATCCGTATCAGGAAATTACGTCCGGCAGATTTTGTGTTTGGATAGATTTTCAAAATTTCCACAGAATATTCATGAACGGTATTCCCTGAAACGGTAGAACGGATCACAGCGTGACCTGTATGGATATCCTCCCAGGAGGCAACTTCCATAGATTCTCCCTGCCAGCCTTGCTCTGTAGAGCCGAAGATGCCCTGTCCGGTATTTTTTGTCAGATTGCCAATGCATTTCGTTGCGTTGACATTGCCCCGCAGCTGTCCGGGTGCGCCTGCTTTTCCACGCTTGACGGCTACAACGCTGGCCTGATAGGCACTGCCGGAAACCATGTTTACCAGCTTGCCCGATGCATTGTTCACCCCGTGTCCCAGCGCACCGAAGGTTCCCGTTTCCGGGTCATACCAGGTAACCGTGCCGATACCCGTGATACCTTGTTTCAGATATACCCCCAATTTGGGCCCGTTATCCGTGATTTCCGGTGTCAATGCCAGCTGGTACGCTCTTCCCTGCCGCTCTACGAGCATTTTCACATTCCCGTGAGAACTGTCCAGCGCCTTCCGCACATCCTCGGCACAACTGATGCTATTTCCGTTGATATCAATGATATAATCCCCTACGCATAGACCGGCTTCCCTTGCTTTGCCTCCGATGATGTCATCAAACGCCGCTACCACCACGGAATTGTCCGACAGCTGCAGTCCAAATACCTGACCCACCGGAATCAGATACTGTACGCCGTAAGCATGAACCGTCAGCGCACAAAGACAAAGCAAGATCGCCATAATGCGATTTGCCGTTTTTTTCATATTTAAGCCCTCCTTTTTGTCTGCACTTTTAATATGCCTAAGCTGGTGAATTGTAAACGCTGTAAAAGTCGATAAAAGAGGGAGATTCTTCCTTTCTTGCTTATTTTGGAAAAAATGGAGATACCGCATTTTTATTACCCATTGACAATGTAGGTAAATAATGTTATATTACCCACGATAATACTAGGTAGATATCCCGAGGGAGGAATTATAGATATGTATGTTTATGCAGATAACGCTGCTACCACCAAAATGAGTACCGTGGCGCTCAATGCCATGATGCCCTATATGACGGAAATTTACGGCAACCCTTCCAGCCTGCACTCTGTAGGGCAGGAAGCCAAAGAAGCTCTGGAAAATGCCCGTGCCAGAGTCGCCGCCTGCCTTGGCTGCGAGCCCAGAGAGATCATTTTTACCTCCGGCGGCAGCGAAGCTGACAATCAGGCAATTATGTCCGCCGCCCGCTATGGCGCTCTCAAGGGCAAGAAGCACATTATCACTACCGCTTTTGAGCATCACGCCGTGCTGCACACTCTGAATCGTCTGGAAAAGGAAGGCTTCTCCGTCACCTATCTGGATGTAAAGGAAGGCCACAACATCACTGCCCAGCAGGTTAAGGATGCCATCCGGGAAGATACCTGTCTGGTAACCACCATGTTTGCCAACAATGAAATCGGCTCCATCCTGCCCATCGCAGAAATCGGTGCCGTATGCAAGGAAGCCGACGTCCCCTTCCATACCGACGCCGTTCAGGCTGTCGGTCACCTGCACATCAATGTAAAGGAACTGAACATCGATATGTTGAGCCTGTCTGCTCACAAGTTCCATGGCCCCAAGGGCGTTGGCGTTCTGTACGCCCGCCGTGGTTTCCCTCTGACCAATGTGATTGAGGGCGGCGCTCAGGAACGCGGCAAGCGTGCCGGTACCGAAAACATCGCCGGTATCTGCGGTCTGGCTGCCGCTCTGGAAGACGCCTGCGCCCATATCGACGAAAACGCTGCCAAGGTCTCCGCTCTGCGTGACAAGCTCATCGCAGGCCTCAGCAAGATTCCCCACAGCGCTCTCAACGGTGATCCCGTAAACCGTCTGCCCGGCAATGTCAGTTTCTGCTTTGAGGGTATCGAGGGTGAATCCCTGCTGCTGATGCTGGATATGAACGGCATTGCCGCTTCCTCCGGCTCCGCCTGCACTTCCGGCTCTCTGGACCCCAGCCATGTGCTGCTGGCTATCGGCCGTGTTCACGATGTAGCCCACGGTTCCCTGCGTCTTTCTCTGTGTGAGTACAACACTGAAGAAGAAATCGACCACATTTTGAAGGTCGTCCCCGAAGTAGTTTCCCATCTGCGCAATATGAGTCCTGTCTGGCGTGACCTGCAGAACGGCAAGCGTCAGTATATTCTGTAATTTTTTGACTGGAGAGATTTAGTTATGGCACTGTATAGTAAAACCGTTATGGATCATTTCACCAATCCCAGAAATGTCGGCGTCATCGAGGATGCCAGCGGTGTAGGTGAAGTTGGCAACGCCAAGTGCGGCGACATTATGAAGATTTACCTGAAGATCGAAAACGACATCATCGTAGATGTAAAGTTTGAAACCTTCGGCTGCGGCTCCGCCATTGCTTCCAGCTCCATGGCTACCGAGATGATCAAGGGCAAGCCCATCAGCGAAGCCATGAAGCTCACCAACAAGGCTGTTGCCGAAGCTCTGGAAGGTCTGCCCGCACACAAGCTGCACTGCTCCGTTCTGGCAGAAGAGGCCATCAAGGCCGCTCTGAAGGACTACTACGACCGCAACGGCATCGCTTACGACGAGTCTCAGTTCCCCGACTGCTCCCACTGCGAACACTGTCAGGACTAAGCCATGATCGTATCTACCAAAGGGCGGTATGCTCTCCGGGTCATGGTAGGTCTGGCATTGCGGGGCAATAACAATGAGTATATTCCCCTGAAGGAAATTGCCGAGGCCGAGGGCATCTCCCAGAAATACCTGGAGGCTATCATGAGCACCCTCTCCAAAGCCGGTTTTGTGGATGCCGTTCACGGCAAGGGCGGCGGCTATCGTCTGAACCGCCCACCGGAAGCCTATACCGTCGGCAGCATTCTAAAACTGACCGAGGGAACTCTGGCACCGGTTTCCTGCACCACCATGGGCGCAGCTGCCTGTTCCCGCTCCACCTGCTGCCGTGCCCTGCCCATGTGGGAGCGTCTGGAAAAGATGATCGACGATTTTTTTGAGGGCATTACTCTGGCGGATCTGATGCAGGACAATCTCTAATAACAACCAATCCCGGAAAACACTCAGTTTTCCGGGATTTTTCTTTTACATATATATAATGTATCCATAGCCGCACTGACGGAATATCACGGGGATGCCCGCACCCTTGAAATATAAAATCGGCAGCATCCGAAAATCCGGATGCTGCCGACAGCGTTTTATGAATACCCGTTACCGGGCGGGAATTGCCTTGCTTCTGAAAATCAGCAGATTACTTGCCAGCGTTGGCAATCTGAGCTGCCACTTCGTCTGCAAAGTTCTCTTCCTTCTTCTCGATGCCTTCGCCCTTAACGTAGTGGACAGCGTCAACAAACTTGACGGAGCCGCCCAGCTTCTTGGCAGCGTCGGCAATGTAACCCTCAACAGAGCCCTGGAACAGATCGGAACGGACGAACTCCTGCTGCAGCAGGCAGATCTCCTTGTAGAATGCAGCGATCTTGCCGGAAGCAATCTTCTCCTTGATCTGAGCAGGCTTGCTTGCCATCTTGGGATCGTTGTCCATCAGAGCCATCTGAACAGCCAGCTCGTGGTCAACGTCAGCCTGAGGAACCAGGGACTTGTCCCAATACTTAGCGCCCATAGCAGCGATCTGCATAGCTACGTTCTTGCCAATCTCGGTAACATCGATGTCGCCCTCAACAGCCAGGTTGACCAGAACACCGTGAGAACCGCCGGCGTGCACATAGGCAACGGAAGTGTTCTCAGCGAAACGAGCAAAACGACGGATCTGCATATTCTCGCCGATGGACATAACCTTCTCCTGCATGATCTCGGTAACAGTCAGGTTGGAGTTAGGATACTTGCAAGCCTTCAGAGCCTCAACATCAGCGGGGTTCTCGGTAGCAACAACGGTAGCCAGATTCTTGACCAGATCCATGAAAGCATCGGTCTTGGCAGCGAAGTCGGTCTCGGAGTTAACCTCGATCACAACGCCCACGCCATTGACGACGGTAGCGTATGCAACGCCTTCAGCAGCAACACGGTCAGCCTTCTTGGCAGCCTTAGCCAGGCCCTTCTCACGCAGCCAGTCAATAGCCTTATCCATATCACCATCGGTAGCGGACAGTGCCTTCTTGCAGTCCATCATGCCGACATTGGTCATTTCACGCAGCTTCTTAACGTCCTGAGCAGTAAATGCCATATTCATTTCCTCCTATATCATTGGTGGATGCTGCCCGCACGGAGCGGGCAGCATCAAATTTTCTTATTCAGCAGCCTCGACGGGAGCCTCGGCAGCGTCCTCGCCCTGACGGCCTTCGATGGCAGCGTTTGCCATGGTGGCAGCGATCAGGCGGATGGCGCGGATAGCGTCATCGTTGCCGGGAATCACGTAATCGATCTCGTCGGGATCGCAGTTGGTGTCAACGATAGCAACAACGGGGATGTTCAGCTTGCGGGCTTCAGCGATGGCATTGCGCTCCTTGCGGGGGTCAACAATGAACAGAGCTGCGGGGATCTTCTTCATTTCCTTAACGCCGCCCAGGTACTTCTCCAGCTTGGCGATTTCAGCCTGGTGCTTGATAACTTCCTTCTTGGGCAGCATTGCGAAGGTGCCGTCCTCTTCCATCTTTCTCAGCTGAGCCAGACGGTCGATACGGGTACGCATGGTGCGGAAGTTGGTCAGCATACCGCCCAGCCAACGGGCGTTGACATAGTAACCGCCGCAGCGGGCAGCCTCTTCCTTGATAGCGTCCTGAGCCTGCTTCTTGGTGCCGACAAACAGGATGCTGCCGCCGTTAGCGGAGGTATCACGAACGAAGTTGTAAGCCTCTTCCAGCTTCTTCACGGTCTTCTGCAGGTCGATGATGTAGATACCGTTACGCTCGGTGTAGATGTAAGGAGCCATTTTGGGGTTCCAGCGGCGGGTCTGATGGCCGAAGTGCACGCCGGCCTCCAGCAGTTGCTTCATAGATACGACAGACATTTTAATTTTCTCCTTTTGTTTGTTCCTCCACCCCGATCATCCCGACAGCCCGCCCATTTCTGAGCACTGGGGCAGCCGGTCCCCGGGTGTGTGGTGTATTTTGATGTCATGGGAATGCCCATGCCGAATTATTATAGTGGAAAGAAACGCATATTGCAAGTATTTTTTCCAAAAAATTTTAGAATTATTCCACTTTTTTCCCAGAATCTACAGCCAAAGTCCTTTTCCCCTGGGGAAACAGCATTCTTCCGGCCTCACATCCACCAGAATGATGTCCGGACCGATCCGTTTGATGGCACACCAGGGAATAATATAGTCGTCCTTTCGTCCGAAAAGTCCGAAGAAGCGGCAGGGGCCCGGCACGATCAGTGACCGGACGCACCCCTCGGGAACTTCAATTTCCGCATTGCACACATACCCCAGCCGCCGGCCGTCTCCAACGCAGATGACCTCTTTGCAACGCAGCTCTGACATTTTGATAACCATGCCCATTCCTCCCCCATTCATTTGGTTCAGAATATGCATGGTCAGAAAGGACTATGACTGGGAAACCGTCACCCGTTTCCGCATGGCTGCAATGGCTCCCTTCTCCAGACGGGAAACCTGTGCCTGTGAAATCCCCAGAATCTGTGCCACCTCCATCTGGGTCTTGCTGTCATAGAACCGCAGGGAGAGAATCTGTTTTTCCCGGTCTCCCAGCGCCCGGAACGCATCCCGCAGTGCGATATGCTCCATCCAGTTGGTCTCCGTGTTTTTGGTATCCCGCACCTGATCCATTACGGTCAGCGGATCACCGCCGTCGGCATACACGGGATCATACAGACTCACCGGCGCACAGACGGCATCCAGCGCCTGACTGACTTCCGCCATGGGCATATCCATCTGTCTGGATATTTCCTCCAGTGAAGGCTCCCTGCCCAGCCGGACAATCATTTCTTCCTTGCACTGAAGCACCCGGTAGGCCACATCCCGGATGGATCTGGATACCCGGATGGCGCTGTTGTCTCGCAGATAGCGCCGCACCTCACCGGCGATCATAGGCACGCCGTAGGTGGAAAAACGCACCTGCTTGTCCGGATCAAAATTGGAAATGGCTTTCATCAGTCCAATACACCCTACCTGAAACAAGTCGTCGGGACTTTCTCCCCGCTTGTCGAATCGCTGGATTACTGACAGTACCAGCCGGAGATTTCCTTCGATCAGCTGTTCCCGGGCACTTTCGTTTCCTTCTTTGGCCTGTTTCAACAGCAGATCCATCTGTGTCTGGGGCAATGTTTTGAGCCGCGCGGTATTCACACCGCAGATTTCTACCTTTCCCTGCATGGTGTTTCCTCCTGCATCTTGTTACTCCCATTATTTCCAGACATTGGCGAAAGATACCTGAGAACACTTTGGCGGTTTTTCACAAAAATTTTCACAGCTCGTCGGATCACGGTTCCGTCTGTGAAAAATGCTGCGGGTATTTCTGAACTTTTTCGGCAAATTTTTTCATTTGGTTACCTTTCTCTGCCGGTGACGTAACCCGGTTATGGTCGACATACGGGATGAATTATTCAAAAAAATATGCATCCCTTTTCAGGGAAGCGTTTTTGTAAAGTGGCGGTTTACCTGTGGAAAAATGCAACTTTTCCACAATCTCCACAAGGTTCTCCACAGCAGTTCTCCACAGGGTGAAACTGTGGATATATTCATTTTCTGTTAACATAACTGTCCTTGTCCCCCTGAAACAAAACTCCCAATATTTCACCCCTACTGCCATTTTCACAACACCCCCGATTTTTGTAGAAAAATAAGGGCTTGACATGGTTTTTCCCCCTGTTGTACTCCGTTTTTTGCAGACAAACGGCCGTCACCGGCGGTCACTCCTGAAAATAATCAGAATTTTTTTAAATTGGGGATTGATTTTATTGGAAAACCACGCTATAATCTGAAACTGTACGAACATTTGTGGAACAGGAGGTGTCACTAATGCCCAACATTAAGTCCTCTAAGAAGGATGTTATCTCTTCTAAGATCGCTTATGAGAAGAACAAGGCCGAGAAGTCTGCTATGAAGACTGCTATCAAGAAGTTCGAGATTGCTGTCGCTAACGGCGACCGTGCTGTGGCTGTCGAAGCCCACAAGCTGGCCGTTAAGGCTATCGACAAGGCTGTGCTCAGAGGTCTTCTGCACAAGAACAACGCTGCCCGTAAAAAGAGCAGCATGACCCTGCAGCTGAACAAGCTGGCCTAATTTCTCTGAAAATATCTCCTTCCGATTTATTCGGAGGGAGTTTTTTCATTTTATATGGAAAATTCCGAATACTGTGGTATAATGCATGAAAAAGGAGGGATTCCCATGGCAAATCTCAACGATCCTATTACCATTCTGAGGGGCATCGGGCCGACCAAGGCCAAACAGTTCGCCCAGCTGAACATTTTTACCCTCCGGGACCTCATGTGTCATTTCCCGCGGGGTTACGAAGACCGCAGCAGGCTCGTAACCATCGACAAGCTGGAGCCGGATCACCCTGCCTGCTTTAAGGCCATGGTAATGAACCAGCCCCGCACCTCCCATGTGCGGAAGGGGCTGGATATTACAAAAGTTCAGGTCGCAGACTGTACCGCCCGGCTGAACCTCACCTTTTTCAATCAGAGATTCACCACCGAACAGCTGGAATACGGAAAGGAATATATTTTCTACGGCGCCGTTTCCGGCGATTTCATCGGTTACAGTATGACCTCCCCCGTCTTTGAAGCGCTGGACGCTCCCCCCGTTACCACCCGGCGGGTGCTGCCCATCTACCCGCTGACCGCAGGCCTTTCCAACGCCTCGGTGCTGAAGGCGGTGCAGCAGGCACTGGCCATCTGCGATCCCCCCGAGGAAATTCTGCCTCCGGAACTGCGGCAGCAGTACCATATCCTGCCCGCAGAACGGGCTTACACCGCAATCCACGCCCCCGCATCCATGGAAGAGGCGGAAATGGCCAAGCGGCGGCTGATTTTTGAAGAGTTCTTCGTTTTCTCCGCCGGTCTGTGTCTGATGCGGGCAACCCGTTCCGAAAGACACACCGCACCCTATGAAAACACCGACCTGCGCCCCTTCCACGCCTCTCTGCCCTTCTCCCTGACCGGCGCTCAGGAACGGGTGATTGGAGAGATCCTCGCCGATTTTCGCAGGGGCATCCCCATGAACCGTCTGGTGCAGGGCGATGTAGGCAGCGGCAAAACCATGGTCGCCGCAGCAGCCGCTTACTGTGCTGTGCAAAACTCCCATCAGGCAGCCCTGATGGCGCCCACGGAGATTCTGGCGGAGCAGCATTATCAGTCTCTGTCCCGATTATTCGCCCCTCTGGGCGTCCGGACCGGTCTGCTCACCGGCTCCATGAAGGAAAAGGACAAGAAGGCAATCCGGTCATCCATCGCCGAAGGCCAAATCGACTTTGTCATCGGCACCCATGCTCTGCTGTCCGATTCCACCACATTCCACGATTTAGGTCTCGTAATCACCGACGAGCAGCACCGTTTCGGCGTGGCGCAAAGAGCCAGACTCTCCGCCAAGGGATCCGACCCGCATCTGCTGGTAATGTCCGCTACTCCCATCCCCAGAACCCTGGCGCTGATCATGTACGGCGATCTGGAAGTGTCCATTCTGGACGAGCTGCCTCCCGGGCGGCAGGGGGTGGACACCTTCCTGGTAAACGAATCCTACCGTCCCCGGCTCAACGCCTTTATCCGCAGGCAGGTAGAGGAAGGACATCAGTGCTTCGTGGTGTGTCCTGCCGTGGAAGAGAGCGAAAGCATGAATGTCAAATCCGCCGAGCTGTGGGCGGAAACCCTCCGCACAGCCGTTTTTCCCAATCTGCGGGTCTCTTTGCTCCACGGTCAGATGAAAGGCAGCGACAAAGAGCAGATCATGTCTGCCTTTGCCGCAGGTCAGGCGGACATTCTGGTAGCCACCACCGTTATTGAAGTAGGTGTGGACGTTCCCAATGCCACACTCATGGTGATCGAAGATGCCGACCGTTTCGGTCTGAGCCAGCTCCACCAGCTGCGTGGACGGGTCGGCCGGGGCAGCGCCAAGAGTTACTGCGTCCTCACCTCCCACAACCGGAATCCGGAAACCATCCAGCGGCTGAAAGCCTTTTGCAAGACCAACGACGGCTTCCGCATTGCGGAAGAAGATCTGAAACTCCGGGGCCCCGGTGATTTCTTCGGCTCCCGCCAGTCGGGACTGCCGGTATTCC
This sequence comes from Oscillospiraceae bacterium, assembly GCA_020025535.1. Taxonomy (GTDB): domain Bacteria; phylum Bacillota; class Clostridia; order Oscillospirales; family Oscillospiraceae; genus Faecousia. The sequence continues at coordinate 78,669 of JAHHRY010000006.1, read as the reverse complement.
GGGTGGCAGACCTTTGCTGCGATTTGAGCATCTTAAAGGAAGCCCAGCAAGCCTCTGCCCAGTGGATTGACAATTTCGGCACCGCCGATACCCCGGAATCCAAGGCTCTGCGAATCCGCATTGCCCAGCTGTTCCAGCGGTCGGAAGGCACCCTCAACTAAAGACACCCCCGGCTGCCATCCGGCACGCCGGGGGTGTTGATTTTTTACTATGCTGTTACAAAAAACGCCCCCGCCGTAACATTTGCTTAACAACTCCGTGAGATGTCTGACAATTCCAAGAAAAACCTCTTTCATTTTGTGTCTTTACGACTAATTTGAAAAAATCAGTTGTAAGTTCATTCAAAATGATGTAGAATAGTATCCGTATAAAAATGTTTTTTTATAGTTTTATAGACTGTGTCTATAATATTGGAGGTAAACAAAAATGAAACCGATTGTTTTGGTTATTATGGATGGTGTAGGCAAGGGTGATGGCGGCGCAGGCGATGCTGTTGCCGTAGCAAAGACCCCCACACTGGATCATTTGCTGGCTACTTGTCCCCATACCTATCTGAAAGCCCACGGTACCGCTGTAGGTCTGCCCAGCGACGAAGACATGGGTAACTCCGAGGTTGGCCACAATGCTCTGGGCTGCGGTCAGGTCTACTCTCAGGGTGCCAAGTTGGTGGGCGAGTCCATCGAAAACGGCGTTCTCTTCAACAGTGAAACCTGGAAAGATCTGATTGCCAATGCCAACGCCGGTCATGCCCTGCATTTTCTGGGCCTGCTGAGCGACGGCAATGTGCATTCCAACATTTCTCATCTGATTGCTCTGCTGCGTCATGCCAAGGCAGAGGGTGTAAAGAAGGCTTACTGCCACATTCTGCTGGACGGCCGTGACGTTCCCGCCACCTCCGCTCTGGAGTATGTGGACGCACTGGAAAAGGTTCTCAGCGAGCTGAGCACCGAAGGCTGCGACTACGCCATCGCTTCCGGCGGCGGCAGAATGCAGATCACCATGGATCGCTACGAAGCCAACTGGGCTATGGTGGAGCAGGGCTGGAGAACCCATGTACAGGGTCAGGGCCGTCAGTTTGCTTCCGCCAAGGAGGCAATCGAAACCTACCGCAGCGAAACCGGCTGCATCGACCAGGATCTGCCCGCATTTGTCATCGCCCGCAACGGTGAACCGGTTGCCAAAATCGCCAACGGCGATTCCGTGGTGCTGTTCAACTTCCGCGGTGACCGCGCTCAGGAGATTTCTCTGGCATTCGACCGCAAGGACTTCGATAAGTTTGACCGTGGTGATTACACCGGCGTCAAGTTTGCAGGTATGCTGCAGTACGACGGAGATCTGAACATCCCCGAGCACTATCTGGTGCAGCCCCCTGTTATCAAGAATACCCTGACCGAAACCCTGTGCAAGGCCGGCATTCACGAGTATGCCGTCTCCGAAACCCAGAAATACGGTCATGTGACCTATTTCTGGAACGGCAACCGTTCCGGCAAGATCTGCGAAGATCTGGAAGTCTACGAAGAAGTCCCCTCCGATGTGATTCCCTTCGAGCAGGCTCCTGCCATGAAGTCTAAAGAAATCACCGAGAAAATGGTAGCCGCCATGGCTTCCGGAAAATTCCAGTTCCTCCGCTGCAACTACCCCAACGGTGACATGGTGGGTCACACCGGCGTTATGGATGCCGTCGTCTACGCCATGGAGTGTGTGGATAACGGTCTGAAGGCCATTCTGGAGGCCGCCGACAAGTACGGCTACACCGTGCTGATCACCGCCGACCACGGCAATGCCGACCAGATGACCGAAACCAAGAAGGGCAAGACTTCCGTTCGTACCGCCCACTCTCTGAACCCCGTTCCTTTTATCATTTACGATAAGGATACCGACTGGAAAATCATCGACGGTCATTACGGTCTGGCCAATGTGGCTCCCACCGTTGTGAAGATGATGGGTCTGACTGCTCCCGAGTGCTGGGAAAACAGCATGGTTTAAAAATTTTTACTTTACCATAAAAAATTTAGGAGGTACTGATTTATGATCCGACACAGCAACGATAATGGCAGCGTAACCATCAGCACCAGCGTATTTACCGAAATTGCCGGCACCGCAGCCTCCAACTGCTTCGGCGTAAAGGGCATGGCAGCCCGCTCTGTCACCGATGGTGTTTACCATCTGCTCCGCAGAGAGTCCATGAGCAAAGGCGTGCGTGTAATGTTCCACGAGGATAATTCCATCTCCATTGATCTGCACATCATGGTGGACAACGGCGTAAATCTGTCCGCCGTTGGCGCATCCATCATTTCCGAGGTGCGTTATGTGGTAACCAAATGCACCGGCACCGATGTTCGTGCAGTCAATGTCTACATTGACTCCATGATGATTGGTTAATTGGGAGGTATAGACTAAGTGAGACAGACAATAAACGGCGCTGATTTTCGGCGGCTGGTGATCAACGCAGCCGCCGCCATCGAGAATAACAAGCAGAAACTCAACGAACTGAACGTGTTCCCCGTCCCCGACGGTGACACCGGCACCAATATGTCCATGACCATCTGTGCCGCAGCCAATGACCTGCGTAAATCCGACAGTCCCGACCTGACAGAGGCTTCCAAAATTGCCGCCAGTGCCATGCTCCGGGGCGCTCGCGGCAACTCCGGTGTCATTTTGTCCCTGCTGATGCGGGGCATCGCCAAGAAGCTGAAGGATGCCGAGTATTGTGACGGTGTTCTGTGGGCTGCCGCTCTCCAGGAAGGCGTGGACGCTGCCTACAAGGCCGTTATGAAGCCCGCCGAAGGCACCATCCTCACCGTTGCCCGTCTGGCTGCCGCCAAGGCAGTTCAGGCTGCCGAGGAGAACAACTATTTTGAATATGTCCACGAAGCTGCCGTGGAGGAGGCCAAAATTGCTCTGGCCAACACCGTTAACCAGAACCCGGTTCTGAAGAAGGCCGGCGTTGTGGATGCAGGCGGCAAGGGCTGGCTGGTGGCTCTGGAAGCCATGATGGCCGCTCTGCAGGGCGAAGACATCCCCGTTCTTGCCTCTGACGAAGGCGTTCAGACCAACGATCAGGCAGACTTCTCCGACTTCAACACCGAGGACATCACCTTTGCCTACTGCACCGAGTTCATTGTCTCCCGTGAAAATGACAATGACCCCGAAGAGCTCCGCAGTTTCCTCAGCGGACTGGGTGACTGTCTGGTTCTGGTTGACGACGATGAGATCATCAAGGTCCACGTCCATACCAACAATCCCGGCACCGCTCTGCAGGAGGCACTGAAATACGGCTCCTTCGTGACCGTCAAGATTGAAAATATGCGTCTGCAGCACACCGAAAAGGTGATGACGGAAGCCGAAAAGGGTCTGAAAATCGCCGAGCCCGAGAAAGCCATGGGCGTAGTGTCCGTCTGTGCAGGTGCCGGCCTTGCCGACGTATTCCAGAATCTGGGCGTGGACGGCATCATTTCCGGCGGTCAGACCATGAATCCCAGCACACAGGACATTCTGGAGGCTGTGAACAAGGTTCCTGCCGAAACCGTCTTTGTCCTGCCCAACAACAAAAACATCATTATGGCTGCCCAGCAGGTGGACGCCCTGACTCCCAAGAACGTGGTGGTCATCCCCAGCAAGTCCGTTCCTCAGGGCATCACGGCCATGCTGAACTTCAACCCCGAGGGTACCACGGAGGAAAACATCGGTATTCTGACTCAGGCTCTGGACACCGTGGACACCATGCAGATCACCTACGCCGCCCGCAACTCTGACTTTGACGGCTACGACATCCACGAAGGTGACTACCTGGCCATCTGCGGCAGTTCCCTCTTCGGCACCAGCAAGGACATCAAAGTCCTGCTGCGCAGTCTGGCCGAGAAAATCCGTGACGACGGCAAGGAATTTATCACCGTCTACTACGGCGCCGACATTCAGGAAAAGCACGCCCAGAAGGCCGCTGACCTGTTTGCGGAGATTTGTCCCCACGCTGACGTAAATCTCATCAATGGCGGACAGCCGGTGTACTACTATCTGATTTCTGCGGAATAATATTGTCCGTAGGTGCCAGGCTCGCTGCATCCCTCATGCGGCGAGCCTTTGCTTCATTTTTTAGGGAAGGAGGATAAACATGAAAAAAGTCCGTCGTCTCATAGAAGAAATTCAGCGAACTGTCAATTATCTGAAGCCCATGGCCATTCCCATCCACAGCGCCAATGCCAGCTTCTTTATAATTTTATCCTTGTTCCCTGCCCTGATGCTGCTTCTGGGTATTCTGCGGTATACCTCCCTGCAGCTCAAAGACCTGCTTGGACTGGTTGAAGGCTTTCTTCCTGAGGCTCTGCTGCCCACCGCACAGTTTCTGATTGAATCATCCTACCGGCACACCTCCGGTGCCATACTGTCTGTCTCCGTTATTTCGGCACTCTGGTCTGCCAGTCGTGGTATGTACGGTCTGCTGGGCGGACTCAACGCCGTCTACGGCATTCAGGATAAGCGGGGCTATCTCCGCAGGCGCATTCTCAGCGTAATCTACACCTTTGCGTTTTTGGTAGTGCTGATGCTGACGCTTGTTATGTATGTGTTCGGCAACACGATTGTGGATTATCTTTGGATGACCACGGAACCTGTGCTGATGTTTATTATGAACATCATCGATTTTCGTTTCATTTTGCTGCTGTTTTTGCAGATTTCCCTGTTTACCGCAATCTATGCCCTGCTGCCCAGAACACGCCACGGTGTGAAGGCCAGTCTGCCGGGTGCCATTGTTGCGTCCCTGGGCTGGTTGATTTTTTCCAATCTTTTTTCCGTGTATGTGGTACATTTCTCCAGTTATTCCAACATTTTCGGTTCCATTTACGCGCTGGCACTGGGTATGCTGTGGCTGTATTTCTGTATCTGCATTTTCTTTTACGGCGCTGCGCTGAATCGTTTTTTACAGGAATACAATTTGAAAGATTTCTTCCGGAATTAGCCGGATTGGGAAAATTTTGATTTTCCGTTTATCTCTTGTTCATAATACGGCAGTATGATAAAATAAAGGAGTGGGGTCATGTTCGGTTTTGTGACGGCAAATATGCAGGAACTGACGCAGGAGCAGAAAGCTCGCTACGGCGCTGTCTACTGCGGCATCTGCAAGAGAATCCGCAGCCAGAGCTCTCAGCTGGCGCGTATGAGCCTCAGCTATGACATGACCTTCCTTGCTTTGCTGCTGATGAGCCTTTACGAGCCGGAGGAAACCGGCGGCGACCGTGCCTGTCTGCTCCACCCCATAAAGAAGTCCCCCTGGATCGACAACGAATACATTCGTTACAGCGCGGACATGAATGTGGCACTGGCCTACTACAGCTGCCTCGACGACTGGAAAGACGACCATTCTCTCTCCGGAAGAGCCATGGCTTCTATCTTAAAACCCCACTTTACCAAAATTCAGGAGCGCTATCCCCGGCAATGCGGCACCATCTGCCGCTGTATCGACGAGCTTGCCGCCCTGGAAAAGGAAAATTGTTCCAACCCCGATCTTCCCGCTGCCTGCTTCGGGCAGCTGATGGCGGAGATTCTGGTCTGCAAAGAGGATTTCTGGGCCGGACATTTACGGGAGCTGGGCATGGCTCTGGGCCGTTTTATTTATCTGGCGGATGCCATGGTGGATTACGGCTCCGACCAGCGCAAACATAAATATAACCCCTTCCTTGCCATGGGCACCGGCGAAGACTGGCAGAGATGGGAAGAATATCTGATCCTCACTTTGGGCAAGACCACGGAAAGCTTTGAAAAGCTGCCTTTGGTGCAGGATAAACCGCTGCTGGACAACATTCTCTACAGCGGCGTATGGACGAACTTCCGGAAAGAAGCAGGAGGAAATACATGATCGACGATCCTTACAAGGTTCTGGGCGTCAGTCCCGATGCCTCGGATGAGGAAATCAAGCGTGCCTACCGGCAGCTTGCAAAGCAATACCACCCCGACCGCAATCCCGGCGACGAGGAAGCTGCAAAAAAGATGCAGGAGATCAACGCCGCCTATGAACAGATCAAAAACCCGGAAAAGGCCGGCCCTCAGCCGGGCAGCGGCTATGGCTACGATCCCTTTGGCGGCAGCTATCAGCGCAGTTATTCCGGCAGCTCCGGAAGCGGGGACAGCTATCAGCAGGCGGCTTATAATTACATTCGCTACGGACGGTATCGGGAGGCACTGAATGTTCTGGAAAACATCCAGAACCGGGATGCCCGCTGGTACTATCTCAGTGCTCTGGCTAACAACGGCCTCGGGAATCAGGTAACGGCATTGGAACACATCCGCCGTGCCGTGTCCATGGAGCCGGACAACGCAGAGTATCTGCGTATTCTCAATTATATTGAAAGCGGCGGCAACACTTACCGCCAGCAGGCAGGCAATTACCGCGGATTCACCATGCGGGGCGATCCCTGCTGCAATCTGTGCGCGCTGTATTTCTGCCAGCTGTTCTGCTGCCGCGGACGCTGCTGTTAAATATTTTCTGCCGGGAGGAATCCGTCATTTCCTCCCGGCAGTTGTATTTCCCACGGATTGCAAATAAAAAAGCGTGCCGTCAGGCACGCTCTTTTATTCAGGCATTACTTCAGGACCTTGCAGAATACCAGGATGGACAGCACAATACCTACCAGTGCATACAGTCCAACCAGACTTCCCAGCAGTCCGGCAAGAATGCCGACAACCGGGATCTTTGCCAGCAGGCCAATGACGAAACCTGCTACAATATCGATCAATGCATAGATGATGATGGCAATGATCAGTTTACTGACCTCAGTAGCCGTAAAGGCACGAGGAAAGTACTTTTGCAACATCTCCATAAATGACACCTCCCCAAAAGCTATATCTATTGAATATTATAGCGTTTCTTTCCTGGAACGCAAGGTTATTCAGGAAAAGAAAGATACCGCAGCAATTACGCTGCGGTATCTTTTACGCTTTCATATGCTCCGCTGCCCGGAAGCTGCAGGGCAGCAGCTGGGCAAGGGTCATCTCTTCACAGGTGCCATCCGGGTTCGTCAGATAGATTTTAAAATCATCCTCACAGAATTCCCGCATAACCTGCCGGCAGACACCACAGGGAGGGAACTGCCCGGTAATCACGCCGTCCTTGCCGCCGCAGACAGCGATGGCTGTAAAATCCCGGTGTCCGTCATACACCGCCTTGAAAATGGCAGTACGCTCCGCACAAACGGTAGGTCCGTAGGACGCGTTTTCAATATTGCAGCCCTGATACACGGTGCCGTCGGCGCACAGCAGCGCAGCACCCACTTTGTAGTGAGAATAGGGCGAATAGGAATGGGTCATGGCCTCTTTGGCCAGTGTCATCAGTTGTTCGGGTGTCATAAAATACCTCCTCCGTTTCTCTTTCATATGAGCCGCACAGGTGCTGTTGGAATCGCCAGCCCCCTCTGAGAGGGGGCTGGCAGTTTTTTGCATTATACGATTTCTCCGGCAAAGCTTCTGCCCGGCGTATCCAGTTCCACGCCCAGCATCTCCGCCACCGTAGCGGCGATGTCCGCAAAGCTGGATCTGGTACCCAGGTTCACCGGCTTCACGCCCTTACCCAGCACCAGCAGAGGCACATATTCCCGGGTATGGTCGGTGGTTGCGGTGTAGGAAGGATCGCAGCCGTGGTCGGCGGTAATCATCACCACATCTTCTTCTCCCAGACCCTTCATAAATTCGCCCAGCCAGCTGTCAAACTCGGTCAGGGCTCTGGCGTAACCGTCCACGTCACGGCGGTGGCCGTACAGCATATCAAAGTCCACCAGATTCACAAAGCACAGTCCGTGGAAATCCTGCTGTGCATAGTGGGAAGTATGGGCCATGCCGTCGGCATTGCTCTTATTGTAGACATGCTCCGTCGTTCCGACGCCTGCAAAAATGTCATGGATCTTGCCAACGCCGATGCAGTCCAGTCCCTTGGCCTTGACTGCGTCCAGCAGCGTGGCCTTGGGCGGTTCCAGAGAGTAGTCATGCCGGTTGGACGTCCGCTTGTACGCACCGGAAGTGCCAACGAAGGGACGGGCAATGACTCTGCCCACGCTGTGCCTGCCCTGCAGAAGATTACGGGCAATGCGGCAGTATTCATAGAGCTTCTCCAGAGGCACCACCTCTTCATGGGCGGCAATCTGGAATACGGAGTCGGCAGAGGTGTAGACGATCAGGTCGCCGGTCTTCACGTGCTCATCACCATAGACATTGATGACCTCCGTGCCGGACCAGGGGGCATTGGCCAGAACGCCTCTGCCGGTGGCCTTGCGGAAAGGCTCCAGAATCTCCTCCGGGAAACCGTTGGGATAGGTGGGCAGGGGCTTTTCTGACACGATGCCGGCAATCTCCCAGTGTCCGATGGTGGTATCCTTGCCCATGGACGCTTCCTGCATCCGGGCAATGGCACCGGCGGGTTTTGATGCCTTCGGCAGACAGGTCACACCGTCGATATTGCCGAGACCCGCTGCGATCATATTGGGGATTTTCAGCTCCCCGGAAGCTGCACAGGCAGCCAGAGTGTTAACTCCCACATCGCCGAATTTTTCAGAATCCGGCATGGCACCGATGCCAAAGGAGTCCAAAACAATCAAAAATACGCGTTTCATAGGAATTACCTCTCAAAATGAACCAATGACTTACTTGTTTTCCATGGCGACGGCCACATCCAGAGCCACCTTCATCATGGTGGTGAAGGAATTCTGGCGCTCTTCGGAAGTGGTCTCCACACCCTTCAGGACGTGGTCGGAAATGGTGCAGATGCACAGGGCACGCTTGCCGTAACGGGCAGCGTTCATGTAAAGGGCGGCAGCCTCCATCTCCAGAGCCATGACACCCATCTTCTGCAGGCCGTAGACGCTGTCGAGGCCCTCGGGCACACCTGTATGGTCACCGTAGAAGGCATCGGAAGAGTTCACATTGCCCACATGATAGGTAGCGCCGTGGGCTTCGGCAGCCTTGACGGCCTCCCGCAGCAGCTCCCAGGATGCAATGGGGGCAAAGGTGCCGGGCAGATGGAACTGATTTGCCCAGGCAGAATCGGTGCAGGCACCCTGTGCAATTACCAGATCGTACAGATTGATATTGTCCTGAATGGAGCCGGCAGAGCCCACACGGATGATATTTTCCACGCCGTAGCCGTTGTACAGTTCATGGGAGTAGATGCCGATGGCAGGCATACCCATGCCGGAAGCCATAACGGACACCTTCACGCCCTTATAGCTGCCGGTATAGCCCTGAACGCCACGCACATTGTTTACGAGGACGGGATTTTCCAGGAAGTTTTCCGCAATGAACTTGGAGCGCAGAGGATCACCGGGCATCAGCACGGTCTTGCCAAAATCGCCGGGAGCGGCGGAAATATGGGGAGTAGGGGTTTTAAACATAGGTATATTCTCCTTTCGGTTTTGTAGAATCGTATGATCGTATAAATCAGTAGCTGCCGTCCTGTCTGGCAGTTTCACCGGCTTCCATCGCCTTGGCCAGCTTGACGATCCGGGAAGTTCCCAGACGGTCCGCACCCAGAGCGATGAACTTTTCGGCATCCTCCAGACTGGAAATGCCGCCGGCAGCCTTGATCTTCACATGAGGTGCCACGTGCTTTGCAAACAGCTCCACGTCAGCAAAGGTGGCGCCGGCCTTGGAGAAGCCGGTGGAAGTCTTGATATAGTCTGCGCCGGACTCGGAAACCACCTTACACATGGCGATTTTCTCGTCATCGGTCAGCAGGCAGGTCTCGATGATGACCTTCAGCAGTTTGCCCTTGCAGGCAGCCTTGACAGCGGCGATTTCGTCCCGGACGGCATCAAACTTACCGTCCTTGACCCAGCCGATGTTGATGACCATATCCACTTCCTCTGCGCCGTTGTCCACGGCATCGGAAGCCATGAAGCACTTGGCGGCAGTCGTTGCGTAGCCATTGGGGAAACCGATGACGGTACACACGGGCAGGCGGTCACCCAAATATTCCCTGGCCTGCTTCACATAGGAGGCAGGAATGCATACGGAAGCAACATGATATTTCACGCCATCGTCACAGATGGTTCTGATTTCTTCCCAGGTAGCGGTCTGCGCCAGCAGCGTGTGGTCACATTTTGCAAGAATTTCTTTCAGTTCCATAGTAAATCTCCTTCAATCCATATTAGTTTCGGCCGTGAAGCTTGATCTTTTTATGCTCCCGGATGCCGTTTATGTAGCATTTGTGGCACATGGCTATGTAAGAATCATTGCCGCCCAGCAAAACCTGAGAGCCTTCGGTTACGATATGCCCGTCTCTGTCGATTCGGGCGTTGACGGTGGCCTTCGCGCCGCAGTCACAGATGGTCTTGATCTCCTGAATGGTATCCGCCACCTCCATCAGCCGCAGGCTGCCGGGAAACAGCCGGGTCTGGAAGTCGGTACGCAGCCCAAAGCAGATGACAGGCACGTTGCAGTCATTGACGATTGCACGCAGCTGATCGATCTGTGCCGGTGTCAGGAACTGGCACTCGTCCACGATGATTACATGGCAGCAATCCCGATGGGTATCGGCAAACAGCCGGTACACATCGCAGTCCGGGCAGATCACATCCACCTTTGCCTCCAGACCGATGCGGCTGCGCAGGATCTGCGCCCCGTCCCGGGTATCGGCGCTGGGCTTGATGAGCCACACCTTCAGACCGTTTTCTTCATAGTTATACTTGGTAATCAGCGCCTGTGCCGTTTTGCTGGAACCCATAGCGCCGTATTTAAAATACAATTTTGCCATATCAGACCTCCGATTTTGTCCATCTATTATATCGGAAATCGGGCAATTATGCAAGAGGAAGTTCCCTCCGGCACCTCTGACAACAAAAAGGTGCTGCCGGAAGCAGCACCTTTTCGATTACCTTTGTGAGATCATGGGCATCAGCCGCACCACCGCAACGGTGGCATCGTCCGAGCCGTCACTGCTGCCCAGTTCCAGGATTCTGGACGCCAATTCTCCCGGCGCTTCCGTCATTGCGCCGTCCAGCCGATGGATGGACGCATCGTCATCCACGCCGTCGCTGAGAAGCACCAACGATTCTCCTCGCCGCAGCGAAACTCTGTCCACCGTCTCCCGGAAATCCGTAACCGAAAGTCCCGGAGGCGCTCCGGTAGTACCGATTCGTTCCGGACCGGTACGCAGCAGCAGATAGGAGGGCGCCGCTCCCCACTTGTAAATATTGGCCTTGCCGCTGTCCAGATAGATTTCCGCCAGATCCACCGTCACCGCCCCGGCTCTGCCCCGCAGCGTGCAAAGACTGTTCAGGCTTCGCAGGGCGTACTGGGCAGGATACCCTGCCATCAGCAGACGACGAAGCATATTCCCCGCGCTCTTAGCCTCTTCCGCCGCTCCCGCACCGGTTCCCATGCCGTCGCACAGCAGCAAATAATATTTGCCTTCCGTTCCCGCAAACCAGAGACAGCGATCCCCGTTGGCGCTTTCCTTGCCGGACGAGCACACCGCCACCTCCGGCTGATAGTGCAGATGATTGCTTTTTCCTCTCTGGGGGAGCTTATCCGCCAGATCCTGCAGATACTCCGAAAGAAAGCGATACTGCTGAATAATGGCACTTCGATACTCCTGCTGACGGTCCCGATCTGCTTTGATTGCCCGGTACTGGTCCTGACTGCGGCGCACCTCCGTCAGCAGGCGTCCCCGCTTTTTGCAGGACACCGGAAGATCATCCGCACTGTTGACCGGACTGTGCAGCAGGGATTCCGGCATATTCTGCGCCGCTTCCAGATCTTTGCAGCTTTTGTGGCAGGGACAGCTGCTGCAGGCGCGGTCGGCTGCCTTTGCCATCAAAGCCCGCTCATCGATGGGATGATTCTCCGTTTCCTCAAGCACCTGCTCCGACTGCTCCAGCACACAGGCCGCCATTTCCAGCCGCACCTGGGCAAATCCGGTTTCTCCCCGCCGGTGGGAAATCTTCGGACAGCGCGGAGGCAGCAGGCTCAGGGCACCGCCCAGCATCAGCGCCGGCAGCGGCGCAAAATCCCACTTGCCGCAAAGGCCCATAATCAGCAGGAACACCACCGAAGGGCCGATGCACAGATACTTTTTCGGTACCCGGGGAAGCATCTGCAGGAAATAACTCAGGCAAAGCACCGCCGTCATGGGCACGGCGGTTATCTGTGCCAGATCCAGCGCCAGTCCTGCCATGGCCACTGCCGGGAACGGCATTGCCAGCGCCATCAGGCCGCCCGCCGCAAGGCCCAGATCCAAAAAACGCAGCGGCGCAATCTGTGCCAGTGCCAGCACCCCGATTGCCATAGCCACCCAGTCCGCTGCCGGGTCCTGACGCTGACGGACCAGTCCCATCAGCCAGGTGCTGCCGAAGGCAAGCAAAACCCGCAGCAGATACATGAGAATAGTGGTGTCATCCCCCTGCCAGATTTGGAAAATCACGCCGCACGCAGCCACGATCAGCGTTGCCAAAGACGGCTTCAGCAGAGAAATTTCTGCTTTTTTCTGTCCCAGCAGCACGCACACCGGCAGACCTGCCGCAAGCCAGATGATTCCTTGCATTCCGGCCTTGCCCCAGAACAGCCAGTAACCCAGTCCCCCGCCGAGGGCGAAGGGAATCGGCAGCCAGCCGGGCACTCCGGCACACAGCACACCCAGACCGAAGGGCTGCATCTGATTTCCCAGACTGGCCGCACTCAGGAACAAGCCTCCCAAAAAGCAGCCGATCATCTCCCCGGCAAATCGCAGTCCCGGCCTTGTCCAGCACTTCCGCAGGACTCTGCGCCACCGCCGAACATAGGTTTCCAGCAACATCATCATATGTAACACGCCTTTCTTTTTATAGTTCCTGTCAGCATCCTAACACGATTCTAAAAATAATGCTGTCGGAATCAGGCATATGGGAAAGTTTCTTGCATGATTGTCCATATCGGTGTATAATCTATGCATTATGAAAAGGAGATTTTGTCCATGGGTAGAGAATTTGAGCTGAAATTTGCCGCAGATCCGGCTGTTATTCCGGAAATTGTATCCAAATTCGGCACTTTCCGGGAGATCCGGATGGAAACCACCTACTTTGACACTCCGGAGCACAGTCTCTCCGCACGCCGGATGACTCTGCGGCTGCGAAAGGAAAACGGGCTGTGTGTCTGCACTTTGAAAGTGCCCCGTGCCGACGGCTCCCGCGGAGAATGGGAAGCCCCGGCTCAGGACATGGGCAGCGGCATCGCCGCTTTGATTTTGCAGGGAGGGCCGGAGATTCTGAAGGAACTGAAGCCGGAGAATCTGGTTGCCGTCTGCGGTGCCCGGTTCACAAGGCTTGCCAAGGAAGTCCCCACCGGTGACGGCACCGCCGAGCTGGCTCTCGACCAAGGCATCCTGCTGGGAGGGAACAGAGAACTTCCCCTCTGCGAAGTGGAGGTGGAGCTAAAATCCGGTTCCGACTCCGCCGCCACCGTTCTGGCGGAAGGGCTGGCTGCGGATTTCGGTCTTGTAAAAGAAGAAAAAAGTAAATTTCGCCGGGCTCTGACCCTGGCTGAAGGAGAATAGTATGGCAAATTTAGGAGAACTGATGAAAAGGTACGATAAGTTTGTCCTTTTCGATACGGAAACCACCGGCCTTGACTACAGCCGGAACGAAATCATCGAATTTTCCGCCGTGGTGCTGGAAGTCCGGGGCGGCGAAGCCGCAGACGTGCAGCACTACGATGAACTGATCAGTCTGACTCCGGGAAATTTCGTACCGCCGGAAATTCAAAAGCTCACCGGCATCACCAATATGGACATTCAGGAGCGGGGCATCAGCAAAACCCGTGTCTGCCGGGATATTGCGGAAATGTTCGCCGGCAATACCCTTCTGCTGGCATATAATGCCCATTTTGATCTGAGTTTTCTCTACTATATGCTGCTGAGAAACGGCGACCCCGCCATTCTCAAAGGAAAAGACAAGCTGGATCTGCTGACCGTTTATCGGGACCGCCGGGAATATCCCCACAAATTGTGCAACGCCATCGAAGCCTACGGTCTTGCCGGAAAGGTGGTCAATTCCCATCGTGCCATCGATGACGTAATCGCCACCGCCGCCGTCATGGAAGCCATGGTCGCCGAAAAGGACGACCTGTGCCAATACCTGAATCTCTTCGGCTACAGCCCCAAATACGGCATCAGCGGCAAGGCCATCGGTTCGATTACATATAAGCCCCAGCCCTTTTCTCCCGTCCATCCCCTGTATCAGGAGCCGTAAAGGCGTTCTCCCCGGCAATGCCCGCCGGCGGCAGAGGCATCTTCCGTCCCGGACTTTTTCGGATTTACCCTGCCGCTGCGGTGCCGGTTTTTGCGATCTTCCCCGGCTGTGCCAGCCCCCGGATACAGACCGGAATCCCCTCCGAATCCCCGCCTCCTGCCTCCGCAGGAGGCTTTTCTTTCTGTTGTTATTGCATATTCAAAAAAACGGTAAAACTTCCATAATTGTCTCAAAAAATGTTTGCCTTTTGCCAGATACCATGCTATAATATGTGAGCATTATTCAATAATGGAGAAAATATGCACTTTCGGACGGCTTTTTTGTCGTCCTTAACAAAAGAAAGGGGTAATACCAATGTCTCACAAGTATGTTTACCTGTTTACCGAAGGCAACGGCTCCATGCGTGAGCTGCTGGGCGGTAAGGGTGCTAACCTGGCCGAAATGACCAACATCGGTCTGCCTGTTCCTCAGGGCTTCACCATCACCACCGAAGCCTGCACCAAGTACTATGACGACGGCCGTCAGATCAACGCTGACATTCAGGCTGAAATCATGGCCTATGTCGAAAAGCTGGAAGCCATCACCGGCAAGAAGTTCGGTGACAAGGAGAATCCTCTGCTGGTCTCCGTCCGTTCCGGCGCCCGTGCCTCCATGCCCGGCATGATGGATACCATCCTGAACCTGGGCCTCAACGAGGACGTTGTCGATGTTCTGGCCAAGAAGTCCGGCAACCCCCGCTGGGCATGGGACTGCTACCGCCGCTTCATCCAGATGTACTCCGACGTCGTCATGGAAGTCGGCAAGAAGTACTTTGAAGCCCTCATCGACCAGATGAAGGAAAAGAAGGGCGTCACTCAGGACGTGGAGCTGACCGCCGAAGATCTGAAGGAACTGGCCGGCCAGTTCAAGGCCGAGTACAAGTCCAAGATCGGCTGCGACTTCCCCTCCGATCCCAAGGAACAGCTGATGGGCGCCATCAAGGCCGTCTTCCGCTCCTGGGACAACCCCCGTGCAAACGTCTACCGTCGTGACAACGATATTCCCTACTCCTGGGGTACTGCCGTCAACGTTCAGTCCATGGCCTTCGGCAACATGGGTGACGACTGCGGCACCGGCGTTGCATTTACCCGTAACCCCGCTACCGGCGAAAAGAAGCTGTTCGGCGAATTCCTGACCAACGCTCAGGGCGAAGACGTCGTCGCCGGTGTCCGTACTCCCATGCCCATCAGCCAGATGGCAGAGAAGTTCCCCGCAGCTTTCGAGCAGTTCGTCAAGGTCTGCGAGATTCTGGAGAACCACTACCGCGATATGCAGGACATGGAGTTCACCGTCGAGAACGGCAAGCTGTATATGCTGCAGACCCGTAACGGCAAGCGTACCGCTGCCGCTGCTCTGAAGATCGCCTGCGATCTGGTGGACGAAGGCATGATCGACGAGAAGAAGGCCGTCGCCATGATCGAGCCCCGTACCCTGGATACCCTGCTGCATCCCCAGTTCGACTCCAAGGCTCTGAAGGAAACCCAGCCCATCGGCAAGGCACTGGCTGCTTCTCCCGGAGCTGCCGCCGGCAAGATTGTCTTCTCCGCTGAAGACGCCAAGGCATGGGCTGCCCGCGGTGAGAAGGTCATCCTGGTTCGTCTGGAGACTTCCCCCGAAGACATCGAAGGCATGAAGGCCGCTCAGGGCATCCTGACCGTTCGCGGCGGCATGACCTCCCACGCAGCCGTTGTTGCCCGTGGTATGGGCACCTGCTGTGTTTCCGGCTGCTCCGCTATCGCTATGGACGAGGAGCACAAGGTGTTCACTCTGGCCGGCAAGACCTTCCACGAAGGCGACGAGCTGTCTCTGGACGGTTCCACCGGCTGCATCTATGACGGCATCATTCCCACCAAGGAAGCCGAAATCGCCGGCGAGTTCGGCCGCATCATGGCATGGGCTGATAAGTACCGCCGTCTGAACGTCCGTACCAATGCCGATACCCCCCGCGACGCCAAGAAGGCTCGTGAGCTGGGTGCAGAAGGCATCGGTCTGTGCCGTACCGAGCATATGTTCTTCGAGGAAGGCCGTATCGGCGCATTCCGCGAGATGATCTGCGCCGACACTGTGGAAGAGCGTGAGGCTGCTCTGGCCAAGATCCTGCCCATGCAGCAGGCTGACTTCGAGGCCCTGTACACTTCCATGGAAGGCTACCCCGTAACCATCCGCTTCCTGGATCCCCCCCTGCATGAGTTCGTGCCCACCACCGAGCCCGAAATCGAGGCTCTGGCTGCCGCTCAGGGCAAGACCGTTCAGGCTATCAGAGATATCATCTCCTCTCTGCATGAAGCTAACCCCATGATGGGTCATCGCGGCTGCCGTCTGGCTGTCACCTACCCCGAAATCGCTGCCATGCAGACCAAGGCCGTTATCCGTGCCGCTCTGACCGTCAAGAAGGCTCATCCCGACTGGAACATCACTCCTGAAATCATGATCCCCCTGGTTGGCGACGTGAAGGAGCTGAAGTATGTTAAGGATGTCGTTGTCAAGACTGCTGACGCTGAAATCGCTGCTGCAGGCATCGAGCTGCACTACGAGGTCGGCACCATGATCGAGATTCCCAGAGCTTGTCTGACTGCTGACGAGATCGCTAAGGAAGCCGCATTCTTCTGCTTCGGCACCAACGATCTGACTCAGATGACCTTTGGCTTCTCCCGTGACGACGCAGGCAAGTTCCTGAACGCTTACTACGACACCAAGATCTACGAGAACGATCCCTTCGCAAAGCTGGATCAGAACGGTGTCGGCAAGCTGATGGAAATGGCTGCCAAGCTGGGCAAGGGCGTCCGTCCCGAGATGCATCTGGGCATCTGCGGCGAGCACGGCGGTGACCCTGTTTCCGTTGAGTTCTGCCACAAAATCGGTCTGGACTATGTTTCCTGCTCTCCCTTCCGTGTGCCTATCGCACGTCTGGCTGCCGCTCAGGCTGCTATCAAGGAAATGTAATTCCTTTCAGCATACACCAAAGGCTCCCTCTTTTGAGGGAGCCTTTTTCTGCCGTCTTCCGTGTCCCGGCCCAATAAAACAGATTCTTCTCCACAACTTCAAAGAATCTTAATAATTACTCGCTTTTTTACTTCACAATTTTTGAGTACTATATTGGTAATAAGTTTCTTGTTCATCTTTTTCATTTTTTCCTCTCCTCTTCCAAATGCAAAAACCGCAGAGCTTAACTCTGCGGTTTTTGCATATCCCGCCACTTTTGGGGAAATCTATTCCCAGAGGTGACGGGTTTTGTTTTTATCTTATATTCGTACCGCCGTTCTCTATCTGGTTCTGGTGATCGTTGTCCGGTTGATGGGCAAACGGCAAGTCGGACAGATGGAACCGTCGGAATTTGTTGTAACCATGCTGGCCGCAAACTTAGCCGCCGTTCCCATGCAAGACGGTGGGATTCCACTGTTTCTGGGACTGGTTCCCATTATTACCGTGCTGGGCATGGAGCTGATTTTTTCGTATATTGCCATGAAAAGCATTCGCCTGCGGAAGCTTCTCTGTGGAAAGCCGGTGATTCTCGTGGAAAACGGCCGAATCCTTCAGAACAACCTCCGCCGTACCGGTGTGACCATGGACGAGCTGAGCGGACATCTGCGCCAGCACGATATCATGGACCCCCGGACTGTCCAGTATGCCATTCTGGAAACCAACGGAAATCTTTCGGTTTTCCCCTTTGCCAAAGAGTCCCCCGCCAGCGCCAAGGATGCCGGCATTCAGGTCAAGGACCATTATTTGCCTGTTGCCATTATTACCGACGGGTGTATCATGCAGGACAACCTGCATTTGGTAGGCAAAGACGAAGCGTGGCTCAAAAAGATTCTCGCAACCTACGATGCTACCGTGGATAGCACCTGGCTTTTGACTGTGGACAGATCCGACCATACGATTTTTTACCGGAAGGAGGCCGTCAAATGAAGCGGCTTTGGATGGGGACAGGAATTCTGGTGGTCCTCCTGATTTTTTCTACCATAATCACCGGTACCATGGAACGTATCCACGCTCCGGTGGCAGATCTCCTGCAGCAGGCAGAGGAAGCCTCTCTCTCGGGGGACTGGGATAAAGCAAACGCCCTGGCCGGCACGGCCAAGGCGCATTGGGAACGATATTGGCAATTTACTGCGGCTTTCGCCGACCAATCTCCCATGGACGAGCTGGACGGTCTGTTCGCCGAGCTGGAGATTTACGGACTCCAAAGGGAAATGCCCCATTTTGCTGCAACCTGCAGCCATCTTTCCATGCTGGCCATGGCAATGGCGGACAGCCACACCCCCAGCTGGTGGAATGTGCTTTAATAAAGATTTGCTCCGTGAACCAGTGTCAGAATGGCCTCTGCCAGCACGGGGACCGCACGCAGAGCCTCTTCGTGGGTGTTTCCTGCGGCGCCTACCTCCACCAGAATAGAGCCGGGGGAAAGATCCTGATTATATCTTGCACTTCGCAGAATCGTGTGCCGGGTAATTCCCGGCACATTTTTTTCCATCAGCGCCTGCAATTTCAGTGCCATCGCCAGATTCTGCTGCCATCTGGGGTGGTAAATATCTGCTGCCTCCGTTCCCAGCACCAGCATCAGCTGGGCAGCTTTTTCGCCGTTGACCGTGCAGCCTGTGGCGAATTGGGTTCCGTCGGCGTTCTCCATGGCATCCCGGTGCAAATCCAACACCAGACGAATGGACGGATACTCCTCCAGATAGGCAGCTACGGCACGCCGCGACTCCTGATAGGAGGTATTGTAAGAAGGATAATCATGGATCTGCCGGTCGTGAATCACATGAACACCGCCGGCCTCCAGAAGCACCGTCAGCGCATCGCCGATGGAGACCATATTGTATTTTTTGTCCAGCGTGCGGAACATGGCCGTCTGGGTATAGCTTTCACCCGGCGAACGGGTATAGCACTCCGTGGAATGGGTATGTACGATCAGCACCGCTGGCTTGTCCGAATCCAGCTTCCACTTCAGCGGCTCCCGGAGCAGCTCCTCCAGATTCGGACGATGGGCACAGCCGGGGCTGTAGGTTACCGATACATAGGACATATCCGCCGGGCCGAATACCGGCACCCGAACCGGACGCTCCGTCGCCGGAGGGACCGTGGGCTGCGCCGGAGCCGTGGGTCGCGGCGGAACCGTTGGCTGCGGTGGAACCGTGGGCTGCGGCGGAACCGTGGGCAGGGACGGAATCCCCGGATTGGTTTCCGGCTGAGCGGGGCAGGTCGGCTTCGTGTCCGGCCGGACCGGCATACGCTCCGGCAAATGCTGCACCCTGTGGGGGTACTGCACAAATCCGCCCTTTTGCCGGATCATCCATGTTCCGCTCAGCTTCGGGGGCTGAAACACCTGCGCGGCAGGCAGCAGCACGCCTCCCAGAATCCGCAGAAGCACCGCAAACAGAATCACTCCTGCGCCCAGTTTGATGCATAATTTTTGCAGGTTCAAAGGACTCCTCCTCAAATTATGCAAACCTTGGATTAAGCCTCCGGGCGCCTCCATTTAGGACGACTGCGCAGGGTCACCCGAAGTTCCGAAAAAAAATCCCGCAGCAATGCTGCACATTCTTCCTCCAGGACACCCCGTTCCACCTGTGGATGATGGTTAAATTCCATGGAAAACAGGTTACAGACAGAACCGCAGACGCCGGCCTTGGCATCGGATGCGCCGAACACCACCCGGGGAATCCGGGCGTTGACGATGGCACCGCCGCACATGGGACAGGGCTCCAGCGTCACATAGAGGGTGCATTCCCACAGACGCCAGCCTCCCAGATTCCGGCAGGCGTCATTGATTGCTTCCACCTCCGCATGGGCCAGCGCATTTCTCGCCACTTCCCGGCGGTTGCGGCCCCTGCCTACAATTTCTCCGTTGCGGACAATCACGCAGCCCACCGGCACTTCACCATCGGCTGCAGCTTCCTTTGCCAGCAGCAGCGCTGCTTCCATAAAATCCGTATCCTGCATTGTCTTCACCTCGGATACCATACTATCCTACAGGTTTTTCTTTGTCAAGTTTCCGTAAGTACGGCGGCAAAGAGCACAGACAATTCCTCTTTGGAGAGACCTCCTCTGCGGCTGCCCATATGTTTATCCAAAGTTTGCAGATTGGTTATTAGGGTTTTTTGCATGATTTGCTCGTCGGCGCTGGAAAGCGGTTTCCCGGTCAACAAATAATCCGTGGAAACTCCAAAAGCGGCAGCTATCTCCACTACCGCCTCCAGCGATGGTTCCCGGCGTCCTTGTTCGTACATTCCCACGGCGCTGGAACTGATTTTCAGACGCTTTGCCAGTTCCGACTGGCTCCACCCCATTCCACGCCGCAGCAGTGCTATTCTCTCTCCCATCATAAAAAGCACCCCTCTCTGTCCGGTATCATAGCACAGAAATAGTGAAAAAATGGAAGAATCCTGTAACCTACACGTTTCGATGATTTCCACACGATCCGTGTAGTATAGTACCATTTGAGAAGATGTTCCTCGGAAATTCGATGATTCCAAAGAATTTTTCGACATTTTCCAATTCACGAAAGAGGTGGAAGCTATGAGTTCCATTGCACAAACCCTGTATTTCGATCCCCAGTGTCAGCTGGATATGAAAAAATGTCCTGTCTGCGGCTGCAACGTGTATGGGCCGACCTACCGGTGTATCCGCTGTGAGAGGGAAAGCGCATGACACTGGCAGAACTGAGTCCACGCTATGAGGAGGCCGCCAAATTGCTGCGTGCCAGACTTCGGGAGCTGCGGCAGGCAGCCGCAGAAGAAAAGGACCCGGATGCCCTTTGGCACCTGAAACGCCGCATCGCAGAATTGACGCCCATCCTGACACAGATGAACGAACTGGCTGAGCTGACTGCTCACTATTACGAACGGGGGTACTATCGAAATGAAAAATATACTCTATGACGGCTATCTGGGGCCAAGACTCCCTAAACAGGTGCAGCTTCAGCGGGTACAGCGGGTCATTCAGGAGGAACTGACACCTTTGCAGCGGCAAACCCTGATGGCCTACTACTTCTACGAACAGAACATCCCCCAGATTGCGGCAGAACGGGGTGTCAACAAAAGCACCGTCAGCAGAACGCTGAAACGGGCAGAGAACAAACTGAAACGGTACTTAAAATACTGAGAAAACCCTGAGCGTGCCTTACGGCACGCTCCTTTTTTGAACGCTTTACATTTCTGCGAAAAACTGGTATCATATTATTATGGATAGTATCGGCCATGGAGAAAGATGGTGGAAGCATGAAAACGAAAAAACTGGTGCTGCTGGCTTTGCTAAGCACCATTGCTCTGACAATTTTTATGGTCGAAGCCCAGATTCCCATGCTGATTCCCATTACCGGCATCAAAATCGGCCTGAGCAATATCGTTACGGTGTTCACCGTCTTTGCTCTGGGAGCATGGGAAGGGGCAGCGGTTCTCTTTGTCCGTATCTTTCTGGGGGCCGTATTCGCGGGTAATTTCAGCACCATCCTTTATTCCGCCGCCGGCGGACTGTGCGCCATTGCGGTGACGGTGCTGCTGCGAAAAATTCTCAAACCCTCTCAGCTTTGGGTCGCCGGCTGTCTCGGCGCCGTTGCCCATTCCATCGGGCAGATGGCCGCCGCCATAGTGATCAGCGGTACATGGTCCCTTGCGCTGTATCTGCCGGTGATGATCGCCGTCAGCATCCTCACCGGATGCTTTACCGGGCTTTGCGCCCAAATCCTTGTGAATCGAGGGAAGCAATTATGGAAAACTATTTTCAAATGAATCTTACCAAGCAGGAAATCGATGCTTTTTCCAATTTGGGTCTTGCTCATATCGGTGATGCCGTGTTTGAACTGCTTTGCCGCAGCTATCTCTGCCGCAAGGGAGAGACTACCGTCGATCACCTGCACAAAAACACTGTCAGGCTTGTAAAAGCCGGCGCACAGGCAAAATTTGCCGAAGCCATGCGCCCCCATCTGACGCAGACCGAGCAGGAATATTATCGCCGGGGCAAAAATGCCCATGTGCACTCCGTCCCCAAAGGCGCAACCGCCGCAGAATACGCCAAAGCCACCGGCGTGGAGGCACTCTTCGGCATGCTGCACCTGTCGGGTCAGGACGCCCGGGCAAACGAGCTGTTCTGCATTGTAATGGAGGAGCTTTATGGCGTTTGATGCTTTTTATCTCTCCGCTGTTATCGAGGAAATTCGACAATTGGGAGAATCACGGGTGGAAAAAATTCACCAGCCCAGCCGGGATACGGTCATTTTTCACCTCCGCTGCCGGGATGGCCGTGCCAAGCTGCTGTTTGCTGCCAACCCTGCCGCTCCCCGGCTGCATCTCACCACCGCCAGCCCGGAAAATCCGGCAGAGCCGCCCATGTTCTGTATGCTGCTGCGTAAGCACCTCAGCGGTGCCCGGCTGGTGGATATTTCTCAGCCGCCCATGGAGCGTGCCGCCACGTTCACCTTTGACTGCATCGACGAAATGGGTGACGCAGTCCAGAAGCGGCTGGTGGCTGAGCTGATGGGCAAAACCTGCAACCTGTATCTGCTGGACCGGGACGGCCGCATCATCGACTGTCTGCGGCGCATCGGTCTGGATTCCGGAGCCAGACGACAGGCTCTGCCGGGTCTTTATTATCAGGAACCGGAGGCTGTGGAGAAAATCTCTCCTCTGGATTTGGCAAAAGAGGATTATGTCAACCTGCTTTCCGCACCGGGTGCCGACCTGCTGGCCGACCGGCTGATGGATACGCTGGGCGGTCTTTCTCCCCTGATCTGCCGGGAGGCGGCCCTCTATGCCGCCGGGGATGTGGACGCCCGTCTGGAAGGCTGCGACCTGAACGCCGTCAGCGAAAAGCTGGCCGACTACTTCCGGGAAAATCTGCATTCTCCCGTCCCCAGCTACTATGCGCTCCCCGACGGGACACCAAAGCAGTTTGCTTTCTGTCCTATCCGGCAGTACGGCAGCTGTCAGCAGGCAGAGAGTTTTTCCGCTCTTCTGGATCTGTATTACACCATCCGGGACAGGAAAGATGCCATGCGACAGAAGAGTCAGGCCGTACGCAAAACCGTCTCCAACCTCTGCCAGCGCCTGACCAGGAAAATTGCCATTCAGGAAAAGGAGCTTGCCGCCACCTATGACCGGGAGCGGCTGCGTCAGCTTGGCGACATTCTCACCGCCAACATCCACCGCATCCGCAAGGGACAAACCACGGTAAGCGTGGAGGATTTTTACGACGAGGACATGAAAACCATCGAAATTCCCCTGTCTCCCATCCTGTCCCCCCAACAGAACGCAGCCAAATTCTACAAAGACTATACCCGCATGAAAAATGCGGAAAAGGAACTGACCAGGCAAATCTCTCTGGCGAAAGAAGAGCTGGAATATCTGCAAAGTGTCACAGATGAGCTGAGCCGTGCCCTGACCGAGCAGGAACTGGACGAGATTCGCCGGGAGCTGCAGGAGGGCGGTTATGTAAAAGCCGACACGGGAAAAAAGCGCATCCGTCAGGGAAAACTGGCCCCCATGCGCTTTGAATCCACCGACGGCTACCCCATCTATGTGGGGCGGAACAATCACCAGAACGATGAGCTGACCTTCCGCCTCGCCCGGAAAGATGACATCTGGCTCCACGCCTCCAAGGTGCACGGCAGCCATGTGATTATTTCCTGCGGCGGCACCACTCCGCCGGACAACACCGTCACCCAGGCCGCCCAGCTGGCAGCCTACTATGCAGAATCCACAGGCGGTCAGAATATCCCCGTAGATGTGACGCCCGTAAAACAGGTGAAAAAGCCTGCCGGCGGCAAGCCCGGTATGGTAATCTATCACACCTATCGCACCGTCATCGCCAATCCCTACCCGGACATTGTGGTGGATGCGCTGAATGCGGAAAAGGAAAAATAAGAAATACCGAACGGTTTCCTGCCGTTCGGTATTTTTCCGCCCGCAAATTCCTCAAAATGGGAAAATTCCTATTTACTTTTGGTGGTAGGTGGTGTATGATAGCGGCGAACAGAGTAGGGTACCCTGCGTGAAGTGCTGCCAAAATGGGGAGTTGTCTGGCAGACGAAGGATTTTATCCGCGATAGGGCATCCGCACCCGCTGCGCCATATTGGAGATCCCTCCTCTAGGTAGCAACGATACTCAATCGGGCGAATGGTCGGCTGTTTTGCTTTCCTGCCCTGCTGGTGACAATCGATGTAATGACTCCCCGACGGATCCGTCGGGGTTTTTTTATTGCGTCCCGGTCATCCGGGCGGCGCAGATTGCCGCAGCCATCGTCTTAACTAAAGGAGGTTTTTTATGCAAGAACCAACCCCCCGCTCCGGCAAACGCCCAATGACCACAAAAACACTCGTTTCCTGTGCCGTACTGTCCGCCATCAGCGTGGTACTGGCCAGACTGGTCAGTCTGATGCCCGATGCATCCACCCGTTTCTCCATCGAAGCCGCCCCCATCTTCCTGTCAGGAATGCTGTTCGGCCCTCTGGCCGGCGGTCTGGTGGGCTTCTGCTCGGATTTCGTCGGATGCATGATGTTCTCTCCGTTCGGCTACAATCCGATTTTCTGCGTACCGCCTGTTCTTTATGGCGTGTTCGGCGGCGTTTTCTGCCATTATCTGGCCAGGAAGATGTCTTTCGGCCGGCTGCTGGTGGCTTTCCTGCCCCCGGTGACCATCGGCTCCATCCTGTACCAGAGCATCACTCTGGCTCTGATGTACTTCAAAGGCCCCTTCCTGGACGGTCTGATTTATCATCTCACCACCCGTTCCGTTCAGTTCGGCATCGTCACCCTGCTGAACGCGTTCATTATTCTCCTGCTGTTTCGTATGAAGCTTTTCGACCGGCTGGGTGTCTGGCCTCCGAAATCTTCCAACAGCAACGTCAAACGAAAGGATCCTTGCACTATGAATGCAACTGAAGCTATCGAATATATCCACTCCGTATGCTGGAAAGGCAGCGTTATGGGCCTTGAGCGCACCCAGACTCTGCTAAAGCTCATGGGCAATCCGGAAAAGAAGCTGAAATTTGTCCACATCGCCGGAACCAACGGCAAGGGAAGCACCGCCGCCATGACCGCTTCCATCCTGCAGAAAGCAGGCTATCGCACAGGACTGTATACCTCCCCCTACATCTACCGCTTCCACGAGCGGATGCAGGTCAACGGGGAAGAGATTTCCGATGAAGAGCTGGCAGCCGTCACCGAATATGTAAAGCCTCTGGCAGAATCCATGGAAGAACATCCCACGGAATTTGAACTGGTCAGCTGCATCGCCTTTGAGTATTTCCGCCGTCAGAATTGTGACATCGTGGTTCTGGAGGTGGGCATGGGCGGCGCCATGGACTCCACCAACGTAATCGACGTTCCGGAAGTGGCCGTCATTACCAACATCGGTCTGGATCACACGGAATACCTCGGCGACACCGTGGAGAAAATCGCCGAGACCAAGGCCGGCATTTTCAAGGAAAACGGCGATGCTGTGATTTACCGCAGCACTCCTTCCGTGGAAGCCGTACTGGAAAACATCTGCGCTCAGCGGAGCGTAAAGCTGAAAAAGGCGGATTTTGACGGTCTTGTGCTGCACTCTCACAGTCTGGAAGGCCAGATTTTCGATTGCGGATCCCGGAAGAATCTGCATCTGCCCCTGCTGGGCAGCCATCAGCTGAAAAACGCCGCCGTGGTTCTGGGAATCATTGACACCCTGATTGAAAAGGGCTGGCACATCACCGAAGAGAACATCCGTGACGGCCTCAGAGACACCCGCTGGCCCGGTCGGTTCGACGTTGTGGGTCACGATCCCCTGTTCATTATCGACGGCGGTCACAATCCCCAGTGCTTTGAAGCCCTGATCAAGAACATTCAGGATTATCTCCCCGGCCGCAAGATCATTGCCCTCACCGGCGTTCTGGCGGACAAGGACTATGCCGATATGTACAAGCCCGTGCTGCCCTACGTTGAGCAGTTCGTCTGCATCACGCCTCCCAATCCCCGGAAGCTGAATGCAGAGCAGCTGGCTGCTTACCTGCAGCAGGTAGGTGCCGCCGCCTCTCCCTGCGAAAGCATCGAGGAAGGTGTCCGCACCGCCGTCCGTCTGGCCGGCAAGGACGGTGTGGTTCTGTGCTTCGGCTCGCTCTACACCATCGGCTCCGTGCGGGATGCCCTGCGTAACCTGTAATTTTCGGGAGAACCGCCATGGCAAACAAAAAGAGCAAGCCCGCCGCTCCGCAAATGTCCTCCAAGAAGTGGAATTATCTGCTGATTTCTCTGCTGGTGCTTCTGCTGGCAGGCGCTGCTGTCGGATCGTTTTTTCTGATAACCCATGATTTCAGCAGAAGCCCGGAAGACGAAGTAAAAGCCTGCAATCTGGCGCTTACCAAGGCAGCCCTTTCCGGCAGCCTGATCAGTGAAGATGAGGTTCTGATTCTTGACACCGCCCACAAGCTGGAAAACGGCGACACCAAATTTACTTTCCGAATCTTCAGACTTGTGGAAGGAACCAACGCAGCGCCGTTCATGTCTATGCGCGCTTCTCAGGCGCAGAAGGAATCCCAGCTGGAAATGGTAGGTTCCGGCAGCGCTCTGTGTATCAGGAGCAACCTTGCCATGATCTCGAATCTGCAGGTTTCCCACGACATCTAAAAAGCATTCCGAATCCCCGGACCGCGCAGCTGACGCTCTGCGCCGTCCGGGGATTTTTTGCATATTCCGTCCCTTTTGCACCGACCGGGGCTGCAAACGGCAGCAAAAACCCGCCACCGGAAGCATCCGATGGCGGGAAAATACGGCGGTATAAAAATTAGCTGATACGGATTTCCTTTGCACGCTCCATGACAAACTCGTCGGCCATGTCATAGATGTTGAAGCGGGTATACTCCCGAAGGGTACGGCCCTCCAGTGCATAGGTACGGACAAAACGGTTGTTTTCCAGATAGGACCAGAATTCCACGTCCCACTTCATGTAGCCGTCTGCATCCTCACGGACGCTGTCCAGCACGAAGTCCACCTGACGGCCATCGCGCATCAGCTGGATCAGAGCATCTCTGTCCACCTCAATGTCCACGTTCTTAACGGTATCGTGGGCGATTCTGACGGTTTTTTCGGTATTACTCATTGCAAACAGTCCTTTCATTTCCTCATTCCACGGCCTGAGGGCCGCAGTTCCACTCTGTGCGAACCTATCATATCCTATTTTCCACAAAATGACAAGAGGCAATCCGGGAAATCCATGTCCGTTTTGCACGAAAAAGAAAACCTGTGCCGTCCCCGGAGAGGATGCACAGGTATATTTTACGCTTTTTCTCTTACCAGCATAGGGGTCATCATGGGCTTATCAAAGATGTCTGCAATGCGTTTGCACTTGACTAAAAACGCAAAGTACACATTCAGCCCGCAGCCAAGCATGGTTTCCGTATTGCCCATGCCCTTGGCAAGGATCACATCGGCACTCTGAAGTGCCTCCAGGCATTCCCTGCTGACGGTTTCCAGCTCCGTACCACCCACCCGGGTACCGTTGTCGATCACCGGGAAGGAAATGCCCACGGCCTGTGCATCCTCTCTGGTAGCGTCGTTGCTGGCAGGGCCGCCGCGCACGCAGAAGGTAATCTCCATCCGGGGATATTTTCTCCGGATTTCTTCTGCCAGCAGCCGGTCAAAACCGATTTCTCCGGCGTTGTCCGTCAGATACAGGAGCTTTCCGCCCCGCTCCAGATCCCGGCAGAAGCTTTTGTAATTCTCCGGGTCCAGTTCCATTTCCAGTGCCGTCTCCAGCATCCGATCCAGCTCTTCGTAGGAAACCTTTCCCTGCAGAGCCGAAAAATCCAGATAATTTCCCAGAATCGCAAACTGCAGGCCGGCATATACCGGGTCTTCCTGTGCACGGATCCGGCTGCGGACGGCATCCATCCGCTCCAGCACGAACCGGTTGGATTCCAGCTTCTCCTGACGGAAACGATCCTCTTCCAGACCGTAATACTTGGTATACAGCTTTGCCAGCCCCGGTCCGAAATGCGGAGAGGCTGCCCATTCCGGTGCGTCGATCAGCTGCTGCATCAGTTCCCTGGCAAATGCCATGGCGGTCTTGTCGTCTCCCAGGCTTCTGGCTGTCTGCAGGTGCCGCTGCAGATAACACAGCAGGCACTGGGGATCCATGGTTATTTTCATAGGCTCTGATTCTCCTGCAGCGTCAGCAATTCCTCAAACTTTTGGATGGTCTTCCATGGCTTTTCCACCTGTCCGAAACCATAGGCGCAGTAGATAAACGGCACACCTGCCACTACCGTAGCCTCATAATCTCCCTGGGTATCCCCCACATAGGCGGCACTCTCAACGTGATTGCGTTCCATCAGCATCCGAATGGTCTCGCCCTTGGGTTTGCCGGTGTCGCCAAAGCACATATGATCTTCAAAAACGCCTTCCAGCCCCAGCTTTTCGATCAGGATTTCCGGGTAACCGATCTCGCAATTGCTGACAATAAACAGGCGATGCTTCTTTTTCAGCTCCAGCAGCGTTTCCTTCACACGGGGATAGCCGATATCACAGGGATCCGCCCGCAAACGGGACTGTTCCCTTTCCATACAGCGGCGCAGCAGCGGATAGCGTTCTCCCTCAGGAATCGTGGAAAACATAATTTCCGCAATCTCCGTGATTGGCTTGCCGAAAAGCGCCTTTAACCCCTCTGCCGTTATGCAAAGATGGTCGTAGCCTTCCTTGTGCAGCTGCTCGTTGTATCCGCTGGCCACCAGCTCCCGGGAATCCCAAAGCGTGCCGTCAATATCAAAAATCAGACTTTCAAACTTCATTGTTCCTGTTCTCTCCATCCAGATGCCGCTGAATATGACCCATGATCATATCCAGTGCCACCACATTTTTGCCACCCTCCGGCACCACGATGTCCGCGTACTTTTTGGTTGGCTCCACATACTTTTCGTGCATGGGCTTCACCGTCTTCAGGTACTGCTCCAGCACCGATTCCATGGTACGGCAGCGCTTGTTCACGTCCCGCTTGATACGGCGGCACAGCCGCACATCCGCATCCGTATCCACGAAAATTTTCACATCCATCAGCTTGCGGAGCATCTCATTTTCAAAAATCAGGATGCCTTCCACGATGATAACCTGCTTTGGCTCCACCCGGATGGTCTCCTTGCTGCGGTTATGCACGGTAAAATCATACACCGGACAGTCGATGGCCTCACCGCGGCGCAGCTGCTCCAGATGATACACCATCAGACTGGTATCAAAAGCGTCCGGTTCGTCGTAGTTGAGCTTACAGCGCTCCTCAAACGGCAGCTCGTCCCGGCATTTGTAGTAATTGTCGTGGCTCAGAACCGTGACAACATCACCGAATCGCTCCACCAGATTGTGCATCAGCGTGGTCTTTCCGCTGCCGGTGCCGCCGGCAATACCGATTACCAGAATCTTATTCTGCATATCCTTCTCTCCCTTTCTCAGAGTCACTGCTGCAGCAGCGACGCCGACAGCTCCATAATTTCCCGGCTTCCCAGGCTGTTTTCCAGCACAACCTGTCCCTCGCCCCGCTCCAGAAGATTCCGCTGCGAAAGACGGGCCAGCGTTTCCCGGGCGGTGCCTTCGCCGCCGTCCAGCAGCTCCGTGCCTTCTCCCACCAGTTCTGCAATGGTCTCAGAGGCAAAAGGATAATGGGTGCATCCCAGAACCAGAGCATCCAGTTTTCCCTTCCAGGGAGTCAGCACAGGCTCCAGAAGGGTCTTCGTCTCCTCTGATTCCGCAAGGCCTGTCTCCACCAGCTTCACCAGTCCGGGGACCGGAAGCATGACCACATGGCAGTTCTCCGACAGGCGTGTCATCAGCGTCATAAATTTCCGCTGACGCAGGGTGGCTTCCGTAGCCATGACACCGATGGTTCCTCCCGGGTGATGATCCACTGCCGGCTTGAGGGCCGGCTCGATTCCCACCACGATCAGGTCGGGATATTCCCGCCGCAGATCCTCAATGGCGGCAGAGGTCGCCGTATTGCAGGCAACTACCAGCGCCTTGATGCCCCGGCTCACCAGACGCCGTACCGCAGCCAGCGTCAGATTGCGAATTTCTTCTTCCGGGCGGCTTCCGTAGGGGGCATTGGCAGAATCCCCGAAGTACAGGAATCGCTCCCCCGGCATCAGCCGGCACAGGTGGCGCAGAACACTGATACCGCCAACTCCGGAGTCAAAAACTGCTATATAATCGGTTTTTTGGTTCATATATGCACCCTCTTTCTCTTCGCTTTATTGTAGCAAAAAACCGCTCCCGTTGCAACAAGGATTGCAGACAAAAGGGCGCTCCCGCAGGAGCGCCCCTCTTGTTACTTTGTGCCGAAAATACGGTCGCCGGCATCGCCCAGACCGGGGATGATATAGGCATGCTCGTTGAGCCGCTCGTCCATGGCGGCCAGATACATCTCCACATCGGGATGCGCTTTCTGAACGGCCGCCACACCCTCGGGGCAGCCGATAATATTCATCATCGTAATGCTCTTGCATCCGTGTGCTTTCAGGAAATCGATGGCAGCCACGGCGCTGCCGCCGGTAGCCAGCATGGGGTCTACCACATATACCTGACGGTTTTCAATGTCTTCGGGCAGCTTGCAGTAGTATTCCACAGGCTTGTGGGTCTCGGGATCACGGTACAGGCCGATGTGTCCGATCTTCGCAGAAGGAATCAGAGAAACCATGGTGTCCACCATTCCCAGGCCGGCCCGGAGGACAGGGACAATTGCCAGTTTCTTGCCGGCCAGCATCCGGCACTTGGTAACGGCGACCGGAGTTTCTACTTCCACCTCAACGGTGGGATGGTTGCGGGTGGCCTCGTAACACATGAGGCCGGCGATCTCGCCGATCAGCTCCCGAAATTCCTTGACGCCGGTATCTTTGTTGCGCAGAATTGCCAGCTTATGCTGAATCAGGGGGTGATTCAGTACGTGTACATTTTCCATTCTTTTATTCTCCTTTTTGTTCTTTTTCTGCTTTTTCCCGTTCTGCCTGGGATACACGCAAATAATTAGGGACCAGCTCACCGCCGTTGCCCGCATTGCCTTCCTTCAGCTGTCGGGCGGCCACCATTGCCACTCCGGCGGCTCTCTGATGCATCCGATGCTCCGGAGGCATCACCAGACCGGGCACCGTTTCTGACAGCGTGCGGTAAGTAAGCGCACTGCCGTCACCCACCAGATACACCGGTTCGGTCAGATTCCGCAGGTCTTCTCCCAGCTCCTGCAGGGAGATGGCACGATCTTCACGGATTCTTTCATATACGCCCTTTTCCACATGGAACAGGGCATTGTAAACCTGACTGCGGCGGGCATCCATCACCGGGCAGACATATCCCTGCCAGACGCTGTAGTTTTCAGCCATTGCTTCCAGCGTGGAAACGCCGCAGCAGGGCAGATTGCTGCCCCAGGCAAAGCCCTTGGCTGCCGCCACGCCGATCCGCACGCCGGTAAAGCTGCCGGGGCCTGCCGCCACGGCAACCGCTTCCACCTGCCGGGGCGTATAGCCGCACCGCTTCAAAAGGTCCTCTGCCATCACCATCAGGGTCTGGCTGTGGGTAAGGCCCGTATTCTGATAGCTCTCGCCCAGCAGGGCCGTTCCGTCGTGCAGGGCCACGGATGCCGCCTTTGCAGAGGTTTCAAACGCTAAAATCAGCAAGCCGCTCTCCTCCTTCGATGGTGATGACACGGGTATTTTCTCCCCGCTTTTCAATACTCACGATGACGGGGTCTTCCAGCGCTTCGGCCACGTTCTCGCTCCATTCCACGGCGCAGACGCCGCCCCGCTCCAGATAATCGTCCCAGCCGATGTCGAACAGCGCGTCCGCATCCGCCAGACGGTACATAT
Source organism: Oscillospiraceae bacterium (assembly GCA_020025535.1). GTDB lineage: Bacteria > Bacillota > Clostridia > Oscillospirales > Oscillospiraceae > Faecousia. The sequence continues at coordinate 46,623 of JAHHRY010000006.1, read as the reverse complement.
CAAAATGAAACAGCGGCATCCGTCCGGAAAGATATTCATTGACAATAGTATAGGTAGGACTGGTAACCATATCCGTACTGCCCAGACCCCGGGCCAGGCCCCGGGTAAAGGCGGTCTTCCCCGCGCCCAGGTCTCCCCGATAGGCCAGCACCGTTCCGGGTGTCAGCACCTTTCCCAGCGCAGCACCTACGGCCTCGGTTTCTTCCGGGCTATTGGTGATAAATTCCATAGTTTCGCTTCCTTTTATTGGGAATTGTTCAGCTTTTCCGCCTGTTCGGCGGTGGCAAGGGCGTCGATGATCTCATCGATGTCGCCGTCCATCACCGCGTCGATTTTGTAAAGCGTCAGTCCCACCCGGTGATCCGTCACACGTCCCTGGGGGAAATTGTAGGTACGGATACGTTCGTTACGCATACCGCTGCCCACCTGACTGCGGCGCATACCCGTGACGGCGGACTCCAGCTTCTCCTGCTCGATTTCGTAGAGCTTGGATGCCAGCATACGCATACATTTTTCCCGGTTCTGCATCTGGCTGCGCTCTTCCTGACAGGCTACCACAATGCCGGAAGGCTTGTGAATCAGGCGCACGGCAGAAGAGGTCTTGTTAACGTGCTGACCACCGGCACCGGAGGCACGGTACACCTGCATTTCGATATCCGCAGGATTGATCTGCACGTCCACTTCCTCCATTTCGGGAAGCACCGCCACCGTTGCGGTGGAGGTATGCACACGGCCGCCGGACTCGGTTTCCGGCACACGCTGCACCCGGTGAACGCCGGACTCGTACTTCATGCGGGAGTAGGCTCCCCGGCCGTTGATAATGAAGTCCGCTTCCTTCACGCCGCCCAGCTCCGTATCGTTGTAGTTGAGCAGTTCGATATTCCAGCCCTTCCGGGCAGCATACATGGAATACATCCGGAACAGGCTGTGGGCAAAAAGTGCGCTCTCTTCGCCGCCCACGCCGCCGCGGATTTCCACAATGACGCTTTTTTCGTCGTTGGGGTCTTTGGGCAGCAGCAGGATCCGCAGCTTGTCATGGAGGGCTTCTTTGGCCTCCTTGGCTTCCTTGTAGGTTTCCTGACACAGCTCCCGCATTTCGGGATCGCTCATCAGCTCCTGGGCATCCAGCATATCCTGTTCTGCCTTCCGGTAGGCCCGATAGGCCTCCACAATCGGCTCCAGATCATTGCGCTCCCGCAGAAGGGCGGCCGCTTTTTTCGGGTCATTGTAAAAATCCGGCTGCTCCGATCTGGCGCACAGCTCTTCAAAGCGGCTTTCCACCGCCTGCAACTTATCCAGCATAAGCATTCGCTCCTAAATCACATATCAATACCATTTTAGTATAACAATATTTTGCGAAAAGTAAAGAACAGATTCCCGCATACAAGGAAATCCGGGAAATTAAAGTGGTATTTTTTCGGCACCTGTGGTAGGATGTTAGCAAAACCCATTCTGATGAAAGCGAGACAGGATTATGAAAAAGACTTTGGAAATCTGTACGGACAGCCTTGCCTCCGCACGGGCAGCCATTGCCGGCGGCGCGGACCGGCTGGAGCTTTGCAGCGCCCTTGCCGTGGGCGGACTGACGCCCTATGCAGAACTGCTGCAGCAGATTCGCCGGGAAAGCAGCATTCCCATTCGCTGCCTGATGCGCCCCCGGGCGGGAGATTTTCTCTATACGCAAGAGGAAATTCTGATGATGGCCATGCAGATCACCCGTCTGAAAGATCTGGGCGCGGACGGTTTTGTCATCGGCTGCCTGACCCCGGAGGGGGATCTGGACAGGGCGGCACTCCGTCCTCTCATAGAGGCGGCAGGCAACGCCAAACTGACCCTGCACCGTGCCATTGACGTGTCCCGGGAGCCGGAAAAAACCTATCTGGATGCGGCGGAGCTGGGCTTCCATACGGTTCTGACCAGCGGCGGAGCCGCCGGCTGCACCGCCGGCATGGAAACCATCGGGCGGCTTCTGCAGCTGCAGGAAAAAATTGCCGGCCCCGAAGTACTGATCGGTGCCGGTGTGAACGCCCGTGTGATTCGGGCATTCCGGGAAGCGTTTCCCAATGCCGTTTCTTTCCACATGAGCGGCAAAAAAGAGCTGGAAAGCGGGATGCGCTTCCGGCGGGAGGGGGTACCCATGGGGCTGCCCGGTCTCGACGAATGGCACATTCAGCAAACCAGCCCGGAAGCCGTGCGGGAGGCACGGCAGGCTTTGGATCTGTAAAAAAATCTGCCCGGAGAAAATCTCCGGGCAGAATCTCTATTTACTGCGTGGGCCGCAGCGGCATACAGGAAGTGACTTACTTAGCCAGCTTCTTGAACTCCTCGTAAACGAACTGAACCTTAGGTCCAACAATGACCTGAACGGCGGTCTTGCCCGGACGGATAACGCCGGAAACGCCGGAAGACTTAATCTTCTTTTCGTCAACGATCTGGCTGTCCTTGACTTCCAGACGCAGACGGGTGATGCAGTGGTCGATGGAAACCAGGTTCTCCTTGCCGCCAACACCAGCCAGGATGATTTCAGCCATAGCGGTGTAGTCGTCATTAGCCAGCTCGATCTTCATTTCGCCTTCCTGATCATCCTCACGGCCGGGAGTCTTCAGGTCGAACTTCTTGATGGCGAACAGGAACACCAGGTAGAAGACAACGAATGCTGCAGCGCCCATGGGCAGAATCAGCCAGGTCTTAGCAGCTGCAGGCAGAGAAGCGGAGAAGATCAGGTCGGTCAGGCCAGCGGAGAAGCAGAAGCCAGCGCGGAAGCCCAGAGCGACGGTGATAGCAGCGAAAATGCCGTACAGAGCGGAGTAAACAACGTACAGGGGGAATGCCAGGAACATGAATGCGAACTCGAAGGGCTCGGTAACGCCGCACAGCAGAGCGCAGATAGCAGCGGAGCCAACGATACCAACGGTAGCCTTACGCTTGTTGGACTTTGCAGTCTGAATCATAGCAACAGCAGCGCCGGCGATACCGAACATCATGCAGGGGAAGAAACCAGCCATGTAGGAGCCAACGGACCAGTCGATGACAGTGCCGTTAGCCATGGTGCCGCCCTGAACCAGGCCGTTCCAGTAAGCGGTCAGGTCGCCCATGCCGATGGTGTCAAACCAGAACACGTTGTTCAGAGCGTGATGCAGGCCGGTGGGGATCAGCAGACGGTTCAGGAAAGCGTACAGGCCAACACCGATAACACCCATGCTCTTGATGCCATTGCCGATTGCAACCAGGCCACCGAAGACGATGGGCCAGACAAACAGCAGGACAACGGAAGTCAGAATGGAAACAACGCCGGTCACGATAGCGACGGAACGCTTGCCGGAGAAGAATGCCAGGAAGTCAGGCAGCTTGGTGCCCCTGAACTTGTTGTAGCACAGAGCGCCAATGATACCGGACAGAATGCCGATGAAGGGGTTAGCGATCTTATCGAAAGCAACCTTGTTGGCGGTGTTAACCAGCTCGCCAGCCTCGTTCCAGGTGAACATCTTGGGAGCGATAACAGTGACAACGCCGGTGGACAGCAGGGTGGTGATCATCAGCCAGGAAACCAGGCCGGCCAGACCAGCAGTGCCGTCATTCTCATGTGCCAGACCGACGGCAACGCCGATGGCGAACAGGAGAGCCATGTTGTCGATCAGGGCTGCACCAGCCTTGATCAGGAAAAAGCCGATGGTGTATGCAACACCGGAAGTAGCAGCATCAGGGACACCCATAACTCCGGGAGCGAGGGCGTAACCCAGACCCATCAGGATACCACAGATGGGCAGACAGGCAACAGGCAGCATCAATGCCTTGCCCAGTTTCTGCAGAGATTTCATCATAGAATTGAATCCTCCTTAATTTCTCTTTGCCTATATTAATAGATTGTCGGCCCACAACAATCAATTGGCCTAAAATAAATTTATGAGCTTACAGATTTGCTTCAAAGAAGGCCTTCAGCTCGGCGGCAGCCTTTTCTTCGTCGGCACCCTCGCAGGTGACGGTGACTGAATGGCCCTGCTTCACGGCCAGACGCATTACGGCCATAATCCGCTTGGCATCGGCCTTGCCGGTGGGAGCGTTCAGAGTAACGGTGCTTGCGTAAGCGCCGGCTGCCTTTACCAGCAGACCTGCGGGACGGGCATGCAGACCCATGGGGTCTTTGATTTCATAAGTAAATTCTTTCATATGTTTATTCCTCACTTTCACATACAAGCCGTCTGGTGGCCAGAATCCGGCCGGGTGCCATACTCAGCTCGCTATAGCCCATTTTCAGGAATGTCTCCGTCATCTTGGGATCGGCGCCCAGCTCACCGCAGATACCGGCCCAGATGCCTGCCTCGTTGGCAGATTTGGCAATATGTGCCAGCAGCGCCAGCAGCGCAGGATGATACGGATCATAGAATCTGCCCAGTTTTGCATTCTGACGGTCAACTGCCAGCGTGTACTGGGTCAGGTCGTTGGTACCGACGCTGAAGAAGGCCGCTTCCTTTGCCAGTTCGTGGGCAATGACTGCAGCGGCAGGGGTCTCCACCATCACGCCGATGGGGACTTCCTTGGTGGGAACGCCTTCGGCTTCCAGCTCTTCGCGAATCTTTTTGCACAGAGCCTTGGCCTCCTGCAGCTCCCAGACGGAAGCTACCATGGGGAACATCACGTTCAGATTGCCGTAGGCGCTGGCACGGTAGATGGCGCGCAGCTGAGGGCGGAAGATTTCCTCTCTGGTCAGGCAGATCCGCAGACCTCTCAGGCCGAGAGCGGGGTTCTCTTCCTTGTCCAGATTCATATAGTCAACCTGCTTGTCTGCGCCGATGTCCAGGGTCCGGATGACCACGGGACGCTCGCCCATGATCTGGGCGACTTTCTTATAGGCCTCAAACAGCTCATCTTCGCTGGGGAGATTTTCTCTGCCCAGATACAGGAATTCGCTGCGCATCAGGCCGATACCCTCGGCGTCTGCTGCAACGGCAGCCTCCGCATCCTCGGGAGAACCGATGTTGGCGCAAAGCAGGATCTGCTTGCCGGATTTGGTGACGCTCTTTCTGCCCCGGTAGGCTTCCAGTGCCTGACGGTCGCTGTCTGCTTCTGCCTGCTTCTTCCGGAGCATTTCCAGAGTCTGTGCGTCGGGATCCATGTACCAGTTTCCGGTAAATCCGTCAACAGCCAGCGTCTCGCACTGAGCTGCATCTTCCAGAGAAATATCGGACTGGACCAAAGAAGGAATATTTAATGTACGCGCCAGAATTGCGGTATGAGAACTGGAAGAACCCTGACGGGTGACAAATGCCAGAATCCGCTCTCTGGGCAGCTGGATGGTTTCACTGGGAGCCAGATCCTCTGCAACCAGAAGGAACTTTCCTTCGGGCAGGTGGAATCCGCTGCCGCCGTTGAGGATGTCCGCTACACGCTGGGACACATCCCGAATATCGGCGGAACGTGCCTTCATATACTCGTCATCCAGCGATGCAAACACCTGCGCGATGTTTTCGCCGCAGTCGGCAGCAGCCGTGGCAGCCGCAGCGCCGTTTGCGATTTCACCGGCAACCGCCTCCAGATAGTCCAGATCATCCAGCATCAGCATCTGAACTTCCACAATGGCTGCCTGTTCCTCGCCCAGATCGGCCTTTGCTTTTTCAAACAGCTGAGACAGCTGCTCTTTTGCCGTTGCACAGGCTTCTTCAAACTTGGCCTGCTCGATGGCAGGATCTCCGGAAGCAACCGCTTCCTGACGCTGTGCCTTCTGATAAACAACCGCCTTACCGATGGCGACACCGGGAAATACCGGCAAACCGGAACCTTGTTTCATGATGTGCCCCTTTCCGAAAAAACGTTTGTAATCTTTATTTTGCCAGCTCGATCACCACATCACCGGCGGTCACGTTTTTGCCCACATGGGTTTCAAAAGTTGTATAGTCGCCGCTGTTGCAAATCACAACGGGGGTGATAATATCGTAACCGGCTGCAGCGATGGCCTCATGATCAAACTCAATCAGCAGGTCACCCTTCTTCACCTTGTCGCCGTTCTTGGCAATGACATGGTAATGCTCGCCCTTCAGGTTCACAGTATCCAGACCCACATGGACCAGAATCTCTGCGCCGCAGTCCGCAATCAGGCTGACTGCGTGACCGGTCTCGAACATCATATCCACGGTGGCATCACAGGGAGCGTAAACCTTGCCCTCCGTGGGACGGATGGCAATGCCCTTGCCCAGGATTTCCTCACCGAAAGTGGGGTCACTGACCTGGTTGATAGCTACGGCTTCGCCGGTAACCGGCGCACAAATGCTGTCCATAGCCTTGCCGCCAAACAGCTTCTTAAAAATTCCCATTGTTATTACTTCCTTTCAGTCTTACATCACATCATACACACGCACGGCGGATACAGATAGCCAAACACGCCTGTTCTGCCGTGGATACAGCATTACCCGATTGTTCTGTCAGATATAAGCTTACGGCCTGTGCACAGGCATATGCCTCCGGGATGCTCCGCTGTACCGTTTCTGCCAGCAAATTATCCGCCCACGCTTTCTGCTCCTGCCGGAAAGCCTGCATGGCCATAAATTTCAGGTGAACGATCAGCTCGTCATAGCAAAGCTGCTGCTTATCCAGCTGAAGACCGGGCCAGCTCTCCAGAATCCGTGCCATGGGCTGCAGCGTCTGTGCCACCCGCATGGTGATATTCATGGAACTGTCATATTCCGCGTTTACAATATGTAAAGCCACACTGGCAGCCTCATCCGCCGGCAGAGCAACTCCCTGTCCCAGGCAAATCTGCTCCAGCGCATATTCTCCGATGGCAAATTCCTTCGGATAAAAGACCCGCACCTCCGTAAGCAGAGCGTTCTGCAGGTTGATACCCTGTCGGCTGCGCTGAATAGCAAACTGAATGTGATCGGTGAGGGTCAGGTAAATCGATTCATTCAGCCGGCGTCCCAGCGTCTGATTGGCATGGTCAATGATCCGGCTGCAAAGCTCCAGAAGATCTCCCGGGAGACGGGCAAACAGATCTTTCAGTCGTGTGAACTCTTCGGGAGAATCCATACGAAACACTTTTTCCACCAGCTGATGATTGAGTTTCTCGCCGGGCCTGACATGGAAACCCAAGCCTCTGCCCATGACTACCAGCTCTTTGCCGTTGTCATCCACGCAACTGACTACATTGTTATTGATAGCTTTCAGTACCTTCATACCGCAATGCCCCCTCAAGAAAAAAAAAGACCAAACCCCGCAAAAAGACACCTAGACCTTTGCAGAATTTGGTTTTGCCTGCGTTACCAGTAACAATCCAATCGAAACCATCTATAATTTGTAACTTGTATTTATAGAATACCCATAAGTTTACATTCTGTCAATAAACTAGTTTGCATTCACAGAAGAATCAGCATTTCCACCATGTTTACATTCTGTTTTTTGTGCAAAATACCCACCTCATTTTATTGCAGTCTTCGACACAAATACCATTGTCCGTTAAGAACATCTGTGTTATACTAAAGAGGTACTAAAATCTTCCCAAAACAAAGGAGTACACCTCATGAAACGAATCCTTGACTGCCGGGCATCCGACTTTGCCCGGATGACAAAAACCGAACTTTTTGAAGCCATTGCCGGCTCCGAAGGCCGTACAATCGCCTGTGAAACCATCGGCGCTCTTCAGCCCATGCTGGGCGACATCACCAATGCAGAATTTGCTGCCGCCATGGGTGCCGACATTCTGCTGCTGAATATGTTCGATGTTCAAAACCCCGTAATTCGGGGACTTCCCAAAACAGAGCCCATGGTGGTCGTTTCCAGACTGAAGGAACTGACGGGTCGTCCCATCGGCATCAATCTGGAGCCGGTGGAGCAGGTACTGTCCTCCGAAGATCCCGAGGAAAATATGTGGGCCATGACCCCCGGCCGGAAAGCAACTCTTGCCAATGCACAGCGTGCTGCCGACATGGGTGTTAACATGATTCTGCTCACCGGCAATCCCGGAGTGGGCGTCACCAACGATGCCATTGTGCAGACATTGACACTATATAAAAAGGAGCTGGGTGACAGGCTTCTGCTTGCCGCCGGCAAAATGCACGCCTCCGGCATTCTGTCGGAAGGCGCTGAGAAAATCATCACCAAAGAAGATATCCGTGCCTTTGCCCGGGCCGGTGCGGATATTATTCTGCTGCCCGCCCCCGGCACCGTTCCCGGTCTGACCATGGAATATGTCCGGGAACTGGTTTGCTTTGCCCACAGTCTGGGCTGTCTGACCATCACCGCCATCGGCACCTCTCAGGAGGGCGCCGACACCGCCACCATTCGCCAGATTGCCCTGATGTGCAAAATGACCGGCACGGACATCCACCATCTGGGAGATGCCGGCTACGGCGGCATGGCGCTGCCGGAAAATATTCAGGCCTATTCCGTAGCCGTCCGGGGCATCCGGCACACCTACCACCGCATGGCCTGCTCCGTCAACCGTTAAAGTCCCTCTGTTTTTGTCACAGAAAACGAACTCCCACTATACAAGCTCAGGCCGCCGATGTTTTTCGGCGGCCTTTTCCCGGTTATTTTCCATATTTACAAAGTTTTCATAGAAATATCTCCTGCCCTGTGTTACAATAGCCGGGCTATTAAATGATTCCTTCCCCGCAGGGGAGGAACCGGAACAAGGAAAACATATCATGACAAAAATTCTGTTTGTATGTCACGGCAACATTTGCCGCAGCCCCATGGGGGAGTTTATTCTGAAAGACATGGTGGAGAAAGCCGGCGTTTCCGATCGTTTTGAAATTGCCTCCGCTGCCGTCAGCCGGGAGGAAATCGGCAATCCGGTATACCCCCCCGCCCGTCGGGAACTGGAAAAGCACGGCATTTCCTGCGCCGGAAAACGTGCCCGGCAGATAACGCCGGAAGACTATTCCCATTATGACCGCATCTATTATATGGATCGCAGCAACGGCCGCCGCCTGGCCGCCATGCTGCCGGCCGACCCGGACAAAATCCGTCCCCTTTTGGATCGGGAGGTAGCCGATCCCTGGTATACCGGAGATTTTGCCCGGACCATGGCAGATCTGCAGGAGGGCTGCCGGAAAATCATGGAGGAATTTGTATGCTGAACAGAGAACTGCTGGAGCAGCAGATTTCCGAGCTTCCCCTCTATATCTACGCCTTTATCGACCCCAGTTCTCTGGAGTTTACCGAGCGAATCCGCTATATCTGCCATCAGGAATGCCCCATGTTCGGCAAAACCTGGGCCTGCCCCCCTGCCGTGGGCAGCGTGGAGGAATGCAAGGCCCGGTGTCTTCAGTACCCGGAATGTCTGATGATCTCCACGATCACGGAAGTGAATGACATTTCCGATATTGAAGAAACTTTAAGCACCCGGAGTGACCACGAAGCGCTCACCACGCAGGTGCAGGAATTTATGCAGCAGCAGGGCATTGATCCTTTTGTGCTGTCCACCGAAGCCTGCACCATCTGCCCCCGCTGTGCCTACCTGGACGGTCAGCCCTGCCGCCACCCGGAAAAAATGCATCCCTGCGTGGAAAGCCACGGAATCAATATCATCCCCACACTTGAAGAACAGGGCATCGAATTTCAGTACGGCGAAAACGTAGTCACCTGGGTTTCTCTTCTGTTTTTCCATGAAAATAATGGGAAAACATAGTTGCAATGCGACTTTCGATTTGCTATACTAAAGTTACAAATAGTTACATTTGGAAGAGGTATTCATGGCTGACACATCTATTACCGGGAAACTTTCCCGACTCCGAAATCTCCCCCGCATTCAGGCAATCAATCATTTCATTTCCTCGCCTGCTTACATTGCATTGATTGGCCTGCTGACCGTGATCTCCAACCTGTTTGGAGCTGAATTACTGGTATATACGACTTTCGTGGCATTCGGCATCTATATTTGTCTCTTTTGCGACGATTGTCTGTCCGTTATGCCCATTGTCATCTGCTGCTACATCGCACCGTCCACCCAGAACAACCCCGGCAGCAACAAAGACTCCATTTTCTTTCCCCAGAACGGCGGAATATATCTGATCGCCCTGGGCGTTCTTTTCGTCATCGCACTGATTTTCCGTCTGGCCAGTGATCCGGATTTGGGCGGAAAACGGTTTTTCAGTCAGAAACGCAAGCTTCTGGCCGGTATGCTGATTCTCGGCGCCAGCTATTACCTCTCCGGTATCGGCTATGAAAAATACGGCGAGCTGGCTCTGCGGAACCTCACCTTCGCCACCGTTCAGTTTGCATCCGTCGCCGCCTGCTACTATGTTTTCGCCGGCGCCGTCCGGTGGGATAAGGCCCCGAAAGACTTCTTCTGCTGGGTCGGACTGATGGTCGGCGCCGTGGTTCTGGCGGAAATTCTGGGCATTTATCTCTCCGGCAAGGCCATTGTAAACGGTACCATTCGCTGGAGCAATATTGTCACCGGATGGGGCATTCACAACAATATGGGCGGTATGCTGGCCATGATGATCCCCTTTCCCTTCTATTTCGCCAACCGGAGCAGCAAAGGCTGGTGCTTCCATCTGCTGGCCGCTGCCTACATGGCCGGCGTGTGCATGACCTGTTCCCGCACTTCCATGCTTTTCGGCGGTCTGGTATACGGCGGCTGTCTGATTTACACCCTGATCCGCAGCCGCAGCAAATGGGCCTGGCTGCTGTATGCGGTCGCTGCCGTGATCGCAGTGCTGGTCTTCCACAAAGCCCTTTACAGCATCTTCCGTGACCTGTTTGAAAAAGGACTGAGCCTTTCCAACCGGGACACCATCTACCGGGAAGGCTTCAAGCAGTTCCTCAACTATCCCGTGTTCGGCGGCACCTTCTACGCCATCGACTACCCCATGATCGAGTTCTCCACCGTGGGCGCTTTCTCCGCATTTTTCCCCCCTCGCTGGCACAACACCATAATCCAGATGCTTGCCAGCTGCGGTTCTGTGGGACTGATTGCCTACTGCATCCACCGGGCACAAACCGTCTGGCTGTTCGTAAAGCAGCGGACTTTTGAGAAAACCTTCATCGGTCTGTCCATTCTTGTCCTGCTGGGCACCAGTCTGCTGGACTGCCACTTCTTCAATGTGGGCCCCACACTGTTCTATTCCATGGCGCTGATTTTCGCGGAAAAATCACAGAAAGTCTAACACTTCTCCCGGACGGAGTCACCGTCCGGGAGTTAATTCATCCTTTTCGGCAAAAAATCGCAAAATTAGCTATTGCAAAATTCAAATCGTCATGCTATAATGTCTAGCGTGTCCGATGCCGGACGCTGCTACACATTGGGATGTCGCCAAGCGGTAAGGCACCAGACTTTGACTCTGGCATTCGTCGGTTCAAATCCGGCCATCCCAGCCATTCGATCCGCTAGCTCAGTTGGCAGAGCAATTGCCTTTTAAGCAATGGGTCTGGAGTTCGAATCTCCAGCGGGTCACCAGAAAAGCACTGGAAATCGTTGGTTTTCCAGTGCTTTTCTTTTATTATTCCAACTTTCCAGGTCCCGTTTTCAGCCCGGCAAGTTCCGGGCGCGGAGGGATTCCTGCCGCGCGCCGTCCGCGCGCTGCAACATTCTGCCGCCGTGACGGGCTATTTTTCCGGCGGCCGAAAGGCCGGCCTTTTTTCCTACGGAGGAATCGCCATGGGCGCAAAAACGCTGTCTTACCAAATCATCCGCAGCACGCGCAGGACCATTGCCATCCAGATTACCCCCGGCGGGCAGGTGCTTGTCCGCTGTCCGAACCGGATGCGTGCCGACGATATTCATACATTTGTGGAAAGCAAGGCCGACTGGATTGAAAAACATCTTTCCAAGCAGGAGGTTCCGCTGCCTGCTTTTACACAGGACGAGCTTTCCCGCCTTGCCCGGCAGGCACTGACGGTAATTTCGGAACGGGCAGCCCACTTTGCGCCGGAAATCGGCGTGGACTACGGACGAATCACCATTCGCAGTCAGAAAACCCGATGGGGCAGCTGCAGCAGCAAAGGCAATCTGAATTTCAACTGTCTGCTGATGCTCGCACCACCCGAGGTACTGGACTATGTGGTGGTACATGAACTGTGCCACCGGAAAGAGATGAACCACTCCGGCAAATTCTGGGCAGAGGTAGAAAAAGTCCTGCCTGATTACCGGGCACGACGGAAATGGCTGAAAGAGAACGGTTCCCTGCTGATCTCCAGATTGCCCCAGAAATGCCAATACAAAAATACACAAACCGAGGAGCGTTTATGAAACGAACAGAAAATGTGGAACTGACCACTTTGTGTCTGGTTCGCAGGGGTGAGCAGTACCTGCTTCAGAACAGAACAAAAAAGGACTGGAAGGGTCTTGCGCTTCCGGGAGGGCACATCGAGCAGGGAGAGTCCATTGTAGACGCCGTGATCCGGGAAGTGAAAGAAGAAACCGGACTGACGATTTTCAGTCCCAGACTGTGCGGCGTGAAGCAATTCCCCATAGAAAACGGACGCTATCTGGTGTTTCTGTTCTGTGCAGATCGGTTTGAAGGCGAACTGCGTGCATCCGAGGAAGGGGATGTACTCTGGGTTTCCAGAGATCAGCTGCGCGGATTACCCACCGTGGCAGATCTGGAAGAACTGATTCAGGTCATGACGGATGACCGTTTGACCGAATTTCAGTACATTATAGAGGACGGCCGCTGGGAAATGCGTATAAAGTAACCGTCTGCCATCCGGCAGGTCCCTGTTTTTTGCGGGTTTGCGGGCTTTGGGTGCTCCGTGCCGGTCTTTGATTTCCCGCCGGTTCCGCCGGCGGTGCCGCAGGACTCTCTGAAAAACGGCAGCAAAAAAGCACCCTTCCGAGGGTGCACAGGCAGCCGGTATAAAAGAAATAACCCTTGACTGGTGAACCATCCGGCTCTTGCCAATCAAGGGTTACTTCTGTGAAGTCTTAGTATCTAACATCCTTGGTTAACCTCTCTTTCTACGGGATAGACGTGACTTTCTGCCTTGAATCTTATCAGAATTGCTTCCGTTTCCAATTCTCTTTTGACCCCTTATTAGAAATCTATGTAATCGGAAGATACTTGAAAGCACGTCCCTCACTTCCACGCTCTGCGGGAATCTGAGTGGGAAGAAGTACAGGCATCACCTCTTCTTGTTTAAAGAATAACACCGGAAAGTCCGGATTGCAAGAGGGAATATTTTATAAAAAAGTTTGCGTTATTTGGTATATAACGCAGAATATTGCGGTTATCATCATCTTTTTGTTGATTTTTGCATAGGCGTATAGTATGATAATCTTGTTGGGCAGTCGAGAGACTGCTCTTTTTTCGTGTCCGACAGTCCTCCTTCCTCCGCTTTTGCGGCAGAAACAAATGTGCGTATGACGCAGAAACTTCCGCCGCCCGCACCGGGCTTTCGGCGCACCGTCACCCGTTTCCGGGCATTTTTATTTAACCGCAAGGTCTGGATTCGCTGTTCAAAAAGGGAAAAATGTGATATGATAGGGCAAACGATTGCGTCATTTTCCTTTGGCGCACTGTAAACGAGGAGCGTACAGTATGAGCACACACATCAAAAAATCAGAAAAAACCATTCTCATTTACGGTCTTTCCGGTATGCAGCTGCTGATTCTGGACACCATTACCAAAAACGAAGGCATCGTCTGCAAGCCGGTGTCGGACACGCAGACCTCCCTGACCGTGGACCAGCTTCTGTCCGGGAAGGATTTTCCTCCCATGCCTTCCCGTCCCCTGATGGGAAAATTTGCCCTTCTGGACGGTTTCGACGGACAAGAGCAGATTGGCATTGCCCTGATCAATCAGGTAACCAGCGGTGTCATCAAGGCCATCCACACCAAGCACAACAGCAGCTGGCGTTTTTCCGACCTCTGCGCCTCTATTCAGGAGGAGTATCACACCATGAAAAAGGCTGAAAAGCCTTAACAGACTGAGAATACGGCAAGCCGGCAGGCGGTGTACAGGCATCCCCCGCCGGCTGTGTTTCCGCTCTTTTGGGGGTGAACGGACTTCTCCGAAAACGCCCGCTTCCCGGCGGCGGCAAACACGCAAAAGCATCCGCACTTACTTCCGAAGAGGTGGTCTCCATGACGATTGGTCAGGCATTGGCAAACTTACGCAAATCGGAATTTCGCTCCCGATTCCATCTGACGGCACAGGACAGGGCATACGTCACCTCTAAAGGCCTTCCCGTTATCCGGCAGCACGCCGCCGATTTCGTCTGGAAGCGTCTGGCGCCGGCGGAGATTCCCAACGACGGCAGACAAACCCCCATGAGAGGGCATCCGGTATTTGTGGCACAGCACGCCTGCGCCTGCTGCTGCAGAGGATGTCTGGAAAAATGGTACAAAATTCCCAAAGGCACAGAGCTGACACAGGCGCAGCAGGATGGCATCGTGGATCTTCTGATGGCGTGGATTCTGAGGGAAATGCATTAAATAAGCCCGAAAGCCCCGGATTCTGCAGCAATTCTGCCGAATCCGGGGCTTCATTTTGTATCATACGGACAGTTCTTTTTCGTTGACTTCATTTATTCCAAAATTTATAATAAATACAGATTTTACAATCCCCGCGCTTTACACGCAACGGCCACAGGACATCGTCACAACGACAGGAGGTAAGCTATGAACGCACCCCACGCAGACCTTTTCCAGCGTTTTCTGAAAGAAATACAGCTTTGGTGCCGCACCGGAAAAGAGCCCCGATCCGGCGACCAGGATATGAAATACTATCTGGATCTGCAGGAAAAGCGCCTTCAGCGGCACAATCTGAAAATCGATATGCGTTTTGAACCGGAGGGAGAAGTCCTTTTTTCCGGGCAGATTATAAACAGCCTGCCGTTCTCCGACGGTGCGGCCCGGTTTCATCAGTCCACCTATTTTCAGCCCCAGCACCAGAGCATCGACTATTATCGGGCCGACGAGAAAATCTACAGCAGCAAAAAGTACATAACCCTGTACGAAACCATCATTAATCCGCAGCCGCAGGACCACGCCATCGGCTGCTGCACCTATACCTGTCCGAACTGCGGTGCGATTTCCACGATCAGCACCCTTCAGGAGGAAGGATGTCCCTTCTGCGGAACCCGTTTTCTTATGAAGGACCTGTATCCGAAGGTGACAAATTTCTACTGTCTGGATAACAGCGGAATCTCTCAAAAGCAGGCAGGCAATCACCGGAAGGTCGTCTGGGGCGGAGGAATGGCGTTCGGCGCCGTCTTTACCGTGTACCATCTTCTGACCTCCGGAGAAAATACGATTCTCTACGCACTGCTTTCTTTCCTTGGAGCCACCTTAATGAGTGCTTTTCTCATGTATATCGGCACTTCCCTGTTTTATCTGGGAAGGCTTCTGAAGCAGGCCGGCAAATACACCGGCGTAATCATCGGCAGCGCCGGCTCCAAGAGAAAAATCACCAATACGCTGACCCGTTACTTCCCCACTTTCAGCTATGAATACTTTGAGGGAAAAGCCCTTTCTCTCGCCCGGACGATCCTGTTCCACGATGACCCGTCCGAGTGCGTGCAGTATAAAGGAGAGGATCTTTCCGGCAAATTCTCCGATCTGATCGACCTTCAGTACCGGGGCGGAATGGGGATCCAGTCCATCCGGCAGAATCATGACCGGATTGAGGTCGTGCTGAAGCTTTACCTGACCAGCACCGTGGACAACGGGAAGAAAATCACCGAAAAGGACGAAACCGTACGGCTTTGGATGTACCACCGTGCCCAGTCCCCCGCCGACCCCTGTTTCTCCATCAAAAGAGTACAGTGTCCCTGCTGCGGCGGCAGTTTTGACGCCACACAGAGAAAAACCTGTCCCTACTGCGATCAGGAATACGACGCCGGCATTAACGACTGGGTTGTAACTGCAATCGAAAGATAACCGCCCCGCTTTCCGTCCGGGTCATCAAAGCACCGCTGCGGACATCGGAACGTTGCGCTTTCCGCTCTCCGGAGGCAGGGCTTCGGCGGAAGCCGCCTTTTCCGCAGCCGTCCCCGAAAAAAACATCTGACAATCAAAGCCCCCTCCCCCGGCCGGTGTTTCCGGCTGGGGGAGGGGTTTTCTTTTGCCCGCCGGGAGGCCGGACGGTTATCCGCTAAACGGCGTCCTTTTCCGTCACGGCTCGGTTCCATTCGCCGGAACCCGCCGTTTTGTGCAAAATAATTAAAATTTGCTTTTCCGAAAGCTTTGTGATATACTATGTACACAATGCGAAAAGAAGAACTTTTACCCGCTGCGAAATGCACCGTCAGAGTGCTTCTTTTTTGTGTCTGTCCTGCCTGCCCCCGGCGGTCGGGACGGAAATATAAACATACTATTAGGAGGAAAACAATGGACATCATCAATGTGGAAAAACGAGACCCCATGGCAAAAGCAAAACACCTGCGGCGAATGGGCATTGTACCCTGCTCTGTGTATGGAGGAACATTACCCAATGCGGTTTCTATCCAGATGAGCCAGCAAGCTGCAAACCAGCTGTGCCGTCAGAAGCATGACGGCAGCAAAATCCGTCTGAATCTGGAGGGAAAGCTCATCCCGACCCAAATCAAGGAATTTACCCGCAATTTCGACAACCAGAACGTCGATCACATCAGCTTCCAGGCTCTGAAAGCCGGTCAGATGGTTAAGAGCGTTGCCCACATCTACCGCAAGAACGCCGAAAACGTCCGCGGCGTGCTGGAGCAGATGATTGACGAAGTATCCTACGAGTCCCTGCCCGAATACATGGTGGACAACATCACCCTGGATCTGGAGGGTGCGGCTCCCGGTACACTCATCACAATCGCAGACATCCCGGAACTCAACAGCGAGCACATCACGCTTCACGTTCCCGGTGACAGCATCGTGCTGCGAATCACAGAAAACAAGATGGCTCCCACCGAAGAAGAGGCGGCAGCAGAATAAATACAGAAATGATCCGGCCCTGTCTGCGCTTTGCAGACAGGGCTGCTTTTTACCCCAGCCCACAGACGCAGCGGCAGAGCCGCTTCTTGCCGTCTTGCCGGTATTTTTCCATTCCGGCAGGCAGTAAAATACCGCCTGTCGGAATCGGGATGCCGGTAAGCCGCTGACAGCAGGCAGAACCTCCCCTGCCCCGGCCGCCGTTTTCCCGGAGGGCCAGTAAAATACGGGTCTGCGTGCCTTGCCGCCGCAAGCCCGGAGAGAATCTGCAAAAAGCCCGTGATCCGCTCACAGAAAGCTTTCCCAGTGCCGGACGGCCTTCTGCTTCTCGTCCGAAACGGGAACATCCCCGCAAACAGAACCTCCTTTTCTGCCCCGGGAAGAGGCAATCCTCGGAGCAACCGCTGTTTATCTTGCATTTTATGAGCGGTTTCTCTATAATGTCCTTGATTTTTCATTGGGAGGACCCTGTAATGCATTGTGATTTTACCTGCGGCCCCATTCGGCGCAGCCTGATTCTGTTCAGTCTGCCCCTGATTGCAGGCAACCTGCTGGGACAGCTTTACAACATTGTGGACACCTGGATCGTAGGACGGTTTCTGGGCAATGTGGCACTTGCCGCAGTAGGCAGCGCCTTTTCTCTGATGATCCTGCTGAACAGCCTGCTTTTAGGCCTCTGCATGGGCAGCGGTGTGGTATTCAGTCAGCTTTGGGGAGAGGGAAAGCAGGAACAGATGAAAACGGCTCAGGTCAATGCCTTTTGCCTGATTGCCGCCGTTTCCGCCGTTCTGCTGACACTGTCCTATCTGGCGCTTCCCGGAATCACCGGGCTCATGCGAATCCCGGATAAAGCGGCAGAAAGCTTCACCGGTTATCTCCGGATTATCTTTCTCGGGATTCCCTTTACCTTCCTGACGCATTTCTATTCGGCGGAGCTTCGCAGCGTGGGAAACTCCCTGACGCCGCTGGTCTACCTCCTGCTTTCCACCGTCGCCAACATTGTTCTGGATCTGCTTTTTGTACTTTGGTTTCACTGGGGCGTAGCGGGTGCGGCCTGGGCCACCGTGATCTCTCAGGGACTTTCCGCTCTTGGGCTGGCACTGGACACCTTTTTCCGGGCACCCGGACTCAGACCGGGACGGGAGCACCTTCACCCGGACGGAAAACTGCTGTCCCGTATTGCTTCTGTCAGCGTCCTCACCAGCATCCAGCAGTCGATTATGAATTTTGGAATCCTCATGGTTCAGAGTCTGGTGAACAGCTTCGGAATCGCAACCATGGCCGCCTTTACGGCAGGGGTGAAAATCGACGCATTCGCCTATTCTCCTGCTCAGGATTTCGCCAACGGCTTTGCTACCTTCGTTGCCCAGAACGCCGGCGCCGGTCAGAAAGACCGGGTACGCAGAGGCTTTCAGGAGGCTTCGGAACTGTCCCTGGGCTTCTGCCTTGTCATTTCCATTCTGGTGTTTTTCTTTGCCCGGCCTTTGCTGACGCTGTTCATCGATCCGTCCGAAGAAGCCGTCCTGCAGATCGGCATTGGGTATCTCAGAACGGAAGGCCTGTTTTATGCCGGCATCGGGATGCTGTTTCTGCTCTATGCCACCTACCGGGGACTGGAACGGGCGGGAATGTCCATTGTGCTCACGGTAATCTCCCTTGGGCTGCGGGTGCTCATCTCCTATGCGCTGGCACCCGCTCTGGGTGTGGGGGTGATCTGGCTGTCCATCCCCATCGGCTGGTTCCTTGCGGATGCCGTGGGGCTGATCGGCCTGCTGATCCGCTTTCGGAAACAAAAAGCGTCCTCCTGAACCGGAGGGCCCAACGGCCGGATGGCAGGACCTCCGCCAAGTCCGTCCGCAAAGCCCCCTTGATTTGTCCGGCGGCAATCCGGGCACCTGAAAAGGCCGGCAGGAATCCCGTCAGGCCAAGGCGTGCAGGGTTCCCTGCAAATATGGATTTTATCTTTGTACGGTCAGGCCACCTGCTTCATGTCTCCTGCTTCCGGGCTGCTTTGACTTTGCTTTCCTTCTCGTTTTTCCTCTTCATCGCTTCTTTCGCCCAGTGGACAGCCCCGACGGCCTGTCTGTAATCCGGAAAAATCAGCACAAATGTCCAAAACTAGGCACAGAGGGCAAAATGTCCATTGCCGAAAAAACGGGAAAAGATGTATGCTGTGGGTAGAAAGTGTAACGCACGCAGAAGGAGGGATATGCACATGATAGAAATCAAGTCTGTTAACAAGTATTACGGAGAAGGAAAAAATCAGCATCACGCTCTGAAGAACGTGGATCTTTGTTTCCGGAAAAAGGAATTTGTAGCACTGCTCGGTCCTTCCGGCTCCGGTAAAACAACGCTTCTCAATGTCATCGGAGGTCTGGATCATTATGATTCCGGTGATCTGATCATCGACGGTATCTCCACAAAGGATTATTCGGACCGTGACTGGGATTCCTACCGAAATCACTCCATCGGGTTTATTTTTCAGAGCTACAATCTGATTCAGCACCAGACCATTCTTTCCAATGTGGAAATGGCGCTGACGATTTCCGGTATTTCCGGTGCGGAGAAAAGAGAGCGGGCCACAGCGGCACTGGTATCCGTGGGACTGGGAGAGCATCTGAACAAGCGTCCCAATCAGCTTTCCGGCGGTCAGATGCAGCGGGTGGCTATCGCCCGCGCTCTGGTGAATAATCCTTCGGTCATTCTGGCCGATGAACCCACCGGCGCTCTGGACAGCAAGACCAGCGTTCAGGTAATGGATATTCTGCAGGAAGCTGCCAAGGATCGTCTCATCATTATGGTGACCCACAATCCGGAGCTTGCCGAGCAGTATGCCAGCCGCATCATCACCCTGAAGGATGGCCGCATCCTCGGCGATACGGACCCCTATACGCCGGAAGAGCAGGCCGGCAGTGTCCGGAAGAAAAACATGGGCCATTCCTCCATGGGAATTTTCACCGCACTGACCCTCAGCTTTCACAATCTTTGGGCCAAGCGGAAACGCACGTTCCTGACAGCCTTTGCAGGATCTATCGGCATTATCGGAATTGCGCTGATTGCAGCGCTTTCCACAGGCGTCAACGACTATATTGCACGTCAGGAAGCCAATATGGCCTACCAGTATCCCCTGCTGGTAGAAACTCTCAACATGGATATTTCCTCCATGCTGTCGGATCTCAGCGGAGAGCTTGCGGGAAAGGACAGCGATCATGTGGAGGTTCTCGGTTTTCTGGAAAAAATGTTTGCGGTACTGGATACCAACGACGTAGGGGCCGTGAAAGAATACATCGAACGGCCGGAGAACGACATTTCAGACTACGGTACCGTGGAATATGTCTACAACGTCCAGCCCCAGATCTATGTGGAATACAAAGATCAAATCAAACGGGTCTGCCCGGATTCCACGCTGGACGCCCTGGGGCTTCCTGTTTCCGGTATTGATACCTCAATCATTTCCTCTGCGGTATCCACGAATATGTTTTACTGTATGCCGGTAGCAGAGTCCCTTTATCTTGACCGGTACGATGTCAAGGCCGGTCACTGGCCGGAAAGCCCGGATGAATGCATTCTGGTTCTGACCAACGAGGGAAAAATCACCGATTATCTGCTGTATGTCCTCGGTCTGCGGGACCCCGGGAAGGTGGAACAGTTCATCCGGGATTTCATACATGGCGAAAAAGTGGAAACAGAACAGCTGGACAAGCTCAGCTTTGCCTATGAGGATTTTCTTGGAATCCGTTTCAAAGTGGTAAGCAGCTGCGATTATTACGCCTTTGACCAGGAATACGGCGGGTGGAGAGAACGAACCGGTGATGCCGACTATATGCGTGAGCTGGTAAAGAACGGACGGGATCTGACCATCGTGGGCGTTGTGCAGCCCAAGCGGGAATACGGAGCCGGTGTTCTGTGGTCCGGAATCAATTACCCCTTCTCTTTGGTGCAGGAAACCATTGCACATTCCAAGGAAAGTGAGATTGTACAGGCTCAGCTGGCTGCGCCCAAAACGGATATTTTTACCAATACGCCCTTTGATCAGATGGACACACACAAAGAGCTGGATCCCACGTCACTCATTCAGGTGGATACAGACCTTCTGTGGGAGGCCGTTCGGATCGACAGGGAAACCATGCTGACTTACTTCATGGAAGGTGCGGACTTTGATTCCGTACATCCTTCCATGCCGCAGATCTCTCTGGAGCCTTATTTGAATCCGGACGGCATTCTGGATGCGGTCCGCACGCAGATTCTGAAGGATCTGCCCAAACTGGTGGGGGGTATGGAAATCCCGCCGGAGACCGTTTCCAATCTGACCCGGGAAATTCTGACGGATTTTATGGCCTATCTGAATGAAAACGGATATCTCAACATGGAAAATCTGGGGCATCATCTGGGCGACTATTTTTCTTCAGACATCTTCCGCACCATTGTACGGCAGTGGATTGAGAGTCTGGATCCCGAAAATCTGACAGACGAGATTCTGACCGAGAAAATCCGTGTGCTTTCCGGTCAGATTGCCGAGAGCCTGAATGCCTATCTGGCAGGCCAGGGAATCCCCTCCATGCCCTATCTGCAGAATTGTTTTACGGAATATCTTGAAACCGGAAGATGGAACAAATTTGTCTGCCGGGAAATGGAAAACCTGATGCAAAACCCCGGCCTGCAGGAGAAGCTGAACGAATACGCAGAAACAACGCTTCAGCCTCTGGTAAAAGCTCAGATCTCAGAAGGCCTTCAGCAGCTGGAAGGTCAAATATCCGCAGAAGGACAGGCCCTTATCCATCAGACGATGGAAGAACTGAAAGCCTGTATGGGAAACGGCTTTTCTGCAGCACTGGAGCATATTCCCGAATGCATTTCGGCGGATATGGATGTGCTCGCCAGTGCGTTTTCCATGCGTCTGGATACTCAGGAGCTGTCCGATCTGCTGCTGTCCTTCACAAACCTCTCCAGAGCATCCCTTTCCAAAAATCTCAGCCGCCTTGGGTATGTGGAAATGTCGCACCCCAAGAGCATCTGCATCTATCCCCATGACTTTGACAGCAAAGATGCCGTGATCGAAGTCCTGAACCGCTACAATCTGATCAACGACCAGAACCATGCCGTTTCCTATACGGATACTCTGGGAACCGTGATGAGCACCGTGACACGGATCATCACCATCATTACCAGCGCGCTCATGTCTACCGTGGCTGTTTCTCTGGTGGTGTCCTCCATTATGATCGGCGTGATTACTTACATCAGTGTTCTGGAACGGCGGAAGGAAATCGGCATTCTGCGGGCCATGGGTGCCTCAAAGCACAACATTTCTCAGATATTCAACGCAGAAACCTTTATTACAGGCCTGCTTTCCGGCAGCATGGGTGTGGGAATCGGCTATCTGCTGCTGTTTCCCTCGAACTATCTGCTTCACAGGTACACGGGAATTCAGGATATCTGGGCATCCCTGCCTGTAAAATATGCAGCTGCTCTGATTGTAATCAGTGTTGTCCTCACGACAATCGGCGGTATTATTCCTTCCTATAATGCATCCAAGAGTGACCCTGTGGAGGC
This sequence comes from Oscillospiraceae bacterium, assembly GCA_020025535.1. Lineage (GTDB taxonomy): Bacteria > Bacillota > Clostridia > Oscillospirales > Oscillospiraceae > Faecousia. The sequence continues at coordinate 24,236 of JAHHRY010000006.1, read as the reverse complement.
ACTGCGTACAGAGTAAAAGGCAGCCGGTTTCCCGATTGCCGAACTGTTTCAAAAAGCCGCCGTTTTCCTTGTGAAAACGGCGGCTTTTGTATCATTCTTTCTCTGCGTGTGCAATCCCTGCACGCAGCTGCCTTTGCCGGTGTGTAAGCTGTTGCCAATCCGTCCGGCACAGGAAATTTTCAAACGGGGTGAACATTTTCCAAAAGGAGCGCATAGTGGGAAAAAACGCTGAAATAACCGGTATTATGGCTTCACAGCCATGCCGAAAACAGTCAAATAACATCAGATCCTCTGGATAAAGCTTGCCAAAGGGTGTATACTGATTTTGTATGATTGCAGCGGTTTCCCTGCGATGCCGGCTGACACCGGCGAAAATGCCGCCGGAACCATTCTGATTCTTTTTCAGCCGGTTCCGCAGAAACAATTCTAAAGTCAGGCAGACCGTTTATCCCCTCTTCGCCCCGGCCGCTGCGACGCGATATGTGAAGTGCAGGCGCTCCGGTTGCACTTCCTTTCTTTGATCGGACGATTTCTTTCAGCTCTGCAAACCCGATACCGCCTGCCCGATTTCCGGCGTACGGTCAGCGGGCATTTTTCCTGAAATGCCATATTTATTGTATTCGCAGGTGTTTTGCAGAGATTTCAGACAAATACCCGTTTTTGCCTATTGAAAAGTTTGGTAGTCTGGGGTATCCTCACAGTATATTTGAAAAAGTACATACCATGGAGAATGCTTAAACTATACAGCCGGGTGCGGCAGATGCAGGCAGAGGGCATCGGGGTATTTATGACCATCCGGTGCATCCGTGTATCCTGAAAGCACTGCAGCGGCTGTCTCGGAATCGGGCATTTTCTTTTATTGTCGGCATATTCTTCGGCGTGTTCCCGACGGATGCCCGCCGCTCTGCCCGGCTGACCGCAAAGACACAAAAGTCTGCCAAAGGAAGCCGGTTCATTGCAGAATGTGAAACTGCAGGTGCCGCATCCGGGAAACCGATTGGGAAAAGGCGAAACATACCGTTTCTCTTTCCCGGTCTGAGCATCCGCCGGCGGGGTCCCGAAAGAAATAACAGAAAACTTACAGGGCCGCAGAACCAATCAGAAAGCATGGGTTTTCTCTGTTTACAGAAGCGGCGCTTTCTTTGCAGCAATAACGTGAAGGAGATACATATGAGCAGTTCACTTGAAAATCTATTCTACGGTGGCATCGATATCGGCTCTACCACTGTGAAACTGGTGATTCTCGATCAGAATCACCAAATAGTCTATGGCGAATATCGGCGGCACCATGCACATACTCAGGATGTACTGAAGGAGCTGCTCTGTGAGGCACAGAACAAGCTGGGAAGCTTTCACATGAAAGCCAAAATTACCGGCTCCGGCTCCATCAATCTGGGAAAAGCCATGGGCATTCCCTTCCAGCAGGAGGTAGTGGCGGTTGCATCCGCTCTGCGGTTTACAGCACCGCAGACCGATGTTGCCGTGGAGCTGGGCGGCGAGGATGCCAAAATCATTTATTTCCGGGATGGTCTGGACGAACGCATGAACGGCGTATGTGCCGGCGGCACCGGATCATTTATCGACCAGATGGCTGATCTGCTGCAGACCGATGCGGCAGGCCTGAACGAAGCAGCCAGAGACTATCAGCAGATCTATCCCATTGCCGCCCGGTGCGGTGTGTTTGCCAAAACAGACATTCAGCCCCTCATCAACGAGGGCGCTACCAAAGCAGATCTGGCGGCTTCTATTTTTCAGGCGGTGGTCAATCAGACGATTTCCGGCCTTGCCTGCGGAAAGCCCATTCGGGGCTGCGTTGCTTTTCTGGGCGGACCTCTTCATTTCCTGCCGGAGCTGGAAAAAGCGTTTGTCCGTACCCTGCATCTGACCCCGGAAAACACGGTAACCCCGGAAAACTCCCACCTGTTTGCAGCTCTGGGAGCCGCTCTGGAAGCAACCCAGACAGAGGTTTTTTCTTCCGAGGAGCTAATAGAAAAACTGGGCGCAGGCGTAAAAATCTGCTATGAAATGCCCAGACTCCAGCCTCTTTTCAGAGATCAGGAAGAATATGACGCATTCCGTCAGCGCCACAGCCGGAACGTGGTGGAGAAAGAAGAACTGTCCTCCTACAGCGGAAACTGCTACCTTGGCATTGACGCCGGTTCCACCACAACGAAAATTGCACTGATCAGCGAGGACGGAAAGCTTCTCTTTTCCTACTATACCGGAAATCATGCGGATCCCATTAAAACAGCCATGGATGCCCTGCAGCAGCTGAGCACGGTAATCCCGGATACCGCTCACATCGCCCGTACCTGTTCCACCGGTTACGGTGAATCCCTGCTGAAATCCGCATTTGCACTGGACGAGGGCGTTGTGGAAACCATCGCCCACTGTACGGCGGCAACCTTCTTCGACCCGGTCGTAGACTGTGTTCTGGATATCGGCGGACAGGATATGAAATGCATCAAGCTGAAAAACGGAACCGTGGATACCATCCTGCTGAACGAAGCCTGTTCTTCCGGCTGCGGCTCCTTTATCGAGAATTTCGCAGCCTCTCTGGGCTACACCGCCGAAACCTTCGCAGAGCAGGCTCTTTTTGCCAAAGCACCTGTGGATCTGGGTACCCGGTGTACGGTCTTTATGAATTCCAATGTCAAGCAGGCTCAGAAGGAAGGCGCCTCTGTCTCCGATATTTCTGCCGGTCTTGCCTATTCCGTCATCAAGAACGCCCTTTACAAGGTAATCAAGCTGGCATCTCCCAAGGATCTGGGTCAGCATATCGTCGTACAGGGCGGAACCTTCCATAACCAGGCAGTTCTCCGGGCCTTTGAGAAAATTACAGGCGTGGATGTGATCTGTCCGGACATCTCCGGTCTGATGGGCGCCTTCGGTGCCGCTCTGGTCGCCAGATCCCACGACTGCACCCACAGAAGCACCATGCTGCCCCTTGAGGAAGTCAGCGGACTTACCTACACATCCAAAAGCACCCGCTGCAAAGGCTGCACGAATCATTGTATGCTGACCATCAATACCTTTCCCGGCGGCCGCCGCCATGTCAGCGGAAACCGCTGCGAGAGGGGCGCCGGAAACATGAGTGCCGGTACCCGTGCCCCCAACATGATGGAATATAAGCGAAACCGGATCTTTGAAGCCTATCCGCCGCTGACGGAAGCGGAAGCCACCCATGGCGTGATCGGCATTCCGAGAGTGCTGAATATGTACGAAAACTATCCGTTCTGGGCAACCTTCTTCCGGGAGCTGGGATTCCGTGTGGTTCTGTCGCCCTTTGCAAAGCGAAGCATCTATCAGCTGGGCATGGAGTCCATTCCCTCCGAGTCGGAATGCTACCCCGCCAAACTGGCGCACGGACAGGCACAGTGGCTGATCAATCAGGGAATCCGGAATATTTTCCATCCCTGCGTGTTCTACGAGCATCAGGAGACAAAGCAGGCACAGAATCACTACAACTGTCCCATTGTCATTTCCTACGCGGAAAACATCAAAAACAATGTGGAGGATATTTCCGACGGAAATGTCCACTATATCCGTCCGTTTATCGCCTTTACCAGCGAAAAAACGGCGGCTGACCGTCTGGTAAAAACGGCGCAGGAGGAGTGGAACATTCCGGAAGGGCCGGTAAGAAACGCCGTGCACAAAGCATGGCAGGAGCAGCTGCAGGCAAAGGCCGATATCCGTGCCGAAGGCACCCGCCTGCTGAAAGAAATGGAGGCTTCCGGCGGCTGCGGCATCGTCCTTGCGGGCAGGCCCTATCACATCGACCCGGAAATCAACCATGGTATTCCGGAGATGATTGCTTCCTACGGGCTCACCGTCTTTACCGAGGACAGTCTTCCGGTGGAAGCAAACCCGGACCGTCCTCTTCGTGTGGTGGATCAGTGGGTATATCATTCGAGACTCTACAATGCTGCGGAATTTGTTGCCCGCAGAAACGATCTGGAGCTGATTCAGCTGACCTCCTTCGGCTGCGGTCTGGATGCGGTTACTTCCGATCAGGTCAGCGAGATTCTGGAAAAGAGCAACAAGCTCTACACCCTTATCAAGATCGATGAAGTCAACAACCTGGGAGCCGTCCGAATCCGGATCCGGAGTCTGCTTGCAGCCATGGAAAAGCGCAGAGAAAAGGACGTGCAGCTCAAATCCGTTTCTCAGGTATATGTACGTTCTGAATTTACCAAAGAGATGAAGCAGCAGGGCTACACAATTCTGGCCCCGCAGATGAGCCCCATCCATTTCGATATTCTGTCCCCTGTGCTTCAGGCACACGGCTATCATGTGGAGGTGCTGGGCAACGACAACCGGAGTGCCATTGATGTAGGACTGCAGTACGTCAACAACGACGCCTGTTTTCCCTCTATTACCGTGGTGGGTCAGATCATGCAGGCAGTGCTGTCCGGAAAATACGATGTGAACCGTCTTGCCATCGTAATGTCCCAGACAGGCGGCTGCTGCCGTGCCAGCAATTACATTGCTTTCATCCGAAGAGCGCTGGATAAAGCGGGACTTTCCCAGATTCCCGTGGTATCTCTGAACATAAACGGTATGGAGCGAAATTCCGGATTTGCAATTTCTGCCGGTCTTGCAGCAGATGCCATTCAGTCGGTTGTCTACGGCGATTTGCTGATGCGGTGTCTGTACCGGGTAAGACCCTATGAAAAAACGCCCGGTGCAGCAAATGCGCTGCATCGGAAATGGAAGGAGCGGTGTATCGCTTCCCTGACCGGAAAGCACAGCCTTACCGACTACAAAAAGAACTGCAGGCAGATTGTGCAGGATTTCGATGAACTGCCGCTGGATGAGTCCGTGAAAAAGCCCAGAGTGGGCGTTGTCGGTGAAATTCTGGTTAAATATATGCCTCTTGCCAATAATCACCTGGTGGAGCTGCTGGAGCGGGAAGGTGCGGAAGCGGTTGTGCCGGATCTGATGGACTTTATGAACTACTGTCTTTATAACAGCAATTATAAGGCAGAATTTCTGGGAACGAAAAAGGCGGCTGCCATGGCTTGCAACGCAGGAATTCATCTGATTCAGAAAATCCGCAAGCCTGCCTTGGATGCGCTGAAGCGCAGCAAACGCTTTGAAGCACCTCTGCCCATCGAAAGCATTGCGGAAATGACAAAGCCCTTCCTTTCCATGGGAAACCAATACGGAGAAGGATGGTTCCTTGCAGGAGAAATGGCCGAATTGATTACCTCCGGAGTCCCCAATATTGTCTGCATCCAGCCCTTTGCCTGCCTTCCCAACCATGTGGTGGGAAAGGGTGTCATCAAGGCGCTGAAACAGGCTTACCCCGGCGCCAACATCGCAGCCATTGATTACGATTCCAGCGCCAGCGAGGTCAATCAGCTCAACCGTATTAAGCTGTTGCTTTCTGCTGCAGAAAACGGCAGCTGCCCTGCGGACGCTCAGGCGGTATTGTAAATATCGTCCGGCCGGTTCATTCAGAGAAATCGGCATATGGCTTTCCGGGATTCACCCGCTCCTGCCATGGGGCACGGAACGGGTCATCACCGAAGACGGGCAGAGTGTCAGGGGCATTGCAGTCCGGAGAATCAGGCTGCCCCGGATCAAAGTCTTTCAAGATCTGCACCGTCCAGTGCATCGAATGCGAGTCTTCCTTCGGTTTTGCCTTCGCTGCCGGCATGCAGCTGCAGACGGAAGTCCAAGCCCAGCTCAAGTACTTAGGGGAGGAAGAAAGATGAAGATATTCAAATTCCTGCTTAATCTGGCCCTCGGTCTTGTGCTGGCAATTATCTCGTTTTTCCGATTGCTATTAAACCTCCTGTCCTTCATGTACCACTGATTTCATCATTTACAATGAGTGATACCATATATACAAATGTGAGCAAACGAAGAAGATAAGTATACCCGAACAATTTCTTATATCAGTCAGGACCACAGGAAGTTTCCTGTGGTCCTGAGTTTACAAAAGCTAATTGACTGGTGATGCAATAAAGCAGAGTACATAACTTAAAAAGTCCTCTTGACTTCAATATGCACAAGTGTTACGATAACAACAGAAAAGGCATGACCCTTTAAATTTGAGACATTGTTTTTAGGTGTTTATTCCCGTCTATGCAAGTGGACCTGAGTAAACAAGGGAGAACAAAGAATTAAATTTAATCTGTTTTGTCTGACTGTGTGATACTTCCGCTGTAACTGATCAGGGGGAGTGTTTCTGTCAGACATTTTTATGCCTTTTTGTAGAAATAACAGAAAGGTGTTTTTTATTATGACAGACAGAGAGCTTACGTTCATTCAAGATCAGATCGGCTATCCATTCAATAATCCGGACCTGCTGCATCAAGCATTTATCCGCAGATCCTATGCAGAAGAAAATGGCGGTGAAGATAATGAGGTGTTGGAGTTTATTGGAGACAAAGTCCTGGACATTGCTGTTGTACAATATCTGACAGAAACTTACGGTTTTATGTCCGATGAATGTGATGAATTCCATTCTGATTTATCTGAAGGCGAATTAACTGACTTGAAACGTCGGTTAGTAGAAAAGAAAATGCTTGCACATCGTATTGATATTCTGGATTTTTCACAGTATTTATTGATGGGGTCTGGCGACATTCAAAACTGCGTTAATGAGCAGCAATCCGTAAAAGAGGATTTGTTCGAGGCCATAATCGGTGCGGTTGCCCTGGATTCAAAGTGGAACTTTGAAGAAATTCGTACAGTTTTACATTTTATGCTGGATCCCGAAACTGAGCTTGCTGAAAATGGAGACGAAAATTATGTTGCCCTTATTCAAAACTGGGTTGCGAAATTTAATCCGCCTCATGTCCCCCTTTATTACAGCAAAAAATTCAGCTATCAGACTTCTTGGTATTTGCCTTTTGACGGGGTATCTCAACATGATATTCCATTTAATGATGTATGCAAAATGAATTTTTCTTGCCTTTTGAAAATTCACGATAATGAGCCAATTTTCAGAGGCTTCGGCGCATCTAAAAGTGAGGCCAGAAAAGCTGTTTGTAAGGTTGCATATGACTATCTCAGACAAAAAGGCAAACTGGGCTCCATAAAAACGGAGATTGAAAATCCCAATAAGGCAGATGCGATCAATCAACTGGAAACCCTTGCACGGCGAGATTATTTTTCAATTCCTACTTACAATTTTAAACAACAATATGATGCGGATGGAAATCCGATCTGGTATTGTGAATGCCATATTGCGGAATATGAGGACTATTATTGGGCTGAAGCTTCTTCCAAAAAGGAAGCAAAAAAATCAGCAGCATTCGGAATGCTGCTAATGGTGCTTGAATAAAAGGGTCAGATCATGCCGAAATATTGTTTGAATTACGACTCTGGTGATTACGAGTGGATCGATGAAGACGGCTACAGCGTTGACCAGGGCGAATATGTTTACAACTGGGACGACAGCGAGTACCGTCAGGAAGAGGAAGAAGAGCGTCAGCGTGAGGAGGAAGAGGAACAGTCCTTTTGGCAGGATGACGACGATGATAACTGGTAAACATTCTAAATCACAATCCAAATAAAACAGCCGCTGCACCTGTTTCGGTGCAGCGGCTTTGTTTATATCAGGGTTACAGTAGAAGGCTCATACTCCGTCACACGCAGGACCGGATACCACTGGATTCTCGCAGCCGGTTCAAAATGTGGGGCCGAGCAGGCGGCAAATTCCTGATCTGCCTGAGGGGCTCCTACGATCATAGCCGTGGGGCCGTCGGCACCGCCGATGATGGCAATGGCTGCCGCTTCGCAGCTGTTAAACTCTGCAGGCTCTGTTTGCTTTGGCCTGGGCTGGTCGCATTCGGAAAGGTCCTGAATGTAGAGCTTTTCTGCCTCCGGCTTTGGCGTGAGGGTGTAAGTCAGCATGGTATAGCAGGTGGGATATTCCATGTTGTCCGGGGAAATCATGGAAGGATCCAGGATCTGCGGCTCATAGTTCTTCACAGTCAGCGTGAAGGGATTTCCAGGGATCTTCAGGTCAATCTGTTCTCCGGGATAAGAAACTTCAAATACCTCTCCGGGAACTTCCACAGGTTCCTGCGCCATGGTCAGTTCCAGAGATTTGATTTCCGGACGCCGTCCGCTTTTCCAGGGGAAACAGGCACGGGAGACAGACCAGGCATAGTCCTCAGCCAGATGGTAATGCTCTGCAAGGAACCGGGTCTCCGGCTCACTGGGGTCGCCGGGAATGTAGCAGATGCCGCTGCCGCTGCGCCGCTTGAGCGCTTTGCCGTTGACGGTTGCCTCCGGTTCAAACTCAAAGTGCAGCGGATTTTCGAGATAGCTCAGCTTCCGTTCCCTTTGGTTCAGCCGCTCTTCGTATTTATCGCTCCATTTATCCCAAAAACGATGGAATTCTTCCAGCTCCACCCGCATACAGAAATCCACCACCAGGCCCCTGGCACAGGAATACACCGCCCATTCCGGTGAAGGTGCATTTTCGTTCATTTCAGGGTCGTAGAATTCCTCGGTGTACCTGATTTTGCTGTAGTCGAATCCATCCTGAAGTTCTCGCATATAGGCCCAGGGCTGCTCCATGGGGGTGAGTTTCATGGATTTCTGAATCTGATCCAGTGTCTCAGCTGCAGCCCGATCCGGTGTACTGTCCGCAACCATCTGAGAGAAGTCCTCCGGTGACCATTGCCATACCTGCTCCATGAAATTACAATCCTTGCAGGCAAGCAGCAGCCGCAGGAAGTCCTCAAAGCTACCGGCAAGAGGGCGCACATAGTTTGGGGCAACCTCCATGGGACTGACGGCAAATACCATCTCTCCAAAGCCCCGGATAAAGCAGTAATGAATGCCGTCCACACCGGCCCAGCCGATGATGGACGCCCCTCTGGGCGTGCAGAAATAGGGAGAATTCTCCTCCCGGCGCTCAATTCCCAACGGTGCCAGATCGATATTTTTTCCTAAAAACTTATTGTAGTATTTTCCCATATGAATCACAGCTTTCTCATCTCTATCCGAACAGCTTTTTCAGCATTTTACAGCCGTATTTGTACAGATAAAGATTGTGTCCCTTGCCCATGTCCAGATATTGTCCGATGCCGGTTACAGGATCTACCCCAACCACAACCAGCGTCTTTGGCGAGTACATATTCAGCACCATGCTGTCTGCAATTTGAAGCGTTCCGACATTCCGCAGGAATTGCGTGTTCTGATCCATCGGTTCATTGCTGTAAATCATCAAAATCAGGCAGGTATTCTTTCCGTTTTGAACCTGTTCATCGAAATAATTGCACTCGTTTTGAACGGTTTTTTCCATATTGGCGCTATCCAGGATTTTTACATAGTAAGATACGGAGTCCTTCAAAAACGAGAACTGTTTTTTATGGTAATAACCGCTGTCATCAAATTTAAATTTGTGAGAACGAAGTGTTTGCTCTGCTTCATATTTCTTCATGCCGTGCAGCTGCGTCAGTTCACATTCGCCGTATTTTTGATCAATTCTGTTAATGTCCGAAAGTGCCAGTCCGGGCGATGCCTTGATGATCAGGACCAGTCCGGCAATATCGCAGGCCAAGAAACCTGCGAGCAGCCCCATGACCCCCCATCTGCTCTGCACATCCAGCAGTGCGCCTGCCAATAGTACCACAAAGCCCAGCAAGGCCAGAGTACATCCCGTAAAAAGCTTCCATTTTGCTTTTCGGATGGTGACTTTTTCACTTTCTTGTTCATGCTGTTCCATATCATTCATGCGATATCCTCCTTACAATCAATCCCCAACGGTGCCAAGTCGATGTTTTTTACTAAAAACTTATTGTAGTATTTTCCCATTTGAATCACAGCTTTCCACACGGGTGATCACTTTCTTACTCACATTGTTTCATTGTATATGTCCTTTTAAGAGAACGTAAATGCAAGTGAATACCCCATCTTATGATTGCCCTGCCGTGATCCTATATGCCAGCTCTACGGCTAGCATGGCAATCTTCTCTTTTTCACTGAGTTTTGCGTATCCGTTGAGACTTCTGGGGTCCCATTGCGGATGGTCCAGATTATCTCCGGCATAAAGAAATTGGAAGAACTCAACATCCCGAAAATCACACAGAGCCTGCATAGCCGAGCATTCCATCTCTACACATACTGCCCCCATATCTTTGCGGCGCTTTATCTTTTCCGGTGTCTCTCGGAAAAAGGCGTCTGTGGTCCAGGTCACACCCTTAATATGATTATAGCCATATTCATCCAGCATTTTTTCGAACAATTCTCCGTAGTCTTTGTTCACTTGGATGTAATCGGATGCAGGTGCGTAATGGTAGCTTGTTCCCTCATCTCGGATGGCTTTTGTGGGAATGATAATACCGCAATCTTCTATACTTTTATCCAGAACGCCGCAGTTGCCCAAAAGGATGATTCGTTTTGCGCCCATGGCTATAATTTCCTCAAAGATTCCCACACAGGCCGCCGCCCCCAGTCTGGCTTTCACCAGTCCAATGCGAACACCCTTATACTCTGCTTCATATACCGGCCAAGTCCCGTCAACATCATTGCTCTCTCCGATTTTTTTCGCATTCAGGAAAGTCACGATTTTATTAAACAGGATGTGGTGAAATATGGAAACAACAGTTTCAGGAAAATCATTCTTTTTCCTCTGAATGTCATCCGGATTGATCACAGCAATTTTATTCTCATCAAATTCAGTTAATATCATTTTGTTGCCTCTCTTTCTCCAGCGGTTCCTCAAGCTCCAGCTGATAGATCACCAGATCTTCCGTCATACCGGGGTAACGACGATGCTCCGTTTCCCGGAATCCGTAACGCTCTGCCATTCGGCGGGATGCGGTATTGGTTTCCAGAATATAGCCTCCCAGCGTTTTGTACCATTTTTCTTTCCGGGCCAGTTCCACCATATCGCTGATGATTTGATTGCCCAGGCCATGTCCCCACTGTTCGGGGATCAGCATCTGGGAAAGATCTGCCGCATCGGATCCTGCTTCGCTCTTGAAGGCAAAAACGCCAAAAAGCTTTTCCTCCGGCTGGAAGCGCAGAGCAAAGGTGCGGTTTCCTTCGCTAATGTAATCAGCCAAAACCCGGTCACTCTCCTCCCGGGAGTGGGGGCAGTCAAAACGCATGGTTGCCGCTACCTGTTCATCTCCTGCAAGGTGATAGAATTCTTCGCCGTCCTCCATGGTGAGGGGTGTATATAAAATCTTCATGCTCATAGTTTTCTCCGTTCCTTTGTGATCTAAATTAACCAAGCAGCTGTTCATATTTTTCAATCTGGGCCAGCACCTGATTGAGACCGAAATAACCGCTCTGCTGAATCGTCAGTTTCCCGTCCACATATACGAAGATGGTTGGTACCGTAAACACGCCCATCTGGGCGCAAAGCTCCGGCAGCTCGCTGACTGTTACATAGGCATGGCAGACAGAGGGATGTTCCTGATTCCATGCCTTAATTCTGTTCTGAAGGGCCTTGCAGGGAGCGCAGCTGTCCGAACCAAATTGTAAAATAAGGATCTGATTCTGCCGGATGGCTTCCTGCAAAGCTTCCTGACTGCTTAGAATTTTCATAGGATTTCCTCATAAAAAATGATGCAAACACGGATCTGTGTTTGCATCTTATTATATCGCTATTTAATTTCCTGTTCAAGTCCGTCGAAGAGATCACTGTCAAAAAACTCCCGAATGGAAATGTCCAGCCCGTCGCACAGCTTCTTGATGGAAACCACCCCGGGATTCTGGCTTTTTTCGTTGAGCATACTGTAAATGGTAGACGGTGAGACGCCGGAAACGGTGCCCAGGGCATTGACTGCCATGTGGCGCTGCTCACACAGTTCCAGAATGCGTTTTGCAACGGCTTCTTTTGTATTCACTTGGCATTCCTCCCTGCGATATATCGTAATTTAAGTTTACCCAAATCTGTGACATACCGCGTGGGATATATCGTAATTTTCAAAGAATTATGCTATACTTACGATATATCGTAAATCAGGAGGAAGGAATATGGCTGCTTGTACCTTTTTCGGACACCGGGATTGTATCGGACTATGCAGGCAACGACTGGAGGAAGCCATTGAGGATCTGATACGAAACCACGATGTTGACCTATTCTATGTGGGAAATGAGGGCCAGTTTGATGCACTGGTACACTGGGTTCTGTTCGCTGTGAAGAAGAAATATCCGCACATCCGCTACGCTGTCGTGCTGGCTTACCCTCCGAAAAATATCCCCGGCAAAGATTACTCGGACACCATGCTGCCGGAGGGAATTGAAGCCGTTCATCCCAGGTATGCCATCACCTGGCGCAACCGCTGGATGCTGCAGCGGGCAGACTATGTGATCACCTATGTCACCCATTCCTGGGGCGGGGCCGCAAGGTTTGCGGAGGAGGCTGGATTGCAAAACAAGAAGATAATAAACCTAGCAAGAAAAAAAGATGGCCGGAGCTGATTACATCAGCTCCGGCTACGCTCATAATCAGTTAGTTATCTAATACGTACAATCTGATACTCGTCTGAATTAGGATTCTTCTGAACTTGATACAGATAATCGTCAATCCAGTATGTAATCTTATCGTCTGCCTCTTGATTCGTGTAAATACTGGTACAGAGCAAATTCTTCTTTTCGTTTGTACCCCCATGCGCTAATGGCAAAATGTGGTGAAGATTCCATCCACAATAGACCTTTTCTCCACGGTTTTTAATGTAGTAGTTATTGTTTCCATAGCCTTTCCGGCACATCAGATTTCCGTGAAAGTCCTCTGCAAACATTGCTTCGCCATATCGCTCACTCCATAAACGCATTGCATTTGTTTTGCAAATTTTCATTTTGTCACCCCCTATCCAGATCTGAATAAATGGCCCATACACTATGCGTGTATGGGCCATCAACGATCTAGATTGAGACTTTACACGCATAGCAACGCTGACCATTATACAATACAATGGTCTCAGTTGTATGGGTGTAAAGCTGTAGAGCAACAATTTACGCACCTAAGGCTTCTCATTGCTTTCTCAAGGGAGCACCGGCGCTCTTATTCCTTGATAGTTCCATCAAAGTTTTACATATTTTGCCTGATAGTTTTAAGCAAGCCAGCCCCGCCAATGTTCGCTGATCCGGTATCACTGATTGGGTTTGCATAGCCTATACTGTACCAACTACCATTTTTATTATAGTTCTGGATATGTGATTTTGCAAGACAAATACCACAATATTTTTATGATTTATGCTGTCAGTGCGCTAATGAATGGATATTGCTCATATTGGGATTAAAACCGCAAATCAACTTTCTATGACTTCTTTCAAAAGTATTTTACGCTGAAATCTGCCCCTCTTAGTAGCCTTCTCTGCTCTGACTCTCTCAAGATCCTCCAGCGTATATCCTCGGGCAAGCACTGCGGAATGGATAACCTCTGTCAGATCCGCAAGCTCCTCGATATTCTGATCCTGATGATACTCCGCAAGCTCCTCATCAAGTTTTACATCGATCATTTTGAGATATTCTTCATCAGAAAGGATCTCTGTTACGCAGGTCTTACCGGATGCTTCGATAATTTCAGGAATCCGGTCACGAACCAGTTTGTTATACTTTTGAGTGCTCATGTTTGAGCCTCCTTAAAATTTCCACATCTGCCGGACAAAACTCATAGTTTGGAATCTCATACACTGTGATCCATTGGATATCGTTATGCTCCAGCATCTGGGGAACGCCCTCTGCGATGGTTGCATGGAACAAGGTCAGTCGGACCGTAATATCCGGATACTCGTGTACAACTTCTGTAAATTCATCGCCAACGGAAAGGGTGATGGCCAGTTCTTCCTGACATTCCCGGATCAGTGCCTGCTGCTTTGTTTCTCCGGGCTCTACCTTGCCGCCAACAAACTCCCAGAGCATACCTCTGGCCTTATTGGCAGGCCGCTGGCAGATCATAAACTTGTCCCCGTCCCAGATCAGGGCGGCTACTACTTCTGTAATTTTACGATCCATAAAAAACACCATCCCATCAAACTAACTCAGAAATGCTTCCTGTTCAATTGTAACCCCACATTCCAATATTTGCTTGATGGTTTCAGTAAACATTGGAAATTCGTTATGCTTTAAAGAAACTTTTAGCTGCTCCATATAATCAGCCGATCGATTTAGTCCTGTATTCTGATAGTGTACGACATCGATAGCTGCCATTCGCATAGGAGTTAAATTGGAAATAATACGACTCAAATGCGTAAACATTCTAAAACCACCAATATCTATGTCGGCCCAAAAATAAACTTTTGTATCAGATGTTATCGCATTTGCAATTTTACGAAACAGCACTTTCTTATGAGGGCTCAAAAATCCGCCATGATAAATTGCAAGTGTACTACATTTCAGCTCAGATAGGAGATATTCATCGTAGTTTGTCTTATTTTCGATGAAAACAATCTGATCGATTTTTGATAAATCTACAGAGATAATTCTATCAACTGACGTGCTCGGAATGCCCAGCCCATATGGATAAGCTGCGTAAAAATCGATCACACCAGTTTCTGTTTTAAAATTGCAATTACCAGACAACTCGTACAATTCAGGCCGAGCGTAAATTCCTAAGAATGCTAATTGATCTCGGACTCCAAGATCTTCACTCTCAACTGTTTCAGATAATTCCTTATGATACTTAAGGGCAACATTTAAAAAGTGGCTGCGAATTTCACGCTCAAAATACTTGGTATCATGATAGCATTGGCTGCTGAACGTCCGCATGGTGACAGGCTCCCCATGCAAAAGGTCATATGCCTTGAATGCTACTAAAAGGTTATTGAGAAGCGTTAAATTATTTTTACAGAATTGGGGAACCTTTAAACTCTCTCGAGCATCTTTACAGATTTCTTCTCTCCACCATACAATCCACTCTGTCGTAGTCTTCTGAAGGCAGTCTGTAACCATGTCCTCTACTTTTTGGGCGAGCTCTCTCGGATGTAGCCTATGTATTCTTTGATAACACTGCATTACATGATTGAGGTTTAGTGCTACAGAAGACATAACGGGTCTATCCTTTACCCAATCAATGAAAACAAGGCCTTCGTGTTCCAGTGTTTTTGCTGTTTCGTTGTAGTTATCACGGATTTCTGCGTCCTGATAATTGTATTCGGGAAGTTCCTTTTTCTCAATTCGGAGCATAACCCTTCTATTGGAAACCCCGGGCTCCAGTAAATGTTTGCTTTTTTCATACTTGTCCAAAAGTCTAGATAGAATAACATCTTCTCTCACTGCTTTAATATCTCCTTACCGTAGGACAAAATATGCATTTGGTATCTCTCTTTGCTGACAAGCAGCGTGCGATCAGCCAACGGCATAATATCAGGAAGTTTATCAGGAGGCGTACATATAATTGCCTGGAGACCCATTTTGCGAAGCAGTCGTACACTCTCCATGATACGCTCACTATCCATCTTATTAAAAGCTTCATCAAATACCACCAAGCGCACAGTATTGCTAGCAAGGCCAGATACATTATTGACCTGATACAGCTGTGCAAACGACGCCAATACTGCAATATAAAATGGTGTCTGGGTTTCTCCGCCGGATTTCGTATTCAGCGTTTGCGAAAGAAGCTGTTTGGAGCCATTCTGATCCGTTGTTTCCAAATCAAACTTCAAATATGTCCGAAAGTCTGTGTATCGATCGATATTCTGCTGCAGCTCACTTTGTTTACGGGCATTCAGTTGTGTATCATCGGATGTTGCCAAACGTCCAAAAAGGTCCTCAATCAGGCTGCCATATTTTTGCTGGAAAGGCAGTGCAAACAAGCCTGCATCGCCCTCCATAAGCTCTGGTGCCATAATCATGTCATAATACTCTGCAAAATCAGGATTGCGGTCTACCCGGAACAGATACTGATCCGTACCAAATTGTGCCTGCTTTAGCGCTTTATTAAGACTCTTTACCTGTGCTTGTACTTGGTCAATGCTGGACTTTAACTTTGCAAGGAAATCATTCTGAAACTGCTCCATTGCACTCTCACGGGCAGCTTTAATCTTATCCCGGTATTTGGGGAGTTCACTAGTTTCCAACATTTTCTGTTCTGCAGCATATTCGTCGTTGTCCATAGCATCCACTTTGAAAGGACATGGTTTAAACTCATTCGCATATTCTTTACGAGCATCAAATAGTTTTCTCTGGGAATTTGCTTGCTCGTTTATCGTCTGCGACAGACGATCATTGAAGTTTTTTCCGACAATTGCCGGTTTCTTCAATCGTGCAAGCTCTTGCTGATAACGAGGCAAGCCGGTCTTCTGAATAAAATCTTCTGTAAATTCATCCGACAGACGATCTTCTATAGCTACAAGTTTCTGATACAGTTCTGGCAACTTATCATACTCCAGTTGATGAATTTGTGCCTCCAGCTTTACTCTTTCCTCATTGTGATAGTCCTTAGTGGAACGAAGTGCTGTAATCTCCTCACTTAGCTTTTCAATTATTGCACGCTGTTCATTCAACCAGAACAAATCTAACTGGGAAAGCTGCTCGTGGATTTTATCAAGTTCTCCAATTATCTCCAATCCCCGTAAATAATCACATTGCCTCTGTGAAATTGTGTTTTGTACAAAGAATTGTGTAAACAACGGATCCCGGTCCTTATTCTTAGAAAGCACCACATACACAGGCTCCCATGTATGCAGCTGACTTTCTACTTCCTGTAATTCTTTTTGCAATCTGGAAATCTGAATTGCAATGGACTGTTGGCCGATAAAAGCATTCTCCATCAATTCCTTACGGATTGGACGGGCCACATAACCCTGATACACCATGCCGTCCGCAGTAATTGCTATTTTATGTTTTCGCAGTTGATCAACATGCGAACAACACACAACACATCCCAGGAGATAATCAATATAACTGCGAGCTAACTCGTTGTCTGTCTCGATTTTCTTGGCAAGGCTGTCATCCCACGGATCCAAATGCTCCCGCTCCCGGAGTTTACCAATGTCCACCAGACCATATGAGAAATCAGAATAATTCTTTTTTATCTGGTTATAAATCTGAAGCGCTTTCTGATAATAGTCCGGGTCAATCAGTAAATAAAATTTCTGCGTATTTAGGTAGCCTTCAACAGCATTTCGCCACAGTTCTTCCTTTTCGGGAATCTCCAAAACATCGGCAAGGATATCTATTCTTACTTTTTTGCCCACCTCGTTTTCTAACTGGCGTGACATTTCATCACGTAATAGCCGCAATCCTTTGGGATATGGCTTTTTCTGCCTACTAAGGCCTGCCAGTGCCGATTCTTTCTCGTCTTTTTCGGCTTTGAGAGAAGAAACTAGTGTTTCAACCTCATAGGTAGTGTCTCTTAGAAGTTTATAAAAATGACTTGTCTCATCCATTGCTCGTTCAAACACTGCCATAGATTTTGAAAAAATCGAATAATCACAGGCTAGGAAAACGGCATAGCTCTTTTCTAATTTGTCTGCAGATTCTAAGAGAGGTTCAATTTTTGGCAAATTATTCCACAAATAAATCTTCTGGCACAGACTAGATACAACAGATGCCTCATGTTTCAACTCTAAAGCATCCCGTTGCAACTGGGTAAGGAGAGTATTTTGCTCCTTCAGAAGGACATCCTTACTGTCTCGCAATTTATCTTCTTCACGGGAAACATCACTTTGTGCACATGCTGCAATGAGTTCTGTTTTCCTCTTATCTTTTTCTTCAATTTCTTGCTCGATGCGCTGAATTTCCTTTTCTGACCGTGTAACACCAGCCTGACAATCGGTTTTCTCTATATTTCGCTTTTCGATATTTTGTTCCAGCTCTTCTTTTTGTGCCCACAGAACCAAAAAAGATTGCTGCTGCAGACGCTGAGTTGCCTGTTCCATATCATGGAAGATTTTCTCAATATTCTGTAATGCTGCTAACTTGTCTTCCTGGCGCTTAGCGAGCTTTTCATGACGTTGATAATCCCGAATATTCTGCTGCATGGCTTCAATATCCGGTCTCTGCTGTACATCACATATATTCTCGGTAATGAATTTCTGAATATCTACAATGGGCCGGAAGGACACAGCCTTCTTCATCATACGTGTCACCTGTGCATTATGTACATTCCACTTTGCCAGCATATCCTTTTGATACTGCTTCTGCGTATCATAGAATTTAATATGGACACCATACTCATTCTTCATTCTTTTACGGAATTCTGAGTAAGGAAGTGCAATTCCTTTTTCGATAAAACAGTTCTCTGGAATTACACCATCATAGATAAAAAAGTGGTCAATATTCATACCATCACTTCGGCAATCGAAAGCTACCCCGGTAACAAATTGGCTGCCTTCCACGTCGTCCCAGAACTCGCATGCAATGAATGTAGAAAAATCCTTTCCACGCCGACTCTTGGCATAGTTGTCATCCATATCTGCTCGTAAATATCCGTCTAAAGTACGCTGAGATTTTTCATTTGCTGCCTGGTTGAAATTTCTTGCATTTGTTTCACCCAGGAGGACAATTTGAAGTGCATCAATGACTGTCGACTTGCCGGCACCGTTTTTACCAGTCAAGAAATTGACATCATCTACTTCGATTACCTCTTTTGAAAAATACAGCCAATTAATCAGCAGAATCTTCTTCAGCTTCTTCATCATGATCCTCCTTCCTCAAAACCGATACAATGCTATTTAGTTTCTCACTGGATACGACCGACAGCACCGTAGGAAGTATTGCAAACCTGCATGTTCCTTGATTGAATTTCCCATCAATTCTTTGAATAATAGAATGATTCTCAAGCCTAGTGAGAGCTCGTTTCACTTCTTCCATGTTAGGCTTTGCCGGAAGAACTGCATAATCTGTTACTACTTTTTCCAACAGGTCCCGAACCGTGCATACAGCATCCTGTTCTAGACCCAAATGTTCCTGATTTTCGTCGTAAATCATTCGGATGGCAAGTAATATTGCGGTCTCTTTTTTATCCAGATTGCAGCGGTTAGCCTCATCTGTATTTAAAACGTAAAAATATCCATTGAGATCATCTTTTCGCAAATCCCAATCTAATAGGGATAAATACTGCTGTACCTCTTCATAATGAATAGAAAGGAACGTATAGTCTGGATTATTGATTCTGCCTTTATCTGGTTTGTAAATTGTTCGAACAATATATGTACGGCTAAGCAGCTGATTGCAGACAGATTTAAACTGATCAAGTTCCCTTTGGGAAGCAGTATTCAGCCAATCTATATTCATTTTTCTCCCTCCTTGCGGGTAATCTGTAACTGTGGAATTTCATATCCATTTTCTGAATACTTACCGTCCAGTTCCTTGATTTGATATTTGGTGCCCGTATCACTGGCAGCCAAGACGCTTAAAAGGCTCATGATATAGGCCTTATCATTTGTTAAATGCATATCTTTAGAAAAACAAATCCCACTAACTCCAAGTAAATCCTCAACATATGCAGCAATTGCATTTCTGCCATATTCCGAATGAAGTAGTTGCTCGGCCTGCTTTACCATATCAGAATTCAAAGCTGGATCTTCAATCATTACAGGTTCCGTAGATGCACGTTTTCCTGGGCGCTTCCGATACCAAAGGCTTTTGGAGGAAAGGAAGGACTGCTCATATAACTGAAATGCTGGCTGAATTTGCTCTACAAGATTTGACGCACGCCTATTACGAGAAAGCGCCTCTAATAGGTAGTTCAGATTTCCACGAACATTATGATCTCGATTCGTTAGGTTCTCTATCTTTTGGGTCGTCGCTCTGGTATAGCGTCGTACCTGCTGGTCGATTTCGTCCAGATAATCATTTTCAATGCAGTCATACCGCTCCTTCACCCAATATATCTTCTGGAGTAAATCACGTCGGCATTCTTCCAATGAATTACCTCGTTTGTCCTGAAACGCTGCGTTAGAAATCGCCAACAGCATTGCGTCATCCTGTGCCCATTTAATAAGAGTTCTTTGAATTGGGCCTCGATATTTGGGAACAGAATCCTTAATCTTCAACGGCCGAATATAAGTCTCCACAACTTTCTGCCCGAAATCATCAAAATGGGACGCAAGGACTTCGTTGATTTCCTGCATTTCTATTTGCATTTTAAAGTAATGTTTTACATTGTGGTAGACCATTTGCAACACTTTTATCAATGCTTGCGTGTTATCATAGGCACTGTAAATTGCCGCCATCTTATCGTAGACACTGTCACCATCATCAGCTACTTTGAGTGACGAATAGGTGCCGAAGACATACGAATACCCTCGAATAGGACTGTCGTCTCGCAATTGGTGAAATAGCTCTAATAACCGACTGCTGTATCCAGGGACGGTAATGAACTCTTCAAAATTGTCCCCTCGTTCTTTTTCAAACCAGCCTTTACTGCATAACTTGCGAATCAAAAATCTGGCTCTTCCAGAAATATCTCGCAGTTCTTCTTCATCAATATCTTCTCCGTCAAAATTGGCATCTGCTAATTGCTGTTCGAGTTTACTACGCAGCATGGAGTATAAGGTATCTTCTGGTATTTTCAGATTTTCCAGATATGCAGCATATAAGACATCCAATGCATCGGAGTACAACACCCGATTGGGTGATGCTAAAACGGAAAATAAATCATCAGGAATTACTTCAAATAATTTCATTCAAATATCCCACCTTAAAGGAGTTATACATGACAGGAATGCTATTTTTAAATGGTGACCGTCCAGACATTATATTTCCGAATGGCAAGTTTTATGGTGGTCTCCATTGCGGTGATTGCTTTAAGGTCTATCGTAACAAATGGGTAAATGTCAGATTGGAGTTTGAAGAAGGGTGGATACTCATCCACAATGGACAAAAACTAGAAATAAATTATGGTGAATATGTGGATTTATGACCTTATCCCACCACCAGTTTATTTGTTTTCTTCAGGAACTTTGCCGGAATTGGGTGATCCAGCTTCCAGGTGATATTCATAGGCCGGGAGTCTTCGTGCTTCACGTAGTTTGCGGTACCCAGATAGGTATAGGCTGCTGCGCCATTCGTAATCCGGTCGGACTTGAATTCCCGGACAAACAGCAGAATCTTACTACCCTTTTTACGGTGATGGATGTACCGCTGGCCCGTCGGAGAAGTGTCCGAAGTGGTGCTCTGGCTCTGCCAGTGGAACAGGGTATCGTTGATGGAGTAATCGTTATACATGGTCGTGGGCGAATAGTCCTTGTCTGCCTTGTTGAGCGTCACAAAGAACACATCCAGCTTCTGATCGGGCAGCCACTTCACACCCTCACGAACTGTATCCGGCTTCATAAAGTCCAACGCTACCAGCAGCTGGTCACGGGTATAGGTACAATGCAAATCCAACGGGCAATCAAATCCCACATCCACCGTGTCATCAATAAAGTCAATGCGACCAAACTGATACCGCAGCAGCTCCAGCAGCTCGCCCAGCATCACAGGGCTAGCGGAAAGACTGTACAGATTATCCTGAACATCCTCAGCATTCCAATCGGTGACTGCTTTGCCCCAAACCGTCACATAGAACATCTGCATCATCCGCTGCTCCATAGCAGGCAAAGCCGCAAAGTCTACATTGTTAATTCTCGGCAGGATATCCAGCAGGAAAGAAATCCACCGCCGGGAATCCACGCAGGCAAACCGTGCCAACGCTTTGGTCATGATTTCTTCCACAGGCTCGTTAAATTCTTCGATCAGATCTGCCCGTGCACACAGGCGGGAGAAGGACGAGAACTTATAAATGGCTCTGGGGTCAATATGATAGTAATCCAGGAAATTCCCCAAAGTCAGTTTCAGACCGGTATCCTCTGTAAAAGAGGCAATCCGTGTCACCAGGCCGGCACTGTTTCCATAGGATGCCCGAATATTGTCCAGGATGATTTTGGCGGCCTTCTTTTCCAGTTGAATGTAGCAGCCCTTGGGAACGGAAACAAAGCCATCCTTGATCTCTCTGGTCACGCTTCGGGTGGTGTTGGACAGCAGCGCTGCAAACTTATCTTCAAAATTATATTTCTTGTTTGCCTGACCGATAAAATCCAGAACGGTCAGGCATTCTTTATCCTCACTCAGACGCAGGCCACGGCCTAGCTGCTGTAGGAAAATCGTCAGGGACTCGGTAGGCCGCAGAAAGAGAACCGTGTTGACCTCCGGAATATCCACGCCTTCGTTGTAAATATCCACGACGAAGATAAAACGGACCTTGCCGGAAACCAGCTGATCCTTGGCATTCTTTCTCTCTTCATCGGGAGATTTTCCGGTCAGGAACATGGAGGGAATCCCGTGCTCGTTAAAGTATCGGCACATGAATTCCGCATGATCCACCGATACGCAGAAGCCCAGGCCCTTCACATCGTCAATGTCCGTCACATATTTGAGAAGTGAGGTCACCACATGGTCTGCACGCCGATTGGCCACAGCACCACTGAACGTATAGACGTTAGAAAGTGCGGTCTTATCGTAGCCACCAGCGGCCCATTTGAGCTGATCCAGATCAATGGTATCGGTGACACCAAAATACTGGAATGGGCACAGGAGCTTGCGGTCAATGGCCTCCGGTAGACGGATTTCTGCGGCAATGCGATTTCCAAAGTAAGGCAGAATCGACTTGCCGTCCATACGCTCCGGGGTAGCCGTCAGGCCCAAAAGGATCTGGGGTTGATAGTAGTTAAGGAGCTTCTGATAGGTAGGGGCTGCTGCGTGGTGGAATTCGTCCACGATGATATAATCGTAAAAATCTGAAGTGGTCTTGCGGGTAAAGTCCTGAGAATTAAAGGTTTGGATGGAGATAAACAGGTTTTCCACGCTGTCCGGCTTATAGCTGCCTGCAAACATCTCGCCAAAGTTGGCATCCTTGAGAACAGCCCGGAAGGTATACAGGCTCTGCTTCAGGATTTCCTCTCGGTGAGCCACGAACAGCAGCCGACACTTCTGCCCGGGATGCTGTTTCCGGAACTGCTTGTAATCCAGCGCTGAAATCACGGTCTTGCCGGTACCGGTAGCTGCCACCACCAGATTGCGATAAAAACCCCGGACAGTCCGCTCTGCTTCCAGACGATCCAGGATTTCCTGCTGGTAGGAATAGGGGGTGATGTCCATGGTGTAAATCTCAGCGTGGCTGCCATCCATGTACTTTTCGGCCTTTAGCGCCCGAGCGAGGCGCTCTCGCTGATTCTCTGAATAATACTCAAACTCGCTGGAGTTCCAATAGCTTTCAAAGGTAGCTGCAATCTTGTCAATGGTTTCCGGAAGATCCTTCCGAGTAACCTTCACATTCCATTCCAGGCCACTGGAAATGGCAGCGTTGGAAAGATTAGAAGAGCCCACATAGGCTGTTGTAAAACCGGTATCCCGATAGAAAACATAGGTTTTTGCGTGGAGCCGGGTGCGTTTGGTATCATAGCTGACCTTAATCAGCGTGTTAGGGAGCTTTCTCAGCTCTTCAATGGCCTTCACATCCGTGGCACCCATGTAGGAAGTGGTGATAATCCGAAGCTGTCCGCCATTCTGAGTAAACTCCTGCAGTTCATCGATAATCAGCCGCAGGCCGCTCCACTTGATAAAGGACACCAGCATATCAATCCGGTCAGCAGACACAATCTCTTTTTTCAGCTCTGTGAACATCTGAGGCTCATGGATAGCGCCGGTAAACAGCGAGCTTTGGGCAATGGAGGTCTCCGGCCGCTCCACATCCTTGGCACTTTTTCCGGCAGCCAACCGGGGATCCGTCTCTCGTAATAGCGCAAGAAGCTGCTCTGCACGCTGGGCGACACCCATGGCTGCAAAGTCAGCTTCTTTTGTCGTCTTCTGAATGAGCCGTACAATCTGGTTGGTCAGCTCAATTTGCGCAGAGAGATCCCCACCGTTGTCTCGCACGTTATCAAGACCTGTTTCGATAACTTCGCTGAGGTACTGAGAAAGCACCTTAGATGCTTCCGCCTTATCAATAGGCGCAGTGGATTTCCGGGCTTCCGCAACCGCAGAAAGCACGGTGTCCAGCTGATTATTGATGACTTGCTCATATAAACCGGGTTGTAACATGGCGGCCTCTCCTCTATAGCAGAAAAGCCCTGCCAATATGGCAGGGCTTTCGTTGGTATCATTCATTGCTGCCCTTTGTATTTTGGGGGTTACAGCTAGATTAATTGTATCAAATTTCTAAATTATTTGCAAGGTAAGTAAGATATTTATTGTTATAGAAAAGATCCGCAAAGCATTCAGGTGCACTAGTCAACAAAAACTGGACACTAGATTTTCTTTTTCAGTAATAGGCGCTTATAGATTTTGGTCTGCAGCAACACCTCCATAGGTCTCACGGTATTGCTTT
>JAHHRY010000005.1 GCA_020025535.1 Oscillospiraceae bacterium | reverse complement strand
CCGAGCCTACCGAGCCCGAGCCTACCGAGCCCGAGCCTACCGAGCCCGAGCCTACCGAGCCCGAGCCTACGGAACCCGAGCCTACTGAGCCCGAAGCCAGCATTCCCAAGCCCAACCTGCCAGATCAGAGTCATCGTCCCAACTATGATGATTACAAATTTGACGTCACTCCCGCCACCATTCGTGCCAAGGACTGGAATTCCTGGGATGCAAAGACAAGAGAAGCCTTCCTGCATATTTATCCCCCCATCCATATGACTCCTGAAGAGCGATTCAATATGGCTAAGGCGCAGCATAACGATTATAGCTGCGGTTTCCCGAATCATACCTGCCTGACACCAAATGAGCACGAAGCCCTGATGAGAGATATCGAAAAAGGCTGTATTTGGTGCGGTCGCTCAGATTGCAGCAGCTTCTTTGTAGTAGACCCTTACGATTTGACCACATATGTTGACCATACTAAGTGTCCTGAATATGATATCTATCGAGACCCTGTGAAGTATTGTCAGGTATGCGGCAAACCTCATTGGTCTATCTGTAAGGATTACACTAAAATTTGCACGCAGTATCTTGTAGATATGCCTTGCGTTATTTGTGGCGTTATGTGTAAGGCCAACCAGTGTCATACCTGCAAACAGGAAGATATTGATGCATTCAATCAGCAGAAGGCAATTCAGGCTGTAGCAGACTATCATTGCCGCC
The DNA here is from genome assembly GCA_020025535.1 of Oscillospiraceae bacterium. Lineage (GTDB taxonomy): Bacteria > Bacillota > Clostridia > Oscillospirales > Oscillospiraceae > Faecousia. The sequence goes on along the minus strand of JAHHRY010000005.1, from coordinate 108,751 downwards.
CTGCGTCTCAGGAAACCACATCTTTCCTGATTCCGCAGAATGCCGATGATAAGCGCAAAAAGATCTAAACAATAAGCACAGAAAAGCAGACGGAATCTCCGCCTGCTTTTTTGTTTTTTGCATTGCCGTCACTCATAATAAAAAAGAACAACAACTTTTAGGGGGAATTGCTATGCACAGCAAACATACGCTTAATCGCATATTGGCATTTTGTCTGCTAGTTGCCATGGTACTATCTTTAATTGCATCAGCCGGTGCGATTTCATGGGATGGTGATGGCAATAGCGGCGGGTCTGCGTCTCAGGATGGCCAGGGCTCATATGTGTTGCCCTTTGGCACAGCAGACGAATGTCTGGTAGGCTATCGGTTTTCCGGAATATTGGCTAACGGAGAATATTCCAACAAGAAAGTGGAACAATCTGTTTTTGATGTATGGATCAACAAACGTAATACAATTGGCTATTATGACATTCTGGAACGGGTCATGCCGAAATACCCGAAATATGATTATGTGAAAGATTTTGAAAAAAATCTGAAACAGGGAACTGCCAATTGCACATTAGCAGTCAGCACGAGTATGGAAACTGCCCAGTGCTACAAAGAAACTGAGCTGGGCTTTTTTACGAAGTTGCCATCTACACCCAGTAAAATGGCTCAATGGCAGTCAACAACAGAAAATATCAATGTTATTGCCAGAATGCTGGGGTTTCAAAACGGCACTGCATCGATGGCGTTAGGCGACAAGATTATTGTTGAACCAATTTACTTCATCAGCATAGAATGGACGCCGGTAGCCATGACACCTACGGAAATGGCGATTTATGGCGGACAGACATTTGGCTATAGCCGTAATGGCTCAAATGTCCCCGGCTGGTCATTTATCTCCAGATTTACAAACCAGATTTTCCCCAATGCGTTATATACTCCTGATGGAATGGGTCTCTGGGATAAAGCAACTGCAATTTCTGCTGGTACATATAAGACATTCCAAGACTTGGTGACGAAGGGGTATGGTGCAGCAATTGCCTTTACTAAAAAAGCGCCTCCGCTGCCGGATTTGGCAGTGACAAAAATTGCATTTGTAGACAGCAATGGTGTTGAATACAGTGAACGGGCACTGCCAATTAACAAGACGATTTATGTGTTAATCACCTTTAGAAATAATGGTACCGTGGCAGCAAAGTCCAGTATCTATTATCAAAAGAATAGCAGTTCGGTTGCACCGGCTTTAACTGCCATGAATCATGTGATTGATCTGTTGCCTGGTGGTAAAAAAGACCGAGCAGATTATATGCAAACCCCCTCCTTGGCGTCCGGGCTGCAAAGGAGGGGGTTAAAATATGCGGTTCGGCGGATCCTTGCAATATTGCAAACGGAAGCCTCTTGGCGTCACAGGAGCTGAAAAGGGAGTGAAAGAAGCGCCTCTGACGGAAGAACTGGTTATCTTTCCCGGACAGCCAGCAATCCGCCGATCCATATGGAGATATCGCTGAAGACTTCCTGATAATTGATTTCGTTCAGAAGTTCGTGGCGGGCATCCGGATACAGATGCATGGTAATGTTTTGGATACCGGTGTCGTGAAGCTGACAGAATACTTTCGTCACGCCTTTTCCGTAATCGCCGACAGGATCCATGCCGCCTGAGATCAGCAGCATGGGAAGTTCGGGATTCAGGCTCTTATACCAGGCAGAGCTGTTGGTCATGGCACTGAGGGTGGTCAGATCACGAAAGCCCACCGCTGTGAACAGAAACATACATTTGGGATCACTGAGATATTTGTCGACGATGTCTTCGTCTCTGGTAAGCCAGTCTTTGGAAGTGCGGCAGGGAGAGAATTTTTTGTTGAAAGAACCGAATGCCATATGGTCGAGCAAGGGGCTTCGGTAAAGAGGTCCTCTTGCGGAGCTTACAAAATTGGCAATGACGGCGCCGGTTTTGGACATGGGATTGGGGCCGCCGGTTCCGCAGATGATGACACCGTTCAGTTCATAGGAATATTTACTGAGATAGAGTCTGGTGATGAAGGAACCCATACTGTGTCCGAACAGAAAATAGGGGAGAATCTCAAATTTCTGTTTCACCAGTGCCGTCATTAAGTGAAGATCTTCCACGAGATGCTTATAACCGTCGGTGTCGCCGAAATAACCGTAGCGGTCTTCGGGGGAGGAGTCTCCGTGCCCCAGATGATCATGAGCGGCGACGATGAATCCGCTATCTGCCAGATCTGCCATGAAACGGTGATATCTTCCGATATATTCACACATTCCGTGGGAGATCTGGATAATTCCCTTTGGCTTGGTTTTGGGAATATAAATCTGACCGGAGATGGTGCTGACTCCGTCTGAACTTAGAAATGAGATATGCTCAACAGTATAATTCTCCATGGTAATCTCCTATGAACAGATTTGCGGGGACTGGGAAATATGGGATCACGGGATTCTCCTGCCGGCAGAGAAGGGCCTCCCGCACCGCCGCCTTCAGGCAGACGGCAGTGCGAGAGGTATATTTGCAAATGGCATGGGTTACTTTTTGTGATTCCAGAGTTCGTCGGCGGCAGGCTGCCAGCAGGCGGCGTAATGATCGCATTTGCTGCACAGATGCTCTGCACTTTCGGGGGACTGCAGGTCGGTGGAATGTGCGCCCGTTTTGGCTACCATTTCACGGAGTTTGTCGGGATTCTCCAGCATGGGGCAGGGCTGCAGCATATTCTCGTTGAAGGGCTGACCGTCGTGGTAAGCCATGAAGATGGGGCTGCGCAGGCAATCCAGCAGGGACTTTTCCCGGATGTTGGAGTCGGAGTAGTGGATGAAAACACAGGGATCCACATCACCGTTGGCATTGATGTGCAGATACCGTCTGCCGCCGGCAATACAGCCGCCTACATACTCTGCGTCGTTCTGGAAGTCCATGGCGAACAGAGGCTTTGTGGCACGGAGATGACGGACACGGTGATATACTTCTGTACGCTGTTCGGGAGTGGGCAGCAGGTCCACGGAAGCGTCGTTGCCGACGGGCATATAGTGGAAGTACCAGATGAAGTAAGCGCCCAAATCAATCAGACTGTCGTAGTAAGCCTCACTGGAAATGGAGTCGTAGTTTGCACTGGTGTAGCAGGAAGAGATGCCGTACAGCAGCTTCTTTTCCCGCAGCAGGGACATGGCCTTGATGACCTTCTGGTAAGTGCCCTTGCCGCGGCGACCGTCCGTGGCTTCCTCGTCACCCTCCAGAGAAATGGCGGGAACGAAGTTTTTCACGCGGAGCATATCCTCTGCGAAAGCTTCGTCGATGAGGGTAGCATTGGTGAAGCACAGGAAGATGCAGTCGGAATGCTTTTTACACAGGCGAATCAGATCATGCTTGCGGACCAGAGGCTCGCCGCCGGTGTAAATGTACATATAGACGCCGAGTTCCTTGCCCTGGCAGATGATGCTGTCAATCTCGTCAAAGGTCAGGTTCAGCTTATTGCCGTACTCAGCTGCCCAGCAGCCGGTGCAATGGAGGTTGCAGGCGGAAGTGGGGTCCAGAAGAATGGCCCAGGGAATGTTGCAGCCATACTTCTTGCGGTATTCCTCCTGCTTGGGCCAGCCGATCAGGTTGGCGTTGATGAAAAAGTTTACGGCCATGGTCTTTGTGACTTCGGGGTCGACGTCGTTCAGAATCTTGAGAATATACTTGTGGTAGGGATGGTCGGGGCTTTCGATGATGTCCCGGATCATCCGACGCTGGGTGGGAAATTCGCCCTTGGAGAACTTATCGGCCCAATCCATGAGCTTACACAGGTTCTTTTCGGGATCTCTGTAAAGGTAACGGAAAGCCTGCTCCAGACCCAACTTTTTCAGTGTAGTAGATGCATCCATTTTAATTGTCTCCTTTTATGTTGTTAAGAACGGAAGTGGAATCCGTTTGGCTTGTAATGAAATGATTAACGGGTGTTACAGATCTGCGTCCTCATCGATGATTCTAGGCGCTTTTCTTTGGAGAATTTTGACTGCCGTCAGAACGGTAATCAGATTCAGAATTCCTTCTGCCAGAAAGGAGGTTCCCAGCAGGATCATGATCACTTTTGCGCTGTCGTAAGGACGGAACAAGAGAAGAAAGCCGGTGATGCCGGTCAGAATTGCAGCACCCAGAATCAGCCACCACTGGCGGATTCCGAATGCCTTGGAGTCGATGGCAATCTGAATCTTCAAAAGTGCATCGGCCAGAATAAAAATTCCTAAAAGAATACATATGAGATGAATCCTCGCATCAGTCCTTAGAATCAGGATGAAACCCAGGGCAATCAGCAAAATGCCAAAGGCCAGGTCAAACTGAAACGCCAGACGATAAAGGTCTTTTGAAATGTAACCCAGAATTTTTATACAGCCGAAGAGAATCAGGAGAATCCCCGCAATCCAGCAAAGCAGATTTAAGGGGAAATCAGGAACCGCAATCAGTGTGATTCCAAGTACGCAAATTAAAACAGAAAGTACAATATAGCTGTATTTTGCAATTCGCAGTCTTTTGTTTATTTCCATGTGGTGTCCTCCGTTTGCGAATTTGATATGCATACCTGATCCAGGACGCTTCCAAATGTTGTAAAGATATTGTAATGCGGTGAGACATGGTTTTATACAGATAAGGAAAGTCCCTGTGCCTATAATTTGGGCACAGGGACTCATTTGCCTATATTTTCTATGATTTTAGTTCGCAATGTTGGATCATTCCCTCAAGATCTCCCAGCTTGAGTTCGCAGATGCGGTGGGCGAAGGACTGCACATCTTTCTGCATACCTTTTTCCAGCCAATCCATAATCAGACCAAACAGGACACATTTCACATATCCGATGATAATCTGACGATCAGTGTCGGAAATCCTTCTGCCTTTCAGTACGCCGTCCATATAAGCGGTGACGGCAAACTGACAGATCTGCCACTGGTACTGTTCATAAAGATCCCGGTTTACCGACCGATAAATATGAAGGACGGCGTTTCTGTTATCCAGAGAGAACTGAATGATGGCCTCCAGACATTCTTCCACGGAATTGAGCTGTGGATGTTCCGCAATGATGCGGGCGGAGTCTTCTTTGACAATGGATTCGAGAAGCTGCGGTATATCCTGAAAATGGTAGTAAAACGTATTGCGGTTGATGCCGCAGTCATCTACAATATCCCGTACGGAAATCTGCTTCAGCGGCTTTTCGTTCAATAGCTTTATAAAAGAGCTGCGAATGGCTTTTTTGGTAAAGTCAGCCACAGAATCCATCCTCCTTCCGGCACGGTCATTTGTACATATTATAGCTTGAAACGATTGGAAATTCAATATTTTGACAGAATTTTCTCCCGTGTGAAGCTTCCAACGGCAAAAACGGTGTAACTTTACAGTTACACCGTTTTTATTTTTTACAGCAGGGAAGGGAAAAGGGAATACTGCTGAAGATCAGTTCCAGCCCGAGAATCATAACGTGAAAGGAAAACTTTTCAAAAGGGTTGAACAGCAGAATAAGTGCCAGCGTAATCCGCACAATGAATTCTGCTAAAAATGCGGCATATTTTTTCCTGAGGCAGATGTTTTCAATTGCCAGTCCGAGAGATTCGCTTGCGTTGATGATGCCGATGATTGCCCATGTGGTTCCAAGGGCGCCGATTGCGTTTTTTCCTTTTATCAGAAAGGAAATGCCCATAATTGCCATCATAGTGCCATAGACCAGATTCTTGGAAACAGGTTCAAGAAATTTTTTGCTGCGAATATACGCGGCAATCATAAGAGTGCCAATCAGCATCATGGCTCCGCCGATAAGATAGGGCAGAACTGCAGTGATTTTTTCGGAAAATATAATGCAGATAATTCCCAGAATGGAAAACAGACAGTTTTTGGTTTTAGATAAAATCGTCATAGGTTATGCCTCATATTTGAATTATGTTTTGCGTCCCTGAAAAAGGTGCTTAACTGTTTTTGGAAGGGCGGTGGACAGCTTTCAGACAGGGGCTTTATTTACGGAGTTTTTAAGGTACTTTCGCTGGATTCCCAGAACCCAGACCGCACTCAGGAAAAACTGAAAGTAGTAGGTAGACAGCCGGTAAAGAAGCAGGGCGGCCATGGTGTGCTCTCCGAGGGAACTGTAAAATACAAGGAAAAAGGAAAACTCCACGGAACCCATGCCTGCAATGTTGGGAATGGCGCTGGATATCAGGAGCATGAACGAAGAAAGCGCCAGAACCTGAAAGAACGAATATGTATGAATGCCCAGTATATGAAAACAGACATACGGTATGGAGTAGAGCACAAATAACTTGCACAGATTCAGAAGCATGATTTTGCAGAAGCATTTCTTGTTTCGCAGCAGCTTGTGGGATTCACTGTACAGCTCAGACAGATTGTTTTCCCAGACGGCTTTTCTGTCGATCCATTTTCCCTTTTCGGGAAGTTTGCGTATCAGAAAAAAGGCAAAGTCACGGATTTTCTCCCATGTGCAAAGGAGAGCCAGCGCTGCAATGATGACAAGACAGATGACGTAGCTGACAAGAAGATAGCCGAGAAGAGCTGAGGATTCCGTGTGCATCCGTTTCCCCTGAAGACAGAGAAACACGGTCGCGTAAAGCAGAATCGATGCTTTGTGAAAAATATATTCCAGATTCATAAGCCCCACGCCGCTGCCTACCATCAGTCCCTTGCGATACAGGTAGTAGCTCTGCATGGGGAGGGATCCTGCGGAAAAAGTTGCTACGTTTCCGAATACGCCGGTATAGGTAACATCCAGCGCGTTGAGAATGGAGAAGCCGGGGATCCTGTCATGAAAAATCGTTCTGCATACGGTGGCTTCCAGCAGATTGTACAGGAAGCCAAACAGAAACAAAACCACCAGAGAAACGGGGGAGGTGGCTTTCAGAGTATCGAAAATATTTTGATCGATCCGATGGACGAAAAATACGATGAGAGCGGTGAGTATTAGAAACGTGAGCAGGCCTGTAATGACGGAGCGTTTTCTTTTTTGCTCTTCCATAAAGAATTTCCTCCTGCTGTCCTGACGAATACAGTCTCCCGGGACGGGAGCTGGCGGTTCCGAGGTCGGGCGTTAAGGCAATCCGGTTTTGGAAAAGCCGGATATGCGGTACGGCTGAGATTTTCCGGTCTCCATACCTGACCCATTTTTACAGCACTACCAGTGTAACCCAGCCCGTAAAAACTGCATACGGATAATTAAGAGTCCTGTGCCTGTAATTTGGGCAAATGCCGGTTATTGCCTAAATTCAGGAAAAAAGGAACAGTTATCCGCCGGTTCCGCGCAGAGAGAAGCGTATTCATATAAGCCGGACAGGAAAAATTGGGCAAGTGAATCCTATTTGCCTATTGTATAAATGCAGGTACTGGGATAATCTAGTAATATCAAGACGAAAATCAGATAAATCAGGCGACGGAGGAAATGAGTTGTTATGAAAACTGGTATCATTGATGTAGGCGGCGGTTATCGCGGGATCTATGCGGCCGGAGTGCTGGACTATTGCATGGATGAGAAAATTACATTTGATCTGGGAATCGGTATTTCGGCGGGAAGCTCCAACGTGCTTTCCTTTGCCGCAGGGCAGGTCAGACGTAATTATCAGTTTTATACAGAGTACGGTTTGCGGAAGGAATACGCCGGCATCAAAAACTTTATCACCAAAAGGACATTCATCGATCTGGACTATGCGGCATCCCTGTGCAATTCGGACGGAGAATATCCCCTTGACTATCCTGCCATTGTGAAAAATCCGATGGAGCTGTATGTGATTGCAACGGATGCCCGGACGGGAGAACCCCATTACTTTGGCAAGGAAGACCTGAGTCAGGATAATTATGATATTATGAAGGCGTCCTGTGCACTTCCGGCGGTTTGCCATCCTTATACGGTTAAGGGCGTGGAGTATTTCGACGGCGGCCTGGGTGACCCGGTTCCAATCCGGAAGGCGTTTGAACTGGGCTGCGATAAGGTGGTCCTTCTGCTGACAAAGCCGGAATCGGAAATCAGAACGTCCGAAAGAGACGAGAAAATGGCGCATCTGATCAGATACCATTATCCGGAGGTGGCGGAGGTCCTTTGCAGGCACGCAGAAAAGTACAACGAGGGAGTAGCGCTGGCACAGAAATATGCAGCAAAAGGAAAAGCGCTGATTGTCGCGCCGGATGACACCTGCGGTGTTACGACGCTTACGAGAGATCCGGAATTGCTGAAAAACCTGTACCGGAAAGGCTATGGTGACGGAGAGAAAATCAAAAAGTTTCTGCAGGACGAAAGATAAAATATTCCTTTCGGGAAAAAAAGTTCATTTGCAGGCAAAACGGGGAAAAACTTGACAAAAGAGGATTGGTGGAGTATACTGTCAATGAATTTCATATACATTGAAGTGCCGCTGATATCGTTTAGAATCAGAGGAGAATAGGAAATCCGGTCAGAATCCGGAACGGTACCGCCACTGTATACGCGGAGGCCTCACACGCAACGAAAGTTGTCCATTGGGAGAGATTCCTGAGAAGGTAGTGTGTGCGCTGCAGATGCGTGAGTCAGGAGACCTGCTTGAATGGAAGAACCAACTGCCTTTCGTGTGTGAGGACAGGGGGATTTGTTTTGTGCGCAGAAATACGGCTGCGGCAGTTTTTTGAACTGCCGCAGCTTTTATTTTGCAGTTTTTGCGCTTGCCCGGTTTTAATTCCCTGCCGGATAGGGTGTCCGCAGGTGTTAAAAATATTATTTTTGGAGGAAGAAAAATGAAGCGTATTTCTAAAATACTGTCTGTAGTGTTGGTTATGTGCCTGCTGATGAGCATGGCAGCCTGCGGCCCGCAGAAGGATAACGAAGACGCAAGCGGAAATCCCAGCGTAAACGATCCTTCCGTGCCCAGCACCAACAATGACACAACGGCTCCCACAGAGGGAACCAAGCCTGATACTATGGAGAAAAAGCCCGTCATGCTGGTTGTCAGCTTTGGCACCAGCTACAATGAAAGCCGCGATCTGACCATCGGCGCAATTGAGAAAGAGCTGCAGAAGGCATACCCTGAGTACGAAATCCGCAGAGCTTTTACCAGCCAGATCATCATTGACATTCTGAAAGAGCGTGAAAATCTGGTGATCGACAACGTGACCGAGGCTATGGACCGCCTGATTGCCGACGGCATCAAGGAAGTTGTCGTGCAGCCCACCCATGTGATGCCTGGTTTTGAGTATGATGATGTGGTGAAAGAAATCACCAAGTATGCGGACAAGTTTGACAGCCTGAAGCTGGGCAGCCCCATGCTGGTGACGGATGCGGATTACGACGCCGTGGTAGCAGAACTGGTTGCACAGACCGCCGAGTATAACAAGGAAGGCACCGTTATCGTATGGATGGGTCACGGAACCGAACATAAGGCAAACGCCACCTATGCCGCCCTGCAGAAGAAAATGACCGAGGCAGGACACACCAACCACATCATCGGCACTGTGGAAGCTACCCCCTCTCTGGATGATGTACTGGCAGCAGTAAAAAAGGCCAATGCCAAAAAGGTGGTTCTGTTGCCTCTGATGATTGTCGCCGGTGACCACGCTAACAACGATATGGCAGGCGATGAGGAAGACTCCTGGAAAACTGCTTTTGAGAAGGCCGGCTACGAAGTTGAGTGCGTACTGAAGGGTATGGGTCAGTATGAAGGCATCCGCAACCTGATTATCAAGCACGCCAGCGAGGCAGTTGCCGTAAAGGCTCCTGTAATGGCCAATCAGCTGAAGGACGGCACCTATGAGATCAAGGTGGACTCCAGCTCCTCTATGTTCAAGATTACCAAGTGCGTCCTGACCGTAAAGGACGGCAAGATGACTGCCGAAATGACCATGTCCGGAAAGGGTTACGGAAAGCTGTACATGGGCACCGGCGAGGAGGCTATGAAGGATAAAGAGGAAAGCTATATCCTTCCTGTCTCCGATGGGGATGTCATGACCTTTGTGGTACCCGTTGAAGCTCTGGATAAGGAGATTGACTGTGCCGCATGGAGTGTTAAGAAGGAAAAGTGGTACGACCGTACACTGGTATTCCTGTCTGATGCCATTCCCGAAGAAGCCTTTGTGGCTGGAAAGTAAGCTATGAAACGGATAATTGCAATTGTTTTATCCGTTCTGTGTATCTGTCTTTGTCTCACCGCTTGCGGTGAGACAAAGCTTGCAGACGGAAAATATACCGTAAACGTGACGTTGTCCGGCGGTTCCGGCAGAGCCAGCATTGAGTCTCCCGCAGCGCTTACCGTCGAAGGGGAGAAACTGACCGCTACGATTGTCTGGAGTAGCCGGTTCTATGAATATATGCTGGTTGACGGCGTTCGCTATGAGCCGATCCAGACGGAGGGAAATTCCACGTTTGAAATTCCCGTGGTTTTGGATCAGGATATGAAAGTCAGCGCCTGCACGGTCGCAATGGCTGAACCCCATGAGATCGAATATACCCTGCATTTTGACCGTTCATCTGTTAAAGGAGCATAATTATGAAACGAGGCCTCCCGTTTATTATTCTTTTAGCCCTGATGCTTTCCATGCTTTGCGGCTGTGCAGCGACGGAAGTGAAGGAAGGCCTGGGAAACGGCTGGGAGCCTGTTGACCGGATGAAGCTGGATTTTGCCACCGAGTTTTCCGTCGAGTACTATCAGGACGGCTACAAACTGGTTTCCATAGCGGACGGGAGCCGGTTTCTGGTAGTTCCGGAGGGAATGGAATGTCCCAAAGGAATTTCTCGGGACATTGTTCCGCTCTATCAGCCCATTCAGAACATATATCTGGCAGCCTCTGCAGCCATGTGCCTTTTTGATGCCATGGACAGGCTGGATGCCATTAAGCTTTCCGGCACACGTCAGCAATCCTGGCACATTCCCAATGCCGTAAAGGCAATGGAAGAGGGGAAAATCCTGTATGCCGGCAAGTACAGTGAGCCGGACTATGAGATGATTATGGATCATCATTGTCCTCTGGCAATTGAGTCCACCATGATCGGCCACGCTTCTGAAGTAAAGGACAAACTGGAAAAACTCGGAATTGCGGTTTTGGTAGATCAGTCCAGTATGGAGGCTCATCCATTGGGCAGAACCGAATGGATGAAGCTGTACGCAGCACTCCTGAACGAGGAAGAAAAGGCAGATCAGTTGTTTAAGCAGCAGGTAGAGTACCTGAATCAGGTCCTGAACACGGAAGATACCGGAAAAACCGTGGCGTTTTTCCATATCAGCTCCTCCGGCTATGTGGTGGCACGGAAAACCGGCGACTATGTCAGCAAGATGATCGAGCTGGCAGGCGGTCACTATGTGTTTGATAATCTGGGCGACCCGGAAACCTCTACCTCTACGGTAACCATTGAAATGGAGACATTCTTTGCCACGGCGAAGAATGCGGATTATATCATCTACAACAGCACCATCGGCGGAGAAATCAAAAATCTGGAAGAGCTTATGAAAAAGAGCGATCTCCTGAAAGAATTTAAGGCGGTGCAAAACGGAAATGTCTGGTGTACGAACCAGAATATGTATCAGGAAACCACTAAGCTGGGCGAAATGGTACAGAGTTTCCATAAGATATTTTCCGGAGAGGCAGACGAACTGGACGAACTGCCGTATCTCTATCGTTTGCACTGAAATAACTGCCGCTCAGCAGAGCGGCAGTTTAGTCTTATTTATTCTGAAAAATGGATCCGTTTTGGAAAGGGGATTTGTTGAGTGAAATTCATGAAAAACCAGCAGCCTGCTTCTCCTGCGGCTATGCCGCTGGGAAATACCGGCCGTTTCCTGCTTGTAATCCTTTTGCTGCTGGGACTGCTGGTGTTTGGAATCTTCCTGAATGTAAATATCGGCTCTGTATCCATAGCGGCAGGCGACGTGTTTTCCATGATCTGGGACAGTATCCGGTATGGGATTGCCAATCTGTTCACCGGCGGAAGATATGCACAGCAGCTGCATGAAGTGGTGCATGCTTCCACTCAGAGCCAGATTCTGTTCAGCATCCGGATTCCCCGGATGCTGCTGGCGGCAATTCTGGGCGGCGCACTGTCCGTTTCCGGCTTCTTGCTGCAGGTCTTCTTCCGGAATCCTATTGCCGGACCTTTTGTGCTGGGTATTTCCTCCGGTGCCAAAATGGTTGTCGGCATCACGCTGATTTTCATTACAGGCTATATCGGCTCCATTGGTCCGGGTATGCTGATTGTGGCCGCTTTTGCAGGATCGCTGCTGATTACCATGATTGTACTCTTGTTCTCTCAAAGAGTACGGAATATGTCCATGCTTCTGGTGATCGGTATAATGGTGGGCTATATCTGCAGCGCCGTAACGGATTTTTGTGTGACCTTTGCCGATGACCACGATATTGTGAATCTCACAAACTGGTCTATGGGCACATTTTCGGGTGCGACTTGGGAAAATGTTGCACTGGCGCTGTACGTTTGTGTTCCCGGCTTGCTGGCATCCTGGCTTTTGTCCAAACCGATCGGCGCTTACGCACTGGGAGAAAGCTATGCACAAAGCCTTGGCATCAGCATCCGTCCCTTCCGGCTTTTGCTGATTCTGCTTTCCAGTTTGCTGTCCGCTTCCGTTACGGCTTTGGCAGGCCCCATTTCCTTTGTGGGAATTGCAGTACCACATATTACCCGCACCATTTTGAAGACGTCAAAACCGGCCTGTGTAATTCCGGCCAGCTTCCTGTGCGGTGCCGTATTTTGCGTATTCTGCGACCTGATTGCACGAACGGTTTTTGCCCCTACGGAGCTGTCCATCGGAACAATCACCTCCGTCTTTGGCGCACCGGTGGTAATCTACATGATGGTCAAGCGGCGCAAAATGCAGGAGGACTGATATGCAGACTTATTTTAAGACAGAGAATCTGGCGGTTGGCTATAACGGTAATATTCTGATACAGGATATCAATATTGCCATTGAAAAAGGGAAGATTCTCACACTGATTGGCCCCAATGGCGCGGGAAAGTCCACAATTTTGAAATCCATCACCCGTCATCTGCAGAAAATCTCCGGTGCGGTGTATATTGAAAGCCAGGAGATTTCCGCGCTTAATCCCAGACAGATGGCAAAACAGCTGGCGGTAGTCCTGACAGACCGGATTCGTCCGGAGCTGATGACCTGTGCGGAAGTGGTAGCCATGGGCCGGTATCCCTATACCAATATGATGGGAAAGCTGACGCCTCAGGATAAGAAGATCGTGTGGGAAGCCATGGAACGGGTCCATGCACTGGATCTGGCGGAGCAGGAGTTTCTTACATTGTCGGATGGACAGAAGCAGCGGATTATGCTGGCACGGGCCATCTGTCAGGAACCGGAAATCATTGTTCTGGATGAGCCGACCGCCTATCTGGATATCCGATATAAAGTGGAACTGCTGGATATTCTGCGGACAATGGCACAGGAAAAAAAGATTACCGTGATCATGTCCCTGCATGAAATTGATTTGGCAACGAAAATATCGGATTACCTGATTTGTGTAAAAGGCGACCGTATTTCGGCATTTGGTTCTCCGGACGAAATTCTCAAAAGCAACAGCATTGAGAGGCTGTATGATATGGAGAACGGTTCATATGATCCGCTGTTTGGCAGCATTGAACTGACGAAGCCGACAGGGGAACCGAAGGTGTTTGTGGTAGCCGGAGGCGGTTTCGGCATTCCGTGCTACAGAGCTTTACAGAGAAAGAATCTGCCCTTTGCTGCGGGCGTCCTGTTTGCCAATGATGTGGACTGTCAGGTGGCGAAGAAGCTGAGCGACCATGTGGTTTGCGGACAGGCGTTTGAGCCTGTAACCGAAGAACTGTACGAAAAGGCGGCACGGCTTCTTCTCCGGTGCGAAGCGGTGGTGGATGCGGGAACGCCTTTGGGAACGCTTAACGAGAGCAACGCACGGCTGCTGCGGCTGGCACGGGAAAAGCAGATTCCTATTTGGGAGCGGCAGGCCATTGTGAAGGACTGAAAAACAGGCCTGTCACAGAATTCCACATTCTGCAACAGACCTGCTTGTGTGTCAATCGGGCTGCTTTACGATTACCAGGGAAAAATAGCCGCTGCTTTCTGTCATGTCTGAGAAATGAGGCCAGATTCGTTCATCCTGCATGCCGCAGTTTTCCACCATGGAAGCCTGTTCCAGGACCCCGGCACTGCGCAGCTGTGACTGCAGCTGCAGAATACTGCTGCCGGCTTTCATGAAAACTTTGTTGGCAGGGATGTCCAGAGAATCCTTCACATCGCTGTTGCCGGGGACAATCAGAAGACGCTGGGATTTCTCGCAGAGAGCCTGTCCTAATTTGGCGGCCGCAGCGCAGAAAGAGGTGACTCCGGGAACCAGCTCAGCCTCATAGCCGCGGGCAATGACTTTTTTATGGACATAGATGTATGTAGAGTAAATGGTGGGGTCACCAAGGGTAATAAAGGAAACGGTTTTCCCGGAATCCAGCAGGGAACAGATCTGATCTGCGGTTTTCTCGTGAAATTGATTCCATTGCGCGGCATCCCGCAGCATGGGGGTAGGACAGTATAACAGCTCTTTGCCTTCTACAAAGGGCTTTACGATCTGTAAAGCTGTTTTTTCGCCGGTCCCTTTATCGGGCACAGCGACAATATCCGCTTCTTTGAGAAGCCGGACTGCCTTTAGTGTCAGTAATTCCGGATCGCCGGGGCCGATGCCCAAGCCGTACAGTTTCCCTTTTTTCATTGAGATTCTCCTGTGATTTATGTTTGGCATTGCGGAAGATGGCGCGGCCACAGAGGGGGAATTTCATGCCCGCAGATTGCCTCTTCCCTATGGTATCAGTTTCTTGCCGGGATGTAAAGAAGAGAAAGACGGGGGAGTAGCCGCCGCGGGGAAATAGGTTGACAAGAAAGTGCATTATGACTACAATATAATAGAAAAATTCAAGTGCTTTGCAGTCTGCCTGGGATGCAAAGAGAATAGAAAACCGGGTGAGATTCCCGGACGGTACCGCCGCTGTATGTGCAGTTTACCTTGTTCGTTGATGAAAATCGGTCACTGGAAATCCGGGAAGGCAGAATTGGGTCAGAGGAATATCCTCGGTGCATAAGTCAGAAGAACTGCTTGAAGTATATTCCGGCCCTGTGGTATGCGGCCGGGACATTTGTGTTGCAGAAAAACGGCTGCGACAGCTTTGCGCTGTCGCAGCTTTTGCTATAATTGGAGGAATGGAAATGGAAGTGCCGATTCCGAGAATCTTATTGGCCGGAACCAACAGCGGCTGCGGAAAAACCACGGTCACCTGCGCTGTTTTGCAGGCTCTGGTTAATCGAAAACTGAAAGTGGGAGCTTTCAAATGCGGCCCGGACTATATCGACCCTATGTTCCACAGCAGGATTATCGGAGCAAAGAGCAGGAATCTTGACCTGTTTTTCTTTGATGATAATACGCTTCGTTATCTGCTGATGAAAAACAGTGAAGGCTGTGATGTCAGCATTCTGGAAGGCGTTATGGGCTACTATGACGGTTTGAGCCTTACAACCGCCAAGGCCAGTACCTATGAAGTAGCAAAGACGACCGCCAGTCCTGTGGTGCTGGTGGTGAATGCCAAAGGCCTTTCATTGTCAATCCTTGCAATCATTCAGGGGTTTCTGGCGTTGTATCCGGATAACCATATTCAGGGTGTCATTCTGAACCAGTGTACCCCCATGACGTATCCGGCGCTCAGGGAAGCAATCGAACGGCAGTTTGAAGGACGGATCAAGCCTCTGGGATTCCTGCCTGCAATGCCGGATTGCGTGCTGGGCAGCCGCCATTTGGGGCTGATCACTGCCGGGGAAGTGAAGGACCTGCGCGAGAAAATGCAGAAGCTGGCGGCTCAGGCGGAACAGACCATTGACCTGGATGCCCTGCTTCAGATGAGCAGAAATGCACCGCCGGTTTCCTGCACGTCCATTGTGCTTCCGAGACAGCGGGAGCCGGTTCGGATTGCCGTGGCCCGGGATCAGGCATTCTGTTTTTATTACGAAGACAGTCTGGAAGCCCTTGCGGAAATGGGAGCAGAGCTGGTGCCCTTCAGTCCGATGACTGACGAAAAGTTACCGGAACACATACAGGGCCTGTATCTTGGCGGCGGCTATCCGGAGCTTTACGGGGAGCAATTGAGCCAAAATGTTACCATGCTCCGGTCTGTCCGTGATGCGCTGGCGGCGGGACTGCCCTGCATTGCAGAGTGCGGCGGCTTTATGTATCTGACAGAAGCCGTCGGGGAATATCCAATGGCGGGCTGCCTCCCGGGAAAAAGCTTTGATACCGGAAAGCTGTCCCGGTTTGGCTATGTGACATTGACAGCTAAGGAAGACTGCATACTTTGCAGTGCCGGCACCTCCATCGCGGCGCACGAGTTCCACCATTGGGACTGCACCCATACAGGGGATGCTTTTACCGCGCGAAAGCCGTCGGGAAAAAGCTGGGACTGCGTAATTGCATCACAGACTCTTTATGCGGGGTATCCCCATTTCCATTTTTATTCCAATCCGGATTTTGCCGTTCATTTCTATCAACAATGCCTAAAGGAGAAAAAACACCATGATTGAACAGATCAAACCCATGGATATTGAAAGACGCAGCTTTGAAATCATTACGCAGATACTGGGAGACCGTAAGCTGGATCCGGAAAACGAACTGGTCATCAAGCGGGCGATTCATACGACTGCCGATTTTGATTATGCGGATAATCTTGTGTTTTCCCCTCATGCGGTTCTCAAAGGAATGGAAGCACTTCGCAGCGGCTGTGATATTGTGACCGATACCCAGATGGCCAGAGCCGGCATCAATAAAACCATTCTCGGAAAGCTGGGCGGCGAAGTACACTGCTTTATGTCCGATCCCGGCGTGGCGGAAGAGGCAAGGGAGCGGGGGATTACCCGTGCCATTGTTTCCATGGAACGGGCGGCCAATCTGCCCAAGCCTTGCATATTCGCCATCGGCAATGCGCCCACTGCATTGATTTCTCTGCATGAGCAGATACAGGCCGGTAAAATCGCTCCGGCGCTGATTATCGGCGTTCCTGTCGGCTTCGTTAACGTGGTGGAGAGTAAGGAACTGATTATTGCTTCCGATGTGCCCCATATTGTAGCGCGCGGACGCAAGGGCGGCAGCAATGTGGCTGCGGCAATCTGCAATGCCATGCTCTATCAGATCATGCGGTAATCCTATGGAAGAATATGTAATGAAGGACGGAAAGCGCCTGCGTATGGGATACACCACCGGTTCCTGCGCTGCTGCCGCTGCAAAAGCGGCAGCATGGATGCTGCTGACCGGAAAAAGACGGGAGCAGATATCGCTGATGACGCCGAAAGGAATCCTGCTGGAGCTTCCGGTCCTGAATGTCAGTATGGAAGCCGGGACGGTTTCCTGTGCCATCGAAAAGGACAGCGGCGATGACCCGGATATTACGAAAGGCACTCTGATTTTTGCGACGGTGAGCAAAAAAGAGCAGCCCGGAATAGAAATTGACGGCGGCCAGGGAATTGGCAGAGTTACAAAACGAGGTCTGGATCAGCCGGTGGGCAATGCTGCCATCAATTCCGTCCCCCGGAGAATGATTCGGGAGAATGTGGAAGAAATCTGTCATCTGACCGATTACCATGGCGGATTAACGGTGGTGATTTCTGCGCCCGAGGGTGAAAAGCTCGCGCAAAAAACCTTCAATCCACGATTGGGGATTGTAGGCGGGATTTCCATTTTGGGTACGACCGGAATTGTAGAGCCGATGAGCGAAAAGGCGTTGGTAGACACCATTCGTGTGGAGCTGCGGCAGAGAAGAGAAAGCGGGGCGGATTATGCGCTTCTGACGCCCGGCAACTATGGATCTGATTTTATCTGGCGGGAGATGGAAATTGACAGCAGCAGAGCGGTGCAGGTGTCTAACTTCATCGGCGATGCACTGGATATCTGCAATGAGCTTGGCTTTCGCGGAGCACTGCTCATCGGACATATCGGAAAGCTGGTAAAAATCGGCGGCGGTATGCTCAACACCCATTCCAAATACGGAGACTGCCGCATGGAGATCCTGGCGGCAAATGCCGGTGCGGCAGGTCTGCCTGCGGATAAAATTTCCGAAATTCTGGACTGTGTTGCCTGTGATGACGGCCTGCGTATTTTGAAGGAAGCAGGATGCTGTGAAAAGACCCTGCTTCGCCTGACAGACCGTATTGCGTTTCATTTGCAGCATCGCGGCGGTGAGCAGCTGCAGACGGGAGCAATTCTGTTTTCAAAGGAATATGGCATTTTGGGAAAGAGCAGCGATGCAGACCATTTGCTGAATTGTATATTGGAGGAATTATAATATGGTACACTTTGTAGGAGCCGGCAGCGGTGCGGCAGACCTGATTACGATCCGTGGTTCCAGACTCCTTGGAGAAGCGGACGTGGTTATTTACGCAGGTTCTTTGGTCAATCCGGAGCTGCTGAACTACACAAAGTCCGGCTGCGAAATTTACAACAGCGCGAAAATGACGCTGGAAGAGGTCATAGAGGTTATCAAATCTGCCGAAAAGTACGGAAAAACCACCGTGCGTCTTCATACCGGTGATTCCAGCATTTACGGTGCCGTGCGGGAGCAGTTCGACGAATTGGATAAGCTGGGAATTGCATATGATGTCTGTCCCGGCGTCAGCTCCTTCTGCGGCGCAGCATCCTCGCTGAAAACGGAGTATACGCTCCCGGATGTAAGCCAGACGGTCATTATTACCCGGACAGCCGGCCGGACACCGGTGCCGGAACGGGAGTCCGTCCGTTCGCTTGCATCCCACCGGGCAACCATGGTGCTGTTTCTCAGCACCTCTTTGACCGAAACCCTGCAGGAAGAGCTTCTGGCAGGCGGCTATCCGGGAACGACTCCGGTGGCGGTGGTCTATAAGGCTACCTGGCCTGACGAAAGAATTTTCCGCTGCACCGTGGAAACTCTGCACAAAACCGTGACAGAGAATCATCTCACCAAAACATCCCTCATCATTGTAGGTGACTGCATGGGGGATAAATATATGCGCTCTCTTCTGTACCATCCCGGCTTTACAACGGAGTATCGTGAGGCAACCCGATGAAAGCGGCGATTTTTGCCTACAGTCGTCAGGGGTGCGAAACCGCCAAACGGGTGAGAGCATGTCTTGAAGCGGATGATGTGCGTGTCTATACCATGGAGCGCCTGTCACAGCCGGGCTTTGAGTGTATCGAAAAACCCACGAATGCGTTCTACGGTGCCCTGTTTCGGCAGATGGATGCCATGATATTTGTCGGTTCCTGCGGAATTGCGGTTCGGGAGATTGCACCTCATGTTAAGGACAAGAAAACCGACCCGGCGGTGGTGGTGATCGATGAACTGTGTCAGCATATGATACCCTTGCTGTCCGGTCATATCGGCGGAGCCAATGCGCTGGCAGAAAGGCTTGCCCGAAATTTGGGGGCGGCGGCAGTGATCACAACCGCAACCGACATCAATCGGAAATTTTCCGTAGATGCATGGGCTGCGGGGAACGGATATGTAATTGCAGATATGTCTGCGGCAAAAGCGGTTTCCGCGGCTGTCCTGGAGCAGAATGTGCCGCTTTTGAGTGACTATCCCGTGGTGACAGAGTATCCTCGCGGTGTGGTCTCCGGGGATTCCGGTGCCGTAGGAATCTGCATCAGCTGTAAAATCAAGGAACCTTTTGAAAATACGCTGCGGCTGATTCCGCCGATTCTTCATCTGGGGATTGGCTGCCGCAGAGATACGGATGCGGCAGTAATTGGAGAAGCGGTGGAATCGGTTCTGAGGGAGCATGGCATTGACCGGCGTTCCATTAAATGCGTGGCATCCATCGACCTTAAAAAGAATGAGCCGGGGCTGCTGCGGTTCTGTGAGGACAATTGCTGGCCGGTTTGCTTCTACTCGGCTGAAGAACTTGCGGCACTGACCGGAGATTTCAGTTCTTCGGAGTTTGTTTCCCGGATAACCGGCGTGGATAATGTGTGTGAGCGTGCCGCTATGGCGAGTGCGGAACATTTGATTGTGAGAAAGACTGCCCGCAACGGAGTTACCGTTGCACTGGCGGAAGAAAAATGGGAGGTACGATTTGGGTAAGTTAATCGTTGTGGGCATTGGCCCCGGTAACTATGAGAATATGACGGTACGGGCCGACCGTGCTCTGGCCGGATGTGACGTGATTGTGGGCTACCATGTTTATGTGGATCTCGTGAAGGCTCAGTATCCGGACAAGGAGTTCCTGACGACACCCATGACAAAAGAAACACAGCGGTGCCAGATGGCCCTGGATGCCGCTCTGGAAGGCAAAACGGTAGCCATGGTGTGTTCCGGCGACAGCGGTATTTACGGAATGGCTGCGCTTATTTACGAGCTGAGGGGGGAGAGCCGGGAGCCGGAAATCGAAGTGGTCCCCGGGCTTACTGCTGCCTGCAGCGGCGGAGCCCTGCTGGGAGCGCCGCTGACCCATGATTTTGCGGTGATAAGCCTGAGTGACCGGCTGACCAGCTGGGAGAAAATCGAAGCCCGCCTGGAGGGGGCGGCAAAAGCCGACCTTTCCATGGTTCTTTACAATCCTTCCAGTCACGGACGTCCCGACCATCTGCGCCGTGCCTGCGATATACTGCTCAGAACCCTTCCGGCAGACCGCCCCTGCGGTGTTGCCCAGTTCATTGGCAGAGAGGGAGAAAATTATCGGATTCTGACGCTGGAACAGCTGCGGGATACGCAGGTGGATATGTTCAGCACGGTCTTCATCGGAAACGAAATGACCAGAATGATCGGCGGGCATCTGGTAACACCGAGAGGGTATCGGAATGTATAAAATCTGTGTGTTTGCGGGAACCACTGAGGGACGGGAACTGATTGAGTTTTTGACTGCACAGCCGGTGGCTGTCACAGCCTGCGTAGCAACGCAGTACGGCGAGATGCTACTGCCGCCGGCAGAAAATCTGACGGTTTCCGCCGTCCGCCTTACGGCGGAGGATATGGCGGAACTGTTTGCAAGAGAAAGGTTCGACCTGGTGGTGGATGCGACCCATCCGTATGCACCCGTTGTAACAGAGAATGTTGCCGCCGCCTGCAGTGCCTCGGATACGCCGTATCTGCGGCTTCTGCGGGAGGAGAATACGGCTCCGGAGGATGCGGTGTTTGTGGGGGATGCCGCCGGCGCTGCGGCATACCTCAATGAAACGGAAGGAAATATTCTCCTGACGACCGGCAGCAAAGAGCTGTCCGTATACAGCAGGATAAAGAATTTCACGGAACGGGTTTATGCCCGGGTTCTTCCGATGGAGGAATCTCTGCGGCTGTGTCAGGCTGCGCAGCTGCCGCCGGCGCACATTCTGGCTATGCAGGGACCGTTTTCCCGGGAAATGAATGTGGCAATGCTCCGTGCCGTGTCTGCCAGATACATGGTCACCAAGGAATCCGGGACCAGCGGAGGCTTTGACGAGAAGATTGCCGCTGCACGGGAAGCCAATGCACGATTGGTTGTGATTGGCAGACCGCCCCAGAGAGAGGGAACCTGTTTTTCTCAGGTGGTGGAAGAGCTGTGCAGTCGTTTCGGACTGCAGGCAAAGCCGCGGATTACAATTGTTGGAATCGGACCGGGCAGCCGGGAAACAATGACAGGTGAAGCAGTTTCCGCCATTGAAAGGGCGGATTGCCTGATCGGCGCAGAGCGGATGCTGGAAGCGGTATCGGCAGCTGGGAAAAAACGCTTCGATGCCATTTCTCCAAAGGAAATTTCCAAATTCATCCATCAAAATCCGCAGTATCGGCGGTTTGTCGTTGTAATGTCCGGTGATGTGGGCTTTTTCAGCGGAACCAAAAAGCTGCTGCCGCTTCTGGGAGACTGCGAAGTGAATGTTTTGCCCGGAATCAGCTCTCTGGCCTGTCTGTGTGCGCGGCTGGGAACTTCCTACGAGGATGTGGTTCCGGTCAGTCTTCATGGCCGTAATCATGATATTATCTCCGATGTTCAGGGCCACCGCCGGATTTTTACCCTTGTGGGCGGAGAAAACGGTATGGGTAAGCTCTGTAAGAAACTGACGGAGGCCGGCCTGGGTGCGGTACGGGTGAGTGTCGGAGAACGACTGAGCTATGCGGACGAAAAAATCACCGTGGGCACGGCTGCCGAATTGGCGGAGGAAGCATTTCAAAGCCTCAGTGTTGCGCTGATTGAGAATACGGATGTCCGGCGGATCGTTACCCATGGACTGCCCGACGAGGCATTTCAGCGGGGAAATGGGACGGACGGCATCGTTCCTATGACCAAGAGCGAGGTGCGCTCCGTGTGCCTTTCCAAGCTGCAGCTCACATCTGAAAGCGTTTGCTGGGATGTGGGAGCCGGTACCGGCTCGGTAGCGATTGAAATGGCGCTTCAGGCCGAAAACGGTCAGGTGTATGCCGTAGAGCGGAAAGAAGCGGCGGTAGATCTGCTAAAGGAAAACTGCCGCAGATTTGGCACGGACAATGTTTCGGTCATTCCGGGACCGGCACCTGATGTCTGCGAGGATCTGCCTGCGCCAACCCATGCATTCATCGGGGGCAGCAGCGGAAACATGAAGCAGATCCTGTCTTTGATTCTGAAAAAAAATCCCAAGGTGCGGATCGTGGCAACTGCCATTGCACTGGAGTCTGTAGCAGAGTTGACTGCCTGTATGAAGGATTTCCCCTTTACGGAAACGGAAGTGGTCTGCCTGAGCACAGCCCGGGACAGAAAAGCCGGCAATTACCATCTGATGACCGGACAGAACCCCATTTATATCTTTACCATGCAGGCAGGGGGAGAAAAATAATGAAGTGGTCGCTTCTCGCATTGTGTATCGGATTTGCAATCGACCTGATTGCGGGGGATCCCCATAAGATCCCTCATCCTGTAGTCTTTATCGGAAAGCTGATTTCCGTGCTGGAAAAAGGACTGCGGAAGGTATTTCCCAAAAGTGTCAGGGGAGAGAATACCGCAGGAGCAGTGCTGTGGCTTTTGGTGGTTACCATTTCGACGGCGATTCCCGTGGCATTGCTCTGGCTGTGCCACACCATCAGTCCCTGGCTCCGGCTGGCGGTGGAAAGTATGATGTGCTGGCAGATTCTGGCAACCAAGTCTCTCCGGGATGAGAGTATGAAGGTCTATGCGGCACTGAAAACCGGCGATATTGAGAAATCCCGCCTTGCGGTATCCATGATCGTGGGGCGTGACACGGCGGAGCTGGACGGCGCAGCCGTTACCCGTGCCGCCGTAGAAACAGTGGCAGAAAATACGTCGGACGGAATTGTGGCTCCGCTTATCTATTTGGTTATAGGCGGTGCGCCGCTGGGATTTTTCTACAAAGCGGTGAACACCATGGATTCCATGCTCGGTTATGTGGAGCCGCCTTATAAAAACATCGGTCTGGTTCCGGCGAAAATGGATGACGTGATGAATTTTGTCCCCGCTCGAATCTCGGCGCTTATGATGCTGGCTGCCGGATGGATTTTAAAGATGGATGTGAAAAACGGCTGGAAGATTTTCCGACGGGATCGCTTTAATCACGCAAGCCCTAATTCTGCACAGACGGAATCGGTGTGTGCAGGGCTTATGGGACTGCGTCTGGGAGGGGATGCCGTGTATCACGGTGTCTTGCATAAAAAGAAGTACATCGGCGATGCGGTGAGAAGTATCGAATACACGGATATTTTCAGAGCTTGCCATCTGCTGTACGCAACTGCAATTCTTTCTCTGATTCTTTTTGCAGGAATCAAATTTCTCTTGTTGGTGGTAATGTAAGATGCTCTATCAAACCAAGAATCCTCATGGCGGTGATATTTATGCGGAGCCGGTTAAACTGGATTTTTCAGCCAATACCAATCCCTTCGGTACGCCGCAAGGCATTATAGAAGCGGTGCAGAAAAGTCTGGATACCATACACTGTTATCCGGATCCCTACTGCAGAAAGCTTGTGCAGGCCATTTCTGCATTTGAGAGGGTTCCCAAAGAATATATTCTTTGCGGCAATGGTGCTGCAGAGCTGATTTATGCCTACTGTGAGGCGGTGAAACCCAAGCGTGCCATAGAACTGGCTCCTACTTTTTCCGAGTATTCCTTGGGACTCAAAAGAGTGGGGTGCAGGGTAGAGCGATATGTCTTGAAGCAGAGCCGGGATTTTTCCCTTGGGGAAGATTTCCTGGATTATCTCCATGAGCAAAAGCCCGAGGCGGTGTTTCTGTGCAATCCCAATAACCCTTCCGGAAAACTGATCGACTGTGATCTGATGAAGAAGATCCTGCGTGATTGCCGGGAAAAAGACATTCGCCTGTTTGTGGATGAGTGCTTTCTGGATCTGACCGATGAGGGAGTGAGCCTGAAAGACTGTCTGAAGGAGTATCCCAATTTGCTTATTCTGAAAGCTTTTACAAAAAGCTACGGTATGGCGGGAATCCGGCTGGGGTATTGCATGAGCGCGGATGCGTCACTGCTTACGGAAATGTCCGGAGCGGCGCAGCCCTGGAATGTTTCCAGCCTTGCACAGGCTGCCGGGACTGCGGCACTGCAGCAGCGGCGCTTTTTGGAGGAAACCAGAGATTTGGTGCGTGTTGAACGGGCATGGCTGAAAAGTCAGCTTGAAGCACTGGGGTTTTGGGTGTGTCCGTCTCAGGCTAATTTTTTGCTGTTCCGCGGTCCGGAGCAGCTGCATATGGCTCTGAAAGAATTCGGAATTGCCATTCGGAACTGCGATAATTATTACGGCCTGGGGACCGGATGGTATCGAATTGCAGTAAAGCTTCACCATGAAAATGAAGCGCTGATCGATGCAATCACGCAAATTGCGGAAAGGAAGTAACCATGGCAAAGAACATCATGATTCAGGGCACCATGTCCAATGCGGGCAAGAGTCTCCTGTGTGCAGGCCTGTGCCGCATTCTGAAACAGGACGGGTACCGTGTGGCCCCCTTCAAGAGCCAGAATATGGCACTCAATTCCTTTATCACGGAAGCCGGCGGTGAGATGGGACGTGCACAGGTGGTGCAGGCGGAGGCCGCAGGAATTGCTCCGGATGTGCGGATGAACCCCATATTGCTGAAGCCTACTACGGATATGGGCAGTCAGGTCATTGTTAATGGCGTTGCCCAGGGAAATATGCGGGCCATGGAGTATTATAAATGTAAACGGCAGTATATTCCCGCTGTGATGGATGCGTACAATTCTCTGGCAGCGGAAAATGATATTATTGTCATCGAAGGAGCCGGTTCTCCTGCGGAAATCAACCTTAAACGGGAGGATATTGTCAATATGGGGCTGGCCAAAATGGTGGATGCTCCTGTGCTCCTTGTGGGAGATATTGACAGAGGCGGCGTGTTTGCCCAGCTGTACGGCACGGTAGCACTGCTGGAGGAAGACGAAAAGAAACGAATAAAGGGAACGGTTGTAAATAAATTCCGCGGTGACCGGACTATTCTGGAGCCGGGACTGAAAATTCTGGAAGAGCTTTGCGGCGTTCCGGTAGTCGGCGTAATTCCCTATACCCATGTGGACATTGATGATGAAGACAGCTTGTCTGAGCGCTTTTCCCGGGACAGCGGAAGAAAGCTTGTTGACATTGCTGTGATCCGCTTGCCTCGCATTTCTAATTTTACGGATTTCGGCCCGTTTGAACGATACGAAAATGTATCCCTGCGATATGTAGAGCGGGTAGCGGATTTGCATGATCCGGATATGATTCTGATTCCGGGAACGAAGAGTACCATAGCAGATCTGAGATGGCTTCGGCAGTGTGGTCTGGAGGCTGCCATTCAAAAATCGGCAGCAGCCGGAACATTGATCTTTGGTATCTGCGGAGGATATCAGATGCTGGGAAACAGCATATCCGACCCGGATCAGGTGGAAGCTGCCGGAGTCACGGAGATTACCGGCCTGGGGCTGCTGCCAATGGATACGGTGTTTCGGGGGCAGAAAGTGCAGAGGCAGGTAAGCGGATGTTTTCAGGATGTGCCGGGAATGCTGTCCGGCCTGAATGGAATTTCCTATGAAGGTTATGAGATTCACATGGGCAGAAGTGCGGAAGAACTTCCGCCGCTGACCTGCTGCAAAAACATTTACGGAAGCTATATTCATGGCATTTTTGATGCGCCTGAAGTGGCGGATGTGATCCTGCAGGCCATCTGCATTCAAAAAGGAATTGATTTTGAAGCAATCGGTACATTTGATGTCCATCAGTACAAAGAGCAGCAGTACGACAAACTGGCGGAAGCGGTGCGCGGCGGACTCGATATGGAACTGGTGTACCGTATTATAAACAGGGAGGTATAGACACATGGCCGGACTTATTCATATCTATTGCGGAGACGGAAAGGGAAAAACTACAGCAGCTGTCGGACTGACCGTCCGGGCTGCCGGAGCGGGGAAAAAAGTTGTTTTTACGCAGTTTTTCAAAGGTGAAAGCTCCAGCGAAATCAAAATACTTAAAAGCGTGGAAAACATCAAAACCATGCACTGCCAGACGGTTCCCGGACTTTATTATTACATGGATGATAAGCAAAAGGAGCAGGCAAAGGCAGATTACACAAAGCTTTTGCTGCGTGCGCTGGAAGAAGCGCGTACAGCAGACCTTCTGGTGCTGGATGAAGCCATTTCTGCCTGCAACTACGGGACGATTCCGGAGCAGACGATTGTGGATTTCCTGAACAGCAGGCCGGAAAATCTGGAAGTTGTACTGACCGGACGGAATCCTTCTCAGCAGCTGCAGGATCTTGCGGATTATGTGACGGAAATGCGTAAAATCAAGCATCCCTATGACCGTGGCGTACTGGCCAGAAAAGGTATTGAATTTTGAAATCCGGGGGTTCCGCATGAGCCGAATATTTTGTATTATCGACGGAATGACAGATTCCGGCTTTCAGGTTTCGCGGTATCCCAATCTTGCAGGCATGGCCCTGACACGGTACATAGATACCTGTCAGGGCCATGCGCCCGAAAGTCTGGGGTGCATTCTGCGATTGCTGGGCGTAAAGAGGGTTCCGGAGAATCTTCGGGGTTACGCAGAGGCTCTGGGGGCTGGGATTCCGGTTGGAGAAGATGACCTGATTCTTCGCGGAAGCTGGTTCGGGACGGATGCCAATGGGAGGTGTACGGTACCCATTGCGGCCCCTGAAGTACTGGAAGATTTGGATGACTGCCGCTACTATCCTTTGGAGCAGTATAAGAGTTTGCTGGTTTTCCCACACAAGGCATCTGAAATTCATAAAATCAGGACGTATCCGCCTTATGTGTGTATCGGACAGAAGACGGTGGATCTGTGCCCTGAGGGCAGCCCTGCGCTGGAAGCTGTGTACAGAAAGTATTGCAGGAATGATTGCTGCCTGATTCCGTGGGGACAGTCGGTTCCTGCAAAACTGCCTCGATTTCCGGAGCCGGCAGCTGTTGTCTGCGGCACAGGCGTTGTTAAGGGAATTGCAGGGCTTCTTCATATGGAATTGATGGATGTACCCGGTGCGACCGGCGATGTGGATACAGACCTTGAAGGAAAGATAACAGCCGCTCTCCGAGCAGCACAAACCTATCCTTTTGTTTTGCTCCATATCAACGGTGCGGATGAGGCATCCCATAGAAAAGATTTGAAACAGAAAGACCAATTTTTGCAGCGTGTCGATCGGCTGCTGCCGTCCCTTCTGCAATCGGGGCATGAAATCAGCGTTGTGTCCGACCATGGGACCGATCCCGGTAATGGTGCCCATATGGGATTTCCCCAGCCCATGTATGAAGCTTGCAGGAAATAAGGGGAACAATATAGCGCTTTACCGGAAATGGCAAAGATGACAAAAACAGATAGTTTTCAGCCGACATCCTTGCAATAACACAATGATTCTGATATGATAATCAGGAGCTGTGACCTCAGGAAAATAAAGGGCAGCGCTGGTTTATATTTAAAAGTCCTGCCGGTCCGGCAGGACTTTTTTTACATTCATTCAACGATACTCTGTTCTATTGGCAGAGCCGGAATGCCGTATTGAAACATCTCCTATGGTGCAGCGGTATATCAATCATCGGGAAAAGGAAAGCAGGGGGATGCGTTTACCGGGCATTCAGCCCTGCTCGCATTCAGAAAGACAACGTGGCTCACGCATATGGGAACAGCTTGTGGTGTACAGCATGAAGATCCCGGGACAATAAAGATAAACTGAAGGGGAATATGGAGAATTTCTTATGAACGAATTGGAAAGGCAATTTGAAGCAGAACTGGTTTACAAGATGCAGCGAGCCCAAAAGGAATGTAAATATAATCCTACCCGATTCAACCAGATGATGGCGTGTTATGGCGGTGTCGAAACAGCACGGCGCTTAATTCAAAACGGGATTGCAACGGGAAAGACCCCGGACGGATTTACCACATTGTGTATATTCGGCAAACGGGCGAATCAGATGTATGCGAATTGATTTTCCCGGTGTCTGAGGAGCACCTGCAGCCATAGAAAGTCAGAGAATTCTGACAGCACAGAAGAGAAATTTCAGGAAGCGCCCGGAGGCCCTGTATACCAGGAAGCCTCCGGGCGCTTGGATTTGCGACAATATTTCAAATGGATTAATTCTCCCAAAAGGTTGCGACATACAAGCTGAATTGTGTATACTGACAAAATATATATTATATTCTAAGGTTGTATTGACATTTTGACCATAATAAGGTATCTTGTATATGAGAAGAATACGTTTGTTGACGAGATGTTATTTACAGAGGAATTGAAGACTGATTTCGTATGGATGCGGGGGGATTTCCTTGAAACGTGTCACAATCAAGCGTGTTGGCAGTGGCTGTGCAAACTTGTTTGGAGACGTTTATCTGCAAGTTAGGCATTACCTTATATTCTCCGATGTTTGCACATAGGCTATTCGTTTGAATGGTTTATGTGCTTTTTTATACAGTGTGAGAGGAAATGTAGCTAAGGCAACGGGAGACTCCGAACTGCGTAATAAACTCCTTCTGTGGTGTTTTGGCGCTGCTATTTTGCAGTATAACGAGTGTTGAGAATAGAAATATCAGTCAGCATAATGCAATTACCTATATTTCAGAAAGGCGTGATTCCAATGCAGAATTCATGTGTCTCAAAGGGAATTTGAATTGTAAATATACAGTATTGATGCCTTTTACACGAAGAAGGGAGATAATGAGTATGAAACGAAGCTTTATTATGGTAATGATGAAAATGATCATTGGAATATAGAAACAGGATTCGATATGTTTAAAGAAGATTATCCTAACTATCCCGAAATAGGTTATGATGGAATTCCCTTAGATAGTTGGTTGGCAGATATTGCTGATGTGATTTTAAATCCTGGTACCTAAGTTTTGGAGGTATATTTGTCGTGAAGACTAAACACTGGATTATGATTGTTATATGCTGTTGCCTTATGTGCTGTACCGCCTTACTGGTTCAATGCAACACCCACCAAAATGAATATAGACCCAACTTATATTCTCAGAATGAGGTGATTGCATTATATAAGGAGAATAAGGAGGCGTTTAACATAGTCGTTGATGTAGTTTCCAACACTCCTGCGTTTTATGAAAATGGACGTATTAATGAGTATGAGAATCCATCTTTAACTTCTCCATACGATAAGCATTTGAAATGGTTTAATGATACCGACCGTGTTCTGATAGTGGACTTTTTCAAACTGAAACCATATATGATTTCATATGATCGTTATCGGCGCTTTGTAAAAATTACTTTTATTGGCTCTGATGAGCACGAAGGATATACCTTATTATTCTGGCTGAAAGATGATACAAGCGAGGAATGTGAAAGGGAGGATTATAAAAATTATTTGTTACAGGACTACGATGTAACAGACATTGATGAGAAGTGTTTTATCTATTATAAGAGGTAGACCCTGATCGGTCCCCACATAACATTAATTCTTTAGATGATTTGTAGAAAACTTGCATGGAGTGACGGGCAGCGGCATCTTCCGTCACCTTCAGTGCGACCCATGCCGCTAAGAAACTGTAAAAGGCTTAAAGTGCCACAATTATCTGCGCTACTTTGACAATTCTCAGGTGCTGTGAAAAATGATGACTTGTCCGCAATGAATAGTGACAGGGACGTGACAGAAACACCGGAAACCGCAAAATCTGCCAGGAATACTTCCTGAATTAAATGGACAGTACTGGCGGTATGTGTAACACTGACTGCTGCGTTTATTCTCTACCAAATCTTCAATATTCCGCCGGATGATATGCTGGAAATCGATATAGGAAACCATTGGGGAGACATGGGTGATCATAGTGATTCAGTTGATATAGGGCTGGTTATCAATGAGGATCTGACAAAGGTGGGCACAACAATAGAATATAAAATTGCAGACAGGACATATCAGATGAAATACATGTACACAGCTTATTGTCAGGATGGAGATTACACAGAGCATTACTACCAATTTGTCGGATATGGGAAGGAAGATGAGCAACATCTCTGGTTGCTGGACGATGGCAGGACGCATATACTTATGCGTCCAATCAACACTCCTCCTGGTGATGATGTGCCATATATCTACAGACTGGATATTGATAGCAAGGATACTCCGGAACAGGTGTATCAGGCTCTCGTGGATGCGTTTGGAGACTATATTGACTTTTCTGAAAGTACCACGATTTGTGTGGATACCCTGACGGAGATTATGGTTTCTTAAGGTATACATTTGAGTGGTACAATAAAAAGGGAGATGCAAAGATTGACAATGGCATAGCAATATCGGTGGCTGCCACCGGTGAGATAACTTTGGTGAAACTTCCCGTACATTCGAATCAGCGATTTGACGCAGTAAGTGATTCACTGTCCATTGAGGATTATAAACTGGGAATTACAAAAAACTAAAGAGCATATATTCACGCAGGGGTACAATTCTTAAATCATATAGGATAATGTTCAGCCGGGTTAAGGTATACTGTAATCAATACTACATCTGGTGCATGATTGGTGCCGATTGTACGGGTATATTCGGCAAACGGGGCGGATCAGATGTATGCAAATTGATTTTCCCGATGTCTGAGGAGCACCTGCAGCCATAGAAAGTCAGAGAATTCTGACAGCACAGAAGAGAAATTTCAGGAAGCGCCCGGAGGCCCTGTATACCAGGAAGCCTCCGGGCGCTTGGATTTATGGGACGGACAGAAGAAATACACGCAAGGCTGTTTTTAATTTAGCATTCTGTTTTTCCGATATGCAAATCACGGCAGCGGGATATACAGTTATTTATGTTGTTTAATTATATCTGCCTTGGATAAAGTAGTGTGATCCTGTAAAATAGAATGTCAAAAAACTTATCTCTTCCGCATTAGTAAAAATAATATTAAACTCTATATTGACAAATAGTGAAAATTGGATTACAATGTAATCAGAGGTGATAAACATGAAACGATTGATTTCAGCCTGTCCGTGCTGCCATGAAACACTGTATATAAGTTCGCTAAAATGTCCGGAATGCGGGACTGAGGTGAAAAATGATTTTAATCTGAGCCGGTTTGACCAGTTAAATGACAGTCAGTATGAATTTCTGCTGACATTTTTAAAACTCAGAGGTAATTTGAAGGATGTTCAGGCTGAATTGGGGATTTCTTATCCGACGGCCAAAAAGCAGCTGGATGATTTGCTGGAAATGCTGAACCTGTGCGATAAGAAGGAGGATGAAACCGTGGAATGTAATATCAGCAATCTGGTGGCGGACAGAACGAGTATGAAAGCATCTGAAATAATCAAAGCAAAACTCATTGATTGCGGCGGACATGCGACAGTTTATAGCGCCAGAGGCCTTCCGTGTGAAATTTGTGCTGCCGCAGATGGAAAATCCTTTACCAGTGACAAGCTGCCGATTAAACCGGCTTACGAATATGAGGTATTCGATGTTATTGTTGATCTTCTTGAGAGTTGTGGAGGAAGAGCAAGAAAAGGAAATGGCCGTAACTATAGACTGGGAGAATCCGGCTGCGAA
Source organism: Oscillospiraceae bacterium (assembly GCA_020025535.1). Classification (GTDB taxonomy): domain Bacteria; phylum Bacillota; class Clostridia; order Oscillospirales; family Oscillospiraceae; genus Faecousia. The sequence goes on along the minus strand of JAHHRY010000005.1, from coordinate 76,834 downwards.
GTAAATACAGTTGTTGGCGCTGTTGCACAATACCGTGGCAGCAGAATTGGTGATTCTGTTTTCGATCCGGTATTCGTCTTGGCTGCAGTATTGGAATGGGCTCGCATTGCTGAAAACGGACGTGGAGAATTAGTACTTTTACCGAAATACAGGAGGGGATATCAGTGTGGTCGTTGATTGTTGCTTTTTTTGCATTTTGGTATTATCTGCTATTTAAGCACAACAATTATTAGCCTTTAAAGGAAAAACAGATGCTTTTGACTATCTATGGATACAATATTATGTAGCTCTGAATTGGCAAAATGAATTTAAAGAGAAAGAATGTGCATCAGAAAATGATAGAAGTCGTTTTTTCCAACAGTGCGGAGGGAACATTGAAAATTGCCCAAGGCTGGGGCGAAGGACCGTTTCGCCCTTCCTGTGCAGGCTTTGCCTTTGAAGATAATAAGCAGCCATCCAAACTGAAAATCTGGATGATGAAGCGGCAGCTTCGGCGCGAAGAGAAAAAAGCGTGGGAAAATACTGTTGTACTGAAAGGCGAACATGAAGACGTGTTCGGACTGTATTTGTGCCTGAGTGAAGGGGATATCGCACCGGACAGCTTTTGGGAAAAACGGGAAGACCTGCTTATGGAAAGAGAGCTTTTTGACTTGCCCGCCGATATGGCAGAGAAAGCAAGAGAAGCTTTGCAAAACAGATTGAAGAATATCAGGATACGTTTGGCGAAAATCTGCGAAAGAGCAAAAAATGGTGAAGCTCTGCGTATTTGGGCTGGCACTTCATCTGAGGACCGGTGTATGCTGGCCTGGCTTGCAGCGCAGCTGGAAGAACACGGCCTGTTGTCTGCAAAGGTGTATTTGAATCAGCTGCCGGAAAAATTCAACAGGCCTGAAGGCGGAGCGGTTTTGTGGAACGACTGGTCCGAAGTAGAACCTGCAAACTGGGGGCGTCTGGACAGAGAGCTGCGGATAGAAGTTTCGACGGATTTTCTTTCCGGACAAGCGCAGCTGTGGCACAGACTGCAGCAGGAGAATGCAGGACTTCGCATTGCAGAAAACGGGACAGTTAAAAGTGTTTCGGAAGACTACTATGATGCAATGATTCAAGCGGAAATCGACCGTCAGCCGGAGGAGTTCCACGAAGCAAAGGTAATCGGAAATCTGATCGGCGCACAGCTTAGAATGCCGGACGTATGGATTGCATGCCGGATAGAACGCCTGATTGAATCGGGCCAGCTGCTTGTTACCTGGGAAGAAGAGCCGGGTACGCGCAGCTATCGGCGCAAACTGAAAAAAGCATATTAAAGTGCTCCCCATACAAGAACAGCCCAACAGATGGTTGTAAGAAAAACGCTATGATCAAGTCAAAACCTCCGGCTTAGCCGGAGGTTTTGACTTTTTGACGGTCAGATGCCGGATGACAGATGGCGCAGATTACGCTTCCTCAGCTGCACGGACCGAACGGCATAAGGTTTCCTTTAATGTGTTTTAAGTGCCTCTTTTAAATAGGGTGCGGTGACAGACTGCTCACAATCCAGCATCTGCGCAGGCGTGCCGCTGAATATGACGTGACCGCCTTCCGTGCCTCCTCCGGGGCCAATTTCCACCACATAATCCGCCGCCTTCAGGACTTCCAGATTGTGTTCAATCAGGAATACGGAGTTTCCTTCTGCGACGATTCCCTCAAACAAAGCAATAATGTTCTGCACATCCTGCAAATGCAGGCCGTCTGTTGGCTCGTCCAAAATTAGAATCTGCCCCTTTTGACCGAGGTGAGAGGCAAGCTTCATTCTCTGTAATTCACCGCCGGACAGGGTGGACAAGGCCTGATTTAAGTGGAGATAGAACAGTCCAACATCCGATAACGGCTTCAGTTTTTCCGCAATGGCAGTACCTGCAAAACGCTCCATTGCCTGACGGATGGTCATGTCCATTACCTGTGCAATGTTCAGACCGTCCACCGTGTACTGCAGTGCTTCACTGGAATAGCGCAGTCCACCGCAGGCTTCACAGACGGTCTCTACGGAGTCCATGAAGGCCATTTCCGATATGATTACGCCCTTGCCCTGACAGACTGGACAGGCGCCTGCGCCGTTAAATGAGAACATTCCGACTGGCTGGCCGCTTTCTTTGGCGAACATACGGCGAATGTCATCTGCGACACTCAGATAGGTCGCCGGAGTGGAACGCAGACTGATGCCAATGTTTTTCTGGCTGATCAGCGTTACTTCTTCATTCGACTGTGCAGCAAACGCTTCCATTAGGGAACTTTTGCCGGAACCGGCAACACCGGCGATTACGGTAAACAGACCCTTCGGCAGTTTTACGGACACATCCTGAAGATTGTGCAGATTCAGATGCTCCAGAGAAAACCACTGGCTGACAGCTCGGGGATTCTCTTTCAAACCATTATGCTGACGCAGAAGTTCTCCTGTCAAAGTATTTCCGGCGACCAGTTCGGGATAAGTGCCTTCAAACAATACTTCTCCACCAGAGACACCCGCTCCCGGCCCCATGTCGATAATATGGTCTGCAATTTCCATCATTTCCTTGTGATGCTCGACCATCAGAACCGTATTGCCCTTGTCCCTGAGGCCAATGATTGCCTCGCTCAGCCTGTGGATGTCGTGGCTGTGCAGTCCGACGCTGGGTTCGTCCAGCACATACAGCAGATCCGAAAGAGAGGAGTTATTGTATTTGGCGATTTTGCATCTCTGGGCTTCACCACCGGACAGAGTGCCCATTGCCCGATCCAATGTAAGGTAATCCAGCCCAATATCGATAAGTGCCTGAATTCTGTTTCTAAGGGAGCTGATAATATCCACGGCAATGGGATTCTGGATATGCTCCAGCCATTCCAGAATATCCTGCAGAGGCATTTTTGTAACTTCGGCGATGTTTCTGCCGCCGATTTTACAGGACAAAATGGAGGCGTTCAATCTGGCACCGTGACACTCCGGGCAGACCCCCTGGGTCACCAGAGGCTCCAGCTTTTTCCAGTGTACTTTGGCGTCGTCCCGCTTCAGCATTCTGTTCATCCGGTACATGAGACCTTCGTATTTTCCGTTTTTGTAATACTCGGGAGGGGGATTCTTGAGAGTCATTGGTTCCTGATACAGGAACAGATCCAGTTCCTCCGGCGTGAAATCCCTGATTTTCTTATTGGGATCAAATAATCCGCACGCGCCGTAATACAGCCAGTGCCACTGTCCCGGCTCATAAGCAACATAGCGGATCACGCCCGGATCATTCAGGCACTTATCGAAATCCACCAGCTTATGAACATCCAGCTCCGTAATTTCTCCCAGCCCGTCACAGCGCGGGCATCTTCCCTGCGGATGATTAAAGGAAAAGGCGTCAGAGTATCCGACAAAAGGTTCACCCACACGGGAAAACAGCAGCCGCAGCAAAGAATAGGTATCCGTATAGGTTCCGACAGTGGAACGAACCTGTCCGGAAGGCTTCTTTTGATCGATGACAATGGCTGGCGGCAGACTGTCGATCTGTCCTACATGGGGACGGCTGTATTTGGGCAGATACCGTTGAGCAAAACTCGGAAATGTATCATTGAGTTCTCTGCGTGACTGCGCCGCAATCGTGTCCAGCACCAGAGAACTTTTTCCGGAACCGGAAACGCCGGTAACCACGGTGATCTGGTGCTTTGGAATCTCCACAGAAACGTGCTTTAAATTGTTTTGCGTCGCGTCCACAACACAAATTTTGTCTTTCAGCATGATAAACCTTCCTTCTGCAATGTGTAATCCATCATACGGGATGGCGTGACAATGGCGGTACAAAAGCTTCGTCCGCCTGATGTACTTCTGATGTACAGCCTGCTTTTCCGTGCGGAGCACATACGCCCGGAAGTTCAGGACAGTTCTCTGTCAAGCCCGTCCAGCAGGTTTTCCAGCACGGCAAAAAAACGCTCCCGTTCCTCACCGGAAAGCGCCTGCAGGACCTTTTCTTCTGCTTCCAGCACGGATCGTATATGCTGATCGCAGAACATTTCTCCTTTTTCGGTGAGGAAAAGGTCTTTCTGCTTGCGGGAGCCTTCTGCAAAGGCAAGCTGCACAAGGCCTGCTTTCTCAAGGCTGGCTACTGCTGTACAAACGGTCTGCTTGGAATAGCACCAGTTTTCGCAGAATGTGTTCTGACAAAGCGGCTTCTGTGCCTCGCAGAGGGCATACAGAACCCAGAACTGGGCATCTGCAAGACCGGCTCTTTTGGCGCACCGGTGGTACACCTCATCCTGTTTTTTGATCAGTCTGTTCCATTTGGACAATTCTTTATTCATTCTGAACCTTCCTTAAAATGAGCTGTGCGCCGTTACAGAATTTCAAGAACGGCTTCCCGTCCTTTGCGGTCATAATGTCTGGGAGAAGGCTGCTCGTCTTCTGCGGCGTAACCGATGGGGAAGATTGCAATTAAATCGTAATCGGCCATCTGCGGATACAGCTGTTTCAGGAGAGGAGCATCAAAGTGTCCGACCCAGGTGGTTGCAAGCCCAAGATCGTAAATTTCCATCATGATATGGGTTGCAACAATGCTGCCGTCTACATCCGAAAAATTCCGGTGATCAGAAGGCCTTACCCATCCCAGGTCTTCCCGGCAGCCTATGACCAGAAAGGTGTCTGCACCAAAGGTATAGCGGGTCGCTTTGTGAATATTCTGCTTTGCTTCTGCCGAATCCATCAAAAAGATTTTATAGGGCTGAGCATTGACTGCCGTGGGAGCTGCGATTGCGGTATCTATGATCTGGTCCAGCAGATGCTTTTCGACTTTGCGGTCAGAAAATTTTCTGCAGGAGTATCTTTTTTCTGCTAATTCTTTGAATTCCATAGATTTTTCCTTTCTTTTTCGCAATTCAAATTATTCCTTCGTAATATCTTCAAATTTGGCATCCACCAAAGTTTTTAAAACGTTTGGATCAAGGTCAATGAGAAGACCGATTCTTCCTCCGGAAAGGAAGATGGAATCCCATTTTTGAGCACTTGCATCCACCACCGTGGGAAGAATCGTTTTCATTCCCAAAGGAGAACATCCACCGTGCACATATCCGGTCAGTTCCTGAAAAACATCCGGTTTCAGCATCTGCAGATTTTTTGCGCCAACAAGCGCTGCTGCTTTTTTCAGATCCAGCCGTTTCTCGCCGGGCAGACAAAACACATAGTATCCGCCTTTGTGATCGGTGGTGACCAGTGTCTTAAACAGCCGGTCGGCCGTATCTCCGAAATAGGCAGCTACATCCACCGCTGCTACGGGACCATCCTCAGGATATTCACAAATGGAGTATTCGATATGATTCTCGTTTAATACTCTGATTGCACCGGTGTTGTTATCCATTGTAAATCCTCCTGACAATTGCTGCGAATAATTTGCTGTCTGCATATAGTCCGTAACCGGACTTTTTTATATTATAGTCCAATTACGGACTATTGTCAATGGGATAATGCTTTTTGTGGGACGGATTCATCTGCTATAGCTGCACGGACGAATGTCGCCCTGAAATATACAGGGCAGGGGAACTGTGAAGGCAGTACAACGCTCTATAAGATGGCTTCGCTATTGATACCGCACTTGAAATCCGGCAGGCACGCAAAGGCGTGCAGCGGTTTGGCTTTGTGTTTTGAGCCGGACTGCCAATCAATTCTTTGCCACCGTGCTTTAAATCTGTGTAGAAAAAATACTGAATATGGGATATACTTAACAGTGATAAGCAGTAGAAATCTTTTGGCTTTACAGAGGTGATCTTTTTTTGAGAGTATATGGAACGAAAGAAGAACTAAAGGATGCAATTAAACAAGCCTATGGCAAATATGTCTCAGAATTTGATGACATACCAGAAGAATGCAAGGATGAAAGATGCGAAGAAGTGGATAGAACGCCTGCTGAAAATCTTGCGTATCAGGTCGGCTGGACGTCCCTCTTGTTAAAGTGGGAACGTGATGAAAGACTGGGGCTGAAGGTTCGCACGCCATCAGAACAATTTAAGTGGAACCAACTGGGGGAATTATATCAATGGTTTACAGATACTTATTCCCCTATGAGCTTGGAAGAGCTTAGATCGGCATTGAATCAAAATGTGAATGCTATCTATGAAATGATTGACTCTATGACAGAGGACGAGCTGTTTAAGCCACATCAAAGGGCTTGGGCGGATGAGGCAACAAAAACGGCAGTATGGGAAGTCTATAAATTTATTCATGTGAATACTGTTGCACCTTTTGGGACATTCAGAACAAAGATCAGGAAATGGAAAAAGAGGAAGCCATCATTCAACTGATATACTCTGTTAAAAAATAGGACTGGAGGAACTTTATATGGTAAAGGAAGTTATGCACATCGGTGTAACGGTTAGTGATATGGAAAGGTCTGTTGCATTTTACAGGGACGTTTTGGGACTGACATTTCAGGGCGAGCTGATCATGGAAGGAAAAGAGACCGATCTGCTGTTTGACCGGGAAAATTGCAAAGTGCGGGTGGCATACCTGAACGGGAGCGAAGAGGTCATGGCTCCGCCGATAGAATTGATACAGTTTTTAAGTGAAACAGCTGAAGCGGATGCTTCCAAACTTGCAAAAACATCTATCTCGGAAATCTGCTTTAAGGTTTGCGACATAGATGCCGTATATAAGCATTTAATAGCCAATCATGTAGAGTGCTTATCTGCGCCGCAGTTTTTTGATTTTACGTCGTCCGGTTTTGGTAAAAGCAAGGCGCTATACTTCAAAGATCCCGATGGAATTATTTTGGAGTTGATGGAAAACGTAAAATAAGTCCATCCTATAGATAGCCGGAAAACGACAGGCCTTTATGGGGCCTGCCGTTTTTGCGTTTGGTGATTATCGCTGAGATATTTGATTGAGGGGGCTGATTTTGCGTCCGTAAAAAGGGGAATACACAGCCTCCCCAAAAAGAGGAACGAAAGTAAAAAAAGTACTTGACAAATCATTCCTGTTGGGCTATTATAACACAGGGTTAGCGAGCGCTAACCAAATGTAATCCAAAACGGTTAGTTTTCACTAACCGTTTGATTCAGTAATCTTGTTAGTTTTAGCTAACTATATAGAATTATAAAAAGGGGTGTGCCTATGATGCCGCTTACATTTGCCGATATCGGTGAAGAAAATATTATCAAGAAAATCGGCGGAAAACCGGAGACAAAAAAGCATTTGGAAAACCTTGGTTTTGTTGCAGGGGGAAGTGTATCCGTCATCAATACCATCGGCGGCAATCTGATTGTCAAGGTGAAGGAATCCCGTGTAGCAATCAGCCAGGAAATGGCACAGAAAATCATGATATAATCTAGGAGGTAGGAGAATGAAAACACTTCGGGAAACAAAGGTTGGATCGACCGTAAAGGTGGTCAAACTGCACGGCGAGGGCGCCGTTAAGCGCCGCATTATGGACATGGGCATTACCAAGGGTATAGAAATATACGTACGCAAGGTGGCTCCTTTGGGAGATCCGGTGGAAATCACAGTTCGCGGCTATGAACTTTCCCTCCGGAAGGCCGATGCGGAAATGATTGAGGTCGAGTAAACGGTCTACTGCCTGGAGCAAGAGGCTCCTGATTTATTTTCATCAGTAGTTAGCGCTTGCTAACGGAAAGAAGGATTTACATGGAAATTCGTATTGCCCTTGCGGGCAACCCTAACTGTGGTAAAACCACCTTGTTTAACGCACTAACGGGAGCTAACCAGTACGTAGGCAACTGGCCCGGCGTTACGGTAGAGAAGAAGGAAGGCAAGCTGAAAAAGCACAGCGATGTAACTATTACAGACCTTCCCGGCATCTACTCGCTGTCTCCCTACACTCTGGAAGAAGTGGTAGCCCGGAACTATCTGATCGGAGAGCGGCCCGACGCCATTTTGAATATTGTAGACGGTACAAACCTGGAGCGTAACCTATACTTAACCACCCAGCTTACAGAGCTTGGAATTCCTGTGGTCGTTGCCATCAATATGATGGATGTGGTCCGCAAGAGAGGCGATGTCATCAAGACCGATGCCCTGTCCCAGGCACTGGGCTGCAAGGTTATCGAAATCTCCGCTCTGAAGGGCGACGGCACAATGGCTGCTGCAGAAGCTGCCATTCAGGCAGCCAAAACAGGCAAGACCGTTCCCATGCACACCTTCTCCGGCTCTGTGGAGCACGCCCTTGCTCACATCGAAGAAGCTGCCGTACATTCCATGCCGGAAGAGCAGCAGCGCTGGTATGCAATCAAGATCTTCGAGCGCGATGAAAAAGTGCTTGAGAAACTGAATCTCAGCGAGCAGACCAAAACACATATCGAAACAGACATTGACGCAGTTGAGCAGGAGATGGATGACGATTCCGAGTCCATCATCACCAACGAGCGCTATGTTTACATTGCACAGCTCATGAAGAGCTGCTATAAGAAGAAGACCCTCGGAAAGCTGTCCCCCTCGGATAAGATCGACAGAATCGTCACCAACCGTTTCCTGGCTCTGCCGATTTTCGTCGGTGTCATGTTCCTGATCTATGCCATCGCCATGGGCAGCTGGAAGATCAGTATCGGTACCATGGGTACTGAGTGGGCAAACGAAGTGCTCTTCGGCGAGTGGGTACCCAACCTGTTTGATAAGCTTTTGACCTCTCTGGGTGTCAGCGGCTGGCTGTACGGCCTGATTATGGATGGTATTGTAGCAGGCGTGGGTGCAGTTCTTGGCTTCGTTCCTCAGATGCTGGTATTGTTCCTGCTGCTGAGCCTTCTGGAGGACTGCGGCTATATGGCCCGTGTGGCATTTATTATGGACCGTCTGTTCCGTCGTTTTGGCCTGTCCGGTAAGTCCTTCATTCCCATGCTGGTGGCTACCGGCTGCGGCGTTCCCGGTATTATGGCAAGCCGTACCATTGAGCAGGATCGCGACCGCAAAATGACCATCATGACCACCGGTTTCATCCCCTGCGGTGCAAAGATGCCTATCATTGGTATGTTTGCCGGTGCTGTCTTTGGTGGTTCTCCGCTGGTGGCAACCTCCGCATTCTTCATCGGCATCGCAGCCGTTGTCGTTTCCGGCATTATCCTGAAGAAGTTTAAGACATTTGCCGGCGAGCCTGCTCCCTTCGTTATGGAGCTGCCTGCATACCATCTGCCTGTTCCTTCCAACTTCCTGCGTGCAACCTGGGAGCGTGGCTGGAGCTTCATCAAGCGTGCCGGTACCGTAATTCTGCTGTCCTCCATTGTTCTGTGGTTCCTGAAGGGCTACGGATTTGTTGATGGCGTGTTCGGCGCTGTCGAGGACCAGAACCTGTCCCTGCTGGCAGCTATCGGTAATGCAATTGCCTGGATCTTCTATCCCCTGGGCTGGATCGGTGACATGGCCTGGAAGGCAACCGTCGCAAGTATCACCGGCCTGATTGCAAAGGAAGAAGTTGTCAATACCTTCGGTATCTTGTACCACTATGCTGGTGAGCTGAGTGAAAACGGCGAGGAAATCTGGCCTCTGGTTGCCAAGGACTTCGGCACCATCACTGCTTACAGCTTCATGATCTTTAACCTTCTCTGCGCTCCCTGCTTCGCTGCTATGGGTGCTATCAAGAGAGAAATGAATAACGGTAAGTGGACCGCTTTTGCTATCGGCTATATGTGCCTGTTTGCCTATGTGATCGCTATGATCGTCTACCAGATTGGCGGACTGTTCACCGGCGAAGCTACCTTCGGCGTGCTGACTGTAGTTGCTATTGCAGCACTCATTGGCCTTATCTACCTGCTGGTTCGCAAGGGCTATACCTCCAAGGAGGGACACACTCTGAGCGAACGCTCCGTGGCCCACAAATAAAGAAAGGAAATAACTATGCCTGCTGTTGGAGATTTGGTTATTATTGCTCTGCTTGCTGTAGCAGTGTTCTTCGCCGTCCGCTCCATACGAAAGACAAAGAAAAAGGGCGGATGCACAGGAAACTGTGCCAGCTGTGGCTGCTGCAGTAAATGCACCGCACAATCTCATAAATAATTCCTGCTGGGAGGTGCAGCAATTGCACCTCCCAAGATAAAAACCGTTAGTTAGCAATTGCTAACTAAGAGAAAGGAAGCCTATGTCTGATGATTTGTTTGTTAGGCACTGCTCGCCGACACTGGCGGGGATGAAGCCCGGCAGTATGTTTTCCTGTGCTTTTCATTCCATGAAAGAGCTTTTGGATGACGTTCGCCAGGCCAACCGAGTGCTGGCTCCCAAGGGAGTGCGGGTACTGATCCTCAAGTGCAGCCGGGGACGTGCTTTGATCTATGTATTCCGTCCGAAAGCGGTTGAAAAGGTTCTGAAGAATCAGATGGCAGTTGCTATTTTGAAAAAGAAGGGCTACAGGGAGATGCGTGTGGAGCCCTGTATCTGTCAGCTGATGGGACGTTTTCAGGAATGCGAGGAGTTTCCGCATGAGGTAGGCCTGTTTTTGGGCTATCCGCCGGAGGATGTTTGGGGCTTTATTGAGAACAGAGCCAGCAATCAAAAATGCGTAGGTTGCTGGAAGGTCTATGGCGATGAAGTTGCAGCCCAAAAGACCTTCGCAAAGTATAAGAAATGTACGGATATCTACTGCTCCCTGTGGGAAAAAGGAAAAAGTATCGAACGGCTTACAGTAGCTTGTTGATCAATAAATAAGAAAGGATGATTGTGAAATGCGTAAAATTGCAGTTGTTTTTTGGAGTGGCACAGGTAATACCGAGGCGATGGCTGCCTCAGTTGGGGACGGCATCAAGGAAAATGGTGCAGGTGCGACCTTGATTCCTGCGGCAGAATTTTCTCCTGATATGGTGGCTGAATATGACGCCATTGCTTTTGGATGTCCTGCTATGGGAGCGGAAGTGCTGGAGGAAGATGAGTTTGAACCCATGTTCTCAGCTTGCCTTCCTGTCCTGAAAGACAAGAAGATCGCTCTCTTCGGTTCCTACGGATGGGGAGACGGAGAGTGGATGCGCAACTGGGAAGATGAGTGCCGGGAGGGCGGCGCCATTCTGGTCAGCGAGAGTGTAATTTGCCAGGAAGCACCCGACGATGATGCATTAGCGGCCTGCAAGTCGTTGGGAGCGGCATTGGCTGAATAGAATACCTCCTAAGAAAAACAAGAGCGCATTGTGCTCTTGTTTTTCTTGTGTTGGAATGACAAAGCGCTTTACATCAAAGCGGCAACCTATCCCGGTGGATGTCTCCAATGGCCAGCAAATAAAGCTGCACTATGTGGGAGTCCTGATTGAAAGAGATATATTTTATAGGGGACCGGATTTGATTTTTAGATCCGGTCCCCTTGTTTTTGAAAAAGCTGCCGTGACAAATCTGAAAAAATGTGGTATAATGCGGAGCGATTTGCTACTGCATGGAGATATAAAATGAAATATATTGTTTTTGATATGGATGATACTCTGCTGAACGGCAGCGGAAAAGTGACCGGTTTTACCCTGGACGTTCTGAAAAAACTGCAATCCATGGGGCACAGAATTGTCATAAATACCGCAAGGAGCAAGCAGTTCAATCAGGAGTTCTTTGATTGCATTCAGCCGGATTATGCGATACTGAACGGCGGTGCATTGATTCTCGACAGCAGAGAAAATGTGATTTTCAAAGCGGAAATCCCCAATTCCGTTGTCAGGCAGATGATTGAGGAACTGCTCGGCGTTACTCGGGTGTTTTCCGTTCAGACGGAAGAACACCTGTATACCAATAACGAAGAATATACGAATCAGGATGCTGTGTACTTTGATTTTGCTGCCCGGGATTTTTCTGATCCGGCACTGAAAGTGGTTGCATCCATCAGGGATGAGAAGACGGCTGTGGCTTTGGCAGAGAAATACGATCTTGCATATGTTTCCTATTTCGGCGGTGATTTCAAACGCTATAACCACAAGGAAGCGACCAAGGCCCGGGGTAATCGCAATTTGGCAGAAATCGCCGGGGCGGATTTGCAGGATTTTCTGGTATTTGGAGATGATCTGGGAGATCTTGACATGATCCGGGAAGCGGGCGTGGGAGTCCTGATGAAGAATGCAAAAGAAAGCCTGCACTCCCTATGTCCCCATGTTTCCACGTACACCAACGACGAAGATGGTGTTGCAAGATTTTTGACAGAGTATTTTCAACTGACATGAATGGAGCGATCAATATGAAACAGGGTAAGATAATCAAAATGTGTATTCTGCTGCTGTCCGTTTCCGTGTTATGGGGATGTGTGAGTCAGCCGGGAGCAGATTTTTCTTCCGGCACGCAGTCGACGGAAGGCCCAACTGCGGGCTCGACGGCAGCACCTTCCGTTCCTGCAACGGTGCCGACTGTCCTGCCTACGCAGCCTGCAACGAAGCCTGCGGAAACGGCTCCCACCGAAACAGTACCGGCAAAGAAAAAGCTCATCGCCATTGATGCCGGACATCAGGGGAAAGCCAATCTGGAAAAGGAGCCTGTGGCTCCGGGCTCTTCCGAAATGAAATACAAAGTATCGGGTGGCACCTATGGACGGTTCAGCGGATTGCGGGAGTCCGAGCTTGCACTGGAAATAGCACTTTTCCTTCAGCGCGAACTGGAAAACCGGGGCTATGAAGTTCTGATGATCCGTACCACGCAGGATGTGAATATCAGCAATGCCGAGCGGGCGGAAATGGCCAATGATGCCGGTGCAGATGCCTTTATTCGCATTCATGCTGACGGCAGCGAGGATGCATCTGTTCACGGAGCCACAGCGCTCTGTCAGACAGAAAACAACCCCTATTGCGGCAATCTGTATACACAGAGCCGTCTGCTGTCAGAAAGCCTTCTGGAGGGGCTGACAGCCCGTACCGGCGCAAAGAAACGGGGCGTAGCGGAAACGGACAGGATGAGCGGCATCAACTGGTGTCGGGTGCCGGTCAGTATCATTGAAGTGGGATTCATGACCAACAGGGAGGAAGACCTTCTCCTTGCAACTGAAGAATACCAGATGAAAATTGCGCTGGGTCTGGCGGACGGAGTGGATTCTTATTTTGCTTCTGCGGAGAATGAAGGCTGAATATGAAAAAAGCAATGGAAAAAACAAATGTAATGCGGATTCTGGATCAAAAGAAGGTGCCTTATCAGGCACACAGCTATGTGCAGACCGATGCCGTCAGCGGCATGGATGTGGCTGAAGTCCTGGGAGAAAATCCGCACCAGGTTTTCAAGACACTGGTAACGACGGCGGCTTCCGGAAAAAACTATGTATTTGTACTTCCTGTCTGCCGGGAACTGAATCTGAAAAAGGCAGCCAGGGCGGTTCAGGAAAAAAGTATTGAAATGCTGAAATCCAAGGAGCTTTTGCCCCTTACCGGCTATATACACGGCGGATGCTCGCCCATCGGCATGAAAAAGCTGTTCCCGACCGTAATCGATCTTTCCGCAGGGACACTGGATACTGTGATATTCAGCGGGGGGAAAATCGGTTATCAGGTGGAACTGAAGCTGGAGGATCTGAAAAAGGTCATCCCCTTTACCCTGCAGGATATTTGCGAGGAATAGAAGGCTATACTTTCAAATCCGGAATATGCAGACGAACCGATGCGATTTATTTCGCATCGGTTCGTTTTTGGTACCTGTATGTTTGGTTTCAAAGAGGGTTATCGTGCTCTCAGCTGCCAGAAAGCCACGGCGCTTGCTGCGGCAACATTCAGGGAATCGACCCCGTGGGACATGGGAATCTTTACCGTATAATCGCAGTCGGCGATGGTTTGGGCTGCCAGCCCGTCACCCTCGGTACCGAGTACGATGGCCAGCTTGTCTTCTGCCATTAAAACCGGGTCATCAATGCTGACGGATTTGTCGCTGAGAGCCATGGCGGCCGTCTTAAAGCCTAAATTATGGAGTCGTTCCATGCCCGGGTGAGGCCAATCGGCCGGCACGGTGCCAATTCGTGTCCAGGGAACCTGAAATACGGTACCCATACTGACTCTGGCGGCACGCCGGCAGAGCGGATCACAGCAGGTGGGGGTGATCAGAACAGCATCCATATGCAGAGCAGCGGCAGAGCGGAAAATGGCACCGATATTGGTGGAGTCCACAATTCCCTCCAACACCGCAACACGATGGGCGTTGACACAGAGTTCTTCTACGCTGGGCAGATGAGGCCGGTGCATGGCACAGAGAATGCCCCTTGTCAGTTCGTAGCCGGTCAGCGCTGCCAGAATCTCCCGGTCGGCGGTGTAGATGGGAATTTCTCCGCAGCGGGCGATGATTTCCTGCGCCTGACCTTCAATGTGCTTGCGCTCCATTAAAAGGGAAACCGGCTGATATCCGGCATCCAGGGCGCGGGCAATGACCTTGGGGCTTTCGGCGATGAAAAGACCTTTGTCCTGTTCCAGACGGTTACGGAGTTGTGCCTCTGTCAGTCGTGCGAAGACATCCAGTTCCGGCTGGGAAAAATCGTGAATTTCAATGATATTCGGCATAGAAAACTCCTTGTTGAGGATTTTGGAAAGTTACCATCCATTATAACGCCGGCTGCGATTGGTGTCAAACAGAACAGGGGATTTGATTGCAATTTGCCGAGATTGTGGTATAATAAGCGAAAATTCATTCCGGGAGGGTGATACTATGGGAATTGTGGTGATTGGTGCTGTTTTTGTGGATATCAAGGGGTATCCGGAGGATGTATATATCCCTGCCGGACGGAATGTAGGCAGGATTGAACAGATCCATGGCGGAGTCGGCCGGAATGTGGCGGAGGATATTGCCAATGTAGAGCTTCGCCCTACCTTTGTGAGTTTGGTGGATGATGGCGGTGCCGGACTGGATGTAGTGAAGAAACTTCGCAGTCACAAGGTCAATACCGATTACATTCGCTCTACGTCGGATGGCATGGGTACCTGGCTGGCGGTGTTTGATAATCATGGCGATGTGGCGGCTTCGATTTCCAGACGCCCGGATCTCAGTCCGATCAAGGATATTCTGGATGAGCAGGGAGACGAGATTTTTGAAAACGCCGACAGCATTGTTGTGGAAATCGATATGGATAAGGAAATTGTCAAGCGCGTGTTCAGACTGGCGCAGAAATATCACAAGCCTGTCTATACGGTGGTGGCCAATATGAGCATTGCGGTGGAGCGCCGGGATTTTCTGCAGCTGACGGACTGCTTTGTGTGCAATCAGCAGGAGGCTGGCATCCTTTTTTCGGATGATTATATGGATAAGGATGCCGCAGAAATGGAAGCTATCGTGGCAGAAAAGGTGCGGCGTGCCCAGATCGCCAGAATGATTGTTACCATGGGAGAAAAAGGAGCTGTATATGCCGACCGGAACGGTAACCACGGTTTCTGCCCTGCCAGAAAAGTCAATGTGAAAGACACTACCGGTGCCGGAGATGCCTTCTGCGCAGGTGTGGCGGTTGGCCTGACTTATGGTAAAAATCTGAAAGAAGCCTGTGAAATCGGTGCTTATCTTGCAGCTTCCGTGGTTGCCACTTCGGAAAATGTATGCCCCAGATTCCTGCCGACGGAGCTGGGCTTGGATATTACGGTTTCTTAAAACAATCTCTGAGCTTTTCGGAAAGCAGACAGATCTGCCCAACCAGGACAATGTGCAAAGATACCCCCTCATGCGGAGAATACCGCATGAGGGGGTAATGTTATACGGATAAAAACACAGTATTATGCATAGACACAAAAAACAGGGGAGAAGTGACAGGCAGCGTGGGGCCTGATAAAACGTAATTTCACCCACTGGCTTTTACGGTGATTTTTTAAAATAATCGTAAAATAGTAAAATGTCATTTATATTTACAGGGCCTATTCTTATAAATAAATCAGGCGAAAATGATTATGTTTTAGTATAAAAATAATGAAGACTCTAACCTCTGACTTTCCACTTAGGAAACTTCGATACAACATAATGAAATGCAGTATCGTACTGCTTGTATACAGGGTGTCCAGACATAATAAATGCCGCCTTTATCGGCATTTCCTGCCCAAATGTATTCCAGCTCCTCTGTAGATCTTTTATCGAAACAACTGTATTAAGGATGCCATAGACAGCTTTTTTGAGCAATTGTTTACAGTGCTGCAATGCAGAAACTGTTGCTTGTCTAATTTGCTGATTTTCTAACCTTCTATAAAGTTTATGTCACTTTTTAACAATTTGCAGACATTTATATTATGAGAGGAGGCGATAACTATACTTGTTTGAAAACAAAAAAGGAGGAGGTATAACAGGAATAGAAGAAAGCAAAAAATGAGGGATAAACATCGGCATTGCCTATGATAGGTGGCTTTAGAAGTTTACTGAAATCTGCCAATAGCATTTAATTAAAAATAAAAAATGGGCTGAAAGCATGAAAAAGCAGAAAGTTATATCTATGGTATTAGTACTATTTTTACTAATAAGTTGTATTGGCTGGCATCCGATCGAGTCCAAGGCAGTATCTTGTGACGAAACCAATATACCTGTTAACGATGTCTATGCTCCGTCTAATGTTCAGCTAAATGGAAATGTACATTTGGGAGAGGAAGGAGAAATTGTTCAGATTTCAGATGATGACCAATTCTTCCAATATATCAACAAGGAACAGTTTTATCAGGGTAATCATACTGTTCGGTTGCCACAAGATGAACAGTTGGATACATATGTATTTTTGAACAGCGATGGCATCACTGTGGAATATCAAAATCACCAATTGAAGTTGACTCCTCAAGGGGAGAAGTGCGGTGCTACTCTGTATGGCAATTCTGTAATTTATAACAATTTGTTTGGATCATCAATTCATTTGAAATATACGCCCATCTTATCCGGTGTTAAAGAAGACATTATTCTGTCGGAATACACAGGTATAAATAGTTTTACATTTTTAATGGAAACCGATGGCTTGGTTTTGTGTGAAAATGATGGTGAATACTACTTAGCGAACAATGATTCCGGAGTGCCTATCTTCTATTTAGGCAAAATTCTGGTGTATGATGCCATTGGACGTCCGGTTGAAGGTACTCTTAACGTGGA
This sequence comes from Oscillospiraceae bacterium, assembly GCA_020025535.1. Lineage (GTDB taxonomy): Bacteria > Bacillota > Clostridia > Oscillospirales > Oscillospiraceae > Faecousia. The sequence continues at coordinate 59,889 of JAHHRY010000005.1, read as the reverse complement.
AGTTGTTGCTCCAGGACGGCAGTATAAACTCCAGGTGGCAGTAGATACAGCGTACCTTACTGACCCTCTTACTGTTTATCCTGTTACAATTGATCCGACATTCACAATTTCCGATAATAAAAACGGCGTTGGCGCCATTGAAGATGCACCCGTATTCTCTGGTTATCCTGATACCAACTGCGGTGCATTCCCTTACAATCGCGCAGGTAACACTGGTCATAGCTATGGACTCGGTAGAACGGCAATGCGATTGACAAAACTCTTGACTAGCCGTGAATATCAGAACGTTAGTGCCAACCAAATTACGAAGGTAGAGCTATTTATGAAAGATGGCTCAGGCAATGCTGGCGCGATTGTCAATATTCATCCGTTGACAAGTAATTATACTTGGACAGAGTCAACTGTAACTTGGAATAATGTCGGCTCGTTTTCGAATCAAGTAATGGAAATGATCCTGGCGTAACAATATCTTTTGTTATGTTCGAAGAAGAAAGCTTGATCAATTGTTTAACTCAACACACTTCTAGCAATATATCTGCATTGATATTGGCGTTGGATAAAGTGACAGGGCCTGGTGTCTATAGACATAGCAATATTCTCGCATCCTATTTTGCAAAGACGACTTCTAAAGGTCCGTACCTGATTGCTGAAAAATATGTATCCTTCATTGCCAATACCGCCGAAAATAACGAGATTGCAATTCCCAAAGGGGTAATATTGAGTACCATGCCGACGCTCTCACTAGCTGGCGAGCTGATATACCTTGGTTGGGAAATAAATGGTACGCTGCGGCATTGAGAGCTGATATGGCAGTCAATGAAGAATATGAATCTGGTTATTATGATGGCTATTATAATTTATCAAGTGACATTGTAAAAGCGCAAGAAAAGGAGCATGGTAAGTATTAAAGGAGGCTAGTAAATGTTCAAAACAGGATTAAAGCCACTCTTGGCTGTATTGATGACGCTGGCAATGCTGGTTGCCCTTGCCGGCTGTAAAGCGCATAAATATGACGAAGAATGGATTATTGGTAAAACTTCGGAAGAAGTAATTGAAAAATACGGTGAATTTTATAAATGCATCAAGGTCGCTGGTTCAGATGGAGTATACGACCGGTCTATCTGTTCCTATATCATCAAGCCGAAACGAAAGGGCTTTTTGGGAACAACACCAGCTGAACTATTTTCTATTTCTTTCGATAAAAATGGTATTGCCGATAGATGTTGGGTGGAAACGGACGGAAAAGGCGGCTAAAAGCATGATTTTTGTTACTACAAATACATGGGTGCCAGTCATTTGAACAAAGTGTTTTTTGTTCAATCTTTACCAACCACGGTTAATTACGGAAGGAACGGCTCTCTTCGGGGAGCCGCTCCTTTTCTTTTTCCTCTGACCACTGCTGGATAGAGTTTTTTGTAACCGCCAAACCTAGTGACGGATTTAAAAAGTGCTCCTGACATGAAATAATACTCCCGTATAGAACGGACACTATATGCGACTAGCATATAGTCTGCCACAGCTTCGCAGAGTCTGGGATATGGGGGTCAATATGTTGCTTGAGGCATGCTGGTTTCTTTCCACCAGTACCCCTATAATATAAAATACCACATCTTTGGCTATTTCATTTCTGTCAGGAAACTGTGCATCTGCGCCAGTGCCAGAGTCCTTGTCGAATTTCAAGTGGTGATGCTTTTGTATGTTCGACATTCCTCCATATGGAACTGTACTATTTTCTTTTTCCTTTTTGAATTTGCCTGTGTAACTTTTTGGTATATCTCATCTTCCCTCTGTCGTAATACATCATTAGTCCCAAGAGGCTAAATTCCGCTAATGAATGGGGAATAGGAGTATTTTTTGTTGTTTGCTCGCTTTTTTGTGGATATGCTATACAGATTTTTGGCGACTGTATATATTTTACCGGATGCAGGAACAAACGGATTGATTTTGAGCAGAAAAAAGCCGAATGCCTTTTAAAATGGCATTCGGCCCAAGATGGCACCCCAGAGAGGACTCTAACCTCCGACCTTCCGCTTAGGAGGCGGACGCTCTATACAACTGAGCTACTGGGGCATATCTTAAATATTGTAACGAAAAAATCTTTTTCTGTCAATGAATATCTACATCTTTTTTGCGATGAGTTGCATATAATGGAAAAATCGGCCTGTAGAGCCTATAGAAAGGAGGAAAATGTATGAACGAAAAGTTGGATTTGGAACAGGATGTTGATGATATGATTTTTGCAGGGGAAGATTGGTACCCCAGCAGTCGATAACTTCTCCACCCAAAAGGGTATATAAAACACTGAAATCCCAAAAGGCAGACAGAGGATAAAACCTCTGCCTGCCTTTTTGATATTGTATGAAACCATATAGGACTTGCCTTTTTACTTCAATTCTGAATGCAGGATGCAGGCGGTATTTGCAGTCCTTTTCCAGGGAAGCAGTGAGAAGATTTTAACCTTTGCTGCTGTCCGGCGGGAAGGACAGCACAGCAGGATGGTAAATCCGGGCGCAGAAGTCGGTTTTTGTGTGCGATCTCTCGTGAACAAACGCGGAAGAGAAAGGCGGATATTCCGGAAGTCCATCCATTGTGCGGTTCCTCCTTCATGAAGATTTCTGCACAGGAAACTTTGTGTCCGCAGCAGGTACAGGGCAGCTTCCCGGTCGGCGGTGTGATCCGGGCTTCTTTTTGCGGGAAATGGAAAAAATATCTTTACATGGAGAGATATTTGGGATATAATAAACTGAAATGCTTTGATAATGGAGAGATTTTGGGTATGAATATTGAATTCGACAGCTATAAGCAGAAACTCAATGACTGCAAGCCTGCTTTGATGGGGCTGGCGGAATCGCTGAATCTGAAAGGCCTCCGTGACGAGTTGGAAAGACTGCACGCTATGCAGGAAGCACCTGGCTTCTGGGATGATCCCGAAAAGAGCCACAAAATTGTGGTAAAGACCAAGCAGATTGAATCGAAGATCGAAAAGTACGAGAAGATGACTGCTTGCTGGGATGACATGATGACCATTTGCGAGATGGCCGCCGAGGAAGACGATGATTCCATGCTGGATGAGCTGCGTGAAGGTTTCGACAAGCTGACAGAGGATATGGAAACCTGCCGTCTGGAGACTCTGCTGACCGGCCATTACGATAAAAATAATGCTTTGATCAGTTTCCATGCCGGTGCCGGTGGCACGGAAGCACAGGACTGGTGCCAGATGCTGTACCGTATGTACACCCGCTGGGCAGAACGCCATGGGTTTTCCTATAAGATTCTGGACTTCCAGGATGGCGATGAAGCAGGACTCAAATCGGCAGATATTCTTGTGGAAGGCGAAAATGCCTATGGATTCCTGAAGGGTGAAAATGGCGTCCATCGTCTGGTGCGTGTGTCTCCTTACGATGCCAATGCCCGCCGGCAGACATCTTTTTCCGCAATTGAAGTCATTCCTGATATTGAGGATGAGTCTCAGGATGTGGAGATCCGCGCAGAAGACTATGAGATGCAGGTATTCCGTTCTTCCGGCGCAGGCGGCCAGCACATCAATAAAACTTCTTCTGCCGTCCGTCTGATTCATAAGGCTACCGGTATCGTGGTTTCCTGCCAGACAGAGCGAAGCCAGTTCCAGAATAAGGAAAACTGTCTGCGTATGCTCCGCAGCAAGCTGGTGGAAATCAAGGAGAGAGAACACCTCGACAAGATTTCCGACATTAAGGGCGTGCAGCAGAAGATTGAATGGGGCAGCCAGATCCGCAACTATATTTTTATGCCTTATACTTTGGTAAAGGATACCCGTACCGGCTGCGAAACGTCCAATGTCAATGCAGTAATGGACGGTGCTCTGGATCCTTTTATTGAGGCCTATCTCAATTGCCTGGCTACCGGAAATTGGGTTACAAAATAAAAAGTAAATTCAGATCGAATTATACTTGAAATTATTGCGACAGTATGTTATAATGGCTTAGTTATTATGAGACGCTCCAAATTGGAGTGATACCCGGAATGTTGCCGCGGTCTGCGGCTATTGCCGCTGGCGGAGGGAGGTTAAGTAAATGAAAGCTCTGGAGATCACCCTGACTGTTCTTGAGGTTATTGCAAGCATTGCACTGGTTGTTGTTGTTCTGCTGCAGTCCGGTAAAGAGGCTGGTCTGTCTGGCGCCATCGCCGGCAATACCGATTCTTACATGGGAAAGCACAAGGGTGGCAGCCTCGATCACATCATGGCTTCCGCTACCAAGTGGATTGCACTGGCATGGCTGCTGCTGACCCTTTCGCTGAGCCTTATCTAAAATCCTTTGACCACGGGTTTTCCCGTGGTCTTTTTTTATTTGCTCTGTGGACAAGTGAACGGAAATGTGGTAAGATACCAGAAGATTATTAAATCTAAAAAAGGAGAATGTACTATGGAAGCAATCAAGCTGGCAGGCCTGAAGCCGGCCAATGTATTTGGCTATTTCGAGGAAATCTGTTCTATGCCCCATGGCTCCGGAAATACCAAAATCATCAGCGACTATCTGGTAAATTTTGCAAAAGAGCAGGGTTTGCGTTATAGTCAGGATGCAGATAACAACGTGATCATCTTTGAAGATGGCACCTGCGGCATGGAAGACCATGCCCCTGTGATCATTCAGGGCCATATGGACATGGTTTGTGAAAAGGATGTAAACTGCCCCATTGACATGGACAAGGAAGGACTGGATGTGACCCACGACGGTGACTATGTTTACGCCAAGGGCACTACTCTGGGCGGCGATGACGGTATTGCAGTTGCCTACGCACTGGCCTTGCTGGCTGACCGCTCCATTCCTCACCCCCCTCTGGAAGTGGTTATCACCGTGGATGAGGAAGTGGGTATGCTGGGTGCTGTTTCCATTGATCTGTCCGAGCTGAAGGGAAGAACCCTGCTGAACATCGACTCTGAAGATGAGGGTATTTTTACTGTCTCCTGTGCCGGTGGCGCAACTGCTACTTTGACTCTGCCCGTGTCCAGAAGAGCTGTCCACGGTCCCTGTGTGCGTTTGGTAGTGGAAGGCCTGCAGGGCGGTCACTCCGGTGTGGAAATCCACAAGAATCGTGCAAATGCCAATAAGGTGATGGGAGAATTCCTCAGCCGTATCCAGAAGGTGATTCCTCTGTGCCTGACCACTTTTGCCGGCGGTGCCAAGGATAACGCCATTCCTCGTTCCTGCGAGGCCAAGATGGTGGCTATGGGCGTAAATCTGGGACGCATCAATGAGATCGCCGAGCAGCTGCAGAAGGAAGTCCGCGAGACCTACAATGAGCCTGAGGCCGTTGTGCAGGCTTATGATGTGGATGCTCTGGGCGGCAATGCACTGTCCACTGAGGATACTGCAAAGGTTATCGCCTTGCTGTGCGCCGTCCCCAACAGCGTACAGGCTATGAGCGAAGCCATGCCCGGTCTGGTGCAGACCAGCCTGAATATGGGTATTGCCCGTCTGGATGAAGAGAAGCTTTCTCTGACTTTCTCTGTCCGCAGCTCTGTCAACCGGGAAAAGAAGGATCTGCTGAATAAGCTGCAGGAACTGGTGGAGTTCTATGGCGGCAGCTATTCTCAGATGGGTGAGTATCCTGCATGGGAGTATAAGGAAAATTCTGTTCTGCGTGACACCATGGTTCGTGTGTACACTCAGATGTTTAACAAGACTCCTGAGGTGGTTGCTATCCACGCCGGTCTGGAATGCGGCTTGTTTGGTGAGAAGCTGCCCGGTTTGGACTGCGTTTCCATCGGACCGGAAATGCATGATATTCACACCAGCCGTGAGAAGCTGGGTATTGCTTCCGTGGAACGTACTTGGAATTTCCTGCTGGAAGTCCTGAAAGAACTGTAATTTGATATGACTGATCGGAGCATCCTGAAAACGGGGTGCTCCGATTTATTTATTCCCTCCGGAGACAAGTTGGCATAATTCCCACAGGCTGTCGCATAGCGTTGGGTGAGGAGGGATGGAAATGCAGCGACGGAAACATATCTTTTACAATGCGCTGATACTTACGGGGGTCAATTTACTGCTGCGGCTGGTGTCCACTTCCTTTCAGGTGTTTATTTCCGGCAGAATCGGCGCTGCCGGCGTGGGAATACTGCAGATGGTAATGTCGGTGGCCTCTTTGACGATGACGGCGGGCATCGCCGGAATCCGGACAGCCGCCATGTACTTAACGGCTGAGGAACTGGGCAGAAAACGCCCGCAGAACGTAATATGGGTACTCTCTGCGTGTTTCCTGTACGGCCTGTGCTTTGGAGGAGCCGTCGGGGGAGTGGTATATGGCTTTGCACCTTCCATTGCAAAATATTGGATTGGAGATCTCCGGGTTGTGGGAGCCATACGCCTTTTTGCGGCGTTTCTTCCGGTTACTTGCCTGACCGGTGTTATGACCGGGTATTTTACAGCAGCAAACCGTATTGGCACACTGGCGGCTGTGGAGGTGGCGGAGCAGTTCTGCTCTATGGCAGTTACAACTGCAGCGCTGGTATTCTGGGCAGGGAGGGATATTGGAAAAGCCTGTCAGTCGGTGGTGCTGGGTGGTTGCCTGGGTGGCTTGCTGACGTTGATAAGCCTGGCAATTCTACGGGTGCGGGAAAGAGAAGAGACCGGGACGAGAATTCCGATGGCGAAGCGTCTGGCACAGACGGCTCTGCCGCTGGCGCTTGCGGACGATCTGAAGGCGGGAATCTCCACGACGGAGAATCTGATGGTACCCAAACGGCTGTCTTTGTATGCCGGAAGAGGGCACGCACTGGCGCAGTTTGGAATTGTGTGCGGTATGGTATTTCCTGTGCTGATGTTTCCGGCAGCGATTTTGTATGGCTTGGCGGATTTGCTGATTCCGGAGCTGGCACGCTGTAACGCTGCGGGAAGCAAAACACGGATCCGGTATCTGGTGCGCCGGAGTCTTCGGGTGGCTTTGCTCTACGGAGCCTGTTGCGGCGGCCTCCTGTTTTTGCTTTCGGAGCCAATCTGCCTTTGGCTTTATAAAACAGAAGAGGCCGGGATGTATCTGCGATGGTTTGCGCTGTTGGCACCCATGCTTTACTGTGATGCAATCATAGATGCCATGACAAAGGGACTGGGACAGCAGAAAATCTGTGTCCGAAACAATATTCTGACATCCGGTTTGGATTTGGTACTGCTGTATCTGCTGCTACCGGCATATGGAATCCGGGGATATTTTTTCAGCTTTTTTGTTTCGCATCTGCTAAATGCGCTGCTGAGCCTGCGTCTTCTGCTGAAAATCTCGGGAATGCATATTCCGGTATGGATACCGGCCATGACGATTGCAGCCACGCTGGCTGCGGTGAAGGGCGCGGGAATGATCGAAAATCCCATAGGAAAGACCGTTGCCTATGTCGGTATGCTCTTTAGTTTGCTTTGTCTGCTGCAGGTGGTACACAGGGAGGATTTTCTTTGGCTGCTGGGTTTGATCAGGCCGGGAGGAAAGACGAGAAAAAATAAGAAGATTCCTGAATTATTTTGAAAATAACATTTGACAAATGACATAAAAGCCTATATAATATCTGGGAGTGACTGTGAAGAGGGGGATACTATGCTGTTAGGACTGTCCAAAATAATAGACTGTCCCGGTGCGAGCGTTTCTTTCTCCACCAGTATCGATCTGAGTGATCTTCAGTTTGGCACCTGCTGTCCGGTAACAGAGCCTGTCAGCGCCGAAGGCGTTGTCCGGAATACTGCCGGCGTGCTCGTGATGACAGGTACGGTTCGTACCTGCCTGCACGGTGTCTGCGACCGCTGCGCTTCCGAGTTTACCCGCGATGTGGAAATTCCCATTGATGTGGTACTGGTTACGGAGCTGAGCAACGAAGAGAACGAAGATGAATGGGTATTCCCTCTGGAGGGAGACAGCGCCGATTTGGAAGACATTATTCGTACGGTTTTCGTGCTGAATATGGATTCTAAGCTGCTGTGCAAGGAAGATTGCAAGGGCCTTTGCTGCCGCTGTGGCAAGAACCTGAACGATGGACCCTGCAGTTGCCAGAAGGAGCTCGATCCCCGTTTTGCTGCTTTAAAGCAGCTTCTCGAGAAGTAAAATCATAATGAATGCTGTCTGAAAAGCAGTTCTACCAAGGAGGTGTCATCCATGGCTGTCCCTAAGTGTAAAGTCTCCAAGGCCCGCCGCGATAAGCGCCGTGGCTCCAACTGGAAGCTGTCTGCTCCCAGCGTAGCGGTCTGCCCCAAGTGCGGCGAGCCCGTTATGCCCCACAGAGCCTGCAAGGCTTGCGGCAACTACAATGGCCGTCAGGTCCTGGCCGCCAAGGCTGACTAAGGCAGGAAAAGCGCAGAGGAAGGCGAGCAGCCTTCCTCTTTTTCCTTTTTTGGAGAAAAGCAGCTTTGCGAAATAAGTATAAGTTTCCCATATTATCGTTGCTTTTGCGGCGAAAATGTGAAATAATATAGGAATGAGTATTAACTCTTTGAAAGGAGTGATCCCTGTGGCAAAACCTTTGGTTGCAATCGTTGGACGGCCCAACGTGGGCAAATCCATGCTGTTTAATAAGCTGACCGGCCGCAGAGTTTCCATCGTCGAGGATACCCCCGGTGTCACCCGTGACCGGATCTACGGCGACTGTGAATGGTGTGGCCGCACGTTTTCTCTGGTTGATACCGGTGGTATCGAGCCGGGTACGGAAAATGATATGCTGAAATTTATGCGTCGGCAGGCAGAAATCGGCATTGAACTGGCAGACTGCATCGTGATGGTAGTGGATGTCCGTGCCGGTGTGACGGCTGCGGATCAGGATGTGGCTACGATGCTTCGCAAAAGTGGCAAGCCCGTTGCTCTGGCTGTCAATAAATGTGACTCCATTGGCTATGTGAATGCGGATGTGTTTGAATTCTATGGCCTGGGAATTGGCGACTTGTTCGAGGTTTCTGCTGTCCACGGCCACGGTACCGGCGATTTGTTGGATTGGTGTCTGGAGCAGTTCCCGGAAGGCGGAGACGAAGAAGAGGACGATGACCTGATCCATGTTGCGATTGTTGGCAAGCCCAACGTTGGCAAGTCCAGCCTGTTGAATCGGATTCTCGGTGAGGAACGTGTCATTGTTTCCAATGTGGCAGGTACTACGCGAGACGCTATCGACAGCTATTTTGAAAACGAGACAGGTAAGTACTGCCTGATCGATACGGCCGGTATGCGCCGCAAGAGTAAGGTAGACGATATCATCGAAAAGTATTCCAATATGCGTACTATCAGCGCCATAGAGCGGGCAGATGTATGCCTGATTCTGGTGGATGCCAATGATGGTGTCACGGATCAGGATACAAAGATTGCCGGACTTGTGCACGAGGCTGGCAAAGCGGCCATCATTGTTGTGAACAAGTGGGATGCCGTTGATGACAAGGAAACCAATACCATGCGGGACAAGGAGCTGGACATCCGGGATGGCCTCAGCTATATGTCCTATGCGCCTGTCGTGTTCCTGTCCGCCCTTACCGGTCAGCGCGTGGACAAGCTGTTCCCCGTGATTCAGGAGGTACACAAGCAGAATACCAGTCGAATCACCACCGGCGCACTGAACAGCATCCTGGCGGATGCTACAGCTCGTGTCCAGCCGCCTTCCGATAAAGGCCGCAGACTGAAGATTTACTATATGACTCAGGCAGGTACCAAGCCTCCTCATTTTGTTATTTTCTGCAACGATGCACGGCTGTTCCATTTCTCCTATCAGCGGTATCTGGAAAACCAGATCCGGGAAGTCTTTGGGCTGAAAGGAACTCCGGTACGAATCACGATTCGTCAGAAGGGTGATAAGGAGGAATAAGGCATGTGGTATCCGATTCTCATAGGCGCACTGGCGAGTTATATGCTGGGCAATATCAACGGTGCAATTTCTGTTTCCAACCTGAAGGCTCATGAGGACGTCCGCACGCACGGAAGCGGCAATGCAGGCCTGACGAACTTTGTCCGTAATTACGGCAGCGCCAGTGCTGCGATTGTGGTTCTGGTGGATGCAGGTAAGACTGCACTGGCCTGCCTGCTGTGCTGCCTGCTGCTGGAGCCGTACGGCTATGGAATGGAAGGAAAGATGCTGGGTGCCTTTATGGTTACCCTGGGCCATAATTTCCCGGCAACATTGGGATTCCGGGGCGGCAAAGGCATTATGTGCGGTGCGACTGCTGCACTGGTGATGGATTGGCGTATATTCCTTGTTTTGCTTGCGGTTTTTGCCGTTAGTGTACTGCTGACCAGATATGTTTCCGTTGGCTCACTGATGACGGCTGTTGGTTTCGGAATTGGTTTCTCGGTGATGTATTGGGATCACCCCTGGATTGTTGCCGGAAGCATCTTCCTGTGCCTGCTGGCTATCTTTATGCACAGAGCCAATATTGGCCGCCTGATCAAGGGCACAGAGTCCAAGATGGGACAGAAAGGGAAAAAAGAATGAAAGCGGCAGTTGTAGGAAGCGGCGGATGGGGCACGGCTCTGGCACTTACTCTGTGCCGTAACGGTCATAAAACGGTTCTTTGGTCCCATGATCCCAAGAAGGCAGAGTTGCTCCGCAATACGCGGAAAAACCCTATGCTGAAGGGCGTTACCCTGGTGGACGAGCTGGAAATCTCTGCAGATCCTGCCTGCGTGTCGGGCAGGGAACTGGTGGTCATTGCCTGTCCCTCTTTCCCGATTCGGGATGTCTGCCGGAAGATTGCACCGTATCTGGACGAAAATACGGTGCTGGTATCTGTCACTAAGGGTATCGAAGCGGACACACTGAAACGCATGAGCCAGGTGGTCGAGGAAGAGACGCACAAAAATGTGGTGGTTCTCACCGGCCCCAGTCATGCTGAGGAAGTTGCCAAGAATATTCCTACCGGCTGCCTGGCAGCTTGTCTGGATAAAAAATTGGCGGAGTTTGTTCAGAATGCCTTCATGTCGGATACTTTCCGTGTCTACACAAGTCCGGATGTGATTGGCGCAGAACTGGGCGGTGCACTGAAAAATGTAATCGCACTTTGTGCCGGTATCAGTGACGGCCTGGGCTATGGTGACAATTCCAAGGCAATGCTGATGACAAGAGGCCTTACGGAAATTGCCCGTCTGGGTGTTTCTCTCGGGGCAAGCAAGGATACCTTTGCCGGCCTTGCCGGTGTGGGAGACCTGATTGTAACCTGCACGTCCATGCATTCCAGAAATCGCAGAAGTGGCATCCTGATCGGAAGCGGCAAGACGCCTCAGGAAGCCATGCAGGAAGTCGGTGCCGTGGTAGAAGGATACTATGCCGCAAAATCTGCATGGGCTTTGGGAAAACAGCAGGGCGTTGAAATGCCTATTGTAGGAGCTGCCTATGCCGTCCTGTACGAGGGAAAGCCGGCACGGGAGATGGTACAGGGCTTGCTGATGCGGCAGCGCAAAGCAGAGTCTGAGGATGCCGGATGGCTGTAACATAGCAGTAAAATAATAAAAACCTCTGCAGCGCAGTTTGCTGCAGAGGTTTTTGCATTTATGCATTTAGCCGGCGAGGGGAAGGAAAACTGAAATTTTGAACGGCGGATCTGACGGAAGGCACCTTTGGAGATCATATGTCCGGAAAGACTGCCCAAGAGAAAATACCGGGAAAAATAAAACGGCATTGCCGAAGCAATGCCGTAATTGACCACAGTGGGGAATCAGATAGCCCGCTCAACCTTGTTGGAACGGAGGCATCTGGTACAAGCGTACACATGGCACGGAGTACCGTTGACAACAGCCTTAACCCGCTTGATGTTGGGCTTCCAAGCACGGTTGGAACGTCTGTGGGAGTGGGAGACCTTAATACCAAAGGTTACACCCTTACCGCAAAAATCACACTTCGCCATTCGTTGCACCTCCCATCCGAAACATTTTTACGAAATGACACCATTACAGGCGCTAGAGTATGATACCAGATATCGCCGAAAAATGCAAGTATTTTTTTAAGATTTTTTTATTTTTTTGAAAAAATATTGCTATTCGGACGAATCCTAAGTATAATGTAGACAACATAAAAGAAAGAGGTGGCAAAAATGATCGATACGTACAGCGTGGCCCTTACAACACTCGTGGATGCTTTCCAGTTAAAAGTGTTTTATGCATCCACTGACTATGCTTCAATCCGTTTGACTGTGGAGGACGTGGCAAGACCCGGTCTGCAGCTGGCGGGTTATTTTGATCATTTTGAGCCCATGCGTCTGCAGGTTCTGGGTAATGTGGAAATGAGCTACCTGAGCAAGCTGACGGAAGAAGAGCGCTATCGTGTATTTGACCATCTGTTTTCTTACAAATGCCCTGCGCTGCTGATTGCCCGGGGAATGCAGCCGGATGCCGCCTGCGTTGCCATGGCCAAGAAACACAATATCACGATTCTCTCCACACAGGAAGCGACGAGTACCATTATTTCGGCCGTCATCACCTATCTGCGCGGTGCACTGGCACCCCGTGTCACGCGCCATGGCGTTCTGATGGAGGTCTACGGCGAGGGAATCCTGCTGACCGGCGAAAGCGGTATGGGCAAGAGCGAAGCTGCGGTGGAGCTTCTGAAACGAGGACACAGACTGATTGCCGATGACGCCGTGGAGATTCGCCAGATTTCAGGAAATTCTCTGGTAGGTACTGCGCCGGAAGTGATTCGCAACTATGTGGAGCTTCGCGGCATTGGCATTATCAATGTGGCCAAGCTGTTTGGTATGGGCGCAGTCAAGGCGGAAAATGAGATCAATCTGGTAGTGAACATCGTTCCGTGGAATAATCTGGAGTCCTATGACCGTATGGGACTGGAAGAACAGTATATGGAACTTCTGGGCGTAAAGATCCCCATGCATACTATCCCCATCACCCCAGGCCGTAATCTGGCGGTGATTCTGGAGGTGGCGGCTATGAACAACCGTCAGCGGAAGATGGGATACAACGCCGCGATGGAGTTCACAGAGCAGATTAACCGAAACTTTGATGAAAACATGGGCCAGATGCTATGAAAGAATTTGTAATTGGTTCCAATGATGCCGGGCAGCGGCTGGATCGCTTTCTTGCCAAGGCGGTGCCTTTGCTTCCGGCTTCTTTGGCACAGAAGTATATCCGTATCAAACGAATTAAATGCAATGGGGCCAGAGTGGAGCGGGACACACGCCTGAAAGAAGGCGATACCCTGCAGCTCTATATCAATGACGAGTTCTTTGACAAGCCCCGGGAAGACAATGCCTATCTGACGGTAGCAACTCCGAAGATGAACATCGTCTACGAGGATGAGCATATTCTTCTGGTGGATAAGGCCCCGGGACTGGCGGTGCATCCCCATGACGGAGCGGAGTACGGAAGAACTCTCATCGATCATATCCAGGCATATCTTTACCAGAAGCGGGAATGGCGTCCCAGAGAGGAAAACTCGTTTACGCCGGCGCTGTGCAACCGCATTGACCGTAACACGGGGGGAATTGTGATTGCTGCCAAGACAGCGGAAGCCCTTCGGGTTATGAATCAGAAAATCAAGGACCGGGAAATGGATAAGCGGTATCTTGCCATTGTGGAAGGTACGCCGAAGCCCAGAGAGGGAAGTCTGAAAGGCTATCTTTTCAAGGATGCGAAGCAGAACCGGGTATTTGTTTCGGATAAGCCTCAGCCCGGTGCGAAGACCTGCCAGACAAATTACAGGGTGCTGGCCTCTGAGAGCGGTCTTTCTCTGGTTGAGTGTGAGCTGATTACCGGCAGAACCCACCAGATCCGTGCGCAGTTTGCCCATGCAGGACATCCTCTTCTGGGAGACGGTAAGTATGGAAAGCTGGATAAGAGATACGGCCGGAATTATCAGGCGCTGTACTCCTATAAGCTGACGTTCTGTTTTACCACCGATGCCGGAGAACTGGAGTATCTGAACGGAAAGAGTTTTCAGGTTGAAAAAGTAGACTTTGTCAAAGAATATTTTCCGAATTACAAATAAGGACAGCTGCGGAAAAACAGGAACCCGTTAGAATTTTATACCATCTGTCAGGCAGGAAAAGTGGTACCGAGGATTTAGACTTCAGATCCTTGGTGCCGCTTTTTAGTGAATAAAGCATACCGTGAATGTAACGAAAGAACCTGTTGCCACATGGACGGGTTGATTATATAATATATAATGAAAATATAAACTGTTAGATAATCGAATTAAAGCTGACAGCTACACTGATCAAAATTTTCTTTAATGAGGTATAGAATGAGAAATCCTGTAATTGAAAATAGAATGCTCCAAATTGCCAAAGAATTGATTGAAAAAAGATATCCAACAGGCTGGGGTGGTGCTGCTGTAATTCGTACACAGGAAGATCACTATTTTTCCAGTGTAGCGATTGAAACAGCCAATAGTTCAGCAGCTCTGTGCATAGAGGTGGGTGCCATGTGTGAGGCACATAAATATAACGAAAAAGTCACACATTGTCTTTGCATTGTAAGGGATGATGAAAATTCTCCCTACAAAGTATTGTCTCCATGCGGTATCTGTCAGGAACGGTTAAGGTACTGGGGGGAAGATGTGCAGGTCGGTGTTACAACCAGAAATGGGGAACAACTGTTTGTGGAACTGCGCGAACTGCAGCCGTATCATTGGACAACAGCATATGATGCAGAAGAATTAGAGCGGTTTACAGAAGAAAATTAGAAACAATCGACTGTCAGACATATTTTGGCTATTCCAACAGTCTGATGTTCAGCACTGGTGCGGCAGCATCCAAGGCTCCCTCTTCCAAGGAAACGCTTCTATGCGCCTATGCGGAAATAGGTGCGTTTTGAGAAAGAAACTGCCCGGACATCTGAATGTCCGGGCAGTTTTTCGTTATTGGGTCCCGATTTGCATTTTTGGGGCTTTACGAGCACTGCCCAATTTATGGCAGCTTTTTACGTTACAGCACCTGGGTGATGGTGCCGCCGCCCACAACCAGATCGCCGTCGTACAATACCACGGCCTGTCCGGGGGTGATTGCTCTTTGGGGTTCGTCAAACACCACTTTGGCAGATCCGTTTGCTTCCGGATATACGGTGGCGGGCTGCTCGATCATTCTTGAACGGGCCTTAGCCTTGACGTGGATGGGTTCTTTCAGCTCCGAAAAGGCAATCCAGTTCCAGTCGCTGGCCAGCAGCGTGGTACTGAACAGCTTTTCGTTAGGGCCGACGGTGACGGTGTTAGCCTGCATATTCTTGCTGCAGACATAGACCGGCTCGCCCATGGCAAGACCCAGCCCTTTTCGCTGACCGCAGGTATAGGCAACTGCACCACGGTGTTCACCGACGACATTGCCGTCCAGATCCAGAAATTTGCCGGTGGGGTAGGGAGAACCCTTTTGACCTTCCAGAAATGCCATATAATCCCCGTTGGGAACAAAACAGATATCCTGAGAATCCTTCTTTTTTGCGGTAATAAAGCCCTGGTCATCTGCGATTTTACGGACTTCCGGTTTTGACATTTCTCCCAGAGGAAAGAGCGTGTGCGACAGCTGATGCTGATTCAGGCAGCACAGAAAATAACTCTGATCCTTGGCGGTATCAGCCGCTTTGTACAAAAGAAAACGTCCGCTGTCTTCGTCCTTCTGTATGCGGGCGTAGTGGCCGGTAACTACATATTGACATCCCAGCTCCAAGGCCTGTTCCAGCAGTACGCCGAATTTCAGGTATCGGTTACAGACGATACACGGATTGGGCGTCTGACCGCTTTCGTAGCAATTTACAAAATAGTTCATCACTTTTTGGCGGAACTGACTGGTACAGTCAAAGATATAAAAGGGAATATTCAGACGGTCGGCTACGCTTTGAGCATCCTTAGTGGACAGAATGTCGTGCAGGTGCATCATTGCACCGATGCACTCATACCCGGAGGACTGCGTGAGATACGCAGCTACCGAACTGTCAACACCGCCGCTCATAGCGATGAGTGCTTTGCGATTAGCCATGGAAATCCTCCTTTTCGGAATGTAAGCACCATGATAGCACAGCGGTGGGATAATTGCAATCAAATTGTGAATTCCCCCACACATAACTTGAAAAAATTCCAATAATTACCATAATTTTTGACAAATCTTACAGAAAATATGCAGAATGGGGCGATAATGGGAGAAAGAGGTTGCATATGTTTGCAATTATTGGTATAATGTTCCGAGTATATTCTTCAAAGGAGCGAAATGCTTATGATCAAACGCGTGCTGTGTGTCATTTTGGCAGTTGTATTGACTGTTGGCATGTTTTCGATGGTGCCCATACATGTCAGTGCAGTTCCTGAAATGACTGCCAGTGAGAAATGTATGGATTATTTGAAAAGTATGGAAAGCTTTTCGGCCGTTCCGTTCTGGGATTATTCACAGTGGACAGTTGGCTTTGGCAACAGATGCCCGGACGAGGATCTGGAGCGCTACAAAAAAGAGGGCATCCCCATGGATGAAGCGGAAGCCCTGTTTGCAAAGCAGCTTGCCGGATTCGCAAGAGAGGTCGTTAAGTTTACAAAAAAGAAGAATTTGACGCTGACACAGAACCAGTTTGACGCATTGGTGTGCCTGTCCTATAACAAGGGCGGCGGATGGCTGTATACGGACAATGCGTTGGTACAGGCTCTGGTTAAAGGAGATACCAGCAATACTTTTATTGCGGAGATGACTACTGCCTGCGCCGCAGGCGGAAAATTTTTGTCCGGACTGATGCGCCGCAGACTGACGGAAGTCAATATGTTCCTCAACGGCGTTTACAGCCTGCATGTGCCGGAGAACTATTGCTATGTCGTCTATGATGCCGGCGAGGGCAAGAGCGACCGCATTGCCCAGGGATATGACTGCAACCTGTATGCAGTACCTTTGGCGACCGCTACATACTCTGGATACACTTTCCTTGGCTGGTACACCGCTCCTGACGGCGGTGTCAAGGTGACGGTACTCGATGAGAATACCAACGAAATGACTCTGTACGCCCACTGGGAAAAGGGATTTGATTCCGGCGATTCTCAGCATCCCTCCATTCCTGAGGGTGCAGTGAAGGTAAAAGTTACCGGTGACATTGTAAATGTACGCACCGGCCCCGGTATCAGCTATTCCATTGCCACCACCGTTACGGCAGGTACCACGCTGGGAATCACCAATGTGAAGCATGTAAACGGTGAACCCTGGGGCAAATGTGAACAGGGCTGGATTTGCCTGAACTATACAGATTATAAAGAAGATTCTGTAAAGCCGGAACCCCCGGTTCAGCCGGAGGAGGACAAGCTGCCCAAGCTGCCGTTCTATGCAACGGTTGTAGGTGTAGACACGCTGCCGGTGTATAACGGCCCTCACGGCAGTTATCCCAAGGTAGCTACACTGAAAAGAAATGATCGTATCCAAATCGTGGAGCTCTATACGCTGTTTGGCGTCCTGTGGGGAAGATGTGAATCCGGTTGGGTTCGTATCGATAGAAATCTTTTAGTGGAAATTTCCCCGCTGCTTGCTCACAGCTTCCAAGCTACCATAACAAATCAGTTTTTGAAGGTCCGTTCCGGACCCGGCACGCAGTATACACATCTGGATACGCTGTACAGAGGACACAAGCTGACGATCCTTTCTGTGGAGCTGGTGGATGGTGTCTATTGGGGAAGATTCTCGAACGGCTGGATTTGCCTGTCTGACTATACAGACTTCAATAGCTCTAAGCTGCCTCAGTATGAGGCACATCGCTTCAGTGAGTGGAAGCTGACCAAGGCACCCACCTGTGCCGAGGAAGGCGAGGAGACCCGTGTCTGCTCCATTTGCGGCGGCAAAGAGGTTCGCAAAATTCCGAAGCTGGAGCACAAATTTGGCGAATGGAAGCTGACTAAGGCACCTACCTGTACCGAGGAAGGCGAAGAGACCCGTATATGCTCTGTTTGCGGCCAAAAAGAGGTTCGCAAGGTTTCGAAGGTAGAGCACAAGTTCGGAAAGTGGGAGCAGACTAAGGCACCCACCTGTACGGTGAAGGGTGAGGAGGTCCGCAAGTGCAGGCATTGCGGTCACAGCGAGACCCGAGAGATTCCTGTTACTGATCATGACTACGGTGAATGGTATGTGGTTAAGAAGCCTACATACACCGAAAAGGGAATTGAGCGGCGCGACTGTAAGCATTGCAAGCATTATGAAACGCGAGAGATTCCCAGCAAGTCCGATCCTGTAGAGAAAGTTTTTGGTACTCTGGTCGGCAACAGTTACCTGAATATCCGGAAAGGCGTAGGAAGCAAATACGAGGTCGTTGGCCGACTCGCGTATGGTGAACGGGTCGAAATTCTGGAACAGGTCAACTACAGCAAAAGTGTCTGGGGCAGAATTGACAGAGGCTGGATTTGTCTTACAGGATACATGAAACTGGAAACTGTAATGGTAAAGCCGGACGGACCCGTGACAGAACCGGAAACCAAGACCTATGGTACTCTGACCGGCTATCATTTCCTCAATATCCGTGCAGGCGCCGGTTCCCATAACAAACTGGTCGGCAAGCTGAACTTTGGTGACCGTGTAGAAATTCTGGAGCAGGTTAAGGTTGGCAATGATACCTGGGGCCGCATCCAGCAGGGCTGGATCTGCCTGACGGGCTATATGACTCTGGAAACCGTACCGAATAAGCCCGCAGAACCGGAAGTGCCCGAGGTGCCAGATGTATCCGATGTTCCCGATGCGCCCGAAACCACGGAAAAGGTGTTTGCTACAGTTACCTGCTCTGTTCTGAATATCCGCGCCGGTGCAGGTATCAAGTATGATATCGTTGGCGCATACACAATAGGTGAACGTGTAGAAATTCTGGAGCAGAAGAAGGTTGGAAAGGATACCTGGGGCAGAACTGTAAACGGCTGGATCTGTCTGACCGGACTGACCGAGCTGGAAACTGTTCCCGATAAACCCGTTAAGCCCGGTACTACAGAGAAGGTCTTTGCAACCATCACTTGCGCTGAGCTGAATATTCGTGCAGGCACAGGCACCGGCTATGATAAACTGGGTGTCTACAAAATGGGGGATCGAGTAGAGATTCTGGAGAAGGTGGCCATTGGCAACGGTGAGTGGGGCAGAACGGAAAAGGGCTGGATCTACCTGACCGGATATACCAAACTGGAAACTGTAACGGTAACCCCGGACAAGCCTGATGCAAAGCCTGTGACCAAGACTTACGGTACTCTGACCGGTTATCATTTCCTCAATATCCGTGCAGGCGCCGGTTCCGGACATAAACTGGTCGGCAAGCTGAACTTTGGTGACCGCGTGGAAATTCTGGAACAGGTTAAGGTTGGTAATGATACCTGGGGCCGCATCCGGCAGGGCTGGATCTGCCTGACAGGCTATATGACTCTGGAAACCGTTACGGAATAACAGACGATATCCCGATCCTGGTTTTATAAGCAAACTCCACTTGTCGGACAGTGTAGACAGCTGAACGGCAAGTGGGGTTTTGTTTGGCGTAATCAATGCAGAAATTAAAGAAAAGGTCTGCCGTCTGTAAAAACAGACAGCAGACCTTTTTGATTGTGCAATGAAGTATTCGCCGCGGAGACCAGCTTCACAGAGAAACTCCAAACTGCGAAAAGGCAGAATCAAAGCTTGCTGTAGGCCTTATCCAAAAAGCGCTGACTGGAAACAATTACGCGTTTGTGGATACCTTTGCCGATTTCACCTGCCTCGTCGTAGGCGTGTACGGAGAAGGTAATAACCTTTCCTTCTACGGCTGTGACTTCTGCTTCGGCACGAACCTCCATGCCCACAGGAGTGGCAGAGATGTGTTCGATGTTCAGAGCAGTACCCACGGTGGTCTGAGATTCGTCCAAAGCCTCTGCGATGGCCTCACAGGCGGCTCCTTCCATCAGAGCGACCATGCAGGGAGTGGCGTATACCAGCAGAGAACCGGAACCAACTTCTGCTGCGGTGTCCTCACGCTCGGCCAGAGTGGACACTTCACCCTTCATACCAACTGTAATTTCCATAAGTTATCCTTTCTTGGTATCAATTTGTTCTGTTTTCATAATACCCTATATCGGATGGACTGTCAACGAAAAAAGACATTGCCAAGGTGACGTAAATGCCCTATAATAAGGGCAGATTATCATTTACTGGACTGAGGGATTCTATGAAGCACAATTCGGCAAAAGAAATTGCACTGGGCGGCGTACTGGCAGCCCTGGCAGTGGTAATCATCTGTGCAGGAGGGCTGCTGCCTTCGTCTACTTTTATCTGTCCGATGCTTTGCATCTTCATGGTGCAGCTTGTCCAAAAAATCTGCGGGTCTCGTATCGCCTGGGCGTGGTATGGAGCGGTTGCGTTTTTGGCACTGCTGCTGGACCCGGATAAAGAGGCTGCGGCTATTTTCCTGTTTCTGGGGTACTACCCCATTGTGAAGCCCAGACTGGATCGGGCAAAGCTCTCCTGGCTCTGGAAGCTGCTGCTGTTCAACGGTGTGATCGCCGTGATGTACACCATATTGCTCAAGCTGTTCGGCATGGACCAGATTGCAGAGGATTATGCTGAGCTGGGAAAAGTAATGCTGATTGTTATGATCATGATGGGTAACCTGATTTTCATCCTGATGGATCGGATTTTGGGACGGAAAAATATCGGCAGACGCAAATATCCTTTCGGGCATTGATGCATTATGGATAAAGAAGTGAAAAAATGGTATTTATACATTCTTCGCTGCGGTGACGGTACGCTGTACACCGGAATTACCGATGATGTGGAACGCCGACTGGCGGCGCACCGTGCCGGAAAAGGAGCGAAGTATACCCGCGGCCGCGGACCTCTGGAACTGGTATATCAGGAAGAGCTGGAGGACAAATCCCATGCCCTTCGCCGTGAGCTGGAAGTCAAAGCTATGAAACGATCGGAAAAATTATCATTGATTGATTCAAAAACCCCCGAAGATCTATGATCTTCGGGGGTTTTCGTATTGAGAAATCAAAGTGTTGCCAGACCGGCGTTCACCATTTCCTGCAGGCTCATGAGGATGCCCAGCTTTGCGTGATACCAGGTCAGGCCGCCCTGGAAATAGACGGCATAAGGAGCACGAATGGGGCCGTCAGCGGACAGCTCGATGGAAGAACCCTGAACAAAAGCACCGGCAGCCATGATGACCTGACTGTCATAACCGGGCATATCTCCGGGGATGGGGGCTGCAAAGGAATCTACGGGAGCAGCCTCCTGAATGCCCTTGCAGAAGGCAATCATGCCGGCTTCGCTGCCCAGTTCCACGGCCTGAATGATGTCGTGACGGACCTCTTTTGCACTGGGGACACAGCGGAATCCCAGAGACTCATACAGGCTTGCGGCAAAAATAGCGCCTTTCTCTGCTCCTGCAACCACGGTGGGAGCCAGGAAGAAGCCCTGGAACAGACTGGTCATGAGACCCAGATTGGCGCCTACCTCCTGACCGAGGCCGGGAGCGGAAAGGCGGAATGCACAGCGGCTGACGCACTTTTCGGTACCACAGATATAACCGCCGATAGGAGCCAGTCCGCCGCCGGGGTTCTTGATAAGAGAACCAACCACCATATCTGCGCCTACATCGGAAGGCTCGATGGTTTCTACGAACTCTCCGTAACAGTTATCCACCATGCAGATCACGTCGGGCTTGACGGATTTGCAGAAGGCAATCAGCTCACCGATCTGCTTGACGGAGAAGGTAGGACGTGTGGCGTAGCCCTTGGAACGCTGGATGGTCACCAGCTTGGTTTTCTCGTTGATGGCGGCACGGATGCCTTCGTAGTCAAAAGTACCGTCGCTCAGCAAATCAACCTGCCGATAGGCAACACCATACTCTGCCAGAGAACAGGGACTGGGACGGATGCCAATGACCTCCTGAAGGGTGTCATAGGGCAGACCCACAGGAGAGAGAAGCTCGTCACCGGGAAGCAGGTTGGCAGAAAGGGCAACGGTCAGGGCGTGGGTGCCGCAGGTAATCTGCGGGCGAACCAGTGCGGCTTCGGTATGGAATACGTCGGCATAGACACGTTCCATTTTGTCACGGCCTTCGTCATCGTAGCCGTAACCGGTTGTCGCAGCAAAGCAGGTAGCGGAAACACGGTTCTTCTGCATTGCGGAGAGCACCTTGGCCTGATTGTATTCAGCAATCTGGTCGATGGCGGCGAAGCGTTCCTTCAAGCCTTCCAGCGCCTTTTCACCGAATTGATAAACAGCAGGGGACAAGCCCATGTTTTGATACATTGACTGAATTTCATCCATGATTGAATCCTCTTTCTAAAACAGTGTCAAATATTTGGATTTGCCGGGGTTTCGGAAACCGCCATGGCAGCTAATATAATGTCATACCGTCATAGTATACAAAAAACCGCCCCGGAAGTCAATCCCGGGGCGGAAAATGTTGCGAATTTTATGACTTTTCTGTAGATTAATCGTCATTTCTGCGGCCGACACCGCCGAAAATCACCAGCAGTCTCAACAGCTGAGCCAGAGCGACAGCGGTAGCGGCAACATAGGTCATTGCGGCAGCACGCAGGGTCTTTTTAGCGCCGTTCAGCTCGTTGTCGGTAAGCAGTCCGCCTTTTTCAATGGCGACAATTGCCCGATGGCTGGCATCAAATTCTACAGGCAGCGTTACGAGCTGGAACACAAGGGACAGACCGAAGCAGGCAATGCCTGCATAGACCATAGCGTACGAGTAGTGTACCAGAGCACCAAACAGCAGGCCGAGCAGAATCAAAGGCATTGCCAGCTTGGAGCCGATATTGGTGATGGGGATGATGGCTGTACGGATCTTAATGGGGAAATACTGCTGCGCGTACTGCACTGCATGACCGGCTTCGTGGCAGGCAACGCCGATGGCACCGGTGGAGGTGTTGTCGTAGACGGAGTCAGACAGGCGGATCACATTGGTTCTGGGATCGTAGTGGTCTGTCAGGCTGCCGCTGATGCGTTCGATACGCACATCGTGGATGCCGTTTGCCGCAAGAACCTGCTGAGCGGCTTCGGCTCCGGTAAGTCCCCGGGAAGAATACTGATTAGAATACTTTTTAAAAGTGCTGTTGACATTGGCACTGGCCCACATGGCGAAAATGACGCATGGAAGCACGAGATAGATATACGTCCAATCAAAATATAACATAGCGTAACTCCTTAGATAGTTTCGGGCTCCATAGCATTGTGGAGCGTGTCGGTTATGGCACCGCGGAATACGGCGTAGGCCTGAGAATGCAGGGTCTGCAGTGCACCGGTAGTCAGATTGACGGGCAGCTGGTTGCCGACGGTGAACAGATCCTGATCAAAGATGAATTTCACTTCGTTATCCGACTGACCGTTTCGCTTGACCATACCGGGGCCTGCATGAATCTTCAGTCTGCATCCGCCGCGGATGGCCATTTCTGCATCCACGCTGCAGCGGGTGGTTGCGGCTTCCTGAACTTCTTCGTCAGCCAGAAGTCCCAGATACCGGGAATTGATCAGCTGGCGGAAGGGGACATTCTCCAGATGCAGTGCCTTCCTGGAGATAAAGTTCAGATAACGAAGACCAATCCGCTCCCAAAATGCAGGATGGTAAATCTGAATAAAGGCTGCCAGAGGCTTATCCAGTTTCTGTGCAAACGCATCCCAACTGGTGTAGTTAGCGCAGGCAAGAGAAATAAACTTGCTGGTGAGGTTAACACGCCACATACCATCTGCACTAACAAACTGGTAATTGTTGATCTGGGGGGTGTTTTGCAATGTAAGATTTCCAGGTGTACCTACCAGTGTCGGAGCAGGGGATTCCTTCATCAGGGAATAAATGGGAAACTCTGAACGAATGGCCTCCTGAAAATCTACGGGGACATTGGCTTCAATGGTCAAAATCTCCGGAAAACGGATCTGGCAGATCACTTCTCCCAATTGATTTGCATGATACCGACAATGCGGTTCTTGTGAAAACATAGTCATCCCTCGCATCCTTATAATATTACTATTATAGCAATCTTATGAAAAAAGACAAGAGATACACATTGTAGTTGCTGTAACATTTTTGTAAACTCCGTTGCGGGGGAGTTGGATATGTGTTACAATGAAAGACATAAATTGACGCAGTTGTATCAGGATGTGCATTATCCGCGGCATGAACACTTATGGATGTACTGGACAGCAGAAAAATGGGCACACTTCCCATTAGAAAGAAGGGTTTAATATGGGTGCTGTTTTGATTGTAATTGCGATTATACTTGCTTTTTGTTTGGGAGTCGGCGGATACACCTTTTTTGCCGCGTGTTCCCGGCGAAAGGAGCCGGATTGGTTAAAAGAGGCAGATGACGAACATTCCTACTACTATAAGTACAGAAGCCTGATTAAAGACGGACATGAATGGCTGCTTGCACATCATGCGCAGGATCATTATATCATGAGCCGGGATGGCCTGAAGCTTCATGCGCTTTGGGTGCCTGCGGAAAATCCCAGAGGTACGGTTCTGCTGGTTCATGGGTATCACAGCGGCAGTCTGGTGGATTTTTCCATGATCTTCGACTACTACCACGAGATGGGGATGAACCTTTTGATGCCCGACCATCGTGCCCATGGAACAAGTGAGGGAAAGTTCATCACATTCGGCGTGAAGGAAAGCAGGGATATGCTGGAGTGGGCACAGTATCACAACCAGAAGTTCGGAGAATATCCCCTGATTTATAACGGCCTTTCCATGGGTGCCGCCACGGTTATGTTTATGGCGGATGAGGAACTGCCGAAAAATTCCCGGGGAATCGTTGCTGACTGCGGCTTTACTTCTCCCGGAGAGATTATATCCAAAGTGTTTAAGCAGCAAACTCACGTTCCGGCATGGCCGTTTATTTGGGCTACCGCTTTGTTTGCAAGAGTTTTTGCGGGATTCGGCCTCTGGGAGAAAAGCAGTATACGGACACTGGCACATAGTAAACTGCCCGTAGTTCTGATTCATGGCCTGGCTGACGATTTCGTGCCGTGCGACATGACGAAGAGAAGCTACGAAGCCTGCACCGCAAAAAAAGAGCTGCTGCTGGTAGAAGGTGCAGGACACGCTGTCAGTTATCTGAAAGCGGAGAAGGAATACCGTTCTCTGGTAACGGCGTTCTTAGAGCGTGTTTTGGAGGATAGAGAATGAATTACGCCACAATCAAAAACTGCGACATAGCCAATGGCCCGGGTGTGCGGGTGAGCCTGTTTGTTTCCGGCTGTACCCACCGGTGCAAGGGGTGTTTTAACGAGGTCGCATGGGATTTTTCTTATGGAGAGCCGTTTACGCAGGAGGTAGCTGACAGAATCCTTGAAATGCTGGCTCCTGTGTATGTACAGGGACTCACTTTGCTGGGCGGCGAGCCGTTTGAACCTCAGAACCAGCCTGAACTGGTTAAGTTCCTTCGGCAGGTTAAGAAAAAATATCCGGAGAAATCCATCTGGGCATTTTCCGGATACCTGTTTGACCGGGATATTCTGGCAGGCCGTCTGGGTGACCCCGAAGTGACGAGAGAGTTTGTCAGTTATCTGGACGTCCTGGTGGATGGTCCGTTTATAGAAGAAAAGAAGAATCTTTCCCTGCGATTCCGGGGGTCCTCCAATCAGAGAATTATCAACGTACCGGAATCTCTCAAAAAAGGTGAAATTGTCCTCTGGGAGGACTGGCAGGGGAATGGAAGGGGATTAAAAGGATGAATACGATTCGTGTAAAAAAGCTCCGCTCCGATGCGAAACTGCCTACCTATGGAACCGCAGAAGCTGCCGGTGCAGATCTGTATGCCTGTGTGGACGAAGATGTGGTAATTGCACCGGGCGAGACTGCCTGGATCTCTACAGGAATTGCCGTTGAAGTGCCAAGAGGCTGTGCCGGACTTGTGTATGCGCGGAGCGGTCTTGCCTGTAAACGGGGACTGGCACCTGCCAACAAGGTGGGCGTGATCGACAGTGATTACCGCGGACCGGTTACGGTAGTGCTTTACAACCATGGAGAAGAGCCTCAGACCATTGTCAGCGGTGATCGGATTGCCCAGCTGGTTATAACCCCCGTTTTGATGCTGCCATACGAGGAAGTGGATCAGCTTACAGATACGCAGCGTGGTCAGGGCGGCTTCGGTTCAACAGATAATGCATAAAATTTTTGTTTAAATGAAAAATTTTGTCGAATTTGTGACTATACTTTTACATCCCATTCACATATAATTGTAGCTATGTGAGTCAATGTACTGCAAATAGATAAAAGGGAGCTGGCATGATGGATATATTTTCCATTATCAAACTTTTCGGCGGACTGGCAATGTTCCTTTACGGCATCGAACTGATGGGTGACGGCCTGAAGAACAGTTCCGGCGCTGCGCTGAAGCGCGTCCTCGAAAAAGTAACTGGCAATGTGCTGATTGGTGTGATTACCGGTACGCTGGTTACGGCTGTTATTCAGAGTTCCACTGCCACCATTGTCCTTGCGGTTGCTCTGATCGGTGCAGGTGTTTTGACGCTGAAACAGGCGGTTTCTATTGTATTGGGTGCTAACATCGGCACTACCATCACCGCTCAAATGGTTCGCCTGATGGATATTGAGTCCAACGGCAGCATGATCCTGGAATTCTGCAAACCCTCTACGCTTGCTCCCATTGCACTGATTGTAGGTATTATTCTAATCATGTTTGTGAAGCTGAAGTTCTCTAAAACGGTTGGCGACATTTTCATGGGCTTCGGTATCCTTTTTACCGGACTGATGAGCATGACCGGCGCCGTCAGCGGCCTGGAGGAGTCGGAGGCATTCCTTTCAATTCTGGAACAATTCAGCAAGGTTCCGGTTCTGGGTATCATTGCCGGTTTGGTGCTGACCGTGCTTGTTCAAAGCTCTTCTGCTACGATCAGTATGCTGCAGGCACTATCCTCAACGGGCGCTTTGAACTTTGCGGCGATTTATCCCATTATCATGGGTATCAATATCGGTACCTGTATTATTACGGCTTTCTACTGTTTCCTTGGTTCTTCCAGAGATGCCAAGCGTACCGGTATCGTGCATGTGGCGTTCAATGTCATCGGTACGGTGCTCTTTATGATCGTTATGAGCATCCTGCAGCATAACGCAGTGTTCGGAGAAGCGTTCTGGGTTCGGGAGATGGACAGCGGCTCCATTGCGGATTTCCAGACCTGCTTTAATCTGATTACTGCCGTAGTCCTGCTGCCCTTTACCAATCAGCTGGTTGCACTTTCCAAGTTCATTGTGAAGGAAGAAAAGGCAGAGAACTATCCCCATCCCGAACTTCTGACGCTGGACAGCAATCTTTACATTTCTCCTGCGGTCGCTGTTCACGAGGCCACAAAGGCGGTTTCTGTTATGGGTGAAGTTGCAAGAACCAACTTCCACCGTGGCTGTGACCAGCTCCGTAAGTATGACCCGTCTTCTCTGGAGATCATCAATACCGATGAGGATTGTCTGGATCAGTTTGCAGACAAAGCGGACCGCTTCCTGATCGGCCTTTCCAAGGCAGTCGAGTCGGAAGGTGAGGACCGTCAGCTGGATATGCTGATGCAGACTGTGCCTAACTTTGAGCGTATCGGTGACTATGCCACCAATATGGTGGAGCTGTCCGAACGGCTGGTAGAGGATAAGGCAGATTTCTCCGATATGGCACAGCGTGAGCTGAAGCTGATTTTCGATGCGGTAGATGAGATTCTGTCTTTGACCATCCGGGCCTTCGCCGATAACGACAATGAGGCTGCGAAACGCATAGAGCCTCTGGAAGAGGTAATTGACGATATGGTCATGATTCTGCGGGATCGCCATACGACCCGCCTGAAGCAGGGCGTGTGCTCTGTCAGCACCGGTCTGGTATTTATGGAAGCACTGACCTATCTGGAACGTGCAGCCGACCAGTGCTCCTCAATTGCGGTTATGATGCTGGCAAGAAGCGATAAGAATATCCTTCACAATCACTACGATTACCTGCGTGCTATCCATGCTGGAAATGACCAAGTGTATCTTGCAGAGAAGGAGCGCCGCAGAAAGCAGTATATCGAGCCTCTCAACGAAATCCACTAATACTTTCAACACCGAAGTCTGAAGAAGGACTTCGGTGTTTCTTTTTGTGGAATTAATACAGTTTATATGGTTGCTTTTTCCGGAATTGTTATGTATAATAGCAATACCATCAAATTGAAAAGAGGTTCATAAACATGAATTTGACCACTGCCGCTATGGAAGCTGCGTATCAGGAAAACCTGGCCGCTTTTGAAGCATGGAAGGCCAAAAACCTGCGCCTGAATATGGCTCGTGGCAAGCCCTCTGCTGCTCAGCTGGATTCCATCAGCGATATTCTCACCATTCTGAATGACCCCAAGGACTGCATTGTGGATGGCGTGGATGCCAGAAACTATGGCGAACTGTCCGGCCTGCCTTGTGCAAAGGAATACTGGGCCGATGTCTTGGGTTGCAAGAAGGAAGAGGTCTTTGTGGGCGGTACTGCCAGCCTTACGCTGATGTATGACCTGATTTCCAAGGCATACAGCCATGGCCTGAGAAACAGCCGTCAGCCCTGGTGCCGTGAGGAAAAGGTAAAGTTCCTGTGCCCCAGCCCTGGTTATGACCGTCATTTCCGTATTACTGAGTCCTTTGGCGCTGAGCTGATTACCATTCCCATGACCGAGAACGGCCCCGACATGGATATGGTGGAAAAGCTGGTTGCAGATCCCGCTGTGAAGGGCATCTGGTGTGTGCCTAAGTACTCCAATCCTCAGGGTATCATCTACTCCGATGAAACCGTCCGCCGTATGGCTAATCTGAAGCCCGCTGCACCTGACTTCACCATTATGTGGGATAACGCTTACTGTGTGCACGAATTTGAAGGCGATTTCGTTCCCTTTGCGGATATTATTACCCTTTGCCGCGAGGCCGGTAATCCCGATATGGTGTACGAGTTCGCATCCACTTCCAAGATTACATTCCCCGGCGCAGGCATTTCTGTGATGGCATCTTCTGTTGACAACATCAAGTACATCAGCAAGCTGCTGGGTGTTCAGATGATCTCCTATGACAAGGTCAACCAGCTGCGTCATGTCAAATATCTGCAGAACAAGGAGCACACCCTGGAGATTATGAAGCGTCATGCTCAGATCATGGCTCCTAAGTTCAAGGTTGTTTTGGATACGCTCGACCGTGAAATCGCTCCTCTGGAGTTTGCAAAGTGGAACCGTCCCAAGGGCGGCTACTTCGTCAGTCTGGATACGATGCCCGGTACTGCAAAGCGTGCTTTGGCTCTGTGCAAGGAAGCAGGCGTCGTAATGACGGATGCAGGCGCTACTTATCCGTATGGTGTCGATCCTCAGGACAGCAATATCCGTATTGCTCCCAGTCTGCCTCCCATTGCCGAACTGGAGCAGGCTATGGAAGTCTTCTGCATCTGCCTGAAGCTGGCAGCTTTTGAGAAGCTTCTGAATAAATAACTTACATAAATTAAGGGGAGAAGCCTTGGCTTCTCCCCTTAATTTATTCCAAGCTTCCAAGCATTAAAAAAGCCGCCGGCAGAGCCGGCGGCTAAAAAGCAATTCTTAAATTAGAACTTCTTCTTTGCAGCAAGAGCGGTCAGGCCCATGCCGGAAATTGCCATCAGGCCGAAAGCAACAGCGATGAAGTCGCCGGTGGGATCGGGCTCGGGGTCGGTAGGATTGGGATTGGTGTTTTCCTCGACCAGATACAGATGAGCGGGGCAGGAATCATCGTTGGTGATGAAATCGAACTTGCAAGCGCTCATGGTGTCGAAGCTTGCGTAAGTACCAATGTAGCACTTAGTATCTTCGACAGTGGTGTAGAAGGTCTTGTACTCGGAATCCCAGTTGTAAACAGTGGTGGGCTCAGCAGTCAGGCTCAGGTTCCGGTACTTGCCGTCCTTCAGGATGAGGTCGATGTAAGTCTTGACGCCTTCCTGCATGAAGTACAGACGATAGCCGCCTTCAACTTCTTCAACAAACACGTCGGCAGCAGCATTTACATCCTCGGTGGTAGCCAGATAGTATTCCTTGTTGGCAGTGGTGCCAGCGAAATACAGGGTCTTGCCAAGGGTGGTCTGAACCATGCCCAGCTTCAGAGCGGTACCGGCAACAGGAGCATCCTGCATGGTTACCTTAACTGCGGGCTCAACGGGATCAACGGGAGGCTCAACGGGATCAACGGGAGGCTCAACGGGATCAACGGGAGGCTCGACGGGATCAACGGGAGGCTCAACGGGATCAACGGGAGGCTCGACGGGATCAACGGGAGGCTCAACAGGATTAACGGTGCCTTCGGTCAGCTTGTACAGAGTGAATTCGCTTAAATAGACTTCGGTGTTGGCAGCAGTGGCGCTCTTATAGCCGCGGAACCGGTTGAGACCGTTTTGGCTGTCGGTGTTGCAGGCGAAAACAATCTTGCCATCTTCTGCAGTAAAGGCAAAGGTGCCTTCGCTGTAGGTGTAAGTCCACCAGCATTCACCTTCTACGATGCTGTTCTTATCGGGGGCCTTGGGGGCAATGGACTTGCCGTTGGGGTCGGTCAGCTTGACGGTAGCACCGTTGACGGTCAGAGTCCACTCACAGCCCTTGGTATCGGTGACTTTGTCACCGTCGACAGTGGGCTGCTCGGGAAGGACCCAAGAACCATCGAGATGGGAAGGAGCATATCCGTTGCCTGCAACGAGGACATACTTGCCATCGGTCAGTTCGCCGGTGGTGACCTTCTCATATGCGGATGTGCTTTCGGCGGCAAATGCTACGGTAGCCATAGACACAGCCATCACGAAAACAAGAACGAAGGAAAGAAGCTTTTTCATTTGAGATAACCTCCTTTTATTTTTCTTAAAAGCAGTTTGCCTTTAAGATAATCTGAAAAATTCTTCCGCTAACATGATAACATTATTACGGGCATAATTCAATAGATTATTCAAAAAATGTATGCAATATTTTAATAAATAGCAAAAAGAAAAGGTCACACCTCTGTGTAACCTTTTCAAAATGGAGCTAGTGACCTGACTCGAACAGGCGACCTTCTCATTACGAGTGAGATGCACTACCGACTGTGCTACACTAGCATATCCTATATACTGTAACCTCGGCTATTATAGCGGCTTTTTCAGATAATGTCAACAGGTTTTTCCTGAGTCTGTCCCCGGAGCATTACGCAGCGGGGACAGACTAGTTTGTGCATGATTTCAGAGCTGCCTTTTTGTGGCGAATTCTAAGGCCGGGGTTCCAGAAATCTCCACTCGCAGAAACGGTGCTCCATAAATGTATCATCATATTTGTTATCAAGGAATTCTTCCAGAGTATTTGCGGCGGGAGCGCCGAAATGCCTGTTGCTCCATCGATAGAGTGCTGCAGAAGTGACAACCAGGTCCAACACAAGAACCACGGCGAGGATGATACTGAGTGTTTTCCAAAAGGGGGCGTCCAATTTGCATAAGAAGTTTTCGATATATGGAACAAGCCGGGAAAAAGAAATTCCGACCACGCCCCACGCCAGGGTCATCTGCAGACTGACATGGCCGCGGATATTCAGAAACTGTCTCGTATAATCCCAAGCGCGCATGGAAAGCCCGAATTCCAGAAGCAGTCCGCAGAGAAGCTCCAGCAAAGCGCCTACAATGCTGTAAACTGCAAATTGCAGCCATATATTTCTTTTATGCAGAAATACGTGTCCGACATAGCATAAGACTGAACCAAAGCCGTAAATGATGCACAGAGGCCCAATCATGGAAACTACATGGGTTTCCCAATGTCCATATTTAAAAATGCAGAAGGTGCCTTCCAGAACGACGCCTGAGAGACTGCCCAGAATATAAAGCCAGACCAGCTTTGAAAAGGTGATCGCGGGCAATGGAGTGTTTGTTGTATCTGTATGTTTCTTTATCATAATACTTATCTTAAAACCTCCGGAGAATGGGGGAAATGTACAAGTTATTATAACATATAAAATAATTTTTTCAACAAAATAATCGTTTTTTCAGAGAATGTAAATTATTGGGGAAATTATATGGAATATGTTTGTAAAGCCGATCACATAGTGATGCCCTAAGGGCGGGCTGTGCGGCCTTTCCGGGCAGGGGATTCCTGCAAAGCGGTGATTTCGGATGGAGCGGAGGACGGGCGTTTCGTATGTGTGCAGCGATCAGGGGAAAATCAAAAAGCAGATGCACTCTCCATTGCAAGTTTCCTGTTTGGGTGGTACAATAGATCGGAAATTGCCGACAAGGTGTGATGAAATTGAGGAAATTATTGCGATTCATGCAGGGAGACAGAAAGGAATGCATCATCAGTCCGCTTTTTAAGCTTCTGGAGGCAACCTTTGAACTGTTTGTCCCTTTGGTAGTGGCCAGTATTGTGGATGTAGGTATCGCCAATGATGACCGGGGATATATCCTAAAGATGTGCCTGGTGATGGTCCTGCTGGGCATTGTCGGACTGGCCTGTTCTCTTACGGCCCAGTATTTTGCAGCGAAAGCTGCAGTGGGGTTTGCTACCCGGCTTCGCAGTGCGGTGATGAATCATATATTGAGCCTCGGCTATCGGGAATTGGACACCATCGGAACGTCCACCCTTGTGACGCGTATGACTTCTGATATCAATCAGGTGCAGAACGGTGTCAATTTAACGCTGCGTCTGCTGCTGCGGTCACCCTTTGTTGTTTTTGGAGCCATGATCATGGCTTTCACAATCGATGTTCATGCTGCACTGGTGTTTGCCGGGGTAATTCCGCTGCTTTGTCTGGTCGTGTTTGGAATTATGTTCATTACCATGCCCATGCACAAAAGCGTGCAGGGGAAAATGGATAAAATTACCGGTGCTATACGACAGAATCTGGCGGGCGTGCGGGTTCTTCGCGCATTCTGCAAAGAGGACGACGAAATTGAGAAGTTTCGCAATACCGCCGATTCTCTGGCAGAGGGACAGATTTCTGCAGGGCGGATTTCCTCACTTCTGAATCCCGTTACATTTGTAATTATCAATCTGGCGGTGATTTTGTTGGTAAAGATCGGCGCATGGAAAGTGGATGGCGGCGTTCTGTCCCAGGGAATGGTGATTGCACTTTATAACTATATGTCACAGATTCTGGTGGAACTGATCAAAATGGCCAATTTGATTGTTTCCATGACCAAGGCAGCGGCCTGCGCCAGACGTGTGGAGTCCGTTTTTGAAGAAGATGCCTCTCAGAAAAACGGAAAAGAGAAACTGAAAATTACCGGAAAAGTGGAATTTCAGAATGTTACTATGGTCTATGGCGGATCGGCAGTGCCGGCTCTTTCAAATATCAGCCTCAAGGCGGAACCGGGACAGACCATTGGAATCATTGGCGGTACCGGCTCCGGAAAAACAACTCTGGTCAATATGATTCCCCGGCTGTACGATGCCACAGAAGGCACCGTGCTGATTGATGGTGTGGATGTGCGGGATATGGACATGGATTCTCTCCGGGAACAGATTGGCATTGTGCCTCAGAAAGCGGCTCTTTTTCACGGAACGATTCGGGAGAATCTTCAGTGGGGAAAAGAAAACGCCGGAGACGACGAGTTATGGGAAGCGCTTAATATAGCACAGGCCGGAGAAGTAGTAAAGGGTAAATATAAAAACCTGGATGCCTTTGTAGAACAGGGAGGTGCCAATTTTTCCGGCGGACAGCGCCAGCGGCTCACCATCGCCAGAGCGCTGCTAAGAAAACCGAAGATACTCATTCTGGACGACAGTGCGTCTGCGCTTGATTATGCCACTGACGCCAGACTTCGCATGGCGATTCGGAATATGCCCGATCCGCCTACGACATTCATTGTCTCCCAGAGAGCAGCATCTGTCCGGTATGCGGATTGGATATTGGTACTGGATGACGGAAAGCTTGTCGGCAGCGGTGTCCATGATACATTGCTTGAAGAATGTCCTGTCTATCAGGAAATTTATTATTCACAATTTCCACGGGAGGCGGCACACCATGAAGAAAGGAAATAATCAGAAAGAGATTTTTGGAAAAGTACTTCGCTACGTGCGCCGGTACTGGATTGGTCTGGTGTTTTCGCTGGTGCTGGCGACGATTTATGTTGCGGTGTCCCTTTATATTCCCATTGTGGTAGGTCGGGCAATCGACCAGATGATCGGACCGAAACAGGTGGATTTTTCTGGGATTCTTCACAGCTTGATGATTATAGGCATCAGCGCAGCTGTAGGTGGTATCGCCCAATGGCTTATGAACCTGATCAATCATCGCATTACTTATCATGTTACACGAAACATCCGGGATGAGGCGTTTCGCCATATTCAGCAGCTGCCCCTGAGTTATCTGGATTCCCACCCCCACGGAGACATTGTCAGCCGCGTGGTTGCGGATGTGGATACCTTCGCTGACGGTCTGCTGATGGGTTTTACTCAGCTGTTTACAGGGGTTATGACGATTGTGGGAACGCTGGTATTCATGCTCAGCATCAGCTGGCAGATTGCATTGGTGGTGCTTCTGATTACCCCGCTGTCGTTGCTGGTAGCAGATTTTATTGCAAAGAACACATATTCCATGTTCCGCACCCAGACAAAAACCCGTGGAGAACAGACGGCGCTCATTGATGAAGCCATCGGCCAGATGAAGGTTATCAAGGCCTTTAAGCATGAGGAAAAGGTGATGGAGCAGTTTGATGAGGTCAATGACCGGCTGGAAAAAGCATCTGTCCGTGCCATTTTCTTTTCCTCGCTTACCAATCCGTGTACGCGGTTTGTAAACTCTCTGGTATATGCCGGCGTGGGACTGGTCGGTGCCATGATTGCGATTGCCGGGGGGATTACCGTTGGCAATCTTACCAGTTTTCTCAGCTATGCCAATCAGTACACCAAGCCTTTCAATGAGATTTCCGGCGTCGTTACGGAGCTGCAGAATGCACTTGCCTGTGCCGGACGAGTGTTTGAACTGATTGAAACACCCGGTATGACCGAAGATGTGGAGACTTCCCGGATGCCGGAAAACAGCGAAGGAAGGGTAGAAATTGAAAACCTTTCGTTCTCTTACGACAAGGAAAAACCGCTGATCTGCAATTTCAACCTGTCCGTAGCGCCGGGAGAGCGTGTGGCAATCGTCGGGCCTACCGGATGCGGCAAAACCACCTTCATTAACCTTTTAATGCGCTTCTATGACCCGGACGGCGGAAAAATTTGCCTGGACGGTGTGGATACCAGGGAAATGAAGCGGGGAGACCTGCGGCGTAATGTAGGCATGATACTGCAGGATACATGGCTGATGTCCGGTACGATCCGGGAAAACATCGCCATGGGCAAGCCCGATGCGACAGAGGAAGAAATCGTAGCTGCGGCAAAGCAGGCCCACGCACACAGTTTTATCAGTCGGCTTCCCAAGGGATACGACACGGTTATAGGAGAACAGGGCGGCGCACTGTCTCAGGGGCAGAAACAGCTTCTGTGTATTGCCCGGGTTATGCTGTGCCTGCCGCCGATGCTGTTTCTGGACGAGGCTACCTCATCCATAGACACCAGAACGGAAATGATGATCCAGAATGCTTTTGATGCCATGATGCACGAGAGAACCAGCTTTATTGTGGCACACCGGCTTTCCACCATACGGGAAGTGGATATGATCCTGGTTATGCGTGACGGCCAAATTGTGGAGCGTGGAAAACACACGGAGCTTCTCGAAAAGGGTGGATTCTACGCAGAACTTTATAACAGTCAGTTTGCACATTAGAAGATGAAAGCGTAAAAAAGGCATCCCTTCGGGGATGCCTTTTTGCAGTTCCATTCTTACAGGTTCAGCTCCAAACCCACGGGGCAATGGTCAGAACCCATCACATCCGGGTGAATCGTGGCGTCTTGAATCTTATCGGCCAGACGGTCGGAGACAACAAAATAGTCGATACGCCAGCCTGCGTTGTTCTGACGCGCGTTGAACATATAGCTCCACCAGCTGTATGCACCGGTAACATCCGGATACAGGTGGCGGAAGGTATCTGTGAATCCGCTTTCCAGAAGCCTGCTGAAGCAGCCACGCTCTTCATCGGAGAAACCTGCATTGCCCCGGTTGGAGCTGGGGTTCTTCAGATCAATTTCGTTGTGTGCCACGTTCAGATCGCCGCATACAATCACGGGTTTCTGAGCGTCCAGACTGCACAGGTATTTGCGGAAGGCTTCCTCCCATTTCATTCTGTGGTCGATTCTGGTCAATCCGCGCTGAGCGTTGGGGGTGTAGCAGGTAACCAGAAAGAACTCGGGATACTCCAGCGTAATCAGACGGCCTTCCGTGTCCAGTTCGGGAATTTCCATGCCATAGCGGATGGAAAGTGCCGGCGTTTTAGCAAAGATAGCGGTGCCGGAATAGCCTTTCTTTTCGGCATAATTCCAGTACTGCGTGTAGCCGGGCAGGTCCAGATCAATTTGGCCGGCCTGCAGTTTCGTTTCCTGCAGACAAAAGAAATCTGCGTCCATAGCGTTAAAGGTGTCGAGAAAGCCCTTGCCTACGCAGGCACGGAGCCCGTTGACATTCCAGGAAATCAGTTTCATAGTTTCTCCTTTGTTATTCAGATTTGGCTTGCGCGCTTGTATCCAGCAGCAGGATGGAGCTGCGATTCATGGTAATGGATTTTGAACCGTCCAGCAGGGAAGCCTGAGCGCAGATCCGCACATCGGTTGCGTCTGTCATTTCAAGAATCGTCATTGTGAGGCAGCCGCAGGCAATTACCAGATTCAGCCCCTTGAGTGATGAAAACTGAGAACTGAGCGTAATGCTGAACAGATTTCCTTCCTGCTGTGCAGAAATGACGGTCACATTTGGCGGGAACGGGGAAGAAAGCTTCGTGGATTCCGGCCCGTTCAGGTAGACGGAAAGAATTTCTTCCAAAGGCTGCGAAGGCTGCACATCCGGCCTGACTTCGGAGCGGATGGCTGCGGCGTCCTTTCCATAGGTCAGAACGGAAGGGCGGTAGTAAAAGAGAATGTCCGATTTATTATTATGTGATTGACTGCATCCCCAGCCGGAAAAGCACAGAAGAAGGCAGAGTAGACAGATTAAGAACTTTTTCATACCTCTTCTTCCTCCTCTTCGGTGTCAAAGCTGGGGAACTCCACGGTGAAAGTGGTGCCTTTGCCGACAGTGCTCTGCAGATGAATCTCGCCGTTGTTTCGTTCCACCATGCTGCGTACGATGGCAAGGCCCAGTCCGCTGCCGCCGGAAGCACGGGCACGCGCTTTATCGACACGGTAGAAACGCTCAAATACGTGTTCAATGGCTTCGGGGGGAATGCCTACGCCTGTATCAGCAATCCGCAGTACCGTCATATCTTCCTGGCGGTGGATAGAAATGCGGAGGATTCCTCCCGGTGTGTTGTATTTGATGCCGTTTTCCACCAGATTGAAGGTAATCTGGTACAGATCGTCTTCCCGGATAAGAATGGGGCAATCATCGTGCAGATCCATGTCAATGGTGATCTGGCTGCTTTCGGCAATGCCGGAAAGCATTTTTACAACCCTCTGAATGGTGGGGGACAGATAGATGATTTCCGCATCGACAATCTCCGGATTGTTTTCTCCTTTGGTCAGTTCCAGAAGCTTCAGGGTCATACGGTTGAGACGGTCGGCTTCGTTACCGATGTCGTCCACAAATTCACGGATGGTTTCCATATCCATATCGTTCTGCAAAATGGAATCGGAAAGAAGCTTAATGGAAGCCAGAGGCGTTTTCAGTTCGTGAGAAGCGTCGGATACGAATTGCCGGCGTTTGTCTTCGGAGGTCTTCAGACGCTCGGTCAGATCGTTAAACTCCATGGCAAGAAAGCTCAATTCATCATGGCCGCCCAGAGTCACCTTGTGGGAATAGTTGCCGCTCTGGATAATACGCATGGAGGACATGATTTTTCTGAGCCTTACGGAGAAGCGGGAGGCGTAGATAATGGAGAAGAGGAGCAGTCCAAGCTCCAGAAGCACCGTAATGGTGAAGATATTGCTTTGCAGTGTGTGAATCAGCTGGCCTTGCTGGGGGTCGTACTCCATCATATACACACAGCCGGCCACGGTATCATAATGGATGACCGGCGTAGCGGCTTCTGACTGCATGGCGCTGTCCTGATACTGCCAGGTAAAGACATCATTGCCTTCCAGAGCGGTGATGATTTGTGGGAAAAGGGCATAGGTAGTTTCGTTTTTGCCTGTCTCCCGGGAGGAATCATAGAGAATCATCCCGTGAGCATCGGTGATGATCAGCCGGGTGACTTTCAGGGTGCCTATTTTATTCACGGCCGCAGAGGCGGTGGAAGCGGTAAGCACATCCAGACTGGCGACCTCATTGGCAGCCAGCTGTGCCTTTTCCAGCATGGAAGTCTGCTTGTTCTGATAAAACAGCCGCTGACTGATTTCTGAACAATAGAGGTTCAGAAACAGCAGTACGATACCCGTCAGTATCACATAGGTCAAAGCGTAACGAAGCTGCGTACTGCTGTAGATTTTAAAACTGTGTTTTTTATTTTCGGAAATAATAGCCAACGCCCCACTTCGTCATAATATATTTGGGCTCTGCAGGATTGTCTTCCAGCTTTTCCCGCAGGCGGCGGATGTGAACATCCACCGTACGAATATCGCTCCGGTATTCATATGTCCAGATGGTGTCCAGCAGCGTTTCCCGGGAATATACCCGGTTGGCGTTGCGCATCAGAAATTCCACAACGTCAAATTCCTTTGCGGTCAGATCCACCAGTTTGTCGGCGACATAGGCGTTTCTGGCATCCAGATCCAGAGAAATATCACCGATTGTCAGGATATTGCCGGTTGCTTTTTCGCTCTGGGTTGTTCGCCGCAGCAAAGCTTTGATCCGTGCTTTCAGCTCCAGTATATTAAAGGGCTTTGTAATATAATCGTCGGCACCGTGGTCGAAGCCCATAAGCTTGTCCATGTCTTCGGCTTTGGCAGTCAGGAGAATAATGGGGACATTGGAAAATTCCCGGATTTTGGCGCAGGCGGTCAGACCGTCCATCTCCGGCATCATGACATCCAGAATAATCAGTTTTACTTCCGGATCTTTTGCCAGCTGAACGGCTTCCAGACCGTTGGAGCCTGTTGCAACTTCGTAGCCTTCGTTTTGCAGATTGAAGCGAATGCCTTTGACCAGCAGTGCTTCGTCGTCAATGACCAGTATCTTCATATTAACCTCCTGTTGTGACATAATCGAGAATATCTTCCATCTTTTTCTCGCCGATACCCTTTACATTCATCAGTTCGTAGACGTTGGAAAAGTTCCCGTTGGCGGTTCTGTAGTCCAGAATCCGCTGTGCCAGAGCATCCCCGATTCCCGGAAGTGTCACCAATTCCTCCAGTGTGGCGGTATTGATGTTGATTTTCCCGGCAGGGCGAGGGGAGGAGACTTCAGCTTCAGCGGAAGCGGTAACGGAAGGACTTGGGATGGAAGGAGAAACATGAACTTCGACAGGTCCGTGATTTGCGTTTTTACCCGTATAAAGGCCTGCCAGAAATCCAAGAAAAACCAATATAACTGCGATCAGAGAATAAACACCCGCATTTTTCATTCGGGGACACCTGCCTCTTTCGTTGACTATGATGAAAAAAGCTGATATAATAATAGCTGCATAAACATTATCATTATACACGATTTTTGCCTGCCGGACAAGTCCGGCAGTAGAATATTGAGGTTGAAATATGAAAAAATCCCGGGTTTTCAGTATGATTCTGGCAATTGCCCTGTTAATATCCATAATAACCCCCGGCGTTCATGCAGTTGAGCCGAACGACAGTGCAGTTGCTTCGGGCTGCAGCACGCTGCACGCCAAGGTCCCTTTGGGGGGATCTGAGAAAAAGCTGGAAACGGCCAAAGCCGCAATCCTTTATGAACTGAATTCGGGCAGCCTGATTTACAGCTGGAACCCCGATGCCCGTATCAATCCTACCGGCCTTACCAAGCTGCTTACGGTACTCATCGCCTTGGAAGAAGGAAATCTGGATTCGGAAGTGACTGTCCAGCGCAGCACATTGAATACGGTGGAGATCGGCGCCGTTTCTGCGAAGCTGAAGAGCCAGGAGATTATCTCCCTGCGGAACCTGCTGTACTGTATCATGGTGTCTTCCGCCAATGACGCTGCCGCCGTGGTTGCCGAATTCATTGCAGGTACACAGGAAAACTTTGTAAGCAAAATGAACGCCAAAGCAAAAGAGCTTGGCTGTGCCAATACCCACTTTACCGATGTCCACGGTCTGGACAGCGAAGGACAGTATTCTACGGCACGGGATCTGGCAATCATTACAGAAGCAGCCCTGAAAAATCCCACATTTTCCGAGATGTTCAGCGCCAAGGAATATACGGTTCCCGCAACCAATAAATCGGATGCCCGCGTTTTGAAAACCACCAATTTCATGATGAGGGAGGACTATACCAAGACCCACTACGATGCCCGTGTTACCGGCGGCAAACCTGCAGCGGCTACCCTGACCGACCGCAGTATGATTTGTACTGCGGAGGTTGGAACGTCACGATTCCTTTGTGTTGTAGTGAGCGCGGTGGCAAAGGTTTCTGAAAACGGTCTGTCCGTTCTCAGCTTTGGCAACTTTGAAGAAACAAAGGTGCTGCTGGACTTCGGATTCCGTGGTTTTTCCGTCCGGCAGGTAATTGACTCAAATCAGTCTTTCGCGCAATACCCTGTGACCGGCGGCGAGAATGATGTGGTGGTAAGACCTTCCACGGAACTGAAAGTGGTTTTGCCTGTGGACTTTGAACTGAAGGACCTGGTGTATGATAACATTGTCGATGCGAAACTGTTAAATGCGCCGATTCAAAAGGGAGATGTCCTCGGCAGTGTACAGATTCGCTATCGTTCCGTCGTGCTGGGTTCCT
This sequence comes from Oscillospiraceae bacterium, assembly GCA_020025535.1. Classification (GTDB taxonomy): domain Bacteria; phylum Bacillota; class Clostridia; order Oscillospirales; family Oscillospiraceae; genus Faecousia. The sequence continues at coordinate 19,158 of JAHHRY010000005.1, read as the reverse complement.
GTGACCTTGTGGCAATGAACCCTGTTGTCAAGGAGGGGTCGGTTATCCTTCCGGCACCTGCCGTCGAGGCTGACGAAAAGGTGGAGAAGAGCGGCACCGGAACAATGATCATGTGGATCTGCATTGCGGCGGGAATTGTTGTAGTGTTGGCAGTGCTGATTTTGGTATCTGTGCGTTTGATTCGTAACGCCAAAGTACGTAAGGCTCACCGCCGCAGGACACACAGCCGCAGAAGGAGTCAATAATTTATGGACTGGCAAGAATTGGAGCAAACCTGTTTGAACTGCACCAGGTGCGGTCTGTGCGAAACTAGGCATCATGTTGTGTTTGGCGTCGGCAAAAAAGATGCGGATGTGATGTTTATAGGTGAAGGTCCGGGAGAGCAGGAGGATTTGCAGGGGGTACCGTTTGTGGGTCCTGCCGGTAAGCTGCTGGATGATATGCTTTCGATCATCGATATTGATAGAACCAATTGCTATATTGCCAATATTGTCAAGTGCCGTCCGCCCGGAAACAGAGATCCCCACGAGGATGAGCAGGAAGCCTGCATCCAGTATTTGCGGGATCAGGTGTCGCTGATCCGGCCAAAAATCATTGTCTGCCTGGGCAGAATTGCGGCTACTCGACTGATTCGAGAGAATTTCCGTATTACCCGGGAGCATGGTACCTGGGTGGAGAAAAACGGTATCTGGTTTTCCGCGATTTATCACCCATCGGCGCTGCTGCGGGATCCCGGCAAACGCCCCGAAACATTTGATGATCTGATTGCCTTACGGGAAAAGATCCGTCAGATGAACATTACACTTTAAGAGGTGGAAACCATGTTATTACTGGAATATCCCGGCTGCAGTACCTGTAAACGAGCCAAAAACTGGCTGGACAGCCATGGCGTTTCCTACGAGGACAGACATATCAGGGAATGCAATCCCACCTACGAAGAGCTGAAAGACTGGTATTCCCTCAGCGGTGTGCCTCTGAAAAAGTTCTTTAACACCAGTGGTCTGCAGTATAAGGCTCTGGGACTGAAAGACAAACTACCGGGTATGCCAGAAGAGGAACAGCTGAGACTTTTGGCATCGGATGGTATGCTGGTAAAACGCCCCCTGCTGATTGACGGGAACAGAATTCTGATCGGTTTCCGGGAAAACGAATGGGCAGAGGCTCTGCTGTAATAGAATACATCATATGTAATGAGGCGGGCCCACTGAAGTGGGTCCGCCTCATTATTGAAGAAAAGGGAGAGTGAGAAAAAGAATAATCAATCAATGATTACCAGAGGCTTAATGAGATCTCTGGGCTTGTCCTTCATCAGCATCAGAGCGGGCTCGACATTTTCCAGGCCGTGGAAAACATGGGTAATCAGCTTTTCAGGGTGGATACGGTTTGCCATAACCAGTCTGGACAGCTTTTCGGCACGCAGACGGCCGCCGGGCATCAGACCGCCGCGGATCTGCTTGTGACCCATGCCGCAGCCCCATTCCACTCTGGGGATGGGCACGCTCTTGCCTTCACCCAGATAGTTCACGTTGCTGATGATTCCGCCGGGTTTTACGATTTCCATTGCCTGTGCAAAGGTATCGTTATCACCGCCGGCGATAATGACCTTGTCAACGCCCTGACCATGAGTCTTGTCCAGAATCTGCGTTACAATGTCGCCTTCCTTATAATTGATGATGGAGGTGGCGCCGAATTCGGTGGCGAGATCGGTGCAGTTCTTGCGGGAACCGACGGCGTAAATCTCGGCAGCACCGCGGATGGCACTTGCGGCAACGCTCATCAGGCCTACAGGGCCGACACCGATAACGGCAACGTTGTCGCCGAAGGTGATGTCTGCCAGCTCGGCACCGTGGAAACCGGTGGGAACCATGTCGGCCATCATGGCAGCAGCACCCAGATCCATGCCCTCGGGCATATGTGCCAGGTTGCCGTCAGCATCATTTACATGGAAGTATTCTGCGAAAACGCCGTCCTTGAAGTTGGAGAACTTCCAGCCGGAGAGCATTCCGCCGGAATGCATGGGGAAACCTGCCTGAGCCTCAAGAGAGTTCCAGTCGGGAGTAATGGCGGTGATGAGAACACGGTCACCGGGCTTGAAATCCTTGACCAGGGAACCGACTTCCACGACTTCACCAACAGCCTCATGGCCGAGGATCATATTGGTGCGCTCGCCGAGTGCACCGGACCAGACGGTATGAATATCAGAAGTGCAGGGGGCCAGAGCGATGGGCTTGCAGATGGCGTCCATAGGACCACAGGTGGGGATATCCTTTTCGATCCAGCCGGTTGCACCGATTTTGAGCATTGCGTAACCTTTCATGTGTGTTCCTCCAATATGTTTGTTGTGGGTCTTGTTTCTTACAGGGTGCATTCTAACATACAATTTCTAATAAGTCAATATGTATCGATAAAATAATATCAATAAATTTTTATCGAAGTGGATATGATCCGGAAGGGGGTTCAGAACAGCAATAGCCGGGCGTGTCATGCAGGAAAAGGAAAGAGCGAGTTTTGTCTCCCGGATGGTGCCTGCCTGCAATATCCCCAAAAAGGGAAGGAAACTTCTGTGCTATTGGGAGATTTTTTTGTGCATTCTTTCGTTCAAGTTGAAAAAAGGCGGCGGGAGTAGTACATTAAGAGTGGAAATTTGTGCGCTTTCGATAGATAGAAGCAGCATTATTGTGCCGCCTGCCGAAAGATGAAGCATAGATGAGGAGAATGCATATGTCAAAATATATCATGGCGTTGGATTCGGGAACTACATCCAATCGCTGTATCCTTTTTAATGAAGCGGGCGAAATGTGCTCCGTGGCTCAGAAGGAATTTACGCAGTATTTCCCAAAGCCCGGCTGGGTCGAGCATGATGCCAATGAAATCTGGTCCACGCAGCTGGAGGTTGCGCAGAAGGCGATGGCCAATATTAATGCGACAGCCGCGGACATTGCGGCTATCGGAATTACCAACCAGAGAGAGACTACAATTGTCTGGGATAAAGAAACCGGTGAACCAATCTATAATGCCATTGTGTGGCAGTGCCGCAGAACCAGCGAATACTGTGATTTGCTGAAAGAAAAAGGCTTGGTCGACAAGTTCCGTGCCAAGACCGGCCTGATTATTGATGCCTATTTTTCGGGCACAAAGCTGCGCTGGCTTCTGGATAACGTACCCGGTGCTCAGGAAAGGGCAGAAGCAGGAGAACTCCTGTTTGGTACAGTGGACAGCTGGCTGATTTGGAAGCTCACCGGCGGAAAAGCCCATGTGACGGACTATTCAAACGCATCCCGGACAATGCTTTTTAATATCAATACGCTTCAGTGGGATGATGAAATTCTGGAAGAACTGAATATTCCCAAATGTATGCTGCCGGAAGCAAAACCCAGCAGCTACGTTTACGGAGAGGCTCTGGCTCAGTATTTCGGTGCGCCGATTCCCATTTCCGGAGCAGCGGGCGACCAGCATGCGGCACTGTTCGGACAGACTTGTTTCCGCCCCGGCGAAGCAAAGAATACCTACGGAACCGGCTGTTTTATGCTGATGAATACGGGAGATAAGCCAGTATTCAGCAAGAACGGCCTGATTACGACCATTGCATGGGGACTTGACGGCGGCGTGGAATATGCGCTGGAAGGCTCGATTTTTGTGGCCGGTGCGGCGATTCAGTGGCTTCGGGATGAGATGAAGTTTATTGATTCTTCTCCCGATTCCGAGTACATGGCAAGGAAGGTAGAGAATACCAATGGCTGCTATGTGGTGCCTGCGTTTACCGGGCTGGGTGCGCCCTACTGGGATCAATACGCCAGAGGAACGATTGTCGGCCTGACACGGGGCGTCAATAAATATCACATTATCAGAGCCACTCTGGACAGTATTTGCTATCAGGTAAATGATGTGCTTCAGGCTATGAAGGCAGATTCCGGCATCGAGCTGACGGCTCTGAAGGTGGACGGCGGTGCATCAGCCAACAATTACCTGATGCAGACCCAGTCTGACTTGATCAATGCTCCGGTGCTGCGCCCGAAATGCGTGGAAACCACGGCTATGGGAGCTGCTTATCTTGCCGGCCTTGCGGTGGGATACTGGTCCGGAAAAGAAGAGGTACTGAAAAACTGGGCCATTGACCGTACCTTCCAGCCGGACATTACAGAGGAGGAACGTACGGCCCGGATCAAGGGGTGGAATAAGGCAGTCAAGTACTCCTATGACTGGGCAAAGGAAGAATAAGTAGACGCAAAGTCCCTCGTTTTCTCTGCGTCTGAAAGGTGTGTTTTGTGTGTTTGATGTTGTAATTATTGGCGCAGGTGTTTCCGGCTGCGCCATTGCCCGGGAGCTGTCCCGGAAAAAGGGAGATATTCTGGTTCTGGAACGTGCTGAGGATGTGTGCTGCGGTACTTCAAAGGCGAATTCTGCGATTATTCATGCGGGTTACGATGCAAAACATGGCAGCCTCATGGCGAAGCTCAATGTGCAGGGCAGCCGCATGATGCCGCAGCTGGCAAAGGAACTGGATTTTCATTATAAAATGAATGGTTCACTGGTGGTCATGGTAAATGAGGAAGACCGCCCGAATCTGATGAAACTGTACGAAAACGGCGTTGCCAACGGGGTGGAAGGCCTGCGGATCGTTGAGAGGGAAGAACTGCGGGAGATGGAACCCAATATCTCCGATGAAGCGGTTGCGGCTCTTTATGCGCCTACAGGAGCCATCGTCTGTCCTTTTGGACTTACCTATGCTCTGGCAGAAAACGCCGCAAAAAATGGCGTTCAGTTTCGGTTTGACAGCGAAGTTACCGATATCCGGCGGATGGACGGCGGATGGCGCGTGACCACTTCTCAGGGAATCGTGGAGGCAAAGACGGTGGTAAATGCCGCCGGTGTCCATGGGGACGAGATCCACAATATGGTATCGGATCAGAAAATGACCATCATTCCGCGGCGGGGAGATTATTTTCTGCTGGACAGAACTACGGAAGGATTTGTAAAGCACACGATTTTCCAGCTGCCCGGCAAGCTGGGAAAAGGTGTTTTGGTTGCACCGACCGTACATGGGAACACCATCGTTGGTCCCACAGCCATCGATATTGAAGATAAAGACGATACTGCCACAACGCAGGAAGGATTGGATTCCGTCCGGGTCAAGTCCGGCATGGCGGTGAAAAATCTGCCGCTGAAACAGACCATCACCAGCTTTGCGGGTCTGCGTGCCCACGATCCGAGACATGAGTTTTTTATCGGGGAAGTTTGCCCCGGTTTTGTGGACTGCGCAGGCATTGAGTCACCCGGACTTTCCAGTGCACCTGCAATCGGCGTGATGGTGGCGGAAATTGTGGAAAGCATTCTGCATCTGGAGAATGATCCCGATTTTGACGGCACACGGAAGGGAATTCTTGACCCCAAAAGTCTTTCTTTTGAGGAGCGGGCTGCGCTGATTCAAGAAAATCCCGCCTACGGCACGGTGATCTGCCGTTGCGAGACGGTTACGGAGGGTGAAATCATCGATGCTATCCACCGTGTGCCCGGTGCCAGAAGCATTGACGGCGTGAAGCGCCGTACCAGAGCAGGAATGGGACGCTGTCAGGGCGGCTTCTGCGGACCGAAGGTTATGGAGATCCTTTCCCGGGAGCTGGGAGTCCCCATGGATACCATTACCAAGTCCGGCGGTGCTTCCAGAATGATATTGGGCACCAACAAGGATACCCTGTAAGGAGGCTGCTATGAAAGAATATGATCTTGTCATTATCGGCGGCGGTCCTGCCGGACTGGCAGCTGCCACAGCGGCATGGGATGCCGGCATTCGGAATCTTGTGATTCTGGAGCGTGACAGCGAGCTGGGCGGTATTTTAAACCAGTGTATTCACAACGGCTTCGGTCTGCATACCTTTAAGGAGGAACTGACCGGTCCGGAGTATGCTGCAAGATTTATTGCACAGGTCGAGCAGCGGCAGATTCCCTATAAATTAAATACCATGGTGCTGGATCTGGCGGAAGACAAGACGGTTACCGCCATGAATCGTGAGGATGGGCTGTTCCGGCTCCGTCCCAAAGCGGTGATTCTGGCAATGGGCTGCCGGGAGCGGCCAAGAGGCGCACTCAATATTCCCGGCGCACGTCCGGCGGGCATCTATACTGCGGGAACGGCCCAGCGGCTGGTCAATATGGAAGGCTTCCTGCCCGGTCGGAAGGTGGTCATTCTGGGCTCCGGCGACATCGGTCTCATTATGGCTCGCAGAATGACTCTGGAGGGCGCCGAAGTGCAGGTTGTCGCAGAGCTGATGCCCTATTCCGGCGGACTGAAGCGAAATATTGTCCAGTGTCTGGATGACTTCGGTATTCCGCTGAAGCTGAGCCATACGGTGGTGGACATCCGTGGCAAAGAACGTCTGGAAGGAATCACACTTGCCCGGGTGGAGAACGGCAAACCTGTGCCCGGAACGGAAGAATACTATGCGTGTGACACGCTTCTTCTTTCCTGCGGCCTGATTCCCGAAAATGAACTGAGCAGGGCAGCGGGCGTGGAGCTGAATCCTGTAACAAACGGTCCTGTGGTGAACGAGAGCCTGGAAACGGTCATTCCCGGTGTCTTTGCAGCCGGCAATGTGCTCCATGTGCATGACCTGGTAGACTATGTATCCGAGGAAGCGGCTGCCGCGGGACGTCATGCGGCTGACTATATCCGTGAGGGAGAGAAGGTACAGACGGAGACTGTCCGGATCTGCTGCACCAATGGCGTTCGTTATACGGTTCCGTCTCTGATTCGTCCCGCTGTACTTCAGCCGGGAGAAACAATAACGCTGCGGTTCCGTGTTGGCGGCGTCTATACAAACAAGCGAATTGTTATCTCCGTGAATGGCAAGGAGATTTTCAGCCGGAAGCGTCCCGTGCTGGCACCCGGCGAAATGGAGACCGTGCAGCTGAAATGTCAGCAGATTCTGGATTGCGGGGATGTCAGGGAATTGTGCGTAGGATTGGAGGATGCGTAATATGGAAAAAGTGAATCTTACCTGTATTGGCTGTCCTCTCGGCTGTGCTCTGACGGTGGAAATGGAGGGCGGAGAAGTCCTCTCCGTCACGGGCAATACCTGCAAAAACGGGGAAAAATATGCAAGGAAAGAAATGACGCATCCTACCCGGATTGTCACCAGTACGGTGCGTGTGGCAGGGGGACAGCTGCCCGTAGTTTCTGTGAAAACCGCCTCCGATATTCCAAAGGGAAAGATGTTTGAATGCGTCAGGGAACTGCGGACAGTGGAGGTTCCCGCACCCGTAGAAATCGGACAGGTGATTCTGCCGGATGTGGCGGGGACGGGTGTTTGCGTGATTGCTACCAAAAAAGTTGCCGCCAGATGATATTGCCGTAAAAAGAGGCTGATGGAATGACAACACCCGGGAATTGTTGCGCTTCAGCATTTCCCGGGTGTTTCTGTAAAAGCAAATGGCATATTGTGTGAATTTCCGGGATGGTACTCTTCTGAAAGAGATTTCAGTTGCTATCCCGGGAATAAGCAGGTATAATGAAAGGGTAGGCAGAGTGAGAAACTCAGCCCCGAAGTATACGTCCAATACGAAAACCACGGAACAATGAGACTCTCCGGCCGTTCTGTGCAAAGTTTGTGCAGAGGGCTGTCGGCATCGTCATGGGAAGAATATTTTATGCTTTTAGGAGACAATTATGGAAAATAATATGGTAAAGGAAGTACATTTTCTGAGTGCGGACGGCAGCAGTCGGGTAACGGGCTGGATTTACAGACCGGAGGGACAGCCCAGAGGCGTAGTTCAGATCTGCCATGGTATGTGCGAGTATATCGGACGCTATCAAAGATTTATAGAGGATCTGACGAAGCAAGGCTTTGTGGTAGCGGGGCATGACCATATCGGTCACGGCGAATCCTCTGCTCCGGAGAATTACGGATATTTTGGCCGCAAAGACGGCTACCGCAATCTGGTGGCGGATTTGCACAAGATGACCAAACTGGTGAAAAAGGAATATCCCGGCGTGCCATACTTCCTGTTCGGACACAGTATGGGTTCCTTTGTATCTCGACTGTATCTTTCAAAGTATTCTGCCGAACTGGATGGCGTAATTCTTTGCGGAACAGGCGGACCGAATCCTATGGCAAAGATCGGCGCGGGAATCTGCGGATGTGTGGCCGGCATTAAGGGGCCTTTCCATCGCAGCAGTACACTGGATAAGATTGCATTCGGTTCTTTCAACAAAAAGTTTGCTCCCCAGCGTACGGACAAAGACTGGCTGACAAGAGAGAATGCCATTGTGGACAAGTATTTGCAGGATTCCAAGTGTATGTTCCTGTTTACGGCCTGCGGCTATCGGGATCTGTCCAAAATGAGCGCCTTGGCAAACAGCGCAGCCTGGTATCGCTCTCTGGATAAGAAACTGCCTGTGTTCCTGATTGCAGGCGATATGGATCCGGTAGGCAGCTATGGAAAGGGCGTGCAAAAGGTGTTCTGCAAGCTGCAGACAACTGGAGTGAAGGATGTTTCCATGAAACTCTATCCGGATGCCCGCCACGAACTGTTGAATGAAACCAACTACAGCGAAGTGTTTTCCGATATTTTGGGGTGGATTACAAGACATCTTCCGAATCCTGCAAAACAGTAAACAGGCCTCCTACGTCATTGCCTTTCCAAATGGCGGGACGGTATGGGGCAGACATCTTATTGCCGGTGGATCCCTGCTGTCATGCTGCTTTTAAGTTTGCCCTGTGATATTGAGCGGGAAAAGAAAAGCGAATATAAAAAATGAGCCGTTCGTAAGAACGGCTCAAAATTTTATTCCACATAGTCATCCGAATCCGGATCGTCGTTAAGAAGGTCGTCCTCATTTCCCTGGTCGGTCATGACCTCGCCCAGACGCACTTTTCTGTTAATCTTCATCTTCTCCACCTGCTCGTGGAGAATTTCTTTTACCTGTAAGGGATTCTTGATATTTTTCAGCTGCAGGGTAGGCATGGATTTATCAGAAGAGATTACCACAATGGTACCTGTGCCAAATATCCGCTGCCACAGAGTCCGGGAGGTGGAAATGTCCCGAATCCGGTAAAGAAGAACTTCCTCGTCCTTAATGTTCAAAAAGCCGACAGAAAGAAACAGACGATCTTCGGAGAGTGCGTAGCGGGTGAAGCTCAGCGGCATACCCATAAAGCGTTTGCGGTCATTCCAGATATATTCCATAGAAGAACCTCCTTTTTTTCTATATTTTACCTTTGTGACAAAGGTTTGTCAATCATAAGGTGGGGAGCAATGGGAAATTCTTCACAGACGGATTTTGAAAGAGTTTTGTTATTTCAGCTTGACTTCCAGCAGAACAGGATTGTGATCGCTGAATTCAAAGTTCTCGTTTTGGGTTTCTACTTTTACAACCTCTACGTTGGGAGAAACGATGAAACCGTCGATGACATAGTACTGAGTGAGTTCGCTTTCCGGATCAAAAGGCTGATTCAGCAGCCGGCAGGTAGGTGTGGTCTCGTCGTAGATATAGGTCCACTCGGAGGGAAGCTCGTCCAGTAAGCCGGGCACCCATTGACTGGTTTCTTTGACGTCGGTGTGGACGTCGGGGAAGATCTGGTTAAAATCGCCGCCGGCAATGATATAATTACCTTTTCCGTATTCCTCCTGAAGCAGATTCAGCAGCTGACGGGTCTGCTCCAGTTTGCCTTCGCCGTCATCATAAGCTTCCAGATGGAGATTGACGATGACCAGTTCCTTATCGGAATTTTCAATGGGCATCCGGGTCACCAGCAGGCAACGCTTCAGATTGGCTGCTCGTATAGGCCACTTGAATGGTACCGGCAGACTGCTGCGGATGGCAGAACTGACATCATAGCGGCTGTAAGTAGCAAGACCGGAGTTTACCGATCTGATCGGGTCGTTTATCGGGTAGGGAACATAGTTACAGACATAGTTGGCTGCAAAGTAGCCTTCGTAACTGTCCAGAGTGCTGTCGTAATGCTGCCATTGATTCTCATGGAAGGTACGGCTGGAGTCCATATCTACTTCCTGCAGCATCACAATGTCGGCGTCGATTTTTTTAAGGATGTTGTCAATACCCTGCATATTCTTATCCACAAAAGTTTTGCTTTCAGGGTTGACGCCGGTACCGCCGTCCATGATGAAGTCGGCTTCTTTGCCAAGGCCTGCATAGCCTGTGTTGAAGGTCAGAATCCGCAAAGGCTGTCCCTGATAGGGCAGGGCGGAATCGTAAGTGCCTTTTTGGGCAGCTTCCGTATCTGCAGGGCGATACTCGGTAATTGTAAGATATCCGATAAATCCGCCGGCAAATAAAATAGCGGCGGCGACAGCTGTCAGACACGCCATTCCCCAATAATAATACCAGCGGTGCTTGTGCTGGGAATTATTCGGCCGGGGTTCGAGATGGGGGACGTTTGCAAGATGTTGTGTATTCATAAATCAGCCTCCTTGATTCCCTATATCATATCATGCTTTATTTTCCTATGCAAGTACCTGCTGTATTGCGGTAAAGGTAAGGAACACTCTATCCGTTGCCATGACGGGAGTTTAAAATAGCACCTGGCGTAAATTGCGGAATAACAAGAAATCTGTATGTTTTAGTCGGAACAGAAATATTTTAGGGAACAACCATAAAGGAGACAGCGTATAGTAGTGTATAAGGCAATAGCAGATGGAGTAACCGGAATTTGACAGAGACAATTCCGGCGGGAATCAATCAAAAGATCGATACTCACTATCCTATGGCTGAAGTTAAAGAGGAGGTATTACAATGGCTATCCCATACTATAAAAAGGACGAGGTTGTTCAGTTGTCCGAGCATTTCACAACGGCGGACTTTCATTGTGATTGTCATTCATGTGCAGAAACACCTATCGATGATAAATTAGTGAAGATTTTGGAGCGCATTACCGAGCATCTTGGCGTTATACCTGTTGTGACCAGCGGCTACCGATGCCCCGAAGAAAACGCCAGGACTCCCTATGCAAACCCTAATTCCTACCACATCAAGGGAATGGCGGCAGACATCATTGTACCGGGCATCCATCCGGTGGCGGTAGCAAAGTATGCTGAGAGCATCGGTGTGAACGGCATCGGCCTATATCTGTCACAAGAGGGAGGCTACTTTACCCATGTGGACTCCCGCCCTCTGGAAAAGCGGCAGTACTGGAAAGGACATGAGGGAATCCTGGTGCCCACTTTCGGCGGCCGTGAAATCATGTTTAACCTCAATGTCCGAGTCCTCCAGTATGGAATGGATGGGGACGACGTCAAATCGCTGCAGTATGCGCTTGCCGGCAGAGGCTTATATGACTCCGGCTTTGATGGTCATTTCGGCCCCGGTACAAAGCGTGCGCTGATGGCATTCCAGAAGGCTGAAGGATTGGCGGAAGACGGCTCCTGCGGCCCTGCCACTCGCCGTAAGCTGATGGGAATGGGGTAAAAAACTTGCCTGGTTAAATAATCAGGCTTTTGCCGAGCGGGGAGGAGGTGGTACACATGAAAAGCAGAATTGCGAAGCTCATCAGTGTAAAGTCTATCATGACGCTGATGCTGACGGTGGTTTTCTGTGCGCTGGCATTAAAGAACGTGATCAGCGGAAGTGAATTTCTAACCATCTTTACGGCAATCGTTGGATTCTACTTCGGCACTCAGAGTGAAAGGAAGGCCAGTGACACTCCGGAGCCGGATATCAAGGAAACCGAGCTTTCGGCAGCCATTCAAAAAATGTATGATCTGCAGACGGCATCTGCAGACACAGCAAAGAAAAGCCGGCTTTCTGACGATGCGTGACGGAAACAACAAGCGGCTCTTTTGGGAGAAAACCTCTCAAAAGAGCCGCTTGTTAGCAGGTACAAGGCAGAAAGGAAAGATATTTCCGTGGACAGCGCGCCTTTGATGTCGGACGGAATCTGGTTTTTTCCGGTATGCTGTGTCAGCACAACATCAGATGGCTGCTTCGGCAAAGCCGATATGCTCTCTGCCTGTGACGATGGAGGGATCTGCCACCATGGAACTGTTGGCAGGCCGCCTGATCACGGGATTGCCGGGATAGAGCTCAAATTTTGCGTCAATTATCTGCTGAATAGTCAAATCCCGCAAAGCATCCATCTTACATTACATCTTTTTTGAAAGTAAGTTCTGCCTGAGACTGTCTGCATCTTTTCTCACGATGGCCAGAGGAATAATGCTGATAACAACCACAATGGCGGCAATCAGGAAAAATTCAAAAGGCGGAGCACTGACACCGGCATCCATATTGTCAAAGGAATTGACGCCTACGGAGAGGGAAATCAGCGGACCGACGATCATGGGAATCAGCACCATGAAGCACATTCTGACACCCTGAAAACGGCCTTCCATACCCTTTGGAATGTAGTCCTGAAAAGTGGCCTGCAGACCGCCGTAGAGAGACAGATTGGCACCCAGCATGATGACACCGCCCAGATACAGCATGGGCAGATATGCACTGGAGTCCATGAACTTCATGGCATAAATCAGGAAAGTTCCGACTGCTGCAAAGATTGCAAGAGGGATGTAAAAATGCTTCCGTCCGAATTTGTCATAAAGCACACCTGCAAAGGCGGTGATGAGTGCCGAAGCAACCACCACGATGCCAAAAGGCAGGGCATAGTCCGTGATGCCCAAGGTGACGGTAATAAAACTGATGATATAGGACATAAAGGTCTGCTGTGCGATTCCCAAAAGGCACAGACACAGAAGACAGACAAACATCATTTTGTTTGCCTTTATAACCCTGGGGCTGAAGCCGTAGAAAATCTCCTTCATGCCGCTTTCTGTGGATTTTACAATATGGCTGGCGTCCTTCAGAGTGAAAAGCGAAATGATACCGGTGACCACAGGAACGATACCGAGAATGATAAAGAACGCCTTGTAATTGCCGGCGTCAAAAGTAAACATTGCGGCCACAATGGTGATGACCGTTGCAAACATGGGCAGGATCGCAAGAATGGTGTTTACCTTGCCGCGATTGGTAACGTCGGTGATGTCTGCTGTCCAGGCACTGAAAGCAGCGTCATTTGCGTTGGAGCCGGCGAACGTCATAATGCAGTCGAAAATAACCAGCAGGGCAGTGATGAGCTTGCCTTTGCTGCTGTCAAAATCGATGGGGATAGCGGCAAAAAGCATAATGGTGAGGCCCCAGCAGATAAAGCCGATAGTAATAAAAGGCTTGCGTTTGCCGATCTTGTCGCTGAGACCACCGGCGAAGATGGTGGTAACCGTGGCGGTGACAGCGGAGAGAATGACCATGAGCGTGGTGGCTACATAGTACAGATTTCCGAATTTTTCCGTATCTTTGAACAGGGTCTGGGCAAAGGTGGCAAAATACATATTTTCCACTACCCAGGCAATCTGACCAATGAGACCGAAGACGATCACACTTAGCCAGAGTTTACCTCCCAGAGGCGTGGGCCGGGATTTTAGTCTGTTGTTTTCCATAAGTAACGCTCCTGTTTCATTTTTTTCAATCCGTTCCAGACAGCGGATTGTAATTTACAATTTGAGTTTGCCGTTGGCGGCCTTCATGACTTTGGGAGACACTTTCAGCACTTCGCGGTCATAGGTCAAAAGTCCGTTTAATTCGTCCTCCACATCGCTGACTTCCGTGTAAATAGCCGCACTCAGTCCCTGCTGGGTCATGGCTTTGTAAATCCGCTTTTCAAAAAGGTTTTTTATAGCTGCATCAAAGTCTTTCTGGGTTTTGTAAATACGGTAGCCGAAGGTTTTCTGTGTGTTGAAAACGTGTCCCTGCGTTCTGATGGAGTAACCGCCGTATTCGGTAAGACCGACGGGCCTGTTGTCGCTCTTTGAGAACTTCGGGAATGCAAAGGAAGTGAAATAAATGTGGAAACTGTTGATGTCACCGCCGCCGTGATCAACCCAGCCGCTGGCATGGTCAATGAGCCGGGTGGGGTCCTTTTTGCGGTAGAACGCACATACTTTTGTGCTGTCAAACTGTCCCCAGCCTTCGTTTAACGGCGTCCAGAGTGCCAGCGAAGGGACGTTATAGAGAAGATCGATCATTTTGGCAGAATCCTTGTAAAATTCCCGGATGCCGGCTTTGTTGCTGCGGGCATAGAATTTCCTGTGGCTGTCATTTACACGGCCGATATGCTTGTTATGAAAAAGTAATGAGGCCAAGGGCAGAATTCCGATGGCAAAGAAATTGTATTTGTCGCCGCCGCTGATCATATCCTGCCAGACGATCATGCCAAGCCGGTCACAGTGGTAATACCATCGCAGCGGTTCGATTTTGATATGTTTGCGGAGCGTGTTGAAGCCGAGCTCCTTCATGGTCTGAATGTCGTAAATCAGGGCATCGTCACTGGGGGCAGTATACATGCCGTCGCTCCAGTATCCCTGATCCAGCAGGCCGTTCATGAAGTAGGGGCGGTTGTTCAGCATAATCCGGGAAACACCCTGACTGCCTTTGCCGATACTGAATTTCCGCATGGCAAAATAGCTGTCAATCTCATCCTCGCCGGCAGTAATTCTGAGATCATAGAGGTATGGATCTTCCGGACTCCAAAGATGATAATTTTCCAGAGGAATAACGCCGTGTCCCTTTGTAATTTCGTAGATGCCCTTGACCTGCCCGTGATCCAAAACGGCCGCGCTGGCATTGGGAATGGTGCTGCCGCTGTAATGAATCTCCAAAGTGAGGGTGCCGGCATCAATGTCGGGGGTCAGCCTGATGGACTTTATGTAGTTTTCACAGACCTCCTCCAGCCAGACTGTCTGCCAGATGCCGCTTTGCGGCGTGTACCAGATTCCTCCGCGGCTGAAAGACTGCTTTCCGCGGGCCTGGCAGCCAGTGTCGGTGGGGTCCGTGACACTCAGACGCAGATCGTTTTTGCCGTCTGCGATCATATCGGTCACATCGAAGGTAAAAGGCAGGTATCCGCCCCGATGACTTCCCACGGCTTTGCCGTTCAGAGTAACCTTGCAGGCGTAATCCACGGCACCAAAGTGAAGAAGGACCCTGGACTTTGTCCTGTGAAACTCAAATGTTTTCTGATAGTACAGAATGTCGTTTGGGGTAACAATTTTTTGCACTCCGCTGAGGATGGATTCCGGGCTGAAGGGGACGACTATTTTTCCCTGAAAGCCCGAAAAACCGGCGTTTTTATCACAAATGGCATAATTCCATTCGCCGTTGAGATTCAGAAAGCTGCTGCGCCTCATCTGGGGCCTTGGGTATTCCGGTAAAGGGCAAGTCCGGTCAAGAGTTCTGCCCCAGCGTGTCAGTAGATTCTCCATGGGTGACTCCTTTTAAGTTGATTGTATTTTTTAAAGTATTATGATTTTTGTTCAATCGCGATTAAATTATATGCCCTGGAACTGTCAATGTCAACAATTCAGAAACTTATTTCTGAAATATTTTTCGACAATTTGCTGATTTTGTTCCGCGCATTGAAAAGGGTAGATGCTCCCGAACGGCGCTCATCGGTCCTGAATGGCCTGTTCGATAAGATACTGCAGGCATCAACAAAAGCCCTGCGGCAAGGAACTGCCGCAGGGCTTTTGTTTCAATCTAAGTTACTTTGGTATCCCGCAGGAGAGGCGTTACGGCATAATTAACCGTTCAGAAGCTTGTTATGATACTGAACGAAACGCCGGTCACGCTTTCTGTATTCCTCGGTGATTCCAAAAGCGGT
Organism: Oscillospiraceae bacterium; assembly: GCA_020025535.1. Taxonomy (GTDB): domain Bacteria; phylum Bacillota; class Clostridia; order Oscillospirales; family Oscillospiraceae; genus Faecousia. The sequence goes on along the minus strand of JAHHRY010000005.1, from coordinate 3,499 downwards.
TACTCGCTCCTGCAGTTCATCCCGCAGAAATGACAGGTATTTTTCGCTTTGCTCAAAGAAATGAATCTCACAAAGCCCTTCACTGACCGCCTTTATAAGCCGTTTATAGATGTCGTCAATTATTTCTTCCGAAACGATTGTCACGGGTTCCGGGCAAACAAGCTCTTCATCCCATCCGGTTAATCCCGTTTGAAATCCTGTTTCCTCCACCGTATACAGGGAACAGCTTTTGCCGGAATAGACCGTTTTGACTGCATCCGGATAGCATTCATACAAAACGGCTTTGCCGTTTTCTGCATCGATTAAAAGGTCAAAATCATCCTTTGGTGCACCGAAAAGAATCGCCATCAATTTGGACCGAATGGCATAAACGCAGGGAATTCCGTGTGTAGAAACCCGGGGATTCAGTTCTCTGAGGCCGGAAACGTGAGAAGCATGATACAGCATAGTTATTCTCCTGTTCACATCCATAACGAGGAATTTCTGTTATTCCTTCAGCCATTTGCCGAACACTTCGGATTCCAGCTTTTGGGAATAGCACACATGGGTATATCCCAATTTTCGCAGCAGTGCCATACTTGCGGTGTTTTCCGGTTCGGTAAAACAGATAAACTCCCAATCCGGATATTGTTGATGAAGAGCATGAATCAAGGTGGACAGCGCTTCAAATGCATAGCCTTTTCGATGGTGCTTATAAGAAAATGTGTACCCCAGAGAAATTGCTCCGTCATTTGGCATCACAACAATTTCTCCCACCATCTCGTCGGATTCCCTGAGCGCAACTGCAATCATGAAGTTTGACTCTACGGAAATCACATCGTTTTTGTGCTGCTGTACCAGCTGTTCTATTTCATCCGGTTTTTTTACCTGGCCGCGCTGATATCGGGCGCAGATTTCGTTGCTTCGATAATCGTGTATGATGGATACATCTTTTTCGTTTACGTTACGCAGAACCAGCCGTTCTGTTCTGAAAAACTCCATGGTATTACCTCCTGTGTGATTTTAGCAGCAACGGTTTTTTATCTTAGGAAAAGCCGGCTTGAGGGGAAAACAGGAACACTGCCAGAGATTACATATATGATATCGACGCATATTTTGGATGTCAAGCAGCGGTTCGGATGTTCTCAGATCTGAACATCCGCTTTGTCGCAACAGTGGCGGATACCGGAAGATCCCAAAAGACTTTCCCATAAATTCGTCCAGGGAGGGCCGTTCTGTATCTGAAGCTGCATTTTTGCGGCAGAACTATGGTTGATTATCGGCATTTGTGTGGTTTTGGAAGTTTTGTCAATGTTTGAAAAGGAGCTCTTGCGAACCAAATCGTTATGTGTTAACATGGTAGCAATCGTTTTTTTTAAGAAGGTGGCTTTTTATGGAACAGCTGTATGCGTTCTTCCTGCGTGTGCGAAAACCGCTGCATGGTTTTACATTTCCGTGCGCTTTGGGTGTGTTTTCCGGGATTATCAGTGATACGCACCTTAACACATTTTGGGACTTGCTGATTTCTATCAGGCCGGATCAGAACCTGTCTGTTGCGCTGATGTATTTGATGCTTATTCTCTCTCTTGCTGTAGAGATCGGCTATCGCATTACAGCATATATATATCACAAAAAAAGCGAGTCGGCAGTCCTGGCCAAGGAAATGAAAGAGCATACAGATCCCTCTTTTGAACAGATCGGTTTCAGAGGAGGATACTCCTGGGCTGCTGACCGCACATGGATTGTGTGTGAAGACATTTTTGCAGGATGGAAGCCGGACTCTTTATTTGTGGAGGTGTTGGAAAACACGCCATACAGCTTTCAGGATAAGTATCCCGATTTGTTAAAGCCTTATCAGGAATATATGCAAGGAAAGGAAGCACAGGGAATCCTTCAGCGCAAAAACAACAATGAAAGAGTCATGCTGACAAATGTTATACAGAATTATAACAGCCAGGACAAACGGATTTATTTTTATTTAAGAAAAACGGACTGGTGCACCAATCGCTTTTTGTGGACCTATATGCATGACAATCCGCATTTTAAAGCACAAAAGATAGGGGACATATATACCGGAAAACAAACGCTCTTGCCCAATAGTCTGTGCCTTCATCTGATACTGGTAACGGCGGATTATCAGGTTGTGCTGGCTCGAATCAGCAACAACAAGCGTAATGATTATCCCAGTACATGGGCCGCAACCATCGGAGAACAGATGGAGCCTACGGATGTTGTAGATCGGGGAAATTATTCCAGTGATTTTGTTTACAAATGGGTTCAGCGAGCCATGGGAGAAGAATTCGGAATTGAAGGCAGTATGTATGAAACGGTTTTAGATGTTTCTTCCATTCGGGTTTTGGCGTTGGATGTCGAAGGAGATATTTACAATTTTGCACTTGCCACAGTGGCAAAGCTGCGATGCAATTTTTCGGAATTTGTAGAACAGCTTCAGAAAACACCTGACTCAGAAAAAGAACTTGCGGATTTAAAAGCGATTTCTTTTGATGAGATTCCGGCTATTTTGGCGGGATACCCGGAAAATAAGAATGAATATCATCCGTCGACTTATCTTCGGCTGTATCTTTGCTATATCCATCGCTACGGAGTTGATCGCTTTGTTCGGCAGTATCAGCATAAAATAGATCGGAAAGGCTGCCGTCCGATGATGCCGGAAGCGTAATCACTGCAGGTTCGACGAATCGGAATGCGGTACATAAAAACATTCGTCTGCCGGAGCGGGCGATACCCTTTGTGTTCTGTAATGGAATATGGATTAAGGCCGGAGCAATTACGCTCCGGCCTTTTTCTGTACAGAGGGATATGTACATACCACAGGCTTTTCTTTAAAAGACAGAGAGAAACAAAACAGGCTCCGCAGCGACATCTTTTGAGTTGGCGCAGAGCCTGAATCATCAAATGGTGTACGGAAACCATTGCAAACGGGGACGAAAAAAGAAACCGGACACCAACTCAGATACCCATTGTATCAAAGCTTGGTGTCCGGTTTTGGAATGTGTGGACACTTTAGATGCCATTCCAAATCCCAATTTTTTCAGAGCAAACAAAAAATTATTTTTCTCTTTAGGATCTTGGGCTTTAGGGATTCTGCTATCAATCAAATTCGCCGCAGCTTGATTCAGCTGCACTGCATTTTTGCTTGTGATGACTGGCACACCAGTTTGAGCTTCAGACACTTTCCGTGCATCACCAGCAACCTTTTTATATTATTATAAAGCGCAGATTGCAAAGCGAAATTGTTTATGCTATCATATGGTTACTCATAGCTAACCGCAGATAAGAGACATGACTCTGAGAAATCAGGAGCATTTATCACTTTATAGAACAGAACCATTTTATGTGATTTGTTTGGCTTTTTGGTCGTTTGCCGTAGGGGAGCAGTGTGGTAATGTGGTTGGTCGGAAATTTAAGCAGTATGCTTTGCTGGATAAAATCATTTATGAGAGAAAGGTATGCAGTATGGAAAAAAGTAAATTACACATTGAAAAAAATACAATTCAAG
>JAHHRY010000004.1 GCA_020025535.1 Oscillospiraceae bacterium | reverse complement strand
GCCGGAGGCTGGAACATCCGGTAGCTGGGAGGCAGCAGACGCATCATGGGTGAGTACTGTTCACCCAGATTACCCATAAAGGAATACTCCCGAACCTGATTTCCGAGTTCTGAATCTTCCGGAATCTCAGAGAAGTCCAGCCAGCAGATGGTGAGTCCGGCTTCCTTCGCAGCCTTTGCCAGAGGGTCATGAGAATAGAACACCTGATTGGTTCGTTTCCCGGAAGGGGTCGGCAGGTTGCATTTTGTCTTATAGAAATCTGTGCCGATCACATAGTAGTCATCCCCGAAACTTGTTTCCAGAAGCTTTCCCATGGAATCATAGCTTCCCCATTTGGCCACATGACTGTTATGTCCGGTGATGAAGATTTTCTCTCTGCCAAGGGCCTGTTCCTGCTGCAAAATCCATTCTACATTTTCTGCCATGAATGTATCTCTCAAATCCATACCGTTGTTGGGATCTTTAGTCTCTTGCAGCTGCAAATATTTCAGCAGCATATCTGCCGCATGAACTGCCTGTTCGGTATTCTTTTTGTTTTCCAGTTGTGTCTTGATCTGGGTAATAGCCTCGGCTCTGGCTGCATTGTCATAGGCTTCATTCCAGTTATCTCCATTTACGAGGTTCGCCAGCTGAGTGGCATCCACCTCGTTTGCCTTGCAGGCTTCCAGGAGCAAATGGAAGCTATCTTTATAGCGCTGCATATCAAAACCATAGAAGCGCAGATCCTCGCCATCCGGAGCACCTGCATTATACTCTCTCATGTATGTAATAAGTTCTGCCATCTCATCGGTCTGATAAATCTTAAAACCGATTGCGGCTGCAGCTTCCTGCGCAGTTCCATCACCGCCGTGAATGTAGCGGTTCACCTGCTCACATCCGCCGAAGTCTCCTTCGATGGCAAAAGCACGAACCCCGTCATTCTCCACCAGATTCTGAAATACATCCAACTTCAGCTGCTGGAACTCTGCGTTTCCGTGGGTAGCTTCTCCCAGTGCGATCACTTTTACATTTGCCGGAATGAAAATCGTATCAACGCCTTTTGCATATGTTTTCAATTGCTCCGAATTTGCGCTTTTTCCTGTACTAAAACCTCCAAAGTGCATGAAAGTCAGTGACGCTGCAATCAGAATTACAAGGACACACAGCAAAATACACCATACAATGTGATGTCGTTTTGTCTTCATAAATAACCCTCCTTCAAAGTGGTACTTTCAGGATAACAGGCATTTTTCAAGATTTCATAAAGAAATATAGATTTATTTCAGGTGAAAAATTGTAAAGAAACAGCTTCGCTCTTAAATATGCGCGGAGCTATCGGAAACCACATATAGCAGTTTAACTGCCACCCACAACTGAATATGCCATATATGGCACAGTATCGGTACGCTGTAAGAAGTATCGAGATTGCCCCAACACGTTTCTCCAAAATCGAAATCTTTGACAGCTACAAAAACGAGAATGGGAAAAAGCGTGTTCCCATCAAGGTGCACTTCGTCTGTGCAGGCGTGATTAACCTCCCAATGCCCAAATAATACGGGAGGCACAGAAGAAAATCTGTAACTCCGGTAAAACCGCTTGAAAAAACAGAAAACGGTGCAGCCCGACTGGGCTACACCGTATCCTACACACCAACTGTCCTTAGCCGACTCTGGCTCATTGAGCCGGGGCTTTGAAAGCTATATGTTTCAATCGGGGAAGTACAGATTGAGATCCACTTCCTTGTCAATGCCGGGTACCTGACCGGCTTCTGTGTACTGCCACATTTTGATTTCGTAGGGATAGGTCATGCTGGAATACATGGCCAGCCAGAAAGGATAGCCCTGTTCCTGTATCAGCTGCAGATCCAGCAGACGGTTTGAAATATCCAGATTGAAATACACCATAGGTGCATATCCCGCTTCCCGGATGGTCTCACAGAAGGCAACGGCACAGGCGTTGACGGTTTCAATGTCCACATGGGCGGTTCTGGCGCTTTCATTGACATATTCCCAGTCGAAGGCAATGGGCATGGACAATTCTCTGCCATCCAGAGCATCCAGCACAAACTGCGCCTCGGCAACGGCTTCTTCTACGCTGATGGCCTGAGAGAAAAAATACGCTCCCGTCTTCAGACCGGCATTCTCAGCGCCCTGAAGATTGTCTTCCATGTATTCGTCGCTGTAAAGCTCTCCGTTGCCCCAGCCTCTGTATCCGATACGCACCATGGCGAAGCCTACGCCGCTTTCGGCTACTTCGCCCCACCGGATTGCTCCCTGATGGGAGGAAACGTCTATGCCCAGAACGCTCTCGCCGGAGATACAGGTGAGATAACCGTTATCATAGGCAAAGTCCCCGGGACCATAGGGATTCACCGCCAGAGGCGGTCTGGTGGGAGCAGTTTGTATGGATGGCAGGGAGGATAGCGCTGAATGATTGTCTGATTGGGAATCGCCGGAGCACTTGCTCATGCACAGAGCGGTGACAATCAGCAGAATAACTGCAGCGCCCAGCGTAATAATCCCGGCAATCAGCTCGCGGTGTTCCTTAAATTTCGGTTTTTCGGCCACTTAGACTACTCCTCCATTCCCTATTTTTTCGCTATTATAGCATAGAAAAGTCAATTCGCCAAGTAGTAAAATTCCGACAGGACATGACAAAAAGGGGATGTCACAGACGACATCCCCTTGATTTTACGAATTTTCTGCAGAGGAAGTTTCCTGTGCAGGTGTTTCCGTCTGCATGGTGTGCAGCTGGTTGTAGGCAGAGATTCCCTTCTTCATTTCCCAGATGACAGCCACATGAATAACAAGCTCCCAGATTCGGGTGATGGGATTGTCCAGCACGGCAAATGCAAAGAAAAGCAGAGCCAGCGTATCCACAATCAGCAGTCCCATGGCAACCTTCACCCAGAGAATATCCTTTTTGGCGAACCACCACAGCAGCATATAGCCAATCAGAATCACAAGACCCATTACCAGCCCCGTGAAGGCATAGGTACCGGCAACATTCCAGACGGGGGCAAAATTGTTATCCATGCCAAGGCCGAGCCATGCCAGGTAGTAAGGCACGGCGGCAGAATATGTAATATAAAAATCCGCCCGGGTAAAGAGAAGAATATAGTTGACCAGAGTGATGATGACGGTGCCCAGAATCATATAGCGGCTCATGTTCACCTGCCGCTGCAGGAATCTGGGAATTTCAGACTTGGGGAGCGTGGTTGGTATGTTCATGTAAATTACCTGCCTTTTTCTAATTCTTTTAATCGAAAGCGTGGCCTAAATAAGCGGGTGCCGGGGAGTCCTCTGTGAGAGGATGCCACATGGCAAAAGGTTCGCTGCCGGGAATGCGGAAAGTACCCCGTTCCCAGCCGAGAGCAGCTAAGATGCCGGGGGCCGCTGCAGCGTTCCCCAGAAGTTCTATGCCCCGGAATGTATTGTTTTCTGTCTGATACGCCAGAAGGAAATCCGCTCCTGCACAGAAAGAAGCGTAGCTTGCCAGAAAATCCAGACTGCGCCCTTCCTGCACAATGCCGCCCTTTGGCAGGTACTGCCTTCTGAGAAGCATATATTCTTCCGGGGAAACCGGCGAGAGAGGGACGGCCTGAGCGCCGGCTGTCACGGACAATTCCGTCATGCCGCCAAAGAAACGGTAGCCCATGCCGGCATACATTCCGGCAAGGGCAGAGCCGTCCGGCACCAGTACGCTGCACCGATACCCTTGCGCTGCAAGCGTTTCGTGGATTGCGTTCAAAAGCCGACGGCATAAGCCCCGATTGCGGTATGCTTTTGCGGTGGCAACGGCGTAAATATAGGCGACTTTTCTGCCCTCCAGACTGCCGTCCAGCCAGTAGGCTGCAGCGGCAGCGGAAGTTCCCTCTGCGATGCACATACACCGCCGGGGAGAATAGCCGATACGAAAGAAGCTGTCAATAAAAGCGTCGGTGTCTCCGAAGGCCTCCTGCCAAAGTGCTTTCAGAGAGGCGGTCTGTTCAGGGGAGGGGTGTTTCGGTTCCATCGGTGTCCTCCTCAAGCTGAGCCCAGTATTTCTCCAGAAGAAAGGCCGGATAGTAGGACAGTTTTGCATCCCGCAGCCCTTCCAGCCCCAGATCGTCTTCTCGGTTCAGGTAGCGCAGCTGGGGATACTTGTCCCGCAGATAGCTGGCAAATGCCCGGTTGATGGCCGGATAAGCGCCGTAGGCACTGTCTTTTGCCTTTTCAAAATGGATGTCAAAGGTGTCTTCCGTCAGGCGGGAGCCGAAGGTGAAGGCCAGAACTTCACCGCCGTCCATCAGAGCCAGTCCTTCCAGCTCCAGTGCGGCGGGGTCTTTCAGCGCCCGCATCATGGCAACCTCCTCCAGATGGAAATCGCCCATGGGATTGTCCAGATGCTTTTTCCGGTACCACTGGTAGACCATGTCCTGCACCGCCGGGAGATTGCCGGGGGTGATGGTTTCCGCCTGACAGTGGGGATAAGCGTCCTCAAAACGGTGGAGCAGATTTCGCTTGCGCTGGAATTTGCGACCCTTCAGGTCGGCAAGGTCATCGATATTATACACATAGTCAAAGCTGTCCCGATCCCTGTGAAAACGGAATTTTCCGGGATAGAGCTTTTCAAGAAGCGCACATCGATCGGCATCCAGATTGGCGATGCAGCAGGAAATCCCACGCTGGCGGGCATCGGCGATGATGGCATCCAGGACCGGCTTGATTTCTCCCTGACCCAGAGGGTAGAGATACAGAGTCCGGCGGTTCGCCTGGGAAAAAATGGTGAGAAATCCGTCCACGACGGCAGCCCGCTGCTGCCCCCAAAGCGCCAGATTTACAAAAGAATATTCGCACATCCGACCGCCGAAACGGAGATAGGATTGGTATTCTTCCCGGCGGGAGACATCCAGCTTTTTGAAATCGATCATGTTTTCACATCCTTTGATAAGGATTATAACACAGACTTTTCGGACTCTCAAGCCATTTTCCCGGATTAACGGTCGATATGCTCTCTTTTCGTCAGCATCATGGCAACGGCAACGGCGGTGATACCGCCCACCAGCTTGCCTACAATGACGGCAGGCAGCAGCTCCGGTGCAAATCCGGCGGTAAATCCCAGATGATCGCCGAACACAAATGCGGCGGAAACGGCAAAGGCCACGTTCACCACTTTTCCCCGGCTGTCCATGTCCTTCAGCATTCCAAAGGTGGCAATGGAATTGGCCAGACTGGCTACCAGTCCTGCGGCAGCGGTGTCGTTGATGTGCAGAAGCTTGCCGGTTTTCATCAGCGGCTTTTCCAGCACTTTGGTTACGGCGAAAACCAGCGGGAAAGCACCCGCCAGCACGATTGCGATGGCACCCACGGTCTGAAAACCGTCGGTGATAGGCGCCATGCCGGGAATGAGCGCAAAGCCGGTAAGCTCTTCCAGAATGGCGGCGGCGAGTCCGATGGTTACCACGATCATCACGCCTTTTCCGAACACGGTAAAGCCGCGGATCATGGCGTTTTCACTGCGCCAGAGCCCCAGGGCAATCAGCGCTGCGATGATCACAATGGGCACCAGATTTTTCAGCACCATGACAAGTGGGAATCCTGCCGTAAGACCGCCTGCCAGCACGCCCAGAGGAATGGTGACGATGCCGCAGAGGGTTCCTTTTGCCAGTGCGGGACGATCCTCCGGCTCCAGAATGCCCAGTGCCACCGGTATGGTGAAAACAACCGTAGCACCAAACATGGAGCCGGTGATGACACCGCCCAGCGTGGCGGCCTGTGCGTTGGATGTCATTTCCTGCGCCAAAGGGCCGCCGCCCATGTCGCAGGCAAGAATGGTGCCGGCAAACATGGCAGGGTCTGCACCCAGAAATTCATAAATCGGCACGACGACCGGCTTCAGAATCGATGCCAGCACCGGGGAGAGGGAAATGATACCAACCATTGCCAGCGCCAGGGAGCCCATGGCCAAAATGCCCTCTTCAAACTGCCGTCCCAGCCCCAGACGGTTGCCGATGATCCGGTCAATACCGCCGATTATGGCAAATACCGCCATGATCCAGATGACGACTTTATAAATTTCCATGCGGCTCCTCCCGATCCAGAATTGCCACCACGACCGCATCTACCGGTGCGTCCATGGAGTAGCGGGCGGCGGATGTGCCGGTAATCAGCAGTACCCGGTCGCCTTTCCCTGCGCCCACATGATCGGCGGCTACCAGTTCTTCTGTTCCGGTATAAACCACCAGAAAGGTTTGCCCCATCAGACAGGGGGCTTTGCGTGTGGCCCATACTGAGCCGGTCACGGTTCCGATTTTCAATCCAATCCCTCCAAAATCTCCTTTGCCAAAGGAGTCAGTACCGCACCGGGGGCGGGAAGCTGTCCCCGGCGGCGGAGCATTTTTGCTTCCTCGGCGGTGACCAGCTGCCGCCGGTTTCCGTCGGTAAACAGAACACCCCAGTTTTTCAGCTCCCGCTGGGCGGTGGTCAGAGAGGCTGCCAGCGCACGGTTCCGGGGAGCCTCCGGCAGCCCAGGCGTATACAGATAGACGGGCTTGCCCTGCGAAAGCGCGACAAGTACCTGCTCATTGTCAAAATGCAGCAGCTGACCCAGGGTAAGAGAGCCGATGACCGCCGCATCAAAGGGCTCCTCTGTTTTGTAGGTGTAACCCAGATCGATGGGGGGTGCTTTTCCCATCAGATAGGCGTAGGACATGGCAGAATCCTCCCTAAATCACCCTTTTCCATGGCGCAGGCGTTGGCTTCGTCATAGTCAAGATGGGCATAGTCGGCAAAATCCGGGCTGACACGCACCACCACGTCTTCAAAGATCGTGGGGCGGCGGGTAAACGTCTGCAGCCGAACCACCTGTTTGTCGCTGACATGGAACCTCTTGGCAGATTCGGGGGTCAGGTGCAGGTGCCGCCGGGCGGCAATCACACCGGAAGACAGCTTCACCTGTCCCTCGGGGCCGATCAAAGTGGCACCGGGGGTGTTCCGAATATCCCCGGAAAGGCGGATCGGGGGCGTAATTCCCAGTACACGTCCGTCGGTCAGGGAAATCTCTATCTGTGCTTCCTTTCGTGCGGGGCCCAGCACCGCCACATTGTAAAAATCCCCTTTTGGTCCCACCACGGTGACTCTCTCTTTGGAAAGAAACTGCCCCGGCTGGGAAAGAGGCCGCTCCGGTGTCAGATCATGCCCGAACAGGGTGATTGCCTGCTCACGCGTCAGATGCACATGACGCCCGGAGGCCTCCAGCTCGATGAACAGCCGCCCCATGACCGCCTGTGCCAGTGTGTTTAGTTCCTGTTCCTTCATGGGTATCTCCTCTTTCTGTGGATGAAAGGGGGACTATTTCCCGGCCTTCATCCGAATCATAAGAATATAAAGCATGCTGCTGATCCGGTTCAGAACCGTCAGCAGATCCGTCCTTGTGGGGTTTCCGTCCCGGTCGGAAAAGGCATGGACGGCCGCCAGCTCCGCCTCACGGGCGGCACAGCGTGCCCGGTTCAGCTGGAGCAGCGCCGCCCCGTCGGTGTATTCCGGCATGAAATGGGGCTGGCCGTAAAACTCCTGAGGACGGTGAGAACGAATGCGCTGCTCATCCTGCGTCAGACCGCAGAGCGTGTCTGCGGCAGCCGGCTCTTCCAGTACGTCCCAGCGGATGAGCTTCCGGGTCAGTGCCAAAACCTCTCCGATGGGCTGCCGGAAGGTTTCCGGTGCCGCCAGCTGTGCAAGCAGCAGTTCCGCTTCCAGAGTGTCGATCTTCCCCCGGAACGCAATGACCGGGTGGGTCTTGGGCACCAGAATATTGCCGCGCAAATGGGTGTAGGTTTCCGGCTTCTCCCTGAAAAAGCCGCCGTTCAGCAGCAGATATTCCGAGGGCTTTGCCAGAGAGGCCGGGAGAATTTCAATTTTCTCCCGGCTGAGATAATCCCGGGCCGAGGGAGTGAGGGTATCTCCGCTTTGCAGATAAAATACCCGCTTTCCCTCCCGGTTTCGGATGTTGCTTTTTACGTTTTCTTCCGCGTACAGCATGGGGCTTACTTACTCTGCCCGGGAGTCTGGGAAAGACGGCCCTTGGGAAGAATGGCGTCTACCTCGGTGTGGGGGCGTGCAATCACATGGACGGAAATCAGCTCGCCCACCTTTTCGGCAGCGGCGGCACCGGCATCTGTGGCAGCCTTTACGGCACCCACGTCGCCGCGCACCATGACGGTCACCAGACCGCCGCCTACCTGCTCTTTGCCGACCAGCTGCACGTTTGCGGACTTGACCATGGCATCGGCGGCTTCAATTGCACCGATGAGGCCCTTAGTTTCAATCATACCCAGAGAATTTGTATCCATTTTGTTGACTCCTTTGTTGTGTTATTTTATCTCAGACGCTCCAGAATTTTGGAGGTGAGCATATCCAGCAGGTGCTCGTCCACCTGAGGGGCTTTCGGCTGTGCTCCCGTGTCCCATGCCACCCGGCGGATGTTGATAAGATCCATGGGGGAAATGTTGTTGGAGGAGCTGCTGCCGCCAACGGCACCGCAGCCGAGGGTGAGGGCAGGGAAGAGACCGGTTGTGGCACCGATGCCGCCCAAAGCCGCCGGGGTATTCACCAGAAAACGGGAGACGGGAATTTCCAGAGCAAACCGGCGAATCACCCGCTCATCGTTGGCGTGCATGGCGAAGGTGTGACCGCTGCCCTCGTGGGTGAGGACTTCCACGGCCTTTTCCAGTACGGCATCCTCGTTGTCCATGACGAAAAACGCCAGAACGGGACAAAGCTTTTCCATGGAATAGGGCCGGGTAGGACCTGCTTCCTGCTCCCGTGCCACCAGAATACGGGTGTCGTCAGGAACGGAGAAACCTGCCATTTTGGAAAGATGCAGGGCGGGCTTGCCCACAATGTCCGGGTTCAGGGTGCCGTTGGGCTTAAACAGAAGTTTTGCCAGTCTGCCGGCCTCTTCGGTTGACATAAAATAGAAACCCATCTTTTGGGCGGTGCTGCGTACCTTTTCTTCCATGGATTTCTCCACAATGATACTCTGCTCCGAGGCACAGACCGTGCCGTAATCGAAGTTTTTGGATCTGAGGATGCACGCCAGCGCCTGCTCCACATTCGCCGAATGGTGGATATAGGCAGGACCGTTGCCGGCACCTACGCCAATGGCAGGCTTGCCGGAAGAATAGGCGGACTTCACCATTGCGGGGCCGCCTGTGGCCAGAATCAGTCTTACCTCCGGGGCAGTCATCAGCTCCTGACAGCCGGCCATGGAAGCCATGCTGAGACAGCTGACACTTCCCGCCGGGGCACCGGCCTCCTCCGCTGCGGCCGCTACAATGCGGGCTGCCTGCTGGCTGCATCCGATTGCCTTGGGATGAGGCGAAAAAACAATGGTATTGCCTGATTTCAAGGCAATCAGCGCCTTGTAGCAGATGGTGGAAGTGGGGTTGGTGCTGGGGACAATGGCGGCAATCACTCCCACGGGAACACCGATCTCCCATAGCTTGTCCCGGGGGTTTTCTTTTAATACGCCGACGGTCTTCATGTCCCGGATGGCGGAGAGAACACGCTGGGAAGCAAAACGGTTTTTCTCCGTCTTGTCCGTTACGTTGCCGAAGCCGGTTTCCTTCACGGCCAGTTCCGCCAGCTCTTGGGCAGACTGCTCAAAACGTCTGGCGACGGCTTCGGTAATGGCATCCAGCTGACTCTGAGACATACGTCCCAGCTTCTGCTGGGCAATCTGCGCCTGCGCGCAGAGGATTCTGGCCTCCTGACGGGCGGCGAGGTCTTTGTCCAGTTCCATAGTTGCTCCTTTCAAAATGGGGTTATTTCGGCATGGCAGCCACTTTCCTGACGGCCTGAGCGAAGGCGTCACAGGCTGCATCACAGGCGGACTGGGTGCCGGACAGCAGACCTCCGCCGAAGTTGGTTTCGCTGGGGGGAAGATACAGCTTCTGCAGCCGGACATCTGAGGCCTTCAGTGCTGCATCCAGAGCGTACATACTTTCAAGGGGAGGCGCAATGAGATAGGCAAGGGCGCTCCCTTCTTTTACGCCGGCTTCCCCGGAAAGAAAAGACCCGGCGCTGCTGACGGTGTGGGCAAGATAGGGCACACCGCCGGTTTCTTCAAAGCCGATCTTTTGCAGGGCGGCAATTGCAGCCTCCATGCCGCTGCGGGCATCCACGGGGGTGGCGGCGGCCAAAATGCCGATGACCTCGCCGGCATTGGGGGTGGAGGCGTTGGAAGCGCCTGCGTAGAAGCTGCGGGAGTAGCTGACACGGACATCGGCAGCCTTGGTGGCTTCGTCCAGCGCAATATAGGTGGCATCGTCGCAGTCGGTGGTAATCAGTGCCAGAGAAGGATACCCCTCCGGCGCACCCAGCCCCCGACAGAGCGCCGGGGAGGCATTGGGGATATACTGCACCGCAAGAATTTTTACCGGAATCATGCGCCCGCCTCCAGATGCAGCCCAACGCCGGAGACTTTGCGCTGCAGAATTTTTTCAATCAGCTCGGCCGCATAGGCGCCGGCCTCTGCGGGAGGCGTACCTTGGGCATGAATGTTGGAAACTACGGTACGGGCAGATTCCGAAACGCCGGTGTGGGGCTGATAGGTGATATAGGCAGACATACTCTTGTCCGTCACCAGACCCGGACGCTCACCGATCAGCACGCAGACCACATCACAGCCCGTCACATCGCCCACGGCATCACCGGCACCCACCCGGCAGTAGCGGACGAACACCGGCTGACCTGTGGAAATGCCTCTTGCCTTCAGACCGTCCTGCAGGGAAAGCAGGCAGTCCATGGCATTGGCGGTGATGGCGGCGGAAGAAAGTCCGTCACCCACCACGATCTGAACGGTGGGCTTGGCGGGAACGGCGGCCCGGAGTTTGTTTTGGTTTTCTTCGTCAAAGACACGCCCCAGATCCGGGCGGGTCAGGTATTCGTCCTTGCTGCGGCACATGGTCTGCAGGGCGGGCATACCGTTCTTTTCGGCGAAGTCCTCCGGCACCTGAGAAAATACCGCATCCTGTGCGGCGGCATGGTCGGCCCGGAAGCGGAGCATGGTCAGCGTCTTATAACGGGGGCCTGCTCTGCCGGAACCCAGCCGGGCGGGAGTTTTCAGCTTCATTTTGCGGAAAGTCTCGCCGTCTGCCGGATTTTCCGTCAGATACAGCTTCCGCAAATCCAGCTGGGTTACATCGGGCACAAAATCCCCGTCCTGATAGGCGTTTTCCGGCTGCACGGGGCCGGGATCCGCAGGATGGTAGTCGCTGGCCTTCACTGCCGGCTCCTGCCCCATGTTCTGCAAGAGTTCCGCCACCAGGGCGGTCAGTTCCTGTTTGTTCATAGCGTTTTCCTTTCTCCGGCTCAGAAAAGCAGGGAAGAACCGTCACCGGCCTTCTTCGTCAGCTTTCCGTTCTCTACGAAGCCCATTTTTTCCAGCCACTTCTGAAATTCCGGAATGGCGGTTTTGCCGGTCAGTTCCCGTAAAGTGGCGGTTTCCCGGAAACCGGTGGTCTGATAGTTCAGCATGATGTCGTCTCCGTGGGGAATGCCCATGAAATAGTTGCATCCGGCCACGGTCAGCAGAGTGGCAAGGTTTTCAATGTCATTCTGATCGGCCTTCATGTGGTTGGTATAGCAGCAGTCGCAGCCCATGGAAATGCCGGTGAGCTTGCCCATGAAGTGATCCTCAAGACCGGCTCTTGTCACCTGCTTGGCATCGTAAAGATACTCCGGTCCGATGAAACCCACCACCGTGTTCACCAGGAAGGGGGAGAAATGCTTGGCAAAGCCGTAGCACCGGGCCTCCATGGTTACCTGATCGGTGTCGTGATGGGCGTTGGAGGACAGCTCGGAACCCTGCCCGGTTTCAAAATACATGACATTGGGACCTTCGGCGGTACCCTCGTGGAGCAGCAGATCCTGCGCTTCCGCCAGGGTGGAAGCGGAGAAGCCGAAGGCTTCGTTGCCCTTCTGGCTGCCGGCGATGGACTGGAAAATCAGATCTGCCGGTGCGCCCTGTCGGACGGCCTTCATCTGGGCGGTTACATGGGCAAGAACGCAGATCTGAGTGGGAATCTCCCAGTGCTCCTTGATTTCCTGAAATCTGCGGAGAATCCTGCCGGCCTGTTCCGGAGAATCCGTAACAGGGTTCAGTCCAATCACCGCGTCTCCGGCACCGAAGCTGAGACCCTCCAGCGTGGAGGCAGTGATGCCCTCCGGGTCATCGGTGGTATGGTTGGGCTGCAGACGGCAGGAAAGTGTGCCGGGCAGACCGATGGTGGTATTGCAGTGGGCGGTGACATGGATTTTGTTTGCGGCGTAGATAAGATCCAGATTGCTCATCAGCTTGCAGACAGCCGCCACCATTTCCGAGGTCAGCCCCCGGCTGATGCGGCGGATGTCAGCCCCGGAGGTGGTTTCGCTGAGAAGCCAGTCCCGGAATTCCGCCACCGTCCAGCCACGGATCTTTTTGTAGACGGCTTCGTTTACGTCGTCCTGAATAATGCGGGTCACTTCGTCGCTTTCGTAGGGAACGGCGGGATTCTCCCGCAGCTCGCCAAGAGTCACGGCGGAGAGAACCACCTTGGCGGCAATCCGCTCCTGTGCGTTTTCGGCAGCCAGACCTGCCAGAGAGTCGCCGGTTTTTACCTCGTTTGCCTTGGCCAGCACCTGCTTGATGCTTTGGAATGTGTAGGTTTTTCCCAGCAATGTGGTTTTGAGTTTCATACTGAACTCCCTTCTTTTGAGGTGTTTAGAATCAGGGTCTTGATGACGACGGGCAGCGCCGTGCCGACGGGCGCACCCACATCCAGATAGCTGCCGCTTTCCAGCCGTACCCGGTCGATGCACAGAATGGGGGTGTTGTTCCCCAGGCGCAGGGAGAGGGCGTGTCCCAGCGCCTTTGCCATATCCGCCTCGATTGCCAGCAGCAGAGGACCTGCATCCCATGCTGCGGCAATTTTTTCCGCCAGAGCGACGATCTGGGCATAATGTGCGGCCTGATAGCCGGGGAAAGCCAGAATCGGCAGGGTATCAAACGCCTGCCTGCGCTGGCGTATGATCTGAGGCAGCTGCGGACTTTCCTGCTCGGATGGGGAAAAGGCGGCTGCCGGCAGATTCTTCATGGGGAAAGAAATGCCCCGGTAGAATACGGTGCTGCCGGAAAGCTGTGCGGCGTGGCATCCGGCACCGATGACGGTGGCACGGATGGTTTCGCTGCCCAGACGGTACTGTCCGGCACACAGGCGGCTTTTTCGGATAGCCCTGCCCAGAATCGGCCCCAGATCGCCAAAGGCAAGGGGCGGATGCTCCGTTTCGATACAGTCGGCAACGCCCCCGGAAAAGGAAATCACCTCCGCCGGTGCAAAGGCACCGCCGCTGCTTTCGGCGGTAGTGAGACGCCGGAGAAGATCGGTGGGCGGACGCAGGCCTGCGGCCATTTCCAGCGCCTGCGCCAGCGTGTCCGCCAGTGCTTCCAGCTGGGAGAGCGGGGGACGCTCACCGACTCTTTTATCAAATATTCCTTCCAAAACCGGGGAAACGTAGGTGATGACACCGCTATCATCCAGCTTGACCAGCCGGCCGCCGACGTTCAGACAGCCGGTTTGGGTGATTCTGCCGCTTTCGATGCGGGAGAAATTACTGGTGCCGCCGCCGATGTCCATGTGCAGGACGGTTTTTCCAGTCCTGTCCGAATAGCCGTCGGCATCGGCACCCTTGGCGGCGAGTATGCTTTCCAGATCCGGTCCTGCGGTGGCAACTACGAAATCTCCGGCAAAATCCGAAAGGGCATTCAGCACCGCCCGGGCGTTTTCCTTGCGGGAGGTTTCACCGGTAATAATGATGGCACCGGTGTCCACGGAGGAACGGTCAATGTGTGCATTCTCGTATTCCTTTGCCACGATCTTTCCGATGGCAGCGCCGTCCACATGGTCTTTGTCTATCAGGGGCGTAAAATGCACCGGGCTTTTATAGATGATTTTACGGCCGGCGATTTCCATATCCGGGACGGAAAAGGAAGAGGCACGGTTTTCAACGGTCAGTTCCGATACAATCAGCTGTGTGGTGGATGTGCCCACATCCAGCCCTACGGAACGCAGTATCTCAGCCACGGCCCGTAACCTCCTGCAGGATCTTTCCCAGCAGCGCCCGGTCGGGTGTTACCGGGTTGCTGCCGCAGCAGGGGTCTGCCAGAGCAGCCGTAAGAATACGGTCTGCTTTCTCCCGAACCTGCGTCGGAGAAACTCCGGCCTGTGCCAGTGTTTCCGGCATATGCAGGGTGCGGCGCAGCCGGATCAGGGCATTTTTCAGGCTTCGCAGAGCGACGGTGTCGGCGCTGCTGCTGAGGCCTGCATTTCGTGCCAGCTCGGCATACCGGGCAGCGGCTGCCGGAGCATTGGCTTCCAGCACGGACGGAAGCAGAATCGCATTCAGCCGACCGTGGGGAATGTGAAATTCGCCGCCCAGACTGTGGGACAGAGCATGGCAAATTCCCAGACCTGCCTGAGAAAAGGCAATGCCTGCCATGGTGGCGGCAATGTGGATATCCATGCGGACATCCTGACAGCCGGCAAAGGATTGGGGAAGCTTCTCCAGAGCGGTTCGGAACGCCTCCGCTGCCAGAGCGTCGGTAATGGGGCTTGCTCCGGTGGCGGCATAGGCTTCCAGAGCGTGGCTGATCAGATCAAAGCCGCCGTCGGCTGCCAGCTTTGGAGGCAGGGCGGTCAGCAGATCGCCGTCCAGAATGGCAATATCGGGACGGAGCTTTTCGTCCACCAGCGGATGCTTGACACCGTCATGGGTCAAAATGGCAAAATCAGTCACTTCCGAGCCGGAGCCGGAAGTGGTGGGGACAGCGATAAAAGTCACGCTCTCCCCGGAAAAATAGGCCATGGCCTTTCCGCAGTCCATGGCGCTGCCGCCGCCCAGGGCTGCGATGGTGTCGGGTTTGCATTTTTGCACCACTGCCGCGCCCTGGGCTGCCAGCGTAACGGAAGGATCGGGGACGATTTGGCTGAAAATTTCGGAAAATTCGGGCTTTGCCGCCTGAATCAGCCGGTCAGCCGTGCCGTTCTCTTTGAAATAAGGGTCAGAGACTACCAGAAGCCGTTTTATGTGCATATTTCCGAGGGCGGAAATTGCCCCGGCTCCGGAAATGATTTTGGTTCTGCAATCAAATTGTTCCATCTTTCCACCTCTCTGCTATTGTTTCCAAAGGATTGCAATCCATGTATCGCCAAAGGAAAAAACCGCGGGTTTTTCTGAAAAAAATATAGGCAATTGAAAACAAATGTGCTATAATATAAAAAATATGCCCATTCAGGGGGAGGAGAGACGGCGTTTATGCGGATTTTGGGAATTGACCCGGGGTATGGCATCACCGGCTTCGGACTGATCGAAGCGGAGTGGGGTCAGTCCCGGCTTTTAAAATGCGGCGCCATTACCACCCCGGCGGGTATGGACTTTTCCGCCAGACTGGAAATCATCTACGAAGATATGCGCCAACTGCTGGAAATATCAAAGCCGGATGCGGTAGCCATCGAAGAACTGTTCTTCGGACAGAATGTTACCACCGGTATCGGGGTTGCCCAGAGCCGCGGCGTGATTCTGCTGGCGATCCGGCAGGCAGGGGTGGAGGTCACTTCCTACAAGCCCATGCAGGTCAAGCAGTCTCTGGTAGGCTATGGCAAAGCGACCAAGCACCAGATGCAGGACATGACCAAGCGCCTTCTGCATCTGGACACCATGCCCAAACCTGACGATGCGGCGGACGCCATTGCCATCGCCCTCTGTCATGCCCGCTCGCAAACCTCTTTGATTGCTCGGGTACAGGCGAAAACTTCTACTTTCTGAGTCTCAAAACGGAGGATTTATTTATGATTTATTATGTGTCCGGCCCGGTGACCGTTCTGGAACCGGGACTGGCTGTGGTCGAATGCGGCGGCGTGGGTTATGGCTGCCGGGTGACGGCCTATACTGCCGGCCAGCTGAAACTGAATCAGAATGCCCGGCTTTATGTGACGGAGTCCATCAGGGAGGATGCTTTTGATCTCTATGGATTCATCAGCAAGGAAGAGCAGCGCTGCTATGAGCTGCTGACTTCCGTTAACGGCGTGGGTCCCAAGGCGGCTATGGCAATCCTGTCCACGGGCGGCCCTCAGAATTTCACCCTTGCGGTGATGACCGGCGACGAAAAAATGCTCACCGCCGCCCAGGGCGTAGGCAAGAAAATTGCCCAGCGAATCATCCTGGAGCTGAAAGATAAAATCGGCGGAAGCTCCATGGAACTGGATTTTTCCGGTCCTGCGGCGGTCTCTCCTGTACAGAAGGACAATCCTGCGGCTCTTGCCAATGCGGCACTGCAGGAACTGGGATATTCTCCGGCGGAAATCGCGGCGGCGCTCAAGGGCGTGGATCCTGCGGCCTCCACCGAAGAAATGGTGCGTTATGCCCTGCGGGCGATGGTTATGAAAGGATAATCGGTTTCTATGAGTTTGGAATTTTCGGAAGAACTGTCTTCCCCTGTGATTTCTCCCACGTTTGCGCCTCAGGATGCCGGGGAGATCGGCCTGCGGCCCAAGCTGCTGTCGGATTATACCGGTCAGGAGAAGGCAAAGGGAAATCTGTCTGTTTATATTGAGGCGGCCCGCCGGAGAAATGAGCCGCTGGACCACACCCTGCTCTATGGCCCTCCCGGCCTGGGCAAGACGACCCTGGCAGGTGTCATTGCCAACGAAATGGGCGCCGGTATCCGGATCACCTCCGGCCCTGCCATTGAAAAGCCCGGCGATCTGGCAGCGCTGCTTACCAATCTGAATCCCGGTGATATTCTGTTTATCGACGAAATCCACCGCTTAAACCGGGTGGTGGAGGAAATCCTCTATCCTGCCATGGAGGATTTTGCCATCGACATTATTGTGGGCAAAGGCCCCAGCGCCAACTCCATTCGTCTGGATCTGCCGAAATTTACGCTGGTGGGCGCAACTACCCGGGCAGGTCAGCTTTCCGCGCCTCTGCGGGACCGCTTTGGTGTCTCGCTGCGTCTGGAGCTGTATACGCCGGAAGAACTTTCCCGGATCGTCACCCGTTCTGCCGCCATTCTGGGGATGGACATTGATCCCAGAGGCGCCATGGAAATCGCCTCCCGAAGCCGGGGCACTCCCAGAATCGCCAACCGGTTCCTCCGGCGTGTGCGGGACTTTGCACAGATCATGGGAGACGGCGTCATCACCAAGGAAGCGGCGGATCTGGCACTGTCCCGGCTGGAAGTGGATCATCTGGGACTGGATGCGGTCGACAGGAGGATGCTGAACGCTATCATCAACAACTATGCAGGCGGCCCTGTGGGACTGGAAACGCTGGCAGCTACCATCGGTGAGGAAGCCGTGACGCTGGAAGACGTATATGAACCTTATCTGATGCAGCTGGGCTTTTTGACCCGGACACCCAGAGGAAGATGTGCAACGTCTTTGGCATACGAACATCTGCATATTCCCTGCAACAGCCAGGAGCAATTCCAGGTTTGAACCAAATGGATTTGTGTCCATCCTGTGAACTAAGAAACTTTTGTTAGAAATAACTGTTTTAACTATTGACAAATCCTACCTGTCTGTGTATAATCCCCATTGTGGCAAGACCACATAAATTCTATAGACTCCGCGTTCCAACCAGACTACTACGGTGGCATTCACGGGGCAAACAACCGAAGAGAGGTAAAATCAATGTACGAAGATAAGACTTTAGTTTGCAAAGAGTGCGGCAATGAATTCGTTTTCACCGCTGGTGAGCAGGAGTTCTACGCAGAGCGTGGCTTCCAGAATGAGCCCCAGCGCTGCAAGGCTTGCCGTGACGCCCGCAAGAACAATGCTCGTGGCCCCCGTGAGTTCTTCACCGCTACTTGCGCTCGTTGCGGCGGCGAGGCAAAGGTGCCTTTCCAGCCCAAGTCCGACCGTCCCGTGTACTGCAGCGAATGCTTCGCTCAGATGCGCAACGAGGGCTAATATCTAAAGATTTAAAGAGCAGAGGGGATGTCTCAAAACATCTCCTCTGTTTTTTTACAAAAATGGACGGGAAATTTTGCAAATGTTTCGTTGCGATTGCGCCGGATCTGTGATATGATGCCTGCATGGGAGGTGGCACAATGAAAAGAAAAACTTTTTCTGCAATTGCACTTTGCCTGATACTGTGCATTCTTTTAAGCAGCTGTTCCTTTATTGACATTCCGGGCTATTTCAGGCAGCTCGGCAATCTGTTCGGCGGAGGAAGCCTGACAAGCTTTGAAAACATGGTTTACACCCGCCCGGATATGGAAGCATTCCAGAAAACGCTGGATGACAGTATCTCCAGAGTGAGCACGGAGAAAAAAATAAAAAAGCTGACGGACACCGTCTGGGAATTCTACGATGCTTACAACGATTTCTTCACCAATTACTCTCTTGCACATATCTGCTACTGCAAGGACCTGACCGACGAGCATTGGGAAGAGGAATACAACTTCTGTCTGGAGAACGAATACACCGTGCGTGCGGCTATGGATTCTTTCTACCGTGCTTTGGCAGCCTGCCCGCTGCGGGAAAAGCTGGAGGGTGACGAGTATTTCGGCCCCGACTTCTTTGAACAGTATGATGGCGAAAGCGTTTACGACGAAGCTTTCGAGAAGCTCCTTTCACGGGAATCGGAACTGCAGAGCGAATACTATGCCATTTCCGGCGAGGCCCGCGGAGTGGAGTATTACTCCGAAGAGTTCTTCAGCCAGTACGGAAACCGTATGGCGGAGGTGTTTGTGGATCTGGTGGAGGTCCGGCAGGAAATTGCCGCCGAAGCCGGTTACAAGAGCTATCCGGAATTTGCCTATGACTTCTATCATACCCGGGATTACACCTGCAGTCAGGCAACCACTTATCTGGCAGATGTCCGTGCGGAACTGGTTCCGCTTTACCGGAAGGTGTACGGAACGGACTCGCTGTCCCAGCTGGTTACATACTCCGATGAAAAATCCACCTACACATATGTAAAGGATATGGCATCTGCCATGGGCGGAATTGTAGACGAGGCGTTTACTGCCATGGAAAAGGGACACCTGTACGACATCAGCTGCAGCGACAAGAAGTTTGACGGTTCCTTTGAAGTGTACCTGACCGGATACCAGACACCCTATGTGTTTGTTTCTGCCAACGGCACATCTTTTGACAAGCTGACATTTGCCCATGAATTCGGACACTTCTGCAACGACTACGCCAGTCTGGGCACCGGCGTCAGCGTTGACGTGGCGGAAACTTTCTCTCAGGGCATGGAGTATCTGAGCCTGTGCTATGTGAAAGACGAAAAAATCGAGAAGCTCAAAATAGCCGAGTGCCTGTCCACCTATGTGGAGCAGGCAGCCTATGCCAGCTTCGAGCAGCACGTCTACAGCCTGACGGGAGAGGACCTGACTACGGAAAAGGTTCAGGAACTTTACGAAACGATCTGCACAGGGTACGGATTTGACTGCAGAAACTGGGACAGCCGGGACTATGTGTGCATATCCCACTTCTTTACAAGCCCCATGTATGTGATCAGCTATGTGGTCAGCAACGATGCTGCTTTCCAGATGTATCAGATGGAGATAGCAGAAAAAGGAAAGGGTCTTACCTGCCTGCAGAACAATCTGAATACGGAGAGAGCTTATTTCCTGGATTTTCTGGGATCGGCGGGACTTGACAGCCCCTTTGCTCCGGGACGCCTGAACGATGTGAAAAACACGCTGCAGACGATTTTGGGATAACAAAAACCGCTGCCGTATAGGCGGCCGCGGATAAAACAGAAAACGGCAGTACCCGAATTGTTCGGGTACTGCCGTTTTTATAAGCCGGGTGGGGAATACGTCCAAAGGACGGGACTGCCCCTGACTGTCCGCTGTTTTCGGAAGATGTGCGGCCGGATTGTCCGGATTCTGTGGCTGCACCGGTGAGGAAAAATACCGCACATCCTGCGATTTACACGAAGAGGAGCAGGCAGAGACTCTCTGCCTGCTCCTGACAGGTTGCTGTTTTAGATGGACGGCACTTCGGGCAGGGACGCGCCGGATTTTACTTTCAGGCAATCTTTTCCGTTGAGCACGGCTTCAACCAGTTTGTCACCGTCGTAACGCAGCTTCAGCAGGAAAAAGGGAGCATCCTGCCACAGTAAATCCAGGAAGATTTTATCGCCTTCCCATTTGGGGAGAGCATCCAGGAAATCCCGGCTGACCCATTGCAGATCCCCCTCCGGACAGTCAATCAGCTCGCCTTCAAAACCGTCGGCGGTAAACAGGTACATGAATTCCCCTTCCCACGGGCCGGTGGTGAGGAAGGTGACCACACCTCTGCAGCGCCAGGAGGTGAGGGTGAGGCCGGTCTCTTCCTTCGCCTCCCGGAGGAGACATTCGTCGGGAGACTCTTCGCCTTCAAATTTACCGCCGATACCAATCCACTTATCCTTGTTCAGATCGTGTTCCTTCTTGACACGATGCAGCATCAGCACTTCGTCGCCCCGGGTGATATAGCACAGAGTAGTATTCAGCATAGATTATCCTTTCTGCAGCAGACGGATAGCGTGATTTATATTCTGGATGTCCACGGTTTTCTGCCAGTCGGCCTTCTCGCCGTCCAGCGTCCAGACCAGATCCTTGCCGCCGGTGACACGGACGTGCGTGGTGGAGAGGAAGGTGATCATGCTGCAGTTGTATTTCTGCGTCTGCAGTGCGCGGATACATTCGGGAAGCTCCAGCAAATCTTTGGGAGCCCGCACCAGCAGCACTTCAAATTTGCCGTCGCTCATGTTCACCTGCTTGGGATCCAGAGTGAGAATGCCGCCGATGCTGGTGGAGTTGCTGATGGCACCAAAGAGGAAATCATCCTCTATGATACCGGTGTCCACTTCCAGACGGGCATGGATTTTGCGGATCTGAGACAGCTCCTGAATACCGTCCAGAATGTAGGCGGTATGCCCCAGCGCATTTTTCACGCTCTGGGGAGTGGAGTAGCTTGACCGGGTAAAGGCACCGAAGGAGGCCACATAGGAGAAATACCGGTCATTGAACCGGCCTACGTCATAGACGTGGGGGGTTCCCTCTGCGATGTTTCGGGCGGCTTGCAGAATGTTGGTAGGAAGCTTCAGACTGGTAGAAAAGTCATTGGTAGAACCGGCAGGAATATACCCGATAGGCACATCGACTCCGCTGAGGAGTATGCCGTTGAGCACTTCGTTGAAGGTGCCGTCGCCGCCGCAGCAGGCCACCACATCCACTTGGGAAGCCAGTTTCCGGGCAATGACAGTGCCGTCGCCGGAGCGTTCTGTGACATGGGTAAGGACGATATAACCGGCACGGTTAAAAATGGAAATAATATCCGTCATATAGCGATTGGCACGGCGTGTACCGGCGCAGGGGTTCACAATAAACAGCATTTTTTTCATAAGAAATTAGCCTCATTTTCATTCAACAATAAATGTAATTATTTGTAACTTGATTATAGCATGCACCCCAAAAACAGGCAAGGGGGAAGAATGCGAAAACCGAAAATTTACGAATACTTCACAAGTCAAAAAAGGATTATTTTGCAAAGTGGCTTGTATCTGGGAAATAATTAGGATATAATGAGTCATTATATTTCATTTTGCAAGGAAGAGACGTATGCGTAAAGAGAAAATCCAATCGCCGCTGCAGGAAAACAAAATGGGTGTCATGCCTATTGGAAAACTACTGCTGAATATGGCTGCGCCTATGGTTTTGTCCATGCTGGTGCAGGCACTTTATAATGTGGTGGATAGCATTTATGTGTCCCGCATTTCCGAAAATGCCGTAACTTCTCTGGGGCTGGCGTTTCCCATTCAGAACATCCAGATCGGAATGGCCACCGGCATCGGCGTGGGCGTCAACTCCCTGCTGAGCAAATCCCTGGGACAGGGCAATCAGGAACGGGCCGATCACACAGCAGGAAACGGTTTTTTCCTGATGCTGATTTCCACGGTACTGCTGATGCTCTTCGGCATTTTCGGCGCCCGGCACTATTATGAAATCCAGTCCGAAGTGACGGAAATTGTCGACGGCGGTACGATTTACACCACCATCTGCTGTGTGGGCACTCTGGGCATCTTCATGGAAATCCTGAACGAGCGGATTCTGCAGGCTACCGGCCGCACCATGTATACGATGGTGACCCAAAGCACCGGAGCTATTGTTAATATTTTGCTGGACCCTCTGTTTATATTCGGAGGTATGGGGATTCCGGCTATGGGAATTGCCGGCGCCGCAATGGCGACGATCATTGGCCAGTGGGTGGCTGCGCTGATGGCACTGACTTTCAATCTGAAATTCAATGCCGACGTGCATTTTTCCATCAAAAATCTCAAGCCAAGAGGCGATATCCTCGGCCCTGTGCTGAATGTGGGTATTCCTTCCGTGATTATGATGGCGGTCGGTTCCGTGATGACCTTCAGCATGAATCAGATTCTGCTGAGCTTCCAGGGAATCGGCGAAACCGCGGCAGGCGTGTTCGGCGTGTATTTCAAGCTTCAGAGCTTCTTCTTTATGCCGCTGTTCGGTCTGAACAATGCGACGATTTCCATTGTAGCGTTCAACTTTGGCGCACGGAAGCCGGAACGGATCACCAAAACCCTGAAAATTGCCTGTACCACTGCGTTTTGCGTGATGATGGTAGGATTCGCCGCATTCCAGCTGCTGCCGGATCTGCTGCTGAATTTCTTTGAGCCTTCGGACGCCTTCCGGCAGCTGGGAAGGAGTGCGCTGCGGACCATCAGCTTCCATTTTCCGATGGCGGCGTTCGGTGTTGCACTGGGCGCTTCTTTCCAGGCACTGGGAAACGGCATTTATACGACGATCACATCCCTGTGCCGTCAGCTGATCGTGCTGCTGCCGGCGGCTTATCTGCTGAGCCTCAGCGGAGACGTGAATGCGGTTTGGTGGTCTTTCCCCATTGCAGAGATGGCGAGCTTGATTGTGACGCTGCTGCTTTTTGTGCATATCTATCGCAAGAAGGTAAAACCTTTGTATCAGATGTAAAAATGCACCCCATTTGTGATGCACACAAATGGGGCGCTTTTGACTTGGCGGGTGATGATTATGGAATTGACACATACGGCGGTTCGCTCGGGACGGCTGTCCGGTTTCCTCAGGGAGGAAATGGGCATTTCCTCCGGGCTGATGAACCGCCTGAAATGGAAAGACGGTATTCTGGTAAACGGTGTGCCCCGGCATACGGATTATCCCGTCCGGCCGGGGGATGTGATTACGGTGCCGCTGGATGAACCGGAGCCGGAATATCCTCCGGAAGAGGGAAATCTCACGGTAATTTATGAAGACGAGCACCTGCTGGCGGTGGATAAACCGGCGGGGATGCTGATTCACCCGTCCAGATCGAGAAATGACGGGACGCTTGCCAATCTGGTGGCGGGCTACTACCGGAAAACAGGGCAGAAATCTGCCTTTCATCCGGTGACCCGGCTGGACCGGGATACCTTCGGCATTGTTCTTCTGGCAAAAAATTCCCATGTCCATAATCTGCTGCAGAACGTGCCCATGGTGAAAATTTACCATGCCATGGTGTACGGCACCCCGGAGACAATGCAGGGCACCATTGATGCGCCCATTGCCCGCAGACCGCTTCCCAGTCTGCTGCGGTATATCGCCCCGGAGGGGAAACCTTCCGTAACGGAATACACCGTTCTGGAAAAGTTCCGGTCCTGCAGCCTGCTTTCGCTGCGGCCGGTGACGGGACGTACCCATCAGCTGCGGCTGCATTGTGCCCACATGGGCTTTCCCATACTGGGGGATCCGCAGTACGGCACGGAAGAATCTCAGGCATTTTCCCGGAAATTCGGCTTGCAGTCCCAGCTTCTGGGTGCCCGCAGTCTGGAATTTATCCATCCCGTTACCGGGGAAAAGTTACAGCTTGTCAGTCGGCTGGATGCCAGAACAGCCGCTGGAGATTTCTGGATTTGACAGCGTAAAACAGCAGGGAACCCAGCGTCAGCAGCACGGAGACTTCGCCGATGGCAACATACAGGGCATTGATCCAGAAACCGCCGCCGATGTAGACAGACAGCTCCCAGCCAACCAGAAAGGCGTTGGCGATGGCCGGCATCAGCATTCCCGGCAGAGGAAAGCCATGGATGGTGACTTTCCGGGTCAGCCACATACCGCCGGTTGCCAGCAAAGTGGCAAAGCTGCCGATGAGAAAATCCAGCGGCAGAGCTGCTCCGGAGGTGATGTTGAACAGCAGGCATCCCAGCGTAAGGCCGGGGATGGCTGCGGGGGTAAAGAATGCCAGTATGCACATGGCTTCCGATGCCCGGAATTGAATGGCCATGCTGGCAGAGTCCGGAATCAGCAGATTCTGCAGGTGGGTGAGTACGGCGTACAGGGCTGCCATTGCGGCGGCCTGTGTCAGATAACGGGTTCCTTTTTTCATAAAAAATCCTTCCCGAAAACGAAAAATGGGCGCACGAAGCACCCATCCGTTTCCCTAGTTTTGTTTACCGACAGGATGGTCACGAACTGTCCTATTAAAGCGATGGCATTATACAACCGTTTTCATTTGTTGTCAAGAGGCGGGGGTGGATTTGAAGATTCGCGGCTTGACGGGGCAGAGGAAGTGTGGTAAAATGTTTCTACTTGCCGCTGTGGTGGAATAGGCAGACACAAGGGACTTAAAATCCCTCGCCGTAAAAAGCGTACCGGTTCGATCCCGGTCAGCGGCACCAAATTGAAAGCATAGGGTTGATACGATTGACGTGTCAACCCTTTTAGTTTACAATAGAATAGTAAATTCCAGATAACCTATGGTACAATTTAGACATAAGTAAAATTTTGGAAATAACAAAACATATTATAAATTTGAAAGGTTGTGGCAATCTATGAAGAAACTATTCCTATCATTATCGTGCATGTTTACTTTATTATTGACAGGTTGTAGTTTATTCCATCCCACACCAAAGCTTGTCAAGCAATATGATAATTTAAGCTTTAAATATACGGAAGCATCTCATGAAGATTGGAGCCGACATTATATAAACGAAGAATGGGAATATAGTGAAGGCTTTTATAGCAATGGGAAGCGTGGAGATTATTTTCATTTGTATAAGAATGAGGAGCTTGTATATAGCTATGAACCTGAAGATTCTCTAATTGTTGATGAAGTGCTTTATAAAGACAATAAAGTATATTTTGCATTGACAACACTGAATTTTCAATCTGGTAAAGAGATGTATAAAGTATCTATTAATTACATTGATGAGGAATTAAATTATAAGAAAATATATGAAATAGAAAACACTAGTTTGGATCACTTTAATTTTGGGGATTCAATATTTTTTGTGTCTACTACTAGGGATGAACAAAGAAAAACGAGTATAGTTGAGATTAATTATAGCGGTGAAGAAATTAATCAATTTGAGCTGGGTTTATCATCTGGACATTTAAGTGACTTAGTACTTACTGACAATAATGAACTGCTTGTTATAACAAATACCGGTATTTATAATTTCTATTTATATACTAAGTCAGGTGAATTAATAAAAAAAGTTTGTTCTTTACCAGACATATATATTAAAAGTATAAATTATAATAATGACGAATTATATGTATTGGGATATCAGACAACCTATGTGGATTTTGATTTATCAAAATTTACGATTTATGAATACAAAAATAACAAGTTATCTACACTTTTTGATATCGACCTGCCAGATGATTACGGTTATACAAATTGTTCGTTAGAAGAATATAAAAATAATATTTATATATCGTTTTCTGTTTGTGAAAAAAATGCTGCTATGTCTTTATACTCAAGACATATTATTTTGAAATGCAATAAAATAGATAATTCGATTAAAGTACTTTATGAAAACATGCATCTTTCCCATAATGTTTACTATAATTATGGGCATATATATCTTGGAAATTATAGAAACGATTGTTATGTAAACAATGAAGGAAGTGGAGAATTTTTTGATATTGATTTAAATCAGTTTGATGAATAAAAAAGGATTGCTGGTTTATTCTCTACTTATCTGACAAAGCAGCCCTTTTATGGGGCTGCTTAGGGATTTCCATTAACTTACTCTGAATAAGTGTGAGAAATATTTTGATATAGTTAGCTCTTCAAATAAACAAAAGTGGAAACCTTAGAATAAGGAATGCGGTTTCTTCCAAAGAACAGGCATCCCGGAGGATATCCCCCGGGTATAGCCGGAAAACACAGAAATAAAGCCCCGGAGTGTGTAAACTGCACACGTTCCGGGGCTTTTCCTTATTATGTATGAGAATCTTCGCGGTTTTCCTGTCTGGAATCGTATTCCAGCTCGCCCGGGCTTTTGCGGAAGTGCTTCTGCACCCCCTGCCTGACAGCCGGGGTATTCCACAAAAGCAAAGCCAGACCTGCCGCCGCGAGAATGCCCAGAATTACAACCAGTGCGTGCAGGCGGTACTCCTGCAAAAAATAGCTGTAGTTGATTCTGAGCTGGCCGTCGTACAGGTACATGGTGCATTGATTTGCTTCGTCATAGTAGGAAAGCGGAGCAAGAACCTTTACACACCGGGAAATCACGTATATCACAAAATTTCCCAGAAGACCCAATCCTGCCATAACAGCTCCTGCCATTCGGTACATTTTATGTTTCAGGTTCTGCTCCGCGGATTTTACCGCAGGCACGTCCCGGTCACTTTCACATTCATCGTTGAGCAGATAATCTGCGGTAACGCAAAACAGTCTGCTTAATTGCAGCACGTTGGAGGCATCCGGCTGGGCAGAGCCTACTTCCCATCTGGACACCGCCTGACGGGATACGCCCAGCTTTGCCGCAAGCTCTTCCTGAGACAGTCCCATCTTTTTCCGCAGCATCAGAATTTTGTCGCATAGTTTCACGGTGTTATCTCCTTTCGGCTTGTGAACCTATCTTACCATTTTGTCGTATTTTTGTCTACCAACCGGACTTTACATTCCCGCTACAACCCTTTACATCGCAATATTTTTCCCTTTTGGCATGGTATTTTGAGGGGCGGGGCGAAAAAACCACTGATCTGCTCGGTACAGGGGTGCACCGGCAGATTCATAACGGTCCATCTTCCGCCCAGGCGGGGGGCAACCGGATTACGGAAAAGCACATCCGGACGGCAGAAAAAACAGAGGGAAGCCTCCTGCGTACCTTTCACTTTCCCGGTGCGGGGGTGCCGCCCCGGGCGGAGGGAAGAAAGCCGGAACAAAAGACCGGCAGTTGTGTTTTGTCAAAAATGTGCTATACTACGCACATGAGGTGAAGATTATGAGCAATCGATTTCGTATGTCCACAGCGCTGGATGTGGACGACCTGCTGATGGAATGCATTCCCTATGCCATTCGACTGGCTAATGAAAAATACCGTTTCGACCCGCCAATCACCATCTATGAGGTGGATCATTGGGGAAAACTGGGTACCCGGGCGGATGTGATTTTTGAATTTTTTGAAGATCCGGAGTTCTTCCGCAATCAGCCGGTGATCGCCGGTGCCAAGGAATTTGTGCAGAAACTCTCAAAGATGACGGATGTGTTTATTTCCACCTCCATACCGCCGAAATTTATGGGAATCCGGGCGGAACGGATTATGAAGGAATTCCCGGAAATCCCGCCGGAACATATCTACATGGGATCCCGGAAGGATAAACTCAACGTGGATATTCTCTTTGATGACGGTATGCACAATGTGTTCAAATCCAATGCGGCCTATCCCATTCTGATGCGCCGTCCCTGGAACCAGTCGGCTACGGGTATGCTGGCGGTGAATAATTACGAGGAATTTTTGAAGCTGGTGGAGGTAATCACCACGAGCTACTCCTATGTGGAAGGCACGGCGGAAAAACCGGAAATCGTGGTGCTGGTAGGCCCCTCCGGCTCCGGTAAGACAAAGGTCGCCAAAAAGCTGCTGGAAAAAGTGGATCAATTCCAGAAGCTGGTGAGCTACACCACGCAGGACCCTACTGCACGGAAGGAAAACGACTGGTATACCTATATTTCCAAACAGCAGTTTTTTGAAATGCTGGATGAAGGAAGCCTTTTTGAGTCCACCATGTACGCAGGCCACGGTTTTGGTTCCAAAAAGGAAGACGTGGAGAAGATTCTGGCTGACGGAAAAATCGTTCTGGCAACCATGGATATCTGCGGTGCCATGGCGCTCAAAACCAATTTTAAGAATGTAGCGACCGTTTACATCAAGCGGGACAGGAGAATGCTCCTGACCTCCATTCTGGATAAGAATTGCACGAATGAGGACAAGGTCAACCGAATCATTTCCATCGACCACGAAAAGCGCAACGAGGAAATCTGCGACTATGTAGTGCGCAACAACGGCTATGATGAGACTGCGGACACAATCATCAAGCTGCTGAAACTGTAGGCCGTTTTTTATGCCTCATAAACAAAAGCCGAAAGGGTATTGGATGCCCTTTCGGCTTTTTCGCTAAAAAATTTCCTGTTTTGCGTCTCTGCGACCCTTGGATGGTGTTGCAAAATCCGGATGATATGTTATAATGAGCCCGTATGCGATGAGAATTGCCGCTCTCGTGAATAGAGCGGTTTACTACAAATTTTAAGACAAGGAAGGATTTCGTAAATGTTACAACCTAAGAAGATTGAACACGTAGTGATCGACGGCCACAGCCTGACTTTTGAGCAGTTCATTGCAGTTGCAAGATTTGGCGCCAAGGTAGAGCTGTCTCCCGAGGCAAAAAAGAAAATGGAACGCTCCAGAGCTTTGGCAGAAAAAATTGCCGCTGAGAAGCGTGTTGCTTACGGTATTACCACCGGATTCGGCGATTTCGCCACCGTGGCGGTTCCCGATGAGATGAGTGCTCAGCTGTCCACCAATCTGATCCTGAGCCACTGCACCGGTACCGGCGATCCTTACCTGGAGGAAGAAGTTCGTGGTATGATGCTGCTGCGTGCCAATGCCCTGTGCGTCGGCGTCAGCGGTGTCCGTCCCGTGCTGGTGGAAATGCTGGTGGAAATGCTGAATAAGCACGTCACCCCCGTGGTTCCTCAGAAGGGCTCTCTGGGCGCTTCCGGCGACCTGGCTCCTCTGTCTCATATGGGTCTGGTGCTGCTGGGCCGCGGCGAAGCCGTATATCAGGGCGAGAAGCTCACCGGTGCCGAAGCCATGAAGAGAGCCGGCATCCCCACGCTGACTACTCTGGTCAGCAAGGAAGGCCTGGGCGTCACCAACGGTACCTGCGCCATGACCAGCGTCGGTGCCCTGCATCTGTATGATACGATTCAGGCCGCTCAGCTGGCTGACGTAATCAGCTCCATGACCCTGACCGCTCTGGCAGGTCAGCTGGATGCCTTTGAGGAGCGTGTCCACACGGTAAGAGGCCACAGCGGACAGATCCATGTTGCCCGGAATATCCGTATGCTGACTACCAACTGCGAGATCCTGCAGCGCTGCAAGGGCGCCCGTGTGCAGGACGCATATGCTCTGCGCTGCATCCCTCAGGTTCACGGCGCCGTCCGCGACGCTCTGGAATATATCCTGAGCAAGGTGGAAATCGAACTGAATGCCGTTACCGACAACCCTCTGCTGTTCAACGAGGACGAGGCGGTTATCTCCGGCGGCAACTTCCACGGCGAACCGATGGCTCTGCCCTTCGACTTCCTGGGCATTGCCTGCTCCGAGCTGGCCGGCATTTCCGAGCGCCGTACCGAGCGTATGGTGAATGCTGCTCTGTCCAACGGCCTGACCCGCTTCCTGACGACCGAAGGCGGCGTCAACAGCGGCTTTATGATCGTACAGTACACCGCAGCATCCATGACTTCCGAAAACAAGGTTCTGGCACATCCTGCCTGCGTGGACTCCATCCCCTCTTCTGCTAACCAGGAGGACTTCGTTTCCATGGGCACCACCGCAGCAAGAAAGGCCGGCACCATCCTGCAGAACACCCTGTCCGTGCTGGCTTACGAGCTGCTGACCGCCTGCCAGGCCATCGACATCCGCCGTATGCAGAACGAATTCGGCAAGGGCCTGTCCAATGTGGGCGAGGCAATTTACAGCCATGTCCGTGAGAAGGTGGAATTCATGGCGGTTGACCGTGAGATCTGGCCCGACATCCGTCAGGTGGAGGCTATGGTCCGCAGCGGCGAACTGCTGGAGATCGTTCACAATATCGTACCCGAGTTTGAATAAGATTCGTACGAAAATATATTTATTCAGGAGGTAACCTCGTGGAATTCAATACGCATGACGCTATGACCATTATGCTGGATGATGTCCTCCCGGAATATCCGGAATTTGATCCCAGCTATCGCAGAGCTCCCCGCCGGGAGTCCCATCTGTCCGAGGCGGATAAGGCTTTGGCAATCCGGAATGCACTGCGCTACATCCCCAAGCAGCACCACGCGCAGATGGCGGTGGAATTTGCACAGGAACTGGAAGAGCACGGCCGTATCTATGGCTACCGCTTCCGTCCTCAGGGCAAGCTCTACGGCAAGCCCATTGACGAATATAAGGGTAACTGTGTGGAAGCCAAGGCTTTCCAGGTCATGATCGATAACAACCTGGACTTTGATGTGGCACTCTACCCCTACGAGCTGGTTACCTACGGTGAAACCGGTCAGGTCTGCCAGAACTGGATGCAGTATCGTCTGATTAAGAAGTATCTGGAAGTGATGACCGATGAGCAGACGCTGGTCGTCATGTCCGGCCATCCTCTGGGCCTGTTCCATTCCCACAAGCTGGCTCCCCGCTGCGTCATTACCAACGGCCTGATGGTAGGCAATTTTGATGACCAGAAGAACTTCAACCGTGCGGCTGCACTGGGCGTTGCCAACTACGGCCAGATGACCGCCGGCGGCTGGATGTATATCGGACCTCAGGGCATTGTCCATGGCACCTTCAACACCCTGCTGAATGCAGGCCGCCTGAAGCTGGGCATTCCTGCTGACGGCAATCTGGCGGGCAAGCTGTTTGTCACCGCCGGTCTGGGCGGCATGAGCGGCGCTCAGGGCAAGGCTGCAGAGATTGCAGGCGCTGTCAGCATCATTGCAGAAGTGGACGAGTCCCGTATCATGACCCGTTATAATCAGGGCTGGGTCAGTGAAAAGACCGACAGCCTGGAAGAGGCTCTGGCAATTGCCCGCAAGAAGCTGGAGGCCAAGGAGCCCTGCGCCATTGCCTATCTGGGCAATATCGTGGATCTGCTGGAGTACCTGTATGCACAGAATGTCCATGTGGATCTGATGAGTGACCAGACTTCCTGCCACGTTCCCTATGACGGCGGCTACTGCCCGCAGGGTCTGACCTTTGCACAGCGTACCGAGATGCTGGACAAGGATCCGGACGGCTTCCGTGTGCTGGTTGACAAGACTCTGCGCCACCACTACGAAATGATCTGCAAGTTCCACGAAAAAGGAACTTACTTCTTCGACTATGGCAACAGCTTCCTGAAGGCTGTTTTCGATGCCGGCGTTACTTCCGTCTGCAAGAACGGCGAGAACGATCTGGATGGCTTTGTCTTCCCCTCCTATGTGGAAGACATTCTGGGACCCTGCCTGTTTGACTTCGGCTACGGCCCCTTCCGCTGGTGCTGCCTGTCCCGGAATCCCGAGGATCTGGAAAAGACCGACGCTGCCGCTGCCGAGTATATTCTCTCGCACAACCGCCGCTATCAGGACTACGACAACTATGTCTGGGTTCGGGATGCCAAGAAGAACAAGCTGGTGGTCGGCACCCAGTGCCGCATCCTGTATCAGGATGCCATGGGCCGCATGAGCATCGCTCTGAAATTCAACGAAATGGTCCGCAACGGCGAAATCGGCCCCGTCATGCTGGGACGTGACCACCATGATACCGGCGGAACCGATTCTCCCTTCCGTGAGACCTCCAACATTAAGGACGGCTCCAATATCATGGCCGATATGGCTACCCAGTGCTTCGCCGGCAACGCTGCCCGCGGCATGAGCCTGATCGCTCTGCACAATGGCGGCGGCACCGGTATCGGCAAGGCAATCAACGGCGGCTTCGGCATGGTTCTGGACGGTTCCGAGCGTGTGGATACCATCCTGCGGATGTCCATGCCCTGGGATACCATGGTGGGTGTTTCCCGCCGTGCCTGGGCAAGAAACGAAAATGCACTGACTACCGCTGCTGAGTACAATAAGCTCTACGCCGGTCAGGACCACATTACCCTGCCTTATCTGGCAGACGAGCAGGTCATCACGGACGCACTTCGTGCTGTAAAGAAAAACTGAGCGGTAAGGAGAAGCTTATGGAAAACCTTCTTCTGACCAATATCGGAATGCTGGTTACCCCCACCGGCTGCGCCGCCAAAAGCGGCGCGGCTCAGGGGGAAGTGCAGGTGCTGCGGGATGCATGGGTGCTGATCGAGGACGGAAAAATCGCTGAAGTCGGTACCGGCAGACCCGGACAGGCAGGTAATGCCAGAATTCTGGATGCCGGCGGCAGACTGGTGACCCCCGGCCTGGTGGATGCCCACACTCATCTGATTTTCGGCGGCTGGCGACAGAATGAACTGGCGCTCAAGCTGCGGGGTGTGCCCTATCTGGATATTCTGGCGCAGGGCGGCGGTATTTTGTCCACCGTCACGGCGACCAGAGAAGCCACAGAGGAGGAACTGGCGGAAAAGGCCGGTCTGGCTCTGGAGGAAATGCTGTCCTTCGGCACAACCACCTGTGAGGCGAAAAGCGGCTACGGTCTGCGTCTGGAGGACGAGCTGAAGCAGCTGCGTGCCATCCGGGATCTGAACGAAAAGCAGCCCATTGATCTGGTGCCCACCTTTATGGGCGGTCATGCTCTGCCGAAGTGCTTTGCAGATGACCGTGAGGCATACATCCGCATGGTCTGCGAAGAGATGATTCCGGCGGTGGCGGAGGAAAAACTCGCCCGTTTCTGCGATGTTTTCTGCGAAACCGGTGTGTTTACCCCGGAGGAAAGCCGGAAAATTCTGGAAGCCGGAAAAAAGCACGGCCTGCTGCCGAAGATCCATGCCGACGAGATTGACCCCATCGGCGGTTCTCAGCTGGCAGGGGAAATCGGCGCGGTTTCTGCGGAACATCTGATTGTCTGCCCCACGGAGGGCATCGAAGCCATGGCAAAGGGCGGCACGGTAGCCTGCCTGCTGCCGGCTACAAGTCTGTATCTGGGTGCGACCTTTGCCCCTGCAAGGCAGATGGTGAATACGGGCGTGCCCGTGGCTATGGCCACCGACTTCAATCCCGGGTCCTGTCCCTGCCTCAATATGCAGCTGGTGATGAACCTGGGCTGTCTGCGTTACCGCCTGACACCCGAAGAGGTGCTGACGGCTGTTACGCTGAACGGTGCTGCCGCCATCGGTATGGCGGACAGCGTTGGTTCTGTGGAACCCGGAAAGCTGGGCGATCTGGTAATCTGGGACGCACAGGATCTCAATTATATTTGCTACCGTATGGGCAGTAATTTGGCTCGCACCGTCATCAAACGGGGCAGAGTCTTTGAACGTAACAACATCCACGAAAACTAGGAGGTAACAACGAACATGTCTAAGCTGGTAGAATGCATCCCCAATTTCAGTGTCAGTAAGGAAACCGATCCCGTTGTATTTCAGGGTCTGGTAGACACCGCCAACAGTGTCCCCGGCTGTACCGTTCTGGACGTTCAGACCGACGGCGACCACAACCGCTGCGTTTTCACCATGGTGGGCTCTCCTGCCGCGATTGAGGAAGTGGTTTTCCGTCTGACCAAGAAGGCAACCGAAACCATTGATATGACCAAGCACAAGGGTCAGCACCCCCGTATGGGCGCTACCGACGTCATCCCCTTCGTTCCCACGATGGATATGACTGTAGAAGAGTGCGTGGAGATGTCCAAACGCGTGGCACAGAGAATCTGGGACGAGCTGAAGGTGCCTTCTTTCCTGTATGAGGATTCCGCAACTTCTCCTGACCGTGTAAACCTGGCAAAGGTTCGCAAGGGCCAGTTCGAGGGTATGCCCGAAAAGCTGCTGCAGCCTGAGTGGGCTCCCGACTACGGCGAGCGGAAGATCCATCCTACTGCCGGCATCATCGCCATCGGCGCCCGTATGCCCCTGATTGCCTACAATATCAATCTGGACACCTCTGATCTGGAAATCGCCAACAAGATCGCACACGCTATCCGTGCAATCAACGGCGGCTTCAAGTACTGCAAGGCCATCGGCGTTATGCTGGAGGACCGCAACATTGCTCAGGTTTCCATGAACCTGGTCAACTACGAAGGCACTCCCATCTACTATGTGTTTGAGATGGTTCGTGCACTGGCCGACCGCTACGGCGTCCGCATCATCGGCAGTGAGCTGGTAGGCCTGACTCCCGCCAAGGCTCTGCTGGACTGCGCCGAGTACTATCTGAAGATGGAAAACTTCGATGCCCGCAAGCAGACCATGGAGTACCATCTGATCGGCATGGAATAAGGGGTGCGGAAAATATGAAACTGGCACAGTTGCAGGTCAGCGAATTTACGCAGCTGCTGGCTTCTGACGCTCCCGCTCCCGGCGGCGGCTCTGCCGCAGCTCTGGAAGGCGCCATCGGCGCAGCTCTGACCGCAATGGTCTGTGAGCTGACCGCCGGAAAAAAGCAGTACGCCGAGCATAAGGACTTCATTCTGGAAACCCAGAAGAAAGCCGAGGCGCTCCGTGTTCGTTTCAACGACGTAATGGACCGGGACACGGAAGCTTTCATGGT
The DNA here is from genome assembly GCA_020025535.1 of Oscillospiraceae bacterium. Classification (GTDB taxonomy): domain Bacteria; phylum Bacillota; class Clostridia; order Oscillospirales; family Oscillospiraceae; genus Faecousia. Next base: position 86,269 of record JAHHRY010000004.1, on the reverse strand, counting down.
GGTGAGCAATGCCTTTGGTATGCCCAAGTCCACGGATGAAGAGAAGGCTGCCCGCTCCGCTGCCATCCAAAAGGGACTGGTGTGCTGCACCGAAACGCCTTTTGAGATGATGCAGCTGGCTGCGGAAACCATTGAACTGACGGCTTCTCTTCTGGGCCGGTTCAATGAAAGTGCCGCCAGCGATCTGGGTGTGGCTGCTCTTTCCATGCGTTCCGCCGTGCAGGGCGCATGGCTGAATGTGCTGATTAACATTGGCAGCCTGAAAGACAGGGAACTGGCGGAAAGCTATCGCAGCAGAGGCACAGCCCTGCTGGAGAAGACGCTGGCGCTGGCAGATCAGGTATACAGCACCGTTTTGACTCTGGTATAATAAAAGCCCCCGGATGCGGTGCATCCGGGGGTTTATGACGGGCTAGACGGGGGGCGGATTCAGTTTACGCAGGTATTCCAGATTCTGGGATCCCACACAGCCCACCAGCAGATAGCGGTTTTTGCGGGTATCATGCACAAAACGGTAGAGCAGGTGGAAGTCCTTGATCTGACTGGTACGGGAGACATGAATCCGGGGACCGGTACAGCAATGGATAAAAGGTCCGATGGATACATGATTTTCGTCGATATAGGTAATGGGCAGATCCTGATTGATCAGATCGAAAACCTTTTGTTCCATCTCCCGCAGATCGATTTTCGGCGGATAATCCGCAAAGGTGATCACAAAGCCGTGACGCACGTCGTCATGTCCGCAGCGGGCCAGATCCTCCGGGGGAAGCAGAAGCTCACAGAGATCCTCCGCCGTATGAGCCATCAGACGGTAGGGAAGAGAGTGGTAGACGATATCCCGGATTTCCTCCGGCTCCGGACCGAAGATGGTGGGACGGGTAAGGACCACTTCTTCGCCCACACCGATGAGCAGGTCGGCCTTCATGCCGCCCAGCAGGGGATATATCAGCTCGAAATGTTCCACAACCACCCGTCTGCTCTGATGGATGGCTTCGATGATGGCATCAGCCAGAACGCTCAGTTGTGTGAAGCCGCTTTCAAAGCGGATGTCCACATGGTAGGAGTGGGGGGAGAAGAATCCGTGGTTTTCTCCGACTTCCAGCAGCGGCAGGGGACGGACATAGAGACCGTCGTCGTCGTTGGTCAGTTCCAGACTGGGGAACATACCCCGGATGACGGCGCTTTTGCCGGAACCGGCATCGCCGATCACGCCGATCAGCTTATCAAACGGAGAAAGATATAGCTGCGCCAGCTGCATCCCCAGCGCATACATACGGGCCTGACCACGGGGCGCAAAGTAATGGCTGATGATATGATTCTCTTGACATTCTCGCATAAAGGGCACCTCCTGTATATAGATAATACCTTAACTATAACAGGAAATGAGAAGTTTGGAAAGATATATCAGAAAAATAGTTTGTGTATTGCAAATTGCAAAAAAATAATGTATAATATCTGAGGTTTATTATACAAAAATACTTCTTGAAAGGGGTAAATAACCAATGGCCGATATTATTAAGGCTGCTTCCGCAGGTACTGCGGAAAAAAGCGATCTGATTGTTGAAGTCGAACCCTGTGAACAGGGAGTCGAGATCGAACTGGAGTCCGTTGTGAAAAACCAGTTCGGCGCCGCTATCGAAGCTTCCGTCCGTGATGTTCTGGAGCAGTGCGGCGTAAAGAATGCACGCGTCAAGATTGCTGACAGAGGCGCTCTGGACTGCGTCGTTCGTGCAAGAGTGGAAACCGCAATTCTGCGGGGAAAGGAGTAAGAGTCATGCGTCGTTCTATGTTGTTTTTGCCCGGTAATGCACCGAAAATGATCATCAACGGCAACTTCCTTGGCTCTGATGCCGTGATCTTCGACCTGGAAGATGCCGTAGCTCCCGCTGAAAAGGATGCTGCCCGTATTCTGGTTCGCAATGTCATGCGGGACCTGGAATTTGATCGCTGCGAAATTATTGTTCGTATCAACTCTACCGATACCCCCTTCTGGCAGCTGGACCTGAACGAGATCCTGCCTCAGAAGCCTGATATCATCATGCTGCCCAAGACCGGCTGCGCCCACGACGTGGAGGTCGTGGATGATTACATCACCGCTATGGAAGAGAAACTGGGCTTCGCTCACAATACCGTTCGCCTGATGCCTCTGATCGAGACTGCATTGGGTGTTGAAAATGCATATTCCATCGCATCGGCCCGTCCCCGTGTTACCGCCCTGTTCCTGGGCGCAGAGGACCTGACTGCTGACCTGCGCTGCAAGCGCACCAAGGAAGGCAGAGAAATCGAGTACGCCCGCCATCGTATGGTCATGGCTGCCCGTGCCGCCGGTGTAGATGTCTACGATACCCCCTTCACCGATGTCAACGACGACGAGGGCATCCTGACTGATGCAGCCCTGGCAAAGTCCTTCGGCTTTACCGGCAAGGCTTCCATCTCTCCCAGACATATCAACGCCATTAACCAGGTGTTCAGTCCCACCAAGGAAGAAATCAACTACGCCTACGAAGTGATGGATGCCATTGCACTGGCTAAGGAACAGGGCAAGGGCGCTATTGCACTGCATGGCAAGATGATTGACGCACCTATCGTCGCAAGAGCACAGCAGACCATTGCTGCTGCCGAAGCACTGGGAATCCATAAGGAGGACTTGGTATGAGAGACACTAAACTGGTAGCTTCCATCCGGGAAGCCATTGTGCAGTCCGGTCTGAAGGATGGCATGACCATTTCCTTCCACCACCATCTGCGTAACGGTGACTATGTGCTGAACATGGTCATGGAAGAAATCGCTGCTCTGGGCATTAAGGATATTACCATCAATGCCACTGCTATTTTTGACGTACACGCACCTCTGATCGACCACATCAAGAATCATGTGGTTACCAAGCTGCAGACCGACTACATGGCTGCTTCCGTCGGCGGCGTCATTTCCAAGGGCATCATGGATACTCCCGTGGAGTTCCGTACCCACGGCGGCCGCCCCAACGACATCGCTGAGGGCCGCACTCCCATCGATGTGGCCTTTATCGCAGCACCTATTTCCGACCCCATGGGCAACTGCTCCGGCAAGTACGGCAAATCTGCCTGCGGCAGCTTCGGCTATCCTCTGCTGGATGCCATGTACGCCAAGAAGGTCGTTGTCATCACCGACGAGCTGGTACCCTATCCTCTGGTGGACTGGTCCGTTTCCGAAGTCTATGTTGACTATGTTGTCTGCGTGGATGCAATCGGTGACCCCAACGGCATCGTTTCCGGTACTACCCGTATCACCCGTGACCCTGTGGGCCTGGTAATGGCAGCACAGGCTGTCAAGGTGGTGGAATACTCCGGCCTCTTTAAGGACGGCTTCTCCTTCCAGACCGGCGCCGGCGGTGCTACTCTGGCAGGCGCCAAGTTCCTGAAGGACCTGATGCTGGAGAAGGGCGTGCAGGGCAGCTTCGTCATGGGCGGCATCACCAGCTATCTGGTGGATATGCTGCAGTCCGGCTGCTTCCGCACCCTGCTGGACGGCCAGTGCTTCGACCTGAAGGCAATTGAGTCCATCCGTACCGACCCCCGCCATCAGGAGGTCTCCATTTACCAGTACGCCGCTCCCGATGCCTGCAGCAGCATCGTAGACAGCCTGGACGTGGTATTCGCCGGCGCTACCGAAATCGACACCGATTTCAACGTCAACGTGCATACCGACTCCAACGGCTCCATCATGGGCGGCTCCGGCGGACACAGCGATATCTGTGCCGGTGCCAAGATGTCCGTGATCATCACGCCTATGTTCCGTAACCGTCTGCCGATGATCCGTGACCATGTTACCTGCGTTTCCACCCCGGGCAAGGACATTGATGTCGTAGTCACCCAGGGAGGCATCGCCGTCAATCCCAAGAATGTAGAGCTGAAGGAACGCCTGATGGCTGCAGGCCTGCCCATTGTGGACATCTTCGAACTGAAGGAAAAGGCCGAGCGTATGACCGGCAAGCCCCAGCCCGTGCCTCACGGCGACCGCATCGTGGCAGAGGTCATCTCCAGAAACGGCGGCATTCAGGATCACATCTATAACGTGCTGTAAAAGCAGGGGAGGATATTACCATGCGTGAAATTGGTGCAGAGAGAATCACTGAGGTAGTCAAGCGCCTCTGTGTTGAGGCCAATACACACCTGCCTCAGGATGTGAAGAACTGCATTGAAAAGTCCTATGAACAGGAAACCTGGCCTCAGGCCCGGGAGATCCTGGAAAGAATCATGGAAAACTATTCTATCGCCGACAAGGAAAACTGCCCCATCTGTCAGGACACCGGCGTTGCCTGTGTGTTCGTGAAGATCGGTCAGGAAGTCCATGTAAACGGCGATCTGGCTGAGGCCATCAACGAAGGTGTCCGTCAGGGCTATTCGGAGGGCTATCTTCGTAAATCCGTTGTGCGGGATCCTCTGGACCGGGTCAACACCGGAGACAATACTCCTGCAATGATCTATTATGACATCGTTCCCGGCGACCAGCTGGAAATCACTGTTGCCCCCAAGGGCTTCGGCAGCGAGAATATGAGCCAGATCAAAATGCTGAAGCCTTCCGACGGCCTGCAGGGCGTGAAGAACTTCATCCTGAAGGTAGTGGAAGAGGCCGGCCCCAACCCCTGTCCTCCCATTGTGGTGGGTGTTGGCATCGGCGGCACTTTTGACAAGGCGGCCTATCTTGCCAAGCGTGCGCTGATGCGCCACGCAGGCGAGCCTAACCCGGATCCCTTCTATGCCGATCTGGAGCGTGAGCTGCTGGAGAAGATCAACACTCTGGGCGTTGGCCCTCAGGGCTTCGGCGGCAAGACCACGGCTCTGGCAGTACACATCGAGCAGTTCCCCACCCACATCGCCGGCCTGCCGGTGGCGGTGAACATCAACTGCCATGTGACCAGACATCAGACGGAGGTGCTGTAATATGTCCATTTCTATTCAGGTACCCATGAGCAGGGAACAGGCCCGTTCCCTGAGAGCCGGCGACAGCTGTCTGCTGTCCGGCGTGATCTACACTGCCCGTGATGCTGCCCACAAGCGCCTGTGCGAGCTGGCAGCCGAAGGCAAGGAACTGCCTCTGGATGTAAAGGACAGCGTGATTTACTTTGTAGGTCCCACCCCGGCAAAGCCCGGTGAGGTCATCGGCTCTGCCGGCCCCACCACTGCTTACCGTATGGATGCCTACAGCCCCACACTGATTGAAATGGGCCTTACCGGCATGATCGGAAAGGGCAAGCGCAGCAAGGAAGTCATCAATGCCATGAATGTCCATGGTGCCGTTTACTTCGGAGCCATCGGCGGCTGCGGTGCACTGCTGAGCCGCTGCATCAAGAAGGCAGAAGTCATCGCTTACGAGGACCTGGGCGCAGAAGCCATCCGCCGTCTGGAAGTGGAGAACTTCCCGGTGGTTGTCATCATCGACAGCGAAGGCAACAACCTCTATGAAACGGGCCGTACAAGCTATTTGGAGTCCCGGAAGGGGTAATTCCATCTGCTTTTGGACGAAGTAACAATAATCGCACCTCCGGGTACTGCCTGGGGGTGCGATTTCTTGCTGTTTTCCATACATTGTCATTTTGCTCAAATATTGGCTTGACAAAGCTATCCAAAGTGGATATTATAGACTACGGTGTAATGGGCAGTATGCCCATCTATTTATGCATTATTTAGAGGTGCTATTATGGAAACAAAGAAAAAGAAGGTTCTGGTCATTGGCGTTATCGGCGCTGATGTCCATGCGGTGGGCAATAAAATCCTGTACCATGCCTTTACGGAAGCCGGATTCGATGTGGTGAATCTGGGCGTTATGGTTTCTCAGGAAGAGTATATCTCCGCAGCCATTGAGTCCGATGCAGATGCCATTGTGATATCTTCCCTGTACGGTCAGGGTGAACTGGACTGCCGTGGTATGCGTGATAAGTGCAACGAAGCTGGACTGATCGGTATTCCTCTGCTGGTTGGCGGCAATATTGTTATCGGCAAGCAGACCTTTGAAGATGTGGAAAAGCGTTTCAAGGATATGGGCTTTGATCGTGCGTTCCCTCCTGGCACTGCTCCTGAAACTACCATTGCAGCTCTGCGTGAACTGCTGCATATGGATGGTGAGAATGCGTGAAACCGATCTTGCTCATTGACTTCGGCAGTACATACACGAAGTTAACGGCTGTGGACGTGGAATCCGAACAGATCCTTGGCACGGCTGCTTCCTATACCACGGTGCAGACCGATATTAATGATGGACTCCATAACGGTCTGGCTCTGCTGGAGAAGAAAACCGGCAAACTGGATTATGCGGAGTGCTTTGCGTGCTCATCTGCTGCAGGCGGCCTGCGAATGGTGACCAGCGGCCTTGTGCCGGAACTCACCAGCGAGGCGGCCAAACTGGCAAGCCTTGGCGCAGGTGCCAAGGTGGTCGGCCTGTATTCCTTTCAGCTGACGGAAGACGATCTGGAGGAAATCCGGGACCTGAAGCCTGATATTTTCCTGCTGGTCGGCGGTACGGACGGCGGTAATACCGCCTGCATTCTCCATAATGCCGAAATGCTTGCTAAAATGAAGCCGGACTTCCCGGTGGTCATTGCCGGCAACCGCACGGCTTCCCGGGAGTGCAAGAGACTGCTGGAGGGTGTGGAAACCTACATCTGCCCCAACGTCATGCCGAAGTTCGGCACTCTGAACATCGAACCTACCCAGAAACAGATCCGGGAAATTTTCCTGAACCGCATCATCCATGCCAAGGGACTGTCCAAGGCATCGGAGCTGCTGTCGGATATTATGATGCCCACCCCGTCGGCCGTAATGCAGGCAATGGAACTGCTGGCAGAAGGCTGCGAAGGGGAGTGCGGCATCGGTGACCTGGTGGCTGTGGACGTAGGCGGTGCTACCACAGATGTCTACTCCATTGCAGACGGTATGCCCACGGCTATGAATACCGTTTACAAAGGACTGATGGAGCCTTTCTCCAAGCGTACGGTGGAAGGCGATATCGGTATGCGCTACAGCGTCAAGGGTATCCTGGAGGCCGCCGGCGCAGACCGTATCAGTCAGATTTCCGGCATTCCCCGCGCCCGCGTGGAGGAACTGGTGGGCTGGCTGAGAGAACACACAGACTCTGTTCCCAACGGAAATGAGGAACTGGAGAATCTGGATCATGCTCTGGCCTCTATGGCCATAGAAACCGCCGTGGCCCGGCATGCCGGCACCATGGAGGAAACTTACACGATGATGGGACAGACCTTTGTCCAGTCGGGCAAGAACCTGACCCATGTCAAGCAGATCATTGTAACCGGCGGCAGCCTGATTCATACCAAGGATACCGCAAAGATTGCAAAATACGCCTTGTATTCTCCTGCACAACCCATGTCCCTGCGTCCGAAGGATGCAGATATTTGGGTGGACAGAACCTATATCCTTGCCGCTATGGGCCTGATCAGCAACCGCTATCCCCAGGTGGCACTGCGAATAATGAAGAAAGAGCTGGAACATTATGGACATTCAGAATAAACGTATTTCCGATGAAGAGTTTGCCAAACTGCGCCAGGAAGTATTGACTCAGTGGCCTACTGGCAAGGACGTAAACCTGGAAGAGGCCGTTGCCTATCACAAGGCAATGCCCGAGGAACGTATTTTCTCCAAGAAACTGCTGGCAGCCAAGCGCGACGGCAAGACCCTGGTTCAGCCCCGTGCAGGTGTTCCCGTAATCGAAGAGCACATCAAGCTGATGCAGTATCTGCAGGATCACGGCGAAGCAGACCTGCTGCCTTCCACCATCGACTCTTACACCCGTCAGAACCGCTACGAAGAGGCTGAAAACGGTATTGCCGAGTCCATTCGTCTGGGCAGAGCCCTGCTGAACGGCTTCCCGGCAGTTAACCACGGCGTTGCCGGCTGCCGCCGCGTAGTAGAGAGCGTACATACCCCTCTGCAGGTTCGTCATGGTACTCCCGATGCCCGTCTGCTGACCGAGATCACCTATGCCGGTGGCTTCACCAGCTACGAGGGCGGCGGTATTTCCTACAACCTGCCCTACTGTAAGAATATTCCCATGGAGCGCACCATCCGCGACTGGCAGTACGTTGACCGTCTGACCGGCCTGTATGAGGAGATGGGTGTTTCCATCAACCGTGAGCCTTACGGCCCCCTGACCGGCACACTGGTTCCTCCCTGTATCTCCCATGCAGCTGCCATTATTGAGGCGCTGCTGGCTGCCGAGCAGGGTGTTAAGAACATCACGGTGGGCTATGGCCAGTGCGGCAACCTGGTTCAGGATATTGCTGCCATCCACACCCTGCAGGAGTTGACCGACGAGTACCTGCAGAAGTACGGCTACGGCGATGTGGAAGTTACCACCGTTCTGCACCAGTGGATGGGCGGTTTCCCTGCTGACGAGGCCAAGGCTTTCGGCGTTATTTCCTCCGGCAGCATGATCGCTGCTCTGTCCAAGGCAACGAAGGTTATTGTCAAAACGCCCCACGAGGCCGTGGGCATCCCCACCATGGAAGCCAACGCAGAAGGTCTGCGCTGCACCAAGCAGGTTGTTAACATGATGGCCGATCAGACCTTCAGCGATTCCAGACTGGAAGAAGAAGAGGAGATCATCCGTCAGGAGACCCGCTGCATCGTAGACAAGTGCTTCGAGTTGGGTCATGGCGATATCGCTCAGGGTATCTGCCGTGGCGTTCAGGCCGGTGTTCTGGACGTTCCCTTCGCACCTTGCCGTGCTAACGCCGGTCTGATGCTGCCTTGCCGTGACAACGACGGCGCTGTCCGTATTCTGAGCATGGGCAACCTGCCCTTCACTCAGGAGCTGAAGGACTTCCACGCAGCCAAGATCGAAGCCCGTGCCAAGGCTGAAAACAGAAAGGCATCCTTCCAGATGGTTGTTGATGACGTTTACGCCATCGGCAAGGGCCGTTTGGTTGGTCGTCCCAGATATTAATTCCATATAAAAGATGTAAAGAGGTAAATAACTATGAAAATTGTTGATGTTGTTTGCTCCGGTGGTCGTACCGGCTTTTACTTCGATGACCAGAGAGCCATCAAGCGTGGCGCAGGCCATGACGGCGTGTTCTATGTAGGCGAGCCTGTTACCGAAGGCTTCCGTGCTGTTCGTCAGGCTGGCGAGTCCATCTCTGTTATGCTGGTTCTGGAAGACGGCCAGGTTGCTTTTGGTGACTGCGCTGCTGTTCAGTACTCCGGTGCAGGCGGACGTGATCCCCTGTTCCTGGCAGAGGACTTCATTCCTATCATCGATAAGTACATCAAGCCTGAGCTGGTCGGCAAGGAAGCAAATGACTTCCGTGGCCTGTGCAAGATGATGGAAGCCATTCAGGTCAACGGCAAGCGTCTGCACACCGCTATCCGCTACGGTATGTCTCAGGCCATTCTGGATGCCGTTGCAAAGGCTACCGGCAGACTGATGTGCGAAGTTGTTGCCGACGAGTACGGCTGCACCGTTTCCGAAACCCCCATCGACATTTTCACTCAGTCCGGCGATGACCGTTACAACGGTGCCGATAAGATGATTATCAAGGGCGCTCAGGTTCTGCCTCACGCTCTGATCAACAACGTCGAAGATAAGCTGGGCAAGAACGGCGAGAAGCTGGAAGCTTACGTGGCATGGCTGCGTGACCGTATTCTGGCCAACCGTTCCAGCGAGGATTACCTCCCCGTATTCCACATCGATGTATACGGCACCATCGGCGCCATCTTCGGAAACAACAATTATAAGGCTATGGCTGACTACATCGAGAAGCTGGGCCAGATTGCAAAGCCCTTCCATCTGCGTATCGAAGGCCCCATGGACTGCGACTGCGACCGTGAGACCCAGATGATCGCTCTGGCAGGCCTGACCAAGGAACTGGATGACCGCGGCTGCGACGTAGAGCTGGTCGCTGACGAGTGGTGCAACACTCTGGAAGACATCAAGCTGTTTGCTGACCACAAGGCCGGCCACATGGTGCAGATCAAGACTCCTGACCTGGGCGGCATCAACAATACCATCGAGGCTGTTCTGTACTGTAAGGAACACGGCGTGGGCGCATATCAGGGCGGTACCTGCAACGAGACCGACCGCAGCGCACAGGTCTGTGTCCACTGTGCAATGGCTACTCAGCCCGCTCAGATCCTGGCTAAGCCCGGCATGGGCGTAGACGAGGGCTACATGATCGTTTACAACGAAATGAACCGTATCATCGCTCTGCGTAAGGCTAAGAAGAACCTCAAGAAGTAATTTTTTAAGGACCGGAAGTGTGTATGCACTTCCGGTCCTGCTGCGTAAAAGGGCTCCCTCTTAAAGAGGGGAGAGCGCCAAACGAAACCCCCGATGTGACTGCAAAATCACACCGGGGGTTTGTTTATGCCCGGGATGGGCTGCGCCTGCGTGGAGGACGTGATTGCACATACCCCCTCTGGAAACCGCCGGCTTAATGTCTGTCTGCCGTCTTTGCGGGAGTTTGTACTTTTCCTCCTGCGGTCGGGAATTTGCTGATTTTGATTTGTTCCGCTCAGTGGCCTACGACCTGCCGGGAGGACACAGGAGGAATGACTTGACGGGCACGCAGAGCCGAAGCCGATTACTGCATTCCTTGCTGTCATGCCGAAAGAATACCGACCGGCAGGGGAAGCGACGGATTGCCGTTTTTGTAAGACCGGCGCCATTAGGACCGGCTTTGTTTTTTGTATCAGCCAACGCGATGAGGGAATGACTGTGCTATCTGCACGGGCGTATGTTTCTGCATCGAAGAAATAACGGAAAAGTCCGTGCGCTGTGGACAGTTAAACTTGTACAAAAGATTTTACTGTCAAATCCTTCCTTTTGTGAAAATGTGCATTGACTTTACAGCGCTTTCACCTTATTATTAGATGAGCATGTATTTCTACACAACTAAAGCGAAAACCTGCCATGCTTTTTTGACATAACCTACAATGAAAAAGGAGCCTATTTATGATTCATTCTCTGGAAAGCCTGCGTACAGTCGGCGAAAATCAGAAGCGCAGTGTGCTGGCTGTGGCCGTTGCACAGGACGAAGAAGTGTTGCTGGCTGTGGATGCCGCATATAAGTTAGGTATTGCCAGTGCTATTCTGGTGGGCGATGAAGCGGAGATTCGCGCGGTTGCAGATAAGCTGAATATTTCCATGGACAATTACACAATCGTCCATGAAACCGATAAAGTCGAGGCTTGCCGCCGGGCGGTAAAGCTGGTTCGCGACAAGGAAGCCGATGTGGTGATGAAGGGTATCGTGGATACTGCCATTATCCTGAAGGCTGTCCTGGACAAGGAAATCGGCCTGCGTGAGAGCCCTGTTCTGTCCCATGTGGCAGTGTTTGAGGTTCCCGGCTACGACCGGCTGTTCTATGTCACCGACGCCGCCATGAACATCGCCCCCGATGCGGAGACCAAAAAGCACATCCTGCGCAATGCGGTGAAGGTTGCCCACGCTCTGGGAAATGAGAATCCCATCGCAGCCTGCCTGTGTGCCGTGGAGAAGGTCAACCCCAAGATGCAGGCCACTCTGGATGCAGCAGCTCTGGTGGAGGCAAACCGGAACGGCGAGATCGACGGCTGCACCGTCATCGGACCTCTGGCACTGGACAATGCCGTGTCCGTGGAAGCTGCCCGTCATAAGGGCATCACCGATCCCAATGCCGGCCATGCAGACATTCTGCTGGTTCCCGCCATCGAGACGGGCAACGTGTTCTACAAGTCCATGGTATTTATGGCACACGCAAAGAACGCCGGCCTTATCGTGGGCGCCAAAGCACCGATTGTCCTGACTTCCCGCGCCGACAGCGACGAAACAAAACTCAATTCTATTGCTTTGGCCCTGCGTGTTGCAGCGGCACAGGCTTAAATTTAAGGAGTGTACAAATGAAGAATCACAAAGTACTGGCAATGAACTTCGGTTCTACCTCTACCAAGGTGGCCATCTACGAGAATGATAACGAGGTGATGCTTCAGGTATTCCGCCATACTCCCGAAGAAATGAAGGGCATCACCACCATGGAGCAGAATGCTGCTTTCCGCAAAGGTGTGATTCTGGATTATCTGAAGGGACAGGGCGTAGATCTGAATGAACTGGATGCAATCGTCGGTCGCGGCGGCCTGATGCGTCCCATCGAGGGCGGCACCTACATTGTCAACGATGCAATGCTTGAGGACCTGCACAGCTGCAAATATGGTTTCCATGTGTGCAATCTGGGCGGTATCCTGGCTTCCGAAATCGGCAGCGAACTGGGCAAGCCCGCCTATGTGGTTGACCCTCCCGTCATCTATGAAATGGCTGAGGTGGCAAGCCTCTCCGGCCATCCGGATTTCCCCCGCCGTCCTCTGTTCCATGCGCTGAACCAGAAAGCAATCGCCAAGCGCTACGCAGAGGAAATCGGACGTCCTTACGAATCTCTGCGGCTGATCGTTGCCCACATGGGCGGCGGCACAACGGTGGGTGCCCACCTGAACGGCAGAGTCGTGGACGTGAACAACGGTCTGGAAGGCGAAGGCGCCTATACCGGCGAACGGCCGGGTACACTGCCTGTTCTGGATGTTGTCCGCGCGGTGTTCAGCGGCAAGTACGGAAAGACCTATGAGGAAATCCGTCATTTCTTCTGCATGGAGTGCGGTCTGGTGGGTTACACCGGCACCAACGACGGCAGAGAGATTACCCGCCGTATTGCGGAAGGGGATCACAACGCAGAACTGGCCTACCGGGGCATGGCTTATCAGGTAGCCAAGGAGATCGGCGCCATGGGCGCTGCACTTCAGGGCAAGGTGGATGCCATCCTGCTGACCGGCGGCTTTGCCTATGACAAGACCCTGATGGGTTGGATTGAAGAATATGTGGGCTACCTGGCACCTGTCCGCATCTATCCCGGCGAGGATGAGATGCTTGCACTGGCACAGGGCGCCCTGCGTGTCCTGAACGGTAAGGAAGAGGCGAAAATTTACTAATCATGAAGCGAATGCAAATTGTTACCGGACATTACGGCAGCGGCAAGACGGAATATGCCGTCAATCTGGCGCTGAAGCTGGCAGAGGAGCGGAAAGATGTGACACTGGCCGACCTGGACATTGTCAACCCCTACTTCCGTTCCTACGAACAGACGAAGGTTTTGGAGGACGCAGGCGTCCGCGTAATCGTCACATCCTGCGGCGGTGCGGCGGATATTCCTGCACTGAACCCGGCTGTTATGTCTGTTTTCCAGCAGGAGAAATGGACGGGTGTTCTGGATATTGGCGGAGACCCCATCGGTGCCAGAGTGCTGGCCAGATTTGCTCCCCAGCTGAAGCCCGCCGAGTTTGACTTGTTGTTTGTACTCAATGCCAATCGCCCGGAGACCAATACGGTGGAGACTGCGCTGCAGTATATGCGGGGAATCGAAGCCGAGTGTCTCCAAAAAGTGACAGGTATTGTGAACAATACCCACCTCTGTAGGGAGACTACCCCGGAGGAAATTCTGAAAGGAGCCAGATTGGCTCAGGATCTGTCCGAAAGGACCGGGCTTCCCATTGTTCACCATGCAGTAGAGCGTAAGTTTGTGGCAGATGTTGCCAACAAGCTCTCCGAGCCCATACTGCCGATGAATATCTACATGAAAAAGCCTTGGGAAATTGTATTCTGTGAGGAGGAATAATTAACATGGCCGGATTCGTAACTTTCCAGCGCGACAGATGCAAGGGCTGCGAGCTTTGCGCCCTGATCTGCCCCAAGCATATCATCGTCATGGATGAGACTGCTACCAACCGCAAGGGATATCATCCCGCAACTGTGCGTCCTGAAGACATGGATAAGTGTGTCGCCTGCGCCAGCTGCGCTAAGATTTGTCCCGATTCCATCATTACTGTGGAACGCAATTAAGGAGGAGACATGGAGAAAGAACTTTGGAAAGGCAATGAAGCCATTGCCGAAGCCGCTATTCGTGCCGGCTGTAAATACTTCTTTGGCTATCCCATTACTCCGCAGAACGAAATCCCGGAGTATCTGTCCCTGCACCTGCCCCAGATCGGCGGCTGCTTCCTGCAGGCTGAATCTGAGGTCGCTGCAATCAACATGGTCTATGGCGCTGCCGGCTGCGGCGAGCGTGTTATGACCTCTTCTTCCTCTCCCGGAATTTCCCTGAAGCAGGAAGGCATCACCTATATGTGCGGTGCTGAACTGCCTGCAGTTATCGTGAACATGATGCGTGGCGGCCCCGGCCTGGGCACCATCCAGCCTGCACAGGGCGACTACTATCAGGCTACCCGCGGCGGCGGCAACGGTGACTATCGTCATCTGGTCTACGCTCCTGCCACCATTCAGGAAGCTGCCGACTATGTTCAGATGGCTTTTGACGTGGCTGACCAGTACCGTAACCCTGTCATGATCCTGGCAGACGGCATGATCGGCCAGATGATGGAAGCTATCGAGTGGCATCAGATCGAAAAGCGTGACCTGCCTGCAAAGGACTGGGCTACTACCTGCACCAAGGGTGAGCGTAAGCCCAATGTCATCAACTCTCTGTACATTGATCCGAACCTGTGTGCCGTGCACAACGAGCACCTGGCTGCCAAGTACAAGGCTATGGAAGAGAATGAGACCCGTTGGGAAGAAGTGAACACCGAGGATTGCGAGGTCCTGTTCGTCGCCTACGGTACTCCTTCCAGAATCACCAAGGCTGCTATCCGCCTCCTGGAGAAGGAAGGCATCAAGGCTGGCCTGTTCCGTCCCATTACCCTGTGGCCCTTCCCCAGCAAAGCACTGAAGAAGGCTGCTTCTCAGGACAGCGTCAAGGTCGTTGTTGACTTTGAGCTGAGCATGGGTCAGATGATCGATGACGTTAAGATCGCCCTGGAGGGCTGCCGTCCTGTTTCCTTCGTTGGTAAGGCCGGCGGTGTGGTTCCCACCCCTGTCGAGGTGGCTTCTGCGGCAAAAGCAGCAATCGGGAGGTAAGAAAGAATGGCAATTGTTTACCAGAAATCCAAGGGACTGACAGATGCCGAGATGCACTACTGTCCCGGCTGTACCCACGGCATTGTACATAAGCTGGTTGCCGAGACCCTGGAAGAAATGGACGTTCTTGGCAATACCGTCGGTGTAGCTCCTGTCGGCTGCTCCGTCTTCGCTTACAACTACTTCAACTGCGATATGCACGAGGCTGCACATGGCCGTGCACCTGCTGTCGCTACCGGCATTAAGCGTGTTTCCAAGCCCGGCACCATCGTTTTCACCTATCAGGGTGACGGCGACCTGGCTGCTATCGGTACTGCGGAAGTCATTCACGCCGCAATGCGTGGTGAGAAGATCACCACCATCTTCATCAACAACGGTATTTACGGCATGACCGGCGGCCAGATGGCTCCTACCACTCTGGTCGGCGAGAAGGCTACTACCGCTCCTCTGGGCCGTCAGGTTGATCACTACGGCTCTCCCATCCGTATGACGGAAATCATCAGCACTCTGGAAGGCTGTGCCTATGCCGCCCGTGTCTGTGTTGCTGACATCGGCAACCTGAACAAGGCTAAGAAGGCTATCAAGAAGGCTTTCCAGATGCAGCAGGAAGGCAAGGGCTTCACCTTCGTGGAAGTTCTGGCTTGCTGCCCCACCAACTGGGGCAAAACTCCCGCTGCTGCCGTGGAATTCCTGAAGGAGAAAATGATTCCCTACTTCCCTCTGGGAGTCTACAAGGACATTGACGGGGAGGAAAAGTAATATGACCAATGAAATCATGATCGCCGGTTTCGGCGGACAGGGCGTTATGGCCATTGGTAAGACGCTGGCTGAGGCCGGCATGAAGGAAGGCAAGGATGTTTCCTGGCTGCCTTCCTACGGCCCCGAAATGCGTGGCGGTACCGCTAACTGCTGTGTCGTCATCGACGAAGAGCCCATCATCTGCCCCATCGTTCTGGAGCCCACCGAACTGATTGCAATGAACCTGCCTTCTCTGCTGAAGTTCGAGCCCACTGTGGTTAAGGGCGGCACCGTTTTCGTCAACAGCTCCATCATTAAGGAAAAGGTGAGCCGTGACGATGTCCGTGCAATCTATGTTCCCTGCCTGGACATTGCTAACGAACTGGGCAATGCCAAGGTCGCTAACATGGTTATGCTGGGTGCTTATATCGAGGCTATGGGTAACCTGGGCACCGATACCATTAAGGAGATGCTGGTACATATGTTTACCGGCCCCAAGGCAAAACTGGTGGACCTGAACATCGAGGCTCTGCGCCGCGGTGCTGCTTGCGTAAAGTAATCGGAAGGGGATACTAAAAATGGAACTGGATATTCAAATTATTAAGACTGCTACCCCTAAGGAGAAGCCCACTGACGAGTCCACTCTTGGCTTCGGCAAGTACTTCACTGACCATATGTTCATCGTTGAGTACACCGAGGGAATCGGCTGGCACGATGCAAGAATTCAGCCTTACGGCCCTCTGGCCATTGACCCTGCATCTCCTGTACTGCACTACAGCCAGGAAATCTTCGAGGGCCTGAAGGCTTACCGTCGTGAGGACGGCGGCATCCAGATGTTCCGTCCCATCGAGAACGCTCGCCGGATGAACCGCAGTGCTGACCGTATGTGTATGCCTCAGCTGGACGAGGAGTTCCAGGTGAAGGCTATGAAGCTGCTGGTTGAGACCGAGGAAGCTTGGGTACCTCACCGTGCAGGCACTTCCCTGTACCTGCGTCCGACCATGATTGCACATGGTGCTGAGCTGGGTGTCCACCCCGCTAAGAATTATCTGTACTACATCATTTGCTGCCCCAGCGGTTCTTACTACAAGAACGGCATGGCTCCTGTCAAGATTCACATTGAAGACAGCTATGTCCGTGCAGTTAAGGGCGGCACCGGCGCTGCCAAGACCGGCGGCAACTACTCCGCTTCCCTGAAGGCTTCCGCCGAGGCTGCAAAGAAGGGCTTCGATCAGGTCCTGTGGCTGGACGGCAAGCAGAACAAGTATGTGGAAGAAGTCGGTGCAATGAACATGATGTTCGTCATCGATGGCAAGCTGGTTACCGCTCCTACCGGCGGCAGCATCCTGCCCGGTATCACCCGTAAGAGTGTTCTGTTCCTGGCTCAGCAGATGGGCATTGAAGTAGAAGAGCGTCCCATCGCAGTTGATGAGCTGATGGAGGCTTACAAGGCAGGCAAGCTGACCGAAGCCTTCGGCACCGGCACTGCTGCAGTTATCTCTCCCGTAGGCCTGCTGGAGTACCGCGGTCAGGAGATGAAACTGTCTAACGGAGAAATCGGACCCATTGCAAGTTCCGTCTACAAGACTCTGACGGATATCCAGTGGGGCAGATGCGAAGATCGCTACGGTTGGATTGAGAAGCTTTCTTAAATTAAGCCCAAAAATGCCGAAACCGCAGTAAGCGGTTTCGGCATTTGCATATTTATTTAACAGGAACAATGGCAAAAGCGTTTATTTTCCCAGGTTTTTTTGATAAAATTCTGAACAAATAAGCGTTTGTAAAAAAAATATGAATAGGCCAATATTTATGGCCTTTTTATTGACAGTCAAATGCGTTTATGGTATTATATGTGCGGAAATGGCAAAAACATAGCTACATTTTCCACAAAATAAGGCATATTGAACAGGAGAAATGAAATGAACAACATAAAAAAACTGCTCTCTGTGTTCCTGGTTGCTGCTATGGTGATCTCAATGGCTGCATGCCATAAGAATCCTGCAGACAATCCGGGATCCGATCCCAGCGATAATGCCGGTACTGGAGAAAAGGGAAGCTATACGGTTACCGTCCAGAGCGCCGGCAAAATGGCTCTGAACGGAATTGACGTATATGTTTACAACAATGAGTCGATGGACGAGATGGTCGCTCTGGGTAAGACTGACGAAGAAGGCAAGGTGTCCTTTGACATTCCCAAGAGTGATAAATATGTGATCGTTCTTCCTAATGTTCCTAAGGGCTATGCAAAAGAGGAGTCCTACTCTTTCAGTGGTAATGCGGCTTTGATTACGCTGACTTCTTCCCCGATTGAAGGCGAGGACATGGCCGGCGCTACCTTCCAGCTGGGCGATGTCATGTATGACTTCGAAATTACCACTACCGATGGCACCGCGGTCAAGCTGTCCGATGTGCTGGCTGAGAAGAAGGTTGTACTGCTGAACTTCTGGTTTAGCACCTGCGGCCCCTGTATATCTGAAGTTCCCTACATGGAAGAAGCTTATCAGATGTACAAGGATAAGGCTGAGATTCTGGCTGTTAACTCCTATGCACCTGATGATGATGATTCTGTCGCAGCTTTCAAGGAACAGCACAAGCTGAGCTTCCCCATGGCTAAGGTTCCCGACAGCTGGGCCTCCTTGACGAATGGTAATTATCCCACCACCTACGTTATTGACCGCTACGGCGTTGTCTGCCTGGTCGAAGTTGGTGCACTGCCCAGCCTGCGTCCGTTCGTTGCAATTATGGATTACTTCACTGCGGATGACTACCAGCAGAAGCTCTGCGACAAGGGCGTGGCATCTGTCATTTCCAATGTGAAGCCCAATGTGGAAATGCCCTCCACTGAGGAAATTAGCAATACCATCAACTCCGGCGATATCAATATTACTTATCGTCCTGAGACCGGCAAGGATGCAGAGTACTCCTGGCCCTTCATCATCGCTGAGAAGAATGGCATTCCCTGCATCAAGCCTTCCAACAGCGGCTATGACGCTTCCTATGCAATGCTGCATGCGGATGTTGAGCTGAAGAAAGGTCAGGCTATTGCTTTTGAATACCTGTCCTCTACAGAGGCCATCAATGATATGATGGTTGTGCTGGTTGACGGCGAACCGATCTATCAGATTTCCGGCAATTCCGAAAAGGAAGAGTGGAAGGCTGCCTATCCCTGGGTTGCACAGAAGGATGGTACCTATACACTGTCCCTGATTTACACCAAGGACGATGACGGAAATGAAGGCGATGACACCGTATACATTAAGAATATGCACATTGTCGACAGCAGCAAGATTGACGTTGAAACCTACCTGCCCAGCTATGCTGCAACTACCGAGGATGGCAAGATTTACGACTATGTAGACATCTTCTACAACGAAGCAGATGGATACTACCATGTAGGCAGCAAGACTGGTCCTCTGCTGCTGGCAAACCTGATGGGTACTTCCGACTTCAACAGCGAAACTTCCATCTGGGATATGGCCGGCCAAGGTATGCTGAAGGACGGCGATCGCGACTTGGAAAAAGAGCTGCTGCCTTACGCTTCCTATGCATCCAGAAGTAAGAAGAGTGGCTACTGCACGGTTACTGAGGAACTGATGCAGATCCTGAAGGATATTGACAGACTGATCGGCTTCGATGATAAGGACGACAACGAGTGGCTGAAGCTGTGTATGTACTATAATGCATACGGTACTGAAGGCAAGCAGCTGGGTGACCCCATTAAGGGCCTGGCTCCTTTCTGTGCCTACGAGGCAAAGCTGGGCGACAACGTTATTTCCTATGACGGCCGTCCTCTGATGCCCAAAGGCCTGCTGAGTGAGTTCATTCCTGCTAAGTCTGGTGTTTACCGCATCATCACCTCTGCCAAGTCCTCAAATGGTCTGGAGGGTTGGATTGTTAATGAGAAGGGTGACGTCCTGGTAAGGGACGACGTAGGCATCAGAAACTTCAACGATCCTGACAATATCTGCATGTACCTTGCCATGAACGCAGGTACTAGCTACTACATCAATCTGATGTTCTGGGATTTGTACGAGGCGGGCGACATTGCTTACAAGATTGAGTATGTTGCTCCCCAGTATGATCTGTTCTGTCAGGCATCTCCCAGTTACTTCACCTTTGAGACCGACGAGAACGGCGATGTCATCGGCGAAGGCACCACGGTTGCCGGTGGTATTGATGTAGTCCTGGGCTCCGATGGTTACTACCGCCATGACCTGGGCAAGGACGCAAATGGCAAGCAGATTTACGGCAGCAAGATTTATGCTGACTTCATTGGCGTTGGCATCTTCAACCTGCCTATTGCTTCCGTGCCTGCATACAATGCTGACGGAACCCCCGCTCTGGACAGCAATGGCAAGCCCGTTATGATCAAGGGCCTGCTGGACATCGGTGCATTCGACTTCACAATGACCGAGGAAGATCTGTTCATTGTTCAGGTGCTGAGAAACAGCGGCAATGATGTGGAAGCTGCAGATGCAGCTCTGCGTAAGATGTGGGGTGCTGAATACGCCAAGAAGGCAGAACAGTATCAGATCGAAGACGTATTCGACGGCATCTATCACGGCACCGGTAAGGATGAAACTGAAGTTGTCAGATCCTATCTGAATAAGATGGTTAAGGATCCCAATTCACAGCACAATGGCTGCGTTCTCGTTGACGAGGAGCTGGCTCGTGTACTGTGGCTGCTGATGGATAAGTTCACCTTTAAGAGTGTTGAGAACTCCTGGCTCAAGATTTGTTACTACTACGACCATTTGGCCCCCCAGGCATAATACGAGCCTGACGGCAGATTCGTTATAAAGTGTTCCTGCCGGACTCTTGTATAAGGGTCCGGCAGTGCGTTTATCAATGATACACATTTATAAGAGATTCCCGAGAGGGTAAACAAAGGAGTCATGAAAATGAAAACGAAAAGAATTAAGTCACTGGTACTGGCGATGCTGATGATCTGCTCTGTGCTCTTGATGTCAGCCTGCGGCGGAGACAAGCAGCCGGCCGATTCCGGCAAAGCTAACTACAAGGTTACGATCATCGGTACCGACGGCCAACCCTGCAAATCCGGCGTTGTCGTTAAGTTCATGAAGGACGGCACTCAGGTTGCCATGCAGGCAGTGGATGCCGGCGGCACGGCCACCAAGGAACTGGATAAGGGTGACTACACCGTGGAACTGATGTTCACGGACAGCGAAGCCGACTACCACTATGACAAATCTGCACTGACTCTGTCTGCTAACAAGACTGAACTGCAGATCGACCTGACCAATGCTGTCAGCACAGAGAGCCTGCTGGTGGAAGTCCCGGATGGCGACGATTTCAGAGACTGCCAGGTCTACTATGTGCCCCATGGAAGAACCTTTGTCGAGCTGGACAAAGATAGAATTACTTATTTTGCATTTGTTCCTCCCGTAGCCGGTATATACGAATTCACCGTTGAGGGTGAAGTGGAAAGCCTTGGCTATTACGGCGCACCTCACTATGTGTCTGCGAATAACCTGGTGGAAATGACCGGTGAAAACAAATTCCAGATGTCCATTTATGATGATCAGGCCGGCGAGATCGGCACGGTTGCCGGACTGATTATCGGCGTCAAGGGCAAGAGCGATGCAAAGGATGCAATCCTCAGCATTATGCGCATCGGTGCTCCTGAAATCGACGTTGCTCACCAGCCTTGGACTGTTTACAAAACCACTGCTGCTCTGAAGCCTTTCAAGATGCCTGCCGGCGCTGTTGTAAAGGACTTCGACGTAACTGCTCCTACCGACACCTACAAGATCGTATACAACGAGACTGACGGCTACTACCATATGAACAGCGAGAATGGTCCTCTGATTCTGGTTCGTATGGGCAAGAATGCCGACCGCGATGACCTCGTTCTGCCCTCCTTCGAAAGCGTTCTTGAGCTGAGCCCCATTGTTACCTTCCACTACGATGAAAACGGCAATTTCCTGGAGAAAGTTGACTACGGCGAGTGCTTGCGTGATCATATCAAAAATGCGGATGAGGAAAGCGGCCTGTACCCGCTTACCAAAGACCTGAAGTACATTATTGAGCGCCGTGGTGAATATATCGGCTGGTGGAATAGCGACAGTGATTCCTATCTGTTCTACGATCCTAATGGCACTCCCATGACCGTAAATACGGAAATCGCATGGCTGTTTGCCTGCTGTTATATCAGCGAATAAGCCTGAATAGAATTGAACTGATTTTAGGAGCATAATTACATGAAAAGAACAAATAAACTGACTGCCGTTTTGTGCGTGGCCCTGTGCCTTTGCATGATTTTGGCAGCTTGCGGTCCTAAAGAACAGAGCCCTTCCACACCTTCGTCCAATGGCGGCGGAGACACCGTTTATACCGTGACTGTAAAGACTGCAGGCGGTATGGCACTGAAAGGCGTTACCATTTACATCTATGACAACGCTACCGATAGAAATCTGCTGTGCTACGACAACCTGGACAAGGAAGGCAAGTACACTTTCACTGCCAAGGCAAGCGACCAGTACATTGCTGTTCTGGAAAATGTTCCCGAAGGCTATGGCCAGGCGGAATCCTATCCTCTGACCAGCGAGAATACAGAAATTGTTCTGACCCCTTCCGTAATTACCGGACAGAACCCCACCGATAAGGTTTACAAAAACGGCGACGTCATGCGCGACTTCACCGTTACCGATACCGATGGTGTTGAGCATACCCTGTCTGAGATCCTGAAGACAAAGAAGGCTGTTGTACTGAACTTCTGGTTCGTTAACTGCGGCCCCTGCAAGGATGAGTTCCCCTACCTGAATGAAGCCTACGAGAAGTTCAAGGACGACATTGAGGTGCTTGCAATGAACTTCACGGATGACAGCGAGGAATCGATTGCTGCTCTGAAGGAGAAGATGAAGCTGAACTTCCCCATGATCAAATGTGAAGAGGCCTGGAGAGACGCTATGTCTGCTCAGTCCACCCCCACTACCGTGATTATCGACCGCTACGGCGTGATTTGCCTGCGCGAAAGCGAGGCAGTGACCAATCCTCAGGTCTTTGATGCAGCCTTCACTCATTTCGCTGCAGAGGACTACAAGCAGAAGTTTGCTACAAGCATGGAAGATCTGATGGGCGAAGCTCCCATCGGCAGCAGCCGTAACCCTGCCATTCTCGATAATGCCTCCACTGAATTCGATGCTGCCGTAACTCCCAAAGGAAAGTACCACACCATGGTTTATAGGGCCGAAAGAGTTATCCTGCGGATCGAATGCAAGGATGTTTACGTCATGTATAACGAGACCCGCTTTGATCCGGACGAGAACGGCCTGATCGAAGTTGAGCTGCATTCTCCGGATACTTTCTCTCCTGCATACTTCGTGATCTGCAGCAATATCGATAAGGAAGTTACCGTTCATGCCACACTGATCTGGCCTGACACATCTGCCCATCCTGCAGAACTGGGCGAATTGAAGTTCGAGGTAAGTTCCGGAATGGAAATGGGCAAGAGCTACGTCTTTAAGACCGATAAGGCCGGCAAGCTGTCTCTGACCATTCTGGACGCACCGGAAGGCGTTTCCATCGAAGCACTGCTCTACAACGATACATCCTACGTCACCCAGTACTTGAGCACCGACAGCACTACTGATGAAGAAGGACATCTGGTTATTAACATTGATGTCAAGCCCGGTGAAGAGATTCTTATCAGAGTCTATGCAAATGCTGATGAAGAAACCGGCGAAATTCCTTCCTTCGTTGTCAAAACCGAGCTCTCTTTTGCAGAGGCCTAAAGAACCGTCGATTCCGAATTGAACGGATATTTTAATAATACAGCGTCATATCGGAGTCAAACTGCCGTCTCCGTCCGTATAACGGAAGGGGACGGCAGTCCCACAACTGAGCATGGATTCTGTCGGACGGAATCTTCTCAATAAGGATGCCGGCGCGAAGCCTGCCCTATCAGAGGAGAAGAGGCCGAAACAGCGGAATCTTTCACCACTTAGTCAACTATCCAAACGCGAGCGACATGGATTGTGTACAATGCTGATGACACAAAATCTGGAAGTTTATATTTGTGAACAAATTATGAAATTTCTTCTTGCATTCGCAATTTGCAAATGCTATAATAAATGTGTTGGTTGGATATTCGTACATAGATGTTTGCTCATGATTGGATGGAAATAAAAATGTTCAATCTTAGGAGGAAACACTAATGAAGAATTTTAAGCGCATTCTTACCGCCATGCTGGCACTGATGATGGTTATGGCACTGGCTGCTTGCGGCCAGCCTGCTGAGTCGACTCCCAGCAGCAGTGGCAACAAGCCCGAACCCAGCCAGGTTCAGCCCGTTGTACCCAGCGAGCCCGAGAAGACCGAGCCCTCCAAGGCAGCTGTCACTTACCGTGTCAAGGTTGTTGACGAGGCCGGTAAGCCCATCGTCGGCGTTATGGTTCAGCTGTGTAAGGATACCTGCTCTCTGGCCCAGACCAATGAAGAGGGCTATGCAGAGTTCACCAATACCGTGGAAGACGGCTACCATGCCAATATCGCAGCAGCTCCTGAAGGCTACGAATACGATTCCAAAAACGAAGTAAACTTCGAGAGCGGCGAAACCGAAATGACCTTTGTTTTGAAGGCTGCCCAGAAGACCGAAGAATAATCCACTGAAGATCGAACCATCTTGGGGGGAGCGGGAATAATCCCCTCCCCCCATTTCTGCCTTTGAGGGTAATGCCGGTTACGATGTGTTCTTTGCTTTGTTCAATCATCCCACCGGGGATTTTTGATAGGTAAGTTCTAAGAATTGACCGCTGTAAATTCAGCGACAGCCGGTTCTTAAAGCTCACCGGAAAATTTGATAAGGAGAGAATCATTATGAAGAAACATTCCCTGCTTGGCGTTATCCTTTCTTTCACATTGTGCGTTGCAATGCTATTGGTCGCTCCTATGGGCGTTATGGCAAGCGCGGCACAAGCAGAACTTCCGTCCGGTACGATTAACATCGAGTACACTAAGGAAGACTGCATGAGCTCGTTCGACTGGCAGCCCCCCGCTGCTGGCGTCGTAACCTTTGTTGTTGAATTCACTGAGCAGCCCCTGGGATTTGGCGGCAAATGTAATCTGTCGTTTGGCGGCGTTTTCGTTGAAGACACCAATGCTGATGGCAAGTATTATCTGACTATTGAGGTCGACGGCATTGACTCTATTCCTGTGGAAGCCACTTACCCTGGCTGGCCCGCAGAGGTCGGCAACAAGCTGGTTGTTTCTTACAAGTATGAATCTGTGAAGGAAATAACCTATCCCGATCTGCCTGTTGGTGACTCTACAATCAATCCCGGTGACAAGTATCAGTATACTGCCGGCAAGCAGGGCACCCTCGAGATCTATTATGATGGCGGCGTTATTATCGGAACCGGCGGCGGTCAGATTACCATGCAGCTCAAGAACAATGACGCTTCTCTGGTCACCTTGGACTGCAAGATGGGTGTTCCCAATGTCATCAAAATGGATATGCAGCCCGGTGATGTGGCAATCATTTCCGGTATTGCCGGCTACATAGATGTAGTAAACAGCTTCGTTACTGAAGGCAGCGAGAAACCTCTCCCCGATAAGGAATTTGAAGTTGGTTCCACAGCGATGCACAACGCAACCAATGTTCCTGTGGAATACAAGTATACCGCAGCTTCCGACGGTATCCTGAAGATTGACTTCAGAGGTCTGGTAAACGGTACAAACGGCAGAGTTGAGATGTACATCCACGGCGATAAGTCCACTCTGGTTGGTATGGATTGCAATGCAGGCGCTCCTGCTTCCATCGAACTGCCGATGAAGGCCAACGATGTTGCATTCATCACCTTCAAGAACGCAGACATTGCCTGCTACAGCGAATTTGTAACTGCAGAAGGCGGTCCTGACGGCACTGTCGGCAATCCCTTTGTCGTTAATGCAATTCCCACTGAACTGAGCGGACATACCGACACCAACGGTATTTATTACATATTCAATGTTCCCTCCGATGGCATCCTGGTAATCAATGGCAACGAAGGTGCGCTGGTATCCTTCGAGCAGAGCCAGAACGAAGCCGAAGTAGCAGCTGACGGCAGCTACAGACTGCACATGGTCAAGGGCGAGCAGGTGCTCTTCAGAGTTGCAGCAGACGCAGAGCTGGACTACAATCTGAAGCTGACCTGGGTTGAGGAAGAATTCGAGGAGCTGAACTCTATCGATAAGATCCAGTTTAAACTGGGCAGCGGCGATAAGGCAGCTTATCAGTGGCACGCTACTGAGGACGGCACTCTGGTGTTCAATCTGACCGGCAGCTCCATGCCTTTCGGCTATGGTGTCAGCATCCAGCTCGGCCAGAAGGCTTATGACCTGTATACCAGCGAGCCTGTTGAACTCGAAGTAAAGAAGGGCGACAAGATCGTCATTAAGGCTGTTACTTACGCAAGTACTGAGGGCGGCACCATCGACATTACCGGCGCGTTCAAGCAGAACGAGGCTGTTGTCGGCACCGAGGAGAAGCCCGAGGTTCTGGGCTCCATTGCTCACGTTGATGTGACTGTGGCAGGCGGCGAGTACTTCTACAACTGGACCGCTGAAAAGACCGGCAAGCTGATCATCAAGACCAACGGTGACGGCACTCAGAAGCTGGCTGTTTGGCTGAACAACGACAAGAGCGTCCAGTATACCAACTGGGACGGCGAAAACAAGGGCGAATATGTTGTCCTGAATGTTACCGAAGGCGATGTCCTGACTATGAAGGCAAGCTTCGAGAACCTGGGCGAAGGCTCCATGGTTCTGGAAGGCACCTATGACGATGAGGGCGTGAACCCTCCCACCGGTGATAACATCTATGCAGTTGCACTGATGGGTCTGGTAGCTATGTTCGGCGTAGCAGTTGTCGCTTCCAAGAAGAAGGCTTTCTAATCAGAGCCTTTTCTGAGAAAGATAGTTAAGAGAATTAAAAGGCACCGGGTTCGCCCGGTGCCTTTTTTGCAGTAAAGAGACAGGAGTCTGATGGATTTGCCGGCACTGAGAACGGGAAAAGTGAGTGCGTACATTAATATAAACACCTGCAAAAAGTACTGCCTCAGAGCCTGTGCGAAGCGCAAAAGCGTGCCTGCATACCCGAATCGGGGAATGCGGAGAAGAAGAGGGTAGATGTGGACGGGTGATGTGCTCTTTGCTGGGGTTTCATCCGAAGGCGTTCGTCCGTGCGTGTAAGCTTCCTGCACCCACCTGCCAATATTCCGGCAAAGCGGAATGAAGCTTCATACAAAAGCGGTGTGGGGCGTCGGAAAGAGACAAAAGGCGATTGCAAAGTCGGGGAACTCGAATACAGGGAATACAGCAGAGCGAGTCATGGAGAACTCAATGGGTGCGGCAGTGGAGGGGAGAGGGGAGAATGGATGCACAACTACAAAGCCTGTGTGCTATCCGGATACGAAGAAAAGCTTCCGGTGACAGCAGGGAAAACTGGCGCAACGAGACAGCCGACAGCTGCCGATATGCGGCAGCTGTTGGCTGGTAATGACGGCTGCCGGGGGGCCGGCTCGGGACTGGAAAAACGGCTTTGAAGAACAAAAAAGTCTGCTGCGATGACCGCAGCAGACTTTTTGATTTGTTGCAATGCTTACCGGTTCAGAATAGCCTCAATGTCTTTCTGAAGATCCTCGTAATGAACGGGTCCCACATAAATCTTTGTGATGACGCCCGTTTCGTCAAGGATCAGCGTGTAGGGGTAGGCATCTACACCGCCCAGCATGGTGAAGTAGGCAGCGTTCTCGCCGTCCTGAGCGAAGACCATCTTGGTGTCAGGGAAGTGCTCCTTGATGTAAGCGGGAGCAGTGAGCGCACCCATATAGGAGTGGATGGCTACCACGGAAACGGTTTCCTCGTAGTCGGTAGCAATCTGATCGAAGTAGGGAAGCTCGGTAGTGCAGGGACCGCACCAGGTGCCCCAGAAGTTGATGACGGTGATCTTGCCGGTCTTGGTGGGGTCGATCTTCTCGGAGCTGACACCGTCACCGGTGACAATATCCAGAGAGCTGCCGTAGCAAAGTGTACCCACGGTATTGCCTTCGGGAGCGGAAGGAGTATCTTCTGCATTCAGCAGAGCCTCTACGTCCTTCTGCAGATCTTCATAGTGGACAGGTCCTACATAAATCTTGGAGATGACACCCTTTTCGCTGAGGACCAGGGTGTAGGGATAGGCATCAGCGCCGCCCAGCGTGGTGAAGTACGCGGCGTTGTCGGCATCCTGCGCGAAGATCATCTTGGATTCGGGGAAATGTTCCTTGATGTAGGCGGGAGCGGTAATCGCGCCCATGTAGGAGTGAATGGCCACCACGGAAACGGTATCTGCGTAATCGGTTGCAATCTGATCAAAATAGGGGAGCTCGGTAGTGCAGGGACCGCACCAGGTGCCCCAGAAGTTGATGATAGTGATCTTGCCGGTTTTGGTGGGGTCAATCTTTTCGGAGCTGACGCCGTCGCCGGTGACAATATCCAGCTCGTAGCCGGGACACAGGTTACCGACCTGATTGCCGATGACTAGCTCTTGCACCGGGCCGGAGGGATTGGGAGCGGGGCTGTCGGGCTTTTTCACGGGAGGTGTTGTGACCCAGTAGTAGGCGATTGTGCCGATCAGCACGGCCATCAGGACCACGGTGGTGCAGATACGGGTAATCAGTCTGCGCTTTTCCTGCTTTTTCTTGTGTGCCTCAATAGCTTCCTGGTCTGCGTCATCGGGCAGTTCGTTGGGCTTTACAAAGATCTTTGTGCCCTTCCAGGAGATGGCCTTTGTGGGACAGACGTCGATACATTCGCCGCAGGCAATACATTCCTGATCGCCTACATGCTTGATATCCATGTGGCAGTGAGCCACACACAGGTTGCAGTGGGTGCACTTCTCTTCGTCGACCTTCATGCCAAAGACGGAGATCTTATTGAAAAGACCGTACAGAGCGCCAAGGGGACAGATGAAGCGGCAGAAGACACGGAAGATGAAGATGGATGCAACGACGATGCTGACCATCAGCATGAACTTCCAGGTGAAAATGGGTCCCAGCATGGCGAAATAGCTGCTGTTGACCTTGTTGGACAGCAGGCCCAGACCGCCTTCAATGGTACCTACGGGGCAGATGTACTTACAGAAGCCGGGAACGGGCTTGTCGCGGAGAGCATAAGTAATGGGAACCACCAAGACGAAGAACACCAGAACCACATATTTAAAGAAGGAAAGAACGCGGGTAACCGGGGACTTCTTGGCCTTGGGGGTTTTGATCTTGTACAGCAGTTCCTGAATCCAGCCGAAGGGGCAGGCCCAGCCGCAGATCATTCTGCCGAAGAGAATGCAGTACAGCAGGAGAATGCCGCCGACATAGAAAATAGTGCTGTGATCGGCACTAAAGGAACCCTGGAAGGAACCGAGGGGACAGGCGGTAATGGCGCCGGGACAGGAGTAGCAGTTGATGCCGGGGGCGCACATGACTTTGGAATTGCCTTTATAAATTCTGCCGGCTGCAAAGCCCTTCAGATTGGCGTTGAACAAAAGCGCCAGATAAAGCTGCATCAGCTTTCGCTTGGTAGGTTTTAACGCCTTCATTTTTTGCATAAACTTGTTCATGTGAATCACCCCAATCCTACGCACTCAGTACAGATATTGATAGCTTTGGTAAGGACGTCAGCCATACCGCCGGTGAAATAGCCAAAGAGCAGAATGCCAATGCCCAGCACCAGGAACACACAGCGGGCGATGAGAATTTTTCTGGCATTGCTTGCCTTGGGAGCGGCCTTTTCAGGCTTACGGCCGGCCACGTTACTGGCCTGACGCATCAGTTCGATTTCCTTGCCGAGGCTGCGCCGATGATAGTAGGCGGTAAAAACGCTGTAGCCGAAGGGAATTGTCAGACAGGCAAAGAGAATGAGTACTGCTTTCGACATGGAGGCATTGATCTGGCTGTTGTGCCAGTGATTGCCATTGCAGGCGTAGCTCAGAAAAATCACACATCCGATAACCAACAGTACCGCGCTGATAACAGAATGCAATCTGCGATTTTTCTTCTGTTTTTCGATGGCGCAGCGCATGGCTTCGTCGCACTGACTCAGATCGGTCTTTGCGTAAAGCCGCTCCAGAATCAGCTGCTGATTTTTTTCGACGGCGGGCTTTTTCTTCTGCGGGGGCAGAGCGATATGCAGAATAAAGCCGCCGACTATCAGTGCGAGGCACAGATAAACCGGCAGTGCAATACGGGAAAATGCGCTTGCGACAATCTCGGGACTATAAGGTTGGGTGTCGTTGACAATGCCGGTGTGGTAAATGCTGTAGCAGGAAACAATGAGACAAATTCCCGCTATAACGGTTACGACGCTCAGCAAAATGCCATAGATCATGTGTATTCGCTTGATTTTATCAGGGGTCATGGCGTGTCCTCCTTGATGAATTTTAGATTGTCCATCATTATAACATATTACGACAGGGTTGTAAATCCAAATCCAATGGCGGCCTTTACAAAAAACCGGGGGCATCTATGGCGAGAATGCATAATAACCGGCAGCATACGGCTATATGCATAAAATCTAGCATAAGTATGAACAGAGTATGACAAAAATGCGTCTAATATGTCGGTATGCACAAAGTTTCTGTATGGATTTTTTCATAATGCTCAGATAAAAGAACTTGCAATTGGGGTCATTATGCAGTAAAATAGGTTGGTGAGTGTAAAAGCTTATCTGCTATGCAGAAAATCAAAAGAGAAAGGCGAAGTAACAGATGAACAAAACCATACTTACAAACGTACTGCAAAGAGTGGCTGTTCTGCTCATCGCAGTAACGCTATTGTGCAGTGCGGTTGTAGCCCCGCATGCGCAGGCATCCGACTTCAAGGCTTCTTATATAGAGAAACAAGAAGACCTTAAAGTGAACATTGACGATTATCTGGATAAGTCTGTCATGTTTGAGCTGCCTGAAACCGTAAAGGACGATGATGATATTTCCATTATCGTTACTCTCGATATCGTCCCCCTGCTGGACGAATACGAGAAGACTGACAAGAAAGTGTCTTTTGCAGAGTTTGCTCTCAAGAGCGAAAAGGCAACTGAAATCAGAGAAAAAATTGGCACTGAGAAGGCAGGCATCCTGGATGCCCTGGATCAGCTGGCAATCAGATACACCACTGGTGAAAATTACACCACTTTGCTCAGTGGATTTGAAATTGTCATCAAGGCCCGCGACTTTAAAGAAGTCTGCAAGTCTGTCGGCAACAAGGCTGATGTGATTGTCGGTGAAGTTTACAACGTAGCCGCTACTCAGCTGGTCGATAACAATGTTAACGTTTACGATACTGGTATCTTCAACAGTTCCAACGTTGACTTCGACGGCAGCGGTATGGTCGTGGCTGTTCTGGATACCGGTGTTGACTATGCACACAGCGCATTCAATACCGCAAACTTCCATCCCAGCTCTCTGGGCCTGACCTATGACAATGTCGCAGCCCTGCTGGACAAGACTGTTGCAAGCAACCTGTTCCACGGCCTGGCTGCTGATGATGTCTACATCAGTGAGAAGATTCCTTTCGGCTTTGACTACGCCGACAACGACTCCGACCCCTACTCCACGCACAACAGTCACGGTACTCACGTTTCCGGTATTATTGTTGGTAAGGACGACACCATCACCGGTGTTGCTCCCAATGCACAGCTGGTCTCCATGAAGGTCTTCTCCGACATTGTGGACACCGCCCGCAGTGCATGGATCCTCTCCGCTCTGGAAGACTGCGTCGTCCTGGGCGTTGACGTTATCAATATGTCCCTGGGTACTTCCTGCGGATTCGGCCGCCCCTCCGATGAGGAAAAGATCAACGGCGTGTACGACAAGATCCGCGAAGCAGGCATCAGCCTGGTGGTCGCAGCTTCCAACAGCTACAGCTCCGCTTTCGGCTCCACTGCCAACGGTAACCTGGGCCTGACCAGCAACCCTGATACCGCTACCGTCGGTTCTCCCGGAACCTACGATTCCGCACTGTCCGTTGCTTCCATCAACGGCGCTAAGACTCCTTACGTTCTGCACGGCGAGAACATCATCTACTTCAATGAGACTCACAACTCCTCCATGCTGGAGAATAACTTTGTGAAGACTCTGCTTGGTGATGAGACCTCCAAGGAAATGGACTACGTAGTCATCCCCGGCGTCGGCCGTTCCGCTGACTACACCGGTCTGGATGTCAAGGGCAAGATCGTTCTGGTCCGCCGTGGTGCCAACACCTTCGAAGAAAAGTCCATCATTGCACAGAACGCCGGTGCAGCCGGTATCATTATATATAATAATGTATCCGGCGACATCAAGATGAACGTGGCAGATGCAACACTCGCAACCTGCTCCATCTCTCAGGAAGACGGCGAGGCACTGGCTGCTGCAGGTAACGGAAAGCTGAAGCTTTCTGTGGAGCAGGCCTCCGGTCCTTTCATGTCCGACTTCTCCTCCTGGGGCCCCACTCCCAGCCTGGGCATCAAACCTGAAATTACTGCACATGGCGGCAACATCCTTTCCTCTGTTACCGGCGGTTCCTACGACCGTATCTCCGGTACTTCCATGGCTTGCCCCAACGTTGCCGGTGTCACGCTGCTGCTGCGCCAGTACGTTGTGGAGAACTTCCCTGAAATCGCAGACAACAATCAGGAAGTCAATGCAATGGTCAACCGTCTGATGATGTCCACTGCAGATATTGTTATCAACCAGAATGGCCTGCCCTACGCTGTCAGAAAGCAGGGTGCTGGTCTGGTTAACCTGGCAAATTGCGTCAACTCCAATGCTGTCATCTCCACCTATGATACAGATGGCAAGATCATGGGCAAGACAAAGCTGGAGCTGGGCGACGATCCCGATAAGACCGGCGTCTATGAAATGTCCTTCAACGTTGAGAACTTTGGCGATGCAAGCCTTTCTTATGATATCAGCGCAATCGTCATGACTGAAGGCGTCAGCGATATCCTGACCAGCACTGGCAACACCACCGTTACGGAATCCGGCCGCGTGCTGGAGGGTGCTGTTCTGGAAGTTGTTTCCGTTACCAATGGCACTCTGAACGGCAAGAACGTGACCGTTGCTGCAGGTCAGGATGCAAAAGTAACCGTTAAGATTACCCTGAGCGATGCCGACAAGCAGTTCATGAACGAGTCCTTCAAGAACGGTATGTATGTGGAAGGCTTCATTAAGCTGACCGCTACCGCCGGCACCTCGATCAACATGAGCGTTCCTTATCTGGCTTTCTATGGTGACTGGAATAAGGCTCCTCTGTTCGACCGCGACTACTTCGAAACCGACGCTGACGAGCGTGATGAGTCTCTGGCTCCTGAAGACAAGGTTCTGCCCGACGCATTCTCCACCCGTCCTGTCGGCGGCATTCAGGGTGACTTCGTCAGCTACCTGGGTTCCTACTACTTCATGCAGGATCCCGATGACATGGTCATTTCTGCTAACAGAGATTACGTTGCTCTGTCCAACCAGGACGGCACAGTTCACTCCCTGAAGTTTGTCTGGGCAGGTCTTCTCCGTAACGCAGCCAAGGTCGAGATTTCCATTACAGATGATGCCACCGGCGAAGTCATCTACCAGTGCGTAGACGATGATGTTCGTAAGTCTTACAGCGACGGCTCTCCCACGATCCGTCCTGCCAACGTGGAAATCGACTTCGACACCATGGACTACAACCTGAAGAACAACTCCAGATACACTGTTAAGCTGGTTGGCTATGTGGACTACGGCGACGGCGGTCTGCAGACCAACGAGAAGAACACCTTCGAGTTCCCCCTGGTGATCGACTTCCAGGCTCCTGTTGTTGAGGATGTCGAGTTCTACTACGAGTACGACAAGACGCTGAAGAAGAACCGTCTGTACGCAAAGGCTGCTGTCTACGACAACCACTTTGCAATGGCTGCTCAGCTGGGTTACGTTACCGAGGATGATGAGGGCAATGTCCAGATGAAGAACCTGGAACACTACATGACCCCCATCTACTCCAAGTGCGACAGCACTACCTACGTAACTTACGAACTGACCGACTTCATCAACGAAATCAAGAACAACTCCTATAATAAGAACTCCTTTGTTCTGACTTGCTATGACTATGCTCTGAACTACGCTACCTACGAAATCGGTATGCCTGATGACTATGTCGACTTCTACTTCGAAGGTCTTCAGGACGGCATGACCATGAGCCCCAACGAAGTTTATTCCATGGCTCCCATGGTCTACCCCTCCACCGAGTGGGCAGAACTGCTGGAGTACTCCTCTTCTTCTCCCAGCGTTGTCCGCGTAGTTAACAACAAGCTGCTTGCTCTGGCTCCCGGCTCCGCAACCATTAAGGTTCGCGATCCGGAAACCAATAAGTTTACCACCTTTAAGGTAAATGTTCTGGGACCCGAGGATGAAGGCTTTGTCAGATATGATAAGCCTGTTGCGGATGAGTTCCAGCTGGTTGGTTACACCACCACAAAGGCTTATTACCAGCTGTCCGGCGTCGATAAGGAACTGGGTGACACCGGAGCCGTTCGCTTCTTTGAAGGCAACTACTTCCTGTCTATGTATCCTTCCGAATCTGTACAGCTGAACTACAAACTGGAAGCATTCTTCCCGGAGGCAACTCAGGTTGTATTTGAATCCAGCAACGAGAAGATTGTTAAGGTTACTGAGAAAGGCGAAGTGATTGCAGTAGCCGAGGGCAACGCTTCCATTACCATCAAGGTCCTGATGGATGGCAAGAGTACCTTCTACTCTCAGTCTGTAACTGTTGAAGTCAAGGATCCCTATGTCGCCACGGGCCCCATTCTGCTGCATTACTTCGGCAATGGCGGTACCGTTATGATCCCCGGTGATAGGGGCCTGAACGAAATCGGTGGCTTTGCCTTCTCCAACTTCGACTACGTCGATAAGACTCCTGAGGAATATGAGTTCGATGACACCACCTTGTCCAAGCAGTGGTTCATCGGTGATGACACCATTACCAAGGTCATCATTCCTGAGGGTATCAAGAAGATCGGCAGCTATGCATTCGCAAATCTGACTGCTCTGGAAGAAGTTGTGCTGCCCTCCACTCTGGAATCCATTGAATACGGTGCATTCTTCCAGTGTGGTAAGCTCCAGAAGATTACTTTCAGCGGCGAGAACAACATAAAGATCATCAGCAAGAGCGCATTCGAGGGCTGTGATCTCCGCGGAACTCTGGATCTGCCCTTTGCTTACGTTATTGGTGACTATGCATTCGCAGGCAACGCCAATATGACTGGCATCCACCTGCCCGAGACCCTGCAGTCCATCGGTGCTTACGCATTCGCAGGCTGCTCCAAGCTGGCCGACGTCAAGGTTACCGCTGAGAGAGTTAAGTACGGTCCTTACGCATTCACCGGCTGTGAGTCTCTGACTTCCTTCGAAGTGAACACTTCCGTTATCCCTGCAGGTATGTTCTACAAGTGTAGGGCCCTGGCCGATATCACCATTGGTAAGGATGTCACTGCAATTAACGAGTATGCCTTCAGAGACACCGCAATCACCACTTACAATGTTGCCGACGGCAACACCGCTTTCAAGGTTCAGAATGCTCCTTATGTCATTTCTGCTGACGGCTCCACTCTGATTGCTGTTACTCCCAGCAAGAGAGGCGAGTACACTGTTGCCGACATTGATAATGCCAACGTTACCGTCATCGGCAGAGGCGCTTTCTCTCATAACTCCAAGATCAACTCTGTTGTTCTGGAAAACGTCAACAAGGTTGAAGCTTATGGCTTCGCATCCTGTGAGAGACTGGCCAATGTCAAGCTGGGTGAACTGAACGTGATCGGTGAGTATGCATTCAGCGAAACCGCTATCAAGGAAATGCCCAGATTTAACACGAAGACTGAGATCGGCAAGTACGCATTCCTGCGTTCCGGTCTGGTTTCTGTCAGAATTCCTGATGGCATGACCATTGCTGAGGGCGTGTTCAGTGAATGCCCCAATCTGGAGACTGTTGTCATCGGCAATGATGTTGTGATCGGTGACTACGCTTTCTTCCAGGACAAGGATAAGACCTTCACCGTTAAGAACTACACTGAAAACGGCAAGAAGTTCTACTATTACGATTTTGCTACCGCTCTGAAGAATCTGACCATCGGCAACAATGCCGTAATCGGTGAGAATGCATTCACAAGCAACGCTTCTCTGGAGTCTGTCACTCTGGGTGAAGGTGCTCAGATCGGTAAGATGGCATTCTACGGCACCAGCAGCCTGAAGAAGATTGATCTTTCCAAGGCACTGTCCGTTGGTGAGTATGCTTTCTCCGGCGATGTTTACTACATCTGCCAGGACCTCGACATGACGGTTCCCGCTGTCGACAAGGACAGAAAGTATATGATGAGCTACTTCGCTCCCAAGCTGGAAAAGGTAGACCTGTCCTCCGCTAACAGC
The DNA here is from genome assembly GCA_020025535.1 of Oscillospiraceae bacterium. Taxonomy (GTDB): domain Bacteria; phylum Bacillota; class Clostridia; order Oscillospirales; family Oscillospiraceae; genus Faecousia. The sequence goes on along the minus strand of JAHHRY010000004.1, from coordinate 50,199 downwards.
GTCGGCGCTTATGCCTTCTCCAACGCACGCTACCTGAAGGACGTTGTCCTGGGCGAGAGTGTTTCCGAGATTCCCGAGTATGCATTTGCAAACTGCGCTCTCCTGGAAAACATTAACCTGTCCAAGGTTGTCACCGTTGGTGACTACGCCTTCATGGAGACGGTTCTGAAGGATGTTGACCTGTCCAGCGCAGCCAATGTCGGTAAGTATGCATTCGTCAACGTGCCCACCATGACCGTCCTGACTCTGAATGCTTCCGCTACCAATTTGGATGAAGGCGCATTCGCTTACTGCGGCAAGCTGGCAACCGTTAACAACCTGGAGTTCGCACAGAACATCGGCGAGTATGCCTTTGCTTATACCGCCATTGTAAATGCGGATCTGACCGGTGCTGTTACAATCGGTGACCATGCATTTGTTAAGGATGTCAAGACTCCCTTCACTGTAAAGCTGGGCGAGAACCTGACGACCATTGGTGACAACCCCTTCGCTTTCTGTGAAATCAAGCCCTTCGGCAAGGTCGAGGTTCAGAATTTCAATGGTGTCGATTATGAGACCATGGTTTACACCTACGACATTAACGACAATGTCCTTGTTATTGACGGATCTCTGTACTGCAAGGTTCCCAATGGCGGCCTTGAGCTGATCGTCTACGCCGGCACCCAGCACGAGAACGTGCAGATTGCAGACGGCACCGTGAGAATCACCGCTATGGCATTTGCCGGCAGCGATGCACAGATGGTGACTCTGCCTCACACCGTTGCTTCTCTGGGTCATAAGGCATTCTTCAATTGCGAGAAGCTGAAGACGGTTGTCTTCAAGAGCTACGACGCACCTATCCTGGAAGAAGAATACGACAAGGCTTACTATGATTCCCTGCAGCATATCCCCGGTTCTGGTGAGTATGGATCCTATGTGGATGAGCATGGCAATGAAATTTCCCTCGAGGGTATCGGATTGATTCCCTACTATATGTGGAACGCCACCGGCGGAAACTACAGCAACGTATTCTACGGAGCCAACTTCGTTAACTATGTTGGCTATGTGGAAAATAAGCTCATGATGGTTAAACCTGTAAACGGTCAGAACTATGAGGGCTATATGTTCAATCAGTACTTTGACCTGCGTGTGGAAGGCCCCACTGCGGCTGATGATGTAACCTTGGCTGCAATCGCTGCCATCAATGCAATCCCTGAGCGTGTCGATCTTGAGCATCAGTCCATTGTTGCTGCAGCCCGTGCTGCATACAACAAGATTGCTACCGTTGAGCAGCAGGCACTGGTAACCAACTATGACAAGCTGATTACTGCAGAGCAGAGAATCAAGGCACTGATGCCGCCCGAAGAAAAGCCCGAAGACGAAACCAAGTCCACCAACACCGCAATGATCGTAACCATTGTAATTGTATGTGTAGTGGCAGTCGCCGGCGGTGCAGCTGCAGTTGTTCTGCTGAATAAGAAGCAGAAGACTGCTGAAGCAAAAGCCGAGGAAGCACCCGCTGCTGAAGAAGCAGCAACCACCGAGGAAGCAGAAAATGCTGAAGAGGCAGAGAAAACCACGGAAGTGACCCCTGAAGCAAAAACCGATTCCGACACAGAATCTACCAACGAGTAAGTGACTAGTAGCAGAGTCGCAGCTACTGCTGCGGCTCTGCTGAAACAAGCCTAATGTTATGAAGGATGATGTGGATAAAATGAAAATTAGAATCAAATCAGTACTAATAACCTTCGTGCTTTTGGGAACCCTTCTTTTTGTCACTGCCTGCGGTGCCAAACCTACTCCGTACGATGACAACAATGCTGAGGGCTACACAGTCAGCGTTAAGTATGACGCCAACGGTGGTACGTTTACCACCAACACAACTGTGATCGTTGACTCTTACAACGTTTCCAAGATGCAGGCAAACAGCAACGGTAAAGTGGAACTGGCACTGGTTGCTCCTGATAATTCTGTCAGAGGCAATGATCAGTTTACTGCTGTTAAGAACGGATACTTCCTTGCGGGCTGGTATTCCGAGCGTACCGAAAGCACAGACAGCGAAGGAAACGTTGTCTACACTTATGCAAACAAGTGGGACTTTGATAAGGGCCTGCTTGAAGTTGACACCACGAAGACTTACACTTCTGAAGAACCCGTTATCACTTTGTATGCTGCCTGGGTTCCCATGTTCGAGGTTAATTTCTACTCTCTGGATGGTGGAGATCTGATTGGCAACTATACGTTTAACCCTACAGTCGGCAAGGACATTATGGTTCCTGCATGGAGCGAGAAGACCGGCGCTATGGAAATGTTCAATTTCCCCGAAAAACCCGGCTATACTTTCAAGGCTGCATACTACGATGACCAGGGAACTGAAGCGGTAACAGATAAAGTTGTACATCCCGGCAAGGTAAATGAAGAAAACGGCACTGCTGTGAATCCTGTTCTGAATCTGTATGTGGATTGGACAGAAGGCGAGTGGTACCATATTTACAATGTAGAGCAGTTCCAGAATAACGCCAGCATGAACGGCTGCTACGTTCTGCATGAGGATCTTGATTTCACCGACACTTACTGGCCCTCCAGTCTGATGTATGGTAACTTCAACGGCACCATCATCGGCAACGGCCATACAATTAAGAATGTGAACATCGAGCAGACCAATATGGGCAAGGCTAACGTTGGTCTCTTTGGTGTACTGACCGATAAGTCCAGAATCGAGAATGTTACATTCGAGAATGTCACATTCACCATCAAAGCAGGTGTCCGTTCTGCCGGCACGAGCTTTGGCCTGCTGGCAGGTACCATCACTTCCAAGGCAAGCCTGGAAGGCGTTCAGGTGCTGACCAGCAAACTGCAGATTGACACTGCCAGCTATTTTGCTACCGAAGACTATGCAATCGGTCTGCTGTATGGCTCCGGTGATGCCCACGGTATCGACTTCTCCGGTATTACCTGTACTGTAACGGGTGAAAATCCTGAGAAGCTGGAAGTTGCCGTGGATGGAAATGAAGTAACGGTTACCCGTAAATAACGGTGACCGTAAATTGCGAAAGCAAAACAATACTACAAAAAGGAGAATTTTAATGAAAAAGAGAATTCTTTCCATTACTCTCTGCATTGCGTTATGCGTGAGTATGGTAGCAATGCTCGCAGGCTGTAAGGGCAAAAAGGGTGCAGATGCATTCGTCATTATGACGGATTCTCTGGACGGCCTGTTCAACCCCTTCTTCGGCACAGCAGCTAACGACGTTACAGTCGTTGGCCAGACCCAGATCGGTATGCTGGGTGCTAAGTACAATAATGGTGATGTCGAGGTCGCCTATGGTGAAGACGAGCCCGTCGTTACCAAGGACTACGATATCGTAGAAAATGACGACGGCACTGTTACTTACACCTTCGTTCTGAAGAACGGTATCCAGTTCTCCGACGGCCATCCCCTGACCATGGAGGACGTGCTGTTCAACTACTATACTTACCTGGACCCTGTTTACACCGGTTCCAACACCCTGTACTCCACCAAGATTCTCGGCCTGTCCGAGTACAGAACTCAGACTGTTGGCTCCAGTGATAATGACAGCATGATCACTTCTCAGGCTACCTCCAGAGCTAAGGACCGTATCAACGAACTGAAGAACCTGTTCTATGAAGTCAAGAAAGCTTCTCCCTCCAGCGAAGCCGGCTATGAAGCCATGAAGGAAGCTATCTTGAGCCACGGCCTCAGCTCCGGCTATATTGCCGCTATTTCCAACAACCCCAGTGACGTCACCAATGAGAACCTGCAGAAGGACTATGATTACGCACTGAAGCTGTTCAAGGAAGAACTGGGCAGAGACTACAACAGCGCTCAGGAGTCCTACCACGATGCTCCTTACGATTCTCATGAGGAATTCAATGATGCAGTCTTCTGCTTCATGTACGCTGAACGCTATGTTGAGGTTGAGTACGAGAAGGTAAACGGTAAGATTGACCGTACCCAGATCAAGAAGCTCACCAAGTCTTACCCCGATACCATCAAAACCGAGGCTGATGCCATCGAATACGTCTTCAACGACAAGATCAGCCGTGAGCTGGATGGCATCCTGACCTTCTGGGCAACCGCAGGCACTCTGACCAGCGAGTTCGCCGCAAAGGCAAAGGAAGTTATCCTGCACGAGAACATCTCCGATGACGGCAGTCTGGCTGTTCAGAACATTTCCGGTATTGTTTCTCTGGCTCATACCGATAAGGCTGGCTCCAAGATCACCGTTCAGGGCAATGAGTACACCATCGCTTCCGGTCACAACGAGGACGGCACCGTCACCAATGCCGACGAGTACGATGTCCTGCAGATCACCATCGAAGGTGTTGACCCCAAGGCTATCTGGAACTTCTCCATCACCATTGCTCCTCAGCACTACTATGGCGAAGGCAGCAAGGTCGGCGTTGATATTCCCAACAGCAAGTTCGGTGTTGAGTTTGCAAGCTTCGACTTTATGTCCAAGGTTGTCCAGTCTCCCAGAAACGTCAAGCTCCCCATGGGTGCAGGCCCTTACATGGTGACCGATGCCCAGAACAACGACAACCCCAAGGAAACCGAGTTCTACAAGGACAACGTTGTTTACCTCAAGGCCAACGACAAGTTTGAAACTGTGGGTACCGGCCTGAACAATGCAAAGATCGGTAAGATCCGTTACCAGATCATCAGTTCCAACAACGCTCTGGCAGCTCTGGAGAACGGCTCTGTTCACTACATCACTCCCGCTCTGACCACCGATAACTACGAAAAGCTCAACAAGATGGGCAGCAAGGGTTACGAAATGGTCACTTCCGATCAGCTGGGCTACGGCTACATCGGCATCAATGCTTCCAAGGTTAAGGACATCAACCTGCGTAAGGCAATTATGTGTGCTATGAACACTTCTCTGGCACTGGACTACTACCGTGCAGGTACCGCTACTCAGATCTTCTGGCCCATGTCCAAGGTCAGCTGGGCTTATCCCACCGGCGATGTCGAGAAGGATAACGGCAAGGACTATCCCCAGATGGGTACATGGAGCAAGGAATCTGCCATCGCTAACGTCAAAAAGTATATGCAGAAGGGCGACTATGCAGAAGGCGATAAGGAACTGACCTTCACCTTCACCATCGCAGGTTCCACTCTGCAGGATCACCCCACCTATAAGGTATTCCGTGACGCTGCTGCTCTGCTGAACGAGCTGGGCTGGAACGTTGATGTTGTCTGTGATACTCAGGCTCTGACCAAGATCAATACCGGCTCTCTGGATGTCTGGGCTGCTGCATGGTCCTCCTCTCTGGACCCCGACCTGTATCAGGTTTACCACAAGAATTCTACTGCAACCAGCACCAAGGCCTGGGGCTATGATTATATCAAGACCTCCGGTTCTCCCGAAGAGCAGAAGATTCTGGACGATCTGAGTGAACTGATCGATCAGGCTCGTGAGACCAATGACAAGGCTGTCCGTAAGGATCTGTATCAGAATGCTATGGGCTATATCCTGGATCTGGCCGTGGAACTGCCTGTTTACCAGCGTGATGTCCTGTACGCATACAATTCCAATGTTATTGATAAGAGCACCATTCCTACCGATATTAACCCCTTCTCCTCTCCCCTGGATCGCATTTGGGAAATCGAATTCGCCAAATAATTAAACGGAGCGGCTTATGTTAAAATATATAGTTAAAAGATTGGCTTATGCTGTGCTGATTCTGCTAGGCGTTTCCATGATTATATATTTCCTGATCCGTCTGATGCCCGTTGACTTCATTCAGTCTAAAGTTGACGCCATCAGTCAGAGCGCAGCTACCGTGGATCAAGAGACCGTGGATGCCATGTACAAGATGTTCGGCTTGGGCGACAATAGCTTTAAGGGCATTTTGAATGGTTATTTTGGCTGGCTGAAAGCCTTGGCCAGATTTGATCTGGGCACCAGTTTCGTTTACGGCGTGCCTGTTGCCGACAAGATTGTTGCCCATATGGGTACGTCCTTTACTGTTGCTTTGATTGCAACCATCTTTGAGTTCCTAATCGCAATTCCTCTGGGCATTACTGCTGCAACCCATCAGTACAGCCTGCGCGACTACGTCGTTACAATCCTGGTTATGATCGGTATTTCCCTGCCTTCCTTCTTCTTCGGCAACATGCTGAAGTCTTGGTTGTCACTGAAGCTTGGCTGGTTCCCGCCTTCCGGACTGACGGACGCTTCCCAGTCCTACACCGGTGCGGCACTGATTCTTGACTATGCACGGCATATCTTCATCCCCATTCTGACCATGGTCATCCTGAGCATCGGTGCAAGAATGAGAATGACCAGAACCAATATGCTGGAAGTCATGAACTCCGATTATATCCGTACAGCTCGTGCAAAGGGTCTGAAGGAGAGCGTTGTTATCAACAAGCACGCTTTCCGGAATACGCTGATCCCCCTGGTTACTTCCATGGCCGGTCTGCTGCCCTCTCTGTTCTCCGGTGCTATCATTACCGAGCAGGTCTTTGACCTGCCCGGCATCGGTAACATCGCCCTGCAGGCAATGAACCGCGGCGATATTCCCTTTATCATGGGCTACAACATGTTCCTGGCGGCCCTCAGCGTCATCGGCGTTATCCTCGCAGACCTGATGTATGCTGTTGTTGACCCCAGAGTGAAACTGCAGTAAGGAGGTACAGTATGGACGAACTTGAAATTAAGCAAGACGATGCTCAAGAACAAGAGGTTGTCGATACCGATGTACCCCTTGACAAAAATGTGAAGCTGATGTCCCCCGGACGGATGGTTGCCCGCAGATTCTTCCGCTCCAAGCTGAGTATTATTGGATTGATCATGGTTATTAGCCTGTTCGTGTTCAGCTTCCTGGGTCCTCTGGTTTATACCCGTTGGGGTGAAATCGAACTGGACGAAAGCGGTAAGACCGAGTACGCAGTTGGTTCCTTTACTCATACGGTGAATGGTGTGGAATACACCATTCACCAGACTACGGAAACCCATCTGAAGGATAACTTCCTGTCTCCTCCTTCTTCTGAGCACATTCTGGGCACCGATGATCAGGGCTACGATATTTTCGTCAGACTGATGTATGGCGGCAGAATCTCTCTGATCGTCAGCTTCCTGTCTGTCTTCCTGATTACAATCATCGGCGTTATTATGGGTGGTATTTCCGGTTATTTCGGCGGTGCCATTGATAACATCATCATGCGTATCTGCGATATTCTGATGTGTTTGCCCGGTGTTCCTATTCTGCTGATTATCAGTACGATTCTGGACTCCAGTAACATCGACGCAAAATATCGTATCTACCTGTTGATGATTTACCTGACGTTCATCTCCTGGCCCGGCGTTGCCCGTCTGGTCAGAGGTCAGATTCTGTTCCTGCGTGAGCAGGAGTACATGGTTGCTGCAGAAGCAATGGGTTACTCTACCAGCCGTAAGATCTTTAAGCATCTTGTTCCCAACGTTATGCCTCAGCTGATCGTTCAGATGAGCTTGAGCCTTGGCAGCATGATTCTTTACGAAGCAACCCTGTCTTACTTGAACCTGGGTGTTAAGGCACCCTATGCAGCATGGGGTACAATGATCAACATCATTTCTACCAACCAGGACATCCTGCAGAACCATTGGTATGTCTGGATGCCTGCTGGTGTTTGCATTGTCATCGCTGTTTTGGGCTTTAACTTTGTCGGCGACGGCTTGCGTGATGCTCTTGACCCGAAAGCAAGGAGATAAGAGATGGATAAGCAAGAAAAGAAGAATATGACCAAAGCATCCAAGGGCGACAAGCATTACCTGACTGGTAAAGAAATTCGTGCCATCGCCAAGGCAAATGCCAAGGAGATGAAGGCCCTTGAGAAGTATAAGAACCGTAAAGCGGAAGAGTCTGAGTTCCTCACGGAAATGAAAGACGATGGCAACATCCTGGAAATCGATGACCTGCATACCTTCTTCTACACGGAGCAGGGCGTCGTCAAGGCTGTTAACGGTGTCTCCTATGACGTGCCTAAAAACTCTGTCGTTGGTGTCGTTGGTGAGTCCGGCTGTGGTAAGTCCGTTACCAGTATGTCCGTTATGCGTCTGATTCAGGGTCCTACCGGTCAGATCAAGTCCGGTTCCATCCGTTTCAAGTCCCGCGAAATGAAGCTGGACGAGAAGGGCAATCCCATCCCCAAGGCCGGTGCCGAGGGTGAGTATGAGATGGTCGATAAAATTTACGACATCGCTAAAATGCCTATCCGTGAGATTCACAGAATCCGCGGCAAGCAGATCGCTATGATCTTCCAGGAGCCGATGACTTCTCTGAACCCCGTGTTCACCATCGGCCAGCAGCTGGATGAGGTTACCTTTATCCACAAGCCCGGCGCTACCAAGGAAATGGCTAAGGCCAAGTCCATGGAAATGCTGGACAAGGTCGGCATCGCAATGCCTGAGCGTGTTTACAAGGCATTCCCCCATGAGCTGTCCGGTGGTATGCGTCAGCGTGTCATGATCGCCATGGCTCTGGCTGCCGACCCCAGACTGATCATCGCTGACGAGCCCACCACGGCTCTGGACGTGACTATTCAGGCTCAGATCCTGGACCTGCTGAGAGATCTGAAGGACAAGATCGACGGCTCCATTCTGCTGATTACCCATGACCTGGGTGTTATCGCTGAAATGGCCGACTATGTTGTGGTTATGTACGCCGGTAAGGTCATTGAGAAGGGTACTGTGCGGGAGATTTTCCAGAATCCTCTGCACCCCTACACCGTTGGCCTGCAGAAGTCCAAGCCTACCATGAATCTGGACTGCAAGACTCTGTACAACATTCCCGGTAACGTACCTAACCCCATCAATATGCCTGACTACTGCTATTTTAAAGAAAGATGCGCAAAGTGCACCAAGAAGTGCTCCGGCGATTACCCGGAGATGGTGCAGGTGAGCCCCACTCACTTTGTCGCATGTCATTTGTACGACGAGGAGAACAAAAATGGCTGATGAAAAAGTGATTGCTTCCGCAGGGGAGAATGTTGCCGAATCCGCCGTCGTGTATGATGACGCTGCACTGGCAGCAGAATATCAGGAAAAGAGAAGAAAGCAGATCGAAGAGGACTGCAAGAAGCCCTTCGATCCTGAGGCTGTTCTGGAAGTTCGGCACCTGCGTAAGTGCTTCCCCTTGAAGAAGACCGTTACCGGTAAGGTAACCCAGGAACTCATCGCTGTCGATGATGTTTCCTTCAAGCTGCACAAGGGTGAGACTTTGGGTATCGTTGGCGAGTCCGGCTGTGGTAAGACTACCATGGGTCGTGCCATTCTGAAGCTGCACCAGCCTACCGGCGGTCAGATCATCTTCGATGGCAAGGATATTACCAACTATAAGTCCAAGCAGATGCGTGAGATCCGCAAGGAGATGCAGATTATTTTCCAGGACCCCTATTCCTCTCTGCCTCCCAGAAGTACCGTTGGCGGCATCCTGTCCGAGCCTGTTCAGGTTCACAAGATCGTCCCTAAGGATCAGATTAAGAACTATGTTCTGAATCTGATGGACAGATGCGGCCTGCGTGACTACTACTATGAGAGATACCCTCACGAGTTCTCCGGCGGTCAGCGTCAGAGAATCTGTATCGCTCGTGCTCTGTCCGTTAACCCCAAGCTGGTTATCTGTGACGAGCCTGTTTCCGCTCTGGACGTTTCCATTCAGGCACAGATCATCAATCTGCTGAAGAAACTTCAGAACGAGATGGATCTGACCTATGTGTTCATCTCCCACGATCTGTCTGTTGTTAAGTTCATCTCCGACAAGATTGGTGTTATGTATCTGGGTGCAATGATGGAATTTGGTACAAAGGATGCCATCTTCTCCAACCCCCTGCATCCTTACACTCAGGCTCTCTTCTCTGCGGTTCCCAACCCGGATCCGGATGCGAAGATGAACCGTGTGGTACTGAAGGGCGATATTCCTTCCCCGGCAAATCCCCCCAAGGGCTGCCGCTTCCATACTCGTTGCCCCTATGCTAAGGAAATCTGTAAGCATGTGACTCCCGAGTATAAGGAGTATGAGCCCGGCCATTTCGCCGCTTGTCATAAGCTCGACGAGGAGTAAAATTCCATGGCCAAAAAAGAAAAGAAGGAAAAAGTCAAATACTACGATGATGGCAGATCCATTGCGGATATGTCAGGAGTCCGCGGTTCCAGACTTACCAATAGTGCCCGTTATCGTTCCGGCTCAACGGCTAAGGAAAAATGGGAGACCTATTGGAGCGCTGTAAAGATGATGATCCCGCCTATGCTGGTTGTCGTTGTCGGACTCGGCGTTGCGTATATGATTCTTTACCTTATTCTTTTGCTCGCATAAGACCGAAAGGGTTCCGAGAAATCGGAACCCTTTTTTTATGCAAAGACAGTAATCATAAAGCGGCAGCCTTCACGGAAGAAGGCTGCCGCTTTGTATATTGCTGTAAGGCTCTCAGCGCCGTCCAGACAGAAAAACTCCCACCATCCGGGATGGTGGGAGTGGAAAAGCTTATTTCCCGCAGAAGTCCTTTGCGACTTCCACAATGTGGTTTGCAGTCAGACCGTACTTTTCCAGCAGCTCGGCAGCGGGGCCGGAGCAGCCGAAACGATCATTGACACCGATGCGGCGCACGGGAGTGGGCAGCTTCTCGCAGAGCAGGGAACAGACGGCTTCGCCCAGGCCGCCGATGACGGAGTGCTCTTCGCAGGTGATTACCTTGCCGCACTTTTCGGCAGCTTTCAGAACCAGCTCTTCGTCCAGAGGCTTGATGGTGGCCATGTTGATAATCATGGCGTTGATGCCCATTTCCTTCAGAATCTCGCCGGCCTTAATGGCTTCATATACCAGCAGACCGTTGGCGATGATGGCAACGTCGCTGCCGTCACGCAGAATCTCGCCCTTGCCGATTTCAAACTTCATGCCTTCCTCGTGGAATACGGGGACAGCCAGACGGCCAAAACGCAGGTATACAGGACCCTGATACTCGTAAGCGGCCTTTACGGCAGCCTCGGCTTCCACGCCGTCTGCGGGGCAGATGACGGTCATACCGGGGATGGAGCGCATGAGTGCGAAGTCCTCACAGCACTGATGGCTTGCGCCGTCCTCGCCGACGGAGATACCGCCGTGGGTGGCGCCGATCTTCACGTTCAGGTGAGGGTAGCCAATGGAGTTGCGGATCTGCTCAAAGGCTCTGCCGGCAGCAAACATGGCAAAGGTGGATGCAAAGGGAACCAGACCGGTGGTAGACATACCGGCAGCGACGCAAACCATGTTAGCCTCGGCGATACCGCAGTCAAAGTGGCGGTCGGGGAAGGCCTTCTTGAAGGTAACGGTCTTGGTAGCACCTGCCAGGTCGGCATCGAGAACTACCAGATCCTCGTGTTCCTTGCCCAGCTCAGCCAGGGCCTTACCATAGGAATCACGGGTAGCAACTTTTTTCTGTTCTGCCATATTACTTTCCCTCCAGTTCTGCAAGGTGTGCATTCAGCTCTTCCAGAGCCTGTGCCAGCTCGGCATCGTTAGGTGCCTTGCCGTGCCAGCCTGCCTGATTCTCCATGTAGGAAACACCCTTGCCCTTGGTGCTCTTCATAACGATGGCACTGGGCTGACCCTTGACGCTTCGAGCCTCGTTAAAGGCGGCCTCGATCTGGTCGAAGTCGTGAGCGTCGATCTGCATGACGTGGAAGCCAAAAGCCTCCAGCTTGTCCACAATGGGGTAGGGGCTCATGACGTCGGCAACATTGCCGTCGATCTGCAGTCCGTTGTTATCCACGATGGCGCAAAGATTGTCCAGATGGTAATGAGAAGCCAGCATGCAAGCCTCCCAAATCTGGCCTTCCTGAATCTCGCCGTCGCCCATCAGGGCGTATACACGGAAATCCTTGTTCTGATGCTTGGCAGCCAGAGCCATGCCGGCTGCAGCGGAAAGTCCCTGTCCCAAACTGCCGGTAGACATATCGATACCGGGAACGGTGTTCATATTGGGATGGCCCTGCAGGTAGCTGTTGGTGTGACGCAGAGTGAGAAGATCCTCTACAGGGAAGTAACCGCGGTGAGCCAGAGCGGCATACAAACCGGGAGCGGTATGACCCTTGGAAAGGACGAAACGATCTCGATCGGCCTTCTTGGGATTGGCAGGATCGATATTCATTTCTTTGAAGTACAGATAGGTGAACACATCTGCGGCGGACAGGCTGCCACCGGGATGACCGGCTTTAGCGCTGTGGACACTTTTGACGATGTCCATACGCACCTTGCAAGCCTGGATTTCCAGTTGCTTCTTTTCGGTCTGATTCATGTTATCCTCCTGAAATTATAGATATTACAGCAGTATTACAGCGGTATTACAGCAGTTCACAGGCTGCTTCATCACAAATCACAGTTACATCGGGATGGAACTGCAGGATAGATGCGGGAACTTCGGGGGTAACGGGGCCAAAGAAGGACTTCTTCAGGATTTCAGCCTTGTCACGGCCGGTAACGATCATGACAACCTTTCTTGCAGCCATCACGGTGCCGATGCCCATGGTATAGGCGGCGGTGGGAACTTCGTCGATGGAGTTGAAGAAGCGCTTGTTGGCTTCGCGGGTCATCTGGGTCAGAGGCATCTCGTGGGTCATGGTGGAGAACTGGCTGTCAGGCTCGTTGAAGCCGATGTGGCCGTCGTGACCGATGCCCAGCAGCTGCAGGTCTACGCCGCCCCACTCTTCAATCTGACGCTCGTAGGCGGCGCACATGGCGTCTACGTCAGCGGCCAGACCGTCGGGAACGATGGTGTTTTCGGGCTTGATGGAAATGTGGTTAAACAGGTTCTCCTGCATGAAATACCGGTAGCTCTGGGGATGATCGGGAGCGAGGCCCTTGTACTCATCCAGGTTAGCGGAACGAACGCGGGAGAAGTCAATCTTGCCGGCCTTTTCTCTTGCAATCAGCTCCCGGTACAGGGGCAGGGGAGAAGAACCGGTAGCAAGACCCAGAACACAGGCGGGCTTGGTGTTGATGAGAGCTTCAAACTGGTCAGCGGCCAGCTTGCCAACTTCTGCGGGATCCTTTGCTTTCAGAATATGAACGTGCAGCATATGTACTTACCTCCAGTTAATAGTAGACAAATGGTTTTTGCACGGCGCAGGGCCGTACAGGCGGGTAAACGACTGAATATGGAATGATACCGCAGTACGGTTATCTTTTATAAAAGCAGTTCATTTACAATCCAAAATTATAGCAAATTTCCTATGCTTTGTCTACATTAGAAAGGGGAAATACTTGCGTTCCGAAGAGATTAGTGAGAATGTACGCAAAATATGAAAAACAGTGTGTATTTTCTATGGAAATCATACGGCTTGAATGGGAGTATCAAGAAGCGGAAGAATCAAATCATGAAAAAAGGTGGACAGCCGTATTTACGGCTGTCCACGGAATGGGAGATTACTGCAGACCCTGCTCGTAAGCCTCGATCATCTTCTTGACCATCTGGCCGCCGACGGAGCCGGCCTCACGAGAGGTCAGGTGACCGTTGTAGCCGTTGGTCAGGTTAACGCCGACCTCGCTGGCTGCCTGCATCTTGAACTTGTCCATTGCTTCCTTTGCCTGGGGAACATTGATAGAATTGTTGGTCTTCATATCGTTTTATCTCCTTCTCATCTTTCTCGGGAAGAAACCGCTTCCCGAGAGAATCGATTTCTTTCCGCAACCATATCTTTACCCGATTTGCAATTCATATGCCTGTGGATTTTCGGAAATCGACGCAATTTTTGGAAATTGGGTGACACAGCAGAAATCTTGACAATTGGAAAATCTGCCAGATGGAGAAAAGACGGGACAATTGTTCTGAAAGAATCCCGTCTTGCGTTTTTTGGGGGTGTTTGGTATACTGAAGCTTGAGGTGGCGAATATGAAAAAATTTCTGATTATTTTCCTTGCGCTTTTGACTCTGAGCGGGTGTGCACCTCGGGAAGAGAAAGCATCTGAGACGATATTTTGCATGGATACAGTGATGGATATTCAGATCTGGGGTCAGGATGCCCAGACGGCCCTTAAGCAGGTAAAGACCCTGCTGCAGGAGTTAGAGGCTACCTGGTCGGCAAACGACGGAAAATCATTTCTGGCGGCTTTGAATCGGGGAGAGGTCAAGCCGAATGCGGAGCAGCAGGCTCTCCTGGACAGAGCGGAGGAATTAAGCCGCTATACAGGCGGCGCATTTGACCCGAAGCTGCTTTCTCTGATGCAGCTGTGGGGGTTTGCCAGCGAGATATACCACGTCCCGGATGAAGCGGAAATCAAAAAGGTGATGAAGGACGGGCGGTGGGATTTAGGCGCTCTGATCAAAGGCTACGCCGCCGAGCGGATTGTTCAGCTGCTGGAGCCGCTGAAGGTGAGCAGAGCGGTTATGAATCTGGGCGGCAATGTCCAGACCTACGGAAATAAGCCGGACGGAACCGCCTGGCGTGTGGCCATTCAGAATCCCAACGGGGGAGATCCCGTCGGCATGGTGTCGGTGGAGGGAAGCGAGGCCGTGGTGACCTCCGGAAATTATCAGCGGTATTTTATCGGTGATGACGGAAAACGGTATCACCATATTCTGGATCCGCAGACCGGAGCACCGGCAGATAATGAGCTGTCCTCGGTAACGGTCCTCTGTGCGGATGGAGCCAAAGCGGATGCGCTTTCCACGGCGCTGTTCGTAATGGGACTGGAGAAGGGAAGTGCTTTCTGGCGGCAGAATCCGGGCTTTGAAGTCGTGTTTGTAACCCAGACCGGAGAAGTGTATGCCACGGAGGGCGTGAACCTTTCCCACTGTGAATTTGAGGTGCTTTCCCGTGAAGACTAAAACCTGGATTGCGCTGATTGCCGGCCTGCTCATTATCTGCTTGTTTCTCAGCGTTTGGATTTTCCTGCCGGGGAAGGATGCCGGTTATGCACAGGTTTGGTCAGAGGGAAAACTGCTGTACACGCTGGATCTGCGTGTGGATCGGGTGGTGACGGTGGCTACCGATACGGGCAGAAATGTGATCACGGTCAAGGATGGCCGCATTGGTGTGACGGAGGCGGATTGTCCCGATGGCTACTGTATGCAGCGTGGCTTCTGTAGCTCTGGTCCCCAGATTGTATGCCTGCCCAATCGGCTGGTGATTCGCTTCATCGGACAGCAGGAAGCAGATGGGATTACGGGATAAAAATTTTTTAGAAAAAAGATGAAAAAGGTATTGACATTTTCAGAATGCCGAGCTATAATGATCAAGCGCTTGGACGATTAGCTCAGCTGGCTAGAGCATCCGCTTGACGTGCGGAAGGTCATAGGTTCGAGTCCTATATCGTCCACCAAAGACACCCCCGCTATCCTTGATTGGATGGCGGGGCTTTTTTATGCCCGGAAAATGGAAGAATATGCAGAAAAAGAGAATACGAAAAAAGCACACCCCCGGATGCGAAGCTTTTGCTCGCATCCGGGGGTGCTTTTCGTTTCTATGGGTCAATCCTGCAAGTGCTTGTTAAGTGCCTTTTGTGCGGCTTCTGTCTGGCTGTAAGCGGTCATTGCATCGGCCAGTTTTCCCATCGTGTCAAGCATGGACTGCAGAGCGGGGTCGCTTGCTCCGTTCTCTGCGATTTTTCTGTCAAACTCTGTCAGCTGCTTTTTGAAGTCTGCCATTTGTCTGCCCACATCGTCCGCTGTGGCATAGGTTCTATCCCGCTGCACAATGAAGTCAATAGGCATCCCATACAGATGGGATAACCGAACCAAAATCTCAATAGGCGGCTCGGTGCGTCCGCTTTCGTAGGTATTGTATGTGGTGGCTGGAATGTTGAGATGGGCTGCTACTTCTTTCTGTGATAGCTTCCTGGTCTTCCGCAACTCCTTGAGTGCCTCTGCCGTCATAATCTTCCGTTGCTCAATGGTGAACTCACCCTTGTATGCAAGCTGCACATCTTCCATGCTGCCACGCCCTTTCATTGCAATCTGCAATCATTGTAACTGTATTCGATGCAAGATGCAATAACTATTTCATTGCAAATTGCGTTTTAAATACAAATAGAGTTGACAGCGACGACAAATAGTGATAAAATCGCAGCTAGAAAGGAAAACGCAAGATGAGATGCAGCAGGGTGCGATACGGAGATGCGAGAGCGAAGCGGCTCGCATGGAAGCCGGAGGTGCGCACCCCAAGCAGCGTACCCAGGTTGCTCCGGCGGTCTTGCCCAGGTAGGTAGATGCACCCACCCCCTGCCCAGGTATCGACTACCGCCCGGCTTCCGTTGCGGGCTGTTACGCCCCAGGTCACCACCCGGCTGCGTTCGCACCTTGTCCACCATGCGCCCCTGCGCCCAGGTAACGGCTACCACCCGGCTGCCCTGCGAAAGCACGGAACAGGGTATCGGTTACCACCGCACCCCTACTTGACTAAAGGTCATATTTTACTCACCCCACCAGGAAAGGAGTTTTTCCCGTGCCTAATTTCAGGATTGCAGAGCATGACTTGTTTGACTACAACAAGGGTTTCTTGTACCGCTACAATGACCAGGTTTCCAAGCTGACAGTATGCGCCAAGGTACGCAAGCCCGGTTATGAGCTTGCAGACGGTTGCAGAGATTTCACCCGCAAGGGTGAAGCAGGGAACGAGGAAAAGCTCCCGGAAAATATCCGCCGTGCCAAGAGTAAAGTTTTCGAGCTTGCTCTCTGTAATGATTTTATCTACTTCTGTACCCTCACATTCTCCCAGGAGAAAGTGAAAGACCGCTATGACTTGGAGGGGTGCATGAAAACCTTTTCCAAGTGGCTGAATAACTACAACTACCGCAAGGCTGCTTCCTCCGTTCAGTATCTGCTTATCCCCGAGCCTCACCAGGATGGCGCATGGCATCTGCACGGCCTTGTTTCCGGCATCCCGGAAGTCGACCTACGGCAATTTCAGCTTGATGCGTATCTACCTGCTCACATCCGCAAAGAGCTTGCTAAAGGTCACCAGGTGTACCAATGGACGGCCTACGATAAGAAGTTTGGCTACTGCACACTATCGCCCATCCGCTCCACGGATGCGGTCAGCAAGTACATAACCAAGTATATCACCAAAGAGCTTGGCAGCTCGGTCAAGGAGCTGAACGCCCATCTGTACTATCGCTCCCAGGGGCTAAAGCAAAAGGAGCTTATCTACTCCGCTCCCGACTGCGTATTGCCAGACCCGGACTACACCGGGACATACTCCAAAATCAAGAACGCAACCGCCCCGGAGCAGTTGCTACACTACTTCACGCTGGAAGAACAGGAGGTCGAATATGACGCTTCGTGAATGGCTATCCACATGGCTGACTACATACAAGCTCGGCACAATCAAGGAGAGATCCTATCATCAGCTAGAGCTACTTGCCCGGAAATTCCCGGATAATCTGATGGACATGGAGCTTGCGGATATTAGGCCGCTGCATCTTCAAGGCTTCATCAACCAGTTTTCCCAGGATGCCAGCAAGTCCTACATGGACAAAATGCGGGTCATGCTCCACGGATTGTTCTCCGATGCCCTGGACAATGACTTGATAACCCGCAACCCCTCAACAAAGCTCCATATACCCCAGGTTATCGAAAAGCCCAGGGAGAGCTTCACAGAGGGCGAAGCGCAGAAGATAGTGACCTTTGCCATGGACTATCCTCACCGCCGTATTGCTATTGCTGTGGTTTCCCTGCTGTTTACTGGCATACGCCGGGGAGAGTTGCTCGGCCTAAAATGGGACGATATTACCGATAGCACCCTATCTGTCCGGCGTGGCGTGTTCCAGGAAGGCGGCAAGGCTAGGGTAGAGGACTACAAGGCAAAGACAACCAAGAGCCTGCGCACATTGCCGCTCATGCCTGAAGTGGCGCACCTGATGCGAAGCCTGCCTCGCCATGGGGAATTTCTATTCGGGACTAGCTCCGGAACTCTTTGGCATCCCCGGAACTTCTCCAGGGACTACAACCAGTTTTTCAAGGCGTTGCGGGAAGAATACC
Source organism: Oscillospiraceae bacterium (assembly GCA_020025535.1). GTDB lineage: Bacteria > Bacillota > Clostridia > Oscillospirales > Oscillospiraceae > Faecousia. The sequence goes on along the minus strand of JAHHRY010000004.1, from coordinate 32,261 downwards.
CGGAAGTGCGCAACCTCACTGCCCACTGCTGCCGCCATTCTTTTGCAACCCTCACCCTGGCATCCGGCGCAGATGTGCGTATCGTGCAGCAGCTCCTGGGACATTCCGACATAAACACCACCGCCCGGTATACTCACCCTGATATGAATACTATGCAAAAAGCGGTTACTGGGATGCGGGATGGGCTGTTTCCTCCCGCTGTGGACACTTCCCGCAAATCTTGATGACTTCGCTTGACGTGCGGAAGGTCATAGGTTCGAGTCCTATATCGTCCACCAGATAAAGAAAAGTCCACCCAGAAGGGTGGGCTTTTTCTTTGCCTTTTGCGGTTATGGGACTGGAACCCATCCGAATCCATACTGCCGCTGGCAGTATGGCAGCCAGTGTGCACACCGGCTGGTCTATTATTTTCGCACAGCGAAAATGCATATCGAGTCTTATATCGTCCACCATATTGAATACCAACAGGGATCCGGATAAAAGTCCTGAAGCTGTAATGGCTTCAGGACTTTTTTGTTCCGTTTTTACGGCGGGGGTAAAAGTAACACAGACACCGAGGGGAAAACGCCTCCCTGCTTTCAGGTCAGATTTTGGCTGCAGTTCGGTCAGAATCTGCCATTTTTTATATTCAGCATCGTTTTGGGAGGCAGAATCATGATCTGCAGGAATCGCGGTGACATTTATCAGTGGCGGCGGTGTCGCTGCAGCAGAGTGCACATAAAAAACCGCCGATCATTCCGGAATACGACTGCCGAAAACAGGTACAGATGCCACAGCTGAGCGCCGATGCCGGACTGGCTCTGGAAGAAAACCCTGTTTTGAAAATGTATTACCGTTTCGTGGCCTGCGGCGGCAAACGGAAAAATTCCCGTGAAAAAGACTTGCTTTGAACAAATGCAGAAACAGATGATCGGTCACTTTGCCCCGAAGCAGGGACAGCGTATCGACCAATGCATAGAAAAGGAGTATCAGGCCCTCTGTGCCTCCTGGGCCGATCAGCCGGAAGCTCTGGTGAAAACAACTTATAAGAATATTTTCCCCGTTGTCGCCGCATTCTGGGCGCTGCTGACGGAAAAAATGGAATGGACGCTCCTGCCAACGGCATCCGCGGGATGCTGAAGGTTCCGGGCCTTTACCGGCTGATGCCCCGGATTTGGAAGAAAATGGTACTTAAAATGTTCATCGAGGATGCGGGCTTCCACTTCTATCCCACGGACAGCCATCAGGTGAAATTCGATATGCCGGAGTGCCATTGCCAATGGATCTGCCATGAGCTGGACTGTCGAAACACGGCGGCGTGCAGGGAATACCAACAAAAAAGCACCATCCCCACAGGAATGGTGCTTTTTTAAAAACAATCAGCGCTGGATTCTGCCGGAACCGTCGCCGCCGGCCAGCTTTTCCACCTCTGCAACGGTGACCATGTTAAAGTCACCCTCAATGGTATGCTTCAGAGCGGAGGCGGCTACTGCAAATTCTACGGAAGACTGCAGATCCTTGCCGTTCAGCAGGGAATAGATCAGTCCGGCGCCGAAGCTGTCGCCGCCGCCTACACGATCAATAATGTGCAGGTCGTACTTCTTGGAGAAGCAGTAGGTGTCGCTTGCCGTATCGTAGAGCATACCGCTCCAGCCGTTTTCGGATGCGGAACGGCTTTCCCGCAGGGTGATGGCAACCTTTTCAAAACCGAACTTGTCTGCCAGCTGCTTGGCAACGGACTTGTATCCTTCGTGATTCAGGCTTCCGCCGTAGATATCGGTGGAGGCGGCTTCGATGCCGAAGACGTCCTTTGCATCCTCTTCGTTGGCGATGCAGATATCCACATACTGGCACAGCTCGGTCATGGCCTTGCGGGCCTGCTCCCGTGTCCACAGCTTGCCCCGGTAGTTCAGGTCACAGGAAATCTTGATTCCCCGGGCCTTGGCAGCCTGACAGGCCTGCTTGCAGATTTCCACCAGATTCTCGCCCAGTGCCGGAGTGATGCCGGTGAAGTGGAACCAGTCAGCGCCATCGAAAATCTTGTCCCAGTTGAAATCCGCCGGGGAACTCATCTGAATGGCGGAGTGTGCCCGGTCGTAAATGCAGACGGAGCCACGCTGAGAAGCACCCTTTTCGTTGTAGTAGATGCCGATGCGGTCGCCGCCGCGGACGATCTCTCTGGTATCTACGCCGTAACGGCGCAGGGAGTTCACGGCAGCCTGACCGATGGCATGGGCGGGCAGCTTGGTGACATAGGCGGCATCCATGCCGAAGTTGGCAAGGGACACGGCGACATTGGCTTCGCCGCCGCCGAAGGTAAATTCCACATGGTCACACTGAACAAAGCGCTCGTAGTTGTAGGGCTGAAGACGGAGCATCAGCTCGCCGAATGTAATAATTCTAGCCATATTATGTCCTTTCCATATCAGCCGAAGGCTGCCTGACGGGCTTCGGCGCAGAGTGCGGTGATTTTCTCGAAATTGCCGGCGGCAATATCCGCTTTGGGGCAGACCCAGCTGCCGCCTACGGCGTGGATAAAGGGAGCGTCAATGTATTCCCGCAGATTGGCGGTATTGACACCGCCGGTGGGCAGGAACTTCACGCCTACGAAGGGAGCGGACAGGTTCTTCATGGCGTTCAGACCGCCGTAGACATTGGCGGGGAAGAACTTCACAACCTGCAGGCCCATGTTGACGGCTGCGGTGATTTCGGTGGGGGTGACGCATCCGGGGACCACGGGGATCTGATTTTCCACGCACCAGGCAACCACATTGGGGTCAAAGCCGGGAGAAACGATAAACTTTGCACCCATCTGTACTGCCAGCTTGCACTGCTCCAGATTGAGCACGGTGCCGGCACCAACCAGCATATCGGGACAGTTTTCGGCAACCGCCCGAATGGATTCCGGTGCGGCAGAGGTGCGGAAAGTAATTTCCATGACATCAATGCCGCCCGCCATCATGGCATTGGCAGTGGGAATGGCATCCTTTGCATCTTCCAGGACAACAACAGGGACGATACCGGCACATGCCAGACGATTCATAACATCCATTTTTTCTATCTCCTTTTCTTTATACGCCGGAATAAGCTGAGAATCCGGCATCTACGGGCAGCACAACGCCGGTAATGGCAGAGGCTGCTCGGTCGTCACACAGGAACAGAGCGGCACCCAGCAGTTCCCGGGCTTCCACAAAACGCCGGGTGGGGGTGCTGTTCAGAATTTTGGTGCTGCGGGCAGTGGGGGTGCCGTCCTCGTTGAACAGCAGCGCCCGGTTCTGGGCAGCAACCAGAAAGCCGGGGGCAATGGCATTGCAGCGAATGCCCGTACCGGCAAAATAGGTGGCCAGCCATTGGGTAAAGTTGGAAACGGCGGCTTTTGCGCCGGAATAGGCAGGAATTTTTGTCAGGGGAGTGTAGGCATTCATGGAAGAAATGTTCAGGATGCAGCCCTGCTTTCTTTGCGCCATATCCTTGGCGAAAACCTGAGTGGGCAGCATAGTGCCCTGAAAATTCAGTCGGAACACCGCATCCACATCCTCGCCGGCCAGGTCAAAAAAGGTTTTGCTGCCGGGAGAGGCTTCGTGATGGTATTCATTGGTTGTGGTAGCTTTGGGATTGTTGCCGCCGGCACCGTTGATGAGAATGTCGCAGGGACCAAGCTCACGCAGAACGGCCTGATGGGTGGCTTCCAGAGCCTCGGAATCCAGCACATCGGCTTTGTAGGCCTTGCAGATAAAGCCTTCGGCAGTCAGTTCGTCGGACAGCTGGCGGATGGATTCTTCGCTGCGGTTGATGGCGGCAACCTTGGCACCGCTTTGGGCAAAGGCCCGGGCGATGGCACCGCAGATAAGACCGCCTGCACCGGTAATCACCACTACTTTTCCGGAATAGTCGATGTTCAGGGGAAGATCCAGCATATTTTTTACCTCCCGAAAGATGATTCTTCGATCACGCCGCCATTGGCTTCCACCAATCCGTTGATATAGGTGGAACCGAGAGCCCTGTCAAACAGTCCGTAGCCCGGTTTGCCCGTCTCTCCCCAGATCATGCGGCCGTGGTCGGGGCGGAAATAGCCGTTGAAACCGGTTTCCACCAGCGCCCTGACAATGGCATTCATATCCAGACTGCCGTGGCTGCTGAGGTGCCCGGATTCTTCAAAGGAGGTGTCCTCCAGAATTTTTATATTTCTCAGGTGCATGAAACCGATGCGGCCCATCTGAGCGTATTTCCGCACCATGGCGGGAATGTCGTTTTTTGGGTGACAGGCCAGAGAACCGGTACAGAAGCACAGGGAATTGGCGGGAGAATCGACGATTTTCAGGAAACGATCCAGATTTTCTTCACAGGTAATAATCCTCGGCAGACCGAAAATGGGATAGGGGGGATCATCCGGATGAATTGCCATGACCACGCCGCAGGCTTCTGCAACGGGGATGACCCTTTTCAGAAAATACGCCAGATTTTCCCAGAGCCCCTCTTCGCCCAGCTCACCGTAGGCTCTGATGAGATCCCGGACCTCTGACTGGGAATAGCTGGAATCCCAGCCGGGCAGATGAATATCTTCCTTCAGGGGATCCAGATGCTTCATTTGTTCCCAGTACATTACCAGACTGGTGGAGCCGTCGGGCGCTTTTTTATCCAGCTGGGTGCGGGTCCAGTCGAACACGGGCATAAAATTGTAGGTTATGCATTTGATGCCGCATCCGGCGCAGCGGCGGATGGTTTCACAGTAGTTTTCAATATGCCGTTCCCGTTCCGGGCGGCCAAGCTTGATTTCCTCGGTGACGGGGATGGATTCCACCACGTCAAAGACAAGACCGTTGGCTTTGCATTCTTCCGCCAGATGGCGGATGCTCTTCTCCGGCCAGACTTCACCGGGCTTTACATCGTAAACGGCGGAAACAACGGAGCGCATACCGGGAATCTGGCGGATATATTCCAAAGTCACGGGATCGCTGTCACCGTACCAGCGGAAAGAACTTTTCATTGCGGGTTCTCCTTTTTCGGCTTTCTGATTTTGTTCAGCTTGGCGTTCATGGAAAGAAGCTCTTCCTTTGTCAGGCTGACACCCATCATGCCGGTCATGCTGGACACGCGCAGAAGGGTAAAGCTGCCCAGCATTTTCTTCATGTCGGGACTTACTTTGAAGCCGCCGCCTTTTTTGCCGTCCGGTTTTTTGCGCTTCATCTGGCGCAGAAGCTTTGCAATAAACTTTGCAAGGAAGATCTTTCCCCGCAGAGTGGAGGAAATATCGCTGATTTTATCGTTGAGAGAGAGATAACCCTCACGCTCCGTGATGTCAAACCAGTTGAGGACGGCGTTCTTTTCCTTCAGGCGGTAGGCATCGTTGAATACCTCGACCTTGTTCAGCTCGCTTTCGTCCCGAAGCGTGCCGGAGACGGCTTCCAGATGGGTTTTTCCCACATTGGGGACATCAAAATAGAAGAAATGGTCAGGTGCTTCTTTGACACCGAGAGAAACGCCGTTAGCAAACAGCTCCACGGTTTTCTGGTTGGAGTAGACCGTGACTCTGGTTACGTCCTCCACACGGTCCACATACCGTTTGCCGCACAGATGGACAAAGGGCTCGTCGGACAGCCATGCCTTGTAGGCGTAGAAGGCATCCTTTTTGTATTTGCGGTCGAAGGTCACCAGACCCTTGTGGTTCTGGCCGTTTTCGCCGCCTTCACAGCGGGCGTCTGCACCGAAGTCGAACATATTCCACACATGGGTGGCCCACAGATATTTTCTTGTGAACAGCTGGCGAATCAGCTCTTCGTGGTAATGCGCCTGATATTCTTCGGTATAGTCTCCCTGCGTGGGCTTGGAAGAATGCCAGTTCAGGGCTTCGCAGCCGTATTCGGAGCAGCCAATGGGAATTTCCGGGTGCGCTGCATGGAACCGGTCAAACCACGGGCCGTTCATGGAGGTTTCACCGCCATACCAGCCGAAATAGTGGTTGTAGGAAACCACGTCGGGAATCCTGATATAGGGGGACTGGATGGGACAGTAAGACAGGACGGCCATCGTGGTGCGTCTGGTTTTGTCCCAGCTGTGGCAAAGATCGTTCAGGATTCTGTGATTTTCCAGCAGGTCGGGGTCGGTATCGCCCTGCATGGTGATCTCGTTGCTGAGTCCCCATACCACAATGGAGGGGTGATTGTAATTCTGGGCAATCAGTTCTTTCATCTGGGAAACGGTGTTTTCCCGGCCGGTGGCCATGTGACTGGAAATGTAGGGAATTTCCGCCCAGACGACCATGCCCCTCTGGTCGCACAGATCATAAAAATACTGGTCATGCTGATAGTGAGCAAGGCGGATGGTATTGGCGCCTACCTCACAGATGAGATCCATGTCCTCTTCGTGATGCCTGGGAAGCAGGGCATTGCCGATGCCCAGACGATCCTGGTGGCGGGAGACGCCTCGCAGGGGATATTCTTCTCCGTTGAGAAGAAAGCCCCGCTCAGGATGAATTTCAAAACTGCGGCAGCCAAAACGGGCGGAGACTGCATCCAGCACCGTGTTTCCGTCCAGAAGTTCTGCCTTTGCGGTGTAAAGGTAGGGATCCCTGCGGCCATGCCATCTGTGGGCGTTTTCAATGACGAAATTTGCCGTGGTTTCCTCCGTGACGGAGGAGGCAACAATGCTGCCTTCGGCGTTCAGCAGCGTGCAGGCGATTTTCTGACCTTCCTGGAAATCGGTCAGATAGACCTTTACTTCCACATTGGCGCTGCTGCCGTCCATAATGGGAGTGACCTGGATGCCGGGGGCACCGTAGAAGTCCAGATCGAAGTGGGAGCGGGAAACGGCAAGGATATTCACGTCCCGGTACAGACCGCCATAGAAGGTAAAGTCTGCCATCTGGGGATACACCCGGTCGTTAGCGGCGTTGTCTACGGTAACAACGATCAGATTCTGCGCTTCCAGCGCCTCGGTGATGTTTACACGCCAGGTGGAGTAGCCGCCGTCGTGATGGGCAAGATGCCTGCCGTTTACATAGACATCGGCAGAAGAATTGGCACCGAGAAACTCCAGATAGTAGCAGTCGGCGGCGGGAAGCTCTGATTTATTCAGTGCTTTGGCGTAGCAGGCGGTTCCGCGGTAGTAATCGTTGCCGCCGTCCTGACCGTCGTCGGCGTTCCATGTGTGGGGAAGCGTAACGCACTCCCACGCTTCGGGAAGCGCCGTGGGAAGCGGGCCGGCTTCTCTGGAGAAGCGCCATGTATCGTTGAAACGGATGGTTGTTCTCACGGATAAAACCTCCTGTGTGGGGAAACCATCCTGCCGATGCGCCGGCAGGATGGGAAAAATCAAGAATTTCTGTTCAGATCCGTATTCATTTTTTCCAGAGTTTTCTTGTCCAGATTGTAAATGAGACCCAAACCTATAAACTGCATTACGGAGCTCACCATAAACAGAGAGGGCACCAGGTAACGCATTCTCTCGGCCACTTCAAAGGCCTGATTGCCCTGATCGGCCTCCACATAACCGAGGGAAGCCATAATAATCAGGATGATAGAGGGGCCGAAGCCCTGAGCCAGCTTGCGGAAGAAAGAGTGCAGGGCATAGACAGTGCCCTCTTCCCGGGTGCCGTGCTTCCACTCGTTGTAGTCGATGGCGTCGCCCATCATGGACCAGGAAACGGTGGAATAAATGCCCATACCCAGAGCGTTCAGCATCTGGCAGGCAAGGAAGACGATAATACCCCGATTGTCGGGAGGCACGGGCAGCGCGATCATCAGTACACAGGAAACGATGGAGCAGAGAGAGCCCGCCACCGCCAGCTCTTTTTTGCCGTACTTTGCCACCATTCTCCGGGCCAGAGGCGTAAAGAGGACGACGGGAAGCATGGACAGAACCATGACAACACCGGAAACCTGTGCATTGTTAAAGTAGGACTGGAACAGAACGGTGACAGCGGTGGTGCCGCCCTGCAGTCCCAGGAACAGCCCCATGGCCGCGATGGTGGCACCGATGGCAGGCCTGTTTGTCATGAAATTGCCCAGAGATTTTATAATGCTGAATTTGGGACGGTTTTCCCGGCATTTGGCATCGTCTTCCACACGGATCACGGTATTCTTCAGCATAAACCGGAAGGCAAGGAAACCCAGCAGTCCCATTGCCAGGGCAGCAAAGAACACACGTTCACCGACGATATTGTTATCGCTGTCGTAGATAATCATGGGCAGCAGCGCCATAGTGACCATCTGACCGAGGAAGCAGCCGATGGAGCGCCATGCGGACAGAGAGGCACGATCACCGGGGGCGCTGGAGATCAAAGACAGCAGCGAACCGTAGGGCACGTTGGCGATGGTGTAGAAGGCGTCCCAAAGGACATAGCCACAGATAAAAATCAGAATTTTTGCGGTTTTAGGGGCAGAGGGCCAGGGAAGGAAGCAAAGGGAACCTGCCACCAGCAGACCGATGGAACCGACCCAGATATACTGCAGAAATTTATTGCGTTTATACTGATGACGGTCGGCGTCGATGACGGAGCCAATGAGGGGATCATTGATGGCGTCCCACACCTGACACAGCAGCAGAAGAAAAGCATACAGGACGGAGTCCATCTGCATGAACTGGGTCCAGAAAATAACCATAGTACCCTTCAGTGCGAAGCTCATGTTGCATCCAAAGTCTCCGGCGGCATAGGCCAGATTATCACGCATACCGAACGGTTTGCGATTTTCATTCGTTTTCAGAGAGCATGCTCCTTTGAATAACCCCTGCCCGGATTCTGATACCGAATAGGGGAAATATATTTTGCATAAAGTACAAAGTTCTGCTATTATAAAACAAAAAGCACCATTTGTGAAGTGGGTAAAATGTATACTTATTGTGTACAAATGACTACGAAATTGAAAATATGGGAGGAATAGACATGGCAGAATACGAATTGGTACGGGAAATACAAAATCTTTGTCGAAACAACCAAATGCGGGACGTGTTTTTTGATGAAGTTGAAACGGAGGATCCTGTGGAATATGTGCGGCAGTTTTTGAAGGGAAAGGCTGTGGAGATTACCGCCGACACACGCGAAGACGGAACGGTGACCATATTTGCCGTTTGTCAGGGGCTGACGCAGAAGTTCATTTTTACGCCCATCTGATTTGGAAGGAAGAAACCGACATCGGCTTAGTATTTCCAGTCTAAGCACAAACAAAACAAAAAAAGCCCACCCTATTGGGTGGACTTTTCGTTATGGTGGAGACAACAGGACTCGAACCTGTGACCTCATGCGTGTGAAGCATGCGCTCTAACCAGCTGAGCTATGCCTCCATTTCGGAACGAAAATCATTATACCATATAAAGTGGAGATGTCAAGAGTATTTTCCGCTAACCATTGCCAAAATACAAAAATATGGTATTGTATACGCAAAAGGAGTGATGAATGTGGAATATTCCCATATGGTGTCCGGCGTTTTTTTGTCCCGTCCCAATCGCTTTATCGCCCATGTGGAGATCGGCGGAACAGAAGAGATCTGCCATGTTAAGAATACCGGCCGCTGCCGGGAACTGCTGCCGTCCGGGGCGCAGGTGTGGTGCCAGCAATTTGATAATCCTGCACGCAAAACCAAATTTGATCTGATTTCAGTGCAAAAGGGAAACCGTCTGATCAATATGGATTCTCAGGCACCCAATGCGGCGGCAAAGGAATGGCTGCTTTCCGGCGGCCTTGGAGAAATCACGGATTTGCGGGCAGAGGTACGGCATGGAGACTCCCGCTTTGATTTTGCTTTCCAAAAGGAAGGAAAGCCCTGCTTTTTAGAGGTCAAAGGCGTGACACTGGAAAATGATGGCGTTTGTGTCTTCCCGGATGCGCCCACACAGCGGGGCACAAAGCATCTGGAGGGACTGGCTCGGGCGGTGGAGGAGGGCTATGGTACCTACGCTCTGTTTGTAATTCAAATGGAGGATGTACAGTATTTGCACCCCAATGACAAAACAGACCCCGCCTTCGGCGCAGCGCTGCGTAAGGCTGCGGAAAGCGGAGTCCAAATCATTGCCATGGATTGCCATGTGACGCAAAATTCCATGATTATTCGCAAGCGTGTACCGGTAGTGTTTCCAGAAGGGGATACAGCTCCGACAAAGCACTGATTTCGTAGTCAACGGAGATGCCCGGCTGTCTGGGCTTATGCTTGGGATTGACCCAGCAGGAGGCAATGCCTGCATTGTTGGCACCCAGTATGTCCGATGTGAGACTGTCACCAACCATCAAAGCTTTGGCGGGATCGAAGTCCGGGATTTGAGAAAACGACCGCCGGAAGAAGGCAGCATCCGGCTTGTTTTCCCCAATTTCCTCGGAGATAAAGGCTTTTTCAAAGTAATGTCCGATATTGGCATCCTTCATGCGGCGTACTTGTACCCAACCGGTTCCGTTACTGGCGAGGAATAGCCGGTACTTTTTGCCGAGTATTTCCAGTGCTTCCTTTGCACCGGGCAATAAGTCGTGCTGACGGGAGAGGTTTTCTGCATACTGTTCAGCACATTGGGCGGCATCGGCATCTACGCCCAACTCCTGAAAAAGCACGGCAAAGCGATCCACAACGATCTGTTCTCTGGTTCTTTCTTTACGTTCCAGCATTTTCCAGTGTGCCAGGTTGATGATCCGGTAGCGGTCACGGATTTCTTCTGTGGGATCGATGCCTAAGGAGGCCATGGTTTTTCCTACAGCAACGTATTCGGCCTTGTGAAAGTCAAAGATCGTATCGTCCAGGTCGAGAAAAAGGTATTGAAACATGGTTTACTCCTTATAATATAATGGTGTGGTTCGTTACATTTCCCGTCTGCGGACGATTTCGTTGGAAAGAGCGGCAAATGCGGGGATGTCCAGAGTTTCGCCCCGGACGTTTTCCGAAAGCCCGCAGGCGGCGATGACTTCGGCGGCACCCTGCTTTCCCAGCTCCGGGAAGCCTGCGGCCAGACCGTTGCACAGCTTTTTGCGGCGCATGGCAAAGCTGGCACGGACGGTACGGAAGAAAATATCCGTATTTACGATATTCCAGGGGCGGTCATGGCGCACACGCAGCGTAATGACGGCCGAGGTGACCTTCGGCTGGGGAAGGAAACAGTGGGCGGGCACATCAAAAAGCAGTTCCGGCTGGGCATAATACTGACAAAATACCGTAAAGGCACTGTAATCGGCGGAGCCGGGTTTGGCAGCGATTCGCTGTGCAACTTCCTTCTGTACCATGACGGTAACGGCATCGAAGCAGTCCGCCTGCAGCAGGGCGGTGAGAATTGGGGAAGTGATGTAATAGGGAAGATTGGCGCAGGCCACGGGGCGCAGACCGGAAAATTTTTCTCTGACCAGCGCCGGAACATCCAGCTTCAGAACGTCGTCCCAGATGATTTCCAGATTGTCAAATTCTCCCACGGTCTGCTTCAGAATGGGGGCCAGTCGCCTGTCCAGCTCGACGGCGCAGACCTTACCGGCACGCAGACAAAGCTGCTGGGTCAGCGGGCCGATGCCGGGGCCGATTTCCAGTACGCCGGTGTCCCGGTCCACACCGGAATCGGCGGCAATGCTCTGCGGCACCCAGGGGGCAATCAGAAAGTTCTGGCCCTTGGCCTTGGAAAAATGGAAACCGTGTTCAGCCAGCAGGGGCTTCATAACCTGAATATTACAAACGTCAATCATAATATATCCGCCTTTCTTTTCTCATAGTATAGCAGAAATATCCGATTTTTTCAATGGTAAAAGCATTGACATTCAGAGGAATCTGTGGTAGGCTTGTAATAATATAAAAGGCTGTGATAAAGACACGCCCATATGGCAAGAAGCCCAGAGAGAAGCCTGTTTGCTGCGATGGCTTTGCTAGTCTGCCGTATGAAGCACCACTTTTGAGCCGCCCGGTGGAAATGCCGGGACGGGTGCGCCCGTTAAAGCGTCAATGAGTGGCAGCGCTTGCTGCAACCAGGGTGGAACCGTGGAATGCAATTTTTGTATCCCACCCCTGATTTTTCAGGGGTGGGTATTTTTTATACCTTCCCCCAAGATTAAAGGAGGTAAAAATCATGTCCGAAGAAAATCTGTATACGTTTGAAAATCCCCAGTACCGCAAGACTTACTGGCATACCTGCTCCCATGTGATGGCGCAGGCCGTCAAGCGTCTGTGGCCTGAGGTGCAGCTGGCAATCGGCCCCGCTATTGACGAGGGCTGGTATTACGACTTTGATGCACCTTTTGCCTTCACGCCGGATCATCTTTCTCAGATCGAGGCCGAAATGAAGAAGATCTGCAAGGAGCGCATCCGTCTGGAGCGCAGCGAAAAGCCCAGAGAAGAGGCTATCGCTTATATGCAGGAAAAGAATGAGCCTTATAAGGTAGAGCTGATTCAGGATCTGCCGGAGGATGCCGTTATTTCCTTCTATACTCAGGGCGAATTCACCGACCTGTGTGCAGGCCCTCATCTGGATCATACCGGCCGTATCAAGCACAACGGCTTTAAGCTGACCAAGTCCTGCGGCGCTTACTGGCGCGGAGATTCCAACCGGAAGATGCTGCAGCGTATCTACGGTATCGGCTTCCCCAGCAAGGACGAGCTGGACGAGTACCTGCGCAGGCAGGAAGAGGCTCTGAAGCGTGACCACAACAAGCTGGGCCGTGAGCTGGAATACTTCACCACCGTGGACTGCATCGGCCAGGGCCTGCCTGTGCTGCTGCCCAACGGTGCCCGTGCCGTGCAGTTGCTGCAGCGCTGGATCGAGGACGAGGAGCAGAAGCGCGGTTATATCCTGACCAAGACGCCTCTGATGGCCAAGAGTGATCTGTATAAGATTTCCGGCCACTGGGATCATTACCGTGACGGTATGTTCGTTCTGGGCGACCCCAACGACGAGAGCAAGGAATGCTTTGCCCTGCGTCCTATGACTTGTCCCTTCCAGTATCAGGTCTACCTGAACAGAGCACGTTCCTACAGAGATCTGCCCATGCGTCTGGGTGAAACTTCCACCTTGTTCCGTAACGAGGATTCCGGCGAAATGCACGGCCTGATCCGTGTCCGTCAGTTCACCATTTCCGAGGGCCATATCGTGCTGCGTCCCGACCAGCTGGAAGAAGAGTTCAAGAACTGTCTGGATCTGGCCAACTACTGCATGGAGACACTGGGCCTGAAGGAGGACTGCTCCTTCCGTTTCTCTCAGTGGGATCCTGCCAAGGCCGGCGTAAAGTACGAAGGTACTGCCGAGCAGTGGAATCTGGCACAGTCCACCATGAAGACCATTCTGGATGATCTGGGTGTCAAGTACGAAGTGGGCATCGACGAGGCTGCCTTCTACGGCCCCAAGCTGGACGTTCAGATCAAGAACGTATTCGGCAAGGAAGATACGCTGATCACCATTCAGATCGATATGCTGCTGGCAGAGCGGTTCGGCATGGAATATGTGGACTCCGACGGTCAGAAGAAGACGCCCTATATCATCCACCGTACTTCCATGGGCTGCTACGAGCGTACGCTGGCTCTGCTGATCGAGAAGTACGCCGGTGCACTGCCTCTGTGGCTGATGGGTACGCAGGTCAAGGTCATGCCCATTACCGACCGTGCTCACGACTACGCAAAGGACGTGGTGGAGAAGCTGAAGAACGCCGGCATCCGTGCCGAGGGCGATATGAGAAGCGAGAAGCTGGGCTATAAGATCCGCGAGGCACAGATGAACAAGATCCCCTATATGCTGGTTGTCGGCGACCGGGATATGGAGAACGGTACCGTTTCCGTCCGTACCCGCAAGGGCGATGATCTGGGCGCCATGACTCCGGACGAGTTCCTGTCCAAGTGCCTGATGGAAATTGCCACCAAGAGCAAGGAAGTCTAAAAATTTTTCCTCATATTACAAGCCACTCCCGACGGGGGTGGCTTGTTTTCTTTTTGCGGATATGTTAGAATGAGCCGGGAGGAGGTAGGACTTTGAATACAAAAGCAAAAATTGCTGATTTCTGCAAACGTTTTCATGTCTGGCTCTACCCACTGCTCTGCCTGATGGCGGCGGTATTTTTTCGTAATTTTGCTCCCGGGTTTGGGTTTACGGCACTCGTATTCTCTGCACTGGCAGTACTGCTTTGCGTCTATAATCTGCTGGGCATCTATATAAAGCACAACGAAAAAGTGGGGAAAATCCTGCGCCGCGTTCTGACGGCCTGTGTGTGCATCGGTCTGACGGTGGTGACGGTCACTGGTATTCTGGTGGTGAAGGCCAGCTTTGGGCAGCCGGAGAAAGAGTGCGGCTATGTGATCGTGCTGGGTGCGAAGGTCAACGGCCATGCCCCGTCCGTCACACTTGCGGAGCGGATCAATGCGGCTTATGCATACCTGCAGAAAAATCCCGATACGGTGTGCATTGTCTCCGGTGGAAAAGGAGACGGCGAGAACATCTCCGAGGCTCAGTGTATGTATGAATCTCTGGTGGAGAAGGGAATTGATCCGCAGAGAATCTGGATGGAGGACAAGGCTGTTTCCACCTGGGAAAATCTGCATTTTTCCCTCAGAATGATTCAGGAGAAAACCGGCAGCCGCCCGGAGAAGGTTGCCATTGTTTCCAGCGAGTATCACCTGTTCCGAGCCGGACTCTTTGCCGATGAATGCGGTGTGGAGTCTGTGGGAATCCCGGCAAAAACAGCCTGGGTTTCCCTTCGTATTAACTATTTCCTGCGGGAAATCGCAGGTGTATGGCATTATTTGATTTTAGGAGGACAATACCATGATTGAATTTCAGTATGCGGATTTTGCCTGGGAACAGACAGCGGCTCTGATGGCCGTGGATTCTCCTTCCGGCTATACCGCAAAGGCTGCGGCCTGGGTCAAGGAAGCTTTTGAAAAGCTGGGCTTCTCCGCAACCATCACCACCAAGGGCGGTGTTATCATCGACCTGGGCGGCAGGAACAAGGACGATGGCCTGCTGCTGGAGGCACATGCCGATACTCTGGGCGGCATGGTGGCGGAAATCAAAGGAAACGGCCGCCTGCGCCTGACACCTCTGGGCGGTATGCGCCCGGAAAACGCGGAGACCGAGAACGTCCGCATCTACACCCGTGACGGCAAAGTGATCGAGGGCACCTGCCAGCTGTGCAATGCCTCCATTCATGTCAATGGCGAATATGGCAGCACTTCCCGCACCTGGAACACCGTGGAGATCGTTCTGGATGAGAACGTCGGCTCCGCTGCCGATACCCGCGCTCTGGGTATCGAGGTTGGGGATGTGGCCTGCTTTGAGCCCCGCACCAGAAGAACGGCTTCCGGCTATCTGAAGAGCCGTTTCCTGGATGACAAGCTGTCCGTAGGTATTCTGCTGGGCTTTGCCAAGTATCTGCATGACAACAATATTACCCCCGAACGCCGGGTATACTGCCATGTAACCGTATACGAAGAAGTGGGTCACGGCGGCAGTGCTTCCGTGCCTGCAGGTGTGACCGAGGCGATTTCCGTGGATATGGGCTGTGTGGGTACCGGCCTGCAGTGCACTGAGCGTCAGGTTTCCATCTGTGCCAAGGACTCCGGCGGCCCCTACAGCTATGATGTAGTGGGTAAGCTCATCGATGCAGCCAAGAAGACGAATGCCGATTACGCAGTGGATATTTATCCCTTCTACGGTTCCGACGTGGAGGCAACCCTTCGCAGCGGTGTGGACATTCGCCATGGCCTGATCGGTGCCGGCGTTTACGCCAGCCACGGCTATGAGCGCAGCCACATCGATGGTGTGTACAACACCCTGAAGGTGATCTGCGGCTATCTGGATGTGTAAGAAATAACAGAAACTCCCCCGGTTTTCTGACCGGGGGAGTTAATTTTTGTTCTAAAGTGCAGAAAAGCCGAAACTGTTTACAAGGCCGTCCAGCTTTTTCCCCTGCTTGCAGTAGGGGCACTCTTTGTAATCGTAGCTGGCGTAGTCCGGCAGGTCACTGATGTCGTAGACGGAACGGACCGGATAACCGGCGATTTCGTCCAGATTGCGGTAGATGGCTGCAACGCCTACCACATTTCCGCCGTAGTAGCCGATGGCTTCAATGCTGCGCTTGGCGGTGAAGCCGGTGGTGACCGAGGCCATCAGAATCAGGACATTCTTGCCGGTAATCATGGGACGCACATTGTCCCGGAAAATAATCTGAGAATTGGCATTGTATTCCGGCTCCAGAACATAGATCGTCTGGTGTGCGTTGATGGTACGGAAACCGCTTTTGGTCAGTTCCTCTGCCACACAGGTGCCAAGAACGGCGGTGCCGTCCAGACACAGGACGGTATCCACCGGTGTATCGTTGATGAAGTGGGACACCAGCGCATAGGCGGTAGTCTTGGCCTCGCTGAGACGGGTCTTTTGGAAGGTGATATCGATATAGTAGTTGATGTGGCTATGGTTGGTGGCAAAATGGCCACGGGCGATTCTGAGAGGGACATTGCCCCGACGCTGCTGCAGATGCTTCAATTCAATCATATACATATCCTCCCGTTTTTCCAAAATAAAAATAAAAAAGCGTTTTTCACACCGGCAAACAGCGTTTTTTGCCGGTATACGAAAAACGCTTTTTTTCATTATATCTCAAGAAAAAAAGGTTTGCAAGAGAAATCGTTACCTTTATCAGCTGAAAAAGAAGCATCAATCTTGTGCAGTTTGTCGTGCAAGGAGCATCGGCGCCTGCGCGATAAACTGGGCGGCAATGACGGAACAGATTTCCTGCCGTTCGATCATCTTATAAACTTCGTCGAAGGTGACCCACTTGGCGGCATCTGTTTCTCCGGGGAGAAGGACAATCTCATCCAGAGGCGTGCTACGTTTGATACAGTAGTAATCATAGAAGAAATTGGTGTCTCTGCCGCTGTCCAGCAATTCAAAATCCTCTTCCCGGGCGCGAATACCGGTTTCTTCAAACAGCTCCCGGACGATACCCTGCAGGCTGGTTTCTCCTGCCTGAACGGCTCCGCCGGAGTTTTCCCATGTGCCGGCAAAGCTCTTTTCCGGCGCACGGCGGGTCAGCAGAAGATTGCCTTTTCCGTCATAAACCCATACGCACACGACAAGACCGTATTCGCCCTGAGGCCAGCTGTCTCCCCGACGGTGGATCCGTCCGGTAAGACGGCGGTTTTCATCATACACATCATTATATTCCATGCTGACCGTCTCCTTTTTCATTCATCATACCATTGAACCTTAAAAAACGCAAGCCGCAGAAAAACGCGTTGCTTCTTTGCTGCCGGGGTGAGCCTTCTTTGAAAGCCGGAACCGGGGCGGGGGCATCGGTTCCGTTATTTCGGAGGATACTATTATGATATGGAACGGTGTCTGCACGGGGGATCAAAACCGGCTCCGGCAGGGCTTCCCTTTGAAAAGGCAGCGCCGGATTTGAAGAAATGTTAAGAAATGTTTACAAAAACTTTACTCAATTGTTCCAGATTGAGGGGGTTTTGAAATCGCTTTTGGTTGACTTTCGTTGGATTTTGCACTACAATGTAAAAAAATGAAAATCCACCACTGCGCAGATTTTACGATTAATTCTGTGCACAATATAAATAATACATGGAAAACACGTATTTTAAATGGAGGAAAATAAGAAATGAAGGTCGTTTTGCTTGCGGGCGGATTTGGTACTCGCATTTCCGAAGAGTCTCAGTTCAAGCCGAAGCCCATGATTGAAATTGGCGGTAAGCCGATCCTTTGGCACATCATGAAGGAATATTCCTACTACGGATTCAACGATTTCATTATCTGTGCCGGCTATAAGCAGGAATTCATCAAGCAATGGTTCTCCACCTACTTTATTTACAATAGTGACATTACTTTCGATTATACCAGCGGACGGAAGGAGACCATTATCCACAATCAGCACTGTGAACCCTGGAGGGTAACCGTGGTGGACACCGGCCTCAATACCATGACCGGCGGCCGGATCAAGCGGATCGAACCCTATGTGAAGGGGGAGACGTTTATGATGTCCTACGGCGACGGCGTTTGCGACGTGGACATTGGCGAGCTGCTCAAGTTCCACCAGAGCCATGGTAAAATTGCTACAATCACCGCGGTCAAGCTGGAACAGCAAAAGGGTGTTCTGGATCTTGCCGGCAACACCGTCAAGGCATTCCGGGAAAAGAATCTGGCCGATGGCGCTCCCATCAATGCAGGCTACATGGTTCTGAATCCGGAAATCTTTGACTACATCGAGGGTGACAGCACCGTGTTTGAACAGGAGCCTCTGGAGACACTGGCTTCTCAGGGCCAGCTGATGAGCTATATGCACACCGGATTCTGGCAGTGCATGGACAGTAAACGGGAAATGGATATGCTGGAGCGTATGCTGGCAACCGGAAACTGCCCCTGGAAAAAGTGGGAAGACTGATTTTACAGGAGAAAAATTATGGATATTGTATCCTTTTACCGGGGGAAACGGGTTTTTGTCACCGGACATACCGGATTTAAGGGAAGCTGGCTGTGCAAGCTGCTCCTCAATGCCGGCGCAATTGTCACCGGCTACTCTCTGGAGCCGCCGACAAAGCCTTCGCTGTTTGAAGCCCTTGACCTCGGAGAAAAAATGCACTCCGTGATCGGGGATATTCGGGATTTGGAACGTTTGAAGGAAGCCTTTGATGAGGCACAGCCGGAAATTGTCCTGCACCTGGCTGCTCAGCCCATTGTCCGGGACAGCTATAAGGATCCCGTCTATACCTACGAGACCAATGTGATGGGTACGGTGAACATTCTGGAATGCGTCCGCCAGAGCAAGACGGTCAGATCCTTCCTGAATGTGACCACCGACAAGGTGTACAAGAACAAAGAATGGATCTGGGGTTATCGGGAAGAGGAGGAGCTGGACGGCTTTGATCCCTATTCCAACTCCAAGTCCTGCTCCGAGCTGGTGACCCACAGTTACAAGAACAGTTTCTTCACCGATGCACAGGGAAATCCCACACTGCCGATCTCCACGGCCAGAGCCGGCAATGTAATCGGCGGCGGCGATTTTGGCAATGACCGCATTATTCCCGACTGCTTCCGGGCGGCCGCGGAAAAGCGGGACATTGTGGTACGCAACCCTTATTCCACCCGTCCGTACCAGCATGTGCTGGAGCCTCTTTATGTCTATCTGATGATTGCGGCCCGGCAGTACGAGGATATTTCTTATGCCGGCTGGTACAACGTAGGCCCTGATGAGGCCGATTGCTTCCGCACCGGTGCACTGGTGGATACGTTTGTCCGCCACTGGGGCGAGGGGCTGAAGTGGGTGAACCGGTATGACGGCGGTCCTCACGAGGCCAATTTCCTGAAGCTGGATTGCTCCAAAGTGAAATTTGTTTTCGGCTGGCAGCCTCACTGGAATCTGGATCAGGCCGTTATGCGGTCGGTTGAGTGGTACAAATGTTATTTGTCCGGCGGTGACATAAGCGCCTGCATGGACAGTCAAATAGCTGCTTTTTTGCAGAGCGGCACAGAATGTAAGGAGAAATAATTGTGGCAAATTGGAAAAGTGAAGAAGAGGCCAGAGAACAGATAAAAGCCCTGGTAACGGATTATTACCACGACTTTAAGGAAAAGAAAACGGATTTCGTCCCCGGTGAGCGCATCAGTTATGCTTCCCGGGTTTTTGATGAAAAAGAAATGTGCGCCCTCACGGATGCCATGCTGGACTTCTGGCTGACGACCGGCAGATTTTCTGATACATTTGAGGCGGAGTTTGCAAAGTGGATCGGTGTGAAATATGCCCATCTGGTGAACAGCGGTTCCTCCGCAAACCTGATTGCCTTCTCCGTGCTGACGGCACCGGAGCTGGGCGAGCGGCAGATTAAACGTGGTGACGAAGTCATCACGGTAGCCTGCGGATTCCCTACCACCGTCACCCCTGTGCTGCAGTACGGCGCCGTTCCGGTGTTCGTGGACGTTACCGTGCCTCAGTATAACATTGACGTAAGCAAGCTGGAAGCTGCCCTCAGTGAAAAGACCAAGGCGGTCATGATCGCACATACTCTGGGCAACCCCTTCGATCTGAAGGAAGTGAAGGCTTTCTGCGACAAGCACAATCTGTGGCTGGTCGAGGACAACTGCGATGCCCTTGGCAGCGAGTACACCATTGACGGCGAGACCCGCTTCACCGGCACCTGGGGTGATATCGGTACCAGCAGCTTCTATCCTCCTCACCATATGACCATGGGCGAGGGCGGCTGCGTCTATACGAATGATCCCAAGCTCCATAAGCTGATCCTTTCTTTCCGTGACTGGGGCCGTGACTGTATCTGTCCCTCCGGCCAGGATAACTTCTGTAAGCACCGTTTTGAGGGGCAGTACGGTCAGCTGCCTCATGGATATGACCACAAATATGTCTACAGCCACTTTGGCTACAATCTGAAGGTTACCGATCTGCAGGCAGCCATCGGCTGCGAGCAGCTGAAGAAATTCCCCGGATTCATTGCCCGCCGGCGTCACAACTGGAGCCGCCTGCGTGCTGCACTGGAGTGCGTGGAAGACAAACTGATTCTGCCGGAACCTGCGGAAAACAGCAACCCCTCCTGGTTCGGCTTCCTGCTGTCCGTAAGACCGGAAAGCGGTCTGAACCGGAATGCAGTGACCTCCTATGTTGAAAGCAACAACATCCAGACCCGCCTGCTGTTCAGCGGCAATCTGGTGAAGCATCCCTGCTTCGATCAGATTCGCGGCACGGATGCTTACCGTGTGGCCGGAGAGCTGACCACCACGGATTTTGTAATGAACAACACATTCTGGGTAGGTGTCTATCCTGCCATGACTGACGAAATGATCGACCATATGGCAAAAATCATCATCGAAGCAGTCTCTCAATAAAAGGAGAAAAATATGAAAATTAGATTAGCGGACTATGTTGCCGATTTTCTGGTGAGCAAGGGTGTTACCGACTGCTTCAGCGTTGTCGGCGGCGGCGCTATGCATCTGAATGATGCATTCGGCCATAAAGAGGGCCTGAAGGTTACCTACAACCATCATGAGCAGGCCTGCGCCATTGCGGCGGAGGCATATGCACGGCTGAACTGCAAAATTGCAGCCGTTTGCGTCACTACCGGCCCCGGCGGCACCAATGCGCTGACCGGCGTGGTGGGCGGCTGGCTGGATTCCATTCCCATGTTTATCGTCAGCGGTCAGGTGCGCTACGACACTACTGCCAGATACGCACTTCAGTTTACCGAAGGTCATCCTCTGCGTGCCATGGGCGACCAGGAGTATGACATTGTTAAGTCTGTGGAGCCTATGACCAAGTATGCGGTCATGATCGAGGACCCCAAGCAGATTCGCTATGCTCTGGAAAAGGGCTGGCATCTGGCTACCACCGGCAGACCCGGCCCCGTGTGGCTGGATATCCCCGTCAACTATCAGGGTATGTACATCGAAACCGATGATCTGCCCGGATATGATCCCGCCGAGGACGATGCAAAGCTGCCTCCCGCAGTGGACGATGCCACCATCGCTGCCGTTCTGGAGAAGATCCGTCATGCAGAGCGCCCCGTATTCCATGCCGGCTACGGCATCCGCCTGTCCGGTGCCTACGAGGCATTCCGCCGTGTGGCAGAGAAGCTGAATATTCCCATTGTAACTTACTGGAACGCCATCGATCTGGTGGAGGACGAGCATCCTCTCTATATCGGCAGAGCCGGCAATATGGGCGACAGACCCGGCAACTGGGCAATTCAGAATGCAGATTTGATTCTGGCGGTGGGAACCCGTATTTCCATCCGTCAGGTTGGCTATAACTGGAAGACCTGGGCAAGAGCCGCCGAGGTCATCATGGTAGACATCGATCAGGGCGAGCTGAAGAAGCCCACCCTCCATGTGGAGATGCCCGTCTGGGCTGACGCCAAGGATTTCCTCACCAAGCTGGATGCGGCAGCAGAAGCTACTGTCCATCCCGGCGGTGCCTGGCTGGATGCCTGCCGCCGCTGGAAGAAGGACTATCCCGTGGTGCAGGAGCGGCAGTATGCCGCAGAACAGGCGAATGTTTATGCCTTTATCCATTACCTCAGCAGCCAGCTGCCGGAGAACGCCCTGACCGCCGTTTCCAACGGTGCCTGCTGCGTGGCAGGCAGTCAGGCTTATGTGATCGGCAAGGGCGCTCGTTTTGCCAATAACAGTGCGGTTGCCTCCATGGGCTACGGTTTGCCGGCGGCCATCGGTACCTGTATCGGCGGCGGCAGACAGACGACCATCTGTCTGGAAGGCGACGGCAGCATCATGATGAACCTGCAGGAGCTGCAGACCATCCTGACCAACCGACTGCCCATTAAGATTTTCCTCATCAATAACGATGGATACCATTCCATCCGCCAGACCCAGAACAACCTGTTCTCCGAACATACGAAGGTGGGCATCGGCGAGGAAAGCGGCGACCTGTCCTTCCCCTGCTTCCGGAAGATTGCGGAAGCATTTGGCTACCCCTATTTCAGCGGCAAGACCACCGCAGAAATGAAAAAGGCCGTAGATGCTACTTTGGCAGCAGAAGGCCCTGTATTCTGCGAGATCTTTACCGACAGCAAGCAGGTTTGGGAACCCAAGTCCGGTACCAAGCGTCTGGCAGACGGCAGCCTGGTATCTCCTCCTCTGGAGGATCTGGCTCCGTTCCTGCCCAAAGAGGAACTGAAAAAGATCATGTTTATCCCTCTGATCGATGAGGAGTAACGGAGGTACTATGAAAAGAGCCATCATTACCGGTGCTACCGGAGCAGTTGGAACTGCGCTGGTGCGGGAGCTCATTGAGCAGAATATCGAGGTTCTGGTGCTTTGCCGCGAGGGGTCTTCCCGGAACTGTCTGATTCCGGAGCATCCTCTGGTGGAACGGAAGTTCTGCCGGCTGCAGGAGCTGGAGACGCTGGAAAATGACACCGGAAAAGAATATGATGTGTTCTATCATTTCGCCTGGGAAGGCACCACCGGTGCTGACCGGGAGAATATGTATCTGCAAAATCAGAATGTTCGTTATGCCCTGGCTGCGGTGGAAACCGCAGCCAGATTCGGCTGTAAACGATTTGTCGGTGCCGGTTCACAGGCGGAGTACGGCAGGGTAGAGGGCCTGCTTCGGCCGGATACGCCGGTTTTCCCGGAAATGGGCTATGGCATGGCGAAACTCTGCGCCGGTCTGATGACCAGAAGCCGGGCAGCTCAGCTGAACATGGAGCATATCTGGGTGCGGATCCTTAGCGTCTATGGCCCCAATGACGGTGCTGGCAGTATGGTTATGTCAACCATAGCAAAGCTGAAAGCCAATACCCCGCCTGCGCTTACGAAGGGCGAACAGCTGTGGGACTATCTTTACAGCGGCGACGCGGCAGAGGCTTTGCGCCTGTTGGGAGAACGTGGCGTCAACGGAAAGACCTATGTTTTGGGCAGCGGAAAAGCCTGCCCCCTGAAAAATTATATTGAATGTATCCGGGCGCTGGTGAATCCTGAGTGTTCACTGAATTTCGGTGCCGTTCCCTACGGGGAAAAGCAGGTGATGCACCTGCAGGCCGATGTGTCAGAGCTGACACAGGACACCGGCTGGAGAGCGAAGACCGATTTCTCTCAGGGCATTGCCCGGATTTTGCATTCGCAGGAGAGTTAATATATGAATGTACTGTATTTTTCCAGTGATCTGTTTGTAGGCGTTCTGGCAACGTCAGCTATCTCGCTGCTGGAGAATAACCGGCATATGAAGAATATCCATTTCTATATCGTAGATGACGGTATTTCTCAGGAAAACAGGGATAAACTTACAGAAATGCTGGCAAAATATGAGGCAGAAGTTACTTATATTCCTGCCCCCGATCCCAGTGAGATCATGGGCTTCCCGTTTGAAAGCCGTTACCAGATGGGCCACTCCTATCCCAGAATGTGCATCGGAGAGCTGCTGCCGGAATCTGTGGAGCGAGTCCTGTGTCTGGACAGCGATACTTTGGTACTGGGACCTCTGGATGAGCTGTGGAATCTGGATATGGAAGGAAATATCCTTGCAGGCGTGTCCGACTGCATGAACCTGAAGGCCTACCGCCGCCAGTTCCGTATGGAAGAAAACCATATCTACTGCAATGCGGGAATGTATCTGGTGGACCTGAAAAAGTGGCGGGAAGAGAAGATTTTTGAGGCAATCTGCAACCGGATCCGCGAGCAGAACGGCAACGTATTCTTCTTTGAGCAGACCCTGATGAACTGGTCCTGCAGAGGCAGAATTTATCGTCTGGAGCCTAAGTATAATGTTTATACCCTGTTCTTTGCTTTCCGGTACGACAACCTTCTGCGCTGGCGGAAGCCGACGGATTTTTACACCCGGGAAGAGGTGGAGGCCGGTGTTCGTAACCCGGTGATCATCCACTTTACCCGGAATTTCTATATGCTGAGCCGGCCCTGGGTGCAGGGCTGCGACCATCCTCTCACAGATACCTATATGCACTATAAGCGTATGACTCCATGGCCGGAAATGAGCGAGGATACCCGCTCGTCCAAGGCAAAGGCCAAGTACCGGTTCTGGCACAAGCTGCCGCAGGGTATGCTGGCAGGACTGGCAAACATTGCCTATAACCATATCCGCCCCAATATGTGGTGGAAGAACGAGTGATGATATGATGAATGATATATCTGCTGCTTTTGTGGTGTGCTGGTTCGGAAAACTCCCGGACTATCTGCCGATCTGGCTGAAAAGCTGTGAAAAGAATCCGGAATATACCTTTTTGCTCCTGTGCGACCATGCTCCTTCCTGCCAATTGCCTTCCAACGTGAAGCATATTTCCTTTACGAAAGAAGATTTTATGGAGCGCGCCCGCAAAATCGTAGCAAAGCCCAGTCTGGAAAAGGCCTACAGGGTCTGCGATTTTCGCCCTATGTTCGGTCTGATGCTGGAAAATGAGCTGAGGGGCTTTGACTTCTGGGGCTACTGCGACATGGATCTGGTGTTTGGCAGGATCTCCGATTTTGTCAGTCAGGATACCCTGTCAAAAGTGGACGGCGTGTTCAACGGCGGCCATTTTTCGCTGTATCGCAACTGCGAGAAGATGAATAACCTGTTCCGGCAGCCCGGTGCCATTTTTGATTACCGGACCGTCGCTCAGAAAAACGCAATTTACGCATTTGATGAAACCACGGGTATCCAGCGCATCGCCAGACAGAACGGCGTGAATGCACAGTTCGGGATTCCCTATGTGGAAGCCGATGCCCGGTTCCGCCAGCTCCGCTGCCGGACCTTGATGGATAATCCGCCACATCAGGCGTTTTACTGGGAAAACGGCGAGCTTTATCGGGTGAAAGCCGAAAACGGTCAGGCCTTTTATCAGAAAATGGCCTATATCCACCTGCAGAAACGGAAGATCGCCATTCTGGATGACGAATGTATCCGGGCAGACCGCTTCTTTATTACGCCGGAGGGCTTTGCGGTCAAGGAAAACCCCGGTGCCCCCGCAGAAGCGGAAATCGAGGCACATAACCCCTATCTGGGAGAAGAGGAAATGTCTCAGGAACTCTCCCGGTACAAAAAGCAAAAACTGCTTGCCCTGTGTAAGCGCGGGCCTTACGGCGTATATGTGCGTATACGCCAGCAGCAGGCCGGAATCAACGCCGGCGACGGCGCAGTAAAGGAAGAAGTATGGGAAAAGTTCTGATTTATGCCATGCTGGAAGGCTTTGGCGGGGTGGAGGAATATGCTCTCAATCTGCTTCGCTATTCCAAAACCGGTGCACAGCGTTATGGTTATGTGATTCTGGGCGGGAAGACCGTCTACGAAGACACGCTGAAGCGGTATGGCGCAGATTTTTTCTTTATCCCTCCCAAGCGGGAGCTTATGAAGAATATCAAGTCCCTCTGGCGGCTTTTCAGGCAGCTGAAGGGAACTTATGATACAATATATTTCAATACCAGCGGGCTGTATTATCCGGTGCCGTATCTCTTCGCAAAGATGCAGGGATACAAAATCGTGCTGCATTCCCATTCCCGGGAGGTGCATGACCGGAGAGAGCCGATTCATAACTTCAACCGCTGGTGGATCGGAAATATGGCAAGCCTCAAGCTGGCCTGCTCAACGCCCGCAGCCCGGTGGCTGTTTGGCAAGAAAAGCACAGAAGCGATTCTGGTGCCGAATGCAGTGGATCTGGCAAGGTTTGCTTTCGACGAAGAGAAGAGAATGCAGATTCGCCGGCAGCTGGGGCTGGAAGATGCTTTTGTCATCGGCCATGTTGGTCGGCTGACACAGGTGAAAAATCAGACCCGTCTGCTGGATATTCTGGCGGCAGCAAAGAAAAAACGTGCCGATGTCAGACTGCTGCTGGTGGGCGACGGCGAGGACGAAGCCATGCTTCGGGAAAAAGCACAGATGCTGGGAATATCGGATGATGTTGTGTTCTATGGCAGCACCCGGAATACGGAAATTCCCATGCAGGCGATGGACTGCTTTGCGCTGCCGTCTTTGGCAGAAGGCTTCCCCGTAACTCTGGTGGAGGCACAGGGAGCAGGTCTGCCCTGCGTGGCATCGGCTGCTGTGACAACGGAAGTCAATATGACCGGAGATGTGACTTTCCTGCCGTTGGAAGAGAGCAACGAAACCTGGGCAGGAACCATCCTTTCTCAGAACGTGACGCGGCGGAACAACCGGGAACTGCTGCGCGCAAGAGGCTTTGATGCTGCTGATCTGGATGAGAATGTCTGGACACTGCTGCATGGAGGGAAAGCAAATTGGAAAAACTTCAGCTGAAAATGCCTAAAGAGCTCACCGTTACCTGCTCGGCAGTGATTCTGACGGTGTGCCTGATCGGTTATCTGAAGCCTCCTTTTGCCAGCTGGCATCCTACGCTCAGCCTGCTGTTCAACGGGCTGCGGATGGTAAGTCTGGCACTGACGGCGGCGTATGCCATTGTCAGCTGTGTGAAACTTTCAAAATTTACCTGGGCTGTGATTGCCTATCAGGTAATCTATATTCTGATCACCGTGTTCCGACAGGGAAACATTGCACAGGCGATCATAGGTGCGGCCACCATCACCGGTGAAATCGTGCTGTTTGAAACCGCCATCAAGCGAAACCTTTTGAGCTTTTTGCGGACAATCTGCGCCATCCTGACGGTGTATGTGGTGCTGAACTTTTTTACGGTGGTATTTATCCCCCGGGGACTGTACCTGACGGAAAATAACAGCCCCGTATTCTTCCTTGGAATGCACAATCGCTTTGTGTTCTGGATGCTGCCGCTGATTTGCTTGTCCAGTATGTACGCATACCTGACGGTGGGAAGACTTACCTGGAAGCAATACGCCATCCATGCGGTATGTCTGGCAACCCTGATTACCGAATGGGCGGTGGGCGCCATGATCGGCCTGCTGATTATGATGGCCTATTTCCTGATCGTGGACAAAGTATCCATTGCCGTGGCGGATTACCGGCTGTATCTTATAATCTATCTGCTGCTCTGGGTGACGATGACCTTTATGGATACGCTGGATGCCTGGGACTGGCTGACATATGGCATTTTCGGCAAGAGCGACACACTGGATGCCCGCCTGCGGCTGTGGGCAAAGGGCAAAAAATATCTGTTCTCCGATCTGAGTCACTTCCTGTTCGGCTGCGGCCTGGAATCGGATGCGGTGATTCAGAAGAAATTCTGGTATGTCCATCTGCACAACAATCTGCTGAATGTGATGTATCAGACGGGACTGATAGGTGCCATCGTGTATTCTTCCGCATTCTGCACCATCATCAGACCTCTGGTGCGGTTCAAAAGCCACCCGGTGGGAAAACTGCTGGCTTTTGCACTGTTCGCATTCTTTATTATGCTGCTGATGGATACCTACGATCTTTATGGACATTTCTATGTGCTGGGCGTTCTGGCGGCCAATATTCCTGCAATTATCAGGCAGTATGACCCGGCGGGACAGTGCCATCCGGCAAAACTGAGGCTGCAATTATAATCGGTCCGATGAAGAGGTAATATTATGAACAAGCCGAAAAATGTGTGTGTTGTTACCTACAGCAATTCCGGCAACTACGGCGCAGCGCTGCAGTTGTTCGCCACCTATAAGGCTGTGGAAAAGCTTGGATACAAGGCACAGGTATTGAACTATGAAAATAAATATGAAGCTGCCCAGAATTCCTGGCGATTTTTGTTTCAGAAAAAACCTCTGAAGCAAAAGCTTCGCACAGCAGCTGCCCGTTATGTTTTTGGCGCCGGCCGCAATGGTAAGCACAACTTTGGTGCTTTCTATGCAGATCGCATGGACTACACCTGCCGGGTTACCGATGTGGCAGAGCTGGGCAAGGTGCAGGATGCAGATGTTTTCTGTGTCGGCAGCGATCAGGTGTGGAATCCGCAGATCACCGGTCAGTTTGACCCGGTGTTTCTTCTGGACAGCCCCGACGTGAAGAAGAAAATCTCCTTCGCCTCCAGCATGGGCAGCCTGAATTTTGAAATTGCAGACGAACAGAATCTGGTGCGCTGCCTGTCGGATTTTTCTGCGCTGGCGGTTCGGGAACCGGTGGCACAGGATTACCTGCAGAAAAAACTGAATCGTCCTGTGGAGCTGACTCTGGATCCTACCCTCCATTTTGACAGGACGGAGTGGGGACAGATGTTTGACCTGGAAAAGCTTGTCAATCCTATTCAGGAAAAGTATGTTCTGATCTATGCACTGGGAGACGGCTTCGACAGCCTGAACAAGCTGGCCCGCAGCATTGCGGACAGAATCGGCGCAAAAACGGCGGTCATCACCCTGTCCAGCCGGAAAAAGCCTGTGGATTACTGTATCCACGACGCAACCCCTGAGATGTTTGTCAAACTGATCCGGGAGGCGGCTTTTGTAGTGACCAATTCTTTCCACGGTACCTGCTTCTCCATTATCAATCAGGTGCCGTTCTACAGCGTAAAGTTCGGCTCCAATCCCAAGCGCGTGGAGGGACTGCTCCAGCGCTACGATCTGTGCAGCCGTTTCTATGAACCGGGCAATCCGGTGGAGAATGCCGCATTCGATAACCGGGATGTGGCTGCCGCTTCCCGGAAGGTGACGGAGGACAGCGTTTCCTCTCTGAACTGGCTGAAGGAGGCCATCCAAAATGCCTGATAACGCTATACTTCTCTATGACAGAGAAAAGGGTGCGAGAAGAAGCGCCTCCGGCGGCGGATTTTATGCCATTGCCAAGGCGTTCCTGCAGGGAAATCCGGGGGCGGCTGTCTATGGCTGCACCATGGATGAAAACTGCGTGACCCGGCATATTGCGGTTTCGGAGCCGGAGGAACTTTATCGCCTGCAGGGGTCAAAATATGTGCAGAGCGACATGGGCAACACCTTCCGGAATGTGGCTGCCGACCTGAAGCAGGGGAGAAAGGTACTGTTTTCCGGTACGCCCTGTCAGGTGGCGGGGCTGCAGAAGTTTTTGGGAAAAGAATATGAAAACCTCTGCACCGTGGATATTTTCTGCCACGGCGTGCCAAGTCCCGGATTCTTCCGGGAGTATATCGGCTATCTGGAAAAGCAATACGGCGGAAAAGTGGAGAATTTTACGTTCCGTAATCCCGGACCCACCGACCGACACGGTTATATCATCCGTTTTACAGTGAATGGGAAGTCTTACCGCCGGTTCGGCTGGGAAGACCCGTATTATGGAGCGTTTCTGGGCAGCAGCAGCCTGCGGCCCTGCTGCTACCACTGTCCCTTCCCGGGAGAGGTGCGCCACAGCGATGTGAGCCTTGGCGACAGCAATGACGGAAACTTCCATCCTACGGAAGCGATTTCTCTGGTGCGGATCAACACCGAGAAGGGAAAAGCACTGGTGGAAGCAGTCCCTGACTGTGACATGGTTCCTACGGATTTTGCGGCGGAGGCCAGGACCAATCATCAGCTGACGGAGCCTGCAAAGAAGCCGGAACGCCGGGAAAAATTCTACCAGATGCTGCACACGCAGGGCGTTGCCGCTCTGACTCCCAAAGTTGGTACGCTGGGCCGTATCAAAACCCGTGTAAAATACAGAATCCCCACAAAGCTGAAGCGTGGGGTTCGGAAACTGCTGAAAAAGTAACAGGAGGCATACCCGTGAACCGATATCGAAAACTGTCTGCGGATACGGCGCTTTTTGCCATCAGCAACTTCTCGTCCAAGCTGCTGGTGTTTCTTCTGCTGCCGCTGTATACCAGTTATTTGCAGACAGAGGAATATGGCACGGCGGATCTGCTGAACAATATCACCAATATTTTGTTCCCAATTTTGACGCTTTCGCTGATCGAGGGCGTCCTGCGTTTTTCTTTTGATGAAGGCGTCAAAAGGGGAGACGTGCTGGGAATCAGCCTGCTGTCCGTAGCAGGCTCCGTAGTGATTTTGCTGGCGGCAACTCCTGTCGCATGGCTGATCGGCGGCGTTGCATGGCAGTACTGGTGGCAATTGGTACTGATTTTCTCCGGATACTGTCTGACAACCACGCTTTCTTATTATCTGCGTGGCATCAACTGTGTCAAATGGGTGGCAATTCAGGGCGTTTTGCAGACGGCTTTGACCGTGGCCTGCAATATCCTGATGCTGGTATGCCTGAAAAAAGGCCTGAACGGCTACCTTTTCAGCATGATTTTTGCCTATTTTGCTACGGCTGTAGTGGTGTTCTTCGGAGCAGGGGTGTTCCGCGAAGTGGGGAAGATGTCCCTGAACAGAGGCCTTCTCAAGGATATGCTCCGCTATTGCGTCCCCATGATCCCCAGCAAGGTGGCCTGGTGGGCAAACAACTCGCTGGATAAATACTTCATTATCGGTTTCGCCGGCATGGGTGCCAGCGGACTTTACAGCGTGGCACACAAGATCCCTTCTGTTTTGACGGTGGTGACGGAAATCTTTAACCAGGCGTGGCAGCTGTCCGCCATCGAAGCCTATCAGAACAAGGACGGCGATAACACGTTCTATTCCACCATTCACCAGTATTACATCTTCTTTGCAGTGGTCTGTGCGGCAGGACTGATTCTGCTGTCAGAGCTGCTGGGCTCGATTTTGTTTGCTCAGGAATTTTTCGTGGCGTGGAGATTTGTGCCGCCTCTGGTGGTGGCAGCGGTGTTCTCCAGTCTGTCCGGATATTATCACTCCATTTTCCGGGCGGCAAAAATGTCCAAGGAACTGTGCATTACCGTGGTATGCGGTACGGCGGTAAACTTTGGACTGAATTTCGTGCTGGTTCCTGCATTCGGTGCCATGGGCGCAGCCTATGCGACCATGATCGCCTTCGCTGCGGAGTGGGTGGTAAGTTACATCTACTGTCAGCGGGTGATCAAGCTGAAAATCCAGATCTGGAAGGTTGTTTCGGTATTCGCGGTGCTGGTGGCAGAATCGGCGGTGATGCTTGTGCCTTCTGTGTGGAGGTATCCGGCTGCACTGGGTGCCGTGGTGGTGATTCTTCTGATCGTGCGCGGGGAATTGTGGTCGATTTTTAAGAAGCTTCTGGAAAAAGTGACGAAACGAGGTCGTTGAGCCTATGAAAGAGAAGGAAATTCCCGTTCTCTGGGAAAGCAAAGAGCGCTGCTGCGGCTGCACGGCCTGCATGGCGGCGTGTCCGGTGGATGCGATTTCCATGCAGCCGGATGAGGAAGGATTTGCATATCCTGTCATCGATCCGGACAAGTGCATTGGCTGCGGCAAATGCGTCAGGTCCTGCATTTATCGGTAAAATAAACGAATCGGGCGTCTGTACAAACAGTACAGACGCCCGATATTCTACATAAACGTAAAAATCCGAGGAAAAATCCTCGGAAAATCTGCATTAACCCATTGACAAACCGGTATTGGTATAGTACAATGGTAGTCCATACTGTGATACTATGCCCATACAAGCCCATCCTTATTCGCATGGTCATAATAGCATAGGAAATGGCGGATGTCAAGTAGGAAGTTAGACAATATTGACAACTGCCCCTGACGTATCAAATTTGTAAGCAACACAACATTTAGGCTTAGGCCGAAAGAAAGGCTGTGATGATCCATATGGCAATGGTCAAGGACGTTATGTTCGGCAAGACCATGCGTAAATCTTACGCGAAGTACGAAGAGATCCTCGAGATCCCCAATATGTTGAAAATTCAGAAGGACTCCTATCAGTGGTTCCTGGATGAAGGCCTGCGGGAAGTGTTTAAGGATGTCGGTACCATTACCGATTTCTCCGGTAAGCTTGAGCTGAGTTTCCTGGATTACTCCATGGAGGACAAGCCTAAGTACACTATCGAGGAGTGCAAGGAGCGGGATGCAACCTACGCAAAGCCCATTAAGGTGCGTGTGCGTCTGCGCAACACAGAGACGGACGAAATCAAGGAACAGGAAATCTTTATGGGTGATTTCCCCATCATGACCAACGGCGGCACCTTTGTGATCAACGG
>JAHHRY010000003.1 GCA_020025535.1 Oscillospiraceae bacterium | reverse complement strand
CAGGGCACGATTCGTGTCCTGCCATTTATTTTACTTTGAACGTAAAATATCTCCCCTCCCGGCTTATACCCGGTTCCGTTTCCTGCTAAAACGTTTTTATAAAATCAAAGAGGTGACTTTATGAAACGTTTTTTGCTTGTTTACTGGCCCTGTCAATGGTACTGTGTCTCTGTGCCTGCGGACCCGCTTCCCAGCATGAGGATTCCTCCAGAAAACGTACCATAACCGACTCAAAAAGCCGTCAGGTACAGGTTACACAGAAGGTAGAAAGCTGAGTAAATCTGTTCTAAAGAAGTGGTAGAATCATTCGGATAAGTATAATAGACCAACTTTTAAATAAAAATAAGTACACGGAAGAGTAAATAACGCTCTTCCGTGCCTGCTGTTCTACCTCTGCAAGGTGTGGATACAATTTGCTCGATGTCAGCAGGTTGTCGTATTTTATTCTATGATATTCTTTAAGAAATTTCCTGCGGTGATTTTCCCATACACCGATTTCAAAAATCGTCTTTGTCATACGCTTAACCTCCTGTATTTTGATTGTATCTACATTTTACAGGAAGTCGTTCTGAAATACGAATGTGCGGATAAAAAGGAAAGCCGAGAAGAACTTTTTTACAGTCCTTCTCGGCATTTTTTGTCCTGTTGCAATGCTCATTGTACTAATTTCAGTAAACTGTCCTTAGCACTCCCGATCATTTTATCCGGTTTTTTATTCATTGTCTTGCTCCAGATCCAGGATGATCTGTTGACCATCAGGCAGGATAATTGCAACTTTACATCCACAAAATTCAGCAGCCTTAACCAAGTCTTTTGTAGGCCAGCTATCCCGTGCCATCTTATTGCTCATCACCTGCTTGCTCGTATTGAACGCTTCAGCAAGTTCGTTCTGCTTTCGTCCAGTGAGCGCTAACATTCCCTTTACTTTTTCAGAAACAGACATTTTCACTTCTCCTTTCCTTCTGCTAAGCGCAGTACATTATATATGTGTAATCGTCAGTTGTAATAATGTAAAAAGCAACAGTATCATTTGCTAATTTTATCGTCAGCAACACCAAGGCAGTACATTCCGGCATTGTAACGGAAAGATGCATACCCCCTACCAGAAGGTAAGCTCGCATATTACCCACCATCTACTGCAAATAGACTTTCCACCCCATCTACGATACTCTATCCATATCTTTAAGCATAATCGTTATCTTTTTGTTTGATATCACCTCCATAACTGCTTTCTGTATTGCGTCACAATTGTATTCTGACTTCCGATACAAGCTGTTGGATAGCTTGTTTTACAGTCTGCTTCTAATTAAATTTCTGGTTCCGAAGATTCAACTCTGTGCTGTCTTCCAGCATTCAAACGTCCTTGGCATTGTTTAAACTTTTGATGAGCTGTGCAATGGAGAAGTCCGATTTAATTCATGTCCCCCGCGTGGGGGGCATCGCACCATCCCAGTACCACAATCTGCGGCAATCGGTTTCAATTCATGCCCCCGCGAGGGGGGCATCGATTCGCACCGTTGAACTCTTCCCAATGATCCCAGTTTCAATTCACGCCCCCGCGAGGGGGGCATCCGGCCGTAGGCCGTTTATTTTACCCTTTACATGTGTTTCAATTCATGCCCCCGCGAGGGGGCATCAATTAGGGGGTGGGTGCATATGCTCCTAGGCTCAAGTTTCAATTCATGCCCCCGCGAGGGGGGCATCTTGTGCTTCCCCTGAATGTCCGGCTGCGTATGTTAGTTTCAATTCATGCCCCCGCGTGGGGGGGGCATCTGTATCTGATTGACGAATATGTGCGTCTTGACAGAGTTTCAATTCATGCCCCCGCGTGGGGGGACATCAGCTAGTTTTTTGGGCGGATACCAAGTTTTTTTATGTTTCAATTCATGCCCCCGCGTGGGGGGCATCTATAAATAGCAATTATAAATATCCTCTGCGGCATGTTTCAATTCATGCCCCCGCGTGGGGGGCATCCTGATGCTGTCGCTCCACTCACTTTTCAGTTCTTCTGTTTCAATTCATGCCCCCGCGTGGGGGGCATCTCCTACCTTGTTTATTGCTTACAAATATACTTTATGTTTCAATTCATGCCCCCGCGAGGGGGGCATCGACGGGATAGTTCATAGAATTCGGAGTATACCAGTTTCAATTCATGCCCCCGCGAGGGGGGCATCTGCCAGGGCAGCAGCATTTCTCCGGATGGATTGAGTTTCAATTCATGCCCCCGCGAGGGGGGCATCAGCATTTTTGAACAAAATCGTCTT
Organism: Oscillospiraceae bacterium; assembly: GCA_020025535.1. Taxonomy (GTDB): domain Bacteria; phylum Bacillota; class Clostridia; order Oscillospirales; family Oscillospiraceae; genus Faecousia. The sequence continues at coordinate 196,563 of JAHHRY010000003.1, read as the reverse complement.
TCCTTTTCTGTAAAAATGCTGCACATAAATCAGATATTCAGAGTTTTCTCTCGGATGCAAAACCAATTGCGCCGAAAGCAAGTCTGTTTTCCTGACAGATTCTGCACGGAACCCCTAGGTTTTGGTGCATGAAACGGTTCCGCGCTAACCAAATTATAAAATCAATGTTTCATCCTGCTGAATGCGTAGAGGTTTCCCAATAAACGTTATTTTTCCCTCATAGTGATTGCCAAGTCGATAAAAACGGACACTGTCCGCATTGGGATCAATGATTTTCTCCAGAGAATGAACCAAGCTTATGAATTGAGCTTGATCTATCATCAGTTCAAAAACCGAATTCTGAACCCGTACACCAAGCTTTTCACAGGCTTTTGCAACATGCCGCAGCCTTTTGGCTCCGGATGGAGTTGTCGTATCCACGTCATAGGTTGCTACAATCAGCATTCCATCACCTCCAGATGAAAGGCGGATAATCGTCCAGATCTCCACGCAGATACCGAGCTGTCATCTGGGCCTGCACAAACGGAATCAGGCCGATTTCGATCCGTTCTTTCAGAAATGGATGCTGCACTACTTCCCTTTTGCGGCTCTGCCATGCGGAAAGAACAGTTTTACGGGCAGAATCACTCAGCGCATATTCCCCCAGCTCGCTGGAAAAGTCCTTTTTGCGAAGCTGCCCCTTATTAAACAAGGACAAGGCCAGCCGGTCACACAGCGGAGCACGAAGCTCCTCCATCAAATCCAATGCCAATGCCGGCCGACCTGGACGAAGTGTATGCAGATAGCCACAGGCCGGGTCCAATCCCACTGCTTCCAAAGCAGACTGCATGTCATTTTTCAAAAGCATATACAGGAAGGACAGAACTGCATTGACTTCATTTTTGGGCGGTCTTCTCGAGCGCACCTCAAACCGCAATCCCGGATCTTTCGCTTTCAGCATCAGATCAAAGCAGGAAAAATAGGCATTGGCTGCAGCCCCTTCTGTACCACGCAGGGAATCCAATCCCGCCGGCTGTGTCAGATCCTGGCTGAGCGCAGCGATCTCCTGTGCTTTTTCTCGCAGCTGACCGGAAACATCGCTATCCTGAATATCTCTGGCTTTGCGAAGGAGCATATTCTTCTCGTTTAACAGCTTGCCTGTTAGAAACCGCGATGAAATCCTCGCTGCAAAAATCGGATCTGATGCGCTGATGAACTGCTTCTGCCGCAGCAAAACATTTCCGCTGACCGGACCATGAATTCGTCCATAAAACCGACCATTTTCCGACAAAAAGGTCAGTCCGATGCCCCGTTCCCCACAAAAGCGAATCAGCGGCGTGGATACTGTCGCATTTCCAAAGCAAAAAATTGATTCCAGCGCATGGGCAGGAACTCGCACCTTTTCCTGACCCCCTACTTTAATGGCAATGCACTCATTTTCCCAGAACAAATAACTATCCTGCGTAGTCACATACAGCGTATTTTGTAACGGTTTCATCATTCTCCCTCCTGCAGTTCCAGCAATAGTCCCCTGCAATAAGTATGAGCTGAATGGTTCAGCATCGGCATGCACTCATCCAGCAATGAACACTTCCTGCATTTTGGACTTTTCTCAGCTGCAGGGAGACTCTGTTCTTGAAAACACTCCCAGAGCCGCTTTGCTGTCTGAATTGTCAGCTTCCTCAGATCTTGCGTCAACACTACAGGGACACGCTGGTGTGCATCAATGTAAAAAAGTGCCCCTTCCGGGATTGTTGTGTGATACATCTCTTCCAGACATATTGCCTGTGCACATAGCTGTATCTCATATTCTTTTTCCTGCCTCACCCGGCCATGCTTATATTCAATTGGATATAGCTGGTAAAAGCCATCATCTTCTGGGAGAACTGCGCCGGTTTGTGACCGTCTTGCCTCAATGCAGTCACATTTCCCCGAAAGCATCAAGGTATCCGAATAAACAGAAAACTCATATAGCTTTAAAAAGGGGCCGCGGCGTTCAATCCGCCCAGTATGAACTCACTGATGCTCCAATCGGCCTTCCATGGTATATTCGTTTTCGTTCCAGATCTGCTGATTCATCAGCAGCGCAGCTCGGCGTGGACAATAGTGGTACTGCCCCACATAGGACAGGGGCAGCCGGTCCTCATTTTTCACAGGTCATCCAGTCCTCATCTTCCGGAAGCTGATTCCAGACGATTTCTCCCATGGCATCCCGCTGGAAGCCAACCTCCACGCCTTTGGGTACTCTGGACAGGTCGATCTTGGCCGTGTAATCTCTGAAATCCCGGGCATAAGGCAATCCCGGCTTCCGTTCCACATGGACAAGGTCAAACAAACGTTGGGCCGGTGCACAGCCAAGCAGCGCCTGACGTGCACGCTGTTTTGCATCCGAGTCTGTTCCAACATGCTTAAACAGGATCAAAGGGGACACAACCGCCATTTCACCCTTACTTGCAGAATGATCATGCTCATACATATTAAGGATTGCCTCGCAGAGAGCTTTCAGGTCTGCTTCATTAAAACCGGTTTCTTTTGCAAGATTACCGCTGATAAAACCTCGGACCTCGTACAGGCCGAAGAGGATGAACTGTTTTCGGCCCATTGTTCGCAGCTTATCCTGCGGCTGAGCCTGCTCCCATTTTTCAAACTCTGCGTAAGTGCTTGCCTTATCCGGGCCATCAGCTACACACATCCGGGTAATGGAGATATCCCGAAAAAGAACAGGGTCAATGGAACGGCCAAATGTGATCTGAACCGGGCCGCGGACCTGTCCGGCATTGGGACCGGTCGAAAGGACTGCACCAAACGTACGTACGTCAAAGAAGTGTTCACAGCACCACTGACGCGCTGCATAAACCCGGTTGGTATTCTTGGCGCAGGTATCCTCCTCTGCCACTTCTTCATGTGCCCGGGCGATAAACTTATTAATGGTTGTCCCCTGCTGCATGATGATACCCATACCGGGCTGGTCGGCAAATGCGTTCTGAATATAGTTGCGGATACGGCGCTTGGTTGCCACATCGGTAATGTACCCTTGCATGGTTTCCGGATCAATACGCGGAGCATTTCCCATGTCGGGATCACCATTGGGATTACCGTTGATACACTGGACGTAGTACATAAATTCATAGCGATTCTGGATAGCCATTATTGTTCCTCCTTATTGGTCTTATCTGTATTCTTTTGAAACATAGCAGCACGCTGCTGATAGTATCCCAGAGAAAACTCAGCCTGCTGACGCAGGTTCAGTGTTACAGGAATCTCTGTTCCGATTTTTTGAGAGATTTCTGACAATAGATTTTCGTAGTAAACTACTGTTCCCCTGCTGTCGATTTTCGCCAGATGGTGCTGGCATAGCTGACTCAGTCGTCCAAACACCAGTGCAGGCGTCGTACTGGCTGAGGTATAGTAACGCTGAATGACACCGGCTCCCAAATTTTTTCCCATCGCCTTAGTCTGGATAGCAGCATATACTGCCATCATTCTGCCGCACTGATAGGCAACCTCAGGATAATCCGGATTACAGGTTTCTTGCATGGTAGTTCCTCCTTGTTGGTATAATCTGTCTTTTCTGATGATCCACGCTTTCAGGATCTGGCAGGATACAGGGTCAGGTATCGGTTCTCTTCCCTGATCTGCATTATCTTTATCAAGCAACTTCGAACGAATATACTGCAACGCACGTGCCGCCACAGCATCAGGCAGCGGATTCTGGTTGAGAATTGCAAAAATCAACCGCGGTTCCAGTCCGGAAAGTTCATCCCTCATCCGGTCTGAAACAGATTTTCCGCTATTTTGAACTTTGAGCAGACGGTAATTAATTTTTCCAATGGGTGGCCGTCGGAGCATTCCTCCTCCGGACGGAACACACAGTGCCAAATCCTCCCACCATGTATTCATAGCTTTTTGAAGTTCTTCATAACTTCCCTGTTGCCATCCACGGATCATTATCCGACCTCCTGCACCGGATATCGGCATAATATAGTAGATATTATCGTTCAGTGCCGAAGCTTGCTCACCCGTTCGATGACTTTCAATCAGTCTGTCTGCCTGAACGTCTGCCCTCGCAGCAGAAACTGCTGTGTCTTCTTCATCCTCTTCCTCGGTTACCGGACCGCCGAACATTTCTCCCAGAGAGTCAACCTCTTCCGAAGAAAGAGGCTCCTTATACCAGTGCACCCACTTTGCACCGGCAAGATTTTTAGCATTTTGGATGAGTTCTGTCAAAGCAGCATTGACGGCAACAATACTGTCCTCGCCGATGCTTACATTTTCTGCCTTTTTTAATCCGTAAGAGCAAAATGCATCTTTATCAAAGCATACAATCGCGTCTCCGCTGCTGTGTCCTCCAACTGCACGCAATCCTGCGATTTTTGGTACTGTGGATAACGGGGTTTCCATTTTACCTGTAATAAAGCATCGTTTTTTGTTATCACTTTTTCTGCCGGCATTTTGCTTTTCCAAAAATTCCGGCCACCAATCATCCACCAAAGTCTCCAGGGGGATTCCATCTACCTTAAAGCCAATGATATCACCCGGCTTTATTTTCTGCTCATCAAGGCTTTGGTTGATACGTTCCACTTTGCTTTGATCTGCAAGTACTGCCCCCAGAACAGCAGCCAGAGGGATCTTTGCTGCAGCTTCTTTTAATGCCTCCATGTAAAAGCTATGCTTTTGCGGTTTTTCATTGCTCAAAGGAATGAGCCGTTTCTCCACCAAAACATTACACTTCGTAGCGCCCTGAGCCATAGAGCCCATATCCGGACAAATAGTGGTATCTTCCGGCCCCGGGTCAATACAAAGGAATTCTCCGTGAACGCTGAGGCACACATAGGCTTTGACGTGTTTGGGCTTGAATCCCGGACGAGCCGCCAGATGATTCTTTATCGCATATTCATATAATTCGTAAAGCATACCATTATACCTCCGGGCGCAGAACATCTGGGCTGTCAAAATCCGGAATCTGCATAATACCGTTTTTCAGCTGAGCACGAAAAAGCGTCACATAAGGTTTTGTTTTTTTCGTTACTGCATATTCGTGAAGATCAAAGACATCATACAGCATCAGGCCTAAATCCAGATTCAGATCAATCGGCTGTACCGGTTCAGTTCCTTCTTCAAAATAGGCTGTAAATTCCCGCAATCCCAAAGAAGGCTGGAAAAAGCATTGACCTGTCCGAATCCGCCGAAGAGCCTGATTGTACAGTTGCTCCTCAGTCCCCGGGAATTCAGGGCGCTTGCAAATTTTTGCATGAACCCGATAGCGTACGTTCTTCAACGCAACTGTCTGGCGCTGGGTACGGCCCTTATTTCCACCACCAGTCAGATCCACTTGTACTGCCTCCTTCGGCTGCTCCGGAATTTTCTCTTTGACTTCGTTTCGTTTGAAGGTTACGTAAGATGGCTTTGTCAAAACTTCAACCTGTGTAATCTGCCAGTAAAATTCATTGGGTTTGGAATAAATTGCGCTCAGCACACCACGCACAGCAGACGGTGTCGGGACAGGATAAGTCAGCCGCTCTACTTTCGATTCCGGGCGGCTGAAGCAGGCAAAGTCTCCCCAAATGTCAACAACAATTTCTTTCATTTCCTCACTTCCTTCTTAAATAATTCCATTAAACTCTGCGGAAAGCTGTAATCCTTTCTTATTATGGTACAGCACAGGATTCGATAAAATATACCAGTTACAGTCATTCTTTACTCTGTGAGTTCCTGTATAGACAAATAACTGCTCACACATTTCATAAACCTGCGTCCTTTGATAACTATGCACTGTATATGGTGCAGCCCGCCGCATCCATGCTGCAGTTACACCAAATTCTCTTCCTTCTTCAGCAAGGGCCTGGAACACATCCTCTTTTCCAGGACAAGGAACCAGAATCTGCAGCTGATTATCTTCAATCAGTCGATATGCTTTCGCAACTCCATGGAAATCCATATTTTTGATTGCATCAGAAAGCTCTTTCTTTTGACGTACCTGACCATTTCCATAGAGAATTTTGTAATATTCCTGAATATGGCTCAAATCATTGAGGTCAATCTCATGCCTTGCAATCAAAGTCAGCACTGCGTTGGAAGCCTGCCGATAGAAATCATCCGGATAAAGTTTTTCTTCGTCCGGGAGAAAAACAGAAAATTTTCCACGTTTTGTCGCATCACTTCTATTGCAGCGGCCAGCAGCCTGAATGATACTCTCCAACGGTGCCAGAGCCCGATACATCACATCGAAACTGATATCCACGCCAGCCTCGATGCACTGAGTTGCCACCATATAACACGGCCGGTGGTATCTCAGCTTTTCTCTGACTTCGTTTAGTATCTGGGTTCGATGTGCAGGACAAAGATCTGTTGTCATTAGGTATACATCCGCTGAATTACACACCGAGCAAAGGAAATCAAACATCTTCTGTGCATGAGCCCGAAGATTCACAATGACACAGGCATTTTCATTTTGGGCCATCTCATTGGCCACTGTATCGAGTCCAATTGGACCCTTTAAATTCCATTGTGCCGTTACCCTCCGCGCCTGTTCAAACATATCCTGAGTGTGATCCACCAATTCTTGTGGGGTCCACCTCACTCCCGGCAGCTGGCTGAAATCCGGCTGTGTTGCCGTAGAAAAAACTACCGTAGCATGATAATGATCAACCAGTTCCGAAAGTGCAGATAATGTGGTTTCTGCCAGATGTACCGGAAGGCTCTGGGCTTCATCAAACAGAATCACACTGTCTGTCAGATGATGCAGCTTCCTGCACGCAGGACCATTACAGGAAAACAGGCTCTCAAAGAACTTTACTGATGTGGTGATAATAAACGGAGCATCCCATCTTTGTGACAGTTCCTTTGCAAATTCTCCTTCCCGCTCTGCCTGACTATGATCTTCCAGAATATCCGGTATCATATTTTTATAAACCGCTGCATTTTGCTCTATGATGGATAAGTATGGTAAAACCACAATTATTCTTTTCTTTTTTTTGCAAATCATCTGCTGCAGGCCAAATGCCAGCATAGCAAGTGTCTTTCCGGTGCCTGTCGGCGCTGTCAGAGTGTAGAGACCAGGCTCAGATATTTGTCCGGCAACATCACACACCCGATACAAATGGTTCCGCAATTCATTGATAGATGGATCAGCCGTACTATTCCTTGAAATCTCCGCTCTGTATGCGCTTAACATTTCATAAACTTTCACCGGATCCATTGGAGAAACCGATGTGTTTTGAAGATAATCCGGGTTAAAATGTTCCGCTGACGCACTATAATCCGCATCCGTCAAAGCAGAAAACAACATTCTCGTAAGCATCATTAACCGGTTATTTCGTTCCATGACGGACCCGAAATCTGATAATTCAGGCAATATCGGCGGTTCATTTGGCAATACATTTTCTTCTGAAAAAACAGAAAGCGCATGTTCTATTTGACTGGAAAGAATGGAATAAGTATTATCGTCAGGGCTACGTTCTCCCCCTTTTTGCCAACCCACAATCTCTGCGCCAAAATAGTATTGCAATTGTCCATGGTGGGATCGGACCGCAGCCACCAGCGGCCAGAACCTACTTTCTTCTCTTTTTTTGCCGCATAGCTTTGCACATAAAAATGCCGCTCCCGGAAGAGCATGATCCACGTGCACACAAGTTCCCTGCAGAACTTGTTGAAAGTTTTCACTGTACTTTCCAAAATCATGAAGTATCCCCATCCATTGCCCTGCGGTTCTGCAATCAAATTCTCCGGCATATAAACCGCATAGCTCTTTCGTGCGGCAAAGGTGATGCTGTACAGTTTCTTTGTATCCCGAATCATTTTCTGACCGTGCGAAATATTGCATCTCATCCCATCCCCAACATATAATATTTCATTTATCACAACATTGCACAGAGGTTCGCATTTTGTTCTTACTTTTTTAGTTATTCTGACAAAATCATTATACAAACATTGCGCATAATAAGCAAGGTCATTTCTATTTTTTAACAATCTATTTTCCCGGATCAAGCTTATACCTACCGTATTGAGATTGTAATTTTCAAGCTTTTCAAAGAGATAACTTATCCCAAAATACATCAAAAGTCCTGGGAATCTATCGATTCCCAGGACTTTTTTGCGAGCAAGTAATTGTTGCCTTGCATTTTGTATCAATCAAATTTCAAAGCACGAACTACTTGCACCCGAGCTGCCGATATGCACGGAATCGCCGCAAATATCGCAGACTGCAAAACGCCGACGATAAGTGAACGAAGGAAAATCCGGGCATTCCAGGATAGTTCATAAGCAACAAACAGGTTATCGCTTATATAATCACGTATGGTATACACAAATCCATAACTCGCCCAGAACGCCAGAACGGACATCAGTAAGGCAATTACCAAAATCTCTGTTATATACTGGATAAGAATGGCACAATTGCTGGCGCCGAACGCCTTTCTGATACCGATTTCCGGGATTCTCTCTTTAATCGAAAACAATATGATGCTCATTATGAGCAATCCCGATATGATAAGTGTCACCGCTAAGATTATATTAAACAGTGCTTTCATCGGAAGTAATGTACTGTTTACGAAGTCATATAAAGTCTCTTTTGACGTATAAGACAGATAAGTGCTTGAATCCTGTTTTACCTGATTGATACTGTTAATGATTTTCAGTGCTTCACGATACTCCCCCGCAGATTCAAACGGAAAAAGATAAATATTGCTGACATTTCTCTCATGTTCCAACAGCGTGCAGGGTACATAAACTGTTGCGCCAATATAGATATCAAAGTCTGTTTTGTAGTAGTCTTCTCTCAATTTTTGCATATTGGCTTCAGAGTAGTAGGTATTCTTGCACACACCAACAACCGTCAGCGTATGATAGCCGCTTTCGTCTTTTTGTTTGATCGGCGCTGCATTTGAAGTCATATGAATCGTTTTTCCGATAGCGTTACCGTCTTCAAACAGCAGTCTTTCTGTAAACTCATCAATGATAACTACCGGATTTTCTCCGACAATATCCGAATAAACAATATTTCTGCCCTTGACAATCCGGAAGTTGACCGGTATGCATTGATTGCTTTTTGAATGGGATACCGCTACGCCTTTATCGCTGAGCGGCGATTTGATTCCATAGACATTTCCATTCACTGTAAGCATCCTGTCTCCGGGCAATTGGGTAAAAATGATCTGTTTGCCCGGTGATACACCGGTCATAAGAACCGGGGAAGTTTCCAGATGCTTTGTTATGATGTCAATATCGTTTTCATCAGAAGCACATACAATGGCGAGTGCATTTTCCGGGATGCTATTCACTTCCTTCATTTGCGTGGTATAGAAGGAGTCCACAAGCAGGCTGCACACCGAAAAAACAAACACGCCAATAAATACGCCTATACAAACCAACACAAAGCGTATCTTATGCGCCACAACCATTGCCCAGGTTGTTCTTATGAAAAATAAAGCTTTTCTCATATATCCCACAGCTTCCCTTCACGCAACATATATGAGTGAGTAACATCGGTAAATATATGCGGGTTATGCGTTACAATGGTAACAGCGCATCTGTCCGTTAAGTGCTTCAAGAAAATGTTGTTTATAATTTTCGCATTTTCCTCATCCAGATTGCCCGTAGGTTCATCGGCGATAATAAGCGTCGGCTTCTTTAACAATGCACGGGCGACGGCAACTCTTTGTTTCTCGCCTCCGGAGAGATTTTTTGCTTTTTGTTTTCGGATTTTCGCAATACCCAATTCGTCCAGCAGCTGTTCCAACTGGTCAATTAAGCCATTATCCATTTTTCCTGTGTACAGGTAAGGCATCAGGATATTATCCTGTACACTTAATGATTCAATCAGTGCATAGGACTGAAAAATAAAACCGATTTCGCTGGCTCTGACCATACGCTTTCGTCTTTCATTGCTCGTTACCGACGTCCCATTGATACAATATGTGCCGGAATTAAAACCGTCCAGCAATCCCATGATATTCAGCAGTGTGCTTTTCCCGGAGCCGGATGCGCCCTGAATGGTAATGATTTCTCCCCCACTTATCGTAAGGCATAAATCATCCAGCACATAATCGATTGAATTGTACGATTTTCTGATGCTGTCCATTTCGACAATTTTTTGCTTCATTGGATAAACTCCTCATAAATATGGGACCCAAGACTCCCCTCCAGCACCTCAAATATCACAACATCTCCGTCCTGAACGCCGGACAGAAGCTCCACATATTTCCAGACATGACCATCACTTTCGCTTTCAAAAATTTCACCGCAGACCACATTGACTGTTCGGATTTTATCTGCGTCCAATATTTTCACACAGGGCTGATCTCCGTTCTGAAACAGTGCTTCATATGGTATATACAGACCATTTTCCCGCACATCACTGGTAAAACAGAGTTCCACCTCCAGTCCCGGCCGGAACTGATCGTTTTCGCAGGCAACCTGCAGCTGTGTCATATTGTTTTCAAAAGTATAACCAATGCTCTGTATTTTTGCAGGATATTTGTCCCCATCAAAAATAACAGTGACGGGCGTCGAATAATCAAGCTGTGTATACTGATCATAACTGATCAGCGATGTAATATAAAGTTCGGAGCAGTCCAGCAGCGTAACCGATACCACATTCTTTGAATAAGCAACATTGACGATTTCCCCGTTCGCAGTAAAGGCAACATCTTTGTAGAGGATATCCCCACACTGCACTTTTTTACCCATCAAATCATAAAACGGAGCCGGATCCTCAATGCCTTCAATTTTATAAAATATGATTGCCTGTTCGCTGGCACTTACAGTCCCCGTTACCGCAAACGTCGAAGCAATCTCCCCCTTAATTACAGGACATTTCACCATAGACACATAATCATTATGCGGTTCTGTGTCTGTATGCGAAGATTCTGGCGTGCAGGCAATCAATGACAAAGCGAGCATCATGATCATTGCAAAGCAAATTGCAGTTTTTCTGTATGCAGTCATCTTGAACCTCCAATAATTGCCTCAATGTATTCGTTAAGGGTTTCCTTTTCCATCGTCGAATTTCCGGAAAGGCCTAGCCGATAATTCAATGTTTTGTCAGCATCCTCGTTTTTAAAATACCGGAAATGGATTGTCGTGCTGAATGTATCATAATAGGTAGCACCATCGGCAAAGTCCTCATCGTAGTCAAACACAAACTGAATTGCATATTCGTCTCCCGGGTGCATTTTGAATGGGAGATTCTCTTCCAATGTGCCAACCACTGTCCTGTTCTTCAAAATCACGGCATCTTTAATCATTAAAATACCACTGAATGACACAGAAGTTAAAGTAATCTCTTCCTGAGTTGACATATAATATGTATATTCCTGTCCCTGTTTAAGAGAATCTGTAAAAATAGCTATCGGATACCCTGTTATTCCCAAACAATGACCTTGATCAGCAACCGTTCTGATAATGGAGATTGGCTTTCGCGGCTCTACTTCAACTTTTTCCCCCTTTACTCTCAGAACCAGCTTATTGATGGATACGTCATCTACGTTTGCCGTGCATTCTACCATATAGTAATGGAAGTATCCTTTTTTAACAGCTCGGTCCTTTTCAAAGAAATGCGTTGTGTCTTTCATTGAGAACTCAACTTTGTCAGTGTTTGTACCCTCTATAGCGAGCAGCTCAACAGGATAATCCTCCTTATTGTCAAAGCAGCTGACATAGAAACAGAACGTGTATTCACCTTCCGATTCAACATCCAGAATCGCACAAGAAACCTGTATAAACGAAGTATGCTCAGATGAACAACCACTTAAAAGAAGCACTGCACATAATAAGATCATAAACATTCGCTTCATTTTCATTTTACCCCCTCCGATCCGCTGCTGGAATAACGGAAACCTATCTGTTCGGAGACTCCCGTTGCCTTAACTACATTTCCTCTCACACTGTATAAAAAAGCACATAAACCATTCAACCGAATAGCTTATGCGCACACATTGGAGAATATAAGGTGATACCTCACCTGCAGATAAAAGTCTCCAAACAAGCCTGCGCAGCCACTGCCGACGCACTTGATTGTGACACGTTTCATGGAAATCCCCCCGCATCCATATGAAATCCGTCTTTAATTTCTCCGCAAATATCACTGGTCTTATCTACAGGGTATCCGATTATGGTTAAAATGTCAAGAATAATTCACAAATGAAAATTATTTTTTGTAAATATCGACGATTTAAATATATAAATACCTTAAAGATACTGGAACGCCGCCGGTAATAACTTCATCACCGCAAAATCATATGATCGCGTTAGATCCTTCCAGAAAAAGCAGCCCCTGCTGTCAGACAGCCATCTGACAGCAGGGGCTTCACAACTATGTGGCGATTCTAAGATCACTCTTCTTCATTCGTAAAGAACAGCTGATAACCGCTGCCATCTACGTTGTATACAGCCTCCAGATCCTCATCACTCCATTCCGGGTCAAAAGGCAGAGAAAAGCGAACACAGGTGCCGCAGGAAGCGGACAGTTTTCTGGGTACAGGCATCATAACTGCATTGTCCCCCAGCCCAATCAGTCTCTTATGAAACCGAATCGCTCCAAAATGCGTATGAAAGGTTGCTATTTTTTCCATCACAGTATCGTAACCTCAAAATCGTCGCCGATTTCTTTCCATTCTACACGGTATCCCATGTTCGTTGCAAAACGCCGAATGTTCTGCAAAGGTGTTTCATTGTCCACCAGAACTACCAGAGGAGTGCCGTTGGCAAGTGCTTTCTTCGTCATGAGTACGGGTTCCGGACAGGAAAACCCTCTTGCATCGATTTGATTCATAATCTTCTTACCTCAAACTTTCTTCGTATTTACAAAGCCAATGACTGTAACCGCCACAAGTCCAATCACGACGGCAATCTTGCCATTCAGGGTCGGACCGGCTGCAGAAGAAGCCAGCGCAAAATTATGGCAGAATGCGGCACCCACCAGCATACCCAGCACCGTGACGGTGGAGTCACTGTTGCCGCTGCCGGACAGGATCAGCTGACGCATGGGGCAGCCGCCCAGCAGGACGGACGCATAGCCCACCAGAGCCATTCCCAGAGCGTTCCAGAGGCCATCGGTATGAGCAATCGCCTGGCCTTCAAAGCCGGGATGGAAGCCGCCAGGCAGGCCCAGCTGACCGACAATCAGGTTTCCGATGAACACTGCAACACCAATTGACACAAAACCAATCAGCAAATGAAAATCCTTCAGGAGGAAAACGTCCCGGATGCCGCCGGCAAGGCAAAGGCGTGTCCGCTGCGCCATTGCACCAACAATTAAACCAATCACCAGCGAGACTGCAATAGGCGCCCGCATAGAGCCGGGGCCGGTCTTGGAGAAGAACAAAAATGCGGGTGCAGCAATCACCAGAATCAAAAGTCCCACATTGGCTGCAGGCATCAGCAGTCCTTCCAGCTTGCTCTGAGCATAGGATTTTTTCAGAGTAAAGCCCTTCTTCAGGAACAGCGTTCCCACAAAAATACCTGCAGTAAAACCGACCAGTCCCAAAATGGCGTTCCAGTCCCCGCCGGCCAGCCGGATGATCATACGAAGAGGGCATCCCAGGAACATCAAAGCGCCCACCATCACAAACATACCGAGGATAAAACGGGTAACCGGTGAGGAACCGCCTCTGACCTTAAACTCTTTTCCGATCATAGACATGATCATAGCGCCCAGCACCAAACCGATCACCTCAGGCCGGATGTACTGAACCACTTCTGCACGATGCATACCCAATGCGCCTGCAATATCCCGCAGGAAGCAAGCTATGCAAAATCCCATATTAGCAGGGTTTCCTAACGCAACCAGCAGGACAGATGCAGCGCCTACCAGCAGTCCCATCAGAATAATAGGAAGATGTTCCTTTATTTTTTTCATGATTCTATCTCCTTTTGAAGACGATATAAACAGCCAGTATGATTAAGTACGGGCAGCCGGCTTTAACAAAACTCTGTGATCTCCCACCATCTTGGAAATTTTCAGACGATCAAAATAGTCCAGATACATCTGAGCGTATTTCCGGGAGACACCCATTTTGGTGCGGTATTCCGCCAGGGTGACAGAATCGCTGGTCTGGAACATCTCCACGAAAGTATCCATCGCCTTCTGACAGGCATCACGATGCGCGGAAGTCTGAGGTGTAAGTGCAATCAGCGTGCCATCCTTCAGCATCTTCGTAAAGACCTGATTGAACAGTTTCTGACGGTTGCTGTAACGCTCTGCCACTTCGGTGTTGAGAGGCACTTCAAACCCGAAGCCCTGATACAAAGCGTCCACTTCGTCCTGCATGGCTTTCTGAGCCGGAGAGAATGCACACTTAAAGCTGGCCAGTGCCGCCGAAGTGCCGGACAGGCGCAGCTTTCCTGCCTGCACAAAGTAGTTCAGAATGGCATCCAGATTCTTGGAAGAAGAAGCAAACAGCTTTTCACGGAGCTCTCCCAGATGCAGGCCCTCCTGCAGGGAGTTTTCCTTGTGGAAAACCGTAAGGATTTCTTCTGTTCGTTTCCAGATGGCATCCATGGTTTCTTTTGCAATCAAGCCATTTTCAATCTTCAAAATATTGCCGTCTGCCAGATGCTTATTCAAGACTTCCCTGACTTCTGCGGCAGACAGTCCGCTGTGCTTCAGCAGGTGATCCTCCGTCACGAGAGCGTATCCGGTATCCGCTACCATCTGCAGAATCCGGAGATCCGCAGAAGCATTCAGCCGTTTCAGCCGCTCCAATACCGCTTCGTCTTTTCTCTTCAGTTTGGGGGTGTCCATGTCGAGCACAATACCGCCGCCCACCGTTGTCATCGGTGAGAAGAAACGGATAATGAAACGATCCAGATTTCGTGCCACCAGCTCTTCGTCAAAGGTCAAAAGTGCATATCCGCTCTCCCCCGCTTCCAGCTGGTCTGCGTCCAGCAGACGGACTTTGCAGATCAGCTCCTGCGTTCCCAGATGGAAATGAAGCTTTGACGAATTTTTAATGCTGTAAGCAGCATCCGGTGTCATCTGCAGGAATACGGCGATTTGTCTGGAAAGCTGCATGGAGTCCGGCTGAGCAATTGTACAGCCTCTGACCAGTTCCTGGCGATCCACACCTGCAATATTGACCGCAACACGCATACCGGCCTCTACCTGTGTCTGGCTTTCATCGTGGTTTTGCAGTTCTCTGACGCGTGCCAGCTTCTTCTGGGGATAAACCATAACGGTATCTCCCGTCTGGATGGTGCCGTCAACCAGCGTACCGGTAATTACCGTGCCAAAGCCCTTAATGGAGAAAGCTCTGTCAACAGGCAGTCGGAACGGGCGGTCGGATTTTCGGGGTGTCGTATTTTCCACCATGGAGACAATGGCCATTTTCAGCTCTTCGATACCCTGTCCGGTGTAGGAGGAAACCGTCATGATCGGCGCATTCTCCAGGAAGGTACCCTTGACACGCTCTCTGGTATCCTCTTTGACGACTTCCAGCCAGTCTGCATCCACCATATCTGCTTTTGTCAGCACAATAATACCGTTTTTCACATTCAACAGGGACAGAATATCCAGATGCTCCTGTGTCTGAGGCATAAAGCCCTCATCCGCAGCAACAACCAACAGCACCACATCGATGCCCACAGCACCCACCAGCATATTCCGGACAAATTTCTCGTGTCCCGGAACGTCTACGATGCTTGCCCGCTGTCCGTTGGGCAAAGTGAGCTGTGCAAAACCGATTTCAATGGTAATGCCTCTTTTCTGCTCTTCCTGCAGACGGTCCGTATCGGTACCGGTCAGTGCCTTTGTCAGGCAGGTTTTTCCATGATCCACATGACCCGCTGTGCCAATTACCAGATGTTTCATTTCTCTGTTCTCTCCTCGTTTACAAGGTTTTCAAGTTCTGTAAATGCCTGAATCAATTCCTGTTCATCTCCCTGACAGAGCGTGCGGGGAGAGATGATCACCCGCTCCTTCCAGACGCGGGTAATGATTGCCGTTCTGTACGATCTCATATAGTTTTCAATGCTTCTCGCACTCATCCGTGCGGAGGAAACCGCCACAGCACAGCTGTTCAGCACCACGCCGGGCAGAGAACCGCCGCCTGCTTCGTCCTCCGTCTCGATCACTTCCATACAGAAAGAAGGCGCCGCCTGGCTGAGCTTGTTTCTCAGCAGGGAGGCTTTCTCCCGGCAGGTCTCCCGGGACATGGACAGCATATGAAGCGTCGGAATCTTTTCACAGGCTTCCTGAGGATCCAGACAGTGCCGCAATGCCACTTCCAGAGCAGCCAGAGACAGTTTGTCAATCCGCAGCATTCGTGTAAGATGATTTTTCCGTATGCGGTCAATGAGTTCTTTCTTACCGGCCAGAATACCGCCCTGAGCAGAACCCATCAGCTTATCGCCGGAGAAGCAAACCACATCCGCACCGTCCTGCAGAGCCTTGCTGACGTTTTCACCGTCATGCAGACCAATCCACTCACTGGGGAACAGGAAGCCGGAACCGACATCGTAAAGCACCAGAGCATCGTTTTCCTTCGCAATATCCGCCATCTGGCTGACAGAAACCGACTCGGTAAAGCCGACTACGGCAAAATTGCTGGTATGCACCTTCAGCAGAACCGTGGCATTCTTCTCCGTCACAGCCCGGCTGTAATCTTCCGGATGTGTCTTATTGGTAGTGCCCACCTCAACCAGTTCCGCACCGCTCTGCTCCATAATTTCCGGAACACGGAAGGAGCCGCCGATCTCTACCAGCTCGCCCCGGGAAATAGCCACCTTCTTCCCTTTCGCCAGTGTATTCAGCATAAGGAATACGGCACCTGCGTTGTTATTGACTACCATCGCAGCCTCGGCACCGGTCAGTTTGCAAATCAGATCTTCCACATGGGAATAACGGCTTCCTCTTTTGCCGGCCTCAATGTCATATTCCAGATTGCAGTAACCCTGTGCAATCTCCGCAAGGCGCTCTGCCACCTCACCGCCCAGAGGTGCGCGTCCCAGATTGGTGTGCAGCACGACGCCGGTGGCATTGACCACGCGCTTCAGATGGTAGGGCTCTGTATTCAGCAGCTTGTTCAGCACAGCCTGTTCGATTTCCTCGATTGCGGGGATTTCAGTAATTGTCTCCGCCAAAATCTCACCGCGCAGTTTCTGCAAATACTCCTGCGCCGTTTTCTTAATCAGATTTCTCGAAACAGACTCCTTCAGATTTTCCAGAGCCGGGCGTGCCAGAAGTACATCAATTTTGGGTATCTTTCGTAACAAATCCTGATTCATACGGTATCTCCCTTTTTAAATAACAAAAAATGTGCCGGAACAATCTCGTTCCGGCACATTCTTGTGTTTGGCGGAAGCAGGTAGGAATCGAACCCACCCAAGCAGTAACTGCTCATACTGGTTTTGAAGACCAGAGGGCACACCAGTTACCCGACTGCTTCCATATTGCGGTTTACACTCATATCTTATCCGCTTGCCCTATTATTATAATCACGTTAATAAAAAAGTCAAGGGAATTTTGAAATTTTTGAGAGAAACCGCTTATGCAGAACAAGATTCAGTTTTCTTCTGACAATACCGTGACGGCTTCGTCAGAATCCAATCTGCTATGCGATGTGTACAAACTTACCATCAAAAGTGCCTGCATATCCAATGGCAGCAGCAGGAACGCCGGCATCCCAAAGCCGCTTCAGCAGGCTCTGAGCTTCCGGTTCCGGCAACGAGAACAGCAAACCGCCAGATGTTTGGGGATCAAACACGGCATCAACCAACTCCGTCTTCAAGGAGTCAGCCAAAGTAATTTTGGAGCCAAAATAGTCTCGATTTCGGTATGCGCCGGCAGGGATCATGCCCATTCTTGCCCAGTCTAATACACCGGGCAGCACCGGAACAGAATTCGCATCCAAGCAAATGCTTGTCTCGCTTCCCTCTGCCATCTCGCATAAATGACCTGCCAAACCAAATCCCGTAATATCCGTACAAGCGTGGACATTGATTCCCTCTGCACACTCGGCAGCCACCTTATTAAGGGTTCGCATCGTGTCAGTCATCATGCGAATGTCCGCTTCTGTCAGCAACTCGCCCTTGGCGGCTGTTGTCAAGATTCCGGTACCGATCGGTTTTGTGAGGATCAGCTGATCCCCGGGTCTGACAGCGCTGTTGGTAAGCATCTTGTGAGGATTCACAAAACCGCTTACGCACAGACCGTATTTTGGTTCTTTGTCGTTGATGGAATGCCCTCCCGCAATGGTGCATCCTGCCTCTCTTACCTTATCGGCACCGCCTGCCAGAATTTCGGCGGCGATTTCGATATCCAGGCAGTCCGGAAAGCACAGTAAATTCATGGCATGGGTGGGGCGTCCGCCCATAGCATAAACATCCGACAAAGCGTTTGCTGCGGCTATCTGGCCAAACAGGAACGGATCATCCACCATAGGCGGGAAGAAATCCACCGTCTGTACCAGTGCCAGCTCGTCGCTAATTCGATATACGCAAGCATCATCCGATGTGTCGTAACCAACCAGCAGATTGTCATTTTTTAAGTTTGGAATTTTGCGCAGGACCTGCGCAAGTGCCCCAGGGGCAAGCTTTGCTGCTCAACCTGCGGAGGAAGTAAGTTCTGTCAGTCTGACTTTCTTAGCATCCAATTACGCCACCCTCTTTCATCAATGTAAATAGCTAATCAAATATTTTGTTAATCCCCCGGATCGCATAAGCGACTTCTTCTTCCGTCGTAGCGTGTCCAAAAGAAAAACGTACGGTACCCTGTGGGAAAGTCTGCAGCGTCTTATGTGCATTCGGTGCACAGTGCAGCCCGCAGCGGGTGATAATTCCGGATTCCTGTTCCAGTCTGAATGCTACTTCCGCATTGTCGAGATCACAGAAATCCAGAGATACAACGCCTACCTGCTGCTCCGGGTCATTCGGTCCAACGATCCGAACCGGAAGTCTGCGAACGCCCTCCAAAAACTGCTGCGTGAGCATTTTTGTATGCGCTCTGACAGATTCCACACCCTGTTCCATGACAAAGTCAAGTGCTGCATTCAGGCCCATTATACCGGGCAGATTCATTGTTCCGGATTCAAAACGATCCGGCATATAATCCGGTTGAAGCTCACTGTCCGAGGCACTTCCCGTGCCGCCGGTCGTAAGCGGTGTAAGCAATTTTGCAAAAGACGGTGTCAGCAGCATTGCGCCGATGCCCTGAGGTCCCAGCAGGCCCTTGTGTCCCGGCACGCACAGCGCTGCAAGTCCCAAAGCTTCAAAATCAATGGGCAGATAACCCGCAGTCTGTGCTGCATCCACCACCAGAGGAATACCGTACTGCCTGCAAAGCTGCGCCGTTTCCTCCAATGGAAATATCGTACCGCTGACATTCGATGCATGGCTGACCACTACCAGTCTGGTATTGGGCTTCAGCAGGGGCACCAAATCCGCAGCGTTGGTTTTTCCGTCTTGATCTGCGGGGATTCTGGAAAAAGTAACCCCGCACTCCTGTAAATCCGTCAGCGGACGCATGACCGCATTATGCTCCATGCTGCTGACAATCACATGGTCTCCCGGTTTCAGAAATCCTCGAAGTATTTGATTCAGTCCATATGTTGCACCGGGCGTAAAAACAACATGGTTTTCCCTTCCGGGAAAATGGAAGAATCTCTTCAGTTTCTCTCTGGTTTCCAATACAGTAAGTGCGGCCTCCGAAGCCTGTGCATAGGTACCTCTTCCGACATTTACTCCCAGCTGCTCAATGTAGTCCGCCATTGCGCGGCCTACACCGGGTGCTTTTGGATAGGAGGATGCTGCATTATCTAAATAATGGTTGATCATGTTGGTTAAAGTCCTTTCATTCAGGTCATCAGAGGCCGCACAATAAGTTTAGCCTACGTAGCCGGCCTTCTTCAGCAGTTCCAGTGCGCGAGCGTAGTTAGCATCGCTCATCATCACCAGAGGACCGGTGCAGCCCATGCCGGTTTCGGCATAGATGCCGTTCTTCCACAGCACCTTTGCTGCGTCTTCCAGGTCCATGACTTCAATGCCGGGGATGCTTGCGGTGCAGGGTTCTGCAGGAGGTGCCTTGACCTCTTCTTCAGCCTCTGCAGGCTTGGAAGCAGCCTTACGGGCAGCCAGGATCTTCTCCAGGCCGGCCTTCTCAGCAGCAGCGAACTCCTTGTCGGCAACTTCAAAGACCTTGCCGCGCACCATTTCGGCAGCGTAGATCAGAGCGTTTGCAATCAGAGGAGCGCCGGAAGCACGGGATACAATGTGAATCAGCTTGTGATATCCCTTGCCGATGCCGGGGCCGTAGCCGTAACCGGTAGCCTCAAAGCTGCCGCCGGTGGTGTAAGCGCTCATCATCTTAATCAGCACATTGCCGGTCAGAGAATCGCACACCAGAACGTCGGGAGTACCCTGCAGCACGTCGTTGCCACGCATAACAGCACCGCCGTCAGCACGGGCAGAATTTGCCCACTTGAAGGAGTAGCCGCCTTCTTTCAGCTGATTCAGTGCCATTTCGGTCTGGCGGGCGCCATCCACATTCAGGATGCCCACGGTGGGCTCCTGAATACCGGCTGCCTTTGCAGTAATGATACCGTAGATTGCATTCTTGATCATGCCTTCGATACGGTCAGCACTGGAGGTGCCGGTGGTAGTTGCCACGAACATCTCACGGCCTCTGGCCGGAGTAATCACACGGCCGACCGTGGACACACCGATGGGGAACGGGAAATGCATGGTGACAGCACCATCAACCTCGCCGCTTTCCACCATCTGTTCCATTTTCTTGTGGCCTTCGTCTTCGTTGGCAACCTTAACGGTAGTAACGCCTTCTGCTTCCAGAGTGCCGATGTAATACACATCCACGCCCTTGGCAGCAGCCATCTGTGCGGCTTCCATGGCGTTCTTTTCGCCATGCTCGCTGCCCATGCCGGTCAGTGCGATTTTAGGCTTGGGGCCAAAAGAACCGCTTTCCAGGCCTTCTGCCATCTGCAGGAAAGCCTTGGCAATGGTTTGTTCCAGATTTTTCATTGGTGCCACCTGCCTTATTCAGCCTGAGCCAGCAGGGTGGCTGCAAACTCCTTCATGGCCTTGGCAATCATACCCTTGACCTCGTCCTCGGAAACACCGGCCTGTGCCTCTTCGGCACCGGAGTTGGCCTGAATGACGAAGGAAACACCGTCGAACAGGTTGGTCATACGGCCCAGGAACAGAGAGCCCTTGCCGATGATCATAACACGGTTGATCTTGCCGGCCATGATATCCTCACGGGCGAAGCCGATGTAAGGTACGCCGGAAGGAATATGACCCTGAGTGGGAGCCCAGCCGGTCAGACCGTGCTTTACCGCGAAGTTTGCCAGATCGGCACGCTGCAGCTCGCCGCGCTTAACAGCCAGAGCAGCAATCATCTTGTAGTTAGCCAGAGGCACATCGCCTGCGCCTGCGGGCTTGGTGATATCGGGGTTCTGCATCTCAGGAGAATACTTGTCGATATCGGTAATCTTCAGGCCTGCACGATCCAGAGGATCGGTGACCAGAGAAGAAATAACAGCCTGAGGAGCGGAGCCGGTACCAACGGTATGACGGCCCAGAATAGACAGGTTGAACTCAGGGCTTACGCCGTCATCCTGAGTGATGACCATGGCAAAGCCACCGATCATGTCTTCCAGAGCGGGCAGGCCCTTCTTGACATGGTCCTTACCGTTCATACCCAGCTTGGCAGTACAGCCGCCGGCAGTGATGATAACGGTCTTGTAAGCACCGGCAGCAACCAAAGATGCGCCCTCGATAATTGCATGGGAAGGTCCGGCGCAGAAGCCACGGGCATCAGAACCGGTAGCAGAAGACAGGCCGGCGATCTCAGCAGCAGCCTTGGCAAAGTTACCGCCGCCTCTCTGGTTCATATCACCGCAGGCTTCCTCGCAGCAGTCGATGACGTACTCGACATCGCTCTTCTCGATACCGGCATTCTTAACAGCGTACAGAATGGACAGAACGGAAGAAGCCTTGGATACCAGGTTCTCCAGCATGACATGGGCGGACAGGTTCACATCGATGTCGTGAGCGCGCTTAACACAGCCTACCAGAGCGCCGTTGTGATACAGGCCTTCAGCGTGCTCATCATTTACCAGGTGAGCAACCTCTTCTGCATCCACACCTGCGGTAACACGAGACAGGATGTCAGCATCCATGATCTCGTTTGCTTCCAGGGCGGGCTTGTGAGCAGCAACGAAGTCCTTGTCAATCTTGACCAGATCGAAAACGTCGCAAGCCTGGATCAGCAGCAGGAACTCTTCCTGAGGCATGATCTGACCGAACTTGCCGTAACGTGCATTCTGATCGCAAACCTTGTCGCACCAGGGCTGCTCAATGGCAGCCAGCTCATCGGGGGTCTTGTTGCCGATGTAAACCTGATTGGGCCAGTAAGACAGAACCTGCTCATAAGTACGCAGATGGTTGGGCAGTTCCTTCAGATACTCGCTGTCGGGGTTCACGATGCGCTCAGTGGTCTGGGTAGTGCCATTGTGCAGTACCATATCGGGGGTGTGGGCCAGAATGTAACCTGTACCCTTGATTACGCTTTTCATATGTAGTTCCACCTTTTTGAAGATCAAAATATTATTTATTTTACAGGAAAACCATAGAAATCGTTACCGGCAGATTTTGCCGGAGTGTAAAATGAAAGAAGGGCGGCAGCCGAAGCCGCCGCCCCCGCAATAGTCTGTAACATAATCCAGATCGAACCGATTGGATTAATACTTACAATACTGTTCGCGAATGGCAGTCATTTCCGCGACGATATCGTCAACGTCCAGAACCATTTCCATCATGCTGACCTGCTCCTCATAAACAGCGGGATCAATCTCCTGCTTGATCTCAGGCTCGCATACATGATAAACCTTGAGTCCCAACTGGACTCCTGTCAACGGACCGGCGTAGGTCGGGTCACCATTGGTGACCGTCTCAGCTGCAAGACCGGAAGCTTCGCCTTCGGCAGCACCCAGAAGAACAACAACGTTCTCGGGGCCATACTGCTCAGCGAACTCCTTTACTCGCTTCTGATTCTCCAGATCCATTGCACCAGCGGCGGTTCAAACGAAGCACTCAGTCGAGGAAAACACAACTTCAGCACCAGCAGACTCTGCACAAGCTGCAATAGCCTGGCCGGGAATGCCGTCACGGTCGCCAATGATGACAACCTTCTTATCAGCCAAAATGCCCATATCTATGTCTCCTTTCATCAGATTTATAGAAAGCCGTAAGGGCAATCTAACATAGGGTTTTGCGCAAATTAGATGTACTTCTTGATCATAGCCTCTACGTTCTCGGGAGTAGCATCGTCCTTAACACATTCGTCGATCTTCTCACCGTTCTCGTAGATAGCGATGACAGGGAGACCCAGAATCTTCTGACCGATGGCCAGACGACGAGCCTTAGTGGTGTTCAGAGCACAAAACTTGATCTTGTCACCATACTGCTCCGCAAAGGCGTGAACATGGGGCATCAGAGCTGCGCAGGGGACGCAACCGTCACCGTAGAAATCAACCAGTACCTTACCGGAAGCCTGCAGGACTTCGGCATCGAAAGTAGTCTTATCGAGTTCCAGCATTCAATCCACCTCCCCTCAATTAAGTTAAATCAGCAATATAGTGTTCCGCCTGCATTGCGGCAATGGCGCCGTCTGCAGCAGCGGTAACTACCTGGCGAAGGGACTTGGCACGCATATCGCCGGCAGCAAATACGCCGGGGATGTTGGTATGCATGTTCTCGTCCGTCTTGACATAGCCGTTCTCCATATCGATCATGCCCTCGAACAGCTTGGTATTGGGCAGCAGGCCGATAAAGCCGAACAGACCAAACAGGCCATCTTCCTCATCAGCCTCGATGACAGTCTTTTCACCGGTCTTGGTGTTTCTGACAACCATGCTGTTCAGCAGAGGATCGCCATCGACCTTCTCAACCACGGTATCCCACATGAAGGACAGCTTGGGATTTGCGAAAGCCTTCTCCTGAATGGACTTTGCAGCTCTCAGCTCGTCTCTGCGGTGGATAATGGTAACCTTACGGGCAAACTTAGTCAGGTACATAGCCTCTTCAACGGCTGCATCGCCGCCGCCGACTACGTAAACTTCAAAATCTTCGAAGAAGGAAGCATCGCAAGTAGCGCAGAAGGAAATACCCTTGCCGACGAACTTGCCTTCATTCTCGCAGCCAATGGGACGAGGGAAAGCGCCGGTAGCCAGGATCACGGTCTTAGCCAGATAGGTATCCTTGTTGCCGACCAGCTTCTTAACGCTGCCTTCCAGCTCAACGCTCTTGATCACGTCAGTGACACGCTCGGCACCGAATTTCTTAGCCTGCTCAGTCATACGGGCAATCAGACTGGGACCGGACTCGCCCTCTACCTGCTGACCGGGATAGTTCTCAATCTCGTTGGTAATAGCGATCTGTCCGCCGTCCTTGCCTTTTTCAATAATCAGCGTGGACAGTCTGCTGCGGCCAGCATACAGACCGGCGGTCAGACCTGCAGGACCAGCGCCCAGCACGATCACGTCATAGATTTTTTCCATTCGATCTTCACTCCCTTAAATTATACCTTAAATACTGCCTGTCCACACCGGAACAGGCGGAACCTGCGGTCCGGCCTTCAAAACAGCAAGGCAGGATCTGCCGCGCACTCTGAAAACCGTCCGAGGATAAGGATGAAACGCGGGGCAACATATCTTGTTGCAGCGACGGTTCGCAAACACAATCGCTTGGGCACGCAAAGCCCTCAATGCCCTAACGGGGATTATAATACAGTCCGCGGTACTTGTCCATAGCTCAAAGAATCTTTGTAAGAGTTCAACAGTTAAAACCCGGCAAAGTTAGACAAGAGCCACAAAAAAATGACACATCAGAAAATCGATGTAGCCGCACATATGTATTTTCTCCCGGACAGACGAGCATTCAGGGATTTTCCACCCGAAAGTTCTGCTTCTTTCGGCAACATCCACAGTACAAAGCTATGTAAAGCAAGCTTTATCGTACGCCTTCAACATATTGCCGCGTATATTCTATAACACCCGTCAGAAAAAATCAAGTGGGAAATTCAACTGCCGCAGCTAAATTTTACACTTGACTTTCCGGTTGTTCCATTGGGATTACCTCTTGTTTTTTGCGGATTTGGATGTATACTAATCAAGGATTATTACTTTTGGAGGCATCGCAGATCTATGAAACTGGAAAACGATCTGGGACGCGATAAAATTTCGCGGCTGGTTTTTAAAATTGCCATACCCAGTATGCTGGCACAGTTCGTCAGCGTGCTGTACAGCATCGTGGACAGAATGTTTGTAGGAAACATTCCGTCCGTGGGAGACGTTTCTCTTGCCGGTGTCGGCGTGTGCGGTCCGATTGTCACGATGATCGGTGCCTTCGCCTTTCTGGTAGGTATCGGCGGAACTCCCTTGATGGGAATTGCCTTGGGCGAAGGCAACAAAGAAAAAGCTTCTCATATTCTGGCCAATTGCTTTGTCATGCTGTGCGGCATTTCCGTCATCGTTACCGCAGCCGCTTTGGTGCTGCGTGAACCTATGCTCCGCCTGTTTGGTGCCAGTGAAGTTACCTATCCCTATGCTGAAGCCTATTTTTCCGTTTATGTCCTCGGTACGATTTTTGCGCTTCTTTCTCAGGGAATGTATCAGTTTGTGATTGCACAGGGCTATGCCAAAGTCGGTATGTGCTCGGTGATTCTGGGTGCCGTACTGAACATCATCCTTGACCCCGTCTTTATCTATGTGTTTCACCTGGGTGTCCGGGGTGCCGCCGTTGCCACCGTCATCAGTCAGGCTGCCAGCGCAACCTTTGTCCTTCTGTTCCTGCTGAAAAAGTCTGATATTACCATTTCCTTCGGCGGCTACAGTCTGAAAATTATGCGGCGCGTCCTTTTTCTTGGCTGCACCCCCTTCCTGATCATCGCACTGGACAATGTCATGCTGATTGCCCTGAATGCCCTGCTGCAGAAATACGGCGGCGCAGACGGCGATACGCTCATTACCGTCAATACCATCGTTCAGAGCTTCATGCTTGTACTGACCATGCCTCTGGGCGGCATCAGCGGCGGAACACAATGTATTCTAAGCTACAATTACGGCGCCGGCTTCTCAGACCGCGTTCTGAAAGCACAGAAATATATCGCCGGTATGTGTGTAGGCTACACTACCCTGCTGTTCATTATGGCGCGGATAGCCGGTCCCGGCTTTGCAGCCCTTTTTACCGGCAATCCGGATCTCAACGCACAGGCCTGCCGGGCGATTCGAATCTGTACCCTGATGATCATTCCTCTGGGCGTTCAGTATGCCATTGTGGACGGCTTCACCGGGATGGGACAGGTGCAGGTATCACTGCCCCTCTCTCTTTTCCGGAAAGGCGTGTATTTTCTGGCAATTTTCATCATCCCCATTTTCATGGATGCGGACATGATTTTTTACGCCGAACCCATTTCGGACATCACATCCGTACTGTTCTCCATCCCCATGTACTTTTGCATGATCCGAAAAATTCTCAGAAAGCGTGAAGCTTCAATCGCCAGCAGCAATAACCGCTCGGTAACACAAAACGACCAGGACAAATAAAAATCTCACCGTCCCCTCTGAAGACCAACAGTCATCAGAGGGGAATTTTCTATTGTTAACCTTTGTTACTTTAAAAGTTGACAATAGCAGAATTTCATACTATAATCGAGAATCGGAAAGCAATTTTGTTCCATATTGTTTTGACTGGATCGAGGGATTTCTATGAAAACATCCGCGCAGCTGAAAATCAGCATTCTGGATATGACCTACATTGCCCTGTTTGCCGTTGTAATCGCCGTTTGCTCCTGGATTTCCATTCCGGCACTCGTTCCCTTTACTCTGCAAACCTTTGGTGTCTTTGTCACGGTTGGCGCACTGGGCGGCAAGAGAGGAAGTCTGGCTGTGCTGATCTATCTCTTGCTGGGCATGGTCGGTATCCCTGTTTTTGCCGGATTCTCCGGAGGAATCGGCCATATGCTTGGCGCTACCGGCGGCTATATTGTCGGTTTCCTGTTCTCTGCCCTGGCGATGTGGGCTTTGGAAAAAATCTGGGGTACCAGGCTACCGTTGCTGGCTCTGTCCATGGTAATCGGTCTGCTGATCTGCTACCTCTTCGGTACCGTATGGTTCGTCAGCGTCTACACCAGAAATACCGGTGCAATCGGATTCTGGTCCGCACTGACCATGTGCGTAGTACCTTATATCATCCCGGACCTGCTGAAAATTGCCCTGGCGCTCACCGTTTGCAAGCGTCTGGCCAAAGTACTGAAACTTTCATAACAGGGAGACAACATGACCACAAAAGAGAAACTTCTTGAACTGCTGGAATCCAACAAGGGAGTCTATTTTTCCGGCGAGGAAATCGCTCAGAAATTGTGTGTATCCCGGACTGCCATCTGGAAAGCCATGAAAGCACTTCGCACCGATGGCTATTCCATTGATGCCGTCACAAACAAAGGCTACCGTCTGTCGGTAAGTACGGATATTCTCTCCCCCCAGGGCATCCGGAAATATCTGCCCCCAAAATATCAGGATCTCCAGATCAGCGTTCTCCCCACAGCGGATTCCACCAATACACTGATGCGCAAAGAAGCGCACAAAGGCCTGCCCGAAGGGTGTACCGTAATCGCCAATCAGCAAACCTCCGGCCGGGGGCGCTGCGGACGGGAGTTTTACTCGCCCGGCGGAACCGGTATCTACCTCAGTATGCTGCTGCGCCCCAGTGCGTGCTCCCCGCAGCAGGCTGTTCAGATCACCACCAAAGCGGCCGTGGCCATGTGCGAGGCAATTGAAACCGTCTGCGGCCTTCAGGCGCAAATCAAATGGGTCAATGATATTTTTGTCGGTGGCAAGAAAGTCTGCGGCATTTTGACCGAAGGCTCGTTCAGCATGGAAAGCGGGCTTCTGGAATATGCCGTTCTGGGAGTCGGACTTAATCTCTATACTCCTCCGGGAGGCTTTCCGCAGGAACTGGAGCATATAGCCGGTTCCTTGTTTGAATTTCCTCAGGACGATATGAAAAACCGATTGACCGCCGATTTTATCAATCGTTTTATGGATGATTACACAGCACAAAATCAAACCGATTATGTTAAAAAGTATCGTAATCGCAGTTTTGTAATCGGCAAAAAAGTTTCCGTTCTCTGTGGAAATCAGAGCCGGAATGCGCTGGTCTGCGGAATCGATGACGAATGCCGCCTTCAGGTAAAATATGACAGCGGAGAAACCGCCAGTCTTTCTTATGGAGAAATCCGCATTGGCAGCACACCTTCGGATACCGATATTCCTTAGGATGGTATCTGCACCCTTTCCAATGCAAAAGTCCCCCGGGCTGCCGTAAAGGCTGCCCGGGGGACTTTATATACCGTTTATCACATCGATTGTCCGATTTTATGAACAAACGCCGCAGAAAATGCTCTTGGCTCCTGCTGCCGCAGACCATTCGGAATTTTGTCAGATCCGCAGCGGCTTCGGAAAATCACATTTCCTGTCTGCCTTCCAGTGCACGGCAAAGTGTTACCTCGTCCGCATATTCCAGCTGACTGCCAACAGGCACACCGTAAGCCAGACGGGTAACCTTGACTTCCATCGGTCTCAGGAGTCTTGAAATATACATTGCCGTAGCCTCTCCCTCAGTATCCGGGTTGGTCGCCATAATGACCTCCCGAACCTCGCCGGTTGCCACACGCTGCAGAAGCTCCCGAATGCGAATATCATCCTGTGTAACATGGTTCAGCGGTGAAATCACGCCATGAAGCACATGGTAAACACCCGAAAACTCCCGGCTTCGTTCCATCGCAATCACATCCTTGGGTTCCGCCACAACGCAGATGACACTACGGTCACGCATTTCATCGTCGCAGATGGGACAGATCTCCCGGTCCGTCAGGTTCTGGCACACCGGGCAGGTATGGACCGTCTTTTTAGCATTCACTATGGCATCGGCAAAAGCCTGTGCATCCTCCATAGGAAGAGAAAGCACATAAAAAGCCAGCCGCTGCGCCGTCTTTCCTCCGATACCGGGAAGCCGCGCAAACTGGTCTGCAAGCTCCTGTAACGCCGCAGGGAAATACTGCATGATGTCCTCCTTAGAACAGGCCGCCCAGATTCAGGCCGCCGGTAAGTTTCGACATATTGTTGGAAGCATCGGTATCAGCAGTGCGCATTGCCTCGTTCACGGCGGCAATAACCATGTCCTGCAGCATCTCCACATCGTCGGGATCCACAGCCTCAGGCTTGATCTCGATGCCGACCAGCTGATGCTTGCCGCTGACGGTAGCCGTCACCATACCGCCGCCGGCAGCAGCGGAATAGGTCTTATTTTCCATCTCTTCCTGCATACGCAGCATTTCCTGCTGCATTTTCTGAGCCTGCTTCATCATTGCAGCCTGATTCATACCACCGGGCATACCACGAAAATTATTTCTAGCCATGATTAAATCTCCAATCCTTAATTTTCTTTAATTTTAATGACATCCGAATGGGCTCTGCCGAAAGAAAGCAGCTGCCCCATTTTTTCATTGTTCACAGGCGCGGCGTTATTGTCGATCGCCTTTACTTTCACCGGGTGTCCCAGTTTTGCGGCAGCCTTGCGGGCTACCAGCTGCAGGATCTCCGGCTTATCCACCATTTCCACCGTAAATGAGTTGGTGCAGCAAAGCACCACCGTATCCCCTCTTAAAATGCCCCGGACTGGTGCATTTTCGGAAGGAGCAAAGAAACCGGATACCGGCGGCTTCAGTTCCTGCCGGATCGCAGCGGACAAATCTGTCCAGAAGCCCATAGGCGTGGTATCCGCCGGCTGGGGATCTTCCTCCGGAGGAGCATCGGCATCATCCGGAAGTGGCGGAAGTTCATCGTCAGCCACATCTTCAGGTCTGCTTATCTTTTGTCTGGGGGCAGCCACTACAAAATCACCGGTACGCAGCTGCTCCTCCAGTCTGGTCAGTCTGGCATTCAGACTTTGAGCATCCAGAGACAGCTCCGGCTGGCACAGGGTCAAAATACACAGCTCCGCATCCACCCGACGGCTGGAACTGCGGGTAAATCCCGCCATGGTTTCCTGGATAACGGACATAATCCGCATCAGCTCTCCGCTGGAAATCTCCTTTGCGAGCCCGGTTGCCTCCTGATCCGAAGCAACGCCGGAAAGCATGGCAAGGCCGGCATCCGGAGCCGTTTTCAGCACCAGCAAATCCCGGGACAGGCAGGCAAGCTCATCCAGCAGGGCCGAAAGATCCTTTCCGTCCGCATACAGCCGGTTAAACAGAGACAGTGCCTTTCCGGTATCATGATGTGCAATGTAGCCCATCATCTCCCCTGCTTTCTGTTCACCCGCAATGCCCAGACAGGCGTAGATACGTTCCGCCGTCAGCTCACCGCTGCTGGCGGATGCACACTGATCCAAAAGGCTGAGAGCATCCCGCATACCGCCGTCTGCCATTCTGGCAAGGACACGGGCCGCGGAGTCATCCAAATCGATGTTTTCATGATAGGCAACATACTGGAGCCGTGCTGCGATATCTTCCTGACTGATGCGCCGAAACGAAAACCGCTGACATCTGGACAGGATTGTGGCCGGCACCTTGTGAAGCTCGGTAGTTGCCAGAATAAAGAGCAAATGCTCCGGAGGTTCCTCAATAATTTTCAGAAGCGCATTGAATGCCGAAATCGACAGCATATGCACCTCATCAATGATATACACACGTTTTTTCACCTGTGACGGTGAATAAATGGCATCATCCCGCAGATCGCGGACATTGTCCACGCCGTTGTTGGAAGCGGCATCGATTTCCAGCACATCCATACAGGATCCGGAATCGATGGCACGGCAGGCCTCGCAGCAATTACAGGGATTGCCGTCCTGGGGATTCAGGCAGTTGACCGCTTTTGCCAGGATCTTGGCACAGCTGGTCTTGCCGGTTCCGCGGGAGCCGGTGAAAAGATACGCATGGCTCAGCTGATTTTTCATCAGCTGGGTTTTGAGCGTCTGGGTCACTGCCTGCTGACCCGAAACGTCATCGAAAGTCTGGGGACGGTATTTCCGATATAAAGCCTGATACATAACACCTCTCCTCCCCAAAATAATAAACGAGACCGGCCCATAACAAGATCGCACACCCACATTTGGACTAGCTGAATATCCGGTATCTGTGCAGACAGCTCAGAAACGGCAACCCCGCGGCACACGGGAGGATCCGCTTAATGCTGCTTGGTTCCCCACCTGACATGGTTCACGGGATCCCGTTGCGCAAGACCGTTTCATCAACACCACTTACACAGTCCAGACGATACTCAGACAAAGCCCGGGTGTGGGAATTCATCCCTGCTGTAGCGGATTGCAGGTAACAGGGCACCGCTAACTCCCCGACTAGTGCGACCTTGTTATAAGCCGGTCTGCCATAACAAGGTTATTCGATTATAATATAATCAGTTCAGCTTGGACTCAACAAATGCGGCCAGCTCGCCAAAGGTAGTGATCTTCTGATCCTCCATCTCAAGCTCAACACCCAGCTCGTTTTCCAGGTCCATAACCATTTCCACAACATCCAGAGAATCAATGCCCAGGCTCTCGAAAGTGCTGTCGGGAGTGATTTCAGAAGCATCAATTTCCAGCTGCTTTGCAGCGTAAGCTACGAGTTTTTCGTACATGCTTAGTAACCTCCAATAAGTCTCTTTGGAATTGCATGATACATATTTTATTACAAACACACCGGTTTGTCAATCCTCGTTTTTCCCCGCCGCCATACCGGCAGCGTGAGCCGTTGACCAGGCAATCTGCAGATTAAATCCGCCGGTATAGGCATCACAGTCGATAATTTCACCGGCAAAATACAATCCCGGCAATATTTTGGACTCCATCGTTTTGGGATCGATTTCCGAAACCTTCACACCGCCGGACGTAATGATTGCTTCCGCCACCGGACGTTTTTGGGTAATACCGATAGAAAATCCCTTCAGCAGCTCCACCAGCGCTCTGCGCTGCTGCTTATTAAAGGAATTTGCCTGCAGCTCCGGCTGAATATTCAGCCTTTGCAGCACGACGGGAATCATGGTCCGGGGCAGCAGGTCGGTCAGGGCATTCTCCATGGAGCGGTTTTTGTACATCTCCAAATCCCGCAGAATCCGGGCATCCAGCTTTCCTTCGTCCAGAGCAGGCTTCAGATCGAGAACCAGCCTGCAGCCCTCCCCTTTCAGATGGGTACTTGCGCTGAGCACCGTGGGACCGGACACGCCAAAGTGGGTAAACAGCAGCTCGCCGAAGTCCTTGTAAAGCACCTTGCCCTTGGCATTCAAAAGCTTCACTCCTACATTTCGCAGGCTGAGGCCCTGCATCTGCTGGCAGTCTGTCCCTTCTGTCTCCAGAGGAACCAGAGAACCTTCCGCCGGAATGATCGTATGTCCTACAGATTTTGCCATCTCGTAGCCATCGCCCGTAGAACCGGTGACCGGATACGACACACCGCCCGTGGCCAGAATCACCCATCCGGCATGAATCGTCTCTTCCCCGGTGCGTACACCGGCCACTCTTCCGTCTTTCTGCACGATCTCCTTCACCTTTGCCGTGCGAACATCCACCTTGCTCTGGCGCATAGCCTTCTGCAAGGCCTCCAAAACCGACTGTGAACGATCACTTACCGGAAATACTCGGTTTCCCCGTTCGGTTTTCAGGGGACAGCCATTTTCTTCAAAAAACTCCTGAATCCGCACCGGAGGAAATGCATTCATTGCACTGTACAGAAACCGCCCGTTCCGAGGCACATTCTGCAAAATCTCTTCTGCGGTGCAGTCGTTGGTCACATTGCAGCGGCCTTTTCCGGTAATCAGCAGTTTCTTTCCCAAACGGTCATTCTTTTCCAGCAGCAGAACTTTTTGCCCCTGCCGTGCAGCAGTAATTGCCGCAAACATACCGGCCGGGCCGCCGCCAATGACGATTCCATCATAATTCATTCTTTATCCCACTTTTCGTCTCTATGTTCTTTTCAGCAGATCCAGTTCCTGCTGCGTCAGGTGCCGCCACTTGCCAAGCGGCAGATCTCCCAGCACCAGCTTTCCCTCCCGGATACGCTTCAGCCGGGTAACATGCATACCGGCTGCGTCGCACATCCGCCGAACCTGGCGGTTTCTCCCCTCATGGATGGTAATTTCCAGCTGCGCCTGACTCTTTTCCGCCTTGCATTTCCGTATGTACGGCGCACGGATGGTATACCCATCCAGAGTAATCGGCTGCTTGATTTTCTCTGCAGCCGCTTCACTGTAGCCATTCACCCAGACAAGGTAGGTTTTATCCACCTCATGTCTGGGATGCATCATGGCATTGGCAAACGCACCGTCATTAGTAAGCAGCAAAAGCCCCTCCGAGTCCATGTCCAGCCGTCCGACGGGATACACACGCACTCCGCAGTCCGCCACCAGTTCCGCAACCGTACGGCGTCCCTTTTCATCGGACAATGTGGTCACAAATCCCCGGGGCTTATTCAAAAGGATGTACACATTTTCCTCACCGGATGGGAGCGGTTTCCCATCCAGCAAAATTTCGTCCGCATCCGGGTCAGCGCTCTGCCCCAGACAGGCAATCTCGCCGTTAATGCGGACACGCCCTGCAAGAATCATCTGCTCTGCACTTCGCCGGGATGCAACACCTCGGGCAGAGAGAATTTTTTGCAATCGCTCTGTCACGTTTTATCTCCTCCAAACCAGCGTTCCCAGAAATGCTTTTTCTGAGGCTGCTGCTGTTCGATCGTCTCATCATATACAACTGCCACTTTGCCCACATCTTTTCCATTGATGCAGATATAGGCGAAACCGGCTTCTCCACCGGCCACTACCGGCGCATATACAAATTCTTTCTGGGACAATACGATTTCCGTTTCCTCATCTGCAGCCATGGCATAGTAAAAATCTTCTGTTGCAACCACAGAAACCTGTTCCTGCTCTCCGCCAAATACCGCAAGACTTCCCATGCGATCCCCGGCAGACACGATTTTCACCACTGCATATTGTGAAAATCCGTCATCATACAGTCTCCCGTGGTCAATCCAGTCGTCCCCATCGTTAATGGTCACGGCAATCAGCCGTCGTCCCTGTCGGACGGCACTGGACACCAAAATGCGCCCCGCCGACTTGGTATAGCCGGTTTTTATGCCGTCTGCACCTTCCACACGCCACAGCAGCTTGTTGTGGTTCTGAAGTCTACGGTTACCAACGGTAACCGTTTTAGTAGAAACAGTCTTGGCAAAAATCGGATTATCCATCGCATACTCTGCCAGTGTTGCCAAATCCCGCGCAGTGGAATAATGCTCGGGGTTGTCCAGACCATGGGGATTGACAAAGTGGCTGTCCTTCATCCCCAGTTTCCGGGCCTTATCGTTCATCAGCTCCGCAAACCCTTCCACCGTACCGCCGCAGTAAATAGCCAGAGCCGTGGCGGCATCGTTTCCACTGTGGAGCATCATGCCATAGAGAAGTTCCTGCAAAGTCAGCACTTCTCCCTCCTGCAGATACATGGAAGAGCCTTCCACCCCAACGGCTTCTTTGGGAATCCGCATTCTGTCCAGCACATTGCACTGCTCGCAGACGATCAGCGCCGTCATAATCTTTGTTGTGCTGGCAATCAGGCTTCTCTCGTCCGCCTTCCTTTCGTACAGCACACGGCCGGTACAGGCATCCACCAAAATAGCTTTCTCTGCGGAAATTGCCCGGACACTGCCGGGATACAGCAAGACGGCAGCCAGCAACGCAGCCGCCGTCCGCAACAAAAATCGCTTCATCTCTCTCACCTCGCCTTAGTATTAGCGAGATTCAGAGATTTATTCTGCTTTTTTCTCCATGCGAGAGTCGATGAAATTAGAAATCTTGTCCAGCACATCAGGAACCATTTCTACCATACGATCAGCAGTCGTATTGGCAGGTGCCGCCACAGGCATCATCCGTACAGAGCCGTCCTTTACAATCAGGAATGCAATAGGTGTCACCTTGACACCGCCGCCTGCACCGCCGCCGAAAGGATTATCCTGATGATTTACATTCTTGGACACGAAGTCGGAACCGCCGCCGCCGAAACCAACGCTGACCTTGGATACAGGAATAATCGTCACACCGTCGGGGGTAGTAATCGGGTCGCCGATGACAGAATTGACATCCACCATCTCACGAATTTTTGCAATGGTACTTTCCATCATATTGGGAAGCGTTTTACTCATTTAACTGCACCGCCTTTTCTAGTTTTTACAATTCTCAGGTATTGTCTCAGCCCGCGGACGCCATACCGCACCAGAAGGCACAGAAGCCTTCCCAATGTGATCGTTAAGTCCGCACGGGCAATAACTACGGTTTCGGAACTTTCAAAATCGCACTCGACCTCCAAATCCCGCTTTTTGATAACAAAGCATTGCTCCAGCAGGGGCATCAGATTTCCCAATGCCGCCCAGGCCTTGCCATAGTTGACAGCCAGATCACAGGGGTCATCCCCTGCCATAATCAGCTTCATCTCCAAATGATTGATTCGCAGTTTTTTACGAAATCCATTCAGCAGATCCAGACCCGTTTTGACCAGCGGCAGGAAATCCGTAATGCTGCCGCCCTTTTCCTTTGGTTTCTGCTCTTTGGGCTCGGATTTTGCGGGTGCCTTTTTTACCTGCTTTGTTTTTTTCTCCTTCTGCTTCTTCTCTTTTTTCTTCTTGGCAGGAAGGATTCGGACACGAACCGGACCGGCAATAATCTTCAGGCCAAAGCCCTCCGCGTTATATGCGATACTGGCCCCCAAAGGAAGAATTGCCAGCAAAATCAACACGCCCAGTGCAATCAGCCAGCCCATTACTGCACCACCTCTGTACTCTGCTGCTCTGGTACAGGCTCACCGAAATTGATTTTTTCAATGGGAGGCAGCTCTTCCAGAGAAGCTATGGAAAAAGTTCTCAGAAAATCCGGGGTTGTCCGATACTGAATGGGTCTTCCGGGGACATTCAGCCGTCCCGCTTCTTCGATAAGCTTTTTATTCAGCAGCGCGGAGATGGAATAGGAGCTGTCCACGCCGCGGATCTGCTCCACCATGGCTTTTGTAGCCGGCTGATAATAGGCAACAATGGTCAGTGTCTCCAGCTGAGACGCTGACAGTCTGGGAGGCTTCCGGGTCTCCAGAGCTTTGGTAATCACATCCGCCATTTCACCGGAGGATACCATCTGGTATCCTGCATCCAGACGCAGGACACGAATACCTCTGCGCTCAAAAGACAGGGCGTTTGCCAGGGCGTCCGCTGCCGCAACAATATCCGCTTCATCGGCTTCCAAAGCGGCCGCAAGGCGGGAAATCTCAACACGTTCGCCGGCGGCAAAAAGAATTGCCTCAATGGCTCGCTGTAATTCTTCCTGTTCCATTTAGGCATTCTCCTTTCCAGGCTGGTGATTCAGCAGCCGTACATTGGGATTCTCTCCGTTTACGTCGTCTTCTAAACTGACGGAATTGGTTTTGCACAGTTCCAGAATGGCAAGAAAAGTCGCCACCACTTCCGAACGGGTACGGTTTCCTTTAAAAAGGTTTTTCAGTCTCTCCACGCCCCGAAGGATCAGCTGCCGCAGCACCTCTCCCGATTTTTTGGTTACGGGGTAAGGTTCCTTGCCTACAATTCCTTTAAAATTCACCGTCGGAGGCGGCAAACGCCGCTCATTGCGCTCTGCGATATTATCAAGTGCCTTTAACAGATCCAGCGTATCGTGCTGATAACGATAGGTCAAATCTCTGCGCAGAGGCTCCGGTTCTTTCGTAAACAGGCTCCGGCCGATTTCGTTCCGTGGTTCCAGGAATGTAACGGCAGTGCGGATCTGTTCAATGGCTTCTTTTCGCTGACGCTCCACCAGGGACTGTCTCAGCAGATCCAGTTCGTTTTCCGCTTCCGCCTGCTCCGCCGCGGAGAGCAGCATCTTGGTCTTTATAAGCATCAGATGGGAGGCCATGGTGATAAATTCACTGGCGATTTCTATATCCAGTCGCTTCATCTCATCCAGGTAGGAAAGATACTGCTCCAGAATCGCCGTAATCGACACATCCTGTATTTCAATTTTATTCTTACTCAACAGCAGAAAGATAACGTCCAGGGGACCTTCAAAGTCCTCCATCTCCTCGGTACGGGTATGGACGATTCCTTCCAGCCGGTAATGCGGTTCTCCCATATCGGCTCCTTATAATAATTACCCATTTTATCCAGTGTATTATACCACCCTTTTCTACTGAACGCAAGTATTTCCTAAGGATATTAAATTGTTGCATTATTTGATGCAATGTGGTAAAATACCCCCAAATAACACTCAGGAGGGATCTGAAATGGCAAACAAACAAACCCGTTATCAAAAATTGGAACAGGTATTGACCGTCTTTCTGCTGATCGATCTGGCCCTATTCGTCGGATATCTGGTTGTAGCAGCCATGGGTATTGCGGCAGCCAAAATCATTGTCGGCCTTCTTACCATGCTGGGCGCCGGCTATTGCCTGTGGATCCTGTGGAATATCAGAGAAATCTTCCGTCAGCGCAGTCTGTGGTTTACCTGTGCATTCGCATCAATCATTCTGTGTACGCTGGTTTCGCTGATTGCAAACTACCCCGCCCCGTAAACCGACATTATCCCCGCCGGTAGCGTAGCGGATTTATGACACAATAAAATGCAGACGGCAGACAGAGGATTCATTCTCTGCCTGCCGTTTTTGTTTTTGCTTTTACTTTTAGAAAAAGCACTCATTGGAACCGTCCCGGGCTGAAAATTACATTTTTACGATCTTTTTCAAATGGCTGCTGCTATGAATACAATCATTTCTCCAATCCCGGCAGCAGCGGTATTTCCACTATTTCCTGTCAGGCAACCAGAAAGCTGCATTCTCACGGATAAATAACGGCAGTATCCGAAAAATCGGATACTGCCGATACTGTTCCGCAAACCCCCGAAGATTCCCGGGGATTTTTATACTGCTCAGCGGTAGAAGCTGTTGCCGCCAATGAATTCCCGCACCAGACTGGTAGGAGGAATTTCATCATCCACATCTGCTTCCTCAATGTAGTTGAGGACTTTTACAATGCCGCGAACATCGTCATAGCACTCGTCCTCCGGCTGAATGGCTGTCAGCAGCGGGAAAATATGCTTTTTCAGCACCGGCAGCTCATACAGCGTGGAACTGTTGAATGTATA
The DNA here is from genome assembly GCA_020025535.1 of Oscillospiraceae bacterium. Classification (GTDB taxonomy): domain Bacteria; phylum Bacillota; class Clostridia; order Oscillospirales; family Oscillospiraceae; genus Faecousia. The sequence goes on along the minus strand of JAHHRY010000003.1, from coordinate 158,416 downwards.
GTCAGCATTCTCCTGATAAGGGAAAATCCAGCGTTTTTCGCCTCTTCTGACAGAATCCCACATGGAAATGGTATTCTGGACCGAAGATCCTCTGGTTTCGTAGTCCCGGACGATTCTCCGCAGCAGCCGCAGATAGCTGCTGGCAATCCGGTTGTGGTCATCCAGGTTCAGCGGAAGCAGCGGACTGACATACAGCTTAAAAATCAGATTTTTGTCCAGGCCCGCGGGCATCAGGGCAGGATTCAGGCCATGCAGGCCTTCCACGATCACGACGGTGGCATCGGTCAGCTGAAGGCTGTGTCCGCGCCATTCCCGGCGGCCGGTTTTGAAATTAAATGTGGGCAGTTCCACGGCTTCTCCCGTAAGCAAAGCCTGAAGCTGCTGTTTGAACAGGTCGGTATCCAGAGTATTGATGTGTTCCAGATCGACTTTGCCATCCGGGCCGGGCTGAATTGCATCCCGGTCGATGTAGTAGTCATCCAGACTCATCAAAATCGGCTGCTTGCCATGGACACGAAGCTGTGTTGCCAGTCTGTGGGCAGAAGTGGTTTTACCGGAAGAACTGGGACCGGCCAGCATAACGACTTTGGCTCCCCGTTCACAGACAATATCTGCAATATGGGAATATCCTTTTTCGTGAAGGGCTTCATTAACCCGGATCAGTTCCCGGATTTTCCCGCTCTCCGTCAGCTCATTGAGGTCCGATACGTTCTCGCACTCCATCAGCTCGCACCAGCGCTGTCCCTCAGTAAAGACGCTCAAATACTTGGGCATTTCATCATAAGGCGCAACTTTATCCGGATTATTGTCATCCGGCAGCAGGAACAGGAATCCGCCTTCGGCATCCAGAACATCCCACACTGAGAGATAGCCGGTAGACGGTGCCATCTCACCGTAATAGTAATCACAGAAATCTCCGTAAGCATAAAGGTCGAAATATTCCGCCTTCCGCCATCTGAGAAGTCTTGCTTTATCATCCTTGCCATGACTGGAAAAATACTCTATGGCCTGTTTGGTGCTGATTCGGCTGCGAATCAGCGGAATATCCGCATCAACAATGCTCCGGATTTCCGCCTTCAGCCGGTCAACAGAGTAATCCTCCGTTTTATCCAGCTCCATAAACACTGCCGATCCGACCGTACAATGCATTTTTGCCTTGGCCTCGGGCCACAGCCGACTCAGTGCCAGGAAAATCACAAACTGTGCCGTACGAATATAGGCAGATTTACCGGCTGCGTCATTATAGCTTACCAGGCGAATCTGACCGTCTGAATCCGCCATGGCTCTGCGAACCACGGTGTGTTCCATATCCTTCGGGCGCACCGGCACATAGTTCAGTGTATAAACCTCGCCGGCAATTTTTGCCGCCAAAGGCCGTTCAGACAGACAGTTTCTGTCTAAACCCAATTCTCTTACCAGATCCAGCAGGCTGGCTCCGGGTGTTGCCTCAATACAACGTCCATCCAATCTTAATTCCATTCTGTCGACCTCCTTTTCGGCATCTGTCGCTGGGATGAGGGAGGATGATTATACCATATGCACAAAAAATTTGCAACCCACATTTTTAAGAAAAGCTATTATGCCGGAAATTATGTCTCAAACGGGTACAGAGACAGTTTCGTCCCTCTGTAATAGTGGGCCAGAATTTTATCATAGGTACTGCCGCCGGCCGCCATTGCATCAGCGCCGTACTGGCTCATTCCCACCCGGTGACCGAAGCCTTTGGTGTCAATGGTGATGGAATTTTCTGTAACACGCAGAGTAAAAATCGTGGAGCGCAGTCCCAGCAAAGCACGCAGAGTGGTTCCCTTGTAGAGCACGCCGCCGATCTCCATGGTGTCCACACCGCCGCCAGCGGTATATGTGATATTTCCAAACCAGCTCCCCGGCGTTCCGTCCAGAACGGTGCCCAGCCGTCTTTGGAATTGTTCCGCGGTGAACGTGACGCTGTCAGCATACACGGCAGCCCCTTCCTCACCGGGGCTTTCCACTGTCTGCAGGTACGGAATATCCTGTCCCCAGACGGCAACGGCATCTTCCGTGCTTCCCCCGGAACAGGAAAAATAAGTAGCCATAATCACCCGGCCATTGTAGGTCAGCACCTGTCCTCTGGTCGCCATCACAGCCTCGCGGATCTTCTCCAGCCCGGACCATGTGCCATTATAGTCCGTCAGATATTTCTCCGGCGGAATATAGGCCTGACAGCAGGCGTAATCGGTGCAAACCGACCCCTGCGCATGTTTGCCGCTGCATCTGAGCGCGTAAGTTCTTGCTACGACTGCCTGTGCTTTTAGCGCTTCCATTTCAAAGCTCGCAGGCATCTCCGCCAGAATGACGCCTACCAGATATTCTTCCATATCCATTACCACTACTTGTCCGTTCATGAGAACGGAAATATTTACTTTTTCCGGAACCGGCGGCGTGGTAGGTTCAACCTCCGGTATGGTTGGTTCGGGTGGCAGTGTAGGCGGGCAGGCTGTGCTGGGCGGCACGGTCTCAGTCGGCTGCGCCTCTTCCGTAGCTGCCGTGGACTGCACCACTCCCTGTTCACCGTGAACAGGCTGAGCAGACAGGCGCACAGCCAGCACCAAAAGTATAGCCGGAACGGCGAAGCCAATTATTGAGGCTCTGATGATTTCATTCCATAATCGGTTCATAAATATCCCCCTAGATTATTTTAACTCCGTGGTCATAGAAATACCGTCGAAGCAGAAAGCGTGAATGATATAATTGTGCAGCCGCCTTGACATAATCTTCGGCTGCAGGTATAATTATGGTGAGTATTCTGTCGAAACGGAGCAACATTATGAAAAAAGTACTGAAAGTTATCGTACCACTCCTGCTGAGCTTCGCTATCATTTTCAGCATTGGCTGGTACCTTTTTGAATATGATCCAACTTTTACCCGGGATGTTATTTTAAAGCAGGCACGCCGCCTGGAAGATGACGGCAAGCACAGTCTGGCCGTCTGGTTCTATAATCTGGCCTACCGTCAGTCCAATCACGACGAGCAGGTTGCCATCGAACTGGCAGAACAGTTCAAAGCTATCGGCAATTATACCAAAGCTGAGTACACTTTGTCAAAAGCTATTGAAGACGGAGGCAGTACCGACCTCTATGTGGCGCTGTGCAAAACATATGTAGAGCAGAACAAGCTCCGGGATGCCGTGCTGATGCTGGACAAAGTCAGCAACCCGGACATCAAGGCGGAACTGGATGCCATGCGTCCTCCTGCGCCTGTTCCTTCTGCAAAGCCGGGTTTTTATTCCCAGTATATTTCCCTGGAAATCAGCGCACCGGATACCACCCTCTATGTCACAACGAATAAGGAATACCCGTGTAAAGAAGAGGATCAGTACACCGATTCCATTCCTCTGGATGCCGGTGAGACTACCATTTTTGCCCTGTGTGTAGGCGAAAATGGTCTCGTCAGTCCGCTGTCGGTTTTCAATTATACCATAGGAGGCGTCATAGAGGAAGTAGTTTTTTCTGATAATGCCGTGGAAACTGCTTTAAGAGAGCAGCTTGAGATCCAAAATGACCGAAAAATCTTCTCAAATGAGCTGTGGGAAGTCAGCGAATTTGAAATTCCCTCCGCTGCCCATAACTGCGATGACCTCAAATGGCTGCCTCATCTGAAGAAGCTGACCATCAACGGCTGCACCTTCAAAAGCATGGACGCCATCGCCGAACTTACCGATCTCGAAACACTGATTATTTCCGAGAGCATCATTTCCGCCAAGGATCTTGAGAACATCTCTTCTTTGCCGCTTCTGCAGTCGCTCACATTGGAATCATGCAACATCTCCTCTATTGCAAATCTGGAACAGGCAACCGGGCTTGTCCACCTGGACCTCAGCAACAACAGCATTCGGGATATTCAGGTTCTTTCCAATATGCCGCAGCTGCAGGAGCTCGACCTCAGCAGCAACGCAATTGTAAGCGTGGAGGACCTGGCAAACCTGAAAAATCTGCAGATGCTGGATATTTCCTATAATTCTCTGGTCACCACGGAACCGCTTGGCTCTCTTACCACTCTTACCAGACTGGATGTCAGCGGAAACAGCCTATGGGATCTGGAAGGCATTCAGTCCCTGGTGAATCTGACCCACTTTGCCGCAGCTTACAACAATCTGATTCATGTGGATCAGCTGGAGCTTTGTACGGAGCTGGTCGAGCTGGACATCTCCAACAACACGCTCTTGAATATTGACGTACTGAAGGATCATGTGAAGCTGCAGAACCTCAACTTCTCCTATAACGAAGTCGCAGAGCTGCCCGCCTTTAAATGGGATGCCCAGCTGGTCACTATCAACGGTGAGCATAATGTACTGGAATCTCTGGATGCGCTTTCAGGACTGTCAAAGCTGCAGACCGTATCCATGGATTACAATCCTGACCTGCGTAACATCAATTCCCTTGTCAGATGCAAGAGCCTCAAAACGGTCAATGTGTACGGAACAAAGGTTTCCAACGTGGATGTTCTTGTGAATGCCGGCGTTCTTGTCAACTATAATCCCATTTAGTTTGTGAATTAGTTTGTAATCTGTCTGTCAACACTCGCTGCCCTCCTGCAGCGAGTGTTGGCCTATTCTCAGCATCAGCATATGTGTGTACAGACGCCCGTATGCATAAAATACTTTTACAGGATGGTGTCTTCTTGTTTATGAAACGTCCGTTTTGTGTGCATCAGGCACTTTTCAGGCGAAAGCGGGATGTGGATATGACCGAAGGCAATATCGCACATCATATCATAGCTTTTGCTATTCCCCTTTTGGTAGGCAACCTTTTCCAGCAGCTGTATAACACCGTGGATACCTGGGTGGTGGGCAATTATGTCAGCAACGAAGCTTTCTCCGCCGTGGGGACCGTCGGACCGATTACAAATCTGCTGATTGGATTCTTTACAGGCCTTGCCTCCGGTGCAGGCGTGGTAATCAGCCAGTTTTACGGCGCCCGCCGGCAAAAAGATGTCCATGACGCTGTCCATACGGCCATTGTACTGACCCTGATCCTCGGCGTGGTCTTTACCGCACTTGGGATCCTCATGGTCCCTTATATGCTGGATTTCATGAAAACCCCCGAAGAAGTCATTCCGGATGCCTCTGCATATCTTACCATCTACTTTGCAGGCATTCTGGGATTGATGCTCTACAACATGGGTTCCGGCATTCTGCGGGCCGTCGGCGACTCACAGAGGCCGTTTTATTTTCTCATGGTATGCGCCTTGATGAACATTATCCTGGATCTGGTGTTCGTACTCTGCTTTCAGATGGGTGTTGCCGGTGTCGCATGGGCTACCGTCGTGTCCCAGCTGATCTCCGCTTTTCTGGTGATCTTTACCCTTCTGCGTTCGGACAACTGCGTTCAGCTTCGGATCCGCGAATTAAGCATCAATCCCAGAGTCCTGAAAAAGATGTTTTTGGTAGGCATCCCCGCCGCCCTGCAGATGGCAGTTACCTCCTTCTCCAACATATTTGTGCAGTCCTATATTAACTATTTTGGCTCCGACTGTATGTCCGGCTGGACTGCCTACACGAAAATTGACCAGCTGCTTCTGCTCCCCATGCAGTCCATAGCGCTGGCCGTAACCACCTTCGTCGGTCAGAATCTGGGAAAGCTCCAGACGGAGCGGGCACAAAAGGGCGTACATATTGCCGTAACTCTGGGAATCGCTTTCACAGTCATCGTTATGATTCCCGTGCTTATATTCGCTCCGGCCGTGGTCGCTTTCTTTAACCACAAACCGGAAGTGGTGGACTGCGGCACAATGCTTCTGCGCTGGCTTTCACCGTTTTATGTGCTGTGCTGTTTCAATCAGGTTTACGCAGGTGCCCTCAGAGGTGCAGGCAACAGCAAGGCACCCATGTTCATTATGCTGTCATCCTTTGTTCTTTTCCGGCAGGCATATCTGTTTTTCATGGCGAGGATCTGCAACGAGGTTTTACCCATTGCCATGAGCTATCCTGCAGGGTGGCTGCTGTGCAGCCTGCTGATGGCAGTCTACTACCGCAGAGTGAAATTCAGCAAAAATTCGGTAATGCCGGCTGCATCCGAAAAACAAATATAATTTGTCTGATTTTGAACAGCAGAGACTATTTTTCTCTGCTGTTCATTCTCTTTTGTTTTGTGCTGAAATATATGTGAAGGATATGTGAAAATGCCCATTTATTCTTCCATTAGTTCTGTTTTTCAAAAGATTTATCCCAGAAATCTGCAACATAAAATACAGGCTCTGCAATTGACAATTTCAGGAAGCAATGGTATAATATCAGCAATTTGCATACATAAAGGAGAATGTATTATGTTTTGCCCCAAATGCGGCAGCGAAGTTGCCGATGATACCAGCTTCTGTGCATGCTGTGGTGCCACTTTGCATCCTACCGAATCCACAGACAGCAATGTAAATGCTGCTCCCGCAGCCAACGCAGTTCCCCCCATTCCTGAGCAGTCCGCCGCACAAACTGCCGGCTCTCAGAATACTGACGGCAAGAAGAAAATTGATACCGATGCCGTCAAGCAGACCGCTTCCAACGCATGGCACAGCGTCAAAACCTTTGCCATCGGCCTCTGGGCGAAAATTAAGCCCGCAGTGGCGCCTGTTGTTGAAAAAGTAAAGCCCTACCTGAAGAACAAGTATGTTCTCGGCGGCATCGGTGGCGCCGTAGCTCTGGTGCTGATTCTGTGCATCATTCTGGGTATTGCCAATTCCGGTAATGGTTTCATCTCCCATGACCACCATTATTACGCACATGCACATGAAGATTCCATTTATATCTTCCGTGACGGCAAGATGCTCAAGGACAAGATTGACGGCTCCGATGTTTCAAAAGTGGCCGCCAGCCTGGATGGCAATGTTTTCGCCTTCCAGATTGACCGTGAACGTCTGATTTCCGTCACCGGCAGCAAGTATACCGTTGTTGCAGAAGAAGTCGGCGGCTTTGATATTAGTGTCAACGGCCAGGGCATCGTCTATAGCGACAAAGAAGGCGACGAAACCGTCCTCAAACTCTACAACACCAAAAACGGCAAGAGCAAGGTAATCAAAGAAAACTGCAAGGGTCTGGATTCCGTTGTCATCTCCCCTGACGGCAAAACTGTTTCCTATCTCATGGAAGACGAGGACGGCGAAAGCACTCTGTACTATTTCGATGGTTCCAAGTCCATCAAAATCGCTTCCAACGACATGAGTCTCGTAGGTATGTCCAATAAGGGCAAGTATATCTATGTGATCAGCGAAAAAGAAGGCGGCAATGTTCTCTACGTCTACAACACCAAGAGCGAAAAGGAATCTCTGGGCAGCATTAGTTCAAGCCGTATCTCCTTCAATGTCGACCATACTCAGGTTATGTTCTATTCCGAAGGCAAGACTTACATTTCCACCAAGGGACATCCTGCCGAGAAAGTCTCTTCCTATGAGATCAGACTTTTGCTCACTAATGACGCCATAGATTTCAGAGTCCGCAGAAGCCTGACTCATCCTGTTAAGTCTCTGTACAAGCATGTATATGTAGGTGTGGATAGCAAGGATAATACCAGTGCATGGTATATCCACAGCAACTCCGACAAGTCCTCCAAGCTTGTTCCGAACATTGAGCTTCCCTCTCTTGATCAGAGCGGCGAGTACCTGTATTACTGCTCCAATGATGAGCTGCGCGTAATTAAGATCAGCGACGGAGACAGTGCCTCTGAGAAATATAAGGTGATCGGCAGCGATGTTGATTATTATGTTATCACTTCCGACCGCAGCAAGGCATATTGCATTTCCAACGACGGTCTGTACAGCTGCAATGCCAAGAACGGTTCCAAGAAGCAAATCATTGCCAGTGACGATGTGGAATGGGAACTCGGCATCAACCGCAAAGATGTTGTATACTATAATATCGACGGAAATGTCTACGCTACCAGCAATGGTAAGAAGGGCAAAAAGGTTGCTTCTGATATTGTCGATATGATGACTACCAGTAACGGTATTGTTTACGCATTGAGTGACGACGCCATCTATGCAAGCACCGGATCCAAGAAGCTTCACAAGCTCTGGCAGGATAACTAATCCCTATTCTCTATCATGTTTTAAGAAGTCCCGGTGCCAGCGGCACCGGGGCTTTCTGCTTTCATCTTTCAGGACACCTCCTGTGCCCTTCGGTGCCTCTTTCCGTTGATCCGAAAATTCTCACCAATTTGCAAGCTTTATATTTGACATTGCCTATGCACGTTGCTATAATAAAAGCAACGATAGGGAGTTCATCCCGAAGGAGGTTTTCATATGGAAAAGAAAATCATTACCATCAGCCGTGAATTTGGCAGCGGTGGCCGTACCATTGGCCGTGAGGTTGCCAACCGTCTTGGTGTCCCCTTCTATGATAAAGAGCTGGTTGACCAGATCGCACTTGAAAGCGGTTTCGCTCCCAAATTCGTAGAAGAAAACGGCGAGCACGCACCAGGCAAGAGCATACTCTCCTACGCATTCGCCAATCAGAGTATCCCCGGCGTTATGAATGGTCTTTCCACTGCTGACTTTCTTTGGAGCATTCAGTGCAGCGTGATCCTGCAGCTGGCAGACAAGGGTCCCTGTGTAATCGTCGGCCGAAATGCTGATTACATTTTAAAGGACAGAGCCGACTGCCTGAACGTGTTCATCCATGCGGATGATGACTTCCGTGCAGATCGTATTGTCCGCCTCTATGGTGAATCCGAAAAGAGCCCTATGTCTCGTCTGCAGGAAAAAGATAAGCGTCGTCAGGTCAACTACCAGCACTACACCGGACGTACTTGGGGTCATGTCAAAAACTATGACCTTTCTCTCAGCAGCAGCAAGCTGGGCATTGAGAATTGTGTGAACATCATTGTCGAATGCTGCGGTCTCTGAGTCCTTTGACTCGTTCTCTCACTAAGTTCTAACGGCGAATGAAAGTTTATAGCCCTGCTAATTCCCAAAAAGATTAGCAGGGCTACTATTTTGTGGATTGGACTGATTTTGCCCGTTGAACTGGCATTTTTACCACTTTTATCGCACACTGTTTGTACCATTTCCCGAACAAATCAAAAATGCAACCGGCAGTTGACATATTTGACGGCTCAAGTTGGTTGTTTGTAACCAAAAATCATGCTATATTTATGGCAGCAAAAAGGTCCCCACCCCACATAACAGGAGGAATATTTATGATTTTGGCAGATAAGCTCATACAGCTTCGTAAGCAAAAGGGCTGGTCGCAGGAAGAATTGGCTGAGCATATGGACGTCACAAGGCAATCGGTTTCAAAATGGGAAAGCGGCCAGTCCGTCCCCGATCTGGAGAAAATCCTACGCCTTTCGGAATTGTTTTCCGTAAGTACAGACTACTTGCTCAAAGATACCCTCGAGGAAACGGATGACACGCATTTCGTGCAAGACTCCGTTTCATTGCGGCGCGTATCCATGGAAGAAGCAAATTCTTTTCTGTCCGTAAAAGCTGCCACTTCCCTATCCATAGCTTGGGCAACTTTTTTGTGCATCGTTTCTCCCATATGCCTGATGATTTTGGGCGCAGTCAGCGAGATTTCCGAAATCGGTTTGTCTGGAAATGCCGCTTCCGGCATTGGACTGATTGTAATGCTGGTTCTTGTTGCAATCGCCGTGGCCATTTATATTTACAGTGGCAGCAGAACATCTGCCTTCCTGTATCTGGAAAAAGAACCTTTTGAAACAGAGTATGGCGTGGCAGAAAAGATCAAAGCCTATCAACGCCAGTACAAAGGCACCTATACCAAGTACAATATTGCAGGTTCCTGTCTGTGTATCCTGGGCTTGGTACCATTCTTTGTCGGTCTCATTGTGGATAAAGAAAACAACCTGCTTTTGCTTGGCGGTCTTTCCTTGCTCTTTGTTCTTGTTGGCATTGCTGTTGTTTTGTTTATTCGCGGCGGTATCATTTGGGAAAGCTTTGCAAAACTTTTGCAGGAAGAGGATTATACAAAGCAGAAAAAGGCAAAACGGTCTGCAAACACTTCCCTTTCCACCATTTACTGGTTGATGATTACAGCAATATACCTGGCTGTCAGCTTTCTAACAGGCAAATGGCACATCAGCTGGATTCTATGGGTCGTTGCAGCCGTGTTGTATCCGGTTGTTACAACGCTTTTCCACACTGTATGCAGAAAAAATGAGCAGCTGTGAGTCACCCCTCCGCCCCTGCACTCTGTTTTCCTGTTCCATTTACGAAAAAGCGTCCAAAAGCATAAAAGTATCCCTGTTCCGTTGCACGGAACAGGGATATTCCTATTTTATTGCTTAATTTCCTGCAGACACTCCGCCAAGCACAGGCAGGCCCATATACCGCTCCAGGTCGCAGCTTCAACCAGGAACGGTGTATTCGTAAAGTGCCAACATATCAGGCGCAGCACAAGAATCAGAACACAAGCGGCGACAGCGATGCTCTTCTGACGAATGAATCCGCCCACGATTGCCAAGAAAGCTGCTGCCATCAGAACGTAGAGCAGGAACGACAGAATGGCAACCAGCACATTACCTCCGGTAAATGTGTGGATTCCCAGAAACAGGCAATAAACAACGCCCAGAATGCCAAAGATCCCCGGTGCGTTCAGGTGCACAGTCCGCAGAAGAATAAACCATGCCGCTTCCAGCAGCATAGGCAGAATCATGCCGATAATCAGGATTCCTGCCGGCACTGTCTGCACGGTGCGCACGCCGAAAAAATACACTGCCCGAAGGAAAAATGCCAGTCCCATACAAGCACCGGACCACGCTGCCCATTGACTGCCAAATTCCAGCTTATACCGAACAATTTGCTTCAGTTTCATACGGCACCTCCGTTTGTTTCTATCATTATAAGGCAATTTTTCAGAAATAGCAACTATTTTTAGACAGTAGCCTTTTCTTCCTCACCAATGTGGATACTGACGCCGTTTACTTCCACGTCTTCTTCGGCAGAAATAAGAATGTACTTTACTCCGCCAATCACCCGCGTTTCAATCAGGTCGCTGCGTTCCGGTGATACCTTGATGGAAACATCAGGGGTATGGATTTCAATTTTCTTGTCATCGATTATGTTCTTGGGATGCAGTTCCGCTTCAAAGCCGAAGGCTTCATCATAGTCAACGCTGAATTTGGCAATATGTTCTTCCGAAACTCCACAGCTTTGGAGCGTGTCCTTTACCTGCTCTTTAGAAATCAGCAGCGCATCCGGCACTTTGCTTTCTTTATGCATTTCAATCTGCTGGCAAAGCTGTTCATGTACAGTCTGCACCACTTCCAAACTGCATTCATCATCCAGTGCGCTGGTCAGCAGCGCCTCAAAGGACTTCTTCTGCTCGGCCGCCGGTTTGGGTACCGGTGCATTGAATACCGCCTCCACAAACGACTCATGGTTTTCTTTGATGCTGTGATGGTAATACAACGCATTGTAAATATTCGTTGCACGATTATCAAAGGCCGGAAACAGAAATCCCAGTTCAGGAGCAGATACTACATTTACCATGTTGCCATCATGGAATTCCTTACTCTCCGGAACATAATGCAGATTGGCCTTGGTCAGCTTTACCGGGCAGATTGCACAGAGGATATAGGTATAATTTTCCTCTGACTGGTCCGGCTGTCCTTCCCCGTCCCGGCTCTTGAACGGCACATCGTAACTGTCGCAGCCAAGCAGGATCAAATAATTACCTTCCAGATTTATGGTAGGAATCACTTTTTCATAGAAGCTCTGACGAAGCTCATCGTCCTTCAGACCACTTTTACGCAGTTCCATCAGCATTTTGTGCTCAGGGCTGTCAGCCACCTGTGCTGTACGGAATGTTACATCAATCAAGTTCTTGCCCACAGTGCCACTGAGCGTGCGACGGATCAAGCCAAAGTACCGCTCCGCTTCATTTTCCGGCATCATGCCCACACTCTGTCGGAATTCCGAAATAATCTCCTTCTGCTCATTGACATAGCAGCCATAGATGGCTGTCATATTGCTGCGGTCCCGGCGCTGGCGGCGGCGGATTTCACCGATTTCTTTTGTATTCATAGTTCCCTCTCAAGCAAAAATATTTGCATTACATACCGTTTTATTATAGCACAGATCATCGCCGCACGCCAGCATATTTTGCTGAAATTAAGAAAAAGCAGCGGATGCTTACTGCACCCGCCGCTTTTCTATCCGTTATCAGTCCCAGAGACAATTCCAGTTCTTCACAAAATATTCGATACCGGAGTATACCGTTGTAATAACAATCACAGCGGTAACCACCGTGCAGAGCCAGGAAATCGTGGGGAAAGCCATAAGTACGCAAAGGCCAATCATAGAACTGGCTGTTTTGACTTTTCCGCTCCAGCCGGCGGCAATGACATTACCCTTTCCCACCGCAATCAGCCGCAGACCGGTAACTGCAAATTCTCTTGACAATACGATCATCAGCGCCCAGGCAGGCATCATTCCCCATTCACAGAACATAGACATGGCCGCAATGGTCAGCAGCTTATCTGCCAGCGGATCCAGGAACTTTCCGAAATCGCTGACCTGATTGCACTTGCGGGCGATCTGGCCGTCCACATAGTCCGTAATGCTGGCCAGAATGAATACCGCGAGAGATGCCCACATCCAGCCGTTGGGCTCACCTTCACTTAAGTACATCAGACCCATAAAAATGGGAATCAGTGCTACCCGGATCATCGTAATTTTACTAGCTAATGTCATGTTATGCCTCCACAATATAACCGGACAAATCACCGTCTACCAGCCCGTCGATACGGACCTGTACAAACTCGCCCTCAGAAATATCTTCACTGGCCGCAATCCACACTCTGCCGTCAATATCAGGAGAGTCTGCATAAGTTCGTCCATAGTACTGCTCGTATTCTTCATCGTAGCCGTCCACCAGAACTTCCAGGGTCTTTCCGATGATTGCTTCATTGTACGCATCCATAATCCGGGACTGTATGGTTTCCACCATCTCGGCACGCTGCTGGGCCACTTCGGAAGGCGGGTAATCCATCTGAGCAGCAGGCGTACCTTCCTCTGGCGAGAACGGGAATGCGCCCACACGCTCCAGTTTCACTTCCTTCAGGAATTCACACAACTCTGCAAACTCTTCTTCCCCTTCACCGGGCAGACCGGTAATAACACTGGTACGCAGCACCAAACCGGGAATTCTGTTCCGCAGGACGGTAATCAATTCTTTCAGATATTCGCCATTGCCCCGGCGATTCATGAGGCTCAGAATGTTGCTGTTGCAGTGCTGGATAGGAATATCCAGATACTTGACAATCTTCGGCTCGGATGCGATGGTGTCGATCAGCTCTTCGTCAATCTCATCGGGATACAAATAGTGCAGACGCACCCAGTGGAACTCATCGATCTTACACAGCTCCCGCAGAAGCTGGGGAAGCAGACGCTTGCCGTCTCCCAAGTCCGTACCATAGCGGCTGGTATCCTGAGCGACCACAATGATTTCCTTAACGCCGTTAGCAGCCAGCAGTCGAGCCTCATACAGCACATCATCCAGAGGTCTGCTGCGGAACTTTCCGCGCAGGTAGGGAATAATGCAGTAAGAACAGCGATTGTCACAGCCCTCAGCAATCTTCAGGAACGCATAATGTTCCGGTGTCGTGAGGATTCTGCCGCACTCTTCTTCCGGGGCATCAATGGAGCCGAAATCCACCACAGTCTCACCGGCGAGAAGCTTTTCAATCGCAGGTACAACCTCCGTGTAGCTTCCGGTGCCCAGGATTCCGTCGACCTCCGGCATTTCTTTCAAAATATCCTGCTGATAGCGCTGAGAAAGGCAGCCGGTCACAAGGATCTTGCCTACCAGTCCCTCCTGCTTCAGAGCCGCTGTCTGCAAAATAAAATCAATGGCTTCGCTTTTTGCGGAGTCAATGAAGCCACAGGTGTTGATGATTACCACATCACAGCCAACCACCTGAGCGCAAACAGTGTGACCTGCTTCCTGCACACGATACATCATTCGTTCGCAGTCCACTTGGTTTTTTGCACAGCCAAGGGAAATAAATCCAATTTTTGCCATATTACTCCTCCAGGAAATCTTCCGTATCCAGCTCCAGAATGGTAAACGCTCTGCGGATCTCGGAATAGCTATGCCCCCGGCGCATGAGGGCGTTTGATGCACGCCGCACTTCCTTTTCCTCCCGACTGTCTCCTAATCGGGACTGAAGAAAAGCAACAATTTTTTCTGTCTGATCCGGGTAGTCATCCAAAGCTTCTTCCCAATATTCCCTTGGGATTCGCTTTTCATAAAGTGCCTGCTTGGCACGGCTGACACCGTATCCTCGGCTGATACAGCGACGAACGATCTGCTGGGCAGTTTGTGCGTCGTCCACCAGCTGCATATCCCCCATCCATTGCACAGCCTCTTTGGCCTGCTCAGGGGATTCTCCTTTTCGGATCAGGCGCTGCTCCAGATCCTGCTTGGACACATTGGATGCAGACACAATCCGTACAGCACGCATTTTCGCAGACATTGCGCCAGCGTCCTTACGCAAATCCGCAATCCGTTCTTCGTCCAGCTCCATGCCCGGATACAGGCCATAATCTTCCACCGTCTGGCGGTAAAGCCGCATGGTACTTCCGTTTTCAAGCCGGATCAGGTATCTTCCTACCCGATCCGGTTTGGTTGCAATGTGCTCAATCCTCATCACTGAAGTCATCGGCACTTACAGCAACCGGACGCTCTGCTGCCTTGGCCGGCGCTTTCGCAGCCGCTGCAGCATTGGGACGCATCAGATTCTGACGCACCTTGGCTTCCACTTCCTCTGCGATTTCGGGATTTGCCTGCAGGAAAGTCTTCACGCTCTCCTTGCCCTGTCCAATCCGCTCGTCGCCCATGGAGAACCAGCTGCCGCTCTTCTGGACAATGTCCATCTCCACGGCCAAATCCACCAGCTCACTCCACTTGCTGATACCCTGACCGTACAGGATATCGAAGTACGCCTCACGGAAAGGAGGTGCAACCTTGTTCTTGACAACCTTCACGCGGGTCTTGTTGCCGATGACGTTTCCGCCCTCTTTCAGAGATTCCACACGGCGCACATCCAGCCGTACAGAGGCGTAGAACTTCAGTGCGTTACCGCCGGTTGTGGTCTCGGGATTGCCATACATAACACCAATCTTCATACGAAGCTGGTTAATAAAAATAACCACGCAATTGGTCTTGGAAATGGTACCCGCCAGCTTACGCAGCGCCTGAGACATCAGTCTGGCCTGCAGACCAACAAAGGTATCACCCATCTCGCCCTCGATTTCCGCTCTGGGAGTCAGAGCGGCAACGGAGTCCACGACCACCGCATCCACTGCGCCGCTGCGAACCAGCGCATCGGTAATTTCCAGCGCCTGTTCACCCGTATCCGGCTGGGAAACCAGCATATTGTCCGTATCCACGCCCAAAGCTGCGGCGTATACCGGATCCAGAGCGTGCTCCGCGTCCACGAAAGCAACTTCGCCGCCCATCTTCTGGGTCTCAGCCAAAATGTGCAGAGCCAGTGTGGTCTTACCGGAGGATTCCGGTCCGTAAATCTCAATAATACGTCCCTTGGGGATACCGCCAATTCCCAGTGCGGCATCCAGTGCCAGAGAGCCGGTGGGAATGGCATCCACATTCATATCCGGACGATCACCCAGACGCATAACAGCGCCTTTGCCGTAGCTCTTTTCAATCTGTGCAAGAGCGGTCTGGAGTGCTTTTTTCTTGTCCGTTGCGGGTGCGGGGGCATCATAGTTTGTCTTTTTTGTAGCCATTACTAGTCTTCCTTCCTGCCATACTGAGCGAGTACCGCTCTTTCTCTTTCGTTATAATCCTGGACACAGTCCAGAATGGTATATCCATGATTGGTCAGAATCCGGCAAACGGCATCTTCCTGTCCCATGCCAAATTCAAAGCAAATAAAACCGCCGGGCTTCAGCGCACCGGTGAAGTTCTTAACGATGGACCGATAAAAATTCAAGCCGTCTTCACCGCCGTACAGCGCCAGATGAGGCTCAAAATTCTTAACGCTGTCGGGCAGCTCTTCCATTTCCTGTTTTGTCACATAAGGAGGATTGGAAACGATCATATCGAACTTGCCCAAATAAGTGCTGGCCGGTGCCATGGCATCTGCCTGCACACAGGAAACCCGGGCAGAAAGCTTTTGCCGCACAACGTTCTTCTTGGCAACCGCAAGTGCCTCTCTCGACACATCCGCCAGCGTAACCCGTGCATCTTTCACTCTGTTGGCAATGGCAAGACCGATACAGCCAGAGCCGGTACAGAGATCCAGTATTCTGGGGTCCTGATCCAGGAACAAGCCGCGCTTGATGGCAAGCTGTGTGACCGCGCAGGTGTCATCTCTGGGTATGAGGACATTTTTGTCCACATACAGATTCATGCCGTAAAAGCTCCACTCCCCCAGCACATAGGCCAGAGGCTCTCCGGAAAGCACGCGTGCAACCACGGAATCCATCTCGTCACAGATGTCCTGAGAAGCGTATTTTTCCCGATCCGCCACCACTTGCTCCTGTGTTTTTCCGGAAACATGGCACAGCAGATTTCTTGCCAAAAGGCTGGCAGTCTGCTGGTCTTCGATCTCCATAAATGCCCGACGGGCATCCAGATAAATCTGAGAATACTTTTTTACCAAATGTCTTCCCCCTCCTTTTCCGGGAGTACTGCCTCAACGGCAGCAATACCCACTTCGATCATGGAATCATCCGGCTCTCTTGTGGTAAAATTCTGGAACCACATACCGGGTGCCGTAATAATTCTGGTCAGCCAGTTGTCATGCCGGCCTACAAATCGGTTCAATTCATAGCTGATAGCCACCACAAGCGGCAGCATAAGCAGCTTAAAGGCAATCATAATCAGCCGATACAGGAATGTTCCATACAGGTCCTCCAGCGCCGGGACAACGGCCAGCAGCAGCGACGATGCAATCGAAAAAACCAGAATGGACAAAATCATAACCACAACCAAAAAGCTGGTACCGCAGCGTGGGTGGAGCCGGCTCATGGTGCGGACATTTTCCACCGTCAGAGGCAGGCCTGCTTCATAGCAGCGGATGGTCTTATGTTCGGCGCCATGGTAGGAGAACACACGTTTCATTTCCTTCATCCGGGAAATCAGGATGATATATCCTATAAAAATGACAATCCGGATCAGGCCCTCCACCAGATTGATCATCAGCATACTGTCGATCCAGCGATCAAAAAATCCGCCGATAACCATTGGCAGCAGGAAAAACAGTCCGATGGACATCACAAGCCCCATAAAGACAGCCATACCAATGACGACTTTCTGGAACTTTTCACTGCCCAGCTTTTTCTCCAGCCACTTATCGAACTTGGAAGGCTCCTCCTGTTCCTCATCCGGAGACAAATCCGCCGAATGCATCAGTGCCTTGACGCCCACGATCTGAGCATCAAAGAAATTTCGCACTCCCCGAATCAGAGGCCAGTTCAGCACAGACTTCTTCGGAGGAACTTTTCTGTCCTTTACTTCAATATTCAGGCCGTCTTTCTGACGCACCACCACGGCATCTTTTTGAGGGCCACGCATCATAATTCCCTCTATCAGAGCCTGTCCGCCGATCATGGTCTTAAACTTTTCCGGTGCTGCCTGCTTATTTGTATTTGCCATTGTATCCTTCCTTACTGGGCCGTCGGCAGGGAAATCGTCACCAATGTGCCGCCGCCCACTGCATTTTCCAATTTCAATGTACCGCCGTGCATCTGTACGATCTCATCGCACACCGCCAGACCGATACCCGTTCCTCTGGCCTTGGAGCTTCCCTTGTAAAACTTCTTTTTCACCAGAGGCAGTTCGTCTTCCGAGATGCCGGGACCAAAATCCCGAATCTTTACGATCACCTGTTCTTCATCGCAGGTCATGGAAGCTTCAATGCGTTTTCCGTCTCCGCCGTGCTTGGCAGCATTGTCCAAAATATTCAGGAACACCTGCCGCATCCGCTTGGGATCGCATGGAATCTCAGGTATGATCTCGTCGCTATCCAGGTACTCCAGCAGGATTCCTTCCTGAGAAAGCCGGCTGCTGTACATATACACGGTATCTTCAAATTCTGCCCGGATATCGGTCATTTCCACGTTCAGTGTCAGCCGGCCATCCTGCAGGCGGGTGAAATCCAGCAGGTCTACCACCATTTCCGTCAGACGCTTGGCTTCGCCGGAAATGATTTTCACGCCTCTTCTGGTTTCGGGATCCAAATCGTCACCGCTCAGCAGTGTCTCGCTCCAGCCGTTGATGGCTGTCAGCGGCGTCCGCAGTTCGTGGGACAAAGAGGAAATAAAATCTGCCTGCAGTTTTTCATTCTGGTTGATTTTAACAGACATCTCATTGATGGTATCCGCAAGATCGCCTATCTCGTCGTTATACTTTTTCTGAATCTGGACACCATAGCTGCCATTGGCAATTTTCTTTGCTTTCTGAGTAATCTCATCCACCGGAACCAGGATGGAACGTATGTAATAGCTGCTGCTCAGCAGGAGCACCGCCAGCAGCAATATAAATCCTCCCAGAGCCATCAGGGCAATCTGAAATATCTGCATATCCATCAGTCTGGTTGCCGTTACATAGCGAAGCACACCCACCACTTTGCCGTCGCTGTAAATCATCGGGCAGGAAACCGCAATAATCCGTTCACCGGTATCCGGATTTTCTCCGACAAACCTGCGAATATCCAGACTTTCCATTGCGTTTTTAATGTCCGGCGTGGTAGGAGAATTACCGGCCCAGTGGCCGTATGACGAAGCCACCAGCAGTCCGTCGGCATTGATGAACTGCAGCTCCATCTGGTTGCTCATCTCAAATTTCTGTGCATAGGTAACGCAGGAACGGTAATAATCCTCGTAATTCTGCCCGATATAACCGGAGAAAAACTGGCTGGTCTGCCAGGCTCTGCTCTCCATATCGGAAATCATGTTGGAATAGTAGTAACCTGCAAAAGTCAGCGCAATCGCCAGCACGCAAATCAGACCAAGCGTACAAAATATGGTCAGTGTATTGCCGAGCCATCTTCCTCGCAGACTGCTGCTTTTGCCCATGGTATCCCCTCTTCCCTTATCCGATCAAGCGCCCCACTTATAGCCAAATCCCCAGATTGTGGTGATGTACGCTGGATTGGTTGAATCATCCTCAATCTTAATACGCAGACGGCGAATATTCACATCCACGATTTTCAGTTCGCCATCATAATCCTTGCCCCAGACCTCCGACCGGATGTCTTCCCGGGAAAGTGCTCTGCCCGGATTGGCCATGAACAGTTTCATGATGCTGTATTCTACCTGCGTCAGGCGAATCCGTTCACCGTACTTATCGAGCGTATGGTTGCGGGTATTCAGCGTAAACGGTCCCTGACTCAGCAGTTCACCGTTGCAGGCAACATCTTTTCCGATCCGACGGAACAACGCATCCACCCGTGCTGTCAGCTCTGCAGGGGAAAAAGGTTTTGTCACATAATCATCCGCACCGGTCATCAAACCGGTAACCTTGTCCATTTCCTGTGTGCGGGCAGTAAGCATGATAATACCCAGCTGCTTATTGGCAGCACGCAGGCGGCGGCAGACCTCAAAGCCATCGATATCCGGCAGCATAATATCCAGAATGGCCATATCAATGTCCTTCTGTTCCTGGAACTTATCCAGTGCCTCTTGGCCGGTTCCTGCCTCTACCACCTCGTAACCCGCGCGCTTCAGATTGATTACAACAAAGCTGCGGATATTGACTTCATCTTCCAGAATCAGTATCTTTTTCATAATGTACCCTCAGTCTTCTTTCGTATTCAGCTCTGCCCGCATCATGTGGAAGCGCTCAGACAGCTGCTCAGCCGTCAGGCCGTAGCTCTGTGCAGATTCTTCCAAATGTGCAATATAAGTAACGGTGTCTCCCTTATACAGGACGACACTATCGTTATCCGCTTCGTGTTTTTCCCGATTCTGCTCAATCTGGGTGTAGATTTCCATTACGATTTCGGATTTGTCAAACTCCTCATCCCACATATAGAAGATACAGGCATCCTCCGTCCGCACTACCGACATGGTTTTAAGCCATTCCTTTTCCAGAACGAAGTACCAGCCATCCGCAAAATTATGGTAAGTAAAGAGTTTGTCTGTCTTTGTACCGTTTCGGTCAACCGAGTACCAGCCCATAAAATACTTTTTTGAATTTCCAAACGAAGGCATTTTAATCAGGCTGGCCAGTTCCAAAATGGTATCGCCGTCGATATCCTGAGGATATACATAGTAGTTATGCAGCGTTCCTGTACGGATACCATCCGTAACATTGGAAAAGCATTCGTTCTGCAGGGCAAATATATCCGTAACCAGCGAATGGTCATTGGAAATACTGGTAACGTATACAGCCGGGACACCATCCTGCAGCAGTCCCAGCTTCATCAGCTGGACATCTGCCATGGATTCCGACAGGTTTGCCACCGCCAGACGCTGCATCTGATCATCCTTGAATCCGTAGAACGTAGCCGTTCCCTTGCTGACCGCCGATTCTCCCGGATTCAGCAGGACCATTTCACGGATTCCGTCCTCATTCAGATCAGAAGTCATCATACGGCTGTAGCTGCTGGACACCAGGAGGCGGGAAAAGCCACTGGTAAACCGGTACACCGACACCGAGCGGATCAGCTCATTGCTGACCTGCCGGCCGACAATGATCTCCAGTCCTGGGCGGTTATCCATCTGGGCATACTCCACAAAATCAAAGGCGAAGCCGTAGCCCTCGATGGTATCCATCAAAACATATCCGGAAGCAAGCTGGCAGAAAATCAAAATTTTCAGAGGCTTTTCGCTATTATCCGAGGCAAACA
Organism: Oscillospiraceae bacterium; assembly: GCA_020025535.1. Classification (GTDB taxonomy): domain Bacteria; phylum Bacillota; class Clostridia; order Oscillospirales; family Oscillospiraceae; genus Faecousia. The sequence goes on along the minus strand of JAHHRY010000003.1, from coordinate 137,612 downwards.
GCAGATATTCGTCAATGCCATCGCCATCCAGATCTGCCTGCTGAACCGCCTGAAGGTTTTCTCCGTTCAAAGGAGCGGAATAATTGAGCTTCAGCATGGCTTTGTTGATTACGGCCTGCAGGTCATCCTCCGCCTGAGAGCGTTTGGGCCTGCAATAGAGCTTATCCACCGTACGCAGACTGCAGCCTCCCAGAATCAGCACAGCCAAAACCAGCAATATAACCATTTTTAGTCGTCTGTGCACGGTTTCACGCTCCTTTCAATCAAGATATTATAACATATCAATACAAAAAAGGAAAGCTATTTCAGCACAACATTTCCTTCACCCAGCAGATTTTTCAGTTCTGTGAGCATACTAACCGCCAAGGCACAGTGGGTGCCACGACGGACGCCGGTATCTGAAAAATAGAGCACTGCTTCCATGTCCCCCGGGAACATATTGAGAATTGCTTTTACCTTTCTGTACTCCGGCACGCTCTCTGACGGCAGACGCAGATACAGCTTTCCCGTCAGATTCTGAGGTCTGGCCGGAGGTTCTCTTTCCGGCATTCCATCCGCATAATCCGAAATGGGTCTTACCCGGTTGACAATGATCTGAGGATCTTTGTCATCCCGCAGAGAAAGCTTGCCGGTAACTACCACCGCCACATTTTCCTTCAGGTATCCGCCGTACTGATTCAGCACATTGGAAAACGCCAGCATTTCAACGGAAGCCGTGTCATCCTCCACCGTGACATAGGCCATCATGGAGTTGTTTCGGGTGGACTTCATCTTCACAGTCTGCACAATGCCCGCCACACTGACGATCTGCTCATCCTGCACGGTGCATTCCTCGCTCATCAGCTGTCCTATGGACAGCACACGGGTATTGCGCAGGAATTTTCGGTAATCATCCATGGGATGTCCGGACAGGTACAGCCCCGTAGATTCCTTTTCCATGGCCATGAGCTCTGTTTTTTTCATCTCCGCCAGCTTAGGAATGGGAATGGCTGCCGCAGACTCATCTTCCAGCGCGACGAACAGGCCAATCTGACCATCCAGATTTTTCTTCCGGGTATCCGAAACAGATTCCATCATACTTTCGTATACCGCCAGCAGCTCACTGCGATGGTTGCCGAAGCAGTCCATGCTGCCGCATTTAATAAAGTTTTCTACTGCCCGCTTGTTGAGTTCTCCCTCCCCCATCCGCTGCAGGAAGTCCTCCAGCGAACGGAACGGGCCGCCCTCGCTGCGTCTGGCAGCCACGCTGTTAATCAAACCGATTCCCACGTTCTTAACCGCACCCAGACCAAAACGAATGGCGTTTCCCTCTACCGTAAAAGGTGCAAAGGAATGATTGATGTCCGGCGGAAGCACGGGAATCCCCATATCCTTACACTCGGCGATATAATCGGAAATCTTGGTGGTGGAATCCAGCACCGACGTCATCAGCGCCGCCATATACTGCCGGGGATAGTGACATTTCAAATAGGCAGTCTGATAGGAAACCACCGCATAACAAACGGCGTGGGCTTTGTTGAAGGCATAGTTTGCAAAGTCAACGATCTCGTCATAAATGGACTGGGCAACCGCTTCCGGAATGCCCTTGGCGATACAGCCGGGGATGCCCTGCTCCTGATCACCGTATACGAAGACCTTTCGCTCCGCCTCGATAACCTTCATTTTCTTTTTGGAGATGGCACGGCGGATATTATCAGCCTGTCCCATCGTATAACCGCCAAGGGAACGGAAAATCTCAATCACCTGTTCCTGATAGACGATACATCCATAGGTAACCCGCAGTATCGGCTCCAAATACGGAGTTTTATAGGTAATCTTTCTATGATCCAGTTTATTGGCAATAAACTTTGGAATGGAATCCATAGGACCGGGACGATACAGCGCCACAATAGCGGTCATATCTTCTATGGATGCCGGGTGCATACTGACACACACGCCGGTAATACCGGCGGATTCCAGCTGGAATACGCCCTGAGTCTTACCCTCAGACAGCATGGCAAAGGTTTCCGGATCCGTATCCGACACTTTGGAAATGTCAAAATCCGGCTGAATCTTCCGGATTTCCTTTTGGGCATCGTCAATCACCGTCAGGTTTCGCAGTCCCAGAAAATCCATTTTAAGCAGTCCCAGTTCCTCAATGGTGGTCATTGTGTACTGGGTCACGATGGTATCATCGTTTCTTGACAGCGGCACATAGGTACACACGGGGTCTGCCGTGATCACCACACCTGCAGCATGGGTCGACGTATTTCTGGGCATACCCTCCAGGGCTCTTGCCGTGTCAATCAACGTTCTGACCCGCTCATCCTCGTCATACATCGCCTTCAGCTGCGGTGAAGTCTTCAGAGCCTCCTGCAGGGTGATGTGCGGTGTATTGGGCACCAGCTTGGCAACCACATCTGTTTCTGCGTAGGTGAAATTCAGAGCTCTGCCCACATCCCGGATGGCGCCTCTTGCCGCCATGGTACCGAAGGTGGCAATCTGAGCCACATGGTCGGAACCATACTTCCGCATAACATATTCAATCACTTCGCCCCGGCGTTCCTGACAGAAGTCCGTATCAAAATCGGGCATACTGACACGTTCGGGGTTCAGGAAGCGTTCAAAAATGAGCGCATACTTCATCGGGTCCACTTCTGTGATGTGCATACAGTATGCAACAATGGATGCCGCACCCGATCCGCGCCCCGGGCCCACCGGAATACCGGATTCCTTGGCATAGCGGATGAAATCCCAGACAATCAGATAATAGTTCACATAGCCCATACGGCTGATGACGCCGATTTCGTATTCCAGCCGCTCTGCATAGCTTTCCGGCGGATTGGTATACCGCTCACGGAATCCGTCCATGCACAACTTGCGGAAATAAGCCTCGTTGGTATAGCCTTCCGGCACCGGAAAAGACGGCAAATGGTACTGATTAAACACAAACTCCACATTGCAGCGCTCTGCAATTCTGGCCGTGTTTTCAAACGCTTCCTCACAGTTGGGAAAACGCTGCCGCATTTCTTCCTCGCTCTTCAGGTAGAACTCATCGGTTTCAAAGCGCATCCGGTTTTGGTCATCCACCGTCTTGCCTGTCTGAATACACAGCAAAACATCCTGCATCTTCGCATCTTCCCGGCGAAGATAGTGGGCATCATTGGTTACGATCAGCGGCAGTCCCGTCTCCCGGGACAGACGCATCAGCCCCTGATTAACAGGTCGCTGTTCTTCAATCCCGTGATCCTGCAATTCCAGATAGAAATTGTCCTCTCCGAAAATTGCGGACATTTTAAGGGCGTATTCTTTCGCCGCCTCATAATCTTCCTCCAGAAGCCGCTGGGGAATGGCACCGCCAAGGCAGGCTGAGGAAGCAATCAAACCTTCATGATATTTTTCCAGCAGCGCCAGGTCCACTCTCGGCTTGCCATAAAAACCGTGCAAAAAGGCCTCGGATACCAGCATACACAGGTTTTCGTAGCCCTTTTGATCCTTGCAAAGCAGCACCAAATGATAGGGGTCATTGTCGATGCCATGAACCCGATCCTCCATGCCCCGTCTGGCCACGTAGACCTCGCAGCCGATAATCGGTTTAATACCGGCAGCCTTTGCAGCTTTATAAAAATCGATACAGCCGTACATTACGCCGTGGTCTGTAATGGCGATTGCCGTCTGTCCCAGTTCCTTGACTCTATCCATAATGCCGTTAATCCGGCAGACACCGTCCAGAAGGCTGTATTCCGTATGAACATGAAGATGTACAAAACTCATGATTGAACCTCCTGTGCCATTTCCACAAGCTTCTTCAGCCGATGATTCATTGCCGGTTTGGAGATCGGCGGATCCATCAAAACCGCCAGTTCGGTCAGGGATGCCGACGGATTATTCTCCCGGGCATTGGCGGCCTGCAGCATTTTGGGTGGAAGCTGATCCAGCTTCCCGCATTCCCGCAGAACACGGATTGCAGCCAGCTGCTCCTGTGCCGCCTCCACCACCTTGGATATATTGGCATCGTCGCAGTTGCAGCGGCGATTGACTTTATTGTTCAGCTCTTTTTCCAGTCTTGCCTCCATGATGCCCATAGCCGCAACCGGTGCGCCCAAAAAGGTCAGGCAGTCAGAAATCAACTCACTCTGTTTGATATAAAGCACCTGCCCGCCGCCCCTGGCAGCGGTCTTGGGATAGAAGCCCAGTGTTTCATACATCAGCATATAGGCTTCTCTGGAAACCGTCTGATGGGTTGTGGTAATTTCCAGATGATAGCCTTTTTCCGGATCGGTAACCGAACCGCCTGCCAAAAAAGCGCCCCGCAGGAAAAACGACTTGCAGCATTCTTCCTCAACAACCGGTAAATTGATATGCAAAGAAATCGTATTGTCCCGGCTGAAACCGTAAGCAGACATAATGTTCTCCATTTTATCGGGATCCGTCATCTGGAACACCAGTTTTCCCGGAATATCCGCATCCGGAAGAACGTCAAAACTCAGATCAAACGCTTTTCGGAACAATTTAGGCAAAAGCTGGGCAAATTCCCGGCTTTCTGTAATAATCCGAATACCGCTTCCCGTAAAGCTATTACAAAACAGCAGTACGCCAAAACACTCCGCCAGAGCGCAGCAGCGCTTCTGGGGAAGTACCCGACAAATTTCTGCTTTTGCTGCAGCAGAAAAAGAAACTGCCATAGGAAACCTCCTGTATCTCTACCAAATCCGCACTTCCGGCTCCAAACGGATGCCGGACGCATCCCATACTTTCTCCGAAACTGCCTGCATCAGCAATTTCACATCCGATGCGGTAGCTCCGCCCAGATTAACTACAAAACCTGCGTGTTTCCCGGAAACCGCCGCATTGCCCACCCGAAAACCTTTCAGACCGGCCTGGTCAATCAGTGCGGCTGCGTATCCGCCTGCCGGCCGTTTAAAGGTAGAACCGGCTGACGGAAGATCCAGAGGCTGGGACGCTCTGCGTTTTCCCATCAGCTCCTGCATCCTGCTTCGGATTTCGGTCTCCGGCTTGGGTTCCAGCGCAAAATCGGCTGAAAGCACAATCTCCTGCTCCGTTTCCAGACGGCTATGGCGATACGAAAAATCCATTTCTTGATTGGTGTAGGTCTTAATCTCCCCGTCCATGGTCATTGCGTCCACCCGGTCGCAGATCTGGCAGATCTCTCCGCCGTATGCGCCGGCGTTCATATACACACCGCCGCCCACGGTACCGGGGATTCCATGAGCAAATTCCATGCCCGAAAGCCCCATATTTGCAGCAAAAACAGCCGCCCGGGCCATAGTAACACCGGCGGCTACACGGATTGTCTTATCATTCAGTTTCTCCATACCGGAAAGGCAGTCTTTCAAACAGATCACGAGGCCCTGCATCCCCTCGTCCGGTGCCAGGACATTGGTGCCAGCGCCCAAAATAACAGGCTTGTGGTCAAGAATCTTTGCCGCTTTCAGTATTTGGGAAAGTTCTTCCCTGCTGTGGGGAAAGGCCATCACTTCTGCAGGACCGCCGATGCGGAAAGAAGTATGCTTAGCCATGGGTTCTTCAAATAATAGCGAAATATCCGGGAGAATTTCCTGGATTTTCTGCTGAAAAATCGTTAATTCAGTCATAAACGCCTCCGGGTGTATGATATGTTACAGTATAACATATCCCACCTTCGATTTCAATTATTCCGGGTGATTTTTCTATGACAAAGAAATGCAGGCAGCGTTCCAAAGAAGCTGCCTGCATTTTTATTTACCAATTGGGATATGCGTCCAGGCTGTTGAACTCATAGCCCTCGCTTCGGCAATAATCGATAAATTCCCCGAGAATTTCCGCATTGACAGGCGATGTGGCATGGAGCAAAATGACAGCGCCGGGATGCAGACGTGACTTCAGTGTATCCAGCGCCACATTCTTGTCCGGCTGGTTGGCAGGATCCCAGTCTGCATAAGCAATAGACCAAAATACAGAACGGTATCCCACGCTGGAAATCAATTCCAACGCATTTTCGGAATACACGCCTGCAGGGAACCGAAAATAACGGCTCTCATACCCATAATTAGCCCGCAAATAATTGTGCACACCCAAAGCCTCCCAAGCCAGCGTCTCCCTGGAAAGCGCCGAAGGATCAGAGGGATGCGTAGCGCTGTGGTTACCCACAATATGTCCGTCCAGAATCATTCTGGTTACGTTTTTCGTGGATGAATGCAAATAATGAAGCGTACAGAAAAAAGCAGCCGAGACATTTTTCTCATCGAGAGTATCCAGTATTTCAGCTGCAAGATTTTTGTACTCATACCCACAGTCAAACGTCAAATACAGTACCTTCCCCTGTGTCCGATTATCCCAGGTCAGGGTATCAAAACCCAATCTATCGAAATACGCCTGATTATTCACGGTGATCTGATTGGGCCTACCGTTGGAGGCAACGCCAAAGGAGAAATTCACGCGCTGTGTTTTCAGATTCCGCAGATTGTCCGGGTCGGTCACATAGTAAGGGATACAGGGCAGCCCCGGCAGACCCGTATAGGTCTGTTCCAGGATTCTCTGCGGGTCATGGGTAACCATCCGCACATTTTCCCAAGGTTCTGTAGGGGGTACGGTGGGTGGAACGGAAGATGGTATCGTAGGCAGAACCGTCGGCGGGAGTATGGACGGTACCGTCGGCAACGGTGCAGACGGATGCGTAACGGAAGGAGCGGTCACGGGAATTGTCTCAGAAGGCGAAGTGGTTACTTCGGAATTCAGCGTTGAAGCTTCTTTGGATGCATCGGTGACAACAAACTGTCGGGTGGCAACCGCAATCAGAGCCAGCAGCAATAACGCAGCCAGCATAAAACACACTTTTTGTTTCATCTCAAACCTTCCTCCTTTGAATATTGCAAAAGGCAGCCGATTACGGCTGCCTTTTGCTATGTAAAATTACTTTTCTACGATTTCCAGAATCTCCATCGGGCAAGCCTTTACGCAGATGCCGCAAGCGATACACTTAGAAGCAGGGCTCTCAGGTTTCAGAACCATAACCTTAGTAGGACAAGCCTCGACGCATTTGCCGCAGCCGACACAGTTCTTCTTGCTGATCATGTAAACACCGGTCTTAGGATTCTGAGTAATTGCATCGTGCTCGCAGACCTTCATACACTTGCCGCACTGGATGCAAGTCATAGGCTTTGCAGCCCCCGCCTTAGCGACGATTCTGATACAAGACAGATCCTCATCAAATTCCTTGTAGAATGCATTGGAGCAAGCACGGACGCATTCCAAACAGGCCATGCACTCTCCGGTTTTATTAACAACCAGTTTTTTCATAGTTAAGGAATCCCCTTCTCTTTGTAATTACTGCTATAGTATACTCGATAGTCATGAAAATAGCAATGGGAAACTGGTATTTTTATAACAATTTTTGAATTTTTGGATTTTCGACTATAAATGGCTGGCTTTTCCGGGGCTAAAGGCATTTTTACAGCAGATAATAGACATGAATCCAGAAAAAGAGGAGGAAAATCATGAAAAAGTTCAGCACTATTATCTTATTGTTCGCACTGACTGCCACAATTTTCAGTGGCTGCGGCAGTATGGGTACAGAGACCATAGGCAGTACCGGAACAACAACCACAGGAACATCATCCACTACACCTACTACGCGCCCTACAGATATTCCCGACCCGACGCTCACCCTGCCGGAGCCCACAGACACAACACCTGACCCCAGCAACGGCAGCGAGCCCACTGTAACCCCTGAAATGCCTCGTTACTAACCCAGGTTTTCCTGGGTTACATAGTCCCTTACAGGATTGCGATGTAGCGATTCAGGTTCTTATTGATTCTCTCCGCCGCCTGAACGGCGCAGCTGACAAAGTCCTTGCTTTCAGACTCCGTCTCCATCCACGCCGACACGACCGCAGGGCCAATGGAAACCGCGCAGCCGTGACCAAATTGGTCAAAACCATAGCTGCAGTTTTTCGCATTACCACCGGGATAATCATAACCGTCTACCAGCAGGAACATTTTCTTATAATTGTTCCGCAGCCATGTGACAGCATTGGCGTTGGTAGCAGCAGTCAGCGCCGCAATGGAGGAATATCCGGATTTTCCAACGACGGCCTCTGCCTGGCGGTTGACAATGTCCGCAGTGGCGGTATGGACAAGCCGGGAGCCCGTCATAAGATCCTGAATTTCCGAAGCGGTTTTATTGGGAGAGCGTACTGCAAAGAAAACAGACTTATCCCCCTCTTTGCAATAGGGCACAAATGGCTTGATAGCATCCGTTCCGATATAGGGAGAAACCACCAGACCGTCACAGGGATACCTGCTTCCGTCTGCAAGCAGGTAATCAGCCGTTCTCTCTGCCGCCCAGGGAGAGGGCACCGCGGGGCCATCCAGCAGCACATAATAGCCCGAATCCGCAGCCATGGTCAACAGCTCTGACAATTTTTTCAGAGCGTTTTCTCCCATCAGTGCAAACTGATCAAAGGAAAAACGCACACCGGGCACGATACCCTTCAGGCCGTTCATCAGTTCCCGGCAAAAGGCATCATAGGCATCCAAGATGCTGGCATCTTCCAGCAAATGGGGCGGGATATTGGCCTGCTGTACACCAAAATCCACGATAATCGGGCATTTCAGTTTTCTAATTTTTTCCTGCAAAACATCAATGGACATATTGGCTACCTCCTATGGCTTTTGTTTATTATAGCATAGTTTTTCCCTGCTGAAAAGACAAAACCTTTCCATCAATGATTTTTTTGCTTATGGGCATACTAGGTTTGAAGGGAGTGAGGAAAATGAATATGAAGGGTCTTGGTATTGCCATGGGTGTCGGTGTAGTAGCCGGCGCAGTTGCGATTATGATGACGCCTCGCAGCAGCTCCGCCAGAAAGCTGGCCAACAAGGCAGCTGATAAGGTGGAGGATATGGCCGCCATGGCAGCCAACAAGGTAGAGGATATGGCCACCATGGTCGCCGATAAAATCGAAGATACACTGGATATGTAAAAAACAAGGGAGGCAATCGCCTCCCCTGTTTTATTTTGCTGTCACCACAATTGCGCCATTGTCCACAGACACCTGAATATCCGTAATCGGTGTTTCAAAGGAATCGATGATCTTCTCGCTGATGGGATCCTCCAGCTCCTTCTGGATTGTACGGCGCAGATTGCGTGCGCCATAAGTGACAGAATAAGCTTTCTTCACCAGCACTTCGCGTACTTCGTCCGTCCAGCTGAAGCTGAGACCGCGGGTCTTGAGGCTGTCCTGCAGCTCTCTGAGCATAATATCGGCAATGCCATAGAAGTGTTCTTCCGTCAGATGGTTGAACGTAATAATCTCATCCACACGGTTGAGGAACTCCGGCCGCAGGAATTCCCGCAAAGCCTTCATGGTCTTATCTTTGACCATATCCTGATCGGTCTTGCCAAAGCCCAGACCGCCTACCCGTCCGTCGGAGCCGGCGTTGGAAGTCATGACTACGATGGCGTTCTCAAAATTCACCACTCTGCCCTGGGCATCGGTGATCCGTCCGTCGTCGAGAACCTGCAGCAGGATGTTCAGGACATCCGGATGTGCCTTTTCGATTTCATCGAAAAGAACGACGCTGTACGGTTTTCTGCGGATTTTCTCTGTCAGCTGGCCGGCTTCATCATAACCCACATAGCCGGGAGGAGAACCAACCAGTTTGGACACCGTATGCTTTTCCATATATTCCGACATATCCAGACGAATCAAAGAATCCAGACTGTCAAACAGATCGTTTGCCAGGCACTTCACCAGCTCCGTCTTGCCCACGCCGGTAGGTCCGACAAAGATAAAGGAAACCGGACGCTTCTTGGGGGAAATTCCCACGCGGTTTCTGCGAATGGCTCTTGCAACCGCTTCCACCGCCTCGTCCTGTCCTACAATATGCTGCTTCAGGCGGTCAGGCAGGCCCTTGATCTGCTGATATTCCTGCGCCTTGATTTTAGATGCGGGAATCTTTGTCCACAGTTCAATGATGCGGGCCAGATTCTCCATAGTCACCGCAGGAGGCGGCAGCTGCTCCAGCTTTTCAATCTGCTCTGCAAGCTGGCAGAGCTTGCTGCGAATGGTCGCCAATCGCTCATAATTCTGATTCTCCGTATCCTCATTGAGCATACGCAGCTCCAGCTCGTAATCGTCCCGTTCCTTTTTCAGTTCTGCCAGCTGAGAGATTTCCTTGCAGCGCAGATTCACGTCGGAACAGGCTTCGTCCAGCAGGTCAATGGCCTTATCCGGCAGAAAACGATCTGTAATATACCGCTCGGACAACACAACACACTGTCTGGCAATTTCGGGAGAAATCGACACGCCATGGAATGCCGCATAGCTTTTGGCAATGCCCTGCATAATGAGGCTTGCTTCTTCAATTGTAGGCTCCGAAACGGTAACCGGCTGGAAACGACGTTCCAAAGCAGCATCCTTTTCGATGTACTTGCGGTATTCCGTAAATGTGGTCGCGCCAATCACCTGGATTTCTCCTCTGGAAAGAGCCGGCTTCAGGATATTGGCCGCATTCATAGAGCCTTCCGCATCGCCTGCGCCAACCAGATTATGGACTTCGTCGATAACCAGAATGATATTGCCGCAGGATTTAATTTCTGTAATCAGGCTCTTCATCCGGCTTTCAAACTGCCCGCGGAACTGGGTGCCGGCTACCAAAGCCGTAAGATCCAGCAGGAAAACTTCCTTATCCCGAAGCTTAAAGGGCACATTGCCATCCACGATTCTCTGTGCAAGTCCCTCTGCAATGGCAGTTTTACCGACACCCGGTTCACCGATCAGGCAGGGGTTGTTTTTCTGACGGCGATTCAAAATCTGAATCACACGTTCCGTTTCCACATCTCTGCCGATCACCTTGTCCAGCTTTCCTTCTCTGGCTCTGCCGGTGAGGTTCATGCAGTAGGTGTCCAGGAACTTATGCTTTTTGTTTTTCTTTTTGGGGTTTTCTTCCCCTTCCTGCTCTTTGCTGCGGACAGGCTGTTCGGGAACCGCAGGAACCTCCGATGAGCCCAACAGCTGATTCAGCAGAGGGAATGTCGCAGTCTGGCTTTCGGCTTCGTCATCTTCCTCTTCGCCTTCTTCACGCTGGCCAAACATGCTGCTCATTTCGTCCGTCAGGGCATCCAGATCCTCTTCGGAAATTCCCATCTGATTTACAGCCGCATTGATCTGCGGGATTCCGAGGCTTCTGGCACACTTCAGGCAGTAGCCTTCATTCATGGTCACGCCGTTTTCCAGTTTTGTGATAAACACAACTGCAATATTTTTCTTACATTTAACACACATTTTTGGCTGCATAGGTAATCACTCCGTTTCTCATGGAAACATCCTTCCCGGAAGCGCAGCAAACGCCGGGCAGGGTTTAATATTGTACAGGATCAGGGCACTCAAACAATTCGGTGCCGTCATCATACCACAGGTGGGTCATGTACAGGCCTCCGGGGGGTACGGTAGGGCCTGCGGCCGTCCTGTTGCCTTCATCCAGAATTCTGCCAATGTCCTTCGGGGCGATTTTCCCCTCGGCCGCATAAACAACGGTACCCGCCATAGCTCTGGCCATATTGTACAGGAAGCCGTTGGCGCATACCCGCAGATAGATCAGGTTTCCCTGCCGCTCCACATTGTAATAATACACGGTACGCACGGTAGATTTGACATCCGTTCCCACGCTGCGTACGGCGGCAAAATCATGGGTGCCCACAAACTGGGACGCTGCCTCCTGCATCACCTTTTCATCCAAATGCTTCGGGTAAAACCATGCGCGATTCACATAGAAAGGGTCCCTGACCCGGGAATTATAGATGATGTAGGTATATTCTTTCCGTGCACAGGAGCCAATGGCATTGAAATCCTCATGCACGTCAAAAGCCTTGGTAACAACAATATCCACAGGAAGGTGGGTGTTGAGGGCGTAGGGCAGCCTGTCCACAGGAATCGTGGAAGTTGTCCGGAAGTTGGCCACATAGCATTTGGCGTGAACTCCCGCGTCGGTACGGCCGCATCCGGTCACATGTACCGGGTGTCCCACCACCATGGCCACCGCTTTTTCCATGGTTTCCTGAATTGTGCAAAGATTCTTCTGTATCTGCCAGCCATGGTAGCTGGTACCTTCATAGGTCAGAAAAATGGCAATATTACGCATTTTTCACCTCACAGTCCGAAATGAGCCAGGGTAATAATTGCGGCAATCAGCAATACACCGATTCCATAGGCAATGTAATCCCGGCGCATATACCGCAGGAGCTTCATCTTGGTTCGTCCGGTACCGCCCTGATAGCAGCGACACTCCATAGCGGTAGCCAGTTCGTCCGCCCGGCGGAATGCGCTGATAAACAAAGGCACCAGTACCGGCACCAGCGCTTTTACGCGTTCCATCAGCTTTCCGGTTTCAAAATCGGCGCCTCTGGCCTTCTGTGCAGACATGATCTTATCCGTTTCTTCGATCAGAGTCGGGATAAACCGCAGAGCAATACACATCATCATGGAAAGCTCGTGAACCGGCAGATGTAGCTTTTTCAGCGGTGAAAGCAGGGATTCCAAACCATCTGTCAAAGCAATCGGCGAGGTGGTATAAGTCAGCAGGAACGTACCGCTGATCAGCATCAGAATACGAATCAGCATAAAAAACGCCCGCACAATACCCTCCAGGGTAATCTCAATGCCCCAGAACGCCACCAGAACGGTTTCTCCCTTGGTAAAGAACAGGTTCAGAATCGCCGTAAAAAGCAGGATCACTACCAGAGGCTTCATTCCACGCAAAATACTCTTCAGCGGAATTCTGGAAATGCAGATACACGTTACCAAAAACGCCAGCATCACGCCGTAGGAAATCCAGCTGACCGCCACAAACAGTGCTATGATGTACACGATCAGCATAACGAGCTTGGTTCTTGGGTCTAACCGATGAATGGGAGAATTTCCGGGAAAAAACTGTCCAAGGGTAACGTCTTTAAGCATGACGCTTTCCCCCCTTCAGCTGTTTCAGAGCCGAAACCGCCTGTTCCATGGTATAAACCGGCTCCACAGGCAAACCCATTTCCTTCAGGCGCATGAAAATACGGGTCACTTCCGGAATATCGAGACCCATTTCTTCCAGCTCCCACGCCCGGTTAAACACTTCGCCCGGCGTGCCATCCATGGCAATTCTGGAGCCATTCAGCACCAGAAGCCGGTCTGTCAGTCTTGCCACATCATTCATAGAGTGGCTGACCATGATAATTGTGGCGTTCTTGGACTTTCGATAGCTCTCAATATTGGCAAGGATCTCATCCCTGCCACTGGGATCCAGACCGGCAGTAGGCTCGTCCAGAATCAGGACCTCCGGCTCCATGGCGATCACGCCGGCAATTGCCACACGCCGCTTCTGTCCGCCGGAAAGGTCAAAAGGTGAAACTTCCAGCTGCTGTTCCGTCAATCCCACAAATCCTGCAGACTCCCGAACTCGCCGGTCGATTTCCCCGGCATCCAGACCCATATTCTTAGGGCCAAAAGAAATATCTTTGTATACGGTTTCCTCAAAAAGCTGATACTCAGGATACTGGAACACCAGACCGACACGGAAACGTGCCTGTCTGGTTAGCTTTTTATCCGACCAGATATCCTGTCCATCCAGCAAAACCCTGCCGGATGTAGGCTTCAGCAAGCCATTCAAGTGCTGCATCAGGGTGGATTTTCCGGATCCGGTATGGCCGATGATTCCGATAAACTCTCCCCGCTCAACAGAAAAATTCATATTATCCAGTGCCTTATGCTCAAAAGGCGTTCCGGCACTGTAGATATGTGACAGATTTTCAACCTGAAGAATAGGTGCCACGTTCATTCCTCCCGCGTCGTCAAACCTTTATCGCATCATAAAGTGTCTGCGCGCATTTCTCGATATCCAGTCTGTTTAAGGGCAACTGAAACCCTTCATGATTCAGTGCATAGCAAAGCTCTACTGTTTCAGGCGCCGCAAGACCGATTCTGTGCAGCAGTTCCACATTCGAGAAAACATCCTCCGGCTTGCCGTCTGCCACAACAGCACCTTTATTGAGTACCACTACCCGCTGAGCCTGTGCCGCCTCGTCCATGTGATGGGTAATCAGCACAACGGTAATTCCTTTTTCTGCATTCAGCCGCAGGATTGTGTCCATAACCTCTTTGCGACCTCTGGGGTCCAGCATTGCTGTCGGCTCATCCAGAACAATACAGCTTGGTTCCATGGCGATCACGCCGGCAATCGCAACTCGCTGCTTCTGACCGCCGGAGAGCAGATGAGGAGCGTGCTCCCTGTACTCATACATATTTACCTGCTTTAGAGCTTTGTCCACGCGTCTGCGAATTTCTGGACTGGCAATACCCAGATTTTCCGGGCCGAAAGCCACATCCTCTTCCACCACGTTGGCAACGATCTGGTTGTCCGGATTCTGGAAAACCATACCCACATTGCGGCGAACGCGTATCAGCAGTTCTTCATCCGACGTGTCGAGTCCGCAGACATAGACCTTGCCGCCGCAGGGAAGCAAAATGGAATTAAAATGCTTGGCCAATGTGGATTTTCCGCAGCCGTTGGAGCCCAATACCGCTACAAAACTCCCCTGTTCAATGGAGAGATTAAAATCCCTGAAAACAGCTACCGCGGGCGTGTTATCCACGCCCGGGTAGGAATAATTCAAATGTTCAACGCGAATTGCTTCACTCAAAATGTACCCCTCCCTATCAGGGTGTCCACCGTCCTGTTGAACCGCAGGGCAGCATCAGGCCTGTGGATTTTACCTTCAGTCCCAGTTCCCCCACAGCTGTACTGCCGCCGCATATGTCGCAGAAAACCGTATCCGATGCATATCCGACAGCAGAGGGTGCAAGACCGGTCGTATAGGAGTTGATGATAACAAACAAAGGATTTGCCGTCAGCAGTTTCGCCGTTTCCATAAGAAACGGATAGAAGCTGGTCTCCATCTTCCAGATCTCGCCTCCGGGTCCCCGGCCATAGCTGGGGGGATCCATAATGATGCCGTCATAGCGGCGCCCGCGGCGAATTTCCCTCTGAATAAATTTAGCGCAGTCATCCACGATCCAGTGGATTGGACGATCTGCAAGTCCGGAAGCCTGTGCATTTTCCTTTGCCCAGGCCACCATACCCTTGGATGCATCCACATGGTACACTTCCGCACCGCCTGCTGCCGCAGCCAGCGTAGCTCCGCCGGAATAGGCAAACAGGTTCAGCACCCGGACAGGACGGCCTGCAGATGCCACTTTTTCCCGGATAAAGTCCCAGTTTGCAGCCTGTTCGGGAAAAACGCCCGTATGCTTGAAATTCATAGGCTTGACATTGAAGGTCAGATAATCCTTGTAGTGGATCTGCCAGCGCTCCGGCAGGCTGTGCTCCGTCCATCTGCCTCCGCCTGTTGCGGAGCGGACGTAACGGGCATCATACTTTTTCCAGTTGGGATCCCTATGCGGGGTATTCCATATTACCTGCGGATCCGGACGGACGAGGATATATTTCCCCCACCGTTCCAGGCGTTCGCCATCAGATGTGTCAAGCACTTCATATTCTTTCCATGCATCCGAAATCCAAATCATAGGCTTTCTCCTTAACTATTCTTACTCCTCATCATCCGGTGCAGGCGTCACCGCATCTTCATCGATCCAGGGATGCTCCGCCTTGTACTGCTCCCAGGCTTCTTTCGTGTGCAGCGTACATCCCTGATAAGGAAGATTCATTCCCTTATTAATACCACCGTGTACACCAAAGAAAGATTGGGGGTTACCCAGACTATCTACCAGATATATATAGTTGTTGCGCAGATAGCATTCCTGCAGTCCCTTATTTTCTACTGCAATCAGGTCATTCAGTTTGGACTGCGTCATTTTCACCAGTGCCTTTTTCTCAAGGCGCAGGGCACCCACGCTGGCAAACTTATGACAATACTCGTTGGCAACACCGCCGCCGACGGTGCAGTAGTCCAGGAGCACATGCTTGTCACAGAATTCGGTAGGCATATCTTCCTTGTACACCATCACCTTCTGGGTACGGAGAACCTCGCCCTTACGGATATCATGGGCACAGGCATCCGTTGCCAGCTTGCCGGATTCCAGACAGACTTCCACTTCCACCATACCGGTTGTGTCGTAAAGCGGAATTGTTTCCAGTCCCCGGTGCAGCTGCAACATGACTTTTTTCCACAGACGTGCTGCCGGGTTCTGGTAGTTGTTTACCAGAATGATCTCTTCCGGAGTATTGAAACCGCACCAGACTGCTGCGGTATAATAGCCGGTAAATCCGCAGAAATAACGGTCCTTGTTATCCTGAGTGGAACCGGTCTTGCCGGCCACGTCGATTCCCAGCTCGTTGTAAAGGTCGGCGGGCCGGCCGGTACCGCTGGCCACGGCACTGTCCAGACAGTAGTTCATATAGTTGACTGCTTTTTCACCCAGGATTTTTCTGCTTTCCTGAGGATTATCCAGAACCAGATTTCCGTCGCTGTCATATACTTTGGTAAAGACTCTGCCTTCCCGGTATGTGCCATGGTTGGCAAAGGTACCATAGGCGCAGGTCATGTCCCGCACCGTTGCGCCCTTCGTCAGGCCGCCCAATCCAAGAGGCGAATAAGCAATATCCGTCAGTATACTGCCGCTGGAAGTCTCAAGGCGATCCACCAGAGTACTCAGTCCGAACTTATCTCTGGCAAAATTGAAGCTGTACTGTGTTCCCAGCATATCCAGCGTATTCACAGCTACGGCGTTTACGGAAGAAACGATACCACGCCAGATGGTTCTGGTATAGTGATACTGGTAGTTATCATTATAAGGGAACGGTTTCTTGTTGTTGATCATGAGGGGCAAATCCTCAATGACCGTAGCCGGGGTAATCAGTCCCAATTCAAAAGCAGGTGCATATACTGTCAAAGGTTTAATGGAAGAGCCAACCTGCAGGGTAGCGTCTGTAGCACGGTTGTAGGCATCGAAATCCTTCTTTTCGCCGACGCCGCCGGCCATGGCAACAATATCGCCGGAGCGATTATCCAAGATCACAATGGCAGAATCCAGCTGCTGGCCGCCCTTGGTTTCCGGAATTTCCTCCAGATTGGTGTAGATATTGTCTACCGCCTTCTGGACTTCGGCATTGAAAGGCGTATAAATATGGTAACCTGCCCGTCCAATCAGCTGAAGATAGTTGTATCTGGTTTCCTTGTTCCATTCCGTGCCGTCACGCTTGGCAAGGGCCATCGCCACTTCGTCCAGAACGGTATCCACATACCAGGAATAGACAGACTGAGACGCGTCACGGGTAATATCCATATACTGACCGCAGTTCGGGCAGACGTAGACAATCTTGCCATCTTTTTCTTCGGTAATCAGGTCACGGACAGGGCCTTCATAGCCGCAGCCCTTGGTTACCAGGTTGTCTTCGCTGTCGAAGGAGTCCTTACAATAAGCCCAGCGGTCCTCGGGTGCGATTCCACGTTTGAAAACCAGTTTCTGAGCATCTGCTTCGGCGTACTCTTCATCAGACAGCCAGCCCTGCTCATTCATCTGCCACAGGATGTTTTTCTGCCGTTCGATGTTGCGCTCCTCGCCGGTCTTTCCTCCCTTGTCCAGAGTGGTTCTGAAGGGTCTGAACAGAGAGGGGTTATTGGTAATGCCAATCAGAGAAGCCAGCTCTGCAGTAGTCATATCCTGCAGTTCCTTGCCGAAGTAGTTAGCGGCCGCACTTTTTACGCCATAACAGCCCTCTCCGAAATATACCGTATTCATATACCATTCCAGAACGACTTTTTTTGAATACATTTTTTCAAAAGTCTGTGCCCGGAATATTTCCATCACTTTACGCTGAACGGTTACGCTGTCTTCATGCAGAAGGTTTTTAATCAGCTGCTGTGTGATCGTGGAACCACCGAAATGATCGCCACCAAAGAACATACTGATGCAGGCCTTGACCGTAGTAATCCAGTCTACACCCTGATGCTCGTAGAAGCGCTTGTCTTCGATGGCAACAGCGGCATGGATCAGGTCTTCGGGGATGTCTTCATATCTGGCCCACTGGCGGTCAGTGGTTGCGTAGATCTGCTGCAGAATCTGAATATCGCCCTTGTCATCCAGACAATAAATATAGGATGTTTTGTCCAGGGCATAGTCATCCAGATTCACTTCCGCCTTGGGAATGATCTCATCCTGCAGATAGCCGCCCAGAACGTCCATAAAAACAAAGCCGCAGACAATGCCAATCAGGAGCACCGTCGCCAGGGCTCCTCCGGCAACCTTCAATGCGGAAAAGGCGATTCGCCATATTCTATACAACGCACGCACAAACCAATGCGGCTTCCAATTCTGGGGCTGCATTTTGTCGTTGCGATTCTCATTATCTGTCATTTTGTTACCTCCATAACCATAGCAAAGGGGATAAAAGCCAGCTGTGATTGAAAATTTATCCTGATAAGGACAGCATTCCTCGTAGCATTATAGCACACCCTGCAACAAAACGAAAGCCCTATTTTGTGAATAAACATTAAAATCCCCGGGCACATATAATATCAAACACAATTAAATGCAGAATAAAACGTGCTGTGAATAAGTTATCCCATCCGGCATACATTATAATATACTATCCAAATGAGGTCAGATTATGAACAAGAAGCATATTGTTTCCCTGCTGTGTCCGATCCTTGCAGTCGGCTTCCTTCTGGGCATTCACAATGGCCGTATTGCCATCTGGAAAGGCGAGGACCCGGAGCCTTTCCGAACCATCCCACTCTGGGCAGACCTACTGCCGGACGATCTGCACACGGCTCTGCAGCACGGAATTCCCATCGAAACCATGGATGATCTGGACAGGTTTTTGACAGAATACCTTCCGTAACAAATCCGTGACAAAATTATTCAAAAATATTTCACTTGATTTTGTGCTCTGTTGATAGTACAATATTTCCAACAAGTACAGCGGAAGGAGCTACAACATGGCTGACGCATACGGTTCTGATTATATGACAATCGTAGACGAAGACGGCACCGAATTTGAACTCGAGGTACTGTCTTCTTTGGAATACAATGGTATCAACTATCTGGCTGTCGTTCCTGCGGTGGATGTGGACGAGGACGCCGACCTGGAGGTCAGCATTCTGCGCTCCGTCGAGGAAGACGGTGAGCCCATTCTCTGTGCCATTGAAGACGAAAAAGAACTGGAAACTGTCTATAATCTTATTATGGAACAGCTTTACGAGGAAGACGAAGAGGAATAAATTTGTCTTTTTTCCTGCTTGGTGCGTAATGTATCCTTTTGGACCCACATTTTTTAATCGGGACGTTAGTTTCCTGTCTGGATTGCAGACCTCCCGCTCTCGCTTTGACGTAGAGTGGATGCTGGGAGCAGAGAACGACAGGAGCGGCAACCCACCTGCCATTTCGTGCAGGTCATAATTGGGTGCATACGGCCGAAGCGGGGTTGGCATGGGGAATGTTCGTTCCCCATGCCTTTTTTTATCGTAAATTTGCAGGATTATTTTGTAAACTTTTTTCTATGTTGGCGTTTTTGGCAGAATACCACTTGAAACATACCATAGAATCGGTTATAATGTTCCCTGTCTATGCGTAAAACCTTCGCGTGAACAACACAAGGATTATTGAGAGGAATTGATATCATGAGTGCATCCAATCAGAAAAAGATCCGCAAGGAAAAGGCAGAAGCCTATATGACCGAGCGGCAGCGCACGGAGGCCAAAGAGAGAAAGAAGCTGAAGATTTATACCGCTACTTTCTGGATCGTTTTGGCTCTGTGTGTGAGCATTCTTGTGGGCGCTATTGTCAGCAACCCCATCAAGAACGTGATTTATAAGAACACCGATGCGATGACTATCGGTAACCACACCCTGTCTGCTGTTGATGTGAACTACTTCTATATCGACGCGATCAACAACTATGTAAAGCAGTACCAGAATTACATTCAGTATATTCTTGATGTGAAAAAGCCTCTGGATGCTCAGACCGCCGACAAAGAGACCGGCAAGACCTGGGCTGACACTTTCGTAGAGATGGCTGAAAACAACATCAAGAGCACCTATGCTCTGTACGATCTGGCCGTGGAAAACGGTCACAAGCTGACCGAAGACGAGCAGAAGGAAGTCGACACCATGTTCAAGAACATCGACACCTATGCAAAGTACTACGGTTTCAAGAATGTAAATGACTATCTGCGGAACGTCTACGGCAACGGTGCAACCATTGAAAGCTACCGTGCTTATTACGAAATCTCCGCTATGGCCGATTCCTACTACACTGCTTATGCCGATTCTCTGGAGTACGATGCAGACGCTCTGCGTGCTTACGAAAAGGACAAGCCTTACGAGTATAACTCCTACACCTATGCCACCTACTATCTGGCTGCCGCTAAGTTCCGTGAGGGCGGCACCAAGAACGATAAGGGCGAAATCACCTACTCCGACGAGGAGAAGAAGGCCGCTATCGAGGCAGCTGAGAAGGTTGCAAACGAACTGGCCAGCGGTGAATATGCCGACATCGAGGCATTCAACAAAGCCATCAAGGCACTGAAGATCAACGAAGGCATCGAAAGTGCCAAGTGCACCGAGAACGATGCAGTTCTGTATACCAAGGTCAACGAGATGTTCCAGGAATGGCTGAAAGACGGTGCCCGCAAGGAAGGCGACCTGAAGGTTATCGCCAGCGAATCCGGAAGCGGTGACAGCAAAGTCATCAACGGTTACTATGTTATCCGCTTTGGCAGCGTCAATGAGAACAAGTTCAACCTGAAGGATGTCCGTCACGTTCTGATTGGCTTCAAGGGCGGCAAGTACAACTCCACTACCGGCCAGACCACCTACAGCGATGCCGAAAAGAAGGCCGCAAAGGTTGAAGCTGAAAAGCTGCTGTCCGAGTGGGAAAAGGGCGCAAAGACTGAAGACAGCTTTGCAGATATGGCTGCCCAGCACTCCACCGACCCCGGCTCCAAGGGCAAGGGCGGCCTGTACGAGAAGGTCGCACCCAAGCAGATGGTTGAAGCCTTTGACAAGTGGTGCTATGATGCAGAACGTAAGGTCGGTGACTACGGTCTCGTAGAAACCGAGTACGGCTATCACATCATGTACTTTGTCGGTGACAGCGATACCACCTACCGTGACTTCATGATCTCCAACGCCATCAAGGCAAAGGATCTGGAAGAGTGGCACAAGAACCTGGTTGACACCGCTGTTCTGAAGGAGCTTAACATGAAGCATGTCAAGACTGATCTGGTCCTGAGCACCAGATAAGCCGTTATAAGACGGGCTGTTTGCACAGCCCGTCTTCTTTTTGTATAAAACAGCCTCCCGTGGAGAAAATCTCCACAGGAGGCGATTTTATTGAAATCCTGGAAATCTGCTCTGGCAGGCGCTGCTGCCGGAGCCATTAACGGCCTGCTGGGCGCAGGCGGCGGTATGCTTCTGGTGCCGATGCTGTCTGCGGGAGGCGACTTTGATGAGCAGGAAATCTTTCCTGCATCCATTGCAATCATGCTGCCCCTCAGCATTGTTTCACTGATTGTAAGCGGTCTGCAGGGGCCTCTTCCCTGGACAATGGCACTTCCCTATCTTATCGGCAGTGTTCCCGGAGGACTGCTGGCCGGAGCGGTAGGGCGCCGCATCCCCGTGAAATGGCTTCACCGCTGCCTTGGAATTCTGATTATCTGGGGTGGGATTCGATATCTATGCTGAATAGTTTTCCCGTTGCCCTGGCAGCCGGCATCATATTCGGTTTCCTTTCCGGACTGGGAATCGGTGGTGGGAGCCTGCTGGTCATGTGGCTGACGCTTATGCTCGGAGTAAACGCATCCGATGCCCGATGCATCAACCTGTTGTTTTTTGTGCCCTGTGCTCTTTGTGCCAGCATCTTTCGCTGGAAGCAGGGTTCCCTCCCGGTCAGGAAATTGCCCGTCCCCATCCTTATGGGGTGCATCCTTGCGGGGACATTCTCCATGCTCAGCGCGCAGCTGAATACGGCATTGTTAAAGAAAATTTTCGGTTTTCTTCTGATCGGCACAGGCATACGAGAGTTGTTTTATCGGCCCCGGAATGCCAAGTAGCCCTCCAGAATCAAAGACGCTGCAACCGCATCCACCGTGTTCTTCCGTTTCTGTCCGTGGTAGTTGTGCTGAGAAAGGATATTGTGCGCTTCCACTGTAGTTCGGCGCTCATCCCACATCTGAATTGGCAGGCCGGTGGCTTCTCCCAGCTTCCGGCCAAATTCTCTGCAAAGCTCTGCCCGGACTCCCTCCGAGCCGTCCATATTCCGGGGCAATCCCACGACGATTTCCCCTACATCATTTTCCTTTGCCAGACGTACAATGTCTGCAATGGCTTTCTCGGTATTCCTGCTGGGAACCACCGTTGTGGAGCCGACAATGCTGCAGAGCAGGTCCGAAATCGCCACACCCGTCCGCGCATCTCCATAGTCAATGCCCATAATTTTCATAAATTTCATCCTCTCTTCCTTTGTTCCGTCTTTGCCCCATTGTACTACAAAAAACCCGAAAAATAAAGAAGAATCTTATTGACTTTGATTCTCCCCTGTGTTAAAATGATTCTACCTGTGAAAAAGGGTTATTTTTTTGTGCCCATTTTCAGCTCCGTAGCGGTATGTAGTTAACCGTTCACTAAATTTTTACTAGCCGGGGTGATACAGGGAGGCAATTTTTAAGGAGGTGCCGATATGCGCGTTAAAGTCACTTTGAGATGCTCCGAGTGCAAGCAGAGAAACTACAACACCATGAAGAACAAGAAAAACGATCCCGACCGTCTCGAAATGAAGAAGTATTGCAGATTCTGCAAGAAGCACACTGTGCACAGCGAGACTAAGTAAGGAGGCTCGGAATCATGGCAGAAGTCAAAAAGGAAAACTGGTTTAAAAGAACCTGGAAACGGACATGCAAGTACTTCCGTGAGCTCCGCAGTGAGCTGAAGAAGGTTGTATGGCCCACTCCTCAGCAGGTACTGAAGAATACGCTGATTGTCTGCGCTTGCGTTCTTGTCGTTGGTGTTTTCATCTGGCTGTTCGACTTCGTGGCTCAGGTTGGCATTACCGGCCTGATCAACCTGTTTAGATAAGGTAAGATGCCATGGCAGAAACTGCAAAATGGTATGTTGTCCATACCTATTCCGGTTATGAAAACACTGTAAAGGCCACCATTGAAAAGACCGTGGAAAGCCGTCAGCTGCAGGATCAGATTCTGGCGATTTCCATTCCTCTGGAAACCGTTACCGAAATTACCGAAACCGGCGTAAGCAAAACTTATGACCGTAAGGTTTATCCCGGTTATGTGCTGGTCAAGATGGTTTACAGTGACGAAACCTGGCATGTTCTCCGCAATATCCGCGGAGTTACCGGCTTCGTAGGTTCTTCCAGTAACGACCCCACTCCCCTGACCGACGAGGAAGTTTATGCAATGGGCGTCGAGAAGAAGGAAATCATCGTCAACTACGCTGTTGGCGACAATGTCCGCATCCTCGATGGTCCTCTGAGCACTTTCATCGGCCGTGTGGAGAATATCGAGGTCGAAAACAATCGGGTCGACGTGGTTGTTTCCATGTTTGGCCGTGAGACCTCCGTCGAGTTTGAGCTTGATCAGGTCGAAGTCATTTCCCAATAAACGCACCGGGTCGATCATTCGACCGGAACGTGGGAGGGGTGTTCACCCCGCAAAATATGCGCACTGCGCATCATTACCACATTTATATTCAGGAGGTGCTTATCATGGCACAGAAAGTCACTGGTATTATCAAACTTCAGATTAACGCCGCTAAGGCTACCGCTTCCCCCCCTGTAGGCCCCGCTCTGGGTCAGCACGGTGTTAACATCGCCGCATTTATCAAGGAATTCAACGCTCGTACCAAGGATATGGAGGGCTACAAGATTCCTGTTGTCATCACTGTTTACGCAGACCGCAGCTTCACCTTCATCACCAAGACCCCTCCTACCCCCCTGCTGGTTATGAAGGCTATTGGTCTGGAGAAGGGCTCCGGCGTTCCCAACAAGCAGAAGGTTGGCACCATCACCAAGGCACAGGTCTCCGAAATCGCAAAGACCAAGCTGCCCGACCTGAACGTCACTTCTCTGGAAGCTGCTGAGACCCAGGTTGCCGGCACCTGCCGCTCCATGGGCGTAACTGTCGTTGACTGATATTTGCTGTCCGAGTCCTAAGGCACTCGGAAATGTGGGAGGATTATTCCGCATCACCACTATATAGGAGGATATAACAAGTGTTTAGAGGTAAAAAATATCAAGAGAGCGCCAAGCTGATTGACCGCTCTGTTCAGTATGATCCCAGCGAGGCCCTGGACCTGGTTGTCAAGGGTGCTACCGCTAAGTTCGACGAGACCGTCGAGCTGCACATCAAGTTGGGCGTTGACTCCCGTCACGCCGACCAGCAGGTTCGTGGCGCAGTTGTTCTGCCCAACGGTACCGGCAAGAACGTCCGCGTTCTGGTCTTCACCAAGGACGCAAAGGTTGAGGAAGCCAAGGCTGCAGGCGCTGACTATGTCGGCGGCATGGAGCTGGTTGAGAAGATCACCAAGGAAAACTGGTTTGATTTCGACGTCGTCGTCGCTTCTCCCGACATGATGGGCGTTGTAGGTCGTCTGGGTAAGGTTCTGGGCCCCAAGGGTCTGATGCCCTCTCCCAAGGCCGGCACCGTCACCCCCAACGTTGGTTCCGCTGTCAAGGAGATCAAGGCTGGTAAGGTCGAGTACCGTCTGGACAAGACCAACATCATCCACTGCCCCATCGGCAAGGTTTCCTTCGGCGCTGAGAAGCTGTCCGAGAACATGGATACTCTGATGAAGGCTGTTGTCAAGGCAAAGCCCGCTGCAGCTAAGGGTCAGTATATTCGTTCCTGCGTCGTCGTTTCCACCATGGGCCCCGGCGTTAAGGTCAGCACTGCCAAGTACGGCAACTAATAAAAGCTATCCCCGGAAGCATTGCTTCCGGGGTTCTTTTGCCGGGTTGTCCGACGGCATTTCCCTGTGTAATTTGTAATAATCCGTAGCTTTTTGAAAAAATATCAAAATTCTACTTGACAAACGCAGGAGTTTTTGCTATTATAACGTAGTTGCCAAAGACAGCAGGTTGCGGATGCTTAAATCCTGCCGAGGTGCGCTGATATGATTTTCTGCGTGTCTTTCTGTCTGTTGGCAGAAAGACACTTTTATTTTATTCGGAGGTGAATTTCATGCCCAATGCAAAGGTTCTTGAGAGCAAGAAGGCTGTGGTTGAGTCCCTGACCGGCAAGATGAAGGAAGCTACTTCCGTCGTTTTCGTCGACTACAAGGGTATCTCCGTTGCTCAGGATACCGCTCTGCGTAAGCAGTTCCACGAAGCTGGCGTTGACTACGCTGTCGTTAAGAACACCCTCACCCGTTTCGCAGCTAAGAACAATGGCTACGATTTCGATGAGCTTCTGAACGGTACTACCGCTATGGCTTCCACTACCGGTGATCCCATCGCTCCCGCTCGTATTATCTGCGAGTTTGCCAAGAAGAACAAGAACACTCTGACCATCAAGGGTGGCATCGTCGAAGGTTCTGTGCTGACTGCTCAGCAGCTGAACGGCTTCGGTGAACTGCCCAGCAAGAATGCTCTGGTCGCTCAGGTTCTGGGTACCTTCCTGGCTCCTATCTCCAGCCTGGCTTTCGTACTGGATCAGGTTCGTATCCAGAAGGAAGGCGGCGCTCCTGCTGCAGAAGCAGAAGCTTAATTTGTTCGTAAACTCACAACAAACACTTTATTTAATTGAATTTTAGGAGGATTTTACCATGGCTAGTGAAAAAGTCACTGCTCTCGTAGAGGAAGTAAAGGGTCTGACCGTTCTGGAGCTGTCCGAACTGGTTCACACTCTGGAAGATGTTTTCGGTGTTTCCGCCGCTGCTGCTGCTGTTGCCGGCCCCGCTGTCGCTGCTGCTGCTGAGGTTGAAGAGAAGACCGAGTTCGACGTTGTTCTGAAGAGCGCCGGCGCTTCCAAGCTGGGCGTCATCAAGGTTGTCCGTGCTGCTACCGGCCTGGGCCTGAAGGAAGCAAAGGAAATCGTCGACAACTGCCCCAAGACCCTGAAGGAAGCTATCTCCAAGGAAGACGCAGAGAAGCTGGTCGCCGAGCTGAAGGAAGCTGGCGCAGAGGCAGAGATGAAGTAATTCATCCCCCCTACTACCTACAACAGCCGCCAGAAATGGCGGCTGTTTCCCTATTCGCTTAATGGAGGTGTATCATGGAAGTAATCAACAATCTGGTTGCATTGGTCCATCAAAATGCTGATTCCGTCCTGCAGTATTTAAAATTCTTAGGCCTGCTGATTTTTGGTTTTTTGCTGATTGGCTCCCTGTTCCGTTTCATTTTCGGCAAAAAAGCGCAGTTAAACCTCGCCGTTTCCTCCGCTGTAGAGATCCTCTGTCTGTATGTAATCAACGTCGTGATCTTTGCATTAGGCCTTCACTATGATTTTTTCCTCTCTCCCCTTCCCTTTGTGGAAATGAACGGAGAGTATCTTACCATTTTCCCCATTCTTTCTTCCGAATTTACGGATATTTGCAGTCAGATTCTCAAAATTCTTATTGTCGCTTTTATGGTCAACATCTTCAACGATGTGATTCCTCAGGGAAAGCACCTTATTAGCTGGTACTTCTTCCGTATTATTACCGTTGTACTGGCTGTCGGCGCTAATTACATCGTGGATGTTCTTCTCGCTCTGATCCTTCCTCAGGGTCTGGCCGAAATCGCCCCGACGGTACTTATGATTTCTCTGATTGTACTGGTGCTTCTCGGTTCCCTGAAGTTCATCGTAGGTGTAGCACTCGCTTTCTTTGACCCGATCATCAGTGCGCTTTACACCTTCTTTTTCTCTAACTTCATCGGAAGAGAACTCGCAAAAGCCATGGTGACCACAGCGCTGCTGACCGCCCTGGTGGTTTTGCTGAATTGTTTGGAAATTACTGTCATTCATATTGCCGCATCCGCTCTGAGCGCTTATATCCCTCTGCTGCTCGTTATACTGGTGCTGTGGTATGTCATTGGACACATATTATAAAAAGCTTAAACAGGCAATACGCATAAAGCAGTAAATTTAAAACGGCAGACAGAGAGTAAAATCTCCGTCTGCCGTTTTCTCTGTAACAGGAAGTGTATGGCCAGCTGCAATTCAGCGTTCCAGCGTAAGGATTCCCGCACAATTAGAAATCTCTTCAAATTTCATTTTGGGAAACTTTTCTTTCAGCTCATCATATACGAAATAAATCTCATCGTCATCCCATTCATCGCCTGCCTGTGCCTTGCATTGTTCCAGCAAAGAGCGCGTCTTAAAAGCAACATCCCCGATATAGATGGCGCCTCCTTCATTGAGCAGCGGCAGCAGCTCCTCAAGGAAGGAAACTTTCTGCTCATTGGTCAGATGATGCAGGGAATAGGTCGCTATAATTGCATCATATTGATTCTGTCTCAGGTCTTTTACCAACCCTTGTGAAAAATCGCCTTGATACAGTTTCGCATCAGGCATTTTGTCTTGTGCCAGTTCAATCATTCTGGAAGAGAAATCCTGTCCAAAGATTGTACAGCCTTTTGCATAAAGCTTTGATGTAAGGACTGCTGTGCCAAAGCCAATATCCAATACCGTTTTGCCTTCGTGCAATAATACATTGTTGTAAATCGTATTCAAAACAATCTTATATCCGGCAAAAGGATATGTGTTGTTTTCGTCGGACAGTCCAACACTCTTGTCATAACCGTCCGCCCACAAATTAAAGCCCGTGTTATTCAGCATTCTGTTTTCTCCTGCATCATACAAATTTTGTTTTATCGCTCTGCTGCAGTCCTTATAGCATAGGCACAAACGCAATGGAACCGTTTACCGAAGAATCATAGTACCCTTGATATGCAAAAAATCGGCAGTATCCAAAAGCCGGATACTGCCGATCACCGTTTTATCAGTACCCATCCAATGGACCGGGCGATTTTGTACTCGGTTAGAACGTTGCCACATCCGGGACTGCAGGTTCTGCCGGCTCCACGGAAATCGCTGTCAGGACAGGGCCGATATCTCCCTTGTAAAGGCTGTGCTTCTCCGCCGAAACGGTGGCTTTGACCATATACCAGTTTCTGGGGATTACGGATGCCGACTGCGGATACACGCACGGAATACCGCAGAACTGAATATCCGCTTCACAGCAGGTCATCACAAAACGGCCGGGTGCAAACATTCCCTTCTTATCACGTCGGAGCATGGCTGCCTGTCCTTTAAACAGGACGGTCTTGCCCTGATACTTTTCCGGTTCTTCTGTCACATCCCGATACCAGAGGGCAAAGTCCTCATCTTTGATTTCGATCACAGGTGCCTCTATATCAAAGGGCAGAGGATCCTGCAGGTCATCAAAAGCTGTGGTTCCGTCTGTGTAATCATAGAGAATATCAATATTGCGGCTGGCAGCCCGGGCCAATGCATGGAAAGGCATGGTATCCGCACCAGGCTCCAGGCGGTTAAACACCACCATCTGGGCACCCACCAGCTTATCCATGACCAGATTACGCATATTGGCGTTGTAGGTCATGAAAGTGGTCGAATCAGCGAACATCACTTCCTGTGCTACCGCCCATTCTTCCGGGAAGCGGGTATAGATATCGCCCACCAGCTGCATACCGTTCAGTTCGGCAACAACTCTCTGCGCCTTGTATTTCTTTGCCAGCGCAGCCAGTTCCTTGGTGGTAACAGACTGCTGATCCAGCACTTCCAGGTACACATTTTTATAGGGATAGGAAGAGAAATCGTACTCTTCCTCTCCTTCTTCAAACACCAGCAGCAGCGTCCGCTCACCCGCATTGAAGCGAGGATCTTCCAGGGTCTCCTGGATGAACTTGGTTTTACCGGAATCCAGGAATCCGGTAAACACATAAACAGGAATCTGTACCATTGGTTATCCTCACACGCCGAACAGCTCAGCAACAGCCTTTTCATCCAGCTTGGAGCCGATGACACACAGCTTGCCGATCACATCTGCAGAGCCCATACGAATGTTTTCTTCCTCAGGCACATAGTCGAAATGAATCCATCCGCCGTCCACGCAGGGAACGATGCCCTTTGCACGGAGAATAATACCATAATTGCCGGAATCCAGACCATGCAGTGCATTGTGGATGTCTTCCTTGGTAAACTTCTTGGCAGTTTCTACGCCCCAGGAAGTAAAGACCTCGTCTGCATGGTGATGGTGATGGTCGTGATGATCGTGACCACAGCAGCACTCGTCGTCGTGGTGATGGTGGTGCTCATGCTCCTCGTGATTGTGGCCGCAGCAGCACTCGTCATCGTGGTGATGGTGATGCTCATGCTCCTCATGATCGTGACCACAGCAGCACTCGTCATCGTGGTGATGGTGGTGCTCATGCTCCTCATGATCGTGACCACAGCAGCACTCGTCATCATGGTGATGGTGATGCTCCTGAGCCAGCTCTGCCAGTTCCTTAGCCAAAGAAGTCTTGCCTTCCATAGCTTCCAGAAGCTGCTCACCGGTCAGCTGAGTCCAGGGAGTTGTCACAAGGGCAGCCTTATCATTATGCTCACGGAGCATAGCAACTGCTGCATCCAGTTTTGCCTGAGGAATGGAATCCGTGCGGGACAGGATAATGGTAGAAGCGGTTTCGATCTGGTTATTGTAGAACTCGCCAAAGTTCTTCATATACACCTTGACCTTGCCTGCATCAGCCACAGCTACGGTATAGCCCAAAACAACTTCATCATTGGTAACCTTCTTTACGGCACCAATTACGTCGGACAGCTTGCCGACACCGGAAGGCTCGATGATGATTCGATCAGGGTGATAATCGTTGATAACCTGTGTCAGCGCTTTGCCGAAATCGCCCACCAGACTGCAGCAGATACAGCCGGAGTTCATCTCGGTAATGTTGATACCGGAATCCTGCAAGAAGCCGCCATCGATGCCGATTTCACCGAATTCATTTTCGATGAGCACCAGCTTTTGACCCTTATAGGCTTCTGAAATCATTTTCTTGATCAGCGTCGTCTTACCGGCGCCCAGGAAACCGGAATAAATGTCAATACTTGTCATAATAAGCACCTTCTGTGTTTTAATATATCTGGATTATTATATCACAAAAAGTTTCTATTTACAACCCTGATTCCCCCCAAAAAAGATTACCCGGTGTATGGATTGCTCCATACACCGGGTAATCTTTAACATACCGGGATTAAAAGCATCTGGCCTGCCACAGGCTCATCACTTAACTGATTGGCCTTGCGAATCGCATCCACAGTGGAGCCGCAGCTCTTGGCCAGCTCCCACAGTGTCTTATCTTCCAGACGGCGTATGATCAAAGACGGCCGCTCGGGATCCAGCTTCATTTCCTCCCCTACTGTCAGCCCCGCCACCATAGGGATTCCCTGCTGTGCTGCAGTAAGTACCTCGACCTTCACTTCTCCCTGAACACGAACGCCATTTCCGCTCATTACCTGCCCCATAGAACCGCAGCTTTCCAGATTCACCAACAGGCTGCAGCCTTCTCCGGCATTCATCTCCAGCTGAGCAGCACATTTTTCCATTTTCGACTGAAGCTTTCCATCTCCATCGGTATAGAGAACCTGAACAGTACCGGGCAATTCCAGAATGACCGAATCCCCCTCTCGATACTGGGTAGGCTGGTCGGGGTAAAACACGCAATCGATCACCCCCGGCATCGCTTCCTCGATTTCCTGCTGGATTTCCATTGTCTCACTACGGCGATCAAGCAGCATGGGAAGGTTCAGCTCCTCTACATTGGGTACAACCTCCTGAAGAGGACTGTAAGCGTCTTCCGCAACTTCCAGAATACTTCTGTCGTAGATCACATACTGGGCAACCATGCCGCTTTTTACATGGATATGTCCCTCTTCCAGCTCCGGCTCCAGGCTGGAAAGTGCCATCATTACCGACATAGTGGCTTCTTTGTCATATTCCCGATCCAAATCCACATATTGAGCGAACGGAATTTCCTGACAGGTACTGTGAATCTTTTCATCTTCTCCCCAATAGACCAAATGCAGTCTGCCATTGCCGCGGAATACCGCCTTGCCGCCCAGGACACCCTGCTCGGTAATTTCCGGCTGCAAATCCCATGCCAGTAATCTGCGCGGCATCTCCCCCTGCAGATCCACTTCCTCATCAATGAGGAAAATCTTCTCCCCTGCCTCCTTGGGAATCACCGCCGGATAGGTTTTGGTCAGAAGCTGCACTCCATCCGGTACGTCTTCAGGTGCATATATCATAGCTTCCTCAGGTTCCAGAGCTTCCCCAAGAATACCTACCGTGGCACGCACCATCATTTTTCTGGCAGACAGAGTTCTGGCGTCCACGCTACGAAGCAGGCAAGACGTCCGGATAGTTCCTTCACGCTTGCTCTCCGGGAAGTTCCACTTTGTCTGGAACGGAAGCCACACTTCCATGTTTCTCGGCTCTGAGCCGTCCTCAGGGGCATACAGCACCCAGGCATTGACACCACCGGACACCGTCATGCCGTCGCTGCGCCATTCCTTGCTTCGGATCACCGCCTGACCCCAAGAGCAGATAATTCTGCCGATATCCGGCATTCCGTCAGGCAGGCGTACTTCCTGAATCTGTTCCTGATTCTGCACTTCCCGAATATTGCGGTGCAGATAGCTGCAGGCATTTTTATTCCATTGCAAATCCATGCAAATCACTCCTTATTCCGTTGGATAGTAAATCATATTCATGAGTGGACAACTTTATGCCACTATTTTTTCTGAATCACTAGCACGCCGCCGACGATTCCCACAAATCCCACACAGCCGCAAAGGAATGTAGAGCTAAACAGTCCCGCCACCAGCAACCCCAGGCCAAAGGCTGAGATTGCAACGCCTAAAAGCTGATTCCTTCTGCACATAATAACACCCCCTGCACAAATCTATGCAGGGGGTGTCTGAAATTGAACACGATAAATCAGCTATCCATGACTTCTTTGCAGGCTGACAACACTTTGGAAATAACAGGCATTCCGACCACCTGACCATAACCGCCATCCTCTACCACAACAATAAAAGCTAGAGGATACTTTTCATCGGAAACAAACCCCGTGAACAGCGCATTGGGTTCCCTTCCTCCGCCCACTTCACCGGTACCGGATTTGGCGCACACCGTCAGACCGGGGAAATTGTTGGCGCCATAGTTGTTCACTACATTGTTTCGCATCAGTTCTCCGAGGATCTGGGCCGTTTGTTCTGACATGACCCGATCCATCCGGGTAGACTGGGCAGAATAGGTCGTTTTCTCTCCCACGGAAACTGTTTGCACAATATACGGCTTTACGCCCTGACCGCCATTGGCGATTGCCCCCACAAAAGTAAGGAAGGCACAGGGATTCATCTGATCCTTATGCTGGCCAATGGCGCTCCATGCAACTTCTACATCTGCCGCTCCATTTGCCTGGAAATTTCCTTGTGCCGTGGTAATTCCGTCAAAGGAAATCCGATCCAGCACACCGGATTTCTCCACATAAGCCTGCAGTTTTTCCGCCCCAAGCTCCAGCGCCATTTGTGCAAAGGCACAGTTGCAGGAGTGCTGCAACGCCGTCTTTAAAGTCATCTTTCCGTGAGGAACGGCACAGGTAACCTTGTCCACGCCAAATTCCATACTGCCGGTACAGGTGAAAGTCTGATCCAGTATTCCATCCACATCCTCCAGCAAGGCTGCCGTGGTCACCAGCTTAAAAATTGAGCCCGGAATATACACCGACTGTGTAAACCGGTTCAGATAGACGCCTTCATATGCGCCGGTGGTATCGCCTGCAATGTCCGGCACATTTTCCGGATCATAGGTAGGCGTAGTCACCGCGCAGACGATTTCGCCGGTTTTGTAATTGTAAACTGCTACCGTTCCCCGATAGTCTCCCATGGCCTCCAGCGCCGCCTTCTGCACTTTTGAAGAAAGGGTCAGGGTGGTTTTTCCGGCGGCGTCGCCGTAGTGATAAATACCGCCCACCACATCGAAGCCGGTCATATACTCTGCATAATGGGAGATCACAGGTGCACTGATATAGCCCTGCCGGTCCCCCAGCCAATGCAGCGTTGCCTGCCGCAGCGGCAGGTCCGCGGTGTAGGTGCGGTTTTGGCCTAAATTCAGCAGAATTTTACCATTTCTGTCCACAATTGTTCCGCTGGCCACTTTGTTTCCATCTTCATAAATGTGCGGATTTCCGGCGTGTATTACCCAGTCACCGGAGCAAGCGAAGTATTCGTAAAGAAAAAATCCCACACCGCTCAGCAGCAGGCCGATGATCACCCAGAGGGCCCATGCTCTCTTGGCAATTCTTCTCATTTTTGTTTCCTCCTATTTCGCACCCAGCTTACGGCAAAGCTGGCATTCTGTCGGGTATCCGCCGCTTTTATAAAAGCCAGCAAGCCCCAGACGCAAATCATGCTGCTGCCGCCGTTGGACAAAAACGGGAACGTCACGCCCGTAAGCACCAGAACATCTACCGTTCCCAATGCGTTGAAAATCGTCTGTACCAGCAGAATCGATGCAGCCGTGCAGGCTCCTATGGCATAGAAGCTGCTGCGGCTGACAGCTGCTGAGCGAACCGAAAACAGCGCCAGAATGACGATGCAAAGAATCAGCATCACCATCATCAAAAGTCCCCACTCCTCGGAAATGGTGGCAGTCACCATATCCGAGTCAGCAGCGAAAATATGCTTCATCTTTCCCTGCCCCATTCCCAGTCCGAACAGTCCGCCGGAGGCAATGCACATCAGTGCTCTCGTCTGCTGATATCCCGCACCCAGAGGGTCATCCCAGATATGACGCCAAGTAGCAAATCGGCGCATGGCATGGGGTGCTATTTTCAGTCCGATCACTCCGGCAAAGCCCAGAGCGGTCAACGCCAAAGCAATGGTGCCCACGCTGCCGGAACGCAGGAACGCAATGGTCAGAAAAGCAAAAAAGAAAATCAAAGCCGTACCGAAATCGTTCATCAGCGCCAGCAGGCCGCACAAAGCAATGGTATAGGCGATAAACAGAATCAGATTTCGCTTCTGCATCAGCCGATCCATGGCGGATGCTCCCACATACACGAAGCATACCTTTGCCAGTTCCGAAGGCTGGAAAGAGAATCCGCCGATTTTCAGCCAGTTTTTAGCGCCGTAGTACTCCGTGCCAAACAACAGAGTCACTACCAGCAGTCCAACGCCTGCCACGGCTGCCACATACCGGATGATCTTTGCCCGTTCCAGGTCCCGCATAGACCAGCCGACTGTCAAAAAGGTTGCCATTCCCATAATCAGGGCAATCAGCTGTTTGATTGTTTCCTTGGGGCATACGGTGCTGATGGCCGCCATACCCATGGTACACAGCAGGAAGGCAATGGTTTCCACTTCAAAAGCAGGCTTTTGAATGAACATATAAAATATCAAAAGTGCCCATTCCAGTACCATGATGCCGCAAAATCCCGTGAGAATATACACGACATTTTCTCCATCGCTGAACCATCCTCCCAAACAGCACAGAAGCTGAAAAACCGTCAGCAGCATCAGGTTTGCAATGCTGTTCCATGCATTGGAGGCCTTGGTTCTCATGCCGGCCAGAGTTTTTTCCTGCTGGGAGCTGATAGGATGAAATTCCAGCTCCACGCCGCCGATACCGATGGTGTCGTCGGCATGCAGCGGTGAAATCATTGTCTTTTTTCCGTTGACATAGACACCGTCTTTGGAACCGGCATCGCTGATCGTCCAGCTTCCATCATCGTAACGTGTCAAAACCGCATGATTCCGGGATACCGTAGGAAAATCAACCACCACATCGCATCGCTTGCTGCGGCCAATTACATTTTCCCAGTGGGTGATTCGGCAGGTCTGACCGTTTTTCATTCCGAGCCACGCCCACACTTCCGGCTCTTTCCGGAAGGTCAGCAGCGGTTTGCCGCAGCGCAGCAGCAAAACAAATGCAATAACCGGCGCCAAATAGCGCATAATTGCGAAAAACACATCTTTATATATCTCTAAATTGATTTCTCCCGGCATTGCTTTACTCCTTCCTTGGTAATTGCTATTCATAGCATTTTACAGCTTTGTCCCATACCATACCACATTCCGGTGAAAAAATCAATTTTTCTGTTTTCATCTTCTTTTTTTCATGATATAATCCGGAAGAATAAAAAATGCTCTCACAGTAAAAATGCTGTGAGAGCGTTGTATCACTCTAACCGGAATGATCCGAAAAGATCGTTCCACTCTTCTGTCAGCCCCCCGGATGCCTCGGCGTTTGCCATCGTACACAGACAGTAGTGATAATTTCCGTCATCCAAAACCGTTGCACGGCAGACAATGTCCCCTTCTTCTCCTACGGATGTCCATACCCAGTCATAGCGTCTGACCTTCTCGGTGCCGCTTTCCATCACCATCAGCTGATCCTGAGAGTAACCGCTGAGGGTGCGGATGGTAGCATTCATGTCCCCGGATGCAAGGGTTTGCATCAGGATGGTGTAATCATCGCAGAGGTACATAGTACCATTGTCTTCCCCCGTCTGCTCAGCTGCATCCTTCGGAAGCTGCACAGAAACTTTTTGTTCCACAGGCTTGGAGCTTGGCTGGTGTGGGATACTTCCCAGGGTCTCAAAAGTCTCCACCGAGCCGCAGCCGGTGAGCATCAGCAAGACTACTATCAAAATCCAACATTTTTTCACTTCTACCCCTCCAGAAAGGAAAATTTTATGAAGCTCTTGTTTGTCTACCTCATTGTAATCAATGCGCTTTCCCTGCTGCTTATGATAATAGATAAGATAAAAGCGATAAAAAAGCGCTGGCGAATCCCGGAAAAGGTTCTCCTCGGGACTGCCGCTCTGGGCGGAAGTCTGGGCGCATTTCTGGGAATGTATCTGGTTCGGCACAAAACACGCCATTCCGCTTTTTACATTGGCATTCCCCTGATGCTGATTCTGCATATCGTTATTCTTTTCTGGCTCTGTAAATAAAACGCCCCCGGCCCTGCATATGCAGGGCCGGGGGTTTTACGGCGCTATATCAGCAGGTAGCGCCGCCCTTTATCTTCTTTTCCAGAATGGCTGTTTTGTCGATCTTGCTGTTCAGCAGCTTGTCCTGCACATACGCAAAGCCAAGCCGGTCAATGGTATCTGCAAAACGCTCACCCGTAAGTCCCTCATCCCGGAAGAACAGGATGGCACGCTCCACCACATCCAGCACCTCTTCCTCGGAGGTAAACAGCTTATCCAATGCTCGGCCATGAGCAATCTTCTTGCCCCAGCGGCCGCCGATATACACCTTGTAGCCGTCCGTGTACTCGGTAATTGCGTTGAACGGGCACTTTCCCCGGCAGCGGCCGCAGTTGTTGCAGTCCTCACCGATGTGGAGCTTACCCTCTTCCAGATAAGCCGCCTTCACCGGGCAGGCCTTCTGTACCTGACAGACCTTGCAGCCGCGGCATTTATCCGGATCCAGTACGGGCACTCTCTGTCCCACGATACCCAGATCGTTCAGATCCGGCTTGACGCAATTGTTGGGGCAGCCACCTACCGCAATCTTAAACTTATGGGGCAGAGTCACATTGTGGTAGCCCAGATAGAACCGCTCATGAATCTTGCCGCTCAGGCCGAACGTATCAATCAGGCCGTACTGGCAGGTAGTGCCCTTACAGGAAACCACCGGGCGCACCAGCGAGCCGGTACCGCCTGTCACCAGATTGTGCTCAGCCAGGAATGCCATCAGTTCTTCGATATGTTCGTAATGAACGCCCTGAATTTCCATGGTCAGGCGGGTGGTCATAGTGATCTCACCGCTGCCGAAGCGGTCGGCAGCTTCTGCAATCACACGCTGATCCGCAGCGGTGATCTTACCGTTTCTGGTAATGACACGGACATTGAACACATCCGGATAGCGCTTATCCTGCAGGCAGCCCAGTCCCTTCACTCTTTTGATTTCTTCAGGCGCGATGGTGCCCACAGGGTTTTCCACTTTCACGGTGTTAAAGAATGCACCGCCTTCCAGAACCTTTGTATTGGTGTAGCCGTAATGCTTCAGACGGTTCTGCAGGAAGTAGCCGCGCTTGCCCTTGGCACACACCAGGAGCAGCTTTTCCTCCTTGCCGATGCCTTCCAGCTCGCCGTTCACCTTGCTGAGATCAATCCAGGTAGCACCGAAAAGCTGCGGCTTAGGCTGCACGTCCAGAACACGGTATTCCTTGCCCGCTCCTGCCAGATACTCTGCAGGAGTGATGGTTTCAAAGGCACCGCTCATCTTGTTTTCAAGGATGTAGCAGGCCTGCACAAAAGGATGGATTGCCGTGGAGAACGGAGGCGCATAGGCCAGATCCATATCGTTGTAATCGCTGATCTTCAGGCCGGCAGAGATGCCAACCACCGCGATGTCCGTCATCTTATCCACGGCACCGGCACCCAAAACCTGCAGGCCCAGCAGCTTGCCGGTGGCTCTGTCAGCAATCAGCTTCGTCACAAAGGAATCCGAATCGGGGTAGTAATGTGCCTTGTCGTCGGTAACGCAGACAACAGAAACCGGATCAAAGCCGGCGTCCTTCGCCTGCTGTTCGGAAAGTCCGGTACGGCCCACATTCAAATCGTCCGCAATCTTCACGACGCCGGTGCCGAGACAGCCGGCATAAGGGGTAAGGGTTCCCGTAAGAGTCTTTGCCAGACCTCTGCCCGTGATATTTGCCGTAGAACCCATGGCAGACCACTGCCGCATACCGGTGATCCGGTTTTTCACAACAGCACAGTCACCCGCCGCATAAACATCGGGAAGATTCGTTTTCTGGTACTCGTCAACCACGATGGTACCCTTGAACATCTCAATGCCGCTGTCGTTCAGGAAGGCTGTCGCAGGACGGACACCGATGCAGAGAATCACCAGATCCGCAGGGACCTGTCCGATATTGGTTTTGACCGCTTCGGCCTTTTCATTTCCCTCAATAGCCAGAACGGAAGTGCCGGTCATGATTTTCATACCCTTTTTCCGCATCTGCTTTGCGGCATAATGAGCCATTTCCGGATCCAGAATATTGGGCAGGACCTGGTTGATCATATCGATCAGGGTCACATCTATTTTCTGCGCCATCAGGTTTTCCGCCATTTCCATGCCGATGAAACCGGCACCTACAACCACAGCCTTTTTGCAGCTGTTCTTCTCGATGTATTCCCGGATTGCCATGGCGTCATCGGGCGTTCTTACGGTAAACACACCATCTCTGTCCACGCCCTCCAGTCCGGGAACAAACGGCACCGCACCGGTTGCCACAATCAGCTTGTCGTAAGAAACCGTCTGCAGCGTTCCGTCGGAGACCGCACGATAGACAACCGTTTTTCTGCCGGCATCCAAGGAGATTGCTTCCTGCCCGGTATAGACCACTGCACCCGTCAGGCCCGAAAACTTTGCCGGAGAATTGACGATCAGCTCTTCCCTTGTCTCGATC
This sequence comes from Oscillospiraceae bacterium, assembly GCA_020025535.1. GTDB lineage: Bacteria > Bacillota > Clostridia > Oscillospirales > Oscillospiraceae > Faecousia. The sequence goes on along the minus strand of JAHHRY010000003.1, from coordinate 99,193 downwards.
ATACCGCCCACATAATAGGGCAATCCGCATCCTGCGTACGAAATATCCCGGCTCTTGGTGTAAATTTCCACCTGCGCTGCGGGATCCTCCCGCTTAATCTTTGCGGCTACCTTTGTTCCGGCTGCCACACCGCCGATGATCATGATTTTCATACCCATTCTCCTTTGTTTATTCTTGGGGGAATATTTATCTTCTGAGTTGATTATAGCGCAGCACTATGATAAAATCCAATTATTGTTAATTATAATTTGATAAACTGTACTTATCGTCGGAGGTGCCTATGCTTGACTACAGATTGGAAACATTTCTTTCCTTATGCGATACCATGAACTACAGGAAAAGCGCCGAGTTGCTGCATATCACCCAGCCGGCAGTCACCCAGCACATCCATCATCTGGAGCATATCTATGACTGCAAGCTTTTTGAGTATGAATCGAGACATCTGAAAAAAACAAGAAGCGCCCTGATTCTGGAGAAATATGCCCGCACCATGCAGGCATACGAAGCGCATATGGTGCAGCAGCTTCAAAATACCGAAATTCACAATCTGAGCATCGGCGCCACAAAAACCATCGGCGAATGCATCATCGGAAAATACGGCGAGCGTTTCATTTCCAACGAAGAAAACGAGCTGACTCTGCTGGTGGATAACACCGAGCACCTGCTGACGCTGATTGACAACTGTAAATTGGATTTTGCTCTCATTGAAGGCAATTTTGACAAGACCAAATACGGCTATATGCTCTTCAGCAAGGAGCCGTTTGTGGGAATCTGTTCAGCCGATCACCCCTTTGCCAACCGTGAAGTATCCCTCGGGGAGCTGCTGGAACAAACGATTATTTGCCGTGAAGAAGGCTCCGGCACCAGAGATATTCTGGAAAACAAGCTGATCGATCTCAACGAATCCATTTCTCATTTCAAGCGAAGCATCTGCATCAACAGCTTTTCCATTATTTTGGATTATGTACGAAAAAATCTGGGAATTTCCTTCGTATACGAAGTGCTGGCAAAGCAGAGCAATCTCCCCACCTTTACGATCAAAGGCACTAAAATTCAGAGGGAATTTAACTTTGTTTACCTGAAAAACATCGGTTCCGAGAAGAAAATTCAGAACTTTATCGGAGAAGATCTGCAATAAAAGAAAGTGCCTGCCCTGTGCATCAAGCACAGGGCAGGCGCTTTTGGTATCAGCTTTCTATGGCCGCAATGATCGCTTCCGCAGACTGAATGCCGTCTATGGCCGCAGACATAATTCCTCCGGCATAACCGGCACCTTCTCCCACCGGATAAAGGCCGCGAAGCCCCACGGATTCCCGGCTTTCTCCTCTTACAATACGCACAGGAGAAGAGCTTCTGGTCTCCGGTGCCGTCAATACGGCATCCGCATCCGCAAATCCGCGCAAATTGCCATCCAGCATCGGAATTGCCTCTTCCAGAGCATCCGTAATCCTGGCGGGCAAAACCTGATGCAGATCACACCATGCCACACCGGGACGATAGGTAGGCTGCACCCTGCCGGCACCGGTGCTGGGCTTGCCGCAGAGAAAATCCCCCACCTTCTGCGCCGGGGCAAGGTAGCTTCCGGTCATACTGTAAGCTGCCTGTTCGATTTCTCTCTGCCAGCGCACACCGCCCAGAACGCCCTCATAGGGCACATCCTCCGGAGAGACCGTTACCAGCAGAGCTGCATTGGCATTCTCTCCTGCCCGGTCTGCATAGCTCATTCCGTTGGTTACAACACCGCCCTCTTCCGAGGCCGCCGCCACCACATAGCCGCCGGGACACATGCAGAAAGTATATACCGTCCCGTTCTCCAGATGCTTCACCAGCTTGTAGTCTGCCGGTGGAAGGGCCGGATTGTCGCATCCATACTGGGTCTGATTCACGACGGTCTGGGGGTGCTCAATCCGCACACCCATGGCAAACGGCTTGCGCTCCATGGGGATCTGACGGTCGTGCAGCATCTGGAAGGTATCTCTGGCACTGTGTCCGATGGCAAACACGGCATAGTCGCAGGGAATTGTTTCTCCCTGCTCCGTCACAAGAGCCGTCAGTTTTCCGTTTTCGCTGACGAAGTCGGTAACGCAGGTCCCGAACCGCACTTCGCCGCCCAGTTCAATAACTTTCTTTCTTAAATTCTGCACCACGTTCAGCAGCACATCCGTACCCACATGGGGTTTTGCGTCGAAGAGAATGTCTTCTCCTGCGCCAAAGGTCACCAGCTGTTCCAGAATCCAGCTGATTCTGGGATTATTGACACCGGTGTTCAGCTTTCCGTCGGAAAATGTTCCCGCGCCGCCCTCACCGAATTGCACATTGCTTCGGGGGTCCAGCTCACCGGTGGCAAAAAAGCGTTCCACTTTTTCATGCCGTGCGGCGGCATCCTCGCCTCGTTCCAGAACCAGCGGTTTCAGTCCTGCCATAGCCAGAATCAGTGCCGCAAACATACCGCCCGGGCCAAATCCAACCACAACAGGCCGTTTTTCCGGCTGAACACTGCATTTTGGCATCCGGTAGAAAGTGACCGGTGCGATTGCCGCACGTTTGCAGCCGGACTGCTTGAGGATTTTCCCCTCGTTCCCTTCCACCTGAACATCGATGGTATAAACGATTTTCACGTCCGGCTTTTTTCTGGCATCCACGCTGCGGCGCACAATTTCCACCCGGCGCACCTTGGAATTTCCTATTTTTAATAATCTCGCCGCCTCAAATCCCAGCTGTGCCGGATTGTGCTCCGGCGGCATTGCGATTTCCCGTATCCGAATCATATTGTATCCTTTCCGGCAGAAAGTCCGGCACAACGTCCGGAGCTCCACGCCCACTGCAGATTATAACCGCCGCAGTCTCCGTCTATATCCAGCACCTCGCCGCAGGCATAAAGTCCCGGCACAAGGCGGCTTTCCATGGTCTGCGGGTCAAACTCTTCCGTCAAAATACCGCCGGCTGTAACCTGTGCGCTGTCCATTCCAAGCGGTTCCGTAACAGGTACTTCAAAGCCCTTTACCGCCTGACAGACCGCCTGAAGCTCTTCATCCGTCAAATCCTTTACCATCTGTCCGCCATGGACACCGGCCACCTTGGTCAGCACACGGCCGAGCCGGTTATGCAGGATTCCCGTCAGCAGCTCCTCCACCGGGAAATCGGTATTCCTGCGCCGCAGCAGCTCCCGAAGCAAAACCTCGGAAGAAAACTGCGGAAGAAAATCCAGCCGGCACAGCCACTCTCCCTTTTCCTGACATACGTCCCGGGAGATTTCAAAAATCACCGGCCCCGACAAACCGTATTCGGTAAACTGCAATTCTCCGCTGCTTTCAGAAAACAAAGTGCCGTTGTGGAACACTTCCGCTTTGCAGGTTGCACGGATGCCTTTCAGTGCCGTTACGCCGTTCCAGCCGGACTTCAGCTGCACCAGTGCAGGACGCAGACGTGTGCAGTGATGCCCCAGCTTTCCCAGCAGCTTGTAACCGGACATGGTTCCGCCCAGCTTCGTACCGGCCAGACCGCCGCAGGCGACGATCAGTTTCTCACAAACTACCGCTTCTTCCCCGTTTTCAACGGAGAAGCCCCCGGGCAGCTTGCGAACCCTGCTCACTTCAAAGGAAGTCAGCAGCCGGATATTGGGTTTTTCCAGCGCAAAGCGCAGCACATCCACCACAGAGTTCGCCTGATCGGAATAGGGGTACACCCGTCCGGAGTCTTCCGTGACCGTGAAAAGTCCCAGACTTTGGAACCAGTCAAGTGCAGCCTTCGGTGGAAAGGAACGAATTGCGTATTCTGCGAATTCCGGTGCATTTCCATGGAATCCACCGCTGCCTGCGTGCAGATTGCTGAGATTGCACCGACCGTTTCCCGTAGCCTGCAATTTGCGTCCCACTCTCGCCTGCCGCTCAAAAATCACGACCTGCACATCCGGATTTTCCGCCGCTGCCAAAGCAGCCGCCATACCGGATGCGCCGCCGCCGATAATTCCAACCGTCATACCCAATACCTCCTGTTTTCTATCATTATAAGCGATAACTGCCCGAGACTCAACAAAAACTTCTTTTCTTATTTAAAATATGTGATATAATAAAACTTCGGGGAGGTGTTGCACACGGACAGAAATAACATCAAAAAAATTGCTCAGTCACCGGAAGACATTCTGCTTCTGGCGAAGCTCTGGGATAAAATTCACGCAGGAATTCAGCGCAGCATCCCCGCCAATACAAATTTTCTCTCCCCCAGAGAACTGAATATGGCACAATACCTCTTCGGCGACGAGCCGGGGCTGTACAGCTTCGGCGGTTATCCGGAAGCGGAGCGGCGAATGCTTTGCTATCTGCCGGAGTATCTGGACGAATCCAGTCTGCAGGAAGAGGGCAGTCCTCTGGTCTGTCTGCGAGCCACCTTCTATAACGGGGACACCCCCGCCCATAAGGATTTTCTGGGAGCGCTCATGGGCGCGGGTATTGCCAGAGAAACACTGGGAGACATCTGCGTCGGCAAGGGCAGCTGTGATTTCTTTGTCACCAGTGAAATTGCCCCCTATGTCCTGCAGAATCTCACTTCCGCTGGACGCACACATCTCCATCTGGAAGCCGTTCCCCTGTCCCAGGTGCAGATTTCCCAGCCGGAAACCAAGGAAATCCGGGATACTGTGGCCTCATTGCGGCTGGACAGTATCATTTCTTCCGGTTTTCGTGTCGGAAGAAGTGCCGCCTGTCAGTATATCGCCGCAGGAAAAGCCGCCATCGACGGTCTGCCCTGCGAAAAACCCGACAAAATTCTGCAGGAAGGTATGAAAATCTCAGTCCGTGGTCTGGGGAAAATAAAAATCAGATCCGTCAACGGTCAGACGAAAAAAGGCCGCATTTCCGTGGTCATCGACCGCTATGTATGAGGTATATGTTATGAAAATGGATGAAGTAATTGCAAGGATCAATGCGCTGGCAAAGAAAGCAAAAACCGGAACTCTGACACCGGAGGAACTGGCCGAGCGGGACAAGCTCCGCCGAATCTATATCGACTCCGTAAAGTCCAATCTGGTAGGCCAGTTGGAAAACACCTATATCGTCGAGCCGGACGGCACCAAGCATAAGCTCTCGCACAAATAATACAAATATCCGCATCCGGAAGGGTGCGGATATTTTACTGCCGTGAATAAAGAAAAAAACGAAGCAAGCCTAAAAAGGCTTGCTTCGTGGCGGAGTGAGAGGGATTTGAACCCTCGCGCGCATTTTGGTACGCCTACTCCCTTAGCAGGGGAGCCCCTTCGGCCTCTTGGGTATCACTCCGAATCAAAGACTATTCAATTGACTACCAGTGTATTCTAGCATATGGGGTATGGTTTGTCAAGAGGGAATCCCAAATGGATTCTTGACTTTTAAGGGGCGAAATGTTATATTACTATTTGTATGGAGAGTTGTCCGAGTGGTTTAAGGAGCCAGTCTTGAAAACTGGTGATGCGGCAACGCACCGTGAGTTCGAATCTCACACTCTCCGCCAAAACCGCCACACGAAAACGTGTGGCGGCTTTTTTGTTATTTACTCTGTAATGGTCACAGCCCAGGTATTTTCGTAGTGCTTTCCCGGTTCCAAATGCAGGAAATCACTTCTGCAGCTGATGTCCTCCACCACATCTTCACGGCCGGTCAGAGAAGACCAGGGCTCAATGCACACATAGGGAGCATCGGTCTTGGGCTTATGCCAGAAACCGACATAGGGCATATCGGGATAGGACACCCGGACAGAGCTGCCGGAAGTCATGGACTTCAGGGTCACTTCCCGTGCCATATTCTTGAGAATGATGGCGTCATCGTCAAAAAGATCGTGTCTTAACGGCAGGATCCGGTTTTCCTCCAGCGCATACTGCTCCTCGCCGCTCACCAGAACATGGGAACCAAAGAGAATCCGGTCGGGATGGCACTCCTGAGAAAACTCCATCCGGTAATCTTCAAACCGTTCTCCCTCCGCAAAGGGAACGCGGAAACCGGGGTGACCACCCACAGCAAAATACATGGTATTCTGACCGTGATTATCCACGCTGTAAGTAACGTCCAGTGTATTCTCCCGCAGCTGATAAATCACCCGGAAGGTAAAGTCAAAGGGATACCGCTCCATCAGTTCCTTCGTGGCGGACAGCTCCAGAACCAGCCGGTCGCTCCCCTGCTCTGCCACCGAAAACTCGCTGATTTTCGCAAAGCCATGGCCGCCCATGGGATATTCCTTTCCGTCATAGGAATACTTTCCATCCATCAGACGACCGATAAAAGGAAACAGCGTCGGGGCACGGCCTGTCCAGTAGGCAGGATCGCCCTGCCAGAGATATTCCCGTCCAGAAGCAGTTTTAAAAGACATCATCTGGGCGCCGAGGGTGTCCACAGTCAGTTTCAGCTGCTTATTTTGAATCGTTATTTGCATATAAATTCCTCCTTGTTCGCTTCTTATGGACAGTATACCCCAAGGCCGTGTACATTTCAACTATTGATTTCCAGGGACAAATATGCGATAATAGCAAACATAAGAACGAAAAGCAGGGAGTCACATGGACAAATCAGCGGTACTGGAACGCTACTTCGGCTACACCGAGTTCCGTCCCGGACAGGAAAACTTAATAAACGGTGTCCTGTCCGGCCGGGATGTGTTCGGAATCATGCCCACCGGTGGCGGCAAAAGCATTTGCTATCAGGTACCGGCACTGATGCTGCCCGGTATTACTCTGGTAGTCTCTCCTCTGATTTCTCTGATGAAAGATCAGGTGCTTGCACTGAAAGCAGCCGGTATTCCTGCAGCCTTTATCAACAGCACCCTGAACCCGGCGCAGATGCACGCCGTTTACCGGAATCTTCTGGCAGGTCAGTACAAGATCGTTTACATTGCCCCGGAACGGCTGGATTACAGCGGGTTCGGCTCTGTAACGGAAAAACTGCAGATTTCCTTTATCGCCGTGGATGAAGCCCACTGTATTTCCCAGTGGGGACAGGATTTTCGCCCCAGTTATCTGAGAATCGTAAATTTCATCGAAACCCTCCCCCGCCGTCCCGTGGTCGGAGCCTTTACGGCAACCGCCACCCAGCAGGTGCGGGAGGACATCGAGCGGATCTTAAAGCTGCGAAATCCCGTGCGTACTGTCACCGGTTTTGACCGGCCCAATCTGTATTTTGAGGTCACACAGCCCGACAGCAAGGATAAAATGCTTCTGGAGCTTCTCGCCTCCCGGAAAAAGAAAAGCGGCATCATCTATTGCTCCACCCGCAGAAAAGTAGAATCTGTCTGCGAGCTGCTGTGCAATCACGGCTATGCCGCTACCCGCTATCATGCAGGTCTGGATGAAGAAGAACGGAGCGAAAATCAGGAAGCTTTCCTTTATGACCGGAAAACCATCATGGTAGCCACCAATGCCTTTGGCATGGGTATCGATAAATCCAATGTCAGCTTCGTGATTCACTATAATATGCCAAAGAGCATTGAAGCCTATTATCAGGAAGCAGGCCGCGCTGGACGGGACGGCACAGAGGCAGACTGCATTCTGCTTTACAGCAGCTATGACGTAAATACCGCTAAATTTCTGATTGAAAATTCTGCCGACAACGAAGAACTGGCCCCTGCCCAGCAGGCAATGATACGCAGGCAGGATATTGCCCGGCTGGATGCCATGGTAACCTACTGCAAAACCAAAACCTGTCTGCGGGGCTATATTCTGGAATACTTTGGTCAGAAACACCCCGAGGTCTGCGGAAACTGCAGCAGCTGCAACGGCGATTTTGAGACGGTGGATATTACCCGGGAATCCCAGATGATTCTATCCTGTGTCAAGCGGATTCACGACAAGCTCGGTTACTGGACAGGTGCTTCCACCGTAAGCAAAGTGCTCCGCGGAAGCAGAGAAAAACGGATACTGGAGCAGCAGCTGGACTCTCTTACCACCTACGGCCTGATGAAGTCCACAGGCAATTTTGAGATTCGGAACATGACAGAGCAGCTGGAAGCGGAAGGGTATCTGCTGGAAAACACCGAGCATAAAACCATTCAGCTCACTCAGGAAGCCTCTCAGGTGCTGTACCATGATAAAAAAGTGCATATGCTCGTACGCAAGGAGCCGGAACCCGTTTTCACGCTCTCCTCACTGAGGAAGCTTTCCTACGAGGATACAGAACTTCTGGATGTGCTGAAAGAACTGCGTTCCGAGCTGGCCAAAGAAGCAGGGATCCCCGCTTATACAATTTTCTCCAACGCCACGCTGACGGAGATGGCAAGGAAAAAGCCCCAAAATATGACGCAGTTTCGCCGCATCTCCGGTGTCGGTGAAATCAAATCCAGCTGGTACGGAAAGGTATTTCTGGAACACATTAAAGATTTTCTTGCCCAATCCCAGGAATAGAACGTACCGAAATCAATGAAATGTCAAACAATACAAAACGACTGATGGGAAGGTGATCGTATGAAACTTGCAGAAGCTTTACAGGAACGTGCTGATTTAAACCGAAACATTGAGGCCATCAAAAACCGCCTCAGCAATAATGCCCTGGTACAGGAAGGAGAAGCTCCCGCAGAAAATCCCGAAAAACTGAAACAGGAACTGGATGCCTCCATTTCCCGCCTGGCGTACCTGATTGCACACATCAATCAGACAAATTGCCAAACCGTGATCAATGGTCAGACCTTAACGGAGCTCATCGCCCAAAAGGACGCGCTGTCTCTGAAGCTCCATGTATATCGGGACGTGGTTTACGCTGGAAGTCAAACCTCCTACCGCGCCAGAAACACAGAAATCAAAATCAAATCTACTTTTTCTGTGCCTGTGTGGCAGGCCGAAGTGGACAAGATGGCCAAAGAATTGCGTCAGTTGGATAATAAGCTTCAGGAGTGCAATTGGAGCACAGAACTGCTTGAATAACCACATAGCGGTAACAGCGGCAGGGCGAATGCCACGCGGCGACAGCGCAAGTCGTATCAGTTAGTTCACCGAAGGGCAGGTGTGAGGTTCGAATCCTCGAGAATCGTTATGCCCCGATTGTGTACAAACGCATTGTTATGGATTATTGTTATAACCAGGCGTTGACTGCAGCTGTGAGGGTGGGTTTGGGGAATTATTTTACCGCCGAATCGTCTTAAGATTCCGTGCAAAGCACAAGTTTCTCAGCAAAAAGAAATAACAGGCACCGGCAAGATAAACATCTTGCCGGTGCCTGTTTTGTTAGTCTCCCCTGTTTGACAGATGCCTTTTCATGTCTTTTGCGCCAGCCGAAACCGCCCTCTTTTCTGCGGCAGCCTCGGAAGCTCTGTATCATATCAGAATTCCGTTGCAATGGTCCACTTCGTGCTGAATGATTTGTGCAGTCCAGCCCGTAAAGGTTTTGAGACGTTTTTGCAGTTCCGTTGTCTGATACTGCACCTTGATTTTCTGAAAGCGCTTCGTCCTGCGGGGACCGCCCAGAAGCGAAAGGCAGCCTTCCTCCGTCTCGTATTCCCCGGACTGGGAAACAATCACCGGATTCAGCATAACCATGCAGCTTCCCTCGTTATCAAAAGCGATAATCCGCTTTCGGACACCAATCATATTCGCCGCCATACCAACGCAGCCATCCCTGTGGGCGATCAGCGTATCCAGCAGATCCTTGGCTGTCGGAATATCCTCTTCGGTGGCGGGTACAGACTTCTGTCCCAGCAGAATCGGGTCATGAACGATTTCTCTTACCATGTATTTTCCCTCCCAACTAATTTTCAAAGGCTTTTGCCACGTCTTTTAACAAGGCCGGCACCGGAAGTCCCTGCGGACAGTGTTTTTCGCACTCTCCGCAGCCGATGCACTGGGATGCCTTCGCGTATTTCTTGGCTAACCCGGCATAAATGTTCTCCATTTTCCATCCCTCTTCAGGGTTTCTTGCATAATCGTTATAGAGCGCAAAATACCGGGGAATGGGTATATGTCCGGGGCAGTGGGACAGGCAATATCCGCACCCCGTACAGGATACCGCAATCCGGGAGCGAATGATCTCCGCTGCTCCGGCCAGAGCCGCGTACTCCTCCTGATTCAGAGGCGGAAAATCTCTCATATTGTCCTCTATCTGTGACATGGTGTTCATGCCGCTGAGGACGATTTCCACCGCATCCAGATTCGCGGCAAACCGGATTGCCCAGGAAGCCGGACTTTCACCGGGGCGCAGCGTTTGGAGCATGGTTTCCGCCTGCTCCGGGAGCGTTGCCAGACTGCCGCCCTTGACAGGTTCCATTACAATCACTTTTTTTCCATGCCTGACTGCGATTTCATAGCACTTTGCAGACTGTATCGCGGCGCTGTCCCAGTCCAGATAGTTGATCTGGAGCTGGACGTAATCCGTTTCCGGATGCTCTGTCAGGATTCTGTCCAGCAGCTCCGGACCGTCGTGGTAGGAAAAGCCGATTTTTCTTGCCCGTCCTTCCGCCTTGATCTGACGAAGAAACGCAAATTCATCCTGTTTTTCACAGATTGCATAGTTTTCTTCATTCAGGCCATGGAGCAGGTAAACATCGAAATAGGTCACTCCGCACCGGGTCAGCTGTTCCGAAAAACAGGCAAAGCACTGTTCGTGAGATGTCATTTCCCATCCGGGCAGCTTGTCCGCAATCCGGAATGCCGTTCTGGGATAGCGCTCTACCACGCACTTTCGCAGAGCCTCTTCGCTGGCACCTCCGAGATAAATATAAGCCGTATCAAAATAGTTTCCTCCGTGAAGAAGAAAACTGTCTGCCAGTGCATTTAACAGCGGTTCATCCACACTGTTTTCCTCATCCGGCTGCCGTCTGGGCAATCGCAGAAACCCAAATCCTGTTTTATTCATTCCGTAACCTCGCAAACCTGTTCCTCAAAATTCAAAATAGCATTTTGTATCATTATACAGCACATAAAGGGATTTGCATAGCTTTCCTTTGTATACTTTATTCCATTGTGGAATATAATTGAGATATTGACCCGAATCCCGTCAGTACTGCAGAATTTGATGCCGCAGTTGACAATGAGATTCTTGGCCTTTATAATTATATACCGTATCTAATGGATGCGATTTACTATGATATAGGAGTTTCTGCCTGCTTTGCAAATCTCAGGATTTGCCGTGCAAGGAGAAAGGGTGCTTTTCACCCGATACAATGTATATGAAAATTTGTGAAATTTTAAAAAATGTCCCCCATTCCGGGGATTCGGACAGAGAAATCCATGATATTCAGTACGATTCCCGGAAGGCCGGCAAGGATTCACTGTTCGTGTGTCTGCGCGGTGCCTGCACGGACGGACACGCCTATGCACCTATGGCCTATCAAAACGGCTGCCGTGCCTTTCTGTGTGAAGAAAAGCTCGATTTGCCCGAAGATGCGGAGCAGCTGATCTGCGGTGACACCCGTGCCGCACTGGCCACTGCTTCCGCCGAATTCTACGGTCACCCTGCCGATCGGCTCACCCTTATCGGCATCACAGGCTCCAAAGGAAAAACTACCACTTCCCTTCTGATCCATGCTATTTTGAATGCACAGGGCAAAAACTGTGCCTATATCGGTTCCAATGGCGTCATTATGAACGGGAAGCACATGGAAACCGCCAACACCACCCCGGAAAGTCATGTGCTCCATCAGTTGTTCCGTCAGATGGTGGACGAGGGTGTCCTGTATGTGGTGCTTGAGGTTTCCTCTCAGGCGCTGGCAAGGCACCGTGTGGACGGGATTCGGTTTGACACCGTTGTATTTACCAACCTCTTTGAAGACCATATCGGCCCTGGGGAGCATCCTGATTTTGAAGATTACAGGCGTTCCAAGGCCAGACTGTTTACCGACACCTTCGGTGCGGATTTCGCCGTGTACAATGCCGATGATGAGGCCAGCGCTTTCATGCTTCGCAGCTTCCACGGCAGCACTGTCTCCTTTGCAATGGACAAAGAAGCAGATTATCGCGGACTGGACAAAGACATTTACCGAAGCAAGACCTCTCTGGGCGTGTGTTTCCGTTGCCTGAACGCAGGCATCTGCACCCCTGTACGCCTGATGTCCCCGGGTTCTTTCAGCATCTATAATGCTTTGGCCGCCATTGCGGTGGTGGGGCATTACGGCGTGGACACGGCTTCGGCTGCCGAGGTGCTGGCAGGCACCCCCGTACAGGGCCGGTTTGAAATTGTGGAAGCTGCTGCAAATCAGACCTTTATTCTTGACTACTCCCACAACGGCTATGCACTGACGCAGGCTCTGCTGACCCTCAAGGAGTATCACCCCAATCACCTGATCTGCGTATTTGGTTCCGTCGGCGGCAGAACAAAAAACCGCCGGGGTGAGCTTGCAAAAGCCGCCAGCAAATATGCCGACTACAGTATCATCACCAGTGATAATCCGGATTTTGAGGATCCCGAAAGTATCGTTCAGGAAATTGCCGGCCATATGTCGGAAGGCAGCAAGTTTGAATGTATCCCCGACCGTCAAAAAGCCATACTCCGGGCGGTCAGCATGGCACAGGATGGAGATATCATCCTGTTTGCAGGCAAAGGACACGAGACGTACCAGCTGATTCGCGGCGAAAAAGTTCCGTTCTCCGAAAGAGAACTGATTCTGAAAGCCTGCAAAGTTCCGGACATGGCACTTTAAGTATCCGGCAGTTGGGCACTCCGGCTGCAGAAGCGGCAGGCCGCCTTCCCGCTTTATAAAGCCTTCTATTTCAAAACAAACCGCCTGTCAGAAATTTCTGACAGGCGGTTTTCTCAGTAGTTTTCTTTGTGGATTTCAAAATAGGACCGGGGATGATTGCAAACAGGACACACGTCCGGCGCTTTGGTACTCAGTACCAGATGACCGCAGTTGCGGCATTCCCACATAACCACGCCGCACTTTTCAAAAACCCGTCTTGCTTCCACATTGTTCAGCAATGCTCGGTAGCGCTCTTCGTGTGCCTTTTCAACAGCGGCTACACCCCGGAATTTCTCCGCCAGAACATGGAAGCCCTCCGCATCCGCTTCACGGGCCATACGGTCATACATATCCGTCCACTCATACTGCTCCCCTTCGGCAGCATGGAGCAAATTCTCTGCAGTATTGCCCAGCTCGCCCAGTTCCTTGAACCAAAGCTTTGCGTGTGCCTTCTCATTTTCCGCTGTTTCCAGGAACAGGGCTGCGATCTGCTCATATCCCGCTTTCTTCGCAACAGATGCAAAGAACGTGTACTTGTTTCGCACCTGTGATTCACCGGCAAAAGCTTCCCGCAGGTTTTTTTCCGTTTTCGTTCCGGCATAAGGATTGGCAGCTTCAGAAACCTCCGATGTCTCAGCACGGACAAATACATCTGCGGGCTGCTTGCAAACCGGGCACCGGAAGTCCGCAGGCAAAGAGCCTTCATGAACATAACCACAGACTGTGCATTTCCACTTTTCCATTAAATTCCCTCCACTTTTGGTTTGGAATGCGTAGTTTCACCTGTTATGATTCCCCTGATTCCGTTTTTTAAACTTATGTGCCCGAAAAATGACAGGCTTTCGTCGGAACATAATAACTCCCCCTTCATGCAGGCATCTTCCCTGCATGAAGGGGGAGTTTATCCTTGAGCCGTTTTTACCGAAACTGTCTCTTTCCGTATTCCGGATTCTGTTTTTTCGCAATCCGACGACGGAAACACGCAGCCTTGATTATCTTGCAGCCTTTTCCTTAGAAAGCTTGCGAATCTTCTCGCGAAGCATGGGCACGACCTGCTGTACCAGAACAGCCAGCAGCAGAATCGAACCCTTGATAGAGTCGTTGATCAGGGCGTCGAAGCCGAGAGATGCAATGATCTTATCGATGATCGTATAGCTCATGGCACCAAATGCGACACCCAGAATCTTGCCCTTGCCGCCGCTCATGCTGATGCCGCCGATGACAACGGCTGCAATGGCATACATTTCGTTGCTCTTGCCCAGAGTGGCAGGGTCAACGGAACCGTTCATCGCCAGCCACAGGAATGCGCTGAGGCCAGTCAGTATGCCGGTGATAACGTAGACCAGGACACTGGTACGCTCCACGTTGATACCGGCCAGTCTTGCAGCCTTTTCATTGCTGCCAAGCGCATAGATGGTTTTGCCGAACTTGGTGTTATTGCTCATAAATACAATGAGCGCACACACAAGCAGGAAAACCAGACCCACAACCGGGATCGTCAGGACCTTCTGCTGACCGAAGCCGTAGAAGCCTTCGTAGGAAGACAGCGTACCGTCCATATTGTAGATGGAAGAACCGGTGGTTCTCAGCGTATACTGAGAAATGGAGCGGAACACCAGCATGGTAGCCAGCGTAACAATAAAGGGGGGCATTTTCACTCTGCCGATCAGGAAACCGTTGATCAGGCCGCAGAAGGCACCTGCTGCCAAAGCAAAGAGCAGCGTAAGAATGATACTGTTGGATTTGTTGAAAACAAGGACGGACATACCGCCAACCAGTGCCAAAGTAGAACCGACAGACAAATCAATTCCACCGGTAATGATGACCAGTCCCATACCAAACGCAATGATACCGACCACAGCGGAGTGACGCAGAATATTCATAACGCCGTTCCAGGTGGTAGCGCCCTGGTTGATAATCAGATAGACGATGAAAATTGCCGCAAAAATCAGGATGAAGCTATAGCTGCCAATCACCGAGCTCAGCTGACCCTTTTTATTCAAGAGTGTATTCTTGTTTTTCATAGGTTTCTCCCCACTTTAACTGTGTAATACATTGGTAGCGTAGAGCATAACCTGCTCTTCCGTAATTCCTTCACGCTCCAGAATTGCCTGAATGCTTCCGTGGTAGAACACCACGCAGCGGTCAGCGATTTTCTGAATTTCCGGAATTTCCAATGTGTTGATCAGGATGGTCTTTCCTGACTCTGCCAGCTGCAGGATCAGCTTGTAAATTTCCGCTTTGGCGCCAACGTCAATACCCTGTGTAGGATTGTCCATCAGAATGATATCTGCCTCTGTGGAAAGCCAGCGGGCCAGAATCACTTTCTGCTGATTGCCGCCAGAGAGGGATGTTATGGTATCGGCATAACTATTTGCCTTTATGGAAAGGACTTCCCTCATATGGTTGAAGCGCTGAACCTCTTTCTTTTTATGGATCAGAGGCCGCTTTGCAGAAAGCGTATGCTCAGAAATGTAGTTGTTCTCCAGCAAGGAAAAATCAGGGATAATCGAGTTTTCCTTACGGTTTGCGGCAACCATGGCAATTTTATTTACCATTGCCTTATGTATGCGGTTATTTCGGATTACCTTTCCGTCCACCGTCAGCGTACCGCTGATGATGGGAGCTGCGCCAAACACGGCCCGCATCATTTCGGAAACGCCCGCACCTTTCAGGCCGGTCATACCCACGATTTCACCACGGCGGACTGACAGATTAATGTTATGGAAGCCTTCTCCACAAAGGTGATCCAGCTCCAGGATCGGCTCCCCGAGCTCACGGGTACGGTAGACCTGAGAGTTGGAATAGGAGTTACCAACCATCAGTCGGGTAACCTCTTCCATAGTGGTATCGGCGATATTTCCTTCTTTGATAAAGTTGCCGTTACGCAGAACGGTGTAACGATCTGCTATGGCAAAAATCTCGTTCATTTTATGAGAAATAAAGATGAACGATTTTCCCTGTTCCTTCAGTCTGCGGATAATGCCGAACAGGTGATCAATTTCGCCCTGGTTCAGAGACGTGGTCGGCTCGTCCAGGATCAGAAGCTTGGCATTGGCAAACAGTGCCTTTGCAATCTCCAGAAGCTGTTTTTTACTGGTTTCCAGCTGGGAAACCATGGTATTGGGATCAATATCCACACCCAAACTGTCAAACAGTTCTCTGGTTTTTGCGATCATAGCCTTTTTGTTGAGAGTTCCTGCTTTTGTGAGGATTTCCTTCCGAAGGAAAATATTCTCATATACTTTTAAGTCATTAAACAAGTTCAGTTCCTGGTGCACAAACGCAATACCGACGTTTTCCGCAAGCTTAACGGTTGTGTTTTCCAGGGGCCTGCCATCGAATTCCACTTTACCGGAATCTCGTGTATAAACGCCTGCCAGGATGTTCATAAGTGTTGATTTACCTGCACCGTTCTCACCTAACAGTGCAGTTACCTCGCCCTGTCCAACGGAGAAACTGACATTGTCCAGAACGGTAACACCTGAAAACGACTTAGTAATGTTCGTCATTTTGAGCATTTGCATATCTTTGCGACCCCTTTAGCAGTCTTGATTGGGATTGCGGGTGCGTCGCAAGCGACGCACCCGCCCAGAGAATTACTCAGTAAGAATTACTTGGAAACTGCGTCACCAAAGCCCTTGAACTCTGCAACGTTGTTCTTATCGACAACGGAGACAGAGATGACGTGTTCCTTGTTGACGGTCTTGCCTTCCAGGTGGTCAATCATGTCCTGGATAGCGGTCTGAATCATAGCGGGATCGTAAGTAACGGAGAACAGATCGCCCAGCTCAGCAACTTCAGCTGTGTAGTCCTTCTGATGGATGCCCTTCAGAACGCTGTAAATTTCGTTCAGGCCAGAGGAAGAACCCAGATTTACCTTTGCTTCGTAGAAGGCTTCCTTCTTGGCTGCATCGATCTCGGAGCTCTTCAGAGCTTCCAGGATACCCATAGCGATTTCATCGTCGTGAGTGAAGATCCACTTGTATTCCTTGATTTCCTCTACAGAGTGAGAATCCAGGAAGGAGATGAACAGTTCCTTGCCCTTGCTGCGGCTCCAGCCGGTATAGTCGGTGGATTCGATAGCCTTAATCTGCTCTTCGGTCCAGCCATTTTCCTTCAGGGTAGTGAAGAAACCATCGTTACGCATACCGGGAACGGAAGAGTTGTCGCCGGGCATAATCAGGATCTTGTCACCGGGCTTCATGCCGGCCTTGATAAAACGCTTTGCAGTCTCTGCACCGATGCCGTTGTTGTCACCCTTAACGGATGCAATTGCCTTGTCGGAAACAGAGTCGATGATACGGTCAAACATAACAAAGGGGATGCCGCTGCCTGCCAGCTTCTTCATAGAAGCTTCGACGGTGTTGTCCTGAGGCAGGATAACAACGTTCTTTGCAGTCTTGTTCTCGATCAGGTCTTCGATCTGGGAAATCTGGTTTGCAGCGTCGGTAGAGGTAATCACCTTGACGGTATACTTGCCTTCTGCAGTGATCTTCTTTGCATACTCTTCTGCGTAGGTCATAACAGAGCCGGTCCAGCCATGGTCAGCGTTAGGCACCAGAACAACGATGTCGGTAGCCTTGTCATTTGCGCCACCCGCACACGCGACGAGAGAAATGCCCATTACCAGTACCATAATGATTGCTAATGCCTTTTTCATTTTGATCCTCCTACTTTTTTTGTTTTTTATTAAGTAAACGAACTGATTTCATTTACTCACAGGTTAACCCAGCGGGAATCGTGGTCGCCGCTTTCCACCACGGCCTTGACGAACTTGACACCGGCCAGGCCGTCTTCGACGGTGGCATAATCAAATTCACCGGGCTCCACGGTGCCGCCAGCCTTCAGCTTCACCAGAGCATCTACAACATTCTTGTAGATGTTGGCAAAAGCCATCGTAAGTCCCTCGGGATGTCCGGACGGCAAACGACTTACGGAAGCAGCCTTCTCGGTAATGTAGCCGGTACCGCGGGAAAGGAGCTGTGTTGCGCCGCCCTTGGGAGTATAACGAACATAGTCAGGATAATGCTGCTCCCATTCCAGAGAGCCTTCACTGCCGTAGATGCGGACTGCCAGGCCATTCAGCTTGCCGGCCGCAATCTGGGAGCACCAGTATGCACCGTTGATGCCACCTTCGTACTCCACCAGCATATTGGCGTTGAGATCCAGAGGCTTGCCGAAACGGTTGACCGTTGCACACAGCCGCTTGATATTCAGGCCGGTCAGGTAATGAACGGTATGCTCAATATGGGTACCGATATCACCGACGCAGTTGGAAATACCGGACTTGGCTGGATCCGTACGCCATACGGACAGGTTGGGACTATAGTCGCCGGAGCTCAGCTCATCCAGCAGCCAATCCTGCACATATTCTGCGTTGACGGCAGCGATCTTGCCGATTTTTCCTTCGGCGATCATTTCCTTCATAACCTTGCACATGGCATAACCGGGATAGGTATAAGTCACGGCAAAGATCAGATTCTTTTCCTTGGTCAGGCGGACCAGCTCTTCCGCCTGCTCTACGGTAAAGCACAGAGGCTTCTCGCAGACCACATGAATGCCGTGCTCCAGGAAGCACTTTGCAACATCATAGTGAGTACTGTTGGGGGTGGTAATAGATACAAAATCAATACCATCGGGCCGCTGGGATTCCTTCTCCGCCATTTCCTGATAGGAAGAATAAACACGATCGTTATCCAGCGAATACAGGTCTGCAACAGCATTGTTCTTGTCGGCATGCGTGGAGAACGCACCGGCTACCAGCCGGACGCGGGGATCAATTGCAATGGCATTGCGGTGCACCTGACCGATGAAGGCGCCGGAGCCGCCGCCAACCATACCATAACGAACCAAAACAGCCATTTGTAAACTGCTCCTTTCAAATATTAGTTGGCGATTGCGTCGTCAAACTTGAAGGTGGAAGGTTTAAAGTCTACCTTCTTAACGAAAGCAGCAGCTTCAGTAGCGCCATCGATACGGTCCATGCCGCTGTCTTCCCATTCAACAGAGAGGGGGCCTTCATAACCCATGTCGTTCAGGACACGGATAATCTCCTCAAAGTTAACATCGCCATGACCCAGGGAGCGGAAGTTCCAACCTCTGCGCAGATCGCCAAAGTCGATATGCGAGCCCAGCAGGCCGCTTCTGCCGTCGAGCGTTACGGCTGCGTCCTTCATATGTACGTGATAGATTCTGTCACGGAAGTCGGACAGGAACAGATGAGGCTGGATACCCTGCCAGATCAGGTGGCTGGGATCGAAGTTCAGGCCGAATTCAGGACGATCCGCAAACTTCTCCAGCAGCTTCTTGGTGGAATAATAGTCAAATGCAATTTCACCGGGATGGACTTCCAGTGCAAACTTAACATCATTCTCCACAAACACATCCAGAATGGGTGTCCACAGAGCAACGATCTGGTCATAGCCGTTTTCGATCATTTCTGCAGTGGTCTGGGGGAAAGAATACAGCCACTTCCAAATGGGAGAGCCGGTAAAGCCGGTAATCACATGAACACCCATCTTACGGGCAACAACTGCGGCCTTCTTCATCTGAGCGATACCCCATGCACGGATGGCATCGGGCTGGTCCGCCAGCTCAGCGGGAGCAAAGTTATTCAGACGAGGATCGGGAGCATCGCCGACGCACTGACCGATGATGTGAGTAGCCAGAGCCTTGCAGATCAGACCGTTCTTCTTGAGAGTATCCTTCAGGTACTGTACATACTCGTCATCTTCATATGCCTTATCCAGATCCAGATTGTTGCCCCAGCAAGCAATTTCCAGGCCATCATAGCCCATCTTCGCAGCCAGCTCACACAGTTCGTCAAAGGGCAGATCAGCCCACTGGCATGTGCATAGCGTTACAGGTCTTTTTCCCATTTTAAATTCCTCCTATATAGACATAATTTTTTATCCCAACCACAGCAGAATTTCGGCCGTCCGGCCTGATTCTTTAAATGCTGTGGCGAAGTTTGATTTCATTGCTGGTGAAACATGCGACTTGCTTTGGCCGCTTTTGTGTGGACAGATACTCATAAAGGAGGCGAACAGACAGGTCTCCCTGCAGGTACGGCTGCTGGGTAACGGTTGCTGCAATGGTTCCGTCCCGCAGATACTGCCGGACCAAATCGGTTTCGTCAACCGCGAGAATCTGTATGTTCTGTCCGCTTTCTTTTACTGCCTGAATGCCGCCTTTCAAACCGCCGGCACCGAAGTACAGCAAATCCACCTGCTTTTCACGCAGCAGCTGCGACACGATTTTATAAGAAATGGCATCGTCATCCTGATTCTCCAGCGGTCCCAGCACCGTGATATTGGAGCATTCCCGCAAAGAATCCGTGAAGCCGCAAAATCTTTCACTGTGACCACGCACCATAAGATTGCCCACAACCACAGCGGCTGTTCCGCCATGATGAAGCATCACACGCGCAAGATCGCCGCTCATCATGCCGCTGTTATAGTAATCACATCCCACGAATGCCAGGCGTTCTATGTCGATGTCCGAATTAAAGGTTACAATAGGAATTTCCAGTGTTTCCAGCGCTTTTTTGATTTCCGGACAATCAATGGGCATTATGGCGAGTCCATTGACTCCCTCCTGCTGCAGTTTTTCCAGAGCTTTCAGTTGTTCATCCGGGTCATAACCCTTAATCTGCTGAACAGACAGACGCAAGCCGAAGCTGTACAGTTTTTTTCCCCTGTCATAAATTCCCTTCAGCACATCGTTAAAAAACGGGTTATCCACCGAGTGAATTACGATACCAACGCGAAGTGCCTTGCGCGAATTGATCAGCGCCTGTGCCAGCTGATTCGGCCGATATTTCTCCCGCTCCGCAATTTCCAGAATACGGGCAGCCAATTCAGGATTTACCTTACCTCTGCCGTTCAGGACACGGTCCACTGTTCCACGACTGGTACCTGCTAAAAGTGCAATTTCTTTTATTGTCATAAACATCCCTTCAAGGTGACAAAGCAGCTTTGTATCAGGAAAGCTTTGCCTTGTGAGGTGTAAAGTTTCTGATATGCGCCGGGCGCATGCACCGTGTGCTCGAACACACTCCAAATATAGCACCCACCATTTAGACTGTCAAGAAAATTTTGTCAATTTTACCATATTGACAATATCTATCTGTATTTTTTTGTCACTTTTAACAAGTGCAGACTTTGTGTTACCTCATACGCAGAAGTTGAAAGCATGGTTCTCTTCGTTTACACGAACACCGCGCAAAGGCTGCGGCATATTTTTACCTGCTGCCCTATTTAATTTTGTATAGCTTTTTCGCTGTTTTTGAGATATAATTCATATCCCTTATACTTTGAAATTTTAATCTGACCGGAGGAAACTAACATGCTGGAAATAGAAACCAAAGCTCCCGATTTTGAATTGCCTGACCAGGACGGCGTACTGCATACGTTGGAATCTTACCGGGGAAAAAAGGTAATTCTGTATTTTTACCCCAAGGATAATACTCCCGGCTGCACTAGGCAGGCCTGCGGATATTCAGAACTCGCCCCTCAATTTGGTGAAAAAGGTGCCGTCATTCTGGGAATCAGCAAGGACTCCGTCGCCTCCCATAAGAAGTTTTCTGAAAAATTCGGACTGCGCTTCCCTGTTCTTTCAGACCCCGATCTGAAAGTCATTCAGGCCTACGATGTATGGAAGGAAAAGAAAAATTACGGTAAGGTGTCCACGGGCGTGGTTCGCACTACCTATCTGATTGACGAAAACGGCATCATCGTCAAAGCCAATGACAAGGTTAAGGCCGCTGAAGATGCCGCAAAAATGCTGGGAGAGGTTTTATGAAAATCATCCTGTCTCCGGCCAAAAAGATGCATACGGATGCAGATACCTTTCAGCCGAAAGATCTTCCTGTGTTTCTTCCCGAAACCCGGCAGATTCTTTCCTGCCTGCAGAGCAAATCCTATTCTGAACTGAAGACGCTGTGGGGCTGCAACGACGCCATCGCAGAAACGAATCAGAAGCGTCTGCAGGAAATGGATCTGACACACCGGCTTACCCCGGCCATTCTTTCCTATGAAGGCATTGCCTACCAGTATATGGCTCCATCGGTTTTTGAGGACAGCCACCTGCTGTATGTGCAGGAACATCTGCGGATTCTGTCCGGATTTTACGGTGTTTTAAGGCCCATGGACGGCGTACAGCCCTACCGTCTGGAAATGCAGGCCAAGCTGCGTATCGGGACATACCGGGATCTGTACGAGTTCTGGGGGGACAAGCTTTACCGTCAGGTACACGATGCGGACGGCATTCTCATCAATCTTGCCTCCAGGGAATATTTCAAATGCATCGAAAAGTATCTGACTCCCCATGACACCTGTATCACCTGCACTTTTGCAGAAATGACAAAGGGAAAAATGGTACAGAAAGGAACCTGGGCAAAAATGGCCCGGGGAGAAATGGTCCGTTTTATGGCAGAACATCAGATTCAGAATCCGCAGGATCTGAAAGCATTCAACAGACTGGGTTATCAATACCGGGACGATCTGTCTTCAGAAAATGACTATGTATTTGAGCGAATTTCTGCCTGCGAATATGCAATGCATTAATCCGTATTTTCAGATTTTTTATTGGTTTTTCATAAATATTTCCCATAACAAAGGTAAAATTGCGAAAAAAAGCCACGGGAAGCTTGTTGAAATCCGTTTTGCTTTGTGCTATAATGAATCGAAATGTCTAGCAGGCGGGTGCTAAAATTCGTTTTTCGCGCCCGCAGAAAAGGGGTGCTCGTTTATCGCAATGCATATCAACGGGTTTACGGATATCCACACACATATACTTCCTTTTGTGGATGATGGAGCACAAAACATGGCTCAGGCGGCAGATCTGATTCGGATGGCCTGGGACAATGGAACCCGTACAATCATTACGACCCCTCATTATCGTGGAGAATACAGGAAAAACACTCCCGAGCATCTGCGTTCCGTGTTTGATGAGCTGCAGGAATTTGCCGCCCGGAATTTTCCTGACATGAATCTGTATCTGGGCAACGAAATATACTATGAATCTGCCGCCCCGGAACGCCTGTACGACGGAAGAATATTATCTCTGAATCAGTCAAACTATGCTCTGATTGAGTTCCGGTATCATTCCGAAAGGAGTCAGATTCTGACTGCCGTATCAGAAATTATCCGTTATGGCTATACCCCTGTGATTGCCCATGCAGAACGGTATGATGTTATGCGTTCAGACCGGGATCTTGTGGATGACGTGCTGGAACAGGGTGCACTGATTCAGTTAAATGCAGACAGCATTATGGGCTGTCAGGGTTTTTCCGTCAAGCATTTCTGTCAAAACCTTTTGAAGCAGGGCAAAGTACATTTTGTCGCCTCCGATGCCCACGATACCGTGCATCGGCCGCCTGTTCTTCGGGATTGCTTTCTTAGAGTCCACAAAAAATACGGTGCAGATTACGCTGCCCGCATTTTTTACAGTAATGCCCAAGCAGTTATAGAAAACAGAACGATTTAAGGAGTATCTATGGAAGATAATAATGAGTTTGAACTTGATTTGATGGAACTGTTCCGTTTCCTGAAAAGGAAAATCTGGATATTGGTTTCGGCGTTTGTCGTTTGCGGTGTGATCGGTTTTGCTGTGAGCAGTTTTATGATCTCTCCGAAGTACATTGCGTCTACCAGAATGTATGTGCTAAACCGATCCAACGAGTCTTCTGTCGAGGTCAGTGATTTTCAGATTTCAACCCAGATGTTGGAGGACTACAAGGTTTTGATTACCGGGCGCAATGTCACTCAGGAAGTAGTAAACAAGCTGGGACTCAATATGTCCCATCAGCAGCTGGCCAGCAAAATTTCAGTCACCTCCCCCAAAGGTACCCGTGTACTTCAGGTAAGCGTAACAGATACCGATGCTCAGAGAGCTGCCGATATTGCTAACTGTGTTCAGGAAATCGCCTCAGAACAGATCAAAGAAATCATGGACGTGGATGCCGTCAAAGTGATTTACGAAGCCGAAGTCCCCAAAGCTCCTTCTTCCCCTAATGTGGTAAAGTATGCCATTCTGTTTGCACTGCTGGGAACGCTTCTCTGCATTGCTGCTTATGTGATCGTATTCGTCAAGGATGACACAATCCGTACCGAAGAAGATGTCAGCCGCTATCTGGGCCTCAGCACATTGGGCACGATTCCCAATTCTGATGTACTGGTCAACGGAAATTCAGCAGACAAAAGGAACAGCAAGCAACCCAAGCCACTAAAGGGATCCAGATAAGGAGGTAACAGGATGAAGACAATTGCAGTAAAACAGTTTCTGCCGACAGACTTTCAGACAACAGAAGCTATTAAAACGCTCCGTACGAATTTGATTTTCAGCGGTGAATCTGTCCGGGCAGTCGCACTTACCAGTTTTTCTGCTTCCGAAGGAAAATCTACAATCTCTTTTCAACTGGCTGCCTCTTTGGCTGAAAGCGGAAAGCGTGTGCTGCTGATTGATGCCGATTTAAGAAAAAGCGTACTTATGAACCGTCTGAAAGTAAGAGAGCGGGTCGACGGTCTGAGCCATTACCTGTCCGGTCTTGCGAATGCTAACGAATTGCTGAACGAAACAGATCTGCCCGGCTTTTATATCATGTTTGCCGGCGCACGGGTTCCCAATTCCGCTGAACTTCTGGGAGGCGAGAATTTCAAGCGTCTGATTACCGCACTGAAGGATGTGTTTGACTACATCATCGTCGACGCTGCACCTTTGGGTCTGGTAATCGATGCAGCAGTGATTGCTGCCGCTCTGGACGGAGCCATTCTGGTGATAGACGCCACCAACAACAGTTATAAGCAGGAACGCAAAATCCAGAAGCAGCTGGAGAAATCCGGAAGCAAGATCCTTGGCGTGGTTTTAAACCGCGTGGACTACAAAAGGGACAGCTACTACGGAAAAGCCTACGGTTACGGCTACGGAGAGCATTCAAAGTAAGGATTCTCCAGCCGTCAGAAAATTGTATTCGGCTGTGCTTAGCTTTGGACGGATCACACGGCGCCAGCGAATACTTTTCAAAATCAACACATCAACCATTGCATCGCCGGATACCCAGGTATCCGGCGATGTTGTGTTTCTCCCTATTCCCCGCTGACGCAGCGGCAGTTTCAAATAACCTGCACAGAATAAAAACAGCCGGTTTCGGGTTTTGCCCCGAAACCGGCTGTCTGCTGTTAACTTGAACATAAGATCCGCACGTCAATTATCTGCTTTTCAAAAAGGATGCTATCTTTTCTCTGTACCGCAGCAGTGCCGCCAAAATCAGTACGATATATACAGCACCGATCAGGTACCGCAGTATCGGGAAGGAGTACAGAAACACAAAGACGGGAATCAGTACCGTTGCAGCTGCCAATCCGATAAAGATATACTTTCTGTCAAAAATGTTCTTGTATCCGTACCTGCAGATGGTTGTGTAATGAATAAAGAACAGACAAACGTAGCCGATTAAAGTGGTATAACCGGCAGCGATGTATCCCAGCCGGGGAATCAGCAGCAAATTCAGCGCTATATTGATCAGCGCTGCCACGGACGATCCGATTGCGACCACACTCATCTTCTTTTCATAAAATTCCATCTGGACATACATGGTATAGGCAAACTGGAACAGGCAGCCCACAATCAGCGGCGGCAGCACATAGATTCCCTCCATGTACTTGGCTCCGCCCAATACAAAAACCACTTCCGGCGCAAAAATCAGCGCACCTACCAGCAACGCGAAAAACAGATAAAAATACGGCGTCGTTGTCTTTTTAATTGCTTCATAGTTTTTTGCTTTCAGAGAAGTCAGAAGCCACGGAGCCCATGCCTTGTTCATGGAGTCCATTAGGATTGCCATGATATTGGTTATGATATATGCAATGCTGTACAGAGCCGTAAATTCCGAACCCGCCAGTCTTGTAATCATAATTCTGTCGGAGGAGCTTAACAGAATCAGGGAAAGCTGATGAGGCACCAGCGGTATGCTCAAAGTAAAGGCATATTTAAAGTATTTTGCTTTGGCGTGCCTTCCTTTGCCGGCAACCATCAGGTACATACAAAGTCCTACGATGATAAGCGGAATATACTGACCGTAGATTCTTGCATCCAGCTTATTGTCGAGTACCAGCACCAGTATCACCGAGGTAACACTGGTAAACACAATGGATATTCCCGTTAAAAGCGAAAACGCCTTATACCGGTAATTGGCCCTTTGCAGTGTAATATAGGTGTTAAATGCTTCCTGACAGGCAATGTAAAGGAATATAACATGGAAATACTTTTTGTTGATTCCCAGGAGTCCTTCAAAGAAGCTGGAATTAATCAGGAAAACCAGATAAACGGTTCCGGTAATCAGTGTGGAAAGCAGCAGCGACGAAAAGGAATAGCATTCCAGGTCATCATCAAAATCCAGCTTTGCTCTGATAATGGATGAATGCAAATCGCACGCCGCCAATATACCCAGAATGGAAATCCAGCTGCTGATATTATTAAAGTCGCCGTACTCCGCTTTCGTCAGAACTCTTGCAAAGATCGGCGTTGTTATAAAAGCAATTGCCCGGAAAGCGAAGTTGCTGATGGTATACCACAAACCCGATTTTAATACAACTTTCGATGATATATTATTGCCGCCAATGGATTTGTCGCTCATATCACACATTCATCCTCTAAATCGTATTCCTCAGAGACAGGGCATGTATCCGACGATTTGCCTGTTATCCGCTGATATATAACCGCAGCCTCCGACAGCAGCTGCTTTGATGTCCTTTTTAATCGCATCCAAATACGCATTATCCGTGTCCCCGGGCTGAATCGTATCCGTAAAGGCTTTCATGAAAGGGATACCGGCAGCTAATTTCATACGTGCTATGATTCTTTTAATGAACTGCCTTTGCCTGCTGCCCGTAATCTTCAAAAGGGCCTTTTTGACACCGCTTGCATGCTCCGCCGCCTGCCGCTGCTTTCTGAGCAGACCCACATGGCAGTCGTTGCTGCTGTCCAGCACAATTCCCGTGTTCGATTCGTTGGTCGAATATGTGTAGGACAGGAAGGCAATTCTTTTGCCTTTCATATTTCTGTATGCAATCGTATTTCTTTCCCCGGCATCTCTGTACGTGCCGCAGTGCCCTATCTGATAATCGTCCAGAACATCGAGTGTCCGGATCAAGCCGTCAATTCCCTGATCCAGACAATGGTTATTGGCAGTGGACACGAATCCCACATTGGCTTTCTCCATGGCAGCAACTAAGGAGTCGGGTGTATTACACGACATAAACCGATTGTCAAATCCAACCTGCTCTCCAGCGCACACCGTCTCAAAATTGCCGACAACCAAATCGGATTTTTCAAAAAGTCCTTTTACTCTGCCAAATACCGGAGCAAAATCATAGGTACCCATATCAGACCTTGCCGCATTCAGCAGCGGTCTGTCGCAGGTAATATCTCCTATATAGGTGATTTTAATTTCTTCCGCCATTCTGTTGTAACCTCTTACGTTTTCTAGGCCTCATGGAATTGTACGCAATTGCGGCCGCTGCCCAGAACTCCCATACATACCAAAACGACAAAGACAACAGCAGCTGACTTGCTATGGAGAAGAAAACGATAAACAATCCTCTCCATCTTGCATCCCTGCAGCAAAATATGACACGCAGCGAGACTGCGATAATCACCAGAACAATCAGCACTCCGACAATTCCAAAGCTGCAGATCAGCTCCAGGACAATGTTGTGGGAGTAGCCTACAAAATGGTGAGGGTATACAAAAGGCCGGTCTCCGAACGCGCCATAGCCCAGCAAGCCTCCGGACTTGATTGCCTCCCACACACTGTTCCATATGACACTGCGTCCGCTGTCGCCGGTAAACTTTCCGCTTGCCAGCAATTCAAGCGTTCTGGACTCAACGCCGAACAGCTGCAGTATCTTCACCAGCAGTTTCAGAAGCGGGATACCCAAAATAAGGATTGCCGCCGCAACGCACAGGAGAAACACGATTTTACGTTTTCTGCGCTCTTTGCTTTTTGTGTCGACAATGTCGCTGATGGCCAACAAGCCAATGAAAATAATCGGCATCAAAATTGCACCTCTTGAGCCCTGCAGCAGGATCAGCACCAGGCCAAGCAAGCTCAACAGCATATAATACCGCTTCTTCTCTCTGAAGAAGCAGTACATGAAAACGATTGTCGGGAACAGCATCGCGTAGCCAAAGCTAAGGCTGTACTGACGCTTCACGGTTTCTCCCACATAATTCACATCGCTCCAATAGCCCTGCAAAAGCGCCGGGAGCAATTCAAACACAAGCAAATATGCAAAATCTATAAAGGCAAACAGCTTTACTGTATCTGTCAACTCATCCGGGTCATCAACCAGACTGAAAAACAGGAATGCATACAGGGCGCAATCCGGTCTGAAAACTCTTTGCAGACCGTAATTCTCGCGCACATAAAAATATTCATATTCCGGATGCAGCAGATACGTCACCGCAAAAGCAAGAATCACTGCCGCATACAGCACCAGGAACGGATAACAGTTCTTCCTGTTAATCGCAGGCAGATTTTTCAGCAGCAACACAATCGGAATTAGGGTTATTGCATTCAAAATCAGTTCCCGGGGCCATCCATAGACGTCGACTCTTGTCAGCAGGAATCTGGCAACCGTCAAAAACACGACGTTCAGGAGCCACATCATCAGGATTTTTGAACCGGCGGAATATTTTCTTAAATCGTAACGTCCTAATTGAATTTGCATACTTCAACTCTTCTCAAAAATTCGTGAACATCGGATTCCTTTGTTGCCCAGCTTGTCACCAGACGGATTTCTGTGCTGTTATCGTCAACGGTGCTGATGACTTCCCATGCAAAATCATTTTCCAGTTCTCTGAGCACGGAATTGGGGAAAACAACAAACTGCTGGTTGGACGGGCTGTCTGAAGTAAACCTGACCCCCAGCCGAAGCAGGCCCTCACGCATAATCATTGCCATCCGGTTAGCGTGTGCACCGATTTTCTCATACAATCCATTCTGCATCAAGGTTTCGAATTGCAGGCCAAGCAGCCAGCCTTTCGCAAGCATTCCGCCTCTTTGTTTTGCGATGTAGCGGAAGTCCTCCTGCAAAGAAGGGTTGACAATTACCATCGCCTCACCAAACAGGGCTCCGTTCTTGGTTCCTCCGATATAGAATGCATCGAATACCTCTCCCATGAGTTCCCATGTCATATCAGAGCAGTCCAGCGCACTGGATAATCTTGCACCATCGCAATACAGCAGCAAGTTGTGCTCGTCACACACTTCCCGCAGCGCACGAAGTTCAGCCGCCGAGTATACCGTTCCCACTTCCGTAGTTTGGCTGATATAAACCATTTTAGGTCTCACCGTCAATATACCGGCGTGATCCCAATGCTGAGGCGCACAGACTTTTCTGACATCTTCCGGCGTAACTTTTCCGTCGACTCCGGCCACTTCGATGCATTTATGTCCTGTACATTCCACCGCTCCGGTTTCATGCACACAGATATGTCCTGTGGGAACGGCGATAATCGCTTCATGCGGCCGCAGAAATGCCGCCATTGCAATCAGATTCGTCTGTGTACCGCCTACCAGAATCTGAATTTCGGCATCGGAAACACCAATTTTTTCTCTAATGAATTTTGCCGCCAGCTCAGAATGCCTGTCATAGGAATATGCCTTGTTGCCTTCATAATTGGTCTGCTGCAAAGCTTCCAATATTTCAGGACACGCATTCTCGCTGTAGTCATTTACAAAACTAATCATATATCTCCTTTTGTTTTCTGTGCCTTACAGTATTCTTACTGCGTTCCCGCTCTTTTCACATCTGTATTCTAAGTCACAATTGTGAACAATCAAGCATTTGCAATCTCATCCAGATATTTTTTATAGTACGGCCATCTGCCTTCTTTGGTCGTAATCTGTTCCGCATCAGGATCTGCACCGGGATTGCCCTCTACCAGCTCCACTTTATACTGGTCCGTGATGACCACATCCCAGCCGATATAGTGCATATCCGGGAAAACCAATGCCGCTTTCTTCACCGTTTCCACAACCTCATCCCAGATGGGCACCCGGAAGCCCACAATCTGTGCTCCGGAATCCGGGTGAACGATATGTCTGACATTGTCTTTGTCGACGCCAGTGGTGCATACAATTCCCGTCTCAGGATCAATATATGCCGCAATACCGCGATGATGAAAATTATCGGCGATTCTACCCTTGCGGCCAACTCTGAGGAGTCCGCCCATAATCTTAACATCGCCATCCGCCTTGACCAGCGAAACAACACGCAGCGTATTGATGGACGAATCATTGAATGCAGCCATTTCCCTGCACTGTGTCAGCGTCTGCTCGCACAGCATATGGTGTTCTTTCAGGTCGCTGTACAGTGCCTGCAAATCCTCGACTTCACCAAGGCTGATTTTCTTAACACCCAGGCCGAACATACCGGCCGGATCCTTTGCAAAGAAGCTCTCTTTTCCTTGTACAAACCGGGCAAACTCTTCAAATTCGGCGTTGTCCATATTGATCCAGTCCCGCTGCAGGAAATCAGAAAACGCTTTGTCAAATTCAGGCTTCTGGTCAAAAATGTATCTGTGCTCCGGATTATTGCAAATACGCATCATCTCAAGCAGTTTTCCAAATACAACATAGTTCCTTCTGTCCACGGCCTTTTTCTTATAAAACTCGTACTGGAAGTAATCCTGCAAATAGGCTCCATGGAACTTGTATTCACAAGTAAAATCAAGGAACATTTTCAGTCTTTTTGCGCCCGATACATTTTTACCGATATTCTTGTCTACGGCGATATTAAATCTCTTAATTTTATCTGCTAACGACTCTTTTGCCATCCGAACTTCCTCACTCACTAACCCTTTTGGTTATCGGGGTTTCTTTTATTGTAAAACTTTTCCCAGGCTTCTGCCTCACATTCCGGGGACACAACCTGCATTGCGTTATTCGCCGGATGCTCCGGACTGTATTCTCTCCGCTTCCGGACGAAATCCCCGAAGCTGCCGATGACCCTGGCAGGGACGCCGCCCACAACAGAATTGGACGGGACGTCCTTCGTAACAACCGCTCCGGCTGCAATAATCACGTTATCCCCTATCTTCACATCATAGAGAATTTTGGCATCCGCTCCGATAAAAACGTTATCGCCAATATCAATACACCCGATTTTCTCCTGGTATCGGTTTCCGTCCTGCATTCCGTTCAGCATAAAATGGGTCACATCATGTGTCACAAAACTGACTCCGGATGCCATCCAGACATTATTTCCGATGCTGATCAGGTTCGCATAGAGCGGAATCTTGCGGGACGTAATCATCACACGCTTTCCCATATGATGAAATACGCCTTTTTTCCTCAGATAATCTGCCCGCTTCATCGGACTCGGGATTGTATACAGCCTTAATGTCAGCATATGACGCTTGTTCATCTGAATTCTCCTTTGTTTGCAGCACCTTATCTGCAATCTTCCAGAATTTTTTGGATATTTGCGATTCCCAGCCGCTCAGGTGTTCTTCCCTCGGCACGCATACTTCTGCCCAATGCGGCACCGGCAATTTCAATCAGTGCGGTGCAGATCGGAGTCGCAACATCCAGTGCCTTTCCAAGGGCCTCCAGCATCACCAGTCCCTGCGGTACATCTTCAGAGATATATCGGGAATCTACTACGGTAGGGCCTTTGGCTCTGGTGTCCATCTCTGCGTAGTCCCAGAAAACTTCCTTGGCATCTATATCGTCCTCCAGGGAATTGCGGTATTTGCACGCTTCCACATAAGGTATTCCCTCAAAACCCAGCTGCCGGAGAACATTCATCTTTTCCGCATCCAGAGCCTCAAGGATTTTCCATGTAGCAGGGTTATCTCTTGTATACGCCTCATGGTACATACAGAAGTCGCCATGGGATTTCTCAATGCGGGGAATGCTCATCACAGAGCCAACGGTATGTACAATCAGATTGGGATTGTGAAGTGCTGCCTCTATGACGGAATCGAGATAAACAAACTTCTCATCCAGCATATCCAGCTTTCTGATTGCTTCCTCTTTCCGGGCCTTGGGATAAATGCCGATGGGATTTCTGACGTTGCGGAAGCCAACCCGGAAGGAGCCCGGCTCCATGATTCTTCCATCAATGAAGGAGCTCTCCGCCTCAGCGACAATAATATTTTTATCGCAATGCTTCAGCACATATGCCGTTGACAGATAACCGGGATTCAGCAGAAGAATCTGATTATCCTGCAAATAAGGCACAATCTTTTCAATCAGCTGCTCATGGTAATTGGTCTGAATATAAACAATTACGATCTCCGCATTGCTCACTTCAGACAGATCCCTTGTAACTTTGGAAATCCGAGCGGTAGAGACGACTCCAAACTCATTCAGTGTCATCTCCCCGTCATGCGCCTGAAGATACGCAAAATTATCGTCATGCATCGCATGAGATGTCTTGATCAGGGTAATCTCGTGACCTTTCAGTGTCAAATCCGCTGCCACTGCACATCCGGCATTTCCAGCTCCTAATATTGCTACTTTCATTTTCTATATACTCCTCTTTGCACAAGGCAACACATCATTTACGCTCATATGCCGCATTGGATCGCACATTCAACAACGGCAAAATCAAATAAAACATAAAAAGCAAGTCATAGCCACCGGCATCTGCAAGAATAAAGTAACCACACAAAACTCTGACAGAAGGCGCCAATCGCTATGACTAAGCAAAATTCCATCACAAATCAGAAGGACGCAGGCGTGGACATCCGTTCAGGCGGAAGGTCTGCAGAACAATCCGCCTTTGAGGGACACTCCGGCCGTTTTCCGCCGGAACCAACAGCTGCAGTCACTTCTGATTATGAAACCAAACGCGATCAGTTCTGTGCATTTTTAAGTGTCCGTTTTATAAAATATTCATCGAGAACTTTGTCCGTAAGATCTCCAAATGTGGGGCCGCAGGTGACCTGATTTGCACCGGGGCACACATTGTATTCAATAAATACAGGATCGCCATCGGTATCTACAGAAAAATCCCATCCGATCAGCTTGAAATGAGCCAGTTTCAGATGCTCTTTTTTGATAACCTCGATTACCTTCTCATAATTGGGAATCTTAACATCGGAAAATTTCACACCGAAGTTGTTTTCCGATCTCCATTCTGCTTTTCTGTTGACGCCACGGTCATTCAGCTGTCCGTCATCATGAATCGGAACCGCAAAACCGCCTGCGCCGATATTATCCACTTTCGCATTGGCTGCACCGATACGCAGGATTGCGGAAAGAATATGCACTTCTCCTTCAAACAGGAAAGATACGACACGAATCGTATTCAGGGAGGAGGGATTCATCTGTGACAGCACGGGATGCTGTTTAACACCGGCCTGTGCAAGGAAATTTGCTCCCATATCCTGGATATTTTTTCTGATGTCTTCCTCCGTAAATTGTCCGGGCATATAAAATGTAATCAATCTGCCCTCGCCGCTGTCAATGGAGGGTTTGATCAGGAATTCATCCCCATATGCCATACAAAGCTCCACTGCTTTTTGACAGCTGATGACATTCATGTCTGCATCGTAGAAAACGCCGGCGATATTCTTGCAGATTGTCTGCGGTCTTTTGATATCTGCAAACCACACATCATGGTAGCATTTATCTTCGCCAAATCTGCGGAACTGGGAATTGCTGAAATAGGGAACCAGCTCACCATAGTAAAGGTCATCCGGAATATATCTGGGATCCACCTGGTGATCCTTTTCGGCAAAAACCTGGTACCACATTTTAGCAGGCTTATATCCGTATTTTTTCCAATAAGGTACCACTACCTCTTCGTATTCCTTATCGCAATTGTAGCCGCCGTGCATTCTTTTAAGGCGCACTTTTATTTTCTTGCGGTAAGAATGCTTGCGAAACTTGGATTCTATCGTCAAATTGAGGTCATCCAGTTTTTTTCTGAATCCACTTCTCATTTCAGTTTCCCTTCCTTATGCAAACCTCATTGTACTTCATCATGTAGATGTCTTCTTCATAGCTGCCTATCCTTCCGGAATTGGCACGGCCGGACAAATTCTCTACGATCAGCTTCATATGATCGCAGCCGCATTCATATGCGTGCGGATAGCCGCCGCCAAATCTCGGATTGACTTCCGAGATATAATACTCGCCATCCACATCAAAGATATCAATGTCGATCTGGCCTCTGTATCCCGCCTCTTTGACAAACTTTTCAATGAGGGCAAACAGCTTCTCATCTTTAAAGGAAACCGCTTTATCTGTTTCCCCTGCTCTCATCTTCAGCTTTTTCTTTGTAAAGACAGAGATAACCTCACCGGAAATCATATCGATGTAAACATCTGCGCCGATTTCCTGTCCGTCCAAAAACTCCTGAATCATCAGCCCTTCATCATGTGCAAACAGCAATTCCACCGTCTCCCGATCAAAGACCTTGGAAATTGCAATGCTGGCACTGCCTCTTGCCGGCTTGACAAACACAGGGTATGTAATTTTTCCGGCTTCTTCGTCTGCGAAGAACTGATCTTTGTCCATGTAGGATCTGGCACATCTGTATCCGTGATCCGTCAGCCAACCGAACATCTGAAACTTGTCCAGCGACATTTCGCAAAGCTCATAGGAAGAGCCGATCACCGTTGTCCCCAGCGCCTCGAACCGCTCCTTATTTTTTGCCAGCAGCGAAAGCTCCGGGTCAATCAGCGACAGCACACCGGTAATGTTTTCATTTTTGCAAATATCCAGAATCACATCCAGATAGTCCGGCGCAGTCATTTTCGGAACAATATAAAATTTATCGGCTTCATAAATGGCAGGTGCCAGACTGCTCATATCCGTGGCAATAACTTTTCCTCTGCCATTCATGGCTTTCACAAAGTATTCAACGACTTTGTTACGGGTTCCTGCGCTAAGTATTAAAATGTTCATAGCTTATAATCTTCCTAAATCATCAAAAAACAGTGGTGTTCCGCCGGTATGGATAAAGAGAACACGCTTTCCTTTCAATCCGGCTTCCCTGATATACCGTTTCATTCCCAAGAATGCCTTGCCGGTATAGGTGCTGTCCAGCGGTATCCCATACTGAATCATTGCGTTTTTAATTGTTTCTTCTATGTCCGCATTGTCTATTCCATATCCGTCACCGATGTAGTCATCTACAAATATCGTCCGGTCTTGGATACGTTCTTCCGCCACTTCACATTTCTTGGCGGTCAAGTAGGTATGAATGCTGTCGATCACTACATCACGGCCTCTTGGGTTCTTTCTGGCAATGCTGATACCAACAAGATTACGGTCGTCACCATGCATCAGCTGCCCACAGACAAGGCCTGCTTGTGTCGTACCGGTTCCCGAGGCAAAGAAGATATAGTCAAAATGAAGCTGATTTTCACGCTCATAGCGGCAAATCTCTTCATAACAATTTACATATGCCTGCGTTCCGAGATTCCCATGGCCGCCGCCGGCAATAAAATAGGGATTCCTGCCGGCACGCTTTAGTTCTGCCAGTTTATTCTCAATGGTATCGTGTACCTGTTCCACCGGAACAGAAACAATTTCAGCGCCAAACAGCTCCATGAAGCGGCTGTTAAAGGTCTGATCCGACACTTCGGCAGGCCCTATGATACAGCACGGCATTTTTCTGGCCGCTGCCATATTCGCAATCACACGGCAGTGATTGGAATGGCTGGTCCCATAAGTAACCACGCAATCATAATTGCCTTTGTCAATGTCTGCAAAGAACAGTTGTGCCTTTCTTGCCTTATTGCCTCCGAAGGAATAAGGCAGCAAGTCCTCCCGCTTGATAAAAAGCGGATTGCCGTCCAGATCCCCCAGGCACTGAATGGGCGTCATTTCCGACAGAGGAAGATATTCGTCTCTTGTAATCCCGTAGGCAAATCGGTCAACAAATTTTCCCTTTGAGAAGAGGTCTTTTTTCAGGACCCCCTCCTCCTTAAAACCAAGTCTTCGGAAAAGCTTCTGCGCTGCGATATTGTCCGTCTCTGTGTAAAGATAGACCTTTTCCAGCCCCAGCGTCACAAAGGCATAATCAAGCAGAAGTTCAGAAGCTGCGGATGCCACGCCTTTTCCCTTATACGCGGGTTCTCCCATGGAGATATAGTACTCAGCCTTCCTGTTCTTATGGTCAATAGACAATAGTCCGATCAGGCCAACCGCTTGTCCGTCAGCTTCAATCACCGCATCATACCGGTCCGTCCGGTCTTTATTCTTTTCAAACCAGATGCAGGTTTTCTCGTATTCCAGAGGAAGATCATAATGCAGAAAGCGATTGTTTTCCGGATCATTGATCCATCTGACCTTATTGGCAATATCCTTATGCTCAAATTTTCTTATGGTAATTGATTCACACATTGGCTTCGTCCTTTTTACTTCTTGCCACGTCAAGTCGTCCTGCGGGGATTTCCTTGCCAACAAGAATATCCGAACGCTTAATCGCCTTATAAACAGTCATAAAAACGATTTTTACATCTTGTACGAAGGTTACATGATTGACATAGTCAACGTCCATTTTCAGTCTCTGATCCCAGGGGGTAACGTTTCTGCCGTTGACCTGTGCCCATCCGGAAAGTCCCGGACGAACATCATGACGGTGCTGTTCTTCTTCCGTATAATACGGAAGATACTCTACCAGCAGCGGTCTGGGGCCGATGATGCTCATATCGCCCTTTAAGATATTAAAAGCCTCCGGTAATTCGTCCAGAGAGGTGGAGCGAAGCATTCTGCCAAACCGGGTCAATCTTACATCGTCCGGCAGCAGATTGCCGTTTTCGTCTCTGGCATCGGTCATGCTGCGAAATTTATACAGTTTGAAAATCTTTCCATTCTTGCCCGGTCTGTCCTGTTTGAACAAAACAGGACTTCCAAGTTTTACCCGAACAAGAATCGCAATAATGACATACAGCCATGAAAAAACCACGATGGCAGCCAATGCACACAGAATATCGATCAGCCGCTTAAAAAATCGTTCGTACAGGCCATACGGTTTATGTGTATTCAATATAATCTATCCCTTTACTCAAAGCACTTTCTGACAATCTCAATCACAATATCCTGCTGCTCCGGTGTCATCTTGATGTCAGACGGCAGGCACAGGCCTCTGTTGAAAATATCCATACCGACATCGAGGCAACGGCCCTCAATATATGCGTTTGTTCTTGCCCGACCGCTGCCTTCTCTTGTAATAAATGCATTGCTTCGATACACAGGCTGCATATGCATCGGTTTCCAGATCGGTCTGCCTTCTGCATTGTATTTCCCCAGAGCTTCCAGAATTTCTGTAGGACAGGTCTTGCCGGATTCCGGAATGTATATGGCTTCACAATCATTTCTGACCTGCCTGCACATAGCCTCTTCGTTGATGAGCATACAGGAAAGCCAGAAGTTAGGCTCACTGTTTTCTTCATCATAGGGATTCATAGACACCGGCAGATCCTGAAAACCTGCCTTATATCGCATATAGATTGCCTTTTTCCGGGCAACGTGCTCCTCAAGATACGGCATCTGACCACGGACCACACCGGCAATCACATTGCTCATACGATAATTGTAGCCAAGCTCTTCATGCTGATACCAGGGAGCCGCTTCCCGGCTCTGCGTGGACCATTTACGCGCCTTCTCGGCATCTTCCCTGCTGTCGGTCAAAAGCATACCGCCGGCAGAGCCTGTAATGATCTTATTGCCGTTGAAGCTGATGCAGTTATAATTTCCCAACGAGCCGGTCTGCCTTCCTTTATAGGTCGCACCGAAGGACTCTGCTGCATCTTCTACAATTACTGCGTTATGGGCATCCGCGATTGCTTTGATTTCATCCATTTTGGCGGGTGTGCCATAAAGATGTGCAAAAACAATCACTTTGACTTCCGGATAAACTTCAAAAGCCTTTTCCAGGGCCACGGGATCCATGTTCCAGGTATCCTTCTCCGTATCGATAAATACGGGAATGCCGCCCTCATATACTACAGGATTTACCGTCGCATCAAAAGTCATGTCAGAGCAAAAAACTCTGCGGCCGAACAATGCCCCTTTTCCGATTTCCGGAGCGCCGTAAATCATCTGCCCAGCCAGTTTCACGGCCAGATGAAGTGACGCTGTGCCTGTAGAAAGTGCGACCGCATACTTGCAGCCGATTTTTTCTGCAACAAGGCGTTCTACCTCATTAATATTTTCACCAACCGTGGACATCCAGTTCATCTCATATGCCTGTTGTACATACCGAAGCTCTTCGCCGTGCATGGTCGGTGTCGCCAGCCACACTTTGTTTTCAAATCTTTTCATTTCCATAATTTCACCAGTTGTCATCATAAATTGAGTATTCGCTCTGCCGGAGTTCATTTTTCAGGATTCGGCCATATGGTCGGTGGATTGCAGGCCATCAGCCTGTCCATCACCGTTTGGAAATTCTCTTCCGGGGTTCTGCATCTCGCTAAACTGCCCGAAAAATCATTCACACCCGCTTTCATACAGGAACGATTTCATCCCTGTCATTGGCTATACCTTTGCTTTTCCAGCTGCGCGACGCAGGCACCGTGCCGTCCTTTGACATCCGGTGCACTGACCGTCCGGTTTTCTTCAATCGAAGCCCGGACACGGGCCATTGGGCCATTTACACATTCGCCTATTATCGTCTGGGATATGATTGGGTCAGTACATAGTGATTACCTCTTTTATGCCGATTTGCTGCAAAAAATCGGTCCTGCTGTAAAGGCTCTCACTATGGACTTTTATGAAATACACAGCTTATTACAATATACTCTGAATTACTGATCTCACCTTACTGCTGCGACAGCTTCTTCAGCGCTGCTCTGCCGGACGCTTTCCATCTGCTTTTCAAACGCCTCTCCCTTTTGTTCGGAACCGTGCGCTCCTGCAGGATGATAGGTAGGCACAATTGCCGCAACCAGATCGCGTATATCATCCAGCCGCTCTTCATAAGAGGCACGCATCAGCACCTGAATCTGATAAAGGAACCGGTCCGTATCAAAGGGGATCGGGCTGCCGATATGAATCAAATGGTTCGGGGTGGTCCTCATGCCCTCCTCGGACATCAGCTTTTCTTCATACAGCTTTTCACCGGGACGCAGACCTGTATAGGTAATCTCAATATCCACATCCGGTTTCAGACCGGAAAGCTTAATCAGGTTTCTGGCAAGCGTATCGATCTTCACAGGTGCGCCCATGTCAAGGACAAAAATCTCTCCGCCCTTTGCATAGGTACCGGCCTGCAGCACCAGACTGGCCGCTTCGGGAATCGTCATGAAATACCGAATAATATCCGGGTGCGTAACGGTAACAGGTCCGCCCTTGGCGATCTGCTCCTTAAAACGCGGAATAACAGAACCGTTGCTTCCCAGAACATTGCCGAAGCGCACTGCCACAAACTCTGTGCTGGGGTACTCTTCCTTCAGGGGAAGCGTGTTCATACTCTCTTCCAGATCCCCTCTGCGGATATGAAGCTGGGGAAGATCCTGCGCCTTTCCTTCCTTGATCTTACGGTCGAAGGACTGAATAACCATTTCGCAGAGGCGTTTGGATGCGCCCATGATGTTGGTGGGATTGACCGCCTTATCCGTCGAAATCAGCACAAACCGCCGGCAGCCGTTCATCATAGCGGCGTAGGCCGTTTTATACGTGCCTATGGCATTGTTCTTAATGGCTTCGCAGGGGCTGTCCTCCATCAGGGGGACGTGCTTGTGAGCCGCCGCATGGTATACCACATCCGGCTTGTAGGTTTCAAAAACATAGTTGATTCTGCTGCTGTCGCGAACAGAGCCAATCAGCACCACCAGATTCAAATTGGGGTAATTGTCTCTCAGCTCAAGCTGGATTGCGTGAGCGTTGTTTTCGTAGACGTCAAATATAATCAGCTGCTTGGGATTATGCTTTGCGATCTGTCTGCACAGCTCGCTGCCAATAGAGCCGCCGCCACCGGTTACCAGAATTACTTTTCCGCTGAGAAAATCGAAGATCTCATCCATGTTGACCTTGATCGGCTCGCGGCCCAGCAAATCCTCGACTTCCACATTTTTCATCACGCCAACGCTGACTTCCCCGTTAACCAGCTGATACAATCCGGGCAGACTCTTTAATTCACAGTTTGTTTCATTGCAGATACTTAAAATATCCCGTCTTTCCTCTACACTTGCACTGGGAATAGCCAGGAAAATCTTCTCAATTCTGTACTTCTCCACATTGAGCAGGATATCTTCTCTGCCGCCGACAACCGGAACTCCGTCAATGTAACGGCCCCATTTATTTCTGTCATCATCAATGATGCAGCATACATGATCGTTGACCTTCACCATATGCTGCAAATCACGCAGCAGCATCTGACCGGCAGAGCCTGCGCCGATGAGCATAACCCGGTTGGCCATCATTTTACTCTGTTCCTTCGTTCTGGCGCCTCTCTCCAGAAGGATAAACCGATAGGAAAAACGGGCCGCCAAAACCAGCAGGAACTGAATGCCCGCACCCACAATATAGTAGGAAATGGGCATCCGCTTCACCAGTACGGTCATGGCAACCAGATGGAAAACAGATGCGATTCCGGATGCCACCAGGACTCTTGTCAGCTCATTAAAACTGGCAAAGCGCCAGATACTCTTGTACAGACGCATAATCCAGAAAAAAGTCAAGGCGGCCACGGAGTAAAGCGGTATGAACCTCAGCCATGCTATCAGGTAGTGCTCCGGAATTGCTGAAAACCGCAAATCAAACCGAAGCCACAATGCCAGAAAGTACGCCGCATTAATCACTATAAAATCATAAATTATCAGATACAGGACCACAAGATGCCGGTGTTCAATCACAAAGTGCTTTCCGTTTTTTCTCTTTTGCTCTTCGGCAGATTCCATCTTGCTTTGCTCCTGCTTCAAATTCTCTTTTTCTTTTTTGCCCATA
Organism: Oscillospiraceae bacterium; assembly: GCA_020025535.1. Classification (GTDB taxonomy): domain Bacteria; phylum Bacillota; class Clostridia; order Oscillospirales; family Oscillospiraceae; genus Faecousia. The sequence goes on along the minus strand of JAHHRY010000003.1, from coordinate 58,656 downwards.
GTAAACTCTCCCTATAAACTCCTGTGCAATTTTGAGAAACCGGTCCCGCTCTTTTCCGGTAAAATCATATATACTGCATAAGCAAATCATCACAGGCGATCCATTGCCGCCGTGATTCGGGTAATCGTTAAAATATGCATGACATTTTTATTGTCCAAATGCCCGTTGCAAAAGGCCCGGAAACAGAAATCTCTTCGCCGTACTGCCAAACGCCGCCTGTGCCGGAAAACAATCTCAGCAAATTGTTGCCAATTCTCCAGCAATTCTCAGAAACGCAGAAGAAATCGGAACATCAATTTCCGTAACGCCGCAGTTAGCAATATACACATAATCCTGTCACATTATACCATTATTCGACCACAAATTCAACCCTTATTTATGGTATAATATTCATGATATGCAAAGAAAATACAGCATTTCTTTATATTTAGCGCATAAAAAGCCGGGAAAAGCATCTCTGCCTTTCCCGGCTTTTTTACTATTGCATTTTTCTCCGCGGGCATACTGCAGGCAACTCATCCCGGTTTACCCGACTGCACACATTCCCGCAAGGAAAAACGTATCTTTTTTATCGCATCAGCAGTTCGCCGTCTGCGGCATCTACCGTTACAGTCTGACCCGGGAGAATCTCGCCCCGCAAAAGCTTTTTGCTGAGCATTGTCTCCACGGTATGCTGCACATAGCGGCGGAGAGGTCTTGCGCCGTACTGCGGATCGTAGGAAGCGTCCACAATTGCAGTCTTGGCCGCATCTGTCAGCACGCAGGAAATCTGCTGTTCAGCCAGACGGCTGTTGAGCTTTGCAATCTGCAGGTCAATGATGGCCGTCACATTTTCCCGGCTGAGGGGCTTATAGAACACAATTTCATCCAGACGGTTCAGGAACTCGGGACGGAAGGAACGGCGCAGCAGATTCTCCACCTGTGCCCTTGCGCTTTCCTCGATAGAACCGTCGGCATTGATGCCCGACAGCAGATATTCGGAGCCAAGGTTGGAGGTCAGAATGATGATGGTATTCTTAAAATCCACGGTTCTGCCCTGAGAATCCGTGATTCTGCCGTCATCCAGGACCTGCAGCAGCACGTTGAATACATCCGGATGGGCCTTCTCCACCTCATCAAACAGCACCACGGAATAGGGCTTTCTGCGGACGGCTTCTGTCAGCTGACCGCCTTCTTCGTATCCCACATATCCCGGAGGCGCTCCGATCAGACGGGAGACGGAGTATTTCTCCATATATTCGGACATATCAATTCTTACCAGATTGTTCTCGTCGTCAAACAGCGCCTGAGCAAGCGATTTTGCCAGCTCTGTCTTACCGACACCGGTCGGACCAAGGAACAGGAACGAACCGATGGGACGGTTGGGGTCCTGAATGCCGGCACGGCTTCTCTGAATTGCTTCCGTCACAGCCTGAACCGCTTCATCCTGTCCCACCACCCGCTTGTGCAGGGTTTCGTCCAGATGCAGCAGCTTCTCCCGCTCTCCCTGCACCAGCCGGGATACCGGAATGCCCGTCCAGCGTTCTACGATTCGGGCAATTTCTTCATCGGTAACACGGTCACGAAGAATATTGTTCTGCTTGGCATCCTGCGCTCTGCGCTCTTCCTCTGCCAGGCGGCGCTGAGCTTCCGGCAGACGGCCGTATTTCAGTTCCGCAGCCTTTTCCAGGTCATAGCGCTGCTCGGCGGCTTCAATCTGACGGCTGAGGTCTTCGATTTCTTCCCGCAGCTGCTGGACTCGGCCAATGGCATTCTTTTCGTTGTCCCACTTGGCCTTCATGGAATTAAAGGTATCTCTCTCCTCTGCCAGTTCCTTGCGAAGCTCTGCAAGTCTGGTCTTGGAAAGCGCATCCTCTTCCTTCTTCAACGCAGCTTCTTCGATTTCCAGCTGAATGATCCTGCGGGAGACCGCATCCAGCTCCGTAGGCATGGAATCCATCTCCGTACGGATCTGGGCACAGGCTTCATCCACCAGGTCGATTGCCTTATCCGGCAGGAACCGGTCGGTGATATAACGGTGCGACAGCGTTGCGGCGGCGATTATGGCGGAGTCCGCAATTTTTACGCCATGGAACACTTCATAGCGCTCTTTCAGGCCACGAAGTATGGCAATTGTATCTTCCACCGTAGGCTCGTCTACCTGCACCGGCTGGAACCGGCGCTCCAGAGCAGGGTCCTTTTCAATATACTGGCGATACTCATTCAGAGTGGTGGCACCAATACAGTGCAGCTCACCTCTTGCCAGCATAGGTTTCAGAAGATTGCCTGCATCCATAGCGCCGTCGGTTTTGCCGGCTCCCACAATGGTGTGCAGCTCATCAATGAACAGAATGATCTGACCGTTGGACTGACGCACCTCATTGAGCACCGCCTTCAGACGCTCCTCAAATTCGCCACGGTACTTTGCACCTGCTACCAGTGCACCCATATCAAGCGAGAAGATTGTCTTATCCTGCAGGCCCTTGGGCACATCCTTGCGGACAATCCGCTGTGCCAGTCCCTCGGCAATTGCCGTCTTGCCAACACCGGGTTCGCCGATCAGAACAGGGTTATTCTTCGTCTTACGGGACAGAATCCGAATTACATTTCGGATTTCCTCGTCACGGCCTATAACCGGGTCCATCTTTTGTTCCCTTGCACGCTTGACCAAATCCGTACCATACTTTTCCAGCGCATCATAAGTGCCTTCCGGATTATCGGTAGTCACCCGCTGATTGCCCCGGACACTCTGCAATGCTTTCAGGCAGTTTTCTTTGGTAATGCGATAGGTCTTCAGCAGTTCCTTTACATCCCCGGCTGCCGTATCCAGCAAGCCGAGGAACAGATGCTCTACCGAAACATATTCGTCCTTCATCGCATCGGCCTGTTTCTCGGCCGCATTGAATGCCGCATCCACGTCAGCCGTGATATAGAATTTGTCCGCCTCCCGGCTGCCGGTGACAGAGGGAATCTTCCGCAGCTGTGCTGTCGCAGCAGCTTCCAGACTCTCCACGGTAACATCCATCTTCTGCAGCAGCTGAGGGATCAGACCTCCGTCCTGCTGCAGCAGAGCCAGGAGCAAATGCACCTGCTCCATCTGCTGGTGATTATAGGACCGTGCGATATTCTGAGCGCTCTGGACTGCTTCCAGAGACTTCTGGGTATAATGATTGAAGTTCATAAAAACACTCCTTCATGTTTTAGCACTCTAGTCGTTAGAGTGCTAATCCTTTTGTCTACACTATATCCCATTCTGAAAAAAAGTCAAGGGGTATTGGGAACAAAATATAAAGTTTACATAATTTGCATAAAAAACGCCCTCCACAAGAAACGAATTTCTCGTGGAGGGGCTGTTTATGAAAGGAAAATACCACTGTTTACAGGGTTTCGGCAATGTTTCTCGCAACAAAAATACCGCTGGCAGAAGCATGGGACAGGGAGTGCGTAATACCGCTACCGTCACCGATGATGTAAAGGCCCTTATGGTAAGTCTCCAGCTTCTCGTCCACCTCTACTTCCATATTGTAGAACTTGACTTCCACACCATAGAGCAGGGTATCGTCGTTGGCCGTACCGGGGGCAATCTTATCCAGAGCATAGATCATTTCGATAATGCCATCCAGCAGGCGCTTGGGCAGCACCAGGCTCAAATCACCGGGCGTTGCATTCAAGGTCGGTGTAACAAAAGACTCATCGATTCGGCTCTGGGTGCTCCTGTGTCCCCGGATCAAATCGCCGAAACGCTGGACGATCACGCCGCCGCCCAGCATATTGCTCAGACGGGCGATGCTTTCACCATAACCGTTGGAATCCTTGAACGGCTCAGAGAAATGCTTGGCTACCAGCAGCGCAAAATTGGTATTGTTCGTCTGCTTGGCGGGATCCTCATAGCTGTGACCGTTTACCGTGACAATACCATTGGTATTCTCGTTTACCACTGCACCCTTGGGATTCATACAGAAAGTACGCACCAAGTCGCCGTACTTCTGGGTACGGTAAACGATCTTGCTTTCGTACAGCTCATCTGTCAGATGGGAGAACACCTCAGCAGGCAGTTCCACGCGAACACCGATGTCCACACGGTTGGAATTGGTTTTGATATCCAGATCCTTACAGACCTGCTCCATCCACTTACTGCCGCTGCGGCCTACAGAAATAACGCATTCTTTACAGGTAACGCTGCCCTTCCTGGAGTTGATCTGATAGCCGCCCTCTATGCAGTCTACGGATTCTACAGGCGTATCAAAGAAGAACTCCACTTTCTGCTTCAGGTCCTCGTACAGGTTCTCCAGAACAACGTAGTTGATGTCCGTGCCCAGATGGCGGACGGAAGCGTCCAGAAGGTGCAGATCATTTTGCATACAGACCTTCTTGAACTTCGTACCGGTGGTGGAATACAGCTTCGTTCCCTCTCCGCCGTAACGCATATTGATTTCATCCACATAACGCATCAGTTCAAGCGCGCGCTTTTTGCCGATGTATTTATACAGCGTACCGCCAAAGTCATTGGTGATATTGTATTTTCCATCAGAGAATGCGCCTGCACCGCCAAAACCGCTCATAATGGAGCAGCTTTTGCAGCCGATACAGCTCTTGATTTTTTCGCCGTCAATCGGGCAGCGACGCTGACTCAGACAATGTCCGGTTTCATAAACCGCTATTTTCAATTCAGGTCTTAACCGCGTAAGCTCATAGGCGGAAAAAATACCGCCGGGACCGGCGCCGATAATGATTACGTCGTAATTCATAAAAACCTCCAAAGCACAAAAAAATAAACGACTGACTACAGTTTTTTAGTCGGTAGTCAACCATTTACGGCAGTTGGTAGAAACGCTCAACCATATCATGAGCATATACCCATATATAAACTTTTTACAACTTATTTATTGTAACATAAAGCACAAAATAGTGCAACTAAAACTTTTTGTTTCTATATTGTAGCTTCCCTCCATTTTTTCAGTGTCCGTCAGATTGCAGGATTCTGCCCTTTTGCGGCACCCTGCCTGCAACGGCAATCATCTGTCAAATTGCTATTGACGCAGCGGCAAAAAAGTATTATACTGTGGGCGTTGAAGTTCATATCGAATAGTCTTTGGGGCAGGGTGTAATTCCCGACCGATGGTATAGTCCATGAACCTTCCTTTTTGGGAGGCCGATCTGGTGTAATTCCAGAACCGACGGTAGAGTCCGGATGAGAAAAGGCTTTGATTTTCTAAGATTGCATGGGCTGCGGTGTTCCGTAATCCCGGCAGGAACTGGCATAAGTTCCTGCGTTTTTCCTGCATCTACAGAAATTCCCGAAGCTAATGTTCGTTTGGCTTCGGGAATTTTTTATAGAGGTGACAGAAAATGCAAAAAAATCGAGTTCGTCGTATGACGATAGCAGCCATGATGGGTACCATCGCTTTCGTGCTGATGTATTTCAGTTTCTCGGTACCTGTCATCTCCCCTTTTGCGGAATTTGACTTTTCCGCTCTGCCGGAACTGATCGGCGGTTTTCTCCTGGGTCCGCTGGGTGCAGTGGAGATTATCGTCACCAAGCTTCTCCTGAAGCTGGTGTTCAAAGGAAGTACCTCCCTGTTTACCGGAGAACTCCAGAATCTGCTGCTGAGTCTATCCTATGTCCTGCCGGCGGTTCTCTATTATGAACACCAAAAAACCAAAAAAAATGCCATTATCGGTCTGACAATCGGTACAGTTATCAGCGTGGTCGCCGCAGTCATCACCAGTATCTACATGATTTTCCCTATGTATATGCATCTGTACGGATTGGACTGGGACGCCATCGTGTCTACCTGTTCCGCCGTCAACCCCTGGATCAAAGACATCCCGACCATGGTTGTTTTTTCCGTTGTCCCCTTTAATGTGATATCCCGCGTCGTGACTTCTCTTATTACACTTCTTGTCTACAAACGGCTCTGTGCACCGCTGAAAAAATTCATTTCTTATTAGGAGGATTCTGTATGAATTTCGCTAAAGATAAAAACCTTACCTTCGATCAGGCCGTGGAACTGATGTTCCAAAAGCTGGGAGACTGGAAAATCATGGCACTGGCCAGCTCCGTTAACGATTACGTCATGGTACGAAATGTCAGCTGTCTGTTCTATGACCACAAGGTCTATTTCAAGACGGATAAAGAGTTCCGCAAAACCCAGCAGCTTTTCCAGAATCCCCATGTTGCCCTGTGCTGGAGCGGCGTTCAGATTGAAGGTCTGGCCGAAAACAAGGGGCTTGTTGTCGATGAGCCGGACCGCCGTTTTGAATCTCTGTACAAAAAGCATCTCTGGGGAAGCTACAACAAGTATTCTCACGAAGACACGGAAATCATTATTGAGGTTACTCCCAAATTTGTGGAAATCTGGGACACCTGCGACGATAACTACGCCTATCAGATTTTCATTGATTTTGACAAAGAATCCGTAGAAGTCAAGCAATACGACCATCGCTGATAGGCACCTCACTCAAAAAAGGACACCGGATTTCAAAATCCGGTGTCCTTTTTAATATTCTCAGATCAGGAATTGGTAAACTGAACGCTCTTGGCCCACTCAATGAAGGTCTCACGGTAGCTTGCCGTATCCGCCTTCGGGGTTGCAAACTGAATCAGCCAGAATGCATCCTGCGTCTTATAAACCGTCACAAAGTAATACATATTGCTGTTATTGTCGTTCTTGTACTGATACTCAAAACACGTCAGGCCTTCCACGCTCTGCAATTCGGCATCGGACACCTTGGCATTTTTGTCAATCAGCATCTGTCCATACTGCTCCAGAGTCGTCTCTTCGCCGCCCTCCACATCTGCAAAGCTCTCTTTCAGCACAAACACGGCAGAATCTTCACACTGATAAATGGTTGTATAACCATCCGCAGGGGTTTCCGTGAATTTATCTGTCAGCGTAATCTGCAGGGCATCTCTGGTAAAGGTTTTGGGTTCACCGGTGGGCGCAGGGAAAATGACCTGCATAAGAATGGACAGCGCCACCACTACCGCAACTATGATCGCAGCGATAACCAGCGTACGCACCCAGCCGCCCTTTCCGGGATTCTGGGGTGCCTCATCCTGCTTGCCGCCCTCTTTGGGCAAAGCATTCTTGGGTGCAGACTTCAGGCTCTTGCCGCTGAAATATATATTGGCTTTTCCGGCAGAAGACAAGCCGGTTCTATTGATTGCTAAACTACTCATTCGTATCCCCCTAATATGATGATAACACTCGAATTGTAGCATATTTCCCTATTTTTTGCAATCAAAACATAGCAAGCGAAAGAAAAACGGGAAAATCTACAAATCCCTGATTGGGCAGGCGCAGGATTCCGGCATTTTATGGCAATGCTTTTTCCCGGTGCACAGCACGGTTTGCCGTTATCCGTCCTGCCTCATTCCCCGCACGCTCTTTTTCTGCAAACAGGCAGAATGGCATAGCCGTTTCGCAGGACTTTCTCTCCGTATTCAAACGGGAGCGGATAGGAAAACAAAGGCCCGTCCGAAACAAAACTGTGATACTCCCCGTTTTCTCCGCACACGTCCGCTCCTTCTGCAGCTATGGAAGCCATAGCTTTTTCCGACAGGACCATTCCCAGATGCCGGTCACTCAGTCTGGCCGTATCCACTACGGTGATGTTGGCCGTAAAACCGTCGTCAATGAATTCCCGCACCAATCGTTCTCTCGGCTCCTGCCACAGTGGAAAGAAAGCTTCCATCTCCGCCTCCCGGCAGATATTGCTGCACCATTGGAGGTGTTCTTCAATGTCAATATCCCCGAATACGCAGACTTCCACGCCATTGGCCTTCTGTCTGCGAAGCTCCTCCCGAAATCGCTCGGCATAATCTTCGCCGGAGGTTTGAATCAGCCGCACGGGAATATGCAGGGATGCCGACACCTCCTGCAAAAGCTCCTCCGGTATTCCGTGAAACCAGGACCGTCCCATCTGCGTGTTATAGGTAATAATGAGGCAAGCCGGCTCCATTCCCGACCGGATTGCCCGGTAAAGCGCCAGCACACTGTCTTTCCCGCCGCTGTAAGAGGCAACAAATTTTCTGCCCTGCAATTTCATACTTTTCCCCCGATGTCAGAAATCCTCAGAAACATTTTCCTTCCCGGATAGCGGATTCTGTACATTTCGCTCCGCTTCCATGCGTTCTGTCACCTGTGCGTATTCCGGGACGCTGGAAATACCACCGGGCTTTGTGACAGACAGGCCTGCACTGGTACAGGCAAAAGTCACAATCTCCCTCAGTTCTTCCTCTGACAGCCGTTCGGGAGATTTTCCTGTCTGCAGCAGTTTCCAAACCGCACTGCCTCCGAAAATATCCCCGGCTCCCGTTGTGTCGGTTGCCCTGATATTGTCAAGACCCGGCACCATACCGGAGGCAGCGGCGTTCTTAAAATAGCAGCCGGCAGCACCGCAGGTTACAAACACCAGCTTTACACCGAAATGCTTCAGAATATAGTCTGCTCCCTCTTCCGCTCCCAGGCCGAACAAAAACGTCACTTCTTCATCACTGATTTTTACCACATCCGCCCTGGTCAGTCCCCAGAGCATCTGTTCTTTGGCCGTATTCAGGTCTTTCCAGAGGGGCTTCCTCAGGTTGGGATCATAGGTAATCAGCTTTCCGTGACTTTTGGCATAGTCCACAGCCCGATAAGTCGCCGTGCGGGCAGGCTCATCCGTAAGCGACAGCGTTCCGAAATGAAACACTCTGGCCTCTTCGATCATGCGCAGGTTCAGCTCTTCATAGGCAATGCAGGTATCCGCACCCGGTTTCCGTGAGAAGGAAAACGCTCTGTTTCCCGTTTCATCCAGAGTTACAAACGCCAATGTCGTAAAAACATCGTCCGCAGTAATGAGCCCCCTGGTTTCAATTCCCGCATGATGCAGAGTAGAAATCAGCATCTTGCCGAATGCATCCGCTCCCACTTTTCCAAGCAGCGCCGTTTTTGCACCAAATTTACTCAGTGCCGCCAAGAAATTAGCCGGTGCCCCACCGGGATGGGCCACCATAGTGGGATACCCATCCGGATCCGTGCTTACACAGGTAAAATCAATGAGCAATTCGCCCAAGGCAACTACATCCAACATATCTGCACCTTTTATTTTGCTGCGGGGTATTCGTTGCACAGCAGCCGATAAGGCGGCTCGTCCTCTTCAATTTTCGGGAAGCGGCCAACGGGCGGATTAAACCGGTTATCCGTATTGTCATCATTGCACTGACTGACTTCTCCAAGCAGAACAGCACCCGTTCCTTCTTCTACGGAAAAATCATGGTACATATACTGCCGCACGTGCAGGCTCTCGCCCGGTGTCAGCCGAATGACCGCACCGGCAGGTACCGTATAAGTGCGGCCGTCAGAGTGGATGGTCACGTCGGATTCGTAGTCGATCTCTTCGTTCGGCAGACTGTTATAGACTTTGATCAGAACATTTCCGCCGCCGCGGTTGATAATGTCCTCAGTCTTGTACCAATGGAAATGATTGGGTGCATACTGCCCCTCTTTCAGATAAAGCAGTTTTTCCGCATAGACTTTGGGATATTTATCCGGCATGGTATGGCTGCCGTTTCGCAGGGTAATCAGAGAAAAACCGAATTTATCAAAATTCCCCAAGCCATAATCCGTAATGTCCCAGCCCAGCATACAGTCACGGACTTCGTCGTATTCGTGACCGATTTCCTGCCACTGCTGAGGCGTAAAATGACAAAAAGGCGGCAGGTAGCAGCAGTACTTCCCGCACATGGCTTCCAGTTCCTTCAGAGCTTTGTTGATTTCACTACGTTTCATATGCTTAACCTTTCATGGCAATTGATTTTGTTCAAGTCTGACCAATGCCTGTATTGTATCACAGTTTTGGGAAGATTGCAAAAAGAAAGCTCCTCACATTACTGTGAGGAGCTTTCGGAAATCAGCATACCGAAGTTATTCAATTTCCAGTGTTCTGGATTGAGGCAGTTCCACATTTCTCTTAGGCAGCGTCAGCTTCAGGACGCCGTTATCATAGGCAGCCTTGATGTGCTCCGTATCAATCTGGGAAACGTTGAACTGACGGCTGTAGGAGCCGTAAGAACGTTCCACACGGACCAATTTATCCTTCTGGTCCTTCTCTTCGGCCTTGGAATGACGCTCTGCCTGAATGGTGAGCATATCGCCGTTCAGATTCAGATGGATATCCTTTTTATCAAAGCCGGGGAGGTCAGCCTCCAGCAGATAATGGTCGCCTTCATCGGTCACATCTGTCTTAAATTCAGCCAGATCACTGGTACCAAAGAAGCTGCCGAAAGGATCGTCAAAGAAGTGTCTTTCCAATTCTTCCATCTCACGGAAAGGATTATAAGCGTTCACCTGATGGTTGTTGTTTCTACGACTAAGTTCAAACATAATAAATACCTCCAAATTACATTGTTATATTGATTATGTCGCCCTTTTCTGCATCTATCCGACAGGGTCGGCCTTCGTCGGATGTACTCCGTAACCCATCGGTCACCATCTCCTTTTTTCAATTATCATTATCCTCTCCATTTATGTACTTTTTGTGATATAGCTGTGAACGAAATGTTAATTTTAGCACTCTCATCGTTAGAGTGCTAAAATTATATCTTCTGTTCCAGCCATCGGAAGGCACCGATTTTCCTGCCTGTAAGAAAGAAAACGAACAGCTTCACCAAATCCGCCCTGAACTTTTTGTACTCCCCATACAAAAAAGTCAAGGCCATGAATCACGCATGACCTTGACTTTTCATCTGAAATATACGCATCTTTCCATTTAATCATAGGAAAAGTATTTGGAATGCTTGACAATTGCAATCAGCGAAATTCCCACACACCCAAGGGCAATGGCCTGATTCTCTCCCCACAGCATACTCGCAGCCGAAAATGCACCGAACAGCCCAAATGCTGCCATACTGCGCAGCCGGTTCGGCTGAATTTTCACCACTGTAGAAAAAACAATATAAATCACAGCCAACACCAAACCGATTCGGGTAAACGGCAGCAGCGCGAGCATCTCACCGAAAGTGGTGGCAATACATTTTCCCCCGTGAAAATGATGGAACGGTGCCACAGCATGTCCCAGAACAGGGGCAATCAAAACCAGCGCAAACAACGGACTGGTCGGCTCAAGACTCCGGCTTGTAAAGAATACCGGCAAAAAGCCTTTCATCATATCCAGTCCCAAACACAGGAACCCCCAGGAAGCTCCGCACTGAATAAACACATTGGTCGCTCCGGGATTATGATCATCACTGATCGCATAAATGTCCTTATCGAGTGCAATCTGGGGAATTACCTGACAAAACAGCACGCTTCCCATCAGGAAGCCGCCTATGATGTACATCGCCCAAAAAAGCAACTCCTTATGACTCATAAATGGCACACCTCCTGCACAATCGTTCTCGCAGCGTGGGCAGGTATAAATTCTCTCTGCTTCGCACGCATTGCATCCGCACTTTTTTCTCTGTATGCCAGCAGCTGTGCATACTGAACAGCCTCTTTTGCGTTGTGGGCAGCCATGGACATGCCATTTTCAGAAAAGAAACGGGCATTCTTTGTTTCACAGCCCGGGATCGCATGGACATGAACCAACGGGATATTCGCAACACCGGCCTCCGTACTGGACAGACCGCCGGGCTTGGAAATCATCACATCGGACGCCGCCATGTAAAGTGCCACTTCCCTCGTAAAAGCCACCGTCTGGATGCAGGGATTGAATGAATACTTTTCGTCCAGCTTGCTTTTCAGTTTTTCGTTTTTACCTACAAGGACATAAACCTGTCCGTCCTGCTTCAGGCTTTCCAGCAGCTCGTCACACAATCCGATCATGTTTTCGCAGCCGATTCCTCCGGTCATCACCAGAAAAACACGCTTGTCCTGTGGAATGTTCAGTTTTTCGCGGGCAACCGCCTTGTCAATGTGACTTGCGAAGACTTCATCTACCGGAATGCCGGTAACGAGCACCTTTTCTTCCGCCACACCCCTGCTGACCAGATATTTCTTTGCTTCCTCACAGGGTACAAAATACTCATCCAGATCCGTTTCATCGATGAAAGGGATACAGGTATAATCCGTCAGTACCCCATAGCAGGGCACGGGAAAATCCGAGTCCTTCCGAATGGCGGTCATGGCCTCCATGCCGTACAGATGGGTACAAATTACCGCGTCAAATTTCTGTTCCAGAATATATGTCTGCAGCGCCTGTGCATATTTGGAATTGGCCCAGTACACAGGGGAAGGCAGTTTGGATGCAGAGTAAATATCGCCCAGCTTATACACCAGACCAAATATCGAAGGGGCTTTTCTGATGGTATTGTTATACAAGGAGGCGATTGTATTCTTCGCACGTTCACTCTGAAAGGACACGGGATCTGCAAGCTCGCAGGCAATGTTCTCTCTCCGCAGAGCCGTTTCCAATGCACGGGCAGCGCTGTTGTGTCCCTCTCCCGTACTGCAGGTCAATATCAATACCTTGCTGACCATCAGCCATCCTCCTATTTACACATCAGAACATATCGTAATCAATTTCAACCGAATCAACGGATGCTTTTTTATTGCAGATTTTAACCACCGTCAAAACGGTAATCAGATTCAGGATTCCCTCTGTCAGTAAGGATATTCCCAACAGAATCATAACTGCCTGAGCGCTTTCGTAAGGGCGGAATATCAGCAGGAAGCCTGCCACACCGGTCAGTACGGCGGCAGCCAGGATCATCCACCAAAGCCGGATTCCGAACATTTTGGAATCAATGGAAATCTGCACCTTCAGAAGCGCATCCGCCAAAATGCACACACCCAGCAGAATACAGATTATATGAACCATTGAATCCGTTCGCAGAATCAAAACTGCACCCAGTGCAATCAAAAGGATACCAAAAGCCAGATCATATTGAAACGCCAGCCGATACAAATCTTTGGAAACATATCCCACAATTTTAACAATGCCAAACAGAATCAGCAAGATTCCGCCGATCCAGCAAAGCATTGAAACAGAAAAACCCGGGAAAGCAATCAGCACAATTCCCAGGGCACAAAGCAAAACAGATAAAATAATATAGCCATATTTGGCCGTTTTCAGTCGTTTATTGGACATTGCAGCCCGCCCCCTATCTTCTCGCCGCTATTATATACATATATTAAAGGGATGTAAATGGATAAAAAAGTCCCTGTGTTTATAATTTAGGCACAGGGCAAAAAATGTCCAACAAATTACTGCTTAATTTCGCATCGTTCAATCATTTGTTCCAGATCTCCCTGCTTCAACTCGCAGATTCTGTGTGCAAAAAGCTGAATATCTTCCTTCATTCCGCCTTCCAGCCAGCCGATTACCAGACCAAAGCTCACGCATTTGACATATCCGATCAGGATTTCACGATCTGTTTTGGAAATCGCCCGCCCTGCCAATACGCCGTCAATATATGTTGTCGCAGCATATTCACAGGAATGCCACTGATACTGCTCATAAATATCCCGGTTCACAGAACGGTAGATATGCAGCACTGCTCTCTTATTTTCCAGAGCAAAAGCAATAATAGCCTCCAGACATTCTTCTATGGAGTGAATGGTTGGATGTTCCCGGATCATCCGTTCAGTATCCTCTTGTATAATCGTCTCCACCAGCTGGGGAATATCCTGAAAATGGTAGTAAAAGGTGTTACGATTCACGCCGCAGTCATCCACAATGTCCCGCACAGAAATCTGCTTCATCGGTTTCTCGTTCAGCAATTTCACAAAGGAATTCCGAATCGCATTTTTTGTAAAATCTGCCATAACACCTAACCCCTTTCGCCAGTTTAATCCTTCCTACAACACATTATACAGGATTTCGGGGAAATTTCAACAACAATTGCATTTTATGGCTGTACAGGCATTAAAACCCGCGAAAAGGCAAAAAAGGGTGCCGGTTTTTTAAGGAAACCGGCACCCGCAGCATATACGCACCAGATCAAATCCGGGTATTCGATCAGATCACATGATACTCTTTCAGGAGCTTTTCAATATCCGTGCCCTGAATCTTCTCCAGGACCTTCTTAACGGCCATTCTCTCGGCAAATCCCAGATGCATATCCGTCAGGGGCTTTCCATCCCGCATATGGATGGATGCATTCAGCAGATCTCTGACATCATAGGTGCTGCCCCAGACCTCAGGCACACCGCGATCCACATCCAGCAGGGTGTAGACAGCTTCCATGCCGGTACGCATGGAGTACTCTGTGGTAAAGATAGTGTCTCTTGCGGTTTCTGCGAACTGGCCGATAAAGGCAAAGTTAACAGCACCATCGGGCACCACATTGGGACGGTCGCCTGCAGTACGAGGCATGAAGAATGCGGTAATATAAGGCATCATGCAGGGAATCGTATTGGCACTGTTGTGTGCCAGTTCAGGAATCTGATCCTCGGGAACTCCCAGATGGTACAGCCACTCCATGCAGATCTCCTCGCCGGTGCATTCACGCATGGTCTTTTTGACGTAGTTGCCGGGCTTATCGGTAAACAGGCCGTAAATCCAGCCGACCAGCTGATCCTTGGGCTGAGAACGGAACTGAGGCTGACGGTTGAACGTCCAGCTCATCAGCCAGTTGGAGTCCTTTACGGTTACAATGCCGCCGGTGACCACACCGCCGCTGAAGGGGTCCCGCTTACAAATCTTCTGGATATAGGGGACGATCTTCTGGTCGAGGGTCGTGACCGTTGCGCTCATCCAGTTGGTCTGCTCGGGATTGCTGCAGAACTTCTCCGGACGGCCGAAGTCAGGGCTCTGTGCCGCAATGCGCTTCCACATATCCCAGCCGCCACCGGCCTTGATTTCAGTGTTGTAGGCAGCCGTGGTGGTCTGAGAACCCAGAGTGGAGTTCTCTACGCATCCGCCGTTGGTGATAAACACCAGATCCTTTTCGGTCAGTTCCACGAACTGCGTCTTGCCCTCAGAGATAACTTCAATGCGGGTAGCCTGCTTGCGGTCAGGCTTGATGTCAAATTCAACATTGACAACCTTGGTATTGTAACGGAAATCCACGCCGGCATTTTCCAGATACTTGATCATGGGCAGGATCATGGATTCATACTGGTTGTACCGGGTGAAACGCAGCGCCTTAAAATCAGGCAGTCCGCCCACATGATGGATATAGCGCTTGATATACCGCTTCATCTCCAGAGCGCTGTGCCAGTTTTCAAAAGCGAACATGGTACGCCAGTACAGCCAGAAGTTGGTATTGAATACTTCCTCATCAAAGAATTCCGTAATGCGCTTGTCATACAGGTCCTCGTCGGGAGTGAAGAACAGGCGCATGATTTCCATGGCACCCTTGTCGGACAGTGCAAACTTGCCGTCGGTATGGGCATCCTGTCCACGGTTCACCGTAGCACGGCAAAGGGAATAGTTGGGATCTTTCTTGTTCAGCCAGTAGTACTCATCCAGTACACTGACATCAGGGGTTTCAATGGAAGGAATGGAGCGGAACAAATCCCACATGACTTCAAAATGATTGTCCATCTCGCGGCCACCGCGCATCACGTAGCCCAGCTGCGGATATTCCCAGCCATCACATGCGCCGCCGGGAATGGGATCTTTTTCAAAGACGTGGATATTCTCGCCCTTCATCTGCCCGTCACGGACCAGATAGCAGGCAGCTGTCAGTGCGGCCAGGCCGGTACCGATGATATATGCCGATTTTTCGTCCACACCTTCGGGTTTGCGGGGACGAGCAAAAGCTTCATAGTTACCACTGGAATAATACATATTGTTTTCCTCCTTGCTTTTTGTTGTGGTGTTATTGTACCCCTAAAAACGCATGCTCGATACGGATAATGGACGCATCTTTGTCTGTTATTCAGACAAACATACTGCATTTGCCCAAAAACATTGCCGTCAGCACGGTTCCCGCAACATCTTATTAGTGGGAAATATGTATGAATACCGGGAAAAATACAGAAAATATCCGCATTCCGGGTCTTATTAGACATAGTCACCCAATTGCCCATTGCAAAAAATTTCAACTGAGGTTATGCTTATATAAAATGATTGGTTGGAGGAAATTTATGAAAATCGGTGTTGTGGATGTGGGAGGCGGCTACAGAGGCATCTACGCAGCAGGCGTGCTGGACTATTGTATGGATCACCACATTCATTTTGATCTCGGCATCGGTGTGTCTGCAGGCAGCGCCAATCTGATCTCTTATGTCGCAGGGCAGGTACGGCGAAACTACGTTTTCTATACCGAATACGGTCTCAGAAAAGAATATGTAAGCGCCCGAAACTTTCTGACAAAGAAAACGCTGATTGACCTTGATTATGTATACAGCACACTCAGCAATTCCGACGGGGAATATCCTCTGGATTTTCCCGCCGTTATGGACAATCCCATGGAGCTGTATGTGGTTGCCGAAGAAGCCGAAACCGGCAAAACCAGATACTTCAGCAAGCAGGACATATCTCAGGACAATTACAGTGTAATGAAGGCGTCCTGTGCACTTCCCTTTGTGTGCCATCCCTATATGGTGGGAGATACTTTATATTTCGATGGTGCCCTGGGCGATCCGGTACCGGTTCAGAAAGCCTTTGATTTGGGCTGCGACAAGGTTGTCATTCTGCTCACGAAGCCGGAAGACGAAATCAGAACCGCCGATATGGATATAAAAGTTTCCCGTTTAATACGGCATCATTATCCGCTTGCCGCCAGGGAACTGTGCCGGCACGCCGAAAAGTACAATGAAAGCATTGCTCTGGCGCAAAAATATGCCGCCGAAGGGAAAGTGCTGATTGTTGCCCCTGATGACACCTGCGGTGTCAGCACCCTGACCAGAGAAAAAGGACCTCTTCAAAAGCTGTATGAAAAGGGTTACGGTGATGGCAGCAAAATTTCCTCATTTTTAAACTCTGAGATAACGAAATAGGGAGGTAATTCTATGAGTATCTTTTTAACTCTGGCGTATCTGTTTTTTGTTGGTTCCGTCATGGGATGGGTTCTGGAATTGTTATACCGAAATCTGAAAAGGCCTCATAAAAAGTGGATCAACCCCGGTTTTTGTACCGGGCCTTACGTTCCTCTGTATGGCTTTGGACTTTGTATTCTCTTCTTGCTGGCCACGCTGGAGCAGCAGCATCTGATTGCAAATCCGTTCTGGAACAAAGCTCTGACCATTGTCGTGATGGCAGTTTGCATGACCTTGATCGAATATATTGCCGGTATCTTCTGTCTGAAATTCCTCAAGGTTCGGCTGTGGGATTACTCAGGTCAGTGGGGCAACATACAGGGAATCATCTGTCCCATATTCTCTCTGGCCTGGGCAGCAATCGGTGCAGGCTATGATTTGCTCATCCATCCTTACATTCTGAACGCTCTGAGATGGCTCTCTCAGAATCTGGCTTTTTCCTTCTTTATCGGAATGTTCTTTGGCATCTTCCTGATCGACGTTGCCCATTCCGCCAACCTGGTGGCAAAGCTGAAGCAATTTGCAGTCGAAAACAAGGTGGTTGTCAAATACGAGGGCATCAAGCACCATATTCAGGAGATGCATATGCAAAATTCCCAGAAATACCACTTCTTTACTCCCTTCCGCTCTGACCACGCCCTGTCGGATCACCTGAGAGAAATGTACGACTCGCTG
This sequence comes from Oscillospiraceae bacterium, assembly GCA_020025535.1. Taxonomy (GTDB): domain Bacteria; phylum Bacillota; class Clostridia; order Oscillospirales; family Oscillospiraceae; genus Faecousia. The sequence continues at coordinate 41,089 of JAHHRY010000003.1, read as the reverse complement.
GAAAAGCAGCGGAAACATCGGAAAAAGTAAGCAGAAACGATCATTGTCTTTTCTATTGCCATTTATCCAAAAAGTGCTATAGTAAAAGAAACAATCACAACGAGGTGTTTTCGATGACCGATGAAAAAATGATTCAGTATGCTTTGGACGAGGGCTTTGCTTCCGCTGCTGTCGTTGATACTTCCGACATTGTCTTCGACCCCAGCTTCCGTCCCTACTGTGAAGAAAACCTCTGCGGACAATATAACGCCAATTACTCCTGCCCTCCTGCCTGCGGCTCTCCCGAGGAAATGAAGGAAAAGATTCTGGCGCACAAAAAAGCGCTGGTTTTGCAGACCATCTGGGATATTCCCGACTATTCGGATACGCCCGCCATCAAGCAGGCAAAAAGCACCCACAACACGTCCTCCATCCAGCTGATGAAACGCTTCCGCGCAGAAGGATGCGATGGGTTTATAGTCGGTTCCGGTGGCTGCTCGCTGTGCAAGCCCTGTGCCATCACCGAAGGCGAGCCCTGCAGGTTCCCGGATCTCAGGTATTCCTGTATGTCTGCCTACTGTATCTTTGTAAAAAAGCTGGCAGATCAGTGCGGCATGGACTATAACTGTGACCCGGGGCTTCTTGCCTTTTTCGGGATGTATGTTTTTGACTGATTTTATGATTGGAAAAGCGGCTGTGAGGAAATCTCCTCACAGCCGCTTGTTTTATTGGTATCTAAATTGTGAGAACGGAGCCTGTGGACAGATAGGACAGACGTTCTCCCATAATCTGCTTCAGAAAACGATACTGCGCCTGCCCTGTACAGTGCCCCGTGTAATACAAGGAAGGGTACTCCATCAAAACCGCAGCCGCCTCTTTCAGGGTTTCCGCCCCTGCGCCTTCAGGGTCCAGCTTCTTAAAATGGAAGCCGCCGATCAGCACATCCGGCCGGAAACAGTCTGCAATATTCAGAATTCCTCTGTGGGAACAGCCGCTGAAGAGAATCTTCTTTTCCCCCTCTTCCACCAGCAGATACTGCTCATGAAGAAAGCTGTCCGGATAAAAGCAGCCATTCTCCCGCACGTTCAGCCCGAAACTGTCCATAGGAAAACGGCTCCGAAGCCAGCCCGCCGGATACAGGGTGATTCCTTCGTCAAGCTGCAGCACATCGTTTACCAAAACCAGCCGGTCATTTTTTTGCAAATCCGGATCCAGGCCGATATACTTTTCTTTTCCGTTGAAATGGGGTTGAAATGCCTTTTCGTGGACATAAACAGGTGCCTTGCTGTTCCGTTCCAGGAAAAATTTCAGACCGCCGCCGTGATCGTAATGCCCGTGGGAGAGGATAGCCATATCCACCTCCGTCAGATTCACCCCCAGCCGATCCGCATTGCGGATAAAGGCGTCCGACTGTCCGGCATCAAAGAGGATCTTGTGCCGTCCGGTTTCTGCATACAGACTCAACCCATGTTCCGGCTGCAAATCCGTCCTGCAGGTGGTATTTTCCACCAATGTCCATATCTTCATAAAGCACCTTCTTTTTTCCCGGAGGAAAACTCTCATTTTACATAGTAATGTCTGGCCAGCCAGGCAGAGAGACCGTCCAGGCCGGGATAGACGATGCGTTCACTGATGTTCAGCTGATCCAGCATATCCCGCACCCGCCAGCGGAGTTCCTTTTTGATCACATATTTCACCGTATTGGATGTATGCAGTTCCAGAAAGTGTTCGATGTTCTCCATTCCCGACGGAATCACCGAGAAGAAAGAATACTGATTGACGATTCTGGGGTCTATGGACGGCGGCTCAATTACAACCATGGAGTCACTTCCCATGTCATTGTCGTACTGCTCCAGCGTGGGTGCCAGCTCATTCAGAACATCCACAGCAAAGACAACCGTTCGGTTCTCCTTTTGCTTTTCCTGATACTGCTTTGGCAGCATGGAGTGGATCTCCGTCATATCGATCCGCCAGACAATACAGTCCCGGGTGTCCATACGGGCCAGATTGTTTTCCGTCACCGCAAAGTTCAGCGCAATCAGCGGAGAATGGGACCAGTCCAGAAGTCTGGTGGGCAGGCCATGGTGCTGACCTAAGATCATCTGCCTCCAAACAGACCTTTCGATGCTGGGATCTTCAATGGCAGCGTATTTTGTAAAGTTTTTCAGAATGGACGGTTCCAGACTTTGGGCGTATTGTTTGCAATTACGCTTGAGACTGCTGACCAGCCCATAGGCGGAATCCGGCATCCCTCTGTACAGGTACAGGCTCCGGTTTCTGTCGATGGTCGCAATATAGTTCTGTTCAGACAAAAGCGGAAGCAATCCCTCCAGACTGCGGATTTCAACAGTTTTAATCATATTTCTCCCCCTTTTTGTCGCTGTTTATAAGTATATATTAGTATTGTTTTGCAGTTCCGTCAATAGGCTGCGGACTTTCCCTGCTTCCGCCGTCATTCCGGCAGCACAAAAAATCCGGCCGCCATACACAAATGGCAGCCGGATCATTTTATTTCGGCATATCAGCAGGTCTCGGGATTTCCGGGTACGCTGACTGCTTCTTTCTTCTTTTTGGAAAAAGGCCGAAAGCAAATCAGATATGCAATCACACTGATGGGCAATGCTACCAGCACATCCACAGCAGAATGCTGTTTCAGGAACACGGTCGAAATGCTGATCAGCACGCCGGTGACAGTGAATGCGATCTTCCATGCAGGATGTTCCAGATATTTGGAATGCCAGCCTGTAAACATCATTCCCAGTGCCCCGATCACATGAAGAGATGGACAGACATTGGTATTGGTGTCCAGAATATAGTACTGCCCCATGATCCATGTCAGGAAATTGTCCCTTTCAAATTCGGCGGGGCGCAGATTCTGGCAGGTCGGAAACACCAAATAAATGAAAATGGTTAATGTGTTTGTGAGGATGGTATAATACATCATTTTCCGGAAGGTACTGACGTCATACAGCAGCGTGTAAATATGCATTCCCACCATAAACAGGAACCAGAACAGATACGGAATCAGAAACCATTCCACGAATGGGATATAGTCATCCAGCACACAATGGACAGGGTAGTAGGATTCTACCGGATAGAACCTTTCCACGAAAAGAAACATAAGCCCGTAAATCGGCCAGTACAGGAGCAGCCAAAGGTGACGGTACTCTTTTGTATTCAAATTACTCAGGCGCAGCTTTCTGTAATCAAGTTCAGGCACTGGTTTTTTCATTATTTTCCCTCTTTGAAATCATTTTCATATTGCTGCAGATCGGCAGTCCTGCATACGCTTTCCGGTGAACATACAAATGCGTTCCGCCTGCAAGAACAGCTTGAAGGGTTTTGCATTCGTTTCCAAGCGTGTGCAGTCTGCGCTGCCCGGAGCACCCGGTGCCGGTTCAGACGATTTTTCCGTGTTCATCCCGCCGCCGATACCACCGGTCATGGGCAGAAATCAGATTCCCGCAGCATCAGAAGCCGATATTGGCATTCTAACGCCTTTCAGTGATATTTGCAATCGTTTTTTGTCCGGAATGCTCATTTTGTCATATGTGACCGCAAAATATCCGGCAAGTTTCCCGGGAAATGCAGTGTGCATACCGCCGCAATCCACAACTGTTCATTTTATAAGCAGATTGTACCCCGGGAAAATCAAGTATAATTCAACCATTGTTCAACAATTGTTGATATTTGGTTGAATTAGAGTTGATTGTTTTCGGATATATTGTAAACCAGTTAAGGGAAGTATATTAGTACAGGCCACCGGAACGGCATTCAAAAATCAATGAGGAGATTTCAGCTATGGATAATATAAAAAAGCCTAAAAAACCATTCATATTCTATTATGTGATTGTATTCGTCGCAATCATCCTTTTTAATGCTCTGGTTATGCCCAAAATTGCCGAATCCAAAATTAAAGATGTGGATTACGGCACGTTCATGTCCATGACAGAGAACAAGCAAATCGATAAAGTCGAAGTACAATACAACCAGATCCTTTTTACCGACCTGGAAGGCAAAGTCGTTTATCGTACAGGTGTCATGAACGACCCCAATCTGACGGATCGTCTTTACGCAGCCGGTGCGAAGTTTACCAGCGAAATCATCGAAGAAAGCTCCCCTATCCTGAGCTTTCTGCTGAGTTGGATTCTTCCCTTCCTGATGTTCTGGGCACTGGGACATTTTTTATCAAAGCAGCTGATGAAAAAGGCCGGCGGCAGCAACTCCATGATGTTCAACATGGGCAACAGCAACGCCAAAGTATATGTAAAGTCCTCCAACGGCATCCGCTTTGCCGATGTGGCCGGTGAAGACGAAGCAAAGGAAAATCTCTCAGAAATCGTCGATTACCTGAACAACCCCGGAAAATATACCGAAATCGGCGCTTCCATGCCCAAGGGCATTCTGCTGGTAGGCCCTCCGGGCACCGGCAAGACCATGCTGGCAAAGGCAGTCGCCGGTGAATCCAATGTTCCCTTTTTCTCCATGTCCGGTTCTGAGTTTGTGGAAATGTTCGTAGGTATGGGTGCTTCCAAAGTCCGTGACCTCTTCAAGCAGGCAAAAGAAAAGGCCCCCTGTATCGTATTCATTGACGAAATCGATGCCATCGGTCAAAAGCGTGAAGGCCGTATTGGCGGCAACGACGAACGGGAGCAGACCCTGAACCAGTTGCTGACCGAGATGGATGGTTTCGAGGGCAATAACGGTGTCATCATTCTTGCCGCCACCAACCGCCCCGAAACTCTGGATCCCGCCCTTACCCGTCCGGGCCGTTTTGACCGTCGTGTACCCGTGGAGCTGCCGGATCTGAAGGGGCGCGAAGAAATCCTGAAAGTACACGCCAAAAAAATCAGAGTGGATGCCGATGTAGATTTCCTGCGGATTGCCCGCATGGCATCCGGCGCATCCGGTGCAGAACTTGCCAATATGGTCAACGAAGCCGCCCTCCGCGCCGTCCGCGCAGGCAGGAAGGTGGTAACCCAGGAGGATCTGGAAGAAAGCATCGAAGTGGTGATTGCCGGTTATCAGAAGAAGAACGCCATTCTGACCGACAAGGAAAAAATGGTGGTTGCATACCACGAAATCGGTCACGCTTTGGTGGCAGCCAAGCAGACTGCCTCCGCACCTGTCCAGAAAATCACCATTGTCCCCCGCACTTCCGGCGCCCTCGGCTACACCATGCAGGTGGAGGAAGGAAATCATTACCTGATGACCAAAGAGGAAATCGAGAATAAAATCGCCACCCTCGCAGGCGGTCGTGCCGCCGAAGAAATTGCAGTGGGTGCCATTACCACCGGTGCTTCCAACGATATTGAGCAGGCTACAAAACTGGCCCGTTCCATGATCACCCGCTTTGGCATGAGCGAAAACTTCGGAATGGTCGCCATGGAAACCGTGACCAATCAGTATCTGGGCGGCGACACCTCGCTGACCTGCTCCGCAGAAACGCAGGCCGAAATCGACCGTCTTGTAGTAAGCCTTGTAAAGAAGCAGTACGAAAAAGCAAAGCAGATTCTTTGCAGCAACCGTTCCAAGCTGGACGATCTGGCAAAGTATCTGTACCAGAACGAAACCATCACCGGCGATGAGTTTATGCACATTCTGGAGGCTTAATCCTGATAAAACACACAGCGGCACGATCCGGCGATCCGGATCGTGCCGCTGTTTTTTCCGCGGTCATTTCATAAAAAGGCGCAGGATCTTTCCATTGGTTTTTCTTTTGTATGGCTGATAGCGCACAGGCAGATCCATCCAGGTCTTCTTCTCCACAATACTCTTGGTATGGGAAAAAGTATCGAAGCCTGCCTTTCCATGATAGCAGCCCATGCCGCTTTCCCCTACTCCGCCAAATCCCATGTGACAGGTAGCCAGATGGATGACAACATCATTGATGCAGCCGCCGCCATAGGAAATTCTCTGCGTAACGGATTCCATGTGCGCTCTGTTTTCCGTAAACAGATACAGTGCCAGGGGCTTGGGTTTATTCCTGAGTATTTTGAAAACATCCTCAAAACGGTCATAGGTCAGGATCGGCAAAACCGGGCCGAAGATTTCCTCCTGCATGACGGCATCCTGGAAGGTAACGCCATCCATAACCGTCGGCTCAATTTGCAGCGTTTCTGCGCAGGAATCTCCGCCGAAAACTACTTTCTTCCCATCGATCAGCCCAAGCAAACGGTTAAAATGCTTTTGGTTGATGATTTTGCCGTAGTCGGGATTGTTAAGAGGATGCACGCCGTACTGGAGTTTGATCTGCCTGCAAATCTCCTCCACCAGCTGCGCTTTGACGTTCTTCTGGCACAGAATATAATCCGGCGCCACGCAGGTCTGGCCGCAGTTGAGGAACTTGCCAAATACGATTCTTCTGGCTGCCAGGCGGATTTTAGCCGTTTCGTCTACGATACACGGGCTTTTCCCTCCCAGCTCCAGTACGGCAGGCGTCAGCGTTTCCGCAGTATGCCGCAGCACTTCCCTGCCCACATTCTGGCTTCCCGTAAAGAAGATCAAATCAAACTTTTGCTGCAGCAAAGCGCCATTCTCCGCTCTGCCGCCGGTAACTACCGCAATATATTCCGGCGGGAAGCATTCCGATATGATTTTCCGAACCATATCGCTGGTTTTGGGGGAATAGGCACTCGGCTTGATAATAGCGGTATTGCCTGCCGCTATGGCATCCACCAGCGGCCCGATGGACAGCAGGAACGGATAATTCCACGGGCTCATAATCAGAACGCTGCCATAAGGTGTCGGCTTTTTGTAGCTTTTTGCAGCAAACTGTGCCAACGGTGTTGGCACAGTTTGCTTTTTTGCATATCGGTTCACGTTTCTGCACATATGGCTGATCTCGCTTAACACGAAACCGGATTCGCACATATAGCCCTCGAAATCGCTTTTTCCCAGATCTGCCCGGAGGGCATCCAGAATTTGCGTCTCGTATTTTTTGACTGCGCCGTACAGTTTTTTCAGGCTCTGCACCCGGAAATCCACTGACAGCGTCTTTCCTTCAGCAAAGAATCTTCTCTGCTTTTCTGCAAGCAATTCCATATCTTGAACTGTCATCGCTGATCGCCTCCGGTAAAATCGATGAATATACCTGTTTATTATACCATTTGCGCTCCGTCATTGCAATGTCAGTCTGCGAAACGAAATCAATCGATGGAAGTAACCGTGTAATCCTGTGCTTCCACCGCTGCTTTCAGAGCCTCGTTGGAAATGTCGGCCTTCAAAGTTACCACTGCCGTACCGGATTCGTGGCTGACAACAGCAGACTCTACCTGCTCCAGCGCCTCAAGTGTCTTCTTCACACGAGCCTCGCAATGGCCACACATCATACCCTGAATGTGCATAGTTTTTTCCATAGTAATTTCCTCCTGTTTTTTGTTTTTGTGATGGATTTTTCGGTCGTTTTTGGGGTTATATAAATCAATAAGATTCAACCGCAGAGCATTGGATACCACGCAGAAACTGGAAAGGCTCATAGCCGCAGCGCCAAACATGGGATTCATCTGCCAGCCAAGGATGTGAATAAACACACCGGCTGCCAGCGGAATGCCGATGGCATTGTAGAAGAAAGCCCAGAACAGGTTCTCGTGGATAATTCTGAGGGTGGACCGGCTGAGCCGTATTGCCGCAGGCACGTCGCTGAGACGGCTCTTCATCAGAACAATGTCGGCAGCGTCCACCGCCACATCCGCACCGGCACCAATGGCGATGCCCATATCCGCTCTGGTAAGCGCCGGGGCATCGTTGATGCCGTCGCCCACCATGGCAACTTTGCCGCGTTTCTGCAGGCGGCGAATGGTGCTTTCCTTGCCGTCAGGCAGCACGCCTGCAATTACTTCGTCCACACCCGCCTGCTTGCCGATGGCATTGGCAGTACGGGGATTGTCACCGGTAAGCATAACCACCCGGATTCCCATGTGCTGCAGCTGACGGATAGCCTCCGGACTATCCTCACGAATCACATCCGCCACCGCAATGATTCCCTGCAGGACACCGTCGTATGCAAACAGCAGGGGTGTTTTTCCCTGTTCAGCCAGCGCTTCGGCTTTCGCCTGCCACTGAGGCTGTACGGAAATCTGGGAAGCAATATAGCTCAGGCTGCCGCCCAGCAGAACCTTTCCGTTCAGGACTGCCGTCAGGCCGTTGCCGGGCAGCACCTTGAACTGTTCCACATCCGACGGAGCAATCCCCAGTTCCTTTGCCTTGGCAACAATCGCTCCCGCAAGCGGATGCTCACTCTTCTGCTCCAGTGCCAGAGCAATGGTCAGCAGCTCCTTTTCCGCAGCACCTTCTGCCGCAGGACAAATGTCCGTAACTGCCGGCTGACCCTCAGTGATGGTGCCGGTCTTGTCCAGTACCACCGTATCGATTTTGCCGGTTTCTTCAAGAGAAACCGCCGTCTTAAAGAGAATGCCGTTTTTGGCACCCTTGCCGTTGCCAACCATGATTGCCACCGGCGTTGCCAGACCAAGCGCACAGGGACAGCTGATAACCAGCACGGAAATGCCTCTTGCCAGAGCAAATCCCACGGTCTGTCCGATCAGCAGCCACACCACCGTTGTGACCACAGCAATGCTGATCACCACCGGCACAAAGACGCCGGAAACCTTATCTGCGATTTTGGCAATGGGCGCTTTGGTAGCCGCAGCGTCGCTGACCATGCGAATGATCTGAGACAAAGTTGTGTCCTGACCTACCCGGGTTGCCTCACAGCGCAGGAAGCCGGACTGATTTACGGTTGCGGCAGAAACGCCGTCGCCCGCAGCTTTATCCACCGGGATGCTCTCACCGGTGAGGGCACTTTCATCCACGGCCGCTTCGCCTTCGATAATCACGCCGTCCACGGGAATGTTCTCTCCGGCCCGCACTACAAAAATATCGCCTTTGCGTACCTGTTCAATCGGAACGGCAATTTCCTGTCCGCCTCTGACCACCGTAGCAGTCTTGGGTGCCAGCTTCATAAGGCTTTTCAGGGCATCGGTCGTCTTGCCTTTGGAGCGGGCCTCCAGCATTTTTCCAACGGTAATCAGCGTCAGAATCATAGCCGCAGACTCAAAATAGAACTCGTGCACCAGTGTATGTGCCTCTTCCATCTGTCCCAAAGCCTGCAGATGGCTCATGTAGAACAGCGATGCGGTACTGTACAGGAATGCCGCAGCCGCTCCCATAGACACCAGTGTATCCATATTGGGGGCGCCATGCAGCGCACCCTTGAAGCCGCTGATAAAGAACTTCTGGTTAATGACCATGACGATTGCCGACAGCAGCAGCTGAATCAGGCCAAGGGCAACCGGATTTTCCTCCAGACTATGCGGCATGGGGAAACCCCACATATGCCCCATGGAGAAATACATCAGAACGATCATAAAACCGAGAGATGCAATCAGACGCTTTTTCAGCACCGGAGTTGCCCGATCTGCCAGCTGATCTTCCTGCGGGGCACTCTGGACTGATTCCGCACCTTTCAGCGCAGCACCATATCCTGCGTGTTCTACAGCAGCAATAATTTCTTCCGGAGCGGCTGTGCCCTCCACGCCCATAGAGTTCGTCAGCAGGTTCACAGAACAGCTTTTCACTCCTGGCAGCCCCGACACCGCCTTTTCCACCCGTGCAGAGCAGGCGGCGCAGCTCATGCCGGTAACATTGTATTGTTCCATTAGGCGTTCCTCACTTCATCAATCTGTAAAGAGTGTCCATCAGGTCATCGATCACTTCGTCGTTGCCTTCACGAATGTCGTTTGCCACGCAGCCACGAATATGGCTGTCCAGCAACTCTCGGTTAAATGCCTGAATAGCCGCCGCCACAGCGGCACTTTGGGTCAAAATATCCGTGCAATAGGCATCATTTTCAATCATGCCTTTGATGCCACGGATCTGCCCCTCGATTCGTGACAGTCGGTTGATTAGTTTCTTACGACGTTCTTCGGTACGAACAGTCGTTTTTTTCGTACAGCAGCTATCCATATGCACGCCTCCTTTTCATATACCCCCATGGGGTATTTTTATACTAACACCTGCGACGCAGTCTGTCAATAGTATTTTCAAAGTTTTCTGCAAAATGTAAAAAGCACCAAAGGACCTTCTAAAAGGTCCCCGGTGCTTCCAAGCGCTTGTTAAAAGCGATTGTATGTGCAGCGTTCCTCAAAAGATTTCCGTTCGTTCTGGCGTCCCGTTTCAGCGGGAACACCAACAGGAAGAATACAGCGCACATGTTTTCCTTCCGGCACGTTCAGGATTTCACGAATCCGTGCATTGACACTCTCCGATTTCAGCTTGCCATCCATCCAGACCGTTCCATAGCCAAGGGCTGCAGCAGCCAGCAGAATATTCTGTGTGGACGCGGCATAGTCCTCAATTTCAAATGCCAGACCGCAGGGAGTCACCACGTGCTCCGTCAGTACCGCAAGGATCACAGGAGCCGTCTGGACGGCAGGCGTGGGAACGACCTCGGCGATTTCCGTCCGAAGCGCCGGATCTGTAACCACCACAAACGAGGTGGTCTGAGCATTCATTCCCGAAGGAGCACGAATACCGGCATCAATCATTTTGCGGATGTCTTCGTCCGGAATGGGCTGATTCAGGAAAGCGGTGCGGTGGCTGTAGCGTTTGCTCACTGCTTCAAAAAAATCCATAAAGCATTCTCCTTTACTCCATCTGTTTTCCTCTATTATACCGGTTTCTTCCCCGGCAATCAACCAAAATCTCTCAATCTCTGATTTCATCCCGGAATCCTCCGTACACCATATCGGTATGTGCCTGTTGACATCTTCCGGCAGGATGGTATCATAACCTCTGTATGTACCGCCTGTGCCGCATCTGCTCAGGCGGCTGCATTCCTGACGGCGTTTTTCTTTTGCACTTTTTGAAACTTTCTCTTGACATTCCACCTGCTGTATGGTTTATACTCGCCCATAACCAAGAGAAATGGAGGTCGTATTATGAACATCAAGCAAGCCGAAGCCCTGTCCGGCATCACCAGACGCAATATCCGTTTCTATGAGCAGGAAGGCATGATTTCCCCCTCCCGCAATCAGGAAAACGATTATCGGGAATATTCCGATGAGGACATTCAGAAACTGAAGCTCATCCGTGCACTGCGTATGGTCGATATGCCTTTGGACGATATACGAAATATCCTCGCAGGACAAACCGAGCTCAGCAAAGCCGCCGCCGAACAGGAAGCGCGGCTCAAACTGAAAACGCAGGAACTGGAAACAGCCATTTACTTCTGCCGTGAATTTCGCAATCTGAACGGGACAGCCCCCGGTGACATTGACAAAGTGCTGAGCAAAATGGAAGCTCCCGAAAACAAGAAAAAGCTGTTCAAACAATGGGTGCATGATTACAGGCTTTTCGCCAAGGCGCAGCACGAAAAGGTATTTACTTTTCTGCCGGACGGAGCCGTTACCACGCCCGAAGAATTTACGGCTGCCCTGTGCCAGTATGCCGATGTGCACGGCTTGAATCTGGTCATCACGAAAGAAAGCATGTATCCGGAATTCACCATTGACGGCATCGAGTACACCGCAGAGCGTTTTTATACCCGTGCCTGCTATGTTCCGGTTGCGTCGATTCGCTGCACCGCAAAGCACCCGGAGACGCTGGAGCCGGATCTTCCCAAATCCAAGAAAATCATTCTGAAGATGTGGCATTACAGCTGGATTCCCGCTCTTCTCATATTCTTCAATATAGGTGCGGTGATTCGCGGCGGCGGACTTGCCCTTTTTTCCACGCCGGAGGGATGGGTTGTCTTCATCAGCATTTTCTGTCTCACCTGCACGGGAATTCTACGTTACATCATCTTTCACTACAACGAAAACGGGAAATAGACTCAGGTGTTTCAGGCGTATCTTTCAGTCCCAAAAGCAGCAGACCCGGAAACGGTCTGCTGCTTTTTATTGCCATTTTTTAATAAATCTTACGATAAATAAGCTTATCTTGACTTTATCTGCAAACAATGATAGTATGAACGCAGCTTAATAGACAGCATACAAAATTCCTGGCCGAACGTCAGCTTCTGCAGATGCAGCGGCCAAGAATGGAGAACTCTGGAGAATCTCAGCAATGAGTACCGAAGGTGCAATGCGGGCAAGCCGCTAATCTCTCAGGTAAAAGGACAGGGTAGGGATACACGGACAGGAGTCTGTCCAATACATGTCTTTTTCCGGAGCGGCCAGTGTAGGCTGTTTCGTTATTTTAGGAGGAAATTGATATGTTAGAATCTATTGAAGCATTCCTGTATCCCATTGCTGTAAACATCAACACTTATCTGTCGAACTATCTGCTGGTGTTTCTCCTGCTGGGTGTCGGTGTCTGGTACACCATCAAAACCCGTTTCGTCCAGGTGCGCTATCTGGGCGAAGGCATGAAAAGAGTATTCGGCAATCTGACTCTGAACGGCGGCAAGCAGGAAAAAGGCATGAGTTCCTTTCAGGCTCTTGCTACTGCCATTGCCGCACAGGTAGGCACAGGCAACATCGTCGGCGCCTCCGGCGCAATTCTGACCGGCGGCCCCGGTGCAATTTTCTGGATGTGGCTCATCGCTTCTTTCGGTATGGCAACCGTTTATGCCGAGGCTACTCTGGCGCTGAAAACCAGACAGATCGACGAAGACGGCACCATCCGCGGCGGCCCTGTGTACTACATAACCACCGCATTCAAGGGACGTTTCGGTAAATTCCTTGCCGGTTTCTTTGCTGTTGCCATTATCATGGCTCTGGGCTTTATGGGCTGTATGGTGCAGGCCAACTCCATCGGCTCTACCTTCGAGACCGCCTTCCATATCCCCGGCTGGATTGTCGGCGCGATTCTGGTTGCAATCTGCGCCGTGATTTTCCTCGGCAGCGTCCAGCGGCTGGCCTCTGTTCTGGAAAAAATCGTGCCCATTATGGCAGGTATCTTCCTTCTGGGCGGTCTTGTGATTCTCATTGCCCGGATTCGGTACCTCCCTGCCACCTTTGGCATGATTTTCAAGTATGCCTTCCAGCCGCAGGCTATCATCGGCGGCGGCGTCGGCTATGCTCTGAAAACCGCCATCAGCCAGGGTGCCAAGCGTGGACTGTTCTCCAATGAAGCAGGCATGGGTTCCACGCCTCACGCTCACGCACAGGCAAATGTCAACCATCCTCACGAACAGGGCGTCGTTGCCATGGTAGGTGTTTTTATCGACACCTTCTTCGTGCTGACTCTGAATGCACTGGTAATTATCTCTACTCTCTACACTCCGGACGGTCCTCTCGCCTCCTGCGGTGCGGCCGCTGCCAGTGAAACACTTAACAAAACCAACCTGGCACAGACAGCCTTCGGCGTTGTCCTGGGCAAGGATCTGGGTGCTGCATTTGTAGCTCTCTGTCTGCTGTTCTTCGCGTTCTCTACCGTTATCAGCTGGAATATGTTCGGCAAGATCAACGCCGTTTATCTCTTCGGAAAAAAAGCCGCGCCTGTCTATACCATCATTGCACTGGTATTTATCTTCGCAGGCACTGTCATGTCCAACGATTTGGTTTGGGAGCTGACAGATATGTTCAACAATCTGATGGTAATTCCCAACACACTGGCTCTGTTTGCGCTTACCAATGTGGTTCTGAAGTCCCTTCAGGAGCGGGAACGTCCAAAAAAGAAGAAAAAACGTTAATTTTCTCATAGTATTCACCGCCGGTCGCTGGCCGGCGGTATTATACTGAATATCTTAACCCGGAAATGTAAAAATTCCAGCACCGTGATCTGTGCTTGTAAGGAGACCGTTATGGAAAACAAAGCATTCTTCCCTGAATTTCTCAGATATATGATTCTAAGTATTCTCGGTACTTTGGGGGTATCCTGTTATATTCTTGCAGATACTTTTTTCGTCTCCAAAGGCATGGGCACAAACGGTCTCGCGGCAATGAACATTGCTCTTCCAGTCTTTAATCTGCTTAGCGGCGTGGGACTTATGCTGGGCATGGGCGGTGCGACCAAGTTTTCTATATACAAATGTCAAAACCAGAAGAAGGATATTGATCGCATCTACACCAATACAATATATGTGGCAACTGTTTTTTCAGCATTTATTGTATTGCTGGGTGTCTTTGGCTCAGAAGCCATTGCTAAGTTGTTGGGAGCCGACGCCGAAATCCTTGACATGACCCAGGTCTACCTGCAATGCCTGTTTTTCTTCTCTCCTGCGTTTATCCTGAACAACATTCTTCTGTGCTTCATCCGAAATGACAATGGCCCGCAGCTTTCCATGGTAGCCATGCTCGTGGGAAGTTTTTCCAATATCATTCTGGACTATGTCTTCATTTTCCCTCTGGATATGGGTATGTTCGGTGCCATTCTGGCTACCGGTCTGTCTCCGATCATCAGTATCCTCATGATGCTCCCCCACTGGCTCCGAAAGAAAAACAGCTTCCATCTGATTATGGAAAAGCCGAATTTTGCCGTAATGAAAGAGGAAATCTCACTGGGTGTCCCCTCACTGATCTCTCAGCTGTCCACCGGCATTGTGATGATTATTTTCAACATTCTCATTCTCTCGCTGGAAGGCAATACAGGCGTGGCCGCCTATGGCGTTTTAGCAAATATTGCCATCGTTGTTATCGGTATACATACGGGAATCGCACAGGGCGTTCAGCCTCTGGTAAGTACCGCATACGGCAGCGACAATCATGCAAAAATCAAGAAATTACACACTTATTCCATGGGCTCAATGGTTTTTATTTCTCTTGCGCTCTATGCGGTGCTCTTTTTCTTTGCCGACCCCATTACTTCGATTTTTAATAGCGAACGCGATCAGCACTTACAGGAAATGGCCGTAGTCGGTCTGCAAATTTACTTCACCTCCATAGTCTCCGCCGGTTACAATCTGATTATTGCCGTTTTCTTCACCTCCACGCATCAAACAAAGCCAGCGCAGATACTCACCATTCTAAGAGGCTTTGTGATCATCATTCCCCTCTCTTTCCTGATGGCAAAGGTTCTGGGTATGCTGGGCATCTGGCTGGTATTTCCCATCACGGAATCTCTGGTCGCGATTCTGGGCATGATCCTCTTCCGAAGATATACGAGAAAAGTCCTGTAAATATCCTCCCATACCAGCTATGTGTGCCCGGTATGGGAGATTTTATTTTCTCCGCTGCACCCGCCGTCAAACGTGAAAATAGGGTTGCTATTCCCCATAATATTACCTATAATATACTAAAATACCGCAAAAACAAAGAAAGACAGGAGTGTTGATTATGAAATACGATTTTACATCCATTCTGGACAGGCACAATATGGACGCAATCGCAGTGGATGCCGTGGGTTCCGGCGGTTTTGCCCCCGGCGCGCCGAAGGACGGCTGGGATGTGATCCCTATGTGGGTCGCCGACATGAATTTCCCCACCGTCCCCACCATTCCCGAAGCCATTATCCGTCGCACGCAGCACCCTGCCTTCGGTTATTTCTCCCCTCGTCAGGAATATACTGACAGTATCATCGCCTGGCAGAAAAACCGCAACGGCGTGGACGGGCTTCTGCCTGAGCACATCGGCTATGCCAACGGTGTCCTCGGCGGCGTCATCAGCGCGCTGAATGTGCTTTGCTCCAGAGGCGACAATGTTCTGGTGCACTCCCCTACTTATATCGGTTTCACCAATGCACTGGGCAACAACGGCTATCACCTTGTCCACAGTCCGCTGGTCATCGATGCCGACGGCATCTGGCGCATGGACTTTGAGGACATGGAAGAAAAAATCGTGAAGAACAAAATTCACGCCGCCTTATTCTGTTCCCCGCACAATCCCTGCGGCAGAGTCTGGGAGCGCTGGGAAATCGAAAAGGCCATGGAGATATTCAAAAAGCACGATGTTTATGTGGTATCCGACGAAATCTGGTCGGATCTGACTTTGATTGGTCACAGGCATATCCCCACCCAGTCCGTCAGCGACGACGCCAGAATGCGTACGGTTGCTTTGTACGCCCCCAGCAAAACCTTTAATCTGGCAGGTCTTGTAGGCTCTTACCGGATTGTTTACAATCGGGGACTGCGGGAGAGAATCGACAAGGAAGCCAGTCTCTCCCATTACAATGCCATGAATGTTCTGAGTATGTATGCTTTGATTGGAGCCTACAGGCCGGAGGGATATGAATGGCTGGATGAACTGCGTCAGGTACTGACAGACAATGTAGACTATGCCTGTCAGTATATAGACGAGCATTTTGAAGGCGTTCATGTTTGTAAGCCTCAGGGAACCTACATGCTGTTCCTGGACTGCACCCAGTGGTGTCAGCGGCATGGCAAAACCATCGAGGACGTAGAAAAAGCCGCATGGGATGTGGGTGTTGCCCTGCAGGACGGCAGGATGTTCCATGGTCCCTGCCATCTGCGAATGAATCTTGCCCTTCCCATGAGCAGAGTGCAGGAGGCCTTCCGCCGGCTGGACAAATATGTATTTCACACCTGATCGAACCGGCTGACAGATTATAGCAGCGGCTTTCACATCGTAAAAAGGAGTGTGCAACATGAAAAAGCAATTGTTGGTGGTTCTCATATGTTTTCTCATAGCTGGTATGCTGTTCCCCATCCCGGCGAATGCCGATACCGGACCGAAGCCCTCTGTACGCATTACGTTTGAGAATATGGAAAATACGCTTTGCTATGGTACACTGTTATCCAAAACGGACTCAACCGGTCCGGCGCGCAAATGGGACGGCAACGAGGAACATATCTGGGATAATGGTCTGCCGTCCGAAATCTGGAGTGCCTTTGTTAATTACAAAGATGCCGACGGCTATTACTTTTTGCAGTGGGGCTGGCAGGTAAACGAAACCCACTCCCTTGCGTGGACGTATTATCCCCCGAAATCATTCAAAATTCTTCTGTACTATCCCGAAACAGATACCTTTATCGTCAGCGGGATTTATGAAGCTTATGCTTTTGACAGCTACTACTCCGTGGACATGGAAGGCATCGAAATTGGCTCTGTAGAGGCACAGCAGCCCACACTCAAGGCTGTCAAAAGCTATGATTACACCTGGGAGATCATTTCCCTCATCTGCCGTATACTCATTACCGTTCTCATTGAAACAGGCATTGCGTTTGTGTTTGGCTTCCGGCAGAAACGTCTCCTCAAGTGGATCGTTGGAATCAATGCTGCCACGCAGGTCGTTTTGAATGTTCTGCTGAACATCATCAATTACAACTCCGGCAGTTTTGTATTTGTAATGTACTATGTACTGTTTGAATTGATCGTATTGGCTGCGGAGGCCATAGTGTATTGCCTGGTGTTCAACCGCGTCAGCGAAAACAAAATCAGCATGGCAAAGATTCTGCTCTATGCGCTGGTCGCCAATATATGCTCATTTGTCGGAGGTTTTGTGATTGTACTGTTTGTTCCTGGCGTTTTTTAGAGAATCCGCCGCGCAAAACTGAACAAACCGACATTTCGCAAACAGAATAATGCTCAAAAAAAGTCTCCCAAACCGGGCCTGCAGGAAAAATCTGCGGTCAGGCTATGGGAGACTTTCTTATTAGGATACTTTCTGAAACTCCCCTTTTTGTGCCCATAATCATCAAAATCCGACAGGCTTTTTGGTCATATATAATAATTCAAACGGGAAAAATGTCCTAAAAATGGTAATAACATACGGATAATTAATTTTTACTTGTGTTCGACACGAATCGACCGCATTCTTCAATTTATTCTGGTATATTTCGACATAGGGATACCGATGTATCCAACTACAGCTCTCAGGAGGAACGTATAATGAAACTATACGATTTATTAAGCAATATGGAGAAGCACGCTTTGGATCAGGAATTTATCAAAGCAATCAACGACTTCTATAAAGCAGGTGAGAATCCCTGCGATTCTACCGAAGAAGACTACAAAATCGCAATGGAATATTTTGACCGCACGTTCTCGGATGCACAGAAAGAAACCCTGAAGGACATCGCGGACACCTACGAAAAAAGTCGCAATTATGCCGCGGCATTCGGCTATAAATGCGGACTGTTCGGCGCTTTTCGACAGTACTTTACCGGCAATTCCGAAGTAGACGGAGGTTTCCAGTCGCTTCTTGTCAATGATCTTTTCATGGAGCCGAAAATGCAGCGTCACAGCGAAAACTACAGCCGCATCAGTCATTGTCATGCACTGGTGGAGGATCTTGGCTCCTGCGTATCCGAGCAGGGCAAGGAACACCTTGTCAGCATAGAGTGTGCGTGGAGCAACCGCGTCTACAATGCCGCTCTGCACGGCTTCTACTGCGGCTACCACGCTGCATATGATCTGATTGGCTGTCTGGAACCCCTTTCAAAAATTCAGAATATGGGACGAATTCTTACCATGGAGCACTCTCTGGGTCTTATCCAGCCTTATGCAGATATGGAGCCTATCCCTGTAATCCGTCCCATCGATATTGCAACAGGAAACTGTTTTTAAGGTTCCACACCGAAAACACAAACACACTCTAAAAGAAAGATGTTCTTCGATTGAAATATGTCATTTCCCCTCGCAAACACCCAAATTTAACCTGTATTGCAGCGGTGTTTTCAGAGGATGTGCCGTACCGGTATGCGGCACACCTCACCACGCCTTTCATTCCCAAGTAATTCTGATCCCTTGTAATATTTTTTCTGTAAGCTGATATTCTGACCTGAATACAGACAGCTTCTTTACTCCTTGTACACAACAAAGCAAATGTGCTTTAGAAGCAGCAAATCGACAAAATCGTACATCCCGGCCGCAGCCGGTTCGGCAATTCAAAGAATGTCCGCCCCCGGCTGGATCGCAGGAAATCCGGATACGCAGGGAGCAGGACTGACCCTCTCCGAATCTGCTCCGGATTATCTTCATCCTTCTGCGGCAACCCGTGCGCCGCTCTGTCTTCTCAAACGGAGAAGCCTTTCTCCGGCACCGGAGGCTGCATTCCTTATCGCACTGTAAATGTATTT
This sequence comes from Oscillospiraceae bacterium, assembly GCA_020025535.1. Lineage (GTDB taxonomy): Bacteria > Bacillota > Clostridia > Oscillospirales > Oscillospiraceae > Faecousia. Next base: position 22,191 of record JAHHRY010000003.1, on the reverse strand, counting down.
GAATTCTGTTTGGTTATTTGCAGGGAACGGGATACTGCATCTCTCTGCAAAAAGCGATAAATATACCAGCCAGTGATTTTGATTCACTGGCCAGTTCAAATCAGGCAGCCGGCAGCCTGTTCCAGTGGGATTTCCAGCCATGGAACACGCTTTGCCGGCTGTCTTTTATTTGTTTTTATGCGGGATATCTGCTGCGTCTGTTTGCAAACGGCAAATACCGTCTGCAATCATGGACTCCACAGAAATGGATATTACTTCTTTTTTCTTGTAAAAAAGTCTTTGATAATTCCAAAGCCGGAAGAAAAACCAATCAGCACAATGAAAATCTCCAGACGGCCCAGCATCATGCCAATCATTTCCACGATCAAGGTAGCATTGTTCGTCATCGGATTGGTAATGCCGATGGAAAGACCGACCGTGCTGATGGAAGAAGCAAAATCAAACATTGCTTCTGTCAGGGTGCAATTTGCAGTCACGGTTATCAGCAGAGAACCAATTACATAAATGACAAGATAGGTCATAATGAAACTGGTGGTATCCTCAATCAGCTCTTTGTCGATGGGTGCTTTTCCCTGTGCCTTCATATAATAGGGAGCCTCAATATTTCTGGAAGGAGAGAGTTTTTTCTTCACATTCGTCAGTGCAAAGCGCAGCGCCAGATAGACTCTGGAAATCTTGATACCGCCTGCCGTAGAGCCGACACCGCCGCCGATCACCATCATTAAAATCAGAACACCGATTGCAAAATGCGGCCATTCGGCGTAGCTCATCGTAGAGTAGCCGGATGTGGAAAGCGCGGAGACAACATCGAATGCGGATTTTCTCAGGCCTTCCAGATAGCTGATTCCCAGACCGTCTGCCAGAGAAAATGCGGTAATGGGAATGAAGATCTCCAGCAGAATAAACATAAATTTCACTTCGCTGACACGGAAGAAAGACTTGATTTTACCCTTTGCCAGAAGAATCAGCGCCGCAAAATTGGTTGTACCGATCAGCATTAAGACGATGGTAATGATCTCAATGGCAAGGCTGTCATACTCACCGATGCTGTTAAGCTTTGTGGAGAAGCCGCCGGTGGACAGCGAGCACATACTGTGGCAGATGCTGTCAAACCAGGTCATGCCGGCAGCACGGTATGCAACTGTACCAAGCACCAGACAGAAATTGTAAATGATAAAAATTGCCTGTGCAGTCTTTTTGATATTCGGCATGATCTTATCCGGATGTCCCTCGGCACTGTACAAGTTCATGGACTGCTTATTGGAGATGAACATAATCATCATCATGATAAAGCCCAGGCCGCCACAGTACTGCATGAAACTGCGGTGGAAGAGGTAGATCATCGGCGTGACGGTCACATCCATAACAGACAGGCCTGTTGTTGTCCAGCCGCTTACCGCCTCAAACAGAGCCTGTACCATCGTAAGCTGTTTGCCGATCACAAAAGGCAACGCGCCGATCAGGACGCCCCATGCCCATGCAAACAGAACGGTGAGGCTGGAACGCCGGACGCATGACCGCCAATCGGAAGCGCACTCCGTATCCCGTTTTCCGAAAATACAAAACAGCAGTCCCAGTAGGGCCGAACCGCCGCCCGGAATCAGGAATGCCATTGTGTAAACCACATCCTGGTGATACCAGGGAAGCACCATCACAGGAGCCAGCACAAAGATACCGATGAGAAACATCAGCTTTCCAATGCTGGAACAATCGTAAAGTACTTTCTTCACAAGGATTACCTCCCCGTCAATTCTTTGACTGCTGCGATTTCCTGTCCGTTGCTGGAAATAACAACCAGGATGTCTCCGGCAAGAATTCTCGTATCACCACGGGGAATCAGGGTGCTGTCTCCCCGGAGAATACAGCCAACAATTACGTCTTTGCTCAGTGTGATCTCCCAGAGTTTCTTTCCCGCCACGGGCGATTCATTGGGGATATGTACCTCTACAATCTGCACACGACCCGTGCCGATGGAAATGATGTTCGTCATCTCGTCGATAAAGGCCTGCTGCTCAATAATGCTGGTAATTGCGGAAATAGCACAGACAACGCTGTCAATGCCCATCTTGTAAAAGAACTCCGTCTTCTGGGGGTCGGAAACCAGAGAAACCGTCTTGCCTACATGGAACTTCTTTTTGCAAAGCTCGCTTGCCACCAGATTGTCCTCGTCTTTGGAAGTAAGCGCAATGGAAATATCACATTCCGCTGCGCCGGCCTCATCCAGAATAAACGGTTTTGTGCCGTCACCGTGAATCACGGTCAGGCCTTTGATCTCAGCCAGCTTCATGCAGTCCTCATGTGTCTCGTTAACAGCGGTAACTTTATAGCCCTGTCCCAGCAGCGACATGGCAAGGGACTTTGCTTTGTTCCGTCCGCCAATCAGTAAAACTCTTTTTTTCATGCCCGCATCTCCTCTCTGCGCTGTTCCGGCTTGTTAAATCCGCCCAAGAATTTATCGATTTCCTTGGCGGACAGTACCGCGGGACAGATTGTATCAATATTGAACTCCCGGTAGACACATTCCCGTTCCGGATCATACAGTCTTGCAATAACACGCTCCACACGGAAAATGTCTCTTGCAATCTGCGCCACCATGATGTTCGTATTATCGTTGTTTGTGACCGCAACCACAACCGTGGCATCATCGATCCGGGCCTCCCGCAGAGTGTCCAGATCGGTTCCATCGCCTACCACCGACAATCCGCCGTATCCGGAAGACAGACGGCGGAACGAATCCGGATCCTGATCCATAATCAAAACATTTCGGCCGCTGTCGGACAGCGTGTTGGCCAGATTGGCTCCCAGTCTGCCGCAGCCAATAATAACGGTATATTCATTGGATTTCTTTGTTTCAAAAAGTTTCATATCATTTACCTCCTGATAACCTCTGCCACGCCCTGATCGTTATAGCTCAGTACATACCGATTGGGCTTTTCTTCTTCACAGTCACTTTCATCAAAGGCGCAGCCGCTCTGCAAACTGAACGTACCGTAATTGTGCAGGTTCACGCCGGCAGGCCGATATGTGGGATCCAGTGCCCACGCCGCCCGAAAATGCTTCATAGCCGTACAGTGGTCACCAACACGCTCCAATACAATTCCCATCAGATTGTGAGGTTCCGGATTATGGGGATATTCTCCCATAGCCGCAGAAATCATATTCGTACACTTTTCATAATCACCGTTCATTACAAGTGTCCGGACGGTCGAGCAAAGCTCGTGCAGTTCCTGATTCTTTTCAACTGTAACAGCAGTACACATCAATAAACCCCCTTTCCTAAGGCTGTTCTCATGCAGGTATTCAAGAATGAAAACCATCCATATTGAACCAGCCCTGCGCTTCCCGGATGTGACCTGTGCACGTCTCAGCGCTTTTGCTGTATTGCATTCATGTCTTCCTTGTATCTGTATACTACTACGGTTGCTGTGAGCGTGGTGTGAGGTAGTGTGTGTGGATGTTAGAATCCTGTGAGAATAAGAAACAGACCCGTTTCGGAATTCCGAAACGGGTCTGTAATCACGATTATTCATCAACAAGCCGGTAACCCACGCCAATTTCTGTGAGAATATACCGCGGTTTTGCCGGGACAGGCTCGATTTTCCTTCGGAGACCTGCCATCAGTGCTCTTAATGCCTGGGTATCTGTTCCGTAGCCGACGCCGTATACCTCTTTGATTATGTACTGCGTAGTAAGCACCTTTCCCATGTTCTTAAAGAGCAGGGATAAAAGATTATACTCCATCGGCGTCACATGAAGAGGCTCTGCCTTCAGGTATACCTGCCTTTTTCCAAGATCGATGCTCAAATCCCCCACCGAAAGAATCGGCTGAACCGGATTTCCCCTGGATTTATACAAATGACGGATCAGCACTCTGATACGGGCCAGAAGCTCCGTCGCAGAAAAAGGCTTGCTCAGATAGTCATCTGCTCCTGCATCCAGAGCCGCCGCCTTTTCTCTGTCCTGGTCACGGGCGGATACCACGATAATCGGCAGCTCCGACCACTCTCTTACCTTTGCAATAACCTCCATACCGTCAAAGTCCGGCAGTCCCAGATCCAGAATCATCACATCCACTCTCTGTGAAACCAGCGTAGACATGGCTCCCTGGGCTGTACCGGCCGTCAAATAAGGAAAGCCCTCCTGCTTCAGGATATAGGCGATATAGTTTCTGATTTGGGCATCGTCCTCGACGATCAAAATAGTTTCTTCATGCTTCGTCATACTGCGTCATCTCCCAGAGGTAATGTAAATGTAAACCTGGCTCCGCCGTCTTCTCTGTTCTCTGCAAAAATGCGGCCTCCATGCGCTTCCACAATCGACTGACAAATGGACAGTCCCAGTCCGACGCCCCGCTGGGCATCTGCGCTTTTTCCCCGGGTCGTGTAAAATTTCTGGAATATATAGGGGAAGTCCGCTTCTGCGATACCGCAGCCCCGGTCCTCCACAACAAATCGGGCCGCATTCTCTTTCTCATCTTTGCTGACGGAAATACGAATTTCCTTGTCTGCCGGAGTATGCTTCACCGCATTGTCCAGAAGATTTACCAGCACCTGACTGATCAGTCTTGCATCCATCGGCACCATAAGCAGCGCATCCGGTACGCCTACGGAAATTTCCCGGCCAGGGAAACGCTTCTCCGTCACTCCAAGCGCTGCACCAACGATTTCCTCTGCAGCCTCCGGCTGCTTGTACAATTTAAGGCATCCGTCCTGAAGCTTTGTCAGATTCAGGATATTTTCCACCAAAGCGCACAGCCAGTCCGCATCTTTATAAATTCCCTCCGCCAGTGCATAGCAGGGTTCTTCTTTCTGCATCATACCCATGAGCATTTCGCTGGTTCCCATAATGCCGGACAACGGCGTTCGGAGATCATGGGAAATCGCCCGCAAAAGATTTCCTCTGTAGCGTTCCTGCGTGGCTTCCTCGCGAATCTTCGCCTGAGTCTGCAGGCTTCTGAACCGTTCCATGGCAAGTGCCATGCTCTCGATGATGGCGTGCAGCAATCTCGTATAGGATTCCGTAAGTTCTTCCGCAGCTTCATTAGGAATGCGGAGCACGCCCAGAATGCCATTGGTACCGTAGATTGGGAAATCATGGAATTCATTCCCCACATCATATGGCATATGAAGGCCTTCCATTCTTTTCTGCAGTTCTATTGCGTGGTCCAGTTCTCTGCGAATCTGCGTACCGTCGCTTCTCTGCTGGATGAAGGTAGACTCAGGGACGCCGCTTTCGTCAAAACAGATACAGGCCGCATTGGTAGACAGGATTTTGCTGACGGTCCGGGTTGCGATCTCTGCGATGGCATGGATATCCTCGGCATCCGTCAGGTGATTGGTCATCTGATAAAGGGCATTGCTTTCGGCCTCTTTTTCTTTTGCCTCTTCCGCCGCCACTTTAACCTTGGTGGTCAGCGCACTGGTGATTGTAGCCGTTATGGACATGATCGCAAAGGTGATAATATAAGTAGGATCGTTGACCTTTAAAGTAAAATACGGTTCGGTAAAGAACCAGTTGAACATCAGAAGCGACAAAACAGTCGCTACAATTCCATATAAATATCCATCCGTAAACCGTGCAATCAGCAGCACAGACAGAATATACACCACGACAATATTGGTCTGATGGAATCCACTTTTGTTGAACACACCGCCTAACACGGTCGCTGTTGCCAGCAGCAGAACCGTAACGGCAATGCTTTGAAGCATTTTCATCCATCTTTTCCGTCTCATAATAACCTCACAAATCCCTCTGTATTTTTACTTTGCGATGAAATTCGCAGCATTCCATACATTATATTACTTATTCACACATATTTCAACCAATCTTCTTGTTCTCCGGCAAATCGGACAACAAAGCTGGCATTTCCGCACAAACGGCGCCGCTTTATAGCGGCGCCGTAATCTCTGTTTATGCAATTTCCCGTCGGCGGTAGAACACAATTGACAGGTACCAGGATCCGGCATACAGCGCAGCGGCTGCCAAAATCATGATTCCGTTCAGCAGAACAGACGACAGTGCCCATATGTCAATCAGATTCATCACAAGCGCATTTGCAACGGCAATCGGAATGATCATTACATAGTATGCAAACCGTCCCTTTTCAACACCGTATCTGAACGAAAGCAACAATATCACCGATGAATAAAAAAATGCGATAACCGTCAGTACCGACAGCATTGTCATATAGGTATTCAGCTGAAAGGTGCCGCTTGTGCACATTCTCAGTGCCTGCGTAACACCGGTTACCAAGAGAATTCCCAGCTGTGCAATCAGTCCAATCAAATATTTAACCGACACGATCATCGCTTTGGTGTATGGCAATGTGCCGGCATAGATTTCCCATTTGCTGCGTTCATCGTACCCAAGCAGCGTAAGCGGAATCATACCCCCAAACAGGCAGGCGTAGAAAGAGAAGAATACATTGTTCTCAGCCACAAGGGATAACCCGATAAACACCAAAGCACACAGCACAATCGTCACGCAGTATTTCTTTATCAGATAAAAATCTTTCAGCAGCAGACCTTTCATATCACTTTGCCTCCTTTACCATAAATACAAACAGTTCTTCGATTGTGACGGGACTGATGTTTATGCCTGCCGGCACCGCCTCCCGCAGCACCATAGCCTCCACGCCATAGGCATTTTCCTTTTTGTACTTGATGGCCTCCGGGGGAAGCTCCTGAATTTGCTGCCGGGTGCAGTGGATTATGCCGTACTGGCTGAGCAGAAAATCCTTTTCCTCACAAAGCAGCAGCTTTCCCTTATGCAAAAAGACAATGTAGTCGCACAGCTTTTCCAGATCGCTGACAATGTGGGAAGAAATCAGGATGGAATGATTCTCGTCCCTTGTAAACTCGCTGAAAATACTCACCACTTCATCCCGAACTACCGGGTCAAGGCCGCTGGTCGCTTCATCCAGCAGAAGCAGCTTGGCCTCATGGGACAGAGCAATGGCGATGCCCAGCTTCATTTTCATGCCCCTGGAATAATCTTTGAAAGCCTTATCCGCAGGAATCGACAGTTTTTCCAGATACTCTGCATAGATTTCATCATTCCAGTTGCGGTAAGTATGGCGCATGACCTTCCCTACCTGAGATGCAGTCAGGCAATCCGGGACACCCACCTCGTCCATCACAACGCCTATCTCTTCCTTGATCAGGCTGGCGCCGGTCTGGTTGTCCTGCCCCAGAACGGTGATCGTACCGCTGTCCTTGTGAAGCAAATCCAGAATCAGCTTAATGGTCGTACTTTTTCCAGCTCCGTTTTCGCCGATCAAGCCCATGATACAGCCGCTGGGCAAGGTCAGATTCAGATTGTCCAGACAAAAACCGGAAAAGGATTTTGTCAGATTTTTGATTTCCAGTGCATTCATATCTGTTCCTCCAAACTAAAGTTGACCATTTCCAGGATTTCTTCTTTGCTTAAATTGCAGGCAGCCGCAAGCTGTACGATCTGCTCCAGATGCTCTTCGATTTTCTTCAGATTTTCCTCCCGGAGAAGCTCTGTGTTTTTAGGTGCGACATAGCATCCCTTTGCCTGGATGGTGTAGATAAAGCCATCCTTTTCCAGCTCCTCGTAGGCGCGTTTCGTCGTAATAAAACTGATTCGCAAATCTTTGGCCAGCCCCCGGATAGAGGGCAGCATCTCATTTTCTTTCAGGCTTCCGCTGATGATCTGGTTTTTGATCTGCGTATAAATCTGGTCATAAATCGGCAGTCCGCTTTTGTTGTCAATCAGAATATTCATAGCGTCTCCCCCCTAGACTGTATATACGCATTATATACAGTCTATACAGATATGTCAACAGTTTTCCGCCGAAATGCTGCAATGTTTTTTCCGTTGCATATTTAAAACAAATTCCCCGCTGCGGCGCTTTTGTACTGCGCCGCAGCGGGGGAACTGAAATTATGTTTGATGAAAGCCGCAGGAATCAAAAACCGCCGGTCTTTCCAGCTACTCTCAGCAGGCGGAAAACCTGCTCCGCCGTGTCCGTAAGATTTGCTTTGGCAATTTCAGGTTTCATGGCCTCTTCCAGAACAAGCGGTCTCCGAAGGATCGGAAAATAAGCATCCACTCCGTTTTCATTGCAGGCCACCGCGTCTTCTGCAGCCGCACCGGCAAATGCAATGACCGGGATTCCGTACTTTTTAGCAAGTCTTGCGACGCCGATGGGTGCTTTCCCCATAGGGGTCTGTCCATCCAGCCTTCCCTCACCGGTCACGACAATGTCCGCTTGCCGAATATACTGCTCCAGCTTTGTTTCCTGCAGCACAATCCGGACACCCGGTTCCAGAACCGCATTTGTAAATGTCAAAAAGCCAAAGCCCATGCCTCCGGCAGCACCCGTTCCGCTCAGCTGCGGATTCGCCTTCGGGTATTTCTTTGCCGCAAGCATCGCATAATGTGCCAGCCACTGATCCATCTGCCTGATTTCAGAAGGTTCTGCCCCCTTCTGAGGTCCATAAACGGCGCTGCATCCATTTTCTCCGCACAGGACATTGGTAACGTCACAGGCAATCCGGAATTTGCACTCCGCCAGTTCCGGAAGAACCCAGGTATCCGTAATCGTTTCCAGCCGTTCCAGCCCCCGGGCTCCAAAAGGCACCTGATTCCCGTTCTTATCCAGGAAGCCGTACCCCAGAGCCTGCAGCATTCCGACGCCTCCGTCATTGGTTCCGCTGCCGCCGATGCCGATGATAAATCTTCTGCAGCCCTTGTCGATGGCATCTTTAATCGTTTCTCCGACGCCATAGGTCGTCGTACACAGCGGATTCCGTTCTTCCTTTGGAATCAAAGTAATCCCGGCTGCGCCGGACATTTCTATAATGGCCGTTTTGCTTTCCGGAAGGATTCCATACCGGCAGTCCACAGGCGTTCCCAGCGGCCCGGTAACCTTAACGCATTGCATGATGCCGTTCATACCGGACACCAACGCCTCTACGGTACCTTCTCCTCCGTCTGCCAGAGGTCTGATTACCGTATCTGCCTCTTTATACGCCCGCTTCAGCCCTTCCGCTGCGGCACGGCCCGCTTCCATAGAACTCAGGCTTCCCTTAAAAGAATCCATTGCTATGACAGCTCTCATAGTTCTTTCCTCCGCATATCCAAAGAAGCCTGCACCGATTCCAGAGATAATTCTACTTTGACTCCAATTCCGCCAGCATCTGCGAAACCGTTTTCTTATAAATGGGGTGCCGCAGATTAGGCGCAATTTCATTCAGAGGCTTTAATACAAAATCCCGCAGGTGCATCTCAATATGCGGAATAATCAAATTCTCCGTTTCCAGAACCAGATCATCATACAGCAAAATATCCAGATCCAGCGTTCTGGGTCCCCAGCGCACAATGCGCTCACGGTGTGCCTTTTGTTCCACCTCGTGCAGTCTTTCCAGAAGCTCCTCAGGGGTAAGCAGGGTCTTCAGCAGAAGACAGCCATTCAGGAAATCATCCTGTTCCACCCCTCCGTATGGCTTGGTCACCAGATATTGGGAAACCTTTTCCACTTTGCAGTCTCTGAATCCGTCCAGTTCTTCCACCGCCTGATCCAGATATGCCTTCTTATCCCCCAGATTGGAGCCCATTGCCACATAGGCTTTATGCCAGAATCTGCTGATTCTGACGGAAACATATTTCAGCGGCAGCCCTACCGGAGCCCAGGGCTTCTTCAGTTCCAGCTCCACACCGGCCAGCAGCGGGTATCTGAGCAGCATTTCTTCGGCCAGATTCTCTGCAGCGGCCTCTATCAGCTTATATGTATTCTCCTGCATATAAGCAGTCACAAAATGGCTCACTTCCCCGTAGTCCACCGACAGATCAAGGATGTCCTTTTTCCCAGCTTTCCGGGTATCCGTATACATGGTCACGGACAGGATAAACCGCTGTCCCAGTTTTGTTTCTTCCGGGAAAACGCCGTGTCTGGCATAGATTTCCAGATCCTCGATATGGATTTCATCGTACTTCATCATTTACACTCCCGCAAAATGGCCTGTGTCATCCGGATTGCTCTGAGATTTTCTTTTACGTCATGGACACGGACAAAAGCAGCGCCCTTTTCCACGCCCATAACCGTTGTTACCACGGTACCCTCCACGCGTTCGTCAGACGGAAGATCCAGTGTAAGACCGATCACAGACTTTCTGGATGTGGCAAGCAAAACGGGATAGCCCATTTCCACCAGCTTTTCCAGGTGGTGAATGGCCATCAGATTCTGCTCATAGGTTTTTCCGAAACCTACACCCGGGTCAAGAATAATCTGTTCATCAGAAATGTGTGCCTGTCTGGCGATTTCCAGAGATTCTCTCAGATCCTGACACATATCCTCCACGAAATTCTTATAATCCGTGTTGTTTCTGTTGTGCATCAGGCAGCAGGGAACCTGATACTGTGCAATCAAATCGGCAACCTTTCTGTCGTATTTAAGGCCCCAGATATCATTTACCATATCTGCCCCTGCCTTCAACGCTTCCTCAACCACCGGGCTTTTATAGCTGTCAATGGACACGGGAATATCAAAATTCGCTTTGATCATTTCGATAATGGGAACGACCCGGTCGATCTCTTCCTGTACCGTGATCTGCACATGACCGGGGCGTGTGGATTCTCCTCCGACATCGATGATGCCGGCACCCTCTTCGATCATATCCGCCACATGCTGCTTTGCGCTGTCCAGGTTATTCCAGCGGCCGCCGTCCGAAAAAGAATCCGGTGTCACATTCAGAATACCCATAATACTGCAATCATTTTTCACATCAAAGAAGCGGTTTCCTATTTTCATGACATTCTAACCCCCATGAAGTCTATACTTTCAGCAAATAGTTCTTTTTATCTTCACTCCAGTTGCACTGGGTGGATGCCGGACAGAATCCGCAAATCCGGGACTGCTTGTCCGCCCGGTAAATCAGGCCTGCAAGATTTTTTTCCTGCCGTGTCCGCACATCCCTGTGTTCGGTAATGGCAGAAAGGATCTGCTTTTGTTCTTCTTCATCAAATCCGCATTCCGCCAGAATCACTTCCGCCAAAGAAGCCCCTGCAGTCTCATGGGATATTCCCTGAGAATACTGCAAAAATCTCCCTATATCATGCAGCAAAGCCGCTGCATAAATGATTTCCTTGGGGATGTGGTATCCCTGCTCCAGATTCTCAATATAGGCAATGCGTGCCACATCCAGCAGATGCTCAATCCCATGCCCGCAGAAAATACGCTCTTTTTCGGCTTCTTTCAGCCGGGACATATGTAATAGCCAGAGAGGATGCCGGCAGATTTTATTGACACGCTCCATTACGATTTATGCTCCAGCATTCTGTAGAACTGATTCTGAAGCTTTTCGTCTTCGGCAAACACGCCTCTTGTAACTACCGTAACCGTTTTGGCGCCGGGCTTTTTGATGCCGCGCATTGTCATGCACATATGCTCCGCCTCAATCAAAACCATCACGCCCTGCGGCTTCAGCTCCTCCATGAACACATCGGCAATCTGTGCGGTCAGGCGTTCCTGCAGCTGGAAACGCTTTGCAAAAACCTCCAGCGTACGGGCAATTTTGCTCAGGCCCACAACCTCACCGTTGGGAATATAGGCAATTGCCGCCGTGCCGTAAAAAGGAAGCATATGATGCTCGCAGAAAGAGTAGAACGGAATATCCTTTTCCAGCACAAGATCATTATTATCCACATGAAAACGCTTCTGCAAATGCTTTGCCGCGTCGTCCGTATAGCCGGCTGCCAATTCTTCATACATTCTGGCAATACGATCCGGTGTTTCCAAGAGTCCCTCTCTGTGGATGTCCTCGCCGATTCCCTCTAAAATCAGCCGTACACCTTCCTGTATTTTTTCCTTATCCATATTTATTTCTCCTTCGTCTATGGTCTTTGGGCTAACCCCAACAAGGGCATCGAATTCAAACCGCCCCGCACATCGCCCAAGTGTCGGTTTGTCAGCAATGTATTCTCAGGTATGCACGGGGCCTGTCTGTTTTGCCCCACGCCGTAATTATTCGCTCTTCAAAAATTTATTATAGACCTTTTTTTCCGCAATCTCAACATCTTTTTATGCTTTAATTGTATATTTGTATAAATTGGCAGGTATATAAATAAAGATTGCAACTACTTTCTTGCATTGCTGTGACTTTATCTGTACAATGTAATGGAAAAAACATTTATCAACCGCCGGTTGATAGAATATTCCACTTCCGGTTGTGTGATTTTATTGAAAATCAACGGCTGATCCATTCATTTTCAGCCGCCGCAATGGTATATTGAAGCTACCAACTGAAAGGAGCTTACGACTATGGAAACAACATTGGGCAAAAGAATTGCAATGCTGCGGCGCCAAAAGGAATTGCGTCAGGATGATCTGGCAGGTATGCTGGACGTCAGTCCTCAGGCCGTCAGCAAATGGGAAAATGATCAGACCTGTCCCGACATCAGTCTTCTTCCCAGGCTGGCGCAGATTCTCGGCGTAACGGTCGATGAACTGCTTTCCGGCAAACAGGAGCTGCAGCAGGCCAACGTCAAAATGATCCCGCCCGCCGAGCAAAAGAGCATCAGCGACATGATGCTGCGTATCATCATCGATTCCGCCGACGGAGACAAGGTACGCGTCAATCTCCCCATGGCACTTGTGCAGCTGGCGCTGGACACGGGCAAGGGTCTTCCCCAAGTATCCGGTAAGGACGCCATGAAAAACATCGATCTCAGTCAAATTCTGGAGATGGTTCGGCAGGGCGCTGTCGGCACCCTTGCGGAGATAGAATCCGGTGACGGTGATATCATCCGCATTCTTGTGGAGTAGGCCATGAAAATCAGGATTCAGGATGAAGACACCCATCTGCAGTTTGTCATCCCTACCAGCCTGATCTGCAACCGTCTTGCCACAAAACAGATATCAAAAGCGCTGAACAGGGGCGGTCTGACCATATCACCCGAAGAAGCAGTACAGTTTGCAAAAATCCTGAAGGAGTACAAACGCCATCATAAAGGCTGGAAACTGATTGAAATAATCGGCGCAGACGGCTCCCATCTTGAGATTACTTTATGACTTGACTTCCGTCCGGTGCAATGTTATGATGACCCTGACATTGCAGGAAGGAGTCGGTTTTCATGAACATGAATGGTAATTGCATGGATAAAAGCGCTGCTCCTTTTGCACGGATCCACAGGTAGTCGGATGAAATGCACATATGCGGCGCAGACTTTGGTCTGCGCCCTTTTGCGTCAAAGGATATACTAAAATCATCAAAACAAGGAAGGTATTAAGTATGCTGAAACCGGAACGTCTGCACCCCGGCGATAAGGTTGCCATTGTATCGCTGTCCCGCGGTATGCTGGGAGAAGATATGTTTATCCATAAATACTATCTGGCAAAGGAACGGCTGGAAAAGGATTACGGTCTGACAGTCATCGCCATGCCCAATGCGCTGAAGGGCATCGATTATCTGTATCGCCACCCGGAAGCCAGAGCACAGGATCTCATGGACGCCTTCCGCGACCCGGAAATCAAGGCAGTATTCAACGCCATCGGCGGCGATGATACCATTCGCCTGCTGCCTTATATCGATTTTGATGTCCTGCGGAACAACCCCAAAATCTTCACCGGATTCTCCGATACCACCTCAAATCACTTTATGATGCACAAGGCGGGTCTGGTATCTTACTATGGTCTTTCCGTCATGAACAATCTGGCCGAGTATGTGGAAATCAATTCGTATACGAAAGATTCCATTGACAAAACGCTTTTCCATCCCGTTGATGCACTGGACATTCCCTGCAGCGACTACTGCAGCTACGACTGCGATAAAGTCTGGTGGGGTGAAGAGCATATGGGCGAGCAAACGCCCCGCTATCCCAATTCCGGCTATAAGGTCCTGCAGGGCAAGGGAAAAGCAACCGGCCGGCTGCTGGGTGGCTGCATCGATGTATTTCCCGATCTGCTGGGAACCTCCCTGTGGCCTTCGCTGGAGGACTGGAAGGGAAAAATTCTGCTGATTGAAAGCAGCGAATCCAATATGCCGGAGGATTTGCTCTGTGCACTTTTGCGGAATCTGCAGGCGCAGGGCATTCTGAATGTACTAAGCGGCATACTGGTAGGCAAACCGGCATTCCGAGACAAGGAAGAATCCTATCAGGAAATTTATAAACAGGTAGTGGGATTTGAAGCAGGTCTCCCCGATTTGCCGATTTTGTACAATGTCAACGTAGGCCACGCCTACCCCATCGGCGTATTCCCTCTCGGCCTGACTTATGAAATCGACTGTGACCGCAAAACTCTGAAACTGCTGGAGCCTGCAACGAAATAATCTTCTGCAGCGCCGCTGTTTTTTCAGGCTTTCCAAATAAAAAAACTTCTCTGATTGTTTTTCCAACAACCAGAGAAGTTTTTGTTTTATCCTGTTTTAGAAATCATTTGGGAAATTCTGAATTTTTTCCGTAGCTCAGGCCATTCGGGTGGCATCCGGATCCTCGTTCATTTCTTTCGCTCTGTTCAGGTCCGCAATCGCCGCATCAATTTCTGCCAGGTCCTCATTCAACAGGACGCCCTTCTGCTGCCAGCTTGCGGCATTCAGAATTACCTGATAATCTGCCATTTTTCCCACGGCATTCAACAGACCTTTCTTGATAAACATTCTCAGTGAAAACATACGAAAACCTCCTTAAATATTCCCGCCTATGGCAAGAATAGCGTTGTTCAGCTGTTCAAATTTCTTATCAATGTACTTTTTCGTATCCACGATATACCCCGCTTCAATCAGCACACCGGGAGTATCCGTCATGATGGACATTCCCGGAGATACAGATTGCATATGCAAAACCGTTCCATCCTCTTCGGGGTGAAAAATACGAGGCTGCACATAGGAACTCCACGAATTTTTCTCCTCACTTGCTTCCAGCATAATATTCAGGAACTCGGCATAATCTCCTTTCCCGCCGTTGCCCACATAAAAGCCAAGGCTCACATCGCAGTTGTCGGCAGCCGTAAATACAGCATCTTCGCTGACTACTCTGTCTCCGTTTAATACGCAGATTTTTACCGACATACCTGCATTGGTTTTTACTGTCCGGGAACTTACCGCATATGTGATACCTTTCCTTACATGGATTTTTTGAGATTGCCGCAGGATATGTCCCTGACTTTGACTGTCCGTGGGGGTAACACGAATGCCGTTTCCGCCGGCAACTATCTTGTATGTTGCATTGTGTGCACTGAATACGTCTCTTTCCGAAAAAGGCTCCACCAGATTGTTTCCCTGTACGCTGACCGTGGTATGTTTCAGATCCGGGACATAGGGCGTGTACATCGTAGGCTTTGCACTATATTCCAGGATAGGAGCAATTTCGGCCATAGTAACCGCATTGTTGTCGCGTTTGATGCCAACTTCCAGATAGATTTTATTGGAATACTTTCCTGTATCCATGGAAATCGTTTTGCCAGCATAGTAATTCGCCGTAGTTCCGTCTTCATAACTTGCCAGTATATAAAACACCAAGTTCCGGGAGTTGGCTCCCATGCCGGAGAGCGTGACCGTTCTTCCCATTTCTACAGGGAATTTTTTTACAAAACAGAATCCTGCATACCCCGCCGCCGTTCCCGAAACGGAAATCGTTCCGTCGCCGTGATCTGCAAAAGTCACATTGTTTTCCGTCTTTGTAGTTTCCACATAGGGATACGGAAGAATGTTCTTACTGCTGACTCTACATATCAGTTCATGCGCCACCGGGGCAACCATGCCCGTTGACACAATCTCTCCTGACAGCTTTTCACTGACAGACGATGCAAAGTAGTTGTCGACATAGATCCTGTCAGCTTTTCCATTGACAACCTTTGCCGCCTGCGCTGCCGCAGCCTTTGCTGCCGCAGCTCCTGCAGCAGCTTCTCTGGCACTTTCTTCGGCAATATGCATATCTTGCTTTACCATTTCAGTGCTTTTGCTGCATGTCTGTGCCGCAATCTGTGCTCCGTCGGCATACTCTGCTGCCATAGCTGCAGCCAACCGGGCATTTTGTGCATTCTCATTTGAGGCATTCACAGACACCGCTGCCTTTTCGGCGGCGAGTCTTGCCTGCGTTGCATAGGGCTTAGCCTTTGTGGCTTCCTTCAGCGCTTCATTTGTCTGCGCCTGAATCTGCTGTGTCCAGTCCGGTGTAGGTGGAGCAGCAGGAGCGTCCGATGGTATTGCACCCGGATTGATCCTGCCTATCACCGCCCATGTTGTGGGAATCACGACATTGCCTGTTTCGTCGAAGCCGCATACGCCTGCCATAAGCTCTCCGTTTGCGTCCGCAATTAGCTCCCAGGGAATTTCCACCGGCTGGTTGCTGCTGATGTTGACCTGATCCCGTGCTTCCCGATTGTTGCGGAAAACAGCAGTCTTGCTCAGGCCATCCCATTCCCTTGAGAATGTAAATAAAACCGTTGCTCCAACCATACCTCTGGTTACATCGTTCAGCTTTTTCACCTGAGCCGTATTGTTTGATACATAAATCTCCGCTACTTTCATTGAAAAATCCGCCTCCTTTGTATGTTCCTTTTGAATTTTTGAATATCGTCCAGAATATCCCCTCCCACCATGGCCAGAGAACGGATAAAAGTTGCACATTTTCGTCCAACGCTTCTTCCGGAGGCTCAATTGGAACGCACCCTGCATATACGAACTTCTGACGGATTTTTCCGAACCTCCTCACCCGGCACCTCCCCTATACGCCGGAATTTACGATTCCCAAACTGATAAAAAGCTCCCCCCGTCCTGTTTTCAGGCGGGAGGAGCTGCTTGAATTATCTTTCTATACCGACCATAACAATCTACAATGAAGGAAGGATTCTCCTGGATCAAAAAATAGTCTTAATCGCCTTTGGCGGTACAATGCTACGGAAGATGCCATAGCAAACGCCCTGTGCTGTCCATCAGCTTCATGCGTACATCCAAAAAAATGACGTTCCGGACAGCTGTCAGCTATGCTGAAAAGCCCGGCGATTCTTTCTCCCTTACGAAGTCTTTTGGGGAATGCCGGAACTAACCAGAAGCTCCAGATAGGATTCCCGTGTCAGCGTCTCCCGGGACACTCCCAGCCGATCCAGAAGTTTCAGAAGAATATCCACCGAATTTTCCTGATTGCCGGACACAAGGAGAATTTCCAGTTCCAGATAATCACCCAGATGTTCCACCTGATCCAGACACGCCGTGATGCTGCCGCAGGAAAAGGTCCGTCTGGTTTTTTCAACCGTATACACCGGAGCAAATCCCAGCGCCTCCAGCATCTTCCGGGCTTCCATCGGATTTCCAACCGCAGTCTCATGCTCTTTTCGGGTGCTGGAGCGGAGATCCGTCTTGGGGCCTTTATAGGTCATCAGGGTTTCGGATACTCCGGAAACCAGATCCCGGCAGGTTCGCAGACGCAGGCCCTCGTCCGTTTTCCGGAAGTCACGCTCCCCGTCTCCGTTAAAATACAAATCGGTTTCCTGTAATTGCTCCTGCTCCCGGAATCCGAGCGCAAGCAGCTGTCCCGGCAGCTCCGCCGCCTGATTCCGTGATATAGCCGCCTTCAGTTCCACTTCTGTCATGATATCCGCTCCCGTCCCGCTGTCTGAACAGCGATTTTACTGCTGGTCCAAGTATACCACAGGCTGAGAGAGAAAACCATCCTGCTTTATCAGAGCAAAGTGTCCGGGCAGTTCCCGCAGCTGAATATCTTCTGTCAAAAAACCGCATCCGGCCAGCAGGAAGACTGACGGATGCGGTTTTTCTTTTGTTATTCTGTTTATGGCATCAGAATCAACTCGCAGGTGCATTCGTTAAACGAAGAAGATACCTGCTCGTTTATTTTGTCCGTAACAATTTTCAAATCACTTACGCACAGACTGCTCTCCGGGATCCGGAAGTAAATGGAAATCCACAAATGGCGGCCGGTTCTTGTAACGTCAAAAAAGGACGGAACGAAATTCTTTTCACGCATAATATCGCTGCAAATATCCTTGATCTGGTTGACGATCTGTTCGTCGGGAGAAAACAGGAACACATCCTTTATGGCATTCCAAAGTATTTTGACCGTTTCGGGAAGCATGAACACAACCACCAATACTGCCATGATCGGGTCGAAATACGGTGCAATGAATGCCAGTGAAGTTTTCTCCAGAAACGTCGATGCCCAGAAAGCCCCCGACATACCAAGGCTGTATGCAATATCCAGTTTCCATTCCAGGAGTTCGGCTTTCACGGTGGGTGAAGACAGGGAGCGGTTCATCCGCTTCATAATACAATAGACAACGACGCTGGCAATGCCGAGAATCAGCTGAAAAAGCGCAATCTGTATTCCATTGACAGGGTTGCCTCCCGACAAAGCCGACTCAATCACCTGTGCGGAAACGCCCACAGTCACGGAAACCATCATAAATCCTTTGATAATCAGGAATACGGACTCCACCTGAAAATATCCATAGGGATGCTTTTCCGATATGGGCTTATGAAAAAGCGGTGTCAGGAACAGCAGCAATGCAATAAAAACCAGTTCGGAGGCATCATATACGGCATCCATCAGTGCCGATTGCGAATGGCTGTAGATGGAAAAAACAAACTCCACAATGGCAAATATAAGTCCTGCAAAGAAAGACATCAGCAGGATATTTTTTTCGTTCTTTTCATTGATCACGATCTATAACCTTCTTGCTGTCTTAGTTGCATTTATTATACTGCAGTTGCCGGGAAAAGTATAGCCGAATTCACTTTCCTTTTGAAGTCATTCTCTGCAGCCGGTTCAGTGCCCTTTTAGCGGCTCCGTTCTAAAAAGCAGTACGTTCCGGAAGGACAGGGCGTGAAAGTATTTAAAATATTTTTGAAACAGTTATTGACCTGGCGTGCATTGTTCCACATAATCTATTTCAACAGAATTTGAAATACCCGGGAGGTGTTCTTATGTCTGTCCCTGAAATTTTATCGGCACTGGCAGACGAAAACCGAAGAAGGATTCTGATGAAACTAAGAGAAAGCAAAATCAATTCGGGAGATCTGGCCGGTGCGCTGAACATGACCCCGCAGGCTTTGTCGTATCATCTGTCAAAGCTGAAAAAGCAGATTTGATTTACGAAACCCGTTTCAAAAACTACATCTATTATGAACTGAACCTGCCTGTTCTGGACGAAGCAATCGTCTGGATCAGAGACTTACGAGGAGGTTAGCTATGAAATCCAAAAAGGTGCTGTTTTTCCCTCTGATGTTTTTGCCCCTGCTTCTGACCCTTCTGGCTCTGCCGTTTCTTCCGGATCAGATTCCCGCCCACTACGATGCCAATAATCAGGTAACCCGCTGGGGAAGCAAATATGAAACGCTCATTTTCCCGGTAATTGCAATCGTCCTTGGTTTTATCATGCAGGCCCTTGCCAAGTATGCTTCCGGACAGGAAAAAGACGGCAAAAACAACGAAAAGCTTTGTATCATTACCGGTATTCTGCTTCTTGCTGATCCAGCTGCCTGTTGATATTTACTATACCTACCGGATTTCCAAAAAGTACTGACCCGATGCCACCCGGTAAAAGAGCCGATGAACTGTAAAAGCTTCGCAGTCCATCGGCTCTTTGCCTATATTGTTGTCTTTTCCGGAGGGACGAAATTCTGTTTTGGCAGACTTCTCACGCCGTGTCGTAAGCGTCAGAGAGCCACGCATCCATATTCTCAGGCTTTTTTGATAGCCTTCAGTATGGAACCGATTTTGGGTGTCGTACCATAGAGCAGAACACCGACCCGGTATATCTTGGCGGCAACTACACCGACGCCGACCACCGAGCCAACCAGAATGGCAATGGAAATGACCACTTCATAAAAAGGAACCGTACTCATTGCCAGCCGTGTAAACATCGCCATGGGAGATGTAAAAGGAATAAAGGAGCACACCTTCATCAGGATGGTGTCCACCTTTCCGGAAGACATGGAGAAGACCACAACCAAAAACGCAATAACAAACAGCATCGTAATCGGCATGACCGATGTGTTGATATCCTCCAGCTTGGAAGCGGTAGAGCCAATGGCTCCGTACATAAAGGCGTAGATAAGGAAGCCCAGAATAAAGAACACAAGCATATAAACAAACAGATCCACGGGCATATTGAAAATGGAAGAAATAACGAGGTTGCCCGCCCAGTGTTCTTTATTCAGGTTGTAGCAAAGCAGAGCCGAGCCAAAGATTGCCACCAGCTGTGTCAGGCCGGCAATGCAGGAAGCAAGAACCTTTCCGAACATCATGCTGACAGGCTTGGCACTGGTAATCAGCAGCTCCATGGCGCGGGAGCTTTTCTCGGTAGCCACATTGGTTGCAACCATCTGTCCGTAGAGCAGAATGACCATGTACAGCGCAAAAATCATAATATAGGTATAGAAAAAGTTCTGAATCTGATCCTTGCCAAGTTTTTCCGTTTCGTGCTGAATCTGAACGGAAAGAGCTTCCTGTGCCTGCTCAGGCGTCATACCGCTGCCGATCATGATGCTCATCCGGTAGACGTTTTGCAGCACGGTGTCTGCTATCGCGGTGTTGCTGTCATGCATGGAAAGATTGTCTACAAAATATGTGTAGGAAGTCAGGCTCTTCATAACAAAAGCGCATTCCACTTTACCGGAAGTAATTTGGTCTTTGATATCTTCAGCGCTGTCATCCGAGAGAACCACATGATATTCGGGAAAAGCAGCTGTAAACGCTTCCTTCAGGAGGCCCTCGTTTTCTTCCCTGTCGCTTACAAGCAGCATGGTCGGCCGGCTCTCAGGATCGACGGTTTCGCCGGATTCGCTGCCGGGCACATCCGGTGTGCCGGCATTGTCGTTTGTTCCAAACACCTGCCTGATCTGCGGGAAAAACATCACGACTACGATAGCCAGTACCATAAACAGGGTGATGCCGACAAAAACCTTGTTGGTAAAGTAGTTTTTCAGTTCAAATTTTAATATCTTGTCAAACTGTTTCATACTGCTGCCTCCTTGCCCTGCTCACCTGCATACTCAACAAAAATATCGTTCAAAGAAGGTTCAAACACTTTGATCTCGTCTATATCAAACCGGTCTGTCAGTTTCTTCATCATCGTCTGCTTTTCATCAGCCGATTTCATGGTGATGAGAAGCGCTCCGTTCTCGTAGTCCGCACAGTCGCTTCCAAGGAAATCCTTGATCTCGTCCCGCTGCTCCGACTGAACCACCAGACGATTCCGCGGGTAGTTTCTCTTGATGGCGTGCAGATCTCCGGAAATGGCGACCTGTCCGTTATTCAGAATTGCGATATTGTCACAAAATTCTTCTATGTAATTCATCTGATGGCTGGAAAACAGAACAATCTTTCCCTTGGCAATTTCTTCCTTAACCACGTCTTTCAATAGTCTGGCATTTACCGGATCCAGACCGGAAAAAGGCTCATCCAATATGATGACCTGAGGATCGTGGGCAAGCGCCGTAATCAGCTGTATTTTCTGCTGGTTGCCTTTGGAAAGGGTATCCAGTCGCTTATTGCGGTATTCTGCCATTCCAAGCCGCTCCAGCCAATCGTCCACAGAAGCAACTGCATTCTTGTGGCTCATGCCCTTCAGCTCAGCGAAATAAACCAGCTGATCTATGATTTTCTTTTTGGGATACAGTCCCCTTTCTTCCGGCAGGTAGCCAAACTGAACTTTATCATAGGCAATCGGCTCTCCGTCAAACAGCACTTCCCCGCCGTCGGCAGGAAAAACATTCATCAGAATACGAATAGATGTTGTTTTGCCAGCTCCGTTTCTGCCCAGAAGTCCAAATGCCTTTCCCCCTTCAGCCGAAAGAGAAACGCCTTTTAATACATGCTTCTCTCCAAAGGATTTCTGAATATCTCTTATTTCCAATTTCATCGCATATTCCTCCATAAAACGCGTTCAACGCCTTGCAGCCCCAGAAACGCAGTCTGTTTGAACTTTTTCAGAACCTATACAGGAAAACTCAGCTGTGATGCAGGTTCATTATGACATATTCCTTTTAAAAAGTAAAGGCATTTCTTATGTAATGAATACAGGAAAGCCTTCCCGTTCCGCAGCCGTTTTTTGCCAGTTCAGGATATATGCAAAAAGACGCAGTATGTACGAAACCATACTGCGTCTTTTCCGGATGGAAACGAAAAAACCGCTTCTCAAAAGAGAAGCGGTTTCATTTGGAGGTACCGCCCAGATTTGAACTGGGGAATGAGAGTTTTGCAGACTCTTGC
>JAHHRY010000020.1 GCA_020025535.1 Oscillospiraceae bacterium | reverse complement strand
TCCGGGGGACGGTAACTGTCTGCGGCTGGACGCAGACAAACAACTATTTTCCCAATGGGAAAATGCAAATCAATCCTGTCGCCCGCACCAGTCGAGAGCCTCGACACGCATTTTAGTGTCCGGGCGGCCCTTAATAATTTGACTTGCGCCCCGGTCAGCAGACAGATCCGCAGGGCATGGCCTGACGAGCGAAAGACACCCTTTTGGGGTGTCTTTCTTCTGCTATTGGAGGAACAGACAGGACTCGAACCCATGAGATGTTACCGTCCGGGGGACGGCGGCTTGCTGCTATCCGGCGGGAAAAACGCCATTTTTGCCAGAGAAGGTTGACTGGCTCCGACGCCGGAGGCTGTCTCTGTCCTCAAAAACAGGAAAGAGAGAAATTACGTTCTTGCTTTTTTGGGGAAAACGTCTATAATGTACCGAGATATAGAAATAAAAATGAAAAAAGAAAGAAGAAATGCTATGAAGTCTAAAAACGTGGATATGCTCCGGGGACCGCTGTTTTCCGGAATTGTCCAATACACCATTCCTATTATTTTGTCCAGCGTCCTGCAGCTGCTTTTTAATGCTGCTGACCTGGTTGTGGTAGGCCAGTACTGCGGAAGCATCAGTGTCGGCGCCGTAAGCTCCACAGGACCTCTGACCAATTTGATTATCAACCTGTTTGTGGGTCTTTCTGTGGGCGCAGGTGTCTGTGTTGCACACGGTCTGGGCAGCAGACAGGATGAGGTTGTCCACCGTACCGTTCATACCGCCATCCCGGTGGCACTGATCAGCGGCCTGTTTCTGACCGTGGTGGGCGTGGGCTTTGCCAGACCTCTGCTGAAAATGATGAAAACACCGGACAATGTACTTCCTCTCTCGGCTCAGTATATGCAAATCTACTTTGCAGGCATGACCTTTACCGTCCTCTATAATTTCTGCGCCTCCATCCTGCGGGCTGCGGGCGATACTAAAAATCCCCTGATTTATCTGACCATTGCCGGTGTCATCAATGTGATCCTGAATGTGTTCTTTGTCACCCAGCTGGATATGAATGTGGCAGGTGTGGCGCTGGCTACCATCATTTCTCAGGCGATTTCCGCAATACTGGTGCTGCTGGCCATTGTCCGCCGCACCGATGCCTGTAAATTCCATCTGAAACGGATGCACATTTACGGAGAACAGCTGAAAAAAATGATCTGCATCGGCCTTCCTGCCGGTATTCAGGGTTCCATGTTCTCTATTTCCAATGTCATCATTCAGTCTTCCATCAACTCCTTCGGCAGCGAAACGCTGATTGCAGGCAATGGCGCTGCCGGTAATCTGGAAGGCTTTGTGTATATGTCGCTGAATGCTTTCCATCAGACGGCGGTCAACTACATCGGACAGAACGCCGGTGCCCAGCAGTACGGACGCATTAAGAAAATTTTCGCCGTGTGTATCGGCTGTGTTACTGCCGTGGGCGTGACTCTCGGAACGGCAGCATATCTGACTGCTCCCTATCTGCTGAAATTCTATATCACAGATTCCGCGGAAGCCATCCAGTACGGTGTTACCCGAATGTTCTATATCTGTGTTCCGTACTTTGCCTGTGGAATGATGGACGTGGCTACCGGCGCCCTGCGAGGTTTGGGCGCTTCGTTCCTGCCGATGGTGGTTACCATTCTGGGCGTCTGCGGCCTGAGAATCGCATGGATTTATACCATTTTCCAGATTCCCCAGTACCATACGCCCCAGTGCCTGTATCTGTCCTATCTGATTTCCTGGGTTCTCACCTTCCTGGTGCAGCTGGTTCTGTTCCGGGCAGTGCTCCGCAAAAAAGAGCGGCAGACAGAACTTGAGGCAGCGTGATTTCCAATAAGCCAAAACCGAGGCACCCCACAGGGTGCCTCGGTTTTTCAGTCTTCCGTGAAGGTGTATTTGACACGCTTGCTTCCGATTTCCAGAGAAATCACGATTTCGCCGTCGGCGGAAGTCACCTGCAGCTGGCCGTCCTTTTCGATGCTCCTTACATAGGCTACAGGGTCGTCCGTGGTAACGGTACGCAGCTGTACGTCCTTGGGGGGCTTGCCGCCGCAGGAGGGCTGACGGCGCTCGATAATCAGTTCGTAAGTTTTCATAAATCCTCCCGATCATGGTTTATTTGCCGATGCTTTCTACCAGCCGCCGGAGCAGGGCTTCGTCGGCTTTGTGATAGAGCTGACCGTCCCATTTGATGTTGGGACCTTTGCCGCAAAAGTGCATACAGCCGGTGTATTTCAAGGAGAACGCTTCCGGATTCTGCCGGTGCAGCCGCTCGGCAAATTCCGCAAGAGAGCCGCCGCAGCTTTTACTGCCGCAAAGCTCCAGACAGTGGGTGTCTGCCAGACGCAGGCTGGGATACCGCCGCAGGATAGCGGTCAGATAGCTTTCTTTCAGGCCGTAGGCGGCGGAAATTTTGGGCAGCAGCCACCGGGGGATACTGTCACCGTTTTCCTGCTGTGCTTCCCGCAGAAGGCTCGTGAGGGCGTTCTGATCCCCGGGTGCGCCCTGAGATTTGTAATAGGCCAGCGCTTCCTCTGCATTCCAGGCCATGGCAGATCCTCCTTGAATTTTTCCTTATTGTATCAGGGGAGATAAGGGTTGTAAAGGATTTTGTCCGTATTTTCTGCCGTTCCCGGGAAATAATACGCCGCCCCGGATACGGGGCGGCGTATTATCAGGGAGGAAATCAATCGGGGGTCAAACCCGGAAACGGTCGTAGTTCTGACAGCAGTCCAGACACAGCTTTTTGCCGTCCTGAATACGGATCCAGTTGGCACCGGTGACTTCGCCGCAGCACTCGCAGGTGTAGGAGTCGAAAAGGCGGGCGTGTTCCGGCAGCCGGATGGTGGCTTCCTTCACGTCGAACATCTCACAGGGTTCCATGCTCTGATAATAGGCAAAGCTTTCTGCTTTGGTCATGCCTTCGGGCTTGGGCTTCAGCACCAGACGGACGGACTTTCCGGTGGTACGGTTATAGAACGAGAATGCCTGCTTGCCCCGCATATGGAACAGAAGATTGCCCTTGCCGATGCTGCAGCCCAGCAGCACCTGAACGGCATCCACGCTGCAGGAATCGTTTTCAGCCGCACAGACCACATCTTCATCCTTGGAGAAGTGCAGATCCAGCAGCTCCATGGCATAGAGGCTGACCTTGTAGCCGATGG
Source organism: Oscillospiraceae bacterium (assembly GCA_020025535.1). Lineage (GTDB taxonomy): Bacteria > Bacillota > Clostridia > Oscillospirales > Oscillospiraceae > Faecousia. Next base: position 3,765 of record JAHHRY010000020.1, on the reverse strand, counting down.
TAAGACCGCCGCATTCGTGGCCGTGGAATGCCACGACTTTGTTCCAAAGTTCTTTGTTTTCGTCGAGAATTTTCATATAAAAGCTCCTTTAATCTACGATTACCATACCGTGACCCTTGACATCCACAACTTCTGCGTTGACCTTGTACACGTCGGACAGGGCCTGCCGGTCCAGAATCTCCCGGCCGCCGCAGCGGTAGACCTCACCATGCCGCAGCAAAAGAAAGCGGCTGCAGAACCGCAGCGCCAGATTCAGGTCGTGGATGACAATGATCGCGGTGATTTTTTTCTCTTTGCAGATGTCCTGCACGATCTGCAGTACCTGATATTGGTTCTGAATATCCAGACTGCTGGTAGGCTCGTCCAGCAGCAGCACCTTGGGCTGCTGTGCCAGGGCTCTGGCCAGCATCACCTTCTGCCGCTCGCCGCCGGAGAGCTGACTTAAAAATCTGCCTCGCAGATGGGAAATTTTCAGCTGATCCATGGCTTCGTGGACGATGCGGTGGTCTTCTTCGGTGAAGCCCCATTTCATGTAGGGCTTCCGACCCAGCATGACGATGTCGTGAACGGTCATCTGCGTGCTGGGCACGCTCTGCGCCACAAAGGCGATTCGCCGGGCGATTTCCCGCCGCTCCAGCCGGAGCAGGTCGTCCCCGTCCATGATGATTTTTCCGCTGTCCGGGGAAAGAATCTTGTTGAAGCACTTCAGCATGGTGCTTTTGCCCACGCCGTTGTTGCCGAGGATGGCGAGAAATTCGCCGTCCTCCACGGAGAAGCTTACCTCATTCAGCACGGTGGGGCCGCCCTTGTAGTGGTAGGAGAGGTTCTCTACGCTCAGCATTCCTTTTTACCTCCCTTGAACAGAAGATACAGGAACAGAGGACCACCAAGGAAGGAGGTAATGGCACCGATGGGCAGAATTACGGGGCTGATGACCACTCTGGCGAACAGATCGCCCAGCAACAGCAGCAGGGCACCTGCCATGGCGGAGCCGGGCAGCAGATAAATGTGGTTGTTGCCCACCACCATCCGCACGATGTGGGGGGCCACCAGACCGATAAAGTTGATCAGACCAATGTAGGACACGATCACGGAGGCGGCAAGGCAGCAGAGGATCATGTTCACCATGGTAAGCTTTTTGACATGGATGCCCAGACTGATGGCGGTTTCCTCACCGCTCAGCAGGGCGTTGAAGTCCCAGCGGTGGAGGAGAAAGTAAACACTGACGCAGAGCACCACGATGCCCATAATGCCCACATCGCCCCAGTCGGTGTTGCCCAGATTGCCGAAGGTCCAGAAAACCAGGGTGTTCAGCTGGATTTCGTTTGCGAAATACTGAATCAGCGTGGTGGCTCCGGTAAACATGGAGCTGATTGCCACGCCTGCCAGCACGATGCCCTCGGCGGAAATCTGACGGAAGCGGCTCAGTCCCAGAATTACCAGCGCTACAGCCATGCTTCCCACAAAGGCACAGAGGGGAATGGTCATGCTGCCAAGGCCGCCCACAGCGCCCATGTTCAGCACAACGATGGCAAAGGCGGCACCGAAACCGGCGCCCTGAGACACACCCAGGGTAGAGGCAGAAGCCAGCGGATTCCGCAGGATGGCCTGCAGCACGCAGCCGGTGATTCCGAGACCGGCACCGGCGATCATGGCGGTGCAGATCCGGGGCAGGCGGCTGTTGCGGACCACCAGATTGATTCTGTCATCGGAGGCCATGCCGAAAACGCCCTTCAGCAGCTCCCCGATGGGGGTATTATAGGAGCCTGAGGCAAGGGACAGGACAAATCCTACCACCAGCAGGAGAAAAAGGCCGATAAGAAAGGAAATGCTGCGGACACGGAGTTTTCTGTACGAGGGATCACAGCTGTTCTTTGCCGAGTGAAAGGGCACGGAATTCATAGCCAGCCTCCTTTAGGTCGGGATAGGGATTGCTGCCCAGCAGCATCTGGAAAATCTCACCGGTTTTGGTTTCGATGTCCACGTCGCTGAAGGCGTCGGGATACAGGACGACAGCGGCATAGTAGGCATCGGCCAGAGCGGTTTCCAGATTGGATGCAGAGGAGCGGAAGGAGATCTGGGAATAAACTCTGCCTTCTTTTACGGCGGTCAGACTGTTGTAGAAACCGGGGTTTTTGGCGTAATCCTCCTGAATCAGCTTCATACCGTTGAAATCCAGGAAAATCACATCGGGGTCCCACTGGAGCACCTGCTCCAGATCGATGTTGAAAGCGCCGGACTGGCCGGTGGTGTCCGCCAGATTGTTGGCGCCAATCAGCCGGAAGGGGCCGTAATGTGCTTCGGTGCCCTCGAAACCGTGGGCGCCCTTGAAGGACACGCCGCCCACATAGACGGAAGGATGTTCTTTGATGCCGGAGATGCGTTTCTGCAGATCGGCTTCAATGCCTTTGAGGTAGTCGGTCAGCTCCCTGGCACGGCTTTCTCTGGAGTAAAGCTCGCCCAGAAGACGGATGGTTTCGTAGGCGCTGTCGTCCAGGGTGGTATCGCTTCCGGGGACGACCACTACGGGAATACCTGTTTTCTTCTGCAGATCATCGGGGTCTATCTTGGCGTAGGAGGACATGACAATGACCTGTGGAGAAATGTTGATGATTTCCTCTACATAGGGGTCGCCATTGCCGCCGATGGCGGGCAGCTTGCTGAATGCTTCAAAATTCACATAGTTGTACAGGCGGGACATGGTGGGTTTCTTTTCGTAGTCTTCCACGCCGACAACCAGATCCTGGGCACCCAGATAGCAGCTATAGCGCAGAGCGCCGACACCGACGCATACGATGCTTTCCACCTTCTGCGGAACCTGTACCTGCCGGTTTTTTGAGTCGGTTATGGTACGTTTTCCGGAGGAATCCTCATGCTGGGAAGCGGGTCCGCAGGCACAGAGGCACAGTACCATTGACAGGGCCAGTAAACAAGCAAAAAAACGTTTCATAAAGTCACCTCTTTGTTTTAATAAAAACATTTTAACAGGAAACGGAACCGGGTACAAGCCGGGAGGGGGGATATTTTACGCTTTTTCCCGGATCAATCCATAAAAGAAACCGGGGCAGACAAAGCTGCCCCGGTAAGCAAATGAAATCAGGATGCCTTTTCGGCCTTGAAAAGGTAAACAGAATCGGGATTGATTTCCGTCTGGTCGGCGCTCTTCAGTGCGTACTGACCGTCCACATAGAAGGCCCAGTACATCTGATCCTTGTTGTAGTCCAGAGTTTCGCCGTTGACGGTTTTGACATACAGACCGTAATCACCCATCTCGCCCTGAATCAGGTCAACCTCCTGCAGAGCTTCGCCAACGGAGGTCTTGTCGGTGTGGATTTCAAACTTGACTTCCTTGCCGTCTTTGCCCAGTACGTTGAACTTGAAAACAATCTTGCCTTCGCCCTTGACGATCACGTCGGAGGGGACGGTGGAATCGGTGGGGGCAGTGGTTTCCGGTGCGGCAGCGGAGGGGGTGGAATCGGCGGGGGTGCCGGCGCTGGAGGACGGGGTGGATTCAGAGGGGACGGTGCTGCCGCCGCAGGCGGCCATAGCTGCGGCCAGTACGATACAGAGTACCAGACACAGCAACTTGTTGATGTTATACTTTGCCATTGTTTTTCTCCTTAGATTTAATTCTGCATTGAGTTTGTGCCAATTCTTGATTGATATACAAACAGATTGTTGATTATATCACACAATGTAGAATTTTTCAATTCAAAGTAAAATAAATGGCAGGACACGAATCGTGCCCTGCCATTTGGAAAACCA
>JAHHRY010000002.1 GCA_020025535.1 Oscillospiraceae bacterium | reverse complement strand
CAAGAACTACCGCATCCATACCCGGAACAGGTATATCCTATGTTCACGAAACTGGAAAAAATAACGGAGCCAATTCTGGGCGAGGAGTTAGCCCTTCTCAACAATACGTACAGTCTATTGACAATAATCATTATGATACACAAAACATAGTAAATAATGTGGCAACCGCTATGGTTTCTGAGGGATTAGAGGATATGCTTGCTTCCGCAAGTAGAGCCCTAAAGCTGAATAAACTAGCAAATATCGGTTTTTGGAGTACTCTGATCCTGGGTTTTGGCGTTCCATTTTTGCTTATATTGACAGTTGCTTTCTTAGTGCTAAAAATTTTCGTTAAAACAAAGGGAACTATTGACTTAGATTATTCTATTGATGATGATCAACAGTCCTTAGTCGATGAACGAATGAAACCAATGATTAAGATTACTGAGTGTGCAAAAGTTTGGAGGATAATGCAAACAAGTAAGGTTATTGATAGAAAGTATGCATCAGGGGCGAACAACACAGTTAATAGAACTGCTTGTAAATCGACAACAAAAGCACCTTTCCCTTTCAAAGCAAACTTGCAGGTTGCTTCTTTCGTGGCGGGTAAAGAAACACTGCTATTCTTACCTGATAAATTATTCATAATGCAAGGCAGCAAGATTGGGGCATTAAGCTATTCTGATATTGCTACTTCAGCTCACACCACTCGTTTTATTGAAAGTGAGGGTGTACCACAGGATTCACAAGTTATTGGTCATACTTGGAAATATGTAAATAAATCAGGCGGACCTGATAGAAGATTTAAAGACAACAGACAGTTACCAATTTGCTTATATGGTGAACTTGAATTGACGTCCACTTCAGGGTTAAATACTGTCATTATGTTTTCAAATCCAGATTTTGATAACTAATGCAATAGCAAAGGAAAATAAACAGCATAAACGCAAATTTGTATTTATAAAGTTGGTTTTGATTATGCTTGTTTCTTGGGTAGCTTCAACTTGAACGAACTACGCAAAAATCAATTTGCCACCTCTCTTTAGTGACAACCAGAAAATAGGAAAAGCCGAGAAGAACTTTTTGCAGTCCTTCTCGGCCATTTTATTGCCCCGTTGCAATGCTCGTTACCATAATTATATAAAACTGTTCTTAGTAGTATAGAACAGTTGCCTTTGATATTTTTATGAGCGGCTCATGGATCGGCTCTGTATATCTTCCTGCACAGTACAGCTTGTTTTTGAATTCTACCAGAGCATATAAAAGCTGACGATATTCCTCCGGATTCAGATATAGATAATATTTCGGATGCCTCATATAAATATCAGCTCCTGGTTTATTATTTCCATAGCAGCACTTCGGATTGCATTCATTTTACCTACCCACAACATTGGGTCAGTAGACTTCAAATGTTCGTTGACACCCTGTTGCCCTGCCATATCCTCCACCAGCCGAAGAAATATCTCCTGTGCCTGATGTTCAATATCAGCAAGGTGCGGATAGAGGGTACACTGTGTCAGCATATTGTAGTATTTTACTCGATGATACTGCTTGAGATATTGCCTGCGCCGATTGCCCCAAACTCCGATCTCACATTCCGGCTGTTCAGGTAGTTTAATGTCCGGAAGTAAATAATCGCCCTGCTGAGTATAAGTACCGCCATTCTGTTCAAATAAAGTTTGCGCCATAGTTTTGACCTCCTGAAATTTGATTATGCCTTCATTTTACAGAAGTCTTTCGGTAAATACGAATGTGCGGACAAAAAGAAAAGCCGAGAAGAACCTTTTTACAGTTCTTCTCGGCAATTTTTTGTCCTGTTGCAATGCTCGTTGTCCTAATTTCGGTAAACTGTCCTTAGTAACCCCGGGCATTTGATGGGCTGTTTTTTTAACCGTAGTTTTCTTTCAGATAAAGGATGGCCTGACGATAACCGTCCAGCCCCTGTCCCGTAATGGTTTTGACGCAGGCTCTGCCGGCGTAGGAAATCTGCCGGAAGGGTTCTCTTGCGGATACATCAGAAATATGCACCTCTACAGTTGGAATGGATACGGCTTTCAATGCATCCAGAATGGCAATGGAGGTATGGGTATAGGCAGCAGGGTTGATAACGATCCCGTTATATACACCGTAGGCTTCCTGAATTTTATCCACAAGCGCACCTTCGTGGTTGGATTGAAACTGATCGATTTGCAGGCTATGGTCTTCTGCGGTTTGTTTCAGCAGAGCCAGCAAATCGGAAAAGGTCTGTCTGCCGTAGACATCCGGTTCACGGATGCCCAGCATATTGATATTTGGCCCGTTCAGAACGAGAATTTTCATAGATTTGCCTCCCAAATGGAGCATATTTTTTGAGCACATTCTTCGGCTGTACCGTTATTGTCCACGGTATGGTCAGCAAAGGACTGGTACATGGACTTGCGAATACGGTACATTTGTTCCGGATTTCCGGACTTGGAAAGGGGACGCCCCTCGGAAGAAAGTGTGGAAAGCTCGCGCTGCAGCCAGAAAATGCATCCGTTCTGATGCAGCAATGGATAGTTCTGCTCCATTGTCACGCAGCCGCCGCCGGTGGCAATGACAAGGCCGGACTGTTTTCCCAGTTCCGCCAGCACGGCGGTTTCCAATTCCCGAAATCCAGGCTCGCCGAATTTTTCAAATATCTCGGGAATGGAAATACCAGCTTTTTCCGCAACGGCGGTATCGGCATCTGCAAATCTGCGTTGCATTTTTTTTGCAAGGATAGGGCCGACGGTGGATTTTCCGCAGCCGGGCATACCGATGAGTACGACGTTTTCCGTTTGCGATTTGAGAGCAGAATAGATTTCTGCTATGCGGGTATCCGGGATTTTTTGGCCTGTGAACCACTCTGCGCTTTCCTTGGCCTGCGCTACCAGCATCCAAAGGCCGTTCTCCGTTTTGAGATTTCTCTTTTCGGCATCCAGTAAAAGCTGTGTTCTGGCAGGATTATAGATCAAGTCCAACACGCCCTCGAGCTTGAGAAACAGATCCGGATTTACAGGGGAAATCCCTGTATCCGGGTACATACCCACGGGCGTGGCGTTGACGATCACACTTGCATCCGCATGGATATGCAGATTGTCATAATTGGATTCGCCGCTGCGGGAGATAATCACCGCATGAGCGCCCATTTTCTGCAGGACGGCGGATGCCGTTGCAGAGGCCCCGCCGCTGCCCAGAACCAATACTTTTTTCCCGGCAACCTGCAGGCCGCTTTTTTTCACCATGGAAGAGAATCCGAAGCAATCCGTATTGTGTCCGATCAGGGAACCGTCCGAACGGCGGACGATGGTATTTACGGCTCCCATTTCTTTGGCGGCAGGGGACAGGTCGTCGAGATATTCAATGACCTTCTTTTTATAGGGAATCGTGACGTTGATTCCTGAAAAATCGCCGTTCTTCAGGAAATACTCCAGTTCTTCCGGCTCCTTTTCAAAAAGCACATAGTCGTAGCTTCCCAGCATGGAGTGGATTTTTGGGGAATAGCTGTGGGAGAGTTTTCTGCCCAGCAGACCGCATTTCATTTATACCACCTCTGTGTAACTGCCAAGATACTCAAATTCTTCACAAAGATCGTCCAGTTCACACATAAGCTGTACGAATTCTTCGGAATATACAGAAGTCTCCAGATCGAAATAGAACCTGAAATCCAGGTCGTTTTCCGGGATGGGACGGGATTCCAGCTTTGTCACATTGATGCCAAGAACGTACAGACGAGCCAGCACCTTGTAAAGTGCGCCCGGTTTGTGGGGAAGGACCATCATGATACTGGTTCTGTCGGCACCGGGATAGATTTCCAGATTTTTGCTGATGCAGATGAAACGGGTACGGTTGCTGCCTTTGTCCTGCACGGATCGGGCAAGATTTTTCAGACCGTAAAGCTCTTCACAGGAACGGCTGGAAAGTGCTGCAACATCTTTGCGTCCGGACAGGGCGACCATCTTTGCTGCTGCGGCAGTATTTTCAACAGGGATTACTTTTACCCCGGGAAGCGTGCTCAAAAACTCCCCGCACTGATAGAAGGCCTGTTCGTGAGAATAAATCTCCCTGATGTCACGCAGATTTGCATCCGGAAGTGCCAGAAGATTGTGTTCTACCTGCATATGAAAGGAGCGGACGATGGAGAATTTGTGACGGATCATGAGATCGTAGATCTTTTTAAGGGAGCTTGCTGCGGAATTTTCCAGCGGCAGGATCCCATACTGGCACAGCCCCTGTTCAATTGCGGAAAAGATACTTTCCATATTTTTAAAGTAAACGATGTACGGGGACTTAAATATCTTTTCACAGGCAATCTGTGCATAAGCACCCTCGGCGCCCTGACAGGCAACGGCGGCCTGCTGAGGGAATAGCTGCGGTGTTGCTGCCATGGATTGCTGAATGCGGTTATAAAGCTCCGTGTATTCCATAGTCAGTTTTCCCTGATAGCTTCTGCTCAGCTCAAACAGAACGGAATAAAGCACACGGGTATAGTTTGAAAGCTGAGGCCCTGCCTGGCGGGAAACAGCCATGAGCTTCTCCTGCTCTCTGTCGGGGACGTGAATCGGTATATGGCTGGACTTTTTGCAGTGTGCAATGCTCTCGGCTACGCGCATTCTTTTGCAGAACAGCTCTACCAGCTGCTCGTCAATCTGATCGATCTCGCTGCGAAGTTCCTGAACGTCCATTGGTATTTCTCCTATAACCTTAGTATTGGGTAAGCATAGCGTCAAAAATTGCAATTGCTGCGGCGGCTTCTATTACGGGCACGGCTCTGGGAACAATACAGGGATCATGTCTGCCCTTGATTTCCAGAGTCTGTACTTTCAGCCGGCTGAGAGATACACTTTGCTGCGGTTTGGAAATAGAGGGGGTGGGCTTGACAGCTACAGTGAATACCAGCGGCATTCCGTTGGTGATGCCTCCCAAAATACCGCCTGAAAAGTTCTTCTCCGTACGGACGGTGTTGTGATCAACAATAAAGGGATCGTTGTTCTGGCTTCCACGCAGGGACGAACCGGTGAAACCAATGCCGAAGTCCAGTCCTTTGACTGCGGGAATGCCATAGACGATCTGAGCGATACGGCTTTCCATACCGCCGAACATAGGGTCACCTACACCGGCAGGAATCCCGGTGGCGATGCATTCAATAAGACCGCCGACGCTGTCACCGTCTGCCTTGGCTTTTGCAATTTCCTCACGCATTTTTTCACCGGCTTCCCGATTAAGAACCGGAAAACCAGAATCAATAAGATCCAGATTGGGATTCGTCCAGTCGAGAGAAGGGGGGGTGTCGGAAATGCCTGCAATATTGGTGATATGGGCGGCAATGCGGACGCCCTTTTCTGCAAGCCACTGCTTGCAAAGGCCACCTGCTATGCAGAGGGGAGCAGTCAGGCGACCGGAAAAATGGCCGCCGCCGGCTGCATCCTGATAACCGCCGTATTTGACCTGTGCCGTGTAGTCGGCATGACCGGGACGAGGGCAATCTCTCAGGTTATCGTAATCGCCGGGACGTGTATTATGGTTGCGAATGATGGCTGCGATGGGGGCACCGCAGGTAAAGCCGTTTACAATACCGGAAAGAAATTCGGGCTGATCCTCTTCTTTGCGAGGTGTGGAAAAGTCCGCCTGTCCCGGAGCACGGCGGTTAAGAAAGATTTGCAGTGTATCGATATTTACGGGAAGTCCGGCAGGAATGCCATCTAATGTCATGCCTATGGCAGCCCCGTGGGACTGGCCAAAGACAGAAAGTTTAAGATTTTCTCCATAGGTGCTGCTCATATTTGACCTCCTAACTGTTTATATACATCCCAGAAACGGGGATAGGACTTCTGCACGCATTCCGCTCCCAGGATGGTAACGGGTTCCCGGCATATGGTTGCTGCGATTGCGGCAGCCATTGCGATGCGGTGGTCATTGCAGGCGTCTACTTTGCCGCCTTGTAACGGAGCGGGGAAGACGGTCAAAGTGTTTTCGTCCGAAGCTGCCTTTCCTCCAAGGGCTTCAATCATGGCAGCAATGGCAGCTACCCTGTCGGATTCTTTCAGACGCAGACGCCGAACGTCTGTAAAGACGGCACCCTGATTGGCGGCGGCCACGATGGACAAAACAGGCACCAAATCCGGGCAGTTTGCAGCAGAAATTGTAATGTGTTTCTGCAATTGTGGGAGCAGTTCAGTGATTATCCGGTCTCCGTGGGCGGAATCCGGATTCAGGTTTTCCACGGTTACCGGGTTCCCCAATGCAGCGGCGGCCAGAAAGAAAGCGGCATTGCTCCAGTCTCCTTCAACGGTTATGCTGCCGGGGGAATGAAAAATCTGCTTGCCTTTTACGGAGAAATTGTGCACTGCAACACCAAACAGGGAAAGGATTTTCAGTGTAATGTCAATGTAGGGACGGGATTCCACATTGCCGGTCAGAGACAGTTGACTGTCTCCCTGCAGCAGGGGAAGCGCCAGCAGCAGACCCGTGACAAACTGGCTGGAAATGCTGCCGTCTATGGTGTATGCACCGGATTTTAACTGCCCCGTGCAATGAATGGTGTCCTCTGACGGCCGGGTGAGGGTGCATCCCATTCGTTCCATTTCCTCCCAGAGGGGAGAAAGAGGACGCCGGGAGAGTCTGCCCTCCATCAGGAAGGTTGCATCGATTCCTAAAGCACCTGCAATGGGGAGCATAAACCGAAGCGTAGAGCCGCTTTCACCGCAGGCGAGCACGGGCTCCTTCGGAAGATTGCGGACAGGGGCGACGATATAACCGTTTTCCGTGCGTCTGATATCTGCGCCAAGCGCGTTCAGACATCCGACGGTTGCTTCGATATCCCGGCTGGTATTCGGGCAGAGGATTGTTGTTTCGGCATCGGCAAAAGCAGAGCAAATCAGCAGTCTGTGGGCATGGGATTTGGAAGGAATTGCCCGAACGGAACCCCGGAGGATTCCCGGCGTGATGGTAATATCCATAATTAAAGTCCTTCCTGAATGAAGGCGTACAGTGCCGAAGTTTCCATGGGGAAGATGATGCATTCCCCGATGTCTTTCGGCAGAATCAGACGCAGGGTTTCTCCGGTACGCTTTTTATCACTGAGAGCGTGGGTAAGAAGCTGCTGTGCTGAGTAATCTGTTCTGGTCGGAAGACCGAATACTTCCAGAATGCGAAGAATGTGATCTTTGGTTTCCTGACTGCAAATGCCTGCCTTGCAGCCGGCGCGGGTAATCACAGCGGTACCGATGGCTACGGCTTTACCGTGGGAAATCTGAAAATGACTTGCAGCCTCCACGCTGTGACCGATGGTATGTCCTAAATTCAGTTTCATCCGAAGACCGGTGTCATATTCATCCAGTGCAACCACATCCCGCTTGAGTTCCACGCATCTTGCAATTACGCTTTCCCGGTCAAAACTGAGGCCCTGTCCCAGCAGTCGGTTAAACAGTTCCTTGTCGTACAGAATGCCGTACTTAATGACTTCCGCGCAGCCGTCACGGAATATGTCCTCTGGAAGTGTCTGCAGAGTATCCGTATCGCAAAGAACCAGACAGGGCGGATGGAATGCGCCTGCCAGATTTTTACCGGCGGGCAAATCGATTCCTGTTTTTCCCCCTACGGAGGAGTCTACAGCCGCCAGCAAAGTGGTGGGGATCTGGATATATGCGACGCCCCGCAGATAGCAGGCAGCGGCAAAACCGGTCAAATCACCCACTACGCCGCCACCCAAAGCAATCAGGCAATCGCTGCGGCTGATTCTGTTTTCTGCAAGAAAATTCAGAATTTTTAGGAAAGTATCCCCGCTTTTGCTGTTTTCTCCGGCGGGGAATACATAGGAACAGACTTCCAGACCGGAATCGGACAAAATTGTCTGCACGCTCTCGCCGTAAAGCGGCCAGACATGACTGTCACTGATAACGGCAACGCGGGTTGCTTTTGTAAGCTGATGAATTTCGGAGGCCAGGCAGGGGAGAATGCCGCTGCCGATTTTTACACAATAATTTCTGGATGCCGTTACGGGAATCGAGATCATGGGGCATCCTCCTTTCCTGTATATTACTCTATTGCTTTACGGACAGCCTGTATGCGTTTGTTCAGTTCTGCAAACTGCGCAGGTGTGATGGACTGCGCGCCGTCGCAGAGAGCGCAGGAAGGATTGTTATGCACTTCTATCATGAGGCCGTCGGCACCGGAAGCTGCTGCAGCTGCCGCCATGGGAGGAACCATTCTGGCCTTTCCTGTGGCATGGCTGGGGTCGACCACAACGGGCAGGTGAGAAAGCTCGTGCAGCGCCGGAACGGCGGACAGATCCAACGTATTCCGGGTATAGGATTCAAAGGTTCGGATGCCGCGTTCACAGAGAATGACATTTTCATTGCCTTCACGCATAATGTACTCCGTGCTCATCAGCAGTTCCTGCAGGGTGTTGGAGAACCCGCGCTTCAGAAGAATGCACTTTCCTGTTTTTCCCAGTTCCTTCAGCAGGTCGTAATTCTGCATATTTCTGGCACCAACCTGAATAATGTCCACATCCTCAAATAAATCCAGGGTACTGATGTTCATGATTTCCGTAATAATCGGAAGGCTGGTTGCTTTCTTCGCTTCCAGAAGCAGACGAATTCCGTCTTCTTTCAGGCCCTGAAAGACATACGGGGAAGTGCGGGGCTTAAATGCGCCACCGCGGAGGATATCGGCACCGCCGGCTTTTACCTGAGTGGCCACATCGATGATCTGCTCTTCGGATTCCACGGAGCAGGGACCGGCAATCACGGCAAAATGTCCGCCGCCGATTTTAACATTGCCGATTTCTACAATCGTGTCGTTGGGATGGAATTTGCGATTGGCCATCTTAAAAGGCTCGGAAACCCGTTTTACCACATCCACAAATTCCAGAGAACCGAGAAGCTCCATGTCCACGCTGCCGGTATCGCCGGTCAGACCGAGAACGGTTGTGTTATTGCCGTGGTAGGTATGAATCTCCAGACCCATTCCTTCCAGCCAGCGAGTCAGGTATGCAATTTGCTCGGGAGTAGCGCTCTGTTTCAGTACCGCAATCATTTTCAGACATCTCCTATGTTAAAAAGCGCCGCACGAATGGAATTCATGCGGCGCCTGTAAAATCTTTACGACAACTTCGTAACCTTAACAGCACAAGTCGCAGTTACGTTTTTTATAAAAAGTAACAACAGCCGGAGAGGGACTGCGCTGTATAGTCAGACGGATTCATCACAGTGCCTCCGGTGTACAAAAACCGTGAATATTATACCATCCGGGCAGGGGGATTGCAAGTGCCTGTCCTTTTATTTTGTTACTTTTACGAAAAAGCAGCCGCTTTGAAGCGGCTGCTTTGGTTTTTGTCAGATCACAGTAAAATCCTGTGTGGTGACATATGCACCATTAAAATAAATGGTCAGAGAATAGTTACCGGCTTTATCCGGAGTGAAGGGAAGATCCAATTCGCAATAACCGCGATCCCACATTTTATTCCAGATCTGTTCGGTGCTGTCAATCCGAATCAGGTTTCCTTCGCTGTCACGGAGGACAAACTTGATATGGATGGCATCTCTGGAAGAACCATAGGTACGATTCATTCGCACCACAAAGGCTGCCTTTTCGCCGGCTTTGAATTTGGTCTTGTAGTGATCCTTCGGAACATTGAACCACTTCCAGTCATCCGCCTTGGGACGCAGACACATCTGGAAGAGCATATTCTTATTGGTGACCTTATAAGCGTTGAAATTCGGCGCTTTTGCGGAGGTGTAGGTAGTGCTGTCATTGAAAATTACCGTTCCGTCTGCTGCCTGGATGGTGATTTTGTAGTCAGCGTCGGGCAGGGGAATGAGTGCTGTCTCATTCGTTGTTACGGTCAGCTCTTTCTGAGGGCAGTTGTCAATGGTGTACTTTACAATCCAGCCGCCTTCCGGGGCTTTTCCGGTAAAGTTCCAGTGAACGCGCAGAGAATCGGGACCGGATTTGATGAAGCTGAAATCCTTGATGGTAATGGGGTTGGCGCAGATGGTAGTGCTGACGCTCTGACTCATACCGGAAGCGATTACTTCCACCGTACAGGGGGTATCATGATCCAGTTCGGTGAAGGTATAGCTGGTATCGGAAGTGGTTATAGTGACATCGTAACCCGACTGGTTATAGCAGCGGACGATCCAGCTTTCGACGGCAGCTCCTTCGGGAGCAGACCATTTGGCGGTCAGGGAACCGGTGCCGCAGGCGGTGATCTCCAGATCCTGAGCATAAATAATGTTGCTTCCGGTGTAAGTTACCTGCGTATTTCCGGTGATGTGCGGTGTGTCGGGAGAAGACAGGGTAAAGGTGTACTCTGCACCGATGGTCAGACCCGTGATGGTGACCTTGTTACCGGTAAAGGAGACTTGCTGTTCGGGAATGCCTTCTGCACCGTAGGTGATGATCCAGTTATCACTTTTCTGAGATTCTGCGGTGAAGTTCAGTATTACGGAGCCATCCTCGCTGCCGATTCCTGCTGTGAAGCTCAGAATGTTGGTTTGTGTATCGGTAGTGAAGCTTTCTGTGGTAACACCGGTCAGCTGATGGCGGCCGGCAATTTCCACTCGGATGGAGTAGCGTGTCTGCGGATCCAGATTTCGGAAAACCGCAACGCCTGCGGTAACCGGACTGTGATTCGTGTTGCCATAGCTGTCGGTACAGATGACCGTCAGCAGGGACTCGTCAATATCGGACACGACCTTTACGGTCAGCATATCCTCCGTTCCGGCGATGAGCAGATTGTCGATGTTTTGCAGATAGTAGTGATTGTAATAATACCAGCCGCAGAAACCAATACCAGCAATGATGCACAATACTGCCAGTACGCAAAGGAGCCGCCGGTAATTTCGGCGCTTTTTTCTTCGGACGGGGGCTGCGATCTTTATTTCGTCCGCAGAAGTGTCAGCCTCTGCATCTTTTTCTGCGGAGCCTTCTGCTTCGGACGGTTCCTGAGCCTCCGTTTCACCGGGAGATTCCGAATGCTCCGTGTCTGCATCCTTCTCTTCGTCGGGATCGGGTTCCGGCAAGATGGGAGGCGGCATGGGAACGTCAATCGGTTCCGGCTGTACCACCGGTTCCGGGGGAACGTGTGCAATCAGATCATCCGCCTGAGCCAGCATTTCGGAAGTTTCCTCGGTAACCGCGGTATCCTGCAAATCTGCAGCGCTTTCTTCACTGGGTGCCGTTTCATCGGCAGTCAGATCGTCCATAAAGGCCAGCTCGGGGGAAACGTCTGATTGTGTATCTTCTTCCGCAGCTTCGGGGGAAGCATCCGGTTCGGATTCAGGCTCGGTATCCGCTTCGGCCTCGGCCTGACTGTCCGGCTGGACATCCGACTCGGTTTCGGGTTCCGCACCGGATTCTGGCTTCGGTTCTGCGTCGGCTTCTGTCTGGGGAGCGGTTTCTTCCGGCTCATCCATCCATGCGTCCGGGTCTTCTTCGGGCAGAAAATCTTCGATTTCTTCTTCCGGTTCCTCCGGCTCGGAAACATCTATGGGTGCAGGGATGATGGGAGTGTCATTTACACTGTTCCTCTGCATATAACTTACAAGAGCCTGTCCCATCTGCTCCGGATTCTGCCAGCGCTCATTGGGATCTGCGGCACAGGCTTTCAGAATGA
Organism: Oscillospiraceae bacterium; assembly: GCA_020025535.1. Taxonomy (GTDB): domain Bacteria; phylum Bacillota; class Clostridia; order Oscillospirales; family Oscillospiraceae; genus Faecousia. Next base: position 270,008 of record JAHHRY010000002.1, on the reverse strand, counting down.
TTTCTGCCATTTCGTAGTCCGCATACAGCGGCGGGATCAATGGCTCGTCCGGCACATGATCCCTGAAGGGAAGAGTGCCTCCGTTATACGCCTGATACAGTACAAGTCCCAATGCGTAAATGTCCACTGTAGGATTGAGCACAGCCATAGCGTCCACAACTTCAGGCGCAGTATAGAGGCTGTGATATTTTTCGGGCAGTGTGGCATATTTTAACGAGGACATGGATACGAAGCCCAAATCGCCGATGCGATATCCCTGATCTTCCGTATAGAAAATATTCTCCGGCTTCAGATCCACATAAAGGTATCCGGCTCTGCGGCAGGCAGCCAGCGCTGCACAGAGGTCAAGTCCCATATTGATGACGCCCAAATGTGTCAGGGGGTCAGAATTAAAAATTCTGGCTACCGAACGGTTATAGGGCATCAGAAGATAGACTTCATATCCAACGCCGTCGTCCATGGGAATAACCTGTACATCCAGGTAAGGGACAAACCCTTCCACACGGCTCAGACTGTTGAGAATGTTGCGCTCCCGCAGGATATCTTTTGCAAGCTCTTCGAAATACTCCAAAGCGGCATCCTGATTCTGATAGGCACCAGTCAGCAGCAGGGCTTCCAGCTGTACCTGTGACGCCGGTATGGAGATAATCTTTACAATAAACTTTTCGCCAGTATCTTCCCGTATAGCAGGACAGCATCGAACGCCATCATGGCAGCTCAGCGCCTCACCCATGATGCAGCCGTCGAGCATGGGTGAGATCAGCTTCGGTTCTGACAAATCTATCGCCTCCTGTTAAAAAACTCCCTATATAATAAAATAAAATACTGTAAAATGCAACAGCTTTCTGTCTGAAACTTGTCGTTTATGAAAATACCTGAAAAAATTACCGTTTTATTCTGCAGAAGTGCTGCAAATAATAACATATTATAAGGGAAAAGAAGATGATGCAAGGGCAGCGCACCGTAAAAGACTGCTGTTTCAGGGTCATTATGGTGACTGGTGTAAATTTACATAAAATTTTACAATTTACTAGTTGTATTATTTTAAAGGGAATGATATAATCATCACGACAAAGGAATGTGCATCAGCGCATCAGGATGGAGGTAAACTATGAGCAAGATCATTTGCGACGTATGCGGCACGGCATATCCGGATACAGCGTCACAGTGTCCTATCTGCGGCACTGCGAAGCCGGATGTATCCAGCCAGTCCGTTGGTGATAATAATGAACATCATGCATATGTAAAGGGTGGACGCTTCTCTACGGCCAATGTCCGTAAGCGTAATGCGGGTATGCAGGAAGCACCTCGTGTAAGCCATTCTTCTCATACAGAGCACCAGCGGCCCGCACATAATTGTGAGTATGAAGAGGAAGACATGGACAGACAGGACCTTGCGTATTCCTATGAGGATGAGGACATGGGTAGACAGAAGCCGGTATCTTCCCATGACGAGGGCGCAGACAGACGGCGTCCTGCGCATACCAATGCACATGAGCCCCAGAAGCACAAGTCTTCAAATCACGCCCCTGCGCGCAGTCAGGATGACATTCGCCAGTCCAACAAGATACTGATGATTATTGTCGGTGTTCTGCTGGCTGCGATTATTGTGATCTGTGCCTATATTGCAATCCGTATTATTAACCTGAGCAAAGAGGGAGGACATGAGCCCAATGCTTCTCACTCCACCCTGACCCCCGGCGAACATGTTCCCTGTACGAATATTTCGCTTCAGCAGACAGAGCTGACCTTCACCGCACCCAATGAGACCAAGCTGTTGAGCCCCATTCTGGAGCCTTCCAATACCACCGAAACCGTTTACTATTCTTCCACCAATGAGAACATTGTTAAGGTAAGCGATAAGGGTAATGTGACTCCCGTTGCCGATGGCGAGGCCATAATCCGTATCACCTGCGGTGGTCATACCGTGGAATGTAAGATCGTGTGCAATATCGGTGTCAAGCCTGTTGATCCCAATCCTTCCAAGCCCACCGAGCCGGAGCCTACCCAGCCCAGCCAGCCGACCATTGCGCTGGAGTTGAACCGTACCGACTTCACCCTGAATGGTTATGGCTCTGCCTGGACTCTCTATGATGGCCCTCTGGAGCCTTCTGATATTACCTGGACAAGTGATGATCCTTCTATTGCCACCGTTGTCAACGGCAAGGTAACCGCTGTCGGTAATGGTAAGACCAAGATCCGTGCAGAGTATCAGGGCAGCACCGCTACCTGCATTGTACGCTGCACCGGTGTGAAAGCTCCCGTTGAGAGCAATTACGAGCTCAGTCATACAGATGTTACCATCAAGGTCGGCGAGACATTTACCATCAGCCTTAACTCCAAGGCAGACGGCTCCAAGGTAAATGTTACCTTTAAGGCCAAGAACGCGGGTGTGTGCACTGTAGATGAAAGAGGAAGAGTAAAGGGCGCAAGCGTTGGTTCCACTGTTGTATACGCGGAGTATCAGGGCATTGTTTATGAATGTACCGTGCGGGTAACCAGTGCTTAATTACAGAAATAGTGATGGCGGCAGCACTTAGGTGCTGCCGCCAGTTTTAAGCTTCGGGACCGACATGGGGCTTGTGGAAGAAATAGCTGATGCACCACAGACCAGCCAGACCAATTACTGTGTAAATGATACGACTGACAACGCTGCCTGCACCGAACAGCCATGCAACCAGATCAAACTGGAAAATTCCCACGAGTCCCCAGTTGATACAACCGATAATGCTCAGAATCAGTGCCAAAATATCCATTGTTCATACCTCCTTAACTTCCTTTGGCTGTGTATATAATTCCCAATATCTAAGAGAATTATTCTTTTGTGATTGACGAATCGCACATTGTTCGTTATAATGTTCTCGTCAAAAATACCGAAAGGAAGTGCCCCAAATTGAAAATTTTTGGAACCACTGATATTTTGCTCCCCAAAACAGCGGAAATGCGCCGCTGGGCAGTCATCGCCTGTGACCAGTTTACTTCTGATGCCGCCTACTGGAAGCGCGTTCGCGAGAACGTTGGTGATGCTGAGTCGACTCTGCACATGATCCTGCCTGAGGCAGATCTCGGCAGCGTGGATGAGGCTGGTGCTATCAATCGCATCAATGCAACCATGGATGAGTATCTGGCAAAGGACGTTTTCGTAACCTATCCCAACTCCTATGTGTATGTTGAGCGTACCCTTCAGAACGGTACTGTGCGCCCCGGTCTGGTTGGCGCAGTTGACCTGGAACAGTATGACTATAATCACGGCTCTGTTTCTCCTATCCGTGCTACGGAAAGAACGGTCCTGGAGCGGATTCCTCCCCGTCAGCGTGTCCGTAAGGATGCCGGCATTGAGTTCCCTCATGTCCTGATGCTGCTGGACGATGACAAGAAGGAACTGCTGGAGAAAGTAGCTGCCGTAAAGGATAGCCTTCCTCTTCTGTATGACTTTGACCTGATGGAAGGCGGCGGACATATCACCGGATGGCTGGTGCAGGGCGAAGTTGCCGACGCTTTCGACAAGCGTCTGGAAAACTACATTGCTTCCGTTCCCGCAAAGTATGCGGATTTGAACGGCGCCCCTGTTGTCCTGGCTGTCGGCGATGGCAACCACTCTCTGGCTACTGCAAAGAGCTGCTATGAGTCTCTGAAGCAGGCTAATCCCGGCGTAGATCTGTCCAACCATCCCGCCAGATACGCTCTGGTGGAGCTGGAGAATATCCATGATGACTCTCAGGTGTTTGAGCCTATCCACAGAATCCTCACCGGTGTGGACGGCAGGAAGCTGCTGGCCGACATGAAGGAAATCTGCGCCGATGACGGCTTTGCCATTTCCTACGTGATGGGCAGCGAGCGCGGTACTCTGTACCTGGATCGCAGCCGCGGTGAACTGGCAGTTGCTATTCTGCAGGAGTTCCTGGACAAGTGGATGAAGGAAAATCCCTGCGAGATCGACTATATCCATGGCGACGACGAAGTTGCCGAGCTGGCACAGAAGCCCAATTCCGTTGGCTTCCTGCTGCCCTCCATGGAAAAGCATCAGCTGTTCCGCGGCGTGATTTCCGGCGGCGTGCTGCCGAGAAAAACATTCTCCATGGGTCATGCCCGTGAGAAGAGATATTATCTGGAAGGTAGAAAAATTAAATGATCACACTTTACGAAGGTGCATTTGCAAAAGTGAATTTGACGCTGGATGTTCTCGGCAAGCGGGAAGACGGCTACCACGATATCAAAGGCGTTATGCAGACGATTTCTCTGCGTGACGATGTGGAAATCGATATCGGTACCGGCAAGCCCTGGGAGCTCCATTGCGACAAAGAAGGCATCCCCACCGATGAAACAAATCTGGCCTGGAAAGCAGCAAAGCTGTTCTTTGATGCAACCGGCAAAGACCCGGATGGTGTTGAGATTCGCATTACCAAGCGGATTCCTGCACAGGCGGGCCTTGGCGGCGGCAGCGCAGATGCAGCAGCAGTTTTGCGGGCGCTGAATCGTCACTACGATTCCCCCTTCTCTCTGCCGGCACTGGCAGAGCTTGGCGGTACCATTGGCAGCGATGTTCCTTTTTGTACCCTGTGCGGTACAGCCATGGCAGAAGGCAGAGGCGAGCGGTTAAAGAAGATGCCCGATATTCCTGAATGCATCTTCGTAGTTTGCAAGCCGGAGTTCTCCGTGTCCACCCCGGAGCTGTACGCCAGGATCGACCGGAAGGCGATTGCTAAGCGTCCGGATCATGTTGCCATGGAAAAGGCAATTCTTTCCGGCAACCTGAATGAGATTGCGGGCAATCTGTGCAATGTGTTTGACCCTGTGGTTACCGAAGAGCATCTGGAACTGAACTATATCAAGTCCATTTTCAACAGCTACGGTGCCATAGGTTCTCAGATGACCGGCTCCGGTTCGGCAGTATACTGCATGACCGATAGCTTTGAGTATGCTGCAGTTATTTGCAATATGCTGAAAGAGAACTATCCCATGGTGTTTATTGCTAAGTCTGTATAATTTTTCCGAAAGCCGTCCATACTGAAGGTATTTCAGTATGGACGGTGTTTTTTTATGAAAAAAAGGATGAAATTTCTGGGATACCTCTTGCTTCTGGTATGTTTGGTGTATGTGGGCTCTCTGATTGCAGACCGGCAAAAGCTCCATAATGAACTGATTCGGCTTCATGTGGTAGCGGCATCGGATACGGCTTCGGATCAGCAGATCAAGCTGTCTGTCCGGGATGCGGTGCTGGAATCCCTTGAGGAGGCACTGGAAGACGTCCGGGATGTGGAACAGGCTAAGGAATATATCAGAGAGCATCTGCCTCAGCTGGAGGCGGTTGCCAATCAGGTGCTGACAGAACTGGGCGTAGACGCGAAAGCTGTTGTCTCCTTTATGGAAGAAAAGTTTCCTTCCCGGGTGTACGATACGTTTTCTCTTCCTTCCGGAGTGTATGAGTCTCTGAGAATCACCATCGGAGAAGGAAAGGGACAAAACTGGTGGTGCGTTGTGTTTCCGACCCTGTGTACGCAGGCGACAGTCAGCGGGGTTCAGGAGGCGGCTGTGGAGGCCGGCTTCTCGGATGCTCTGACGAGTACCGTTGTCCGGGAAGAAGGGTATCAGGTGCGCTTTTTCCTGTTGGATATGCTTGGAAAGCTGGAGAACATTTTCAGCAGATAAGAATTCCGGTTGCCTAGCCAGTTGCATATGTGGTATGATAGAGAAAATACGCCCGGGAGGTGCTTACTGTGCTGACATTGATTCTAGGCAGGGACTGGACTGCCAATCGGGAAGAAATTTTGCATTTGATAGCGGAGGATGTCCGGCAGAAACAGCCGGGCAGGATTTTAATGGTTCCGGAGTTTATCAGCCATGACACAGAGCGTCGTCTCTGCATGGCTGCCGGGGACACCGCCAGCCGATACGCACAGGTCCTGACTTTTACCCGCCTTGCAAGCCGTGTATGCGACCTGGTTGGCAGTGCAGCCGTGGAATGTCTGGATAACGGAGGTCGGCTGGTTGCGATGGCCTCCGCTACCAGACAATTGCATAGCCGATTGAAAGCGTATGCGGCTGTGGAAACCAAGCCGGAATTTCTGGCGGAGCTTGTAGATGCAGTGGATGAATTCAAACGCTGCTGTATCACGTCCGAAGACCTGAAGGAGATTGCCGGACAAACGGAGGGAGCCCTGTCCCAGAAGCTGGAAGAGCTTTCCCTGATTTTGGAGAGCTATGACACCCTTTGCAGTCGGGGAAAGCGGGACCCCAGAGATCAGATGACCTGGGTGCTTGAGCAGCTGGAGGACATCGATTTTGCACAGGAACACGTGGTCTATGTGGATGGATTTCCGGACTTTACCCGTCAGAATCTGGCGATTCTGGAGCATTTTATCCGGTACAGTCCCAGCGTTACCATTGGCCTTAACTGCGATGTTCCCGGTTCGCATGATCTTGCTTTTGAAAAGGCCGGAGCAACCGCAAAAGAACTGATTGAATGTGCCCATCGCGCAGGTGTGGAAGTACATATTCGCACGATTCAGGAAAAGGAAACCGTACTGCAGCCGGTTCGCTCCGGCCTGTTTCAGGGAAAGACGGAGTTTCATCCGGAACTGACTGAGCACGTCAGAATTCTGAAAGCCGCCTCCTTATATCAGGAATGCCAGGCAGCGGCGGAAGAAATCATGAATCTTATACGCAGCGGCTGTCGCTATCGGGACATTGCGCTTGTCTGCACAGACCTGAATGCCTATGCACCAATGCTGAGGCTGGTGTTCCGGAAATGCGGTATTCCCATCTATCTGTCCGGCACGGAGGATATCCTGCAGTCCGGTGTGGTTGCCACCGTTTTGGCGGCACTGGACACTGCGTTGGGCGGCTTTGAGCAAAGAGATGTGTTCCGTTATCTGCGTAGTGCGTTGTCGCCGCTGTCTGCGGATGCCTGTGATCTGGTGGAAAACTATGGCGTTATCTGGGGCATTTCGGGAAAACGCTGGAAAGAAGAGTGGAAGGCACATCCCCGGGGACTGTCGGGACAGTGGGATGAAGCCTCCCGGCAGGAAATGGCAGAACTGAATGCCGCCAGAAGTTGTGTCATAGATCCTCTTGTCCGACTGAGCGATGGATTCAGAAATGCAACAAACCTGCGCCAGCAGGTGATTTGCCTGTATGCTTTCCTGGATGAAATCCAATTTGCCCAGCGTATTTCGGCGCTGGCGGAAACAATGGACGCCGAGGGAGATAACAGAAGTGCCCAGATTCTGAATCAGTTGTGGGAGATTCTTTTGAATGCTCTTGAACAGCTCCATGACGTACTGGGTGAAACCTGCTGGGATTTGGAGTCTTTTACCCGTCTGCTGAAGCTGCTGTTAAGCCAGTACGATGTAGGTACTATCCCGCCGGTATTGGATTCCGTCACCGTGGGCGCACCCAACGCCATGCGCTGCCAGCAACAGAAATGTCTGGTTCTGCTGGGTGCCAATGAGGGAAATCTTCCGGGTTACGGTGGCTCCACAGGCCTTCTGAATGACCAGGAGCGTGTGCTGCTCCGCAGTCTGGGACTGACCTTGACCGGCGGCGCTGTGGATGGCCTGCAGGAAGAATTTACGGAGATTTACGGTGTGTTCTGCGGAGCAGAGGAAAAAATCATACTATCCTGCTGCAGTTCTCAGCCTTCTTTTATTTACAGACGGCTGGCGGATATGACCGGCGGCGAGGTGCAGGCGTGCCCCAATCCTGCGGCCATAATATCGGACGCGGTTTCTGCCGGTGCTTACCTTGCCAAATGGGAGCGGGAAGACGTAGCACGGATGCTGGGTGTGGAAGACGCATACCGGGATACGCTCAGGCGAAAGCGCTATGCATTGGGTGTTGTGCAGCCGGAGCAGATTCGTGGACTTTACGGCAGACAGCTGAACCTCTCTGCATCTCAGATTGACCAGCAGGCAGAATGCCGTTTGGCTTATTTCCTGCGCTATGGTATCCGGGCGCAGGAGCGGAAGGAAGCCACAGTCGATCAGGCGGAATTTGGTACTTATGTGCACGCGGTTTTGGAGGCAACGGCGCGGGATGTGATGGCCCTTGGAGGCTTCCGGACGGTCGATTTGGATCAAACGCTCTCCATTGCCATGGCACACTCAGAAGAGTATACACAGGAGCATTTCAGCCAGCTGGAATCCCAGAGACTGCAATATCTCTTCCGCCGAAACGCCAGAGAGCTGGAAATGGTCGTAAAAGAACTGTGGCGGGAGCTGCACGAATCGGCTTATCTGCCGGAAAAATTTGAGCTTGGCTTCGGTGACAGCAGCGAGATGCCTTCGATTCCCATTCCGGCCGGAAAAATGGCGGCGGTACTTCGCGGCTATGTGGACCGTGTGGACATATGGAAGCGGGGAGAAAGTACATATTATCGTGTGGTGGACTATAAAACCGGCAAAAAGGACTTTGATTACTGCGACATCTTCAATGGTGTAGGGCTGCAGATGCTGCTGTATCTGTTTGCTCTGGAAGATGCGGGGGAAAGTGTAATCGAAGGAAAGCGTGTTCCTGCGGGCGTGCAGTATTTCCCGGCACGGGCACCCTATGTAACGGCGGACGGTTCGCTGACGGAAGAAGAGGCAGCCAAGGAACGGAAATCCCTTTGGAAACGGAAAGGACTTCTCCTTGCGGATGAGGATTCCCTGACAGCTATGGATCCTACCGATAAAATGGATATCCTGTGCTGTACCCGGAAAAAGGACGGCACCCTGTCCGGTGACGTGGCAGACCGGGTGCAGATGGGCAAACTGAAAAAGTATGTTATGGCATTTCTTGGCGAGATGGTAGATGAAATCGCCTCGGGAAATGTGGAACCGAATCCGTATACCAGAGGACCGAACAACGATGCCTGCACTTACTGTCCGTACAAAGCCATCTGCCATTCGGAAACCGTGGAAGCACGGCGGAACTACAAGACAATGACCGCCCAGAGATTTTGGGAAGAAATCGACAAGGAGGAAAAAACCAATGTCTGAGAAACTGACACCGGAGCAGAAAATAGCAGTAGAGCATCGGGGAAGCAATTTGCTGGTGTCCGCAGCAGCCGGTTCCGGTAAAACCAAAGTGTTGGTGGACAGACTGATGGGATATCTGATTGATCCGGTCAGACCTGCCAATATCGATGACTTCCTTATGATTACTTATACCAAAGCGGCGGCAGCGGAGCTCCGCGGAAAAATTGCGGCTAAGCTGTCAGAGAAAATTGCGGAACAGCCGGAAAACCGCCATTTGCAGAAGCAGATGCAGCGGCTGTATCTGGCGAAAATCTCGACCGTGCACGCATTCTGCGGAGATGTTTTGCGGGAATATGCCTATCAGCTGGATATTTCCGGGGATTTTCGGGTAGCCGATGAAAACGAATGCAGGGAAATTCGCAGGATGGTTCTGGATCGTGTTCTGGAAAATGCCTATGATCAGGCCGGAGACAATCCGGATTTCTGCGCCTTCGTGGATACGCAGGGTCTGGGCAGAGATGACCGGCAGGTACAGGATGTTGTTCTGGCTGTTTATGACAGTGCCAGATGCCATCTGAACCCGGCGGCATGGCTCCGGCGGTGTGTGGAGCTGGTGGATACACAGCACCTTGAGGATGCATCGGAAACGGTATTCGGAAAGTTCCTTATGGATAGATTGTTCCAATGGCTGGATCTGCAGATTCCTGCCATGGAACGCTGTGCCGATATGGCGGAGGAAGCGGAAGGACTGGAAAAACCCACTGCTTTGCTGCGTGACACGGTCTATCAGCTGAAGCACCTGCGTGAAAGCACGACCTGGGAAGAGATCACCCGGCGAAAAGAGATCGACTTCGGAAATCTGCGTTTCCCCAATAAATTCCCGGATGAAGAGCTGAAGGAGAGAATCAAAGCAGTCCGCAATCATTGTAAAGAGGGTCTTGCCAAACACCTGAAACCTTTTGCGGATGTTTCCGGCAAGGTTCTGGATGATCTGGGATCCTGCACCGATGCAGTGCGTGGCCTGATTGACGTTGTGGATACCTTTGGGAAAGAGTACCAAAAGGCCAAGCAGAGTCGGCGGGTACTGGATTTTGGCGATTTGGAGCATAAAACGCTGGATCTGCTTTTAGGTAAGAACCGCAGCGGCGCTACCGCTGTGGCTAACGAGATTGGAAGTCGCTTTCGTGAAGTGATGGTAGATGAATATCAGGACTCCAACGAAGTGCAGGATGCCATTTACGGTGCACTGACCGGTAAAAGGCATAATCTCTTTATCGTGGGTGACGTGAAGCAGTCAATCTACCAGTTCCGTCTGGCGGATCCGGGAATTTTCCTTGCAAAATATGCCAGTTATGCTCCGGCAGACGAAGCTGTGCCGGGTCAGGATACAAAGGTTTTGCTGAGTCGGAATTTCCGTTCCGGCGGCGGTGTGCTGGCGGCAGCAAACGACGTGTTTCGGCTGTGTATGTGCCCGGAAGTCGGCGGGCTGAATTATGGCGACGGAGAAATGCTTCGTGAGGGAATCCCTCATACGCCGTTGGGAGAGCCGGAAACGGAGCTTTACTGTATCGAAGTTCAGGAAGAGACCTATCCGGAGGAAGCGGCTTTTGTGGCGCACCGCATTCAGGAACTTCTGGACGGCAGTCACTATGTCCGGGACGGGGAAGCGCTGCGCCGGATCAGGGCAGAGGACATTGCGATTCTGCTGCGCTCGCCGGGCAGCACCGGTTTTTATTATCAGCACGCACTGGAAAAAGTGGGTCTGCGCTGTGCAACGGGCGGCGGTATGGATTTGCTGAAGCTTCCGGAAATTGCCACCTTGCGTGCCATTCTGCAGATGATTCAAAATCCGCGGCAGGACATTCCTCTGCTTGCGGCTATGGCAAGTCCCGTGTTTGGATTTAGTGCCGATGACCTTGCTGCTATCAGGGGAAAAAATAAAAAATGCGCATTTTACGATTCTCTCCTGCAGTATGATGGGGAAAAAGCGGCTGATTTTCTGAAAACGCTTACGCATCTCAGGGATGCGGTAAGACATAATTCTCTGATGGTATTGCTGGAGGAAATCCTCTCATTAACCAATTTGGAGGAAGTCTATGCCGCCATGGAAGACGGGGAGATGCGTACAGCCAATCTGCAGACATTCCTCCAGTATGCCGCACAGTTTGAATCAGGAGGCAACCGGGATTTAGGACGTTTTCTGGAACACCTGGATGCAATGGAGGAAAAAGGCCTTATCACGGAAGGGGAACGAAGCGCACCCGGCTGCATCACCATTATGAGTATCCATAAGTCGAAAGGTCTGGAATTTCCGGTAGTCTTTCTTTGCGGCCTGTCTAAGGCATTCAATATGGAAAGCCAGCGAGCAAAAGTGCTCTGTCATAAGGAGATGGGCCTCGGCCTTTCGGCGGTGGATCAGGAAAAACGCATATCCTATCCTACCATTGCCAAACGGGCCATTGCGGCACAGATTGGCATGGACAGTATTTCCGAGGAAATGCGCGTGCTGTATGTGGCTATGACAAGAGCCAGAGACAGATTGATTATGACGTATGCCTCTGACAAGCTGGAAAAGGAGCTTTCGGAAATCGTTACCCGTCTGGATATGGAGGGCCCTAAGCTTCTGATTCAGGAAGCAATTACCTTTGGTGATTGGGTCCTGATGACGGCGCTTACCAGAACGGAGGCGGGAGCGCTTTTTGAATTGGGAGGAAAGCCCGAGGAAACCAGTCTGAGAGAACCTCTGTGGTCCATCCGTGTTACAGCGGCTCCCACCCTTACGGGGTGTGCTTCCGAAGAAGCGATAACTTCGGAAATGCCGCCGGAAGTGCCGGAACAACTGAAACAAAGCTTATCCTTCCGCTATGACCATTTGCCGGCAACGATTTCTCCCTCAAAGCAAACGGCCACGCAGCGCAAAGGACGCATGAAAGATCAGGAAGCGGCAGAGTATTCTGAAGAGCCAAAGCACATTGTGCGGGCGTTCCGCAAGCCCGGTTTTATAGAGAACAAAGTTCATGGAAAAACCTATGGTACGGCAATTCATGCTGTTATGCAGTATATCGATTATGCCGCCTGTAAAGATGAAGCTTCTGTAAAACAGGAAATTCAGCGTCTTGTGGAGCAGCAATACATCACGCAGGAGCAGGGAAGTCTGGTAAATCCCCAAAAGATCGCAGCCTTTTTCCTGACCCCTTTGGGAAAGAAGATTTGCTCCGGAAAGGAAGTAATACGGGAATTTAAGTTCTCCATTCTGGAAGACGGCGAGGCTTATGACCCTGCGCTGAAAGGGGAACAGGTACTCCTGCAGGGTGTTGTGGACTGTGCGCTGGTGGAGCCGGACGGCATTACCGTGATCGATTTTAAAACAGACTATGTCACGGAAGAAACAATGCCAATCATTCTGAATCGCTACCGTCCACAGGTGGCGGCGTATGCAGAGGCTCTGCAGCGGATCTATGAGCTGCCGATCAAAGAATCGCTGCTGTACTTTTTCCATACCGATCAGTTCTGCCGGGTATAGACCGGAGATGCTTTGTACCTGAATTGATTTCTGCGGATATATGTAATCGCCCTTCCGATTGGGAGGGCGGTTACTTTAGCGCTCGTTCTTGTTCTGAGCCTTGTTTTCCTTTTCGTTCTCGGTTCTGTTCTGAGCCTTGTTCTGGTTCATTTTCTTTTCCTGATTATTCATGGTGAGTCCCTCCGTATTTGTTTTATTGCGGTGATCCGCTACCATAGCTTACCCCAAAATTCAGGCTTTATCCTTGGCCTTGAAGAGAAAACTTGCAATTAAACCGGCAATGATGGCTGCTGTAATGCCACCCGCTGTCGCTTTGAGTCCTCCGGTGAGAATGCCCAGAAAACCATCGGTTTGGATGGCTTCCTTTACGCCCTTGGCAATGTTGTAGCCGAATCCTGTCAGGGGGACCGTAGCTCCGGCACCTGCAAATTCCACCAGAGGCTCGTACAGACCCACACCGCCCAGAATGACACCCAGAACCACATACGATACCAGAATCCTTGCGGGTGTCAGCTTTGTTTTGTCGATGAGGATCTGGCCAATCAGGCAGAAAAGACCGCCTACAAGAAATGCTTTCAGATATTCCATACTAAATTCCTCCTGTGATGGATACCGCGTGACATACGCCGGGGATGGGCAGGCCCTGCTGAGTGGAAACAGGGGAGAGCAATGCTCCGGTTCCACAGAACAGAATGCGTTTGAGTTTGCCGCTGTTTAAGTTTCCCAGCAGGTAGCTGCACAGAGTAATGGCGCTGCAGCCGCAGCCGGAGCCGCCGGAATGGACATCCTGCTTGGGAAGATCAAAGACCAAGGTGCCACAGTCGGTGACCTTGCCGCCCAGATTGATGCCGTCTCTTCTTGCCAGTTCCATCAGCATTTCCCGTCCGAGCTGCCCCAGATCGCCGGTAACGATCAGATCAAAATCCTCCGGACAGGTATGCATATCTTCAAAATGTGCCCGAATCGTAGAGAAAGCGGCGGGAGCCATGGCGGCACCCATGTTGTTGGCGTCTTTCACTCCCAGTTCGGTGACGGTTCCGATGGTGCAGCTTTCCACCCGGGGGCCATGTCCCTCGGAGCACACAAGAGCCGCTCCTGAACCGGTTACGGTCCATTGAGCGGTTGGGGTTCTTTGCCCGCCGTACCCCAGCGGAAAACGGTACTGCCTTTCGGAGCTTGCAAAATGAGAAGAGGTCATGGCAACTACCTGGTCGGAATATCCGCCATCCACAGTCATGGAAGCCAACAGCAGACTTTCTGCCATGGTGGAACAGGCACCGTAAAGACCCAGATGGGGAATGCCGCAATTGTTGAGGCTGAACGACGAACCGATACACTGGTTCAGAAGATCACCGGAATAGACCAAAGAGAAATCTTCCTTTTTCATTCCTGCTTTCTTTGCCAGCGTTTCCAGAGCAATTTGCTGCATTTGTTTTTCTGCCTGTTCCCAGGTCTTTTGTCCGAAATAGGTATCTTTTGATGTGACGTCAAAAAGGTTTTTCAGCGGACCTTCTGATTCTTTTTTTCCTGCAACACTGGCCCAGGTGGTGATCACAGGATGCGAGGGCAGTACAAAACTTTGCTTGCCTCGTTTTTTTGTGGCATTCATAAAATTCCTCCCATGCCGTTTTCCTTATTATGCCCCAAAAATGAAAAAACTGCCGACAAATTTGTCGGCAGTTTTGCATATTCGGAATTTAGATGACACGGCGCGCGCCGTAGTAACGTGTAACGTAGTAACTTTCGGAAAGACTGCTGATTACAACGCCGCGCGAGCTGGATACGTGAATGAACTGGCCGTTTCCGATGTAGATGCCTACATGGGAGATACCGGCCTTATAGGTGTTCTGGAAGAATACCAGATCACCGGCGCGGAGATCGCTTTTCGGTACAAAGCTTCCCTGACGGTACTGATCTGTGGTGGTGCGATTCAGAGAAATACCATGTTTTCCGAAAACATACTGAGTAAATCCGCTGCAGTCGAAACCGTCCGGGCTGTTGCCTGCCCACAGATAGGGGACGCCGATGTACTTTTTTGCAGTAGCAACAATCTGATTCCCTTCAGCAGCGGCAGAACTGCTGCCATTGGAACCGATATAGTTGGGACTGTTTTTAAATGCGGAAACGCTGACAGGCACGCCTGTAGAATTGCCGCCACGGAAGAACAGGGGAGATTTGGGCCAGCCTCTGTTCTCGTACGGATATTCGGTCAGATCCAGATAGTCACTTCTTATGTAGCAGATGGAGTCGTTCCAAATGACCTTGAACCATTGCTGATTGATACCGATTATGTACGCCAGGTCGCCGGTGTAGCTCTTGCCAATAGACTTATAACCGGTGCCGGGGCCTGTACGCATATTTACTCCGGCATAATTTACTTTGCCGTAGCCAAGTTCTACATTCTCAACGGTGGTTACATTCAGATAATCACCGTACATGTAGCCCTCTTTGAGATTGTAGAGCACTTTATACCAGTTGCCTGTTTTTCCCAGAATTATCACGACTTCGTTATCGTATGCGTAGTCGAGAATTTTGCTGGATGCGGAAGTGGAAGGGGCGGATCGCAGCCGCAGGGAACTGGCGCTGACGAATGCGATGCCTTTTTTCAGTTCTCTGCCGGCGGCAGAAGCTGTAATGGTGGGGAATGAACTCAGCAATGTGACTGCCAGCAGAATACCTATGATGCATTTTTTGAATTTCATACAATGCCCTCCGTCTAATGGTTTACAACTTACTTGCCGGCCAGAGCACGCTCCAACCAGATTGAGCCCAGATCCAGGGCGGTGTAGAGTCCGTCTTTTTCACTCTTCTTGACCACACGATCCCGGCTCTTTGCGGCGGGGTCGGTCAGTTGGAGCTGAATAGATACCTTGCTTGCAATCTCTTCTTCGCCTACTTTTTTAGTCTCGAGAATCTGAAGCATAACGATGTGGGAATCTGCCATAGATCCGTAGTAGATCAAATTGTCCTTACGCATCAGAGGATGTCCCTTGTACATCAAAACGGAATTTTCTTCGGCCATGAAGTTACCTCCTTGTAAAGATTGTTACAAATTGTAATATACATCTATATTTATGTCAATGTATCCGATCCGATTGACAGGATTTACCAGGTGATAAAATGGTGTGAAGACGGAGGGTGTATGAAATTTTCGACGTGCAAAGAATAAAGAAAGAGGCTTTTGCGATGGCAAAAGCCTCTTGCCAGTGTGGTTACTTCTCAAACAGATAGCAGCGTACCAGCTCCTGCAGCAGCTCGTCGCGATCCAGCTTGCAGATCATGGAACGGGCGTTATTGTAGTTGGTGATATAGGTGGGATCTTCCGTTAACAGGTAGCCGACAATCTGATTGATGGGATTGTATCCCTTTTCGTTCAGAGAATCAAAAACATTACGGAGAATAAGCCGCATGTTATCCCTGTCGTCACTGGGTACTGTAAATTTGATTGTTCTGTCCGTCATGTAATCGACCTCCTCGAAAAAATACGATACAATCATTATACCCCAATTTTGAATTGGTGTAAAGACCCGAAGCGGATTTTTTTGTTAACGGAGTGCGGCGCCCAGCTTTTCCGAGAGAGCGGACAGGACTTTTGCAGTGACCTGATCGGTGTCGGTATCAGTCAGAGTGCGGTCATCGGCCCGAAGCTCCAGAGAGAAAGCCAGACTCTTCTTGTTTTCGCCGATGTTGGCACCGCGATAAATGTCGAACAGCTTTACGGAACGCAGCAGCTTGCCGCTGGCGGCGGTGATCACATCTTCCACCTCTGCGACGGTGAGTGCTTCATCACAGACAATTGCCAGGTCACGGGTAACAGAGGG
Source organism: Oscillospiraceae bacterium (assembly GCA_020025535.1). Lineage (GTDB taxonomy): Bacteria > Bacillota > Clostridia > Oscillospirales > Oscillospiraceae > Faecousia. The sequence continues at coordinate 253,707 of JAHHRY010000002.1, read as the reverse complement.
ATACTTGGGCAGGGGGACATAGGTGGGATCGGGCAGACGGAACTCGGCAAGCTTGGTGAAGTTGATTTCTGCACAGTAGACTTCGCAGTCCATGCCGTAGTTCTTTGCGACCAGAGGATGCACCTGTCCGATATAACCCAGAGGAGTACCGTCGATGCTGACCTGTGCACAGCGGCCGGGATGATAGGAAGGATTGTCCTTTACGGCCGTATAGGCAGCCTTCTTAACACGCAGGGCTTTGAAAATGGCTTCCAGTTCTCCCTTCAGAGTGAAGAAGTTTTCGCCGGCACCATAGGTGCTCAGAATCATCATCTTGGGCTCTTCGGGCAGCTCCTGACCTTCTACAGGCAGGTAGATCTTGGCAATTTCATAGAGCTTTGCAGCTTTGTTGTGGTAGGCATTGTTCCGGGAAAGAATCTCCAGCATGGAAGGAAGTGCGATTGTACGCATAATGGAGGTGTCTTCACCCAGAGGGTTCTGAATCCGCATTGCGTTCCGCAGGGGGGAATCCTGAGGCAGGCGAATCTGGTCAAAGACCGTGGGAGAAACGAAGGAATAGGTGATAATTTCGCTGTAGCCCATTGCACGGCAAAGGATGCCGGCTTTGCTCTCGAACTGCATGAAAGGAGAATAGCCGCCCTGGGTGGAAGTCTTGAATGCGGTCGTGGGGATTTCGTTGTAACCGTAGGAACGACCGATCTCTTCTGCAATATCTGCCATGAGGTTCAGATCAGGACGGAAGGAGGGAACCTGGATCATGTCACCCTCCACGGGGATTTCCAGACGATTCAGGTACTCTACCATTTGCTCTCTGGAAATGTCGGTACCCAGAAGACGGTTGATCTTATCAGGCTCCAGAGGCAGGGTTTTGGGCTGGGGAATATAATTCAGAATATCGATGACGCCGTCCATGATATCGCCTGCATTCAGCATCTCCACCAGTTCGCAGGCTCTCTGGACTGCGGGCAGGGTCATCATGGGATCCAGATGCTTCTCAAACTTGCCGGAGGCATCGGTACGCATACCCAGTTTTAGAGCGGTCTGGCGGATAGAGGTACCGTCAAAGTTGGCGGACTCGAAGACGACCATGGTGGTGTCATCTCTGATTTCGGAGTTTTCACCGCCCATGATACCGGCAAGACCGATGGCTCTGTCTTCGTCGGCGATGACCAGCATTCCGGCGTTCAGAGCGCGTACGCCGCCGTCAAGAGTGGTGATGCTTTCGCCCTCTGCAGCTTCCCGGACAACGATTTTGCCGGAAGTAACATAGCGGTAATCGAAAGCGTGCATGGGCTGACCGTATTCCAGCATGACATAGTTGGTAATATCCACAATGTTGTTAATGGAGCGGATGCCATTGGCACGCAGACGCTGGCGCAGCCACTTGGGAGAGGGACCGACTTTTACGTTTGCCACCATTCTGGCGGTATAGCGATTGCACAGCGCATCTGCGGGAACTTCCACATCCAGCTTGTCGTAGATGCTGCCGGCATCGGAGCCGTGGACAACAGGCTCGTGGTGCTTCATAGGCATATGGAATGCGGCGGCAGCTTCCCGAGCCAGACCGATGATGGAATAGCAGTCGGGGCGGTTGTTGGTGATTTCAAAGTCCACAACGGTGTCGTCGTTGCCGATGACGGTGTTAATGTCGTCGCCGACCTTGCAGTCCTCTTCGATGATCCAGATGCCGTCTTCGATGGCGTAGGGGAAATCACCCACGGTCAGGCCCAGTTCGCTGAGGCCGCAGAGCATACCGTTGGACTTGACACCGCGGAGCTTGCCTTTTGTGATGTGCACGCCGCCGGGAAGCCAGGAATTGTGCAGAGCGGTGGGGACCAAATCGCCCTCGTGGACATTCTGAGCACCTGTGACGATCTGCACAGGCTCTTCCTGCCCGACATCGATCTGGCAGACCCACATATGGTCGGAATTTTCGTGCCGGACGATGGAGAGCACCTTACCCACGACCACGTTTTTAATCTCGCTGTCCATGCGTTCATAGGTTTCTACCTTCTGGCCGAACACGGTCATGGTTTCCACAAAATCCTTATCGGAGACATGGGACAAGTCCACGAACTCCTCGTTGATCCATTTTCTGTTGAGTTTCATGTTTATCCCTCCTTAGAACTGATTCAGGAACCGTACGTCGTTGTCAAAAATCAGACGCAGGTCATTGATGCGAAGACGGCCCATGGCCATACGCTCCAGACCCATGCCGAAGGCAAAGCCGGAGTACTTTTCGGGATCAATACCGCAGTTCTTCAGAACGACGGGATGAACCATGCCGGCACCCAGCAGTTCAATCCAGCCTTCGCCGTGGCAGGTGGAGCAGACCTGACCGTCTACCTCGCCGGTGCCGTGGCACTTGTGGCACTGCATATCCATTTCGCAGCTGGGCTCGGTGAAGGGGAAGTGATGAGGACGGAAGCGCATAATGGCATCCTGACCATAGATCCGCTTCATCAGATTTACCAGAGCGCCCTTCAGGTCACCCATGGTGATATTGTCACCTACGACCAGGCCTTCGATCTGATGGAACATGGGGGAGTGGGTGGCATCGGCTTCGTCCTTACGGAACACACGGCCGGGCGCCAGAATGCAGATAGGAGGATCGGAAATTTCCATGGCACGGATCTGCATGGGGCTGGTCTGGGTACGCAGCAGGACGGAGTCGTCGTCATTAAAATAGAAAGTATCGCTGCGGTCACGGGAAGGATGACCTTCCTCGATATTCAGACGGGTGAAGTTGTAGCTTGCCAGTTCGATTTCGGGGCCGTCCACGATTTTGTAGCCCATGCCCACAAAGATATCCTTGATCTCCTGCAGCACCTGATTCATGGGGTGCTGGTGACCGATGGTATAGGATTCACCGGCAATCGTGACATCCAGAGCTTCGCTTGCCAGCTTCGCCTCCAGAGCGGCGGCGTGGATAGCTGTTTTGCGTTCTTCCAGCTTGGCTTCGATGTCGGCACGGACTGCGTTGGCAATCTGGCCCATAACAGGACGCTCCTCAGGGGAGAGCTTGCCCATCTGCTTCAGAATGGCAGTCAGATCACCCTTTTTACCCAGCAGCTTTACCCGCAGCTCTTCCAGAGCAGCAGGGGTGTCGGCAGCATCCAGATCCGCCAGAGCCTGCAGCCGGATATTTTCCAGTTGTTGTTTCATTATTGCTTCCTCCTAACAGGTTATATATAAAAAAATAACCTCCGTCCCCAAAATCGGGACGAAGGATTTCCTCCGCGGTACCACCCGCAATTCGCCGCAGAAACGGCGCAGCTTTTTCGGTGCAGACACACCTTTGATCTTTAACGGAATCATCCGGCGCACCCTACTGTTATTTCAGGCGGCTGCTCCCGGGAGAAAGCCCGATACCACACCAAAGCGGCTTCCACCATCCCGCTCTCGCTATTTACGGTGCTGCCGGTATAAGGCGGCCCATTCATCACATTTGCATATACACCAGAATAATAGCATGCAGAAATTAAAATTGCAAGTATTATTTCCTGTTTTCATTCCCTTGACGCGGAGAAAAAGGAATGATATGATGAAAAGAAAGATTTTTCTATGTAACAAGCAGACGGAGGGAGTAGTATGTATCAGCCTTTGGCGGATCTTTTGCGGCCGCAGACATTGGACGAAGTCTACGGACAGGAGCATATTTTAGGAAAAGGGGCAGTCCTGCGCCGCCTGATTGATTCCGGGAATATTCCCAACATGGTTTTTTATGGCCCCAGCGGAACAGGCAAGACCACGGTTGCCAATATTATTGCCAAAAAGACAAATCGTACACTCTATAAGCTGAATGCAACAACGGCTTCCACAGCGGACATCAAGCATATTTTTGAAGAACTGGATTCGTTCATGTCACCCAATGGTGTTTTGCTTTACCTGGATGAAATTCAGTCCTTTAATAAAAAACAGCAGCAGTCCCTGCTTGAGTATATTGAAAACGGAAAAATTACGCTGATTACCTCCACTACGGAGAATCCCTATTTTTATGTATTCAATGCAATTCTGAGCCGTTCGACTATTTTTGAGTTTAAGCAGATTTCCGTGGAAGCTACCCTGCAGGCAATCCATCGTGCAGTGGCATTTATGGAAAATCGTACTGGCCTGAAAGCGGTACCCGAGGAGGGTGCTCTGGAGTATATCGCCGGTGCCTGCGGCGGGGATCTTCGCAAGGCGTTGAACGCGGTGGAGGTTCTGTTCTCTGTAGGTGTGCCTGACGGGGGCAGTATGGCAATGACGCTGGAAGATGCGAAAGCGGTCTCTCAGAAAAGCGCCATGCGCGCTGACCGGGACGGAGATAACTACTATGATCTGCTCTCCGCTCTTCAAAAGTCTGTGCGAGGTTCCGACCCGGATGCATCGGTGCATTATTTGGCGAGACTTCTGGAAGCGGGGCAGATGCAGTCTGCCTGCCGCCGCCTGATGGTGATTGCGGCGGAGGATGTCGGACTGGCCTATCCCCAGGTTCTTCCGATTGTGAAGTCCTGTGTGGATATGGCATTGATGATCGGTATGCCGGAGGCGCGGATCCCGCTGGCAGATGCTGCCGTGCTGATGGCGACTTCCCCTAAGTCCAATTCTGCGTACCTTGCGATCAATTCTGCAATTGCGGATGTGAACAGGGGAAAAGGGGGAGATTTTCCGCGGCATTTGCAGAATGTGCACGCAGACAGCTATACGATGGAAAGGGAACAGGGATACCTGTATCCTCACGACTACCCCAATCACTGGGTCAGACAACAATATCTGCCGGATGATCTGGCAGGGAAGCATTATTATGAGTACGGTCCCAATAAGCTGGAGCAGGCAGCAAAGCAGTATTGGGATGCCGTTCAGAATAAGTGATCAGGAGGGGAACCTATGGATATTCGTTTAGGGGACGTGCTTCTTATGAAGAAGGCCCATCCCTGCGGAGGAGACCGATGGCTGGTACTGAGAACCGGCGCGGATTTTCGTATCAGGTGCATGACCTGCGGCCATGAGGTGATGGTTCCGAGACACAAGGCCGAGAAAAATATCCGTTCCGTCCTGCGCCCGGAAAATCCTTCGACCTGAATATGCGGCAGCCGAGTGAATTGGCTGCCGTTTTTTTGTATCCTGAGGTAGGTGGTGGAGGAATGCCCCAATGGGTGACGGAATTGCGGCAGAAACCGGAACGGTGATGCGACCAACTTTTTAGCGCGGCGGCATTATACTGAAGCCATCACATGGACAGGAGGTGCGGTATGAAGGTATATGTGGATCTGGTGGCACTCTTGAATTTTTTGGTGGACTTTTTGCTGATTTTGGGGACAAATCGGCTGTCCGGGTATCCTCTGACTGCAAAAAGGGCGGCGCTTGCAGCAGCGCTGGGAGGTGCTTACGCTGCTGTATGTATCCTGCCGGGGTTCTTGTTTATGGCCAATACCCTGTGGCGGATGGTGAGTTTGGTACTGATGTCCATGATTGCTTTTGGGTGGAACAAAAGCGCAATACAAAGGGGGGCGATGTTTGTGTTTTTGAGCATGGCATTGGGAGGAATTGCAAACGGCTTAGGTGACGGAAGCTTCTGGCATCTGGTTCGGGCAGCAGCCGGAATGTATTTGATCTGCATGATCGGTTTCCCCGGGAAAGCGGGAAATGCTGAGTGCGTGAATGTTATCATTCAGCATGGCGGCAAGACAGTACAGCTTACGGCGCTGAAAGATACCGGCAACACGCTTCGGGATCCCTTGACCGGCAAGGCGGTGCTGGTGACGGATGCGGCAGCGGGAGCCAAACTTCTTTCTTTGACGGTCGATGAGCTGGCTCATCCCATTGAAACAATTGCCTCCGGAAAATATGTGGGATTACGCTTGGTTCCCTACAGCGCTGTGGGGCAGCCGGCGGGAATGCTGCTGGCTCTGAAAGTGGACAGCCTGACAGTAAACGGCAAAAAAAGTGATCAGCTGGTGGCGTTTGCGCCTCAGACAATTGGACAGGGGAAACCTTATCAGGCATTGGCAGGAGGTATGGCATGAAGGAAAAAATGTTAGAACTTCTCATAAAAATCGGTTTTGTACAGCCGGAAAGCATATATTACATAGGCGGCAGCGATGTTCTGCCGCCTCCGCTGAAGGGACAGGAAGAGATGGAAGTCCTGCAGGCGCTGGAACGAGGTGACGAGAAGGCTAAACAGTGTCTGATTGAGCATAATCTTCGGCTTGTGGTCTATATTGCCCGACGCTTTGAAAACACAGGAGTCAATCTTGAGGACCTGATTTCCATTGGCACCATTGGTCTGATCAAAGGCATCAGTACCTATCGCCTGGAAAAAAACATCAAGCTGGCTACCTATGCTTCGCGGTGCATCGAAAACGAAATACTGATGCATATTCGCAAGATTTCCGGACAAAAGGCGGAAATTTCTCTGGATGAGCCTATAAATATGGATTACGATGGCAATGAGCTGCTGCTGTCGGATATACTGGGAACGGATGAAGATATGATCATGCGCCCTCTGGAGGATGATGTGGATATCTGCATCCTTCGTCAGGCACTTCTGCAGCTTTCGGACCGGGAAAGGGAAATCGTCAATATGCGTTTCGGCCTTCAGGGAGGCCATGAGCTGACGCAGAAAGAAGTGGCACAGAAAATGGGGATTTCTCAATCCTATATTTCCCGTCTGGAGAAACGAATTATGATGCGGCTGCGAAAGGAGATTATTCGCCAGACCAGCTGTGCGTAAATTTATTCTTGCATTCTTTAATTCGATATGATAGAATCGATATGAATTTATACCGATAAATGATCATGTTGAATGAAATGAGGCAAAAACCAATGGAACGCAAAGAAATTTCCAAATCCGTGCTGAAGCGTCTGCCCGGATATTTGGCATATCTCAAAACTCTCTCTAATGAAACAAATGCCTATATTTCGGCTACGGCCTTAGCCAATGCTCTGGGCATGGGAGAGGTACAGGTGCGTAAGGACCTTGCCATGGTGTCCGACGGCGGACGCCCTAAAATCGGCTATCTGCGGGAGAGCCTGATTGACGATATTGAGCAGTTTTTGGGATACGACAATACCAACGACGCTGTTTTGATCGGTGCAGGCAAACTGGGTCTGGCACTGCTTGGGTACAGCGGTTTTGATGACTACGGCCTGAATATTCTGGCGGCATTCGATGCAGCACCTGCCGTAACGGTTACGGATTCCGGCAAGCCGGTTCTCACGATGGATAAGCTGGAAAGCTTTTGTAAGAGCAATAAAGTGCGTATGGGTATCATTACCGTTCCGGCTGTTCACGCTCAGAGTGTGTGCGATCAGCTGATTGCCAGCGGAATCAAGGCAATCTGGAACTTCGCTCCTACCCATTTGGATGTTCCCAGTCATATTCTTGTGCAGAATGAGAATATGGCAACATCCCTGGCTGTGTTAAGCATGCATTTGCAGGCGCAAATGAAAGAGAAAAAATAAGGGGAGAGACATTTCGTGGAGTACAAAGTACTAGGAAAAACAGGTCTAAAGATTTCTGCTATGGGTTTTGGCGGTATTCCAATCCAAAGAATCGATGCGACAGGCACGAAGGTGCTGATGCATCAGCTGATGGATGCAGGTGTCAATTATATTGATACAGCCCGTGGATATACCGTCAGCGAAGAGTATCTCGGCGAAGCACTGGAAGGCATCCGCCAGCATTTCGTCCTGGCGACGAAGAGTATGGCACGGAACAAAGCGGGTATGCTGAAGGACATTGAAACCAGCCTGCACAATCTTCGTACCGATTACATTGACCTTTATCAGGTACATAATCCCAGTGAAGCCCAGCTGGAGCAGGTGATGGCCCCCGGCGGTGCGCTGGAAGCTCTGAAGGAAGCTAAGGCTGCCGGTAAAATCGGCCACATTGGCTTGACGCTGCATTCTGCAGATCTCTTTAAGAAAGCCCTGGATTTTGACTGGGTGGAAACCATCATGTTCCCGTATAATATCGTTGAAACGCAGGCAGAGGACCTGATCGCCAAGTGTGCCGAAAAGAATATTGGCTTTATCGTCATGAAGCCTCTGGCAGGTGGCGCCATTGATAATGCCACACTGGCTCTGCGTTTCATTGGTGCAAACCCCAATGTTTCCGTGGTTATTCCCGGTATGGCAGATCCGGCGGAGCTGGAGCAGAATCTGGCGGCTGTCGCGGATACCAGCCCTCTGACAGAAACCGAACTGCAGCAGATGCAGCAGATTCGGGATAGCTTGGGTACCCAGTTCTGCCGCCGCTGTAATTACTGCGCTCCCTGTACTGCCGGTATTTCCATTTCCGGTGTTTTCCTGATGGAAGGCTATTATAGCCGGTATAATCTGCAGGACTGGGCAACGGCCCGTTATATGGCTATGGACAAGCACGCATCTGACTGCGTGAACTGCGGTGTGTGTGAAGAACGTTGTCCTTACAATCTGCCCATCCGGCAGATGCTGAAAAAAGCCGAGCGGGTTTTCGGAAAGTAAGCTCGGTACAGTGCTTTAAACCATCGAAAGAAAAGAGCGAAGCTTGCAAACCAAGCTTCGCTCTTTTTTGGATGGTGCGGCCGGACGGAGAAAAAGCCGGGGAGTCCGGCCGGTGGTTTTAACGGATATCGGCATAGTAAAAGCAGCAGCCTTTTAAACGGGCTGCTGCTTTTTAGTCTTATTTGCCGGGCTTGAAGCTGTCCTTCAGGCTGACGGAACGGTTGAAGACCAGATGCTCAGGGGAAGAATCCTTGGAGTCGGGGCAGAAATAGCCCTGACGCATGAACTGGAAGGAAGAAGGAGCCTTTGCATCCTTCAGGCTGGCTTCGACCTTGCAGTCGGAGAGAATCTCCAGAGAGTGGGGATTCATGCAGGCCAGGAAATCCTTGCCGGCAGCATCGGGATCGGGATCGTCAAACAGATTATCGTACAGACGAATCTCGGCATCGCAGCAGTTGGCGGCGTCCACCCAGTGAATGGTGGACTTGACCTTGCGTCCGTCAGCGGTATCACCGCCGCGGGATTCGGGATCATATTCGCAGAGAACTTCAACTACATTGCCGTTCTCGTCCTTGACGCAGCCGGTGCATTTGACAACATAAGCGCCCTTCAGACGAACTTCGTTTCCGGGGAACATACGGAAGAACTTGCCCACCTTTTCCTCCATGAAATCGTCAGCTTCGATCCACAGATTACGGGAGAAGGTGACATCACGGTAGCCGGCGGACTCGTCCAGAGAATTATTTTCTACCTGGAAGATCTCGGACTTGCCTTCGGGGTAGTTGGTGATGGTCAGCTTGATGGGCTTCAGAACGGCCATTACACGGGTGGCGGTTTCGTTCAGATCCTCACGCAGGCAATGCTCCAGGAAGGCAAACTCGATGGTGTTGGGGGATTTGGCTACGCCCACACGGTCGCAGAAGTTGCGGATAGACTTGGGAGTATAGCCACGGCGCCGCAGACCGCACAGGGTAGGCATACGGGGATCATCCCAGCCGGAAACATAGTTGTTTTCCACCAGAGCTCTGAGTTTACGCTTGGACAGTACGGTATGATCGATACCCAAACGGGCAAATTCAATCTGGCGGGGATGATGCGGCACGGAAACGTGCTCGACCACCCAGTTGTACAAAGCACGGTGATTCTCAAATTCCAGAGAGCACAGGGAGTGCGTGATGCCTTCCAGTGCGTCCTGAATGGGGTGTGCAAAGTCATACATGGGGTAGATGCACCACTTGTCACCCTGACGGTGATGATGCATATGGCGGATACGGTAGATAACCGGGTCACGCATATTGAAGTTGCCGGAAGTCAGGTCGATCTTGGCACGCAGGGTGTAGCGGTTGTCCTCAAATTCGCCCTCTCTCATCCGGCGGAACAGATCCAGACTCTCCTCAATGGGACGATCCCGGTAGGGGGAGATGGCAGGATGCTGCAGGTCGCCGCGGTACTCCTTGAACTGCTCGGGAGTCAGCTCACAGACGTAGGCCAGACCCTTCTTGATGAGTTCGACAGCGTACTCGTAGTCTTTTTCAAAATAATCGGATCCGTAGAAGAAACGGTCGCCCCAGTCAAAGCCCAGCCAGTGGATATCTTCCCGGATGGCGTCGACGAACTCCACATCCTCTTTGGTGGGGTTGGTGTCGTCCATACGCAGGTTGCACATGCCACCGTACTTTTCAGCGGTTCCAAAGTCGATGATCAGAGCTTTGCAGTGACCGATATGCAGATAGCCGTTAGGCTCCGGCGGAAACCGGGTGTGAACAGTCATGCCTTCAAACTGTCCGCCTTCGGCAATATCTTCGTCAATAAATGCGTGGATGAAATTCTTGCTTTCGGTGATTTCAGCCATCGTGGAACATCCTCTCTTTAATAAAAGTGCAACCATTATAACCGATATTCAAGTGTAATGCAACAAAAAAAGCCGTCGAATTCAGAATTATGTCAAATTGAACCATACAAATTGTGAAATTTGCGAAAACATTTTTGGAAAAAAGTGAAAATGTAGTTGTCAATTTGCCTGACTTATTATAAAATAGGGAAAGATGAGATAGAAGGAGTGAATTCGATTGTCCGAAATTAAATACAAGCGCATCCTGCTGAAGGTCAGCGGTGAGGCGCTGGCCGGTGATCTTCACCGGGGCCTTGACTTTGAAGTCATCAATTCTGTATGCGAGGTAATCCGGGAATGCCGGGATCTGGGTGTACAGATCGGCGTTGTAATCGGCGGCGGCAATTTCTGGCGCGGCGTGAAAGATGGTGCCGACAAAATGCAGCGCTCTCACGGCGATGCCATGGGTATGCTGGCAACCGTAATGAATTCTATTGCTGTGGCTGACGCACTGGAAAAGCACGGCGTAGATGCCCGTGTGCTGACTGCCGTGGAAATGAATAAGTTTGCAGAGTATTTCACCAGAGATGCTGCCGATCGTTACCTGAATGAAGGTAAGGTCGTTATCTTCGCTGCCGGTACCGGCAACCCTTATTTCTCCACTGATACCGGCGCAGTACTTCGCGGTGTGGAAATTGAGGCAGATGCCATCCTGATGGCTAAGAACGTGGACGGTATCTATTCGGCGGATCCCAATACCGACCCCAATGCCGTAAAATTCGATGAACTTACTTATGATGAGGTGCTGGCCCGCCACCTGAAGGCGACAGACACGACTGCCATGACCCTTGCCATGGACAACCATATGACTCTAGTTTGTTTTGCTCTGGCTGACCCCCAGAACATTATCCGCGTGATTCGCGGAGAAAAAATCGGAACCGTCGTTAAGGAGGATTAATCAATGAGCGTAGATTTTAGTGAATTCGGCAGAAAGATGGATAAGACCCTGGAGCATCTGGCAGAAGAATTTGATGCCGTTCGTGCAGGACGTGCAAATGCAAAGGTTCTGGATCGTATCAATGTGGAATATTATGGACAGGAGACACCGCTCAACGGAGTTGCCACCATTTCCTCTCCCGATGCCCGCACACTTGTGATTGCTCCTTGGGACACCAACCTGCTGAAGGAAATTCAGAAGGCAATCCAGGCAAGCGATCTGGGTATCAATCCCCAGAATGATGGCCGTGTCATTCGTCTTGTGTTCCCCCAGCTGACCGAGGAGCGCCGTAAGGAACTGACCAAGCAGGTCAAGAAATACGCCGAGGATGCCAAGGTGGCTATGCGTAATCTCCGCCGTGACGGCATGGATTATGTGAAGAAGCTGAAGAAGAACTCTGAAATTACCGAGGATGATCAGAAGAAGGCAGAAAAGGATCTGCAGGACCTTCTGGATAAGTATATCAAAAAGGTCGATGATGCAGTGGCCGTTAAGGAAAAGGAACTGATGGCCATTTAATTGCTGTCTAAGCCACGGGGGCGCTTGCGCCCCCGCTGCTTTGCATTATCCGTAGAAAGGGGTGCTGATAATGGCGCTTTCGAAAGCGAAAATGCTGCCTGCACCGCAACATATCGCCATCATTATGGATGGCAATGGACGATGGGCAAAAAAACGGGGACTGCCACGCAACGCCGGGCACAAGGCCGGAGCCGAAACTTTTCGGCGTATTGCGGCCCATTGCAATGATCTTGGAGTAAAATATCTGACGGTTTACGCATTTTCCACCGAGAACTGGAAACGTACCGAAGAAGAAGTCTCCGGCATCATGTTTTTGCTGGAGAGCTATTTAAAAGAGGCGCTGAGGGATATGGAGAAAAACCGTATCCGTTTTCAGGTATTTGGCGATCTGAACCGACTGAGTCCTAAGCTGCAGAAATTATGCCGCGAGACCATGGAAAGATCCAGCGTCTACCATGATGTACAGGTAAATTTCTGCATGAACTATGGCGGAAGAGACGAAATTGTTCGGGCTGCCCGGGCGTTTGCTGCGGATGTGGCAGCAGGGAAGTGCAGTGCCGATTCTCTTACCGAACGTGATTTTGAAAACTATCTGGACTCTGCCGGCGTGCCGGACCCGGAACTGGTGATTCGCCCATCCGGAGAACAGCGAACCAGTAATTTCCTGCCCTGGCAGAGTGCTTATTCAGAATATGTCTTTATGGATGTCCTTTGGCCGGATTTTTCCAACGAAGACCTGGATGCAGCTATCGAAGAATACCACCGGCGTAATCGCCGTTTTGGAGGAACATAATCCATGATCACAAGAATAATTGCCGCTTTGGTTATGCTGTCATTTTTGCCAATCCTGATATTCTGGGCACCTCCCATCTGTGCGGCAATCGTCATAGGACTGATGGCTTCCATAGCTTCTTTTGAGCTCCTTTACAGAACAGGCTTGCTGCGCCATCTGCGACTGAATATCTATTCCGCAGTGATGGCATTTTTGGTATGTATGTGGAGCTATTATGGCTGCAATCGTGGACTGATGCTTCTCGGCTTGCTGGTGTATTACGTACTTCTTTTTGGCGAAATGATGGCATCTCATGTAAAACTCCAGATGAAGGATGCACTGATTTGTGTTCTGTCCGGCATGATTTTCCCCTATATGATCAGCTCTCTTTTGAGAATTCTGATGATGGAAAATGGCGAGTATCTGGTGCTGATGCCCTTTATTCTGGCAATTCTTTCGGATACGGGAGCATATTTCGTTGGAATTACTCTGGGAAAACATAAGCTGTGCCCCATCGTCAGCCCGAAAAAAACAGTAGAGGGTCTGATTGGCGGTGTTGTTACGGCTGTAATCGGTATGATGCTGTATGCATTCATCATCAGCCGTTACTGGCAGGTGGAATTGCATCAGTTTTATGTGCTCATCTATGGCGTAGTTGGCGCTTTGGGTGGCGTGTTTGGAGATTTGAGTCTGTCCGTGATCAAAAGACAGACCGGAATTAAGGATTACGGAAATCTGATTCCCGGTCACGGCGGCATTTTGGATCGCTTTGATTCTGTCATGATTACGGCACCGTTGACGGAAGCTTTGCTTCTGATCTTGCCTTTGGTGGTGTAAAATGTGGTTAGTTGTGTGAGTATTCTTGGCTCTACCGGTTCCATTGGCCGTCAGAGCCTGGACATTATCAGCCGCCTGGAGAACGTACGGGTGGCTGCACTGACAGCCGGTACCAGTGTGGAACGAATGGCAGAGCAGTGCCGGCAGTTCCGGCCCAGACTTGCAGTGATGGCGACGGAAGAAGCTGCCATGCAACTGAAGGAAGCTATTTCAGATCTGCCAATCGCTGTATCCTCCGGCGAGGAAGGCCTGATGGAGGCAGCAACAATTGCGGAAGTCGACTGCGTTATTACTGCGGTCGTGGGTATGGTCGGACTCAAACCGACTCTGGCTGCAATTCACGCCGGAAAACGTATTGGCCTTGCCAACAAGGAAACGCTGGTGTGTGCCGGTGAACTGGTAATGGCGGAAGCGGAAAAGTACGGCGCGGAGATCATCCCGGTTGATTCGGAGCATTCCGCAATTTTCCAGTGCCTGATGGGCAGCCGCCGTCCGGAAGAAATCCGCAGAATCATTTTAACGTGTTCCGGCGGCCCGTTTTTTGGGATGAGCAGAGAAAAGCTGCAGACCATGCGCAAAGCGGATGCCCTGCGGCATCCGAACTGGAAGATGGGTCCCAAAATTACGGTAGACTGTGCGACTTTAATGAATAAGGGCCTGGAAGTAATCGAGGCTATGCGGCTTTACCATTTGCCGCTGGAGCAGGTGGATGTCGTTATCCATCGTCAGAGTATCGTACACAGTATGGTTGAGTTCATCGACGGCGCAGTTATGGCACAAATGGGAAACCCGGATATGCGTCTTCCAATTCAGCTGGCACTGACCTATCCCAATCGGGCAGTTTCACCGGTGGAACCTTTGAATTTGACCGCCTGCGGCGATCTGACATTCTGTGAGCCTGATCTGGAAGCATTTCCTTGTTTAAGACTTGCAAGGGAATGTGCAAAAATGGGCGGAACGGCGTGTCCCGCTATGAACGGTGCCAACGAAGAAGCGGTAGCTTTGTATCTGCAGGATCGGATTGGTTTTTATGACATTTACCGTCTGGTTTCGGGAGCCGTGGAGGCTGACCCCTATCTGGAAAATCCGGATCTGGAGCAGATTCTCCATGCAGATGCTTTGGCACGGCAGTATGTGCGTTCTCATAACTAATTATTTCGAGGATTTCTATGAGTATTATTTTTGCAATTCTTATTTTCAGCTTTTTGATTTTCATTCATGAATTTGGTCACTTCATTACTGCCAAAATGTCAGGTGTGCAGGTCAATGAGTTTGCCGTCTTTATGGGCCCCGCTATCTGGAAGAAGCAGGTTGGTGAGACGCTTTATTCCATCCGCTGCATTCCCATTGGCGGCTACTGCGCCATGGAAGGCGAGGATGAAAGCAGTGAAAATCCCCGTTCTCTCAATGCTGCCGCATGGTGGAAGCGGCTGATTATTCTGGTAGCCGGTGCGGCTATGAATTTCGTGACCGGTCTGCTGATTCTGTGTATCGTGTTTGCACCTGCAAAGGCCTTCGTACAGCCGGTTGTGGGCGGATTTGAAGAGGGCTGTACGCTTTCCGGAGAAGGCGGTCTACAGGTAGGCGACCGTATTCTGGAAGTGGATGGCGAAAAGATTTATGTGCAATCTGACTTCTCTCTGATTCTCAGCCTGAATCCCGGCGATGTCCATGATCTTGTGGTAGAGAGAAATGGTAATAAGGTCGTTCTGAATGACTTTCTCATGGAAAAACACGAATTCCCCAATGAAGACGGTACGAATTCAGAGAGATTTGGCTTCTCCTTTACCGTGAAGGAAGCTACATTCGGCGATAAGCTGGCCAATGTCTGGTGGACATCCGTTGATTGGGTCCGGACAATCCGCCTGAGCCTGCAGATGCTGTTCACCGGAAAGGTTGGCATTACAGATATGACCGGCCCCGTGGGTATCGTTCAGCAGATGGGCGAGGTGGCAGACGCGTCTCCTACCCGGGTGGATGCAGTGATGAATATGCTTTACTTTGCTGCGTACATCGCTGTAAACCTGGCGATTATGAACTTGCTGCCGATTCCTGCACTGGATGGCGGCAGAGTGGTCTGCCTGCTGATTACTACGGTGATAGAGGCCATTACCCACAAGAAGATCAACCCCAAATACGAGGGATATATCCATGCAGCCGGCATGATCCTGCTGCTGATCTTGATAGCAGTTATTATGTTCAAAGACATTATTTTCATTTTCAAGGGATGATCATATGATTAGACAGATAAATGTTGGCGGTGTTCCGATCGGCGGCGCTCCTGTGGTGATTCAGTCTATGCTGAATACCAAGACGACGGATGTTGCAGGCTCTCTGGAGCAGATTCGCAGACTGAAGGCTGCGGGTTGCCAGATTGCACGTCTGGCTGTTCCCAATATGGAGGCAGCCCGGAGCTTTGCGGAAATTTGTGCGGAGAGTGAACTGCCTTTGGTGGCAGATATTCACTTCGATTATAAGCTGGCTATCGCTGCAGCAGAAGGCGGCGCGGCTAAAATCCGTATCAATCCCGGCAACATTGGCGGAGAAGACCGTGTCAAAGCGGTGGTGGATGTGTGCCGCGACAAACATATCCCAATCCGTATCGGCGTCAATGGCGGCAGCTTGGAAAAAGACCTGCTGGAAAAGTACGGGCATCCGACTGCGGAAGCACTGGTGGAAAGTGCTTTCTCCCATCTGGAGCTGCTGGAAAAGTTCGGCTTCTACGATACCTGCGTATCCATGAAGTCCTCCACGGTTCCTACAATGGTGGCCGCCTGCCGGCTGTTCAGACAGAAGTGCGACTATCCGCTCCATATCGGCGTAACGGAAACCGGTCCTGTGAGAATGGGCATGATAAAATCTGCCATGGGCATCGGCTCGCTGCTGATGGACGGGATAGGTGATACCATTCGTGTCAGCCTGACAGATGATCCGGTTGCCGAAGTGTACGCTGCCAAGGATATTCTGAAGGCTGCAGGCCTGCGTAAAGAGGGCGTGAATATTATTTCCTGTCCCACCTGCGGACGTACCCGTATTGACTTGATTGGCTTGGTCAATCAGGTGGATGAAGCACTCAAGGACTGCCAGAAGCCCATCACGGTTGCGGTTATGGGCTGTGTGGTCAATGGCCCGGGAGAAGCCCGGGAAGCCGACATCGGCATTGCCGGTGGAGACGGCTGGGGAATGATTTTTGAAAAAGGTGAGCAGGTGGAAAAGCTTCCTTACGACGAGCTTCTGCCTGCCTTACTCCGCAGAATAGAGAAAATGTAAGAGACTATGAAAGAACAGGTTCATTTTTTGAATATGTTCCCGGACTACGAGCCGCCTGAGACGCTGCTAAGCGTGTTATCTCAGGCGGCTATCGTTGCTGCGGACATTGATTCCGTCAGTCGGAGTGTGGAAGTGGCGATTCATTCGGAGACATATATTCCCAAACGGCAGCTGGACAGTGTTGCGTGTGAAATCAGACAGAACTACGGCCTGAAAAAACTGATGATTACCGCCACGCATCCTGCGGATCAGCTTCATTCTGTTGAGCCGGAAGAATTGATGGCTCTTTTTGTAGAGGAAAACTCCATGAACCGGGCGTCCCTGGCAGGAGCCGCATGGACTTGGTCGGATGAGACCCTGAAGGTCAAGCTTCGGGGGAACGGAGTGAAAGAGCTGAATGAATGTGTACCCGCTGTGTGCCGGAACCTGCGGGAGCGTTTTGCCGTCCCGGTACAGATCGAGATTGAATCGGGTGAGGCACTGGAGGGACAGGCTCTTTTTGATGCCATGGATCGTATGCGGGAAAGCCTGATGGAGACGGTTCCTGCTGCATCCGCTGCGGATGCACAGAAAAAGGCACAGCCATCCCATGACAGCACAACCTTCTACGGCAAGCCATTCAAGGGCGTCAGCATACCTATGAAGCAGCTGAATCTGGACATGGGCAGCGTAATTGTAGAGGGCAAAGTCTTTGCTGTAGAGCATAAGGAACTTAAAAAGCGCAATGCCTGGGTCATCAACTTCGACATGACGGACAATTACGGTTCTATCCGAATCAATCGCTTTATGGAGAACAGCGAGGCCAAACCCATTCTGGAAAACGTGCAGATCGGTTCTGTGCTGCGTGTTCAGGGCAAGCTGATGATCAACCAGTTTGATAATGAAATGGTATTGAAGCCCTTTGCCATGATGCCCGGCTCCATGCCGAAGAGACAGGATACCGCTGAAGGCATGAAGCGTGTGGAGCTTCATCTGCATACCACCATGAGCAACATGGATGCGCTGACGGATACGGCAGCTGCAGTTAAGCAGGCAGCTGCATGGGGACATAGAGCTATCGCAATCACGGACCATGGTGTCGCCCAGTCCTACCCGGATGCCATGAAAGCGGCTGCCAAGGCCAAAGTGGCCGGCACGGATGAGAATATCAAAATTCTTTATGGCTGTGAAGGATACTATGTCAATGATGTAGATGACCGTATTGTTGTCCATGGACAGCAGAACATGACATTTGATGAAGAATTTGTAGCCTTTGATCTGGAGACGACCGGACTCTCATCCAAAAATGACAGAATCATCGAAATCGGTGCTGTTATTCTGAAGAATGGCGAGGAAATTGACCGCTTCCAGACCTTTGTGGATCCGGAACGTACGCTGGAACGGAAAATTATTGATCTGACGGGCATTACCGATGAGATGCTTCAGGGCGCACCTAAAATGGAAGAAGTATTGCCGAAATTTTTGGATTTTGTGGGTGACCGGGTGCTGGTTGCACACAATTCCGATTTTGATACCGGCTTTATCCGGGCTGCCTGCAGCCGCCTGGGGCTGCCGTACCATTACACAGCGGCAGATACGCTGATTCTTTCACAGAATCTGCTGCCGCACCTGAATAAATTCAAGCTGGACATTGTGGCCAATGCCCTGAGCCTGCCGGAATTTAATCACCACCGGGCTTCCGATGATGCAGTAACCTGCGGTCTCATCATGGCGAAGCTGATGACCAGGCTGGAAGAAGATCATGATATTCACGATCTTCAGTCCATCAATCCTTCCATGATGCACCTGCGTGCGAAGGGAAGAGTCACTGACCGCCATGCAAGGCATATTATTCTCTTTGCCAAAAATCAGGTTGGTCTTCGCAATCTGTACCATCTGATTTCGGATTCCAATCTGAAGTATTTTAAACGTGTCCCAAGAATCCCCAAGTCCGAATTGATGGAAATGCGGGAGGGTCTTATTATTGGTTCCGCCTGCGAAGCCGGCGAGCTGTTCCAGGCGATCATTGATCAGAAGAGCGACGACGAACTTCGCCGGATTGCGTCATTCTACGACTTTCTGGAGATTCAGCCGCTGGCCAATAACCGTTTCATGCTTGCCAAAGGCATCGTGAAAGAAGAGGAGGAGCTGCGGCAGTTTAACCGTACAGTCGTCCGTCTGGGCGAGGAACTGGGAAAACCCGTGGTCGCCACCGGCGACGTGCACTTCCTGAATCCTGAGGATGAGATTTTCAGACACATTCTTCTGGCCAC
Source organism: Oscillospiraceae bacterium (assembly GCA_020025535.1). Classification (GTDB taxonomy): domain Bacteria; phylum Bacillota; class Clostridia; order Oscillospirales; family Oscillospiraceae; genus Faecousia. Next base: position 234,760 of record JAHHRY010000002.1, on the reverse strand, counting down.
AAAGGGCTTTGATGACTGCGACAGGGAAAATCCTCTGTATTTCCGTACCACGGACGATATGCTCCGTGAGTTCAGCTATCTGGGAGAAGAAAAGGCACGCGAGGTGGTAGTTACCAACCCCAACATGATTGCGGACATGGTAGAGACACTTCGTCCCGTACCGCATAATCTGTTTGCACCGAAGATTGAAAACTCCGTGGAGGATCTGAAGAATCTGGTCTACGGAAAGTTCAGACGTCTTTACGGAGAGCATCCTCCTGAATTGATGGTAAAGCGTGTGGAAACGGAACTGAATGACATTATTAACTGTCACTATGACGTGATATATATGTCTGCTCAGAAACTGGTCCAGAACTCTCTGGAGCACGGCTATCTGGTTGGTTCCCGAGGTTCTGTCGGTTCTTCCATTGTGGCGTATATGTCCGGTATTACGGAAGTTAATTCTTTCCCGCCTCATTACCGGTGCCCGAATCCCGAATGCAAGTACACGACATTTGAAGTCCCGAAGGGATGCGCCTGCGGCGCCGACCTGCCGGACGCCGTGTGCCCGAAATGCGGTGCCCAGTTTGAAAAGGACGGATTCAATATCCCGTTTGAGACATTCCTGGGCTTCGGCGGCGACAAAGTGCCGGATATTGACCTGAACTTCTCCGGCGAATATCAGTCAAAAGCCCATGCTTACTGTGTGGAATTGTTTGGTAAATCCCATGTTTTCCGTGCCGGAACCATCGGAACCGTTGCGGAAAAGACTGCATATGGCTATGTTAAAAAGTATCTTTCCGAGCGGAACATTACTGCCGGACGGGCAGAGGAAAACCGCCTTGCAGCGGGATGCGTGGGCGTTCGCCGTACGACCGGTCAGCACCCCGGCGGCCTGGTGGTTATCCCTCAGGAAAATGAAATCTGGGATTTCTGCCCCGTGCAGCATCCGGCGGATGATCCCAACGCAGACCAGATCACCACGCATTTTGAATACCACTCCATGGAGGAAAACCTTCTGAAACTGGATATGCTGGGTCATGATGACCCTACCATGATCCGAATGATGGAGGATATGACCGGTGTGGATGCCAAGACCATTCCGTTGGATGACAAAGACACCATGTCTATCTTCACAAATTCCAAAGTGCTGGGATATGAGGATGATAAAATTCTCGGACCTACCGGCGCTGTGGCAATCCCGGAATTTAACACCCGTTTTACCCGCGGAATGCTGATGGATACCATGCCTACCCGTTTTGATACGCTGGTACGGCTTTCCGGCTTTTCCCACGGTACGGATGTGTGGCTGGGCAACGCAAAGGAGCTGATTACCTCCAAAACGGCTACGGTTGACAGCACGATTGGCTGTCGTGACGACATCATGGTATATCTGATTTCCTGTGGCATGCCGGAGAAACGGTCTTTTAAGATCATGGAGGCAGTCCGAAAGGGCAGAGGCCTTCCGGAAAATGCAGAAGAGGAAATGCGTGCTGCCGGTGTGCCGGAGTGGTACATTGGTTCCTGTAAAAAGATCAAGTATCTTTTCCCCAAGGCGCACGCGGTTGCCTATGTTATGATGGCATTCCGGATTGCGTGGTTCAAGGTGCATCATCCGCTTGCGTTCTATGCAGCCTATTTCTACCGCCGCAGCCAGAAGGGTGGTTTTGATGCCGGCCTGATGACCACAGGCATGGAGTCGGTAGTGGCAAACATTGAGGCCATTGAAAACAATGAAAATGCCACGGATAAGGACGAAGATCTGCTGACCACCATGGAGGTTGTGTATGAATACTATCTGCGGGGCTTTGAGTTCCTGCCGATTGATATTTATAAGAGTCATGCTACCAAATTCCTTGTAGTGGACGGGAAAATCCTGCCGCCTTTTGTATCCATTTCCGGCCTTGGCGAAAGCGCCGCCTGGGACCTGATGAATGGACGGGAAGGAAAGCAGTTCCTATCCATCGAAGAAATTGCCATCGCCTGTCCCAAGGTTTCCAAGACCCATATTCAGATGCTGAAAGATGCGGGTGCTTTTGGAGATCTCCCCGATACCAGTCAGGTAAGCCTGTTCTGATAAAAACTCCCCACAGACAGATGTCTGCGGGGAGTTTTTTGACCTTTTTTGACCTGTTGTAAGGAAAGGAGAATTTTGGAAATAAGGTGCGGAATTGGTATTGACACGGAGTTTACAAAGTGCTAACATTTAATAAAATGTTCATAAAAGATGATGGGGTTGTATGCCTATCAGGAACATAAAAATGGAAGGGGTTATGACATGGAACAAATGTTGCAAATAGCAATTGGCATTGTGCCTGCGCTGGTACTGCTGGTGGTGCTGATTTTTGCTGTTCGTAGGGATTATATTCCTAAAGTGGTTACGCTTGCTTTGCTGGCTGTCATTGCCTGCGGCAGTGTCATCTGGCACTTTGCAGCGCGGCCGGAACCGGAGCAGACGGCAGAAGTATCGCAGGAGGATGTCGGTTCCGGACTGAATCTGGTGTATGCGCTCCTGGATTCGGATGATTACGCGGGCGCCGAGGAACTGCTGAACGAATTGTTCCGGGAGACGGTTTATCGGCCGGAGTACTCCCTGTGCAAGGCAAGACTGTATGCAGCCAGCGGCAACTATCCTGCAGCCAATGTGCTTTATGAGAAAGCAATTGCGGAAGGAATCGGAACGGAAACAGTGGAGTCTGAGAAGAATCTGGTTTCTTTGTGCCTTGCCGGCATGAAGGTTGACCAGGCTTTGATTGATCCCAACAATGGCAGTGCTTCCGATGCCAATATGCAGGATATTCGTTCAAAGGCTGAAGCCGCCAAAAAAGAGCTGTTCACCGCACTGGAGAGTGCCGTAAAAAGCTATACGGATCAGTTCTCCGAGAAAACGCTGAGCGGTATTACAGCCATGAATGGGGTAGACAGTCTTTATACGAAATTCATGCACGGTGAAATTGTGGATGAAGAGGAAGTGAAAGCAATCCTCAAGCAGCTTTCTGATATGAAACGCGAGGATTCTTCTCTGTTCAGTCAGTCCACAGTCCGTCTGGCACAGGTGAAGCTGCAGCTGATGCTGGGCAACTATAAAGCAATTGCCAAATCTGCGGATGAGTGTTCCGATTATCGGGAACTGATGGTGATTGCAGAACTGTATCAGAACGACCATATTTCCAAAAAAGACTTTGCAGAGAGCTTTGCCTCTGCCAATCTGGATAAATACAAGGCCGTTTTGAAACAGCTGGAAATGGTCTACAGAGAGTATTTTATCAACCAGAGCGCAGCGATTCGCAAGCCGGTCAAGGCGTATATTGACGACCTTCAGCAGTTTGCGGAGAACCCCGGAATGGTCAAACTGCAGGAAATGCTGGAGAAGCATGCGGAAAAATCCTACGCCACGGATCGTTCCAAGATCTACCTGCAGCTGTCGAATCTCGCATTTGACCGGGGGAATACCGTATCTGCGGATGATTACCTGACCCGTGCCATGAACTCCGTGGATATCTGCACGGATATGAAGTATACCAATTCCATGTTCTCCATCATTGATATTATCAATGACAAGGAAAACACGGAATCTTTGAAGAACATCAATCAGTATGTAGAAGCTGTCCTGGATAACTCCACGGTCATACCCATGAGTGACAGCGCACGCAATCCCAAGCCGGAGGAGAACGCTGACAGAAGCGAGACAGCGGAAGATGGGACTGTAAAGGATGCTTCCCAGAAGGACGAAGCAGAGAAAGTGGATTACAGCACCCATTTCAGTGACTATATCAGCAAGAAGAGAACCGCAATTCACATTAACAAGGTGGATGCCAGCAATTTCTCCGAGGTCGTGCTGGAAGTCAGTGTGGACAGCGAGATAGCGATTTCCGCTGACCGGCTGAAATCGCTGCTGAAACTGACGGACTGCGGCGCCGATATTCAGGACTTTAAGGTTGAAGATATCTCCGTTGAGAAAACCAACATTATCCTTGTCTGTGATGTTTCCGGAAGTATGTCCGATGATGCCATGAAGCATCTGAAGGAAGCTGTCAGCCTCTTTGTCAAGGATAAAACCGATAAGGAACGAATCGGTCTCGTGACGTTCTCTTCGAGCATCGAGAATGTATACGGACTGGATTCCTCTGTGGAAGAGCTGAACGCTGCCGTAGCTCAGATGCAGGCATTCGGCGGCACAGATATGTACAGCGCTGTGCTGCACGCCGTCAGTATGCTGGAAGCAGAAGAAAATGCCAAGAATATTATCATTCTGATGTCCGACGGCGAAGACAATTCCCCCAAGCCGGATGAAATGATTCACGACAATGTCGGTGCACCTTGCAGCAGCAAGGGAATTGTCCTTTACAGTGTAGGTCTTGGCAATAACGTAAATTCCGTTTATCTGGACACTTTTGCCAGCGGAACAGGCGGAAGCTACCTGTACGTCAACGATTCTCAGACGCTGGTGACCTTCTATGAGTTCCTGCATAATCTGATCGTGAACCGCTACCGGATCACCTACAAGGCGACGGATACATTTACCAACAACCGTACGGTTCAGCTGAACATCAATACGGATACGCTTTCCTATGATGTGGCTCACTATTCGCTGTCCGGTGAAGATGTACATTCCCAGGACCTTGGAGATAAGAGCATACAGGGCCTGGATACCAAACTGCTGTATAAATCCGGTGCCGATCAGACCATCAAGCTGAACTGCAGCGGATTCAGCAAGGACGATCGTGTGAGCATTGTACTGAAAGACAAGCTCGAATATACGATTCCCTGCAAGTTTGTCAATGAGGGCTGTTATGAGCTGACAATCCCTTCCAATATTGCACTGGGCGAATACAATATGACGGTCGAGGTGAACGGCTATCAGGCTTTCTTTGAAAACGAACTGGTAATTGCCGATACGGACTTTTCTACGGTTTACGGACCGTATTCCTTCGTCTCCTGCATTAGGAGGGAAGAACAGGATTCCGTCTATCTTTCCGGCTATGTCTGCATGAACGGCTGGATGCACTTTAATGGATGCGTTGAGCTGACTGGCAATCTGGACGAGGATGTTTCCGTTAAGATGACTGACAAGCACGGCAGCTATATTCAGTACAGCAAAAGCAATGCAAAGGGCCTTGCCAAGCATCTTGCAAACAAAAACATCAATCTCCCGCTGCCTGCTCTGGGCACATTCAACCTGTTTAACGATTACAACCACAGCGCTGAATCGGACGATTACCGGGTTGATAAAATTCCTGTGGCCAGCGTCTATGTGGCAAATGCCTTTGAACTGGCAACTCCCGGCCTGATGCTGTATCCCAATCGCATCAAACTGGAATTCAATGCCTTCAGCACCAAGTTCCCATTCCAGGATGACCTGCTGAAAGAGTGCGACCTTGTAAATAAGGCATTCTCTTTTAAATGGAGCGGCTCTGCTGTCCTGACAAATATGTCTGTTGGATTGTGTGCAGAGTTTTCCTCAAAGAGTGACTCCGGTAATTATAAGCAGTTCAACATTGGTGCCATGCCTGTGTACTTAAATCCTGCGGAGTTTAAAGTAAAGATTGATACGCTGAGCAACGAATATTACATCAAGTATCTGACGCGTGTCGCGTTCCTTCCGGCAGATGGCATGGGATTCTCCATAAAGTGGAGCGGAGCACTGGTACCCAAAGAAGTGCGCCTTTACTGCGACTATGACCTGAAGACCAACTTCAGCGGCGTTCCGGTTACCTTCAGCGATTTTGAACTGGCACTTACCGATATCGATATCAACGTGTCGGTCTGGAATTGGGCGATGGAGGGAAAAACAAAGATTTCCGTTGCGAAGATTTCCAGCGTCCTTCCCAAGCTGGAGAAATATCTGGGGGATGTCTGTGTCGCTTCTATGGACGAAACAACACTGAAGTTCAGCTTCGGCCAGGCGTATATCAAAGTCGCTACTACCCTCAAACTCTTTGATAAAGTACAGATGGGTTCCGTGACCATTGAAGCGGGCAGGATTCCTTATGAAAACCTGTTGCTGGGAATGACGAGTACCAAGGTAAATGGTCTTCATGTGGCACTGAGTAAAGGAATTGTATGGGATTCCGATAACTGCGACATCAATATGACAGGCAATGTGGATACCGTAATTTCGGATAAGTATGTGGGTGTACAGGTACAGGGCATCTGCAATGTCGAAGTCGAATGGTGGATTCTCTCCAAAGAAGTCGATATTAATGGTGTCGGTCTGATTGGCATATATGAAGATCGCAACGGTGATATGATTTTTACAGTGCGTGCCCGCAGCAATGACGGCAATACGAACAAGGGTATCAATATCATGTGGTCAAAGAAACATGGTATGGATGTAGATACCAAGTTCTTTTAATGGGGGAATGATGTAATGAAACAATTCTGGGATAAATATGTACGCTCCTCCACACTTTCGAGGCTGGCAGCAGTAGCTGTGGTGTTACTGATGGTTATAACCTGCGTAGGCGGAAATGCCTACGCAGAGACCTTGACAAAAGAGCTGGTTGATTTACCGCAGGCAAAAAATCTGGCCATTGTGGTCGAGTATACCGATGACGGTTCCGGAAAGATTCCTCAGATTGCATTTGTCAGTCCGAACGGGGAAGTCTATCAGGAGGGCGTTACGCCGGAAGAGAAGATGTCTGTCGAACATGGTGATAAACGCATCTTCTTCAGAATTCCCGATGCCGCTTCCGGAAAGTGGATGATCCGTTACGACTCTGCATTCAGCGGACGGCTGGCTGTTACCACAAGTTTCTATACTCGTGAGGCACATATCGACTCGTTTACCATTGATAAAATCGAAAACGGATATGCGAATGTGTCGTTCCTGACATCTTTCCCGGCAGATACGGGCTATGATTTTGTGATCTCTGCGGTGCTTACCAACGAAAACGGACTTGTTACCGGTGAAAAGGAACTGTCCAGCGGCAGAGCGGTTACAAACAGCAAAGAATCCGTAATGGTTTACCTGCATGAGTTGTCGAGCTACAAGAACTATCGTCTGCAGCTGCAAATTTACGTAGATGATTACGGCATTGAAGTGACGGATTCGCTGCTTTCCGAGCCTTTTGAATTTGAGGCTCCCAATACGCCCGATGAAATCGGAGATTTTTACATTACCATGAATCGGTCCAACGGAGACCTGCGTATCGATTGGACTGAGGCAAGAGTCTTCAGCGCCAGCAGCTATATCCTGGCGGTGTTCAGCAGTTTAAATCCCGATGAACCCCTCTACAGCAATGCCTTTGACGATAGCGTTACTTCTGTTGGAATTTTGTGCAATCCGGAAGTGGACTGGATTCGGGTCGAACTGTCTTATACTGCGTATAACACGACTTCCAAGGTTAAAGCAGTGACGTTTAATCCCTATGAAGTGAAATTCCATGTTGCGACAGAGGAAAGCACTTCTTCTTCGCAGGCTGAGGTCAGCTATACAGTCCCCAGCGGCGAGGTGGATCTCTTCCTGTATGCCAATGAAATGCCTGAGGAACTGAAACCTGTCCGCATCAGCGGCACCGGCAAGCTGGCAGTGAATTTGGCACACGCTCAAAACACGGTAACGGCCATTTACAAGCCCAGTGACTATCTGACGATCAAAGAAGAAAAGGAAATTTTCAGTGACCAGAAGGCACCTATTCTGACATTCGTGGAAGATGTGCATTCCATCACTACTTCTGAACCGGTATTCCGGCTGGGCGGCCTGACAGAAGCGGATGCTACCATGACGGTCAACGGTACTGCAGCCACCATTCAGGAGGACGGTTCTTTTGTCATTGAGCTGAAACTGCAGGAGGGCATCAACAAGTTTGAAATCATTACCTCTGATGCAGTGGGCAACCAGACAAAGCGTACGGTTGTGATTACGCGTGCTATTCAGGCAGGCGTCACCGAGGAAAAGGATTCCGGCAGTGTAACAAGCTATTTGCCGCTGGTGATTACCATTGTGGTGTCCCTTGCTGTGACGATTCTGGTAGTTGTGCTGTTTAACAGCAAGTACAAGCCTATGGATACCGCTTCGGTACTGCTCCGCTGCGGCATCCTTGGATGGGTGCTCTGCGGAATTTCACTGGTAAGTACGATCTGGCTTCTGGTTCTGAAAGTAATCGCTTCCAACAGAGTGAATACGGAGAAGTTCTTTGACTATGTGCAGGCATCCATTGATGAGGCCTACGCAATGCTGACGGATTTCCAGTGGTATACCCATTGGTTTACCATTGCACTGATTATAACCGGCGTGCTGGTAGTGATTTCCGCCGGCCTGACGATTGCGGCTTTTGTGCTGCGGCGGAAGAAGAATATGCCTCCCAAGGCGCCTAAGGCACCCAAAGCTCCCAAACCTCCCAGACAGCCCAAGCAGCGTGTACAGCCCGACGCGGAGAAGAAGCAGATTGAGAAAAATCAGCCTTCCGTACCTGCTGAGACTGTGCAGCAGTTGCCTGTTAACGAGGTAATGCAGGAAAACGGTGTGCAGACTGTACCTGCGGCTCCGGAAACACCTGTAAAGACGGTCGAGCCTCCCAAGACGGTCGAGCCTCCCAAGACGGTCGAGCCTCCCAAGACGGTCGAGCCTCCCAAGGCGGCCGAGCCTCCCAAGGGGGCCGAACCTCCCAAAACGGAAGCACCTGCAGCACAGCAGATTCCTGAAAAAGCTGAGACAGTAACGCCCCAAAAGCCGGTTACCCGGCAGACGAACTTCTGCCCCAACTGCGGACGTAAATGCGGCAACGGGGATGTGTTCTGTGTCAATTGCGGCTATAAGCTGAAGTAATCTTTCCAAAACAGAAAGCCCCTCATTTGCAATGCAAATGAGGGGCTTTGTTATTGATTATTTAATTACAAACAGAACACCGTACAGGCCGGGACCTACATGTGCACCAATCGTGGGACCAATCTGCATCCGCCTGCTGGAAGCATGGCCGTTTTTGGCCAGAATCTGTTCGAGCTTTTCACAGTTTTCCGTGCCCTGTGTGTAAGCTGTCCAGATGGGGAAATTCTCATCGATCTCGAAGCTGTCCAATTTGGCGGCAACCGTCTGGATGGCTCTTGCTTTTCCGATGACCTTGCCGGCAGGCTCGATTGTGCCTGCATCTGTAATCGTGAGGATGGGTTTGATGTTGGCAATTTCACCTACCGTTGCAGAGGCTTTGCTGAGTCGGCCTCCGCGGTAGAGGTATTCCAGCGTATCCAGACCTGCAAAGATTCGGATTTTAGACCTCAGTATTTCGGATTTCTGCACGATTTCTGCGCCGGAGAGTCCCTCTGCAGCCAGCCTGTGTGCATAGCCGGCCATCAGGTGAATACAATGTGTAGCGAATCTGCTGTCTACGATGTAAATTTTATCGTAATCCACCAGTTCCTTTGCGATATTGGCACTCTGGTAAGTACCGCTCAGTCCGGAAGACAGGGCAAAGTACACAAGCTCATCACCGCTTTTTTTGACGGATTCAAAAATGTCCATATAGGCCTGGGGAGATGGCTGGGCAGTTTTTGGAAAGCTTTCGGAACCGGTCAGCAGATCATAAAAAGCGTCGCTTGTTAAATCCACGCCGTCCATATAGTCTTTTCCTCCGACAGTGACGCAGATGGGCATGAAATAGTCATACACATCGTACCCCTGACAATCGGAAGCAGAATCTACCATGATTTTTACCATATTTTATACCTCGTTTTCACTATAGAGTATACCCGGCAGCAGTGATTTTATCTACAATCCGGATAAAGGCATCAGCATCCTCCGCACCGATGATGTCGATGATCTTCTGGGCAATCTCCAGAGAGGAATTGTGAACATCCATAAAAACATCCAGTTTTTCGTGAATGCAGCGTACATAGATAACCCGTTTGTCGGTTTCACCGTTGCAGCGGGCAACAAGACCTTTTCCTTCCAGAGAGTTGATTGTGCGGTTAACCAGTGATTTCAGCATATTGGTTCTGGATGCAATTTCCTTCATAGAGACCATACCAATACCGTCAGCTGCATAACGCTCATACAGCAGGAGCATAACAATGGATTCGTTATACTGCAGTCCGTTTGTAATCCGGGAGCTTTTCAAAATCGCAGATAAACGCACCCAAGCCTGCAGAAGCTGCAGCTTTTGCTGTTCGTTATCCATAAATACCTCCATTTGTTCACAGTGTGAACGAATGGATTATACTATACATCATCTGCTTTGTCAATACGGGCGGGGAGAAGAAATGCTTGTTGCAAATAACAGGGGACTATGTTATACTAAACTAGCAAAAAACTAGTGTCAGAAGGTGAATTATCTATGCAAGATATCGGAATGCAGTTCCATATTCGTTGCGTTGAAGGCGATGTTGGCCGGTATGTGTTTTTGCCGGGTGATCCCGGTCGCTGTGAGTCGATTGCGCGTTATTTTGATAATCCCGAACATGTAAAAATGAATCGGGAGTACAATATCTGGAATGGCACCCTGCTGGGGGAGAAGGTTACTGTTTGTTCCACCGGTATCGGCGGACCGTCTGCGGCTATCGCTATGGAAGAGTTGGCTGCCATCGGTGCAGATACCTTTATCCGTGTGGGTACCTGCGGTGGTATTGATATGGACGTCTGTCCCGGGGATGTGATCGTTGCCACCGGTGCCATCCGCTACGAGCATACTTCACTGGAGTACGCGCCTATAGAGTTCCCGGCTGTGCCGGATTTTGATGTAACCGCTGCCCTGAAGGCAGCCGGTGAGGATTTGGGTTACCATGTTCATACAGGCGTCGTTCAGTGCAAGGATGCTTTTTATGGTCAGCATTCTCCTGAAAAATCTCCCGTTTATTATGACCTGCTGCAGAAGTGGGAATCCTGGAAACGGCTGGGCGTCAAGGCCAGCGAAATGGAATCTGCGGCACTGTTTGTGGTGGCATCCGCTTTGCACGTCCGCTGCGGAAGCTGCTTCCATGTTATCTGGAATCAGGAGCGGGAGAAGGCAGGCCTCGCCATGCCGATGACCGAAGATACCACCGGTGCCATCAAGGTGGGCATTGAAGCTATGAAACGTATCATTGCTGCCGATCAGGCAAAACGTAAATAAAAAATATTATATGGAGGTCAATTATGGAAGAAATCAAGATTCGTAATCGTTCTGAAATTCCCACCGAGGACAAGTGGGCAACGGAAGATCTGTATCCCAGCGATGAAGCCTGGGAGCAGGAACTGGCTTCTCTTGAAGCAGATCAGGCACTTTTGGCCGGTTATGCCGGTCATCTTGGGGACAGCGCGGAGAAGCTCTGCGGCTATCTGAGCAATCTGGAGCGTGTCAACGGTAAAATCCTCCTGCTGGGCAACTACTGTATGCGTAAACACGACGAGGATACCCGTGTTGCCAAATATCAGGGTATGGCCGGCAAGTTTATGGGCATTATGGTGGCTATGGAAGCCGCAACCAGCTTTGAGACTCCTGAGGTAATGGCGATTTCGGACGAAAAACTGGAAGCATTCTATGCAGAATGCCCCGAACTGGAAAACTATCGCCGTTATCTGACTGATATGCGCCGCCGCAAGGAGCATACCCTCTCTGCTGCAGAAGAGCGTTTGCTGGCTGCTGCCGGTGAAATGGCACAGTCTCCCGATAACATCTATGGCATGTTTGCCGATGCAGACCTGACCTTTGAGGATGCTGTGGATGCCCAGGGAAATGCACGTCCTCTGACACAGGGAACCTTTATCGAATATGAAAGCGGCTCCGACCGTGTACTGCGTAAGAGCGCATATGAGAACCTGTACAAGAGCTTTAACACATTTAAGAACACTGCTGCCGGCCTGCTGAATGCACAGAATAAGCAGCTGAAGTTCTTTGCTGAGGCGAGAAATTATGATTCCGCTTTCGAGGCTGCTCTGGATGCCAACAACGTTCCCACTTCTGTGTATTTGAATCTGTTGGAGGCGGTCCATCAGAATCTGGACAAGATGCACCGCTATGTGCGTCTGCGTAAGAAGCTGCTGGGCGTTGATGAGCTGCACTTCTATGATATTTATGCACCTCTGCTGGCAGATGCGGATCAGAAGATTCCTTATGAAGAAGCCAAGAAAACCGTCTATGAAGCACTGGCTCCTTTGGGTGAGGACTACCGTAAGATTCTGCAGGAAGGCTTTGATAACCGTTGGATCGATGTTTACCAGAATGAGGGTAAGCGCAGCGGTGCTTATTCTTCCGGTACAAGAGTCCACCCCTATGTGCTGCTGAACTACTCCGGCACACTGGACAGCCAGTTCACTCTGGCTCACGAGATGGGTCATGCTCTGCATTCTTATCTGTCCAGCAAGAACCAGCGTCCCATCGACGAAGATTATGTGATTTTCGTTGCTGAAGTTGCCTCCACCTGCAATGAGGCTCTGCTGATGGAGTATCTGCTGTCCAAGACTACCGATAAGCAGGAGCGCATTTACCTGATCAACCACTTCCTGGAGCAGTTTAAGGGTACTTTGTACCGTCAGGCTATGTTTGCCGAGTTCGAGCTGAATATCGGCCGCATGGTACAGGAGGGCAAGAGCCTGACGGCAGACGTTCTGTGTGCCGAGTACCGTCGTCTGAACGAAATGTACTTCGGACCCGACATGGTGATGGACGATCAGATCGCTGTGGAGTGGGCAAGAATTCCTCACTTCTACTTCAACTACTATGTATTCCAGTATGCTACCGGTTATTCCGCTGCTATCGCTCTGTCCCGCAGAATCCTCTCTGAGGGTGAGAGCGCCGTGAAGGATTACCTCGGCTTCCTGTCCGGTGGCTGCTCCAAGAGCCCCATCGATCTGCTGAAGGGTGCCGGTGTGGATATGACCAGCCCCGAACCCGTCAATCAGGCACTGAAGCTGTTCGACGAACTGCTGGACGAGATGGAAGCTCTGACTGCAGAATAATATGGAAGAGCTTTTTATTCCCACTTTGCACTCGTTTGCAATGAATAATATTTTCACCGGTTCGTGCGGCTTGTTCCGTTTCCGTGCCAAGCCCAATGTGGAGATGGCAACCGCGAAGGAAGTGGACTTTGCCAAGAGTTCCATTCATGCAGAGTACTGGCACGGCCTGTTCTGCTATGAAAAGAGCGAAATGGAAGGGCAGGCAGATTTTCCCATGACCGAAGAAGGCCGGGAGCAGATGATTGCATGGCTGTCAGAGCATATCCATACAGGTGAAAAATCCGAAAATGATTGACATTTGAGGATTTTATGCTAAAATACTCAAGATATGTAAAGACAATGCGGAAATCAATGGAATGGAAACAGCCAAGCGAGAGGGGAACGGTGTGAGCCCCTTGTGTGAAAATTCCAGAGCCACTTCCAAGTTGCCCGGGACGACCGGGACGGGTGCTCCCGTTACAGAGCAGCTAAGATGCCGTATTTTACGGTAAATTAGGGTGGTACCGCGATTAACCTCGCCCCTATGTTTAGGGGCGAGGTGTTTGTTTTTCGTAAGAAATATTTATGGAGGTAGAATCCAATGAGCCAAAAACCTTATGGAGTAAATGAGCTTCGTGAGATGTTTCTGTCCTTTTTTGAGAGCAAGAACCATCTGCGCCTGCCCAGTTTCTCCCTGATTCCCCAGAACGATAAGTCCCTGCTGCTGATTAACTCCGGCATGGCACCTATGAAGCCTTACTTCACCGGAGAGGTACAGCCTCCCCGTACCCGTGTATGTACCTGCCAGAAATGTATCCGTACCGGTGATATTGAGAATATCGGCAAGACCGCACGTCACGGCACCTATTTTGAAATGCTCGGAAACTTCTCCTTCGGTGATTACTTTAAGCACGAAGCAATCGCATGGAGCTGGGAGTTCCTGACCAAAGTTGTCGGTCTGGACGAAAACCGCCTGTATCCTTCCATCTACGAAAATGATGATGAGGCCTTCGATATCTGGACCAAGGAAATCGGTGTGCCTGAGGATCACATCTTCCGCTTCGGTAAGAGTGACAACTTCTGGGAGCATGGATCCGGCCCCTGCGGCCCCTGCTCCGAGATCTACTACGACCGTGGTGAGAAGTACGGCTGCGGCAAGCCCGGCTGCACCGTCGGCTGTGAGTGCGACCGCTATATGGAAGTCTGGAACAATGTGTTCTCTCAGTTTAATAACGATGGTCAGGGCAACTATACGGAGCTTGCACAGAAAAATATCGATACCGGCATGGGCCTGGAGCGTCTGGCAGTCGTCTGTCAGGATGTAGACAGCCTGTTCGATGTGGATACCGTTATGAAAATCACCAATAAGGTTACAGAGTTGACCGGTGCTTCCTACGGTCAGAGTGCCCGGATGGATGTCTCCCTGCGTGTCATTACCGACCACATCCGAGCATCCACCTTTATGATCGCTGACGGTGTCCTGCCCAGCAATGAAGGCCGTGGCTATGTACTGCGCCGTCTGCTGCGCCGTGCTGCCCGCCATGGCAAGCTCCTTGGTGTGGACAAGCCCTTCCTGTACCAGGTAGTTGAGACCGTTGTCCATGAAAACGAAAATCACTACGCTTACCTGCGTGAGCGTGCTGAGTATATCACCAAGGTTATCAAGGTGGAAGAAGAGAATTTTGCCCGTACCATCGATGGTGGTATGCGTATTTTCTCGGATATGCTGGCTGAGCATAAGGCAAAGGGAGAGACCAGCTTCTCCGGTGCGGATGCTTTCAAACTGTATGATACCTTCGGTTTCCCCATCGACTTGACTATTGAGATGGTTGAGGATGAAGGCATGACTCTGGATCAGGAAGGCTTTGAAGCTCTGATGCAGGAGCAGAAGGAGCGTGCCCGTGAAGCTCGTAAGGCTCTGGGTGATCTGGCATGGGCCGGCATCGACCTCGGCCTTGACAACACCCCCACCACCTTCGTAGGCTATGAGCAGAACAACTGTGAAGCAAAGGTTCTGGCTGTCTGCGTGGGCGATGAAGTTTCCGGTACAATTGCGGGTGGCGAAAGTGGCATTATTGTCCTGGATCGTACGCCTTTCTATGCAGAAATGGGCGGTCAGGTGGCCGATCAGGGCGTGATTCTGCTGGGCAATGCCCGCTTCCAGGTAAAAGATGTTCAGAAGGACAAGGGCGGCAAGTATCTGCACCATGGCACCATGACCGGCGGTTCCATTAAGGTGGACGATACCGTGTGTGCCTGCATTGATGTGGAGCGCCGCAAGGCTATCATGCGTGCCCACTCTGCTACCCATTTGCTGCAGAAGGCACTGGTCAGCGTGCTTGGCGACCATGTCCATCAGGCGGGCAGCCTGGTAGAACCGGACCATCTGCGTTTTGACTTTACCCACTATGCTGCCATGACTCCCGAGGAACTTGCAAAGGTAGATACCGTTGTGCAGAATATTGTGCTGGAAGGTTATCCCATTACCGTTCGGGAAATGAGCATCGAGGATGCCAAAAAGCAGGGCGCAACCGCTCTGTTCAGCGAGAAGTACGGCGATGTGGTCCGTGTTGTTAACATGGGCGATTATTCCATCGAGCTTTGCGGCGGTACCCACTTGGATAACACCGCAAAGGTTGGCTCTTTCCGTATCGACACGGAAGGATCCGTCGCTTCCGGCGTACGCCGTATTGAGGCAACTACCGGTAAGGCCTGTCTGGCAGATATGCAGAAGAACCGTGAAAAGCTGTATGCGGCCTGTGCACTGCTGAAGACCAAGCCTTCTGAATTGAGCGATCGTCTGCAGAGCACTCTGGACGAAATGAAAGTGCTCAAGCGCACCATTGAAGGATATAAGGCCAGAGAGACTGCCGGCGAAGTAAACCGCTTCCTGTTTGGCGCTCATGAGATCGGTGGACTGCACGTGTTGACGGCTACCATTGCCGACGCAGATGCCGCCAAGCTGCGTCAGATGGGCGACAGCCTGCGCGACAAGGCTGCCGATGTGGTCGCGGTTCTGTCCTCTGTTAAGGATGGCAAGATCACATTCCTGGCGGTTTGCGGCAAGGATGCCATTGCAAAGGGTATCAAGGCCGGAGATCTGGTGAAGCACGTCTGTTCTGTTTGCGGCGGTTCCGGCGGCGGCAAGCCTGACTCCGCTATGGGCGGCGGCAAGGATGTGCTGAAGATGGATGATGCTTTGGCTCAGGTTGACGATTTCGTTGCCGACAGACTGAAGTAATTTGAATGGATAAAATGGGCGTCGTCGCTGTGCGGCGCCCATTTTATTGTGGGAAGGGGAGATGCAGTATGCGAAAACTGACATGGTTTGTAACAGGCTTTTGCCTTGCGAGTTTAGCCGCCTGTTATATGCTGCATCCCGATGCGCTTCCGCAGGCATCTGTTGCCTGCGGAATCCTTTTCTGCATTGCGTGGCTATTCGCACTTCGATTCAGAAAGTGCTATATTCCGATGGCGGTGCTGCTGGGAGCAATGGCCGCATTTACATGGATATTTTGCTGGAACAACTTGTATCTGACGGCACCGAAAAGCATGGATACGCAGAGTAAAACGCTGACTCTGCACGCTTTGGAGAATGCCTCCGAAACAGAGTACGGGATTTCCGTAAAAAGCGCCGTCCGTCTGAATGGAAAGTGCTATATCACCATTGCCAATTTGCCGAAGGATACCAAAGTCTCTATGGGAGACACCATAGAAGGACACTTCACTCTGCGTTCTACGCTGCCGGGCTGCAGCCGGGATTCTTCTTATCACCGTGCCAACGGCAAGTATATTTTGGTGTATACCCGGGATAAAGTGAATGTTACTGCCTGCGGGAAACTGCCCTGGTACTGCTATCCTGCGTATATCCATACGCAGCTGACAAACCGAATGAAGCGGATTTTCCCGGAAGACACAATTGGCTTTGCACAGGCGCTGCTGCTGGGTGACACAGAAGAAATCGACTATGCAACGGATACCGATTTGAAAATCAGCGGCATCCGCCACGTGATTGCCGTCTCCGGACTGCATGTATCCATTCTCTTTTCAATGGTCTGTCTGGTGATTGGAAGACGGCGATGGCCGGTGGCACTTGCAGGGCTTCCGCTGCTGTTCCTTTTCGCGGCGGTTGTAGGATTTTCTCCCTCGATTACGCGTGCCTGTCTGATGCATAGTCTTATGGTACTGGCGCTGCTTTTAAACAGAGAGTATGATTCTCCGACAGCACTGGCTTTTGCGGTCCTCGTGATGCTGATTGTCAATCCTTACGTTGCTGCCAATGTGGGATTTCAGATGTCTGTGTCCTGTGTTGCGGGAATCCTGACGTTTACGCCCGGAATCCAAAAGTGGCTGCTGGATAAAAAGCGTCTGGGAAAGATGAAAGGAATGACCGGTAAACTTCTCCGTGGCGTCAGTACCTGTGCGGCTGTTTCTGTCAGCGCCACGATTTTTACAATGCCGATCTGTGCAATCTATTTTGGCGTTGTCAGCCTGATTGGTGTGCTGACGAATGTTTTGACTTTGTGGTGCATCACATATATTTTCTGCGGTATTATAGCCGCGGTTTTGGCTTCTGTTATATGGATTCCCCTTGGCGGTGGAATTGCACTGCTGGTTTCCTGGGGAATTCGTTATGTGCTGTTCGTTGCGAAAGTACTGGCTGATTTTCCGCTGGCGGCAGTATATACGGAAAGTGTTTACATTGTGGCATGGCTGGTGTTTTTCTACGTGCTGCTTGCACTCTTCCTGTGCATGAAACGGAAGAAACCGCTGATATTCGGCGGCTGCGCCGTACTGGGATTGTGTGCCGCCGTTGCTCTGTCCTGGATAGAGCCGATGACGGATGAATGTCGGGTTACTGCGGTGGATGTGGGACAGGGGCAGTGCATACTGCTGCAAAGTGCGGGAAGAAACTATCTGGTGGATTGCGGCGGTGACAGTGACAGAAAAGCCGCAGACAAGGCGGCACATATACTTTTGTCTCAGGGAATTTCGCGGCTGGATGGCGTGATTCTGACACACTATGACAGAGACCATGCAGGCGGTATTGAATATCTGCTGACTACGGTTCCGGCGGATTGCCTGTATTTACCGGTAAGCCTGGATGAAGAGAACATCAGCCAAAGCCTGATGCATATTGAAAACACGGAAGTTGCTGTGGCAGAGGAAACGATGCAGATTACATTCGGAGACGTAAGGCTGACGCTTTTGCCGTCGGAAATTGGCATGACGGATAATGAAAGCAGTCTGTGCGTCTTGTTTCAGACGAAAAACTGTGATATACTCATCACTGGTGACCGCAGTGCTTTCGGAGAACGGGAACTGCTGCGTCAGATCGAATTGCCGGATCTTGAGGTTCTGATCGTCGGACACCACGGATCCAAATACTCTACCTGCGAGGAATTGCTGGAAGCAACCACTCCGGAAATTGCGATTATTTCCGCAGGAAGAGACAACACATACGGCCATCCGGCCGATGTGGTTTTACAGCGGCTGCAGAAATACGGCTGCCTTATCTACAGAACGGATTATAATGGTACGGTTGTGTACAGGGGGTGAAACCAATGGCAAAAGAACAGAGCTCCGATGCTTTGCAAAGATTAAAAACGGCAATCCAAAAGCAGAATCCGGAAAGACTTTATGTTTTTTACGGGGAAGAAGTATTTCTGATGCATCACTATCTGGAACAGCTGCGGAAAATCCTCGTGGATGAAGTGACGGAGTCTTTTAATTTTCACAGCCTGAACAGCGAGACATTTGACATCCTCAGTTTTGCGGATGCGGTAGAAAATCTTCCCATGATGGCGGACCGGACGATGGTTCTGGTGGATGAAATTGATCTGTTCAAACTGTCGGAGGATACGCGCAACAAGATCGTGGATGTGATTTCCGATATTCCCGAGTACTGTACCGTTGTATTTACCTACGAAACAACACCCTGGAAGCCGGATAAGCGGCAGAAAAAACTCTGGGACGCCATAAACACCAACGGCGTGATCGTGGAATTTGCCAAGCAGAACCAGAGAGATCTTGTCAACTGGATTACGCGACACTTTGCGTCGCATAAAAAACAGATCAGCTCCGATCTGTGTACCTATCTGATCGATATTACAGATGGTACTATGACTTCTTTGAGCGGCGAGATTTCTAAAATTGCTGCCTATTCCGGAGCGGACACGATTACAAGAAGCGATATCGATGCCGTTACGGAACCGGTGCTGGATGCCGTTGTATTCCGTATGACGGATTATTTGAGTGCCGGGGAATACGGTAAGGCACTTCAGACGCTGCAAAAGCTGCTCAAAATGCAGCAGGAACCCATTGCCATTCTGGGTGCTATCGGCGGACATTTTCGACGCCTGAGCACGGCAAGGACACTGAGTGAAAATGGCAGGGGATACGGTGAACTGATGAAGCTCTGCGGAATTGCAGATTATCCTGCCAGAAAGGCGATGGATGCCGCCCGCCGCTTCTCACCAAAATTCTGCGCCAAAGCTGCGGAACTGATCATAGAAACGGACTACCGGATGAAAACGTCCTATGACGATCCGGAACGGCTGCTGGAAATGCTGATTTTGCAGCTTGCAGAGGTGGCGCGCAATGGTTAAAATACGGGAAGCAATTGTTGTAGAGGGACGTTATGATAAAAACACCCTTTCTCAGATCGTAGATGCCCCGATTCTGGAGACTTCCGGTTTCGGTATCATGAAGGACAAGGCGCAGCTGGCTCTGCTGCGGCGGGTAGCACAGGCAAGGGGACTGATTATCTTTACAGACTCCGACGGCGCCGGGTTTGTTATCCGGAATTTTTTGAAGGGAGCCATCCCGGGGAAGTACCTGAAGCACGCCTATATTCCGGACATCCCCGGAAAAGAACGGCGGAAATCCGCTCCCGGCAAGGAAGGCAAGCTGGGGGTGGAAGGCATGACCCGGGAAATCATTCTGGACGCTCTTCGTAAATGCGGTGCTACCGTGGAAGGAGAAGAAACCCGGATTCCCAGACAAGAAATCACCAAACAGGATATGATGCTTCTTGGCCTTTCCGGCAGCAGCAACAGCCATGAAAAACGGCTGGCCTTGCTCAAAAAACTGAATCTGCCGGAGCATATGAGCGCAAACGCCATGCTTCAGGCGTTGAATTTACTGTATACATTGGAAGAGTTGACCACCATGGTGGAAGATTTGGAGATAAATCATGGTTGATATTTCTGTAAAAAACTTAACTAAATTTTTCGTCATCGGCGAAAATTTGCTGGAGGATCTCTCTTTTGAAATTCAGGAGGGAGAACGTGTAGCCATTCTGGGACGCAATGGCTGCGGCAAAACCACCCTGTTTAAGATCCTGACAGGGGAGATGGACTATGATACCGGCGAAGTCTATGTAAATCCCAATAAACGTATGGGATTGATTTCTCAGATTCCCCATTTCCCGGAAGGGTATACGGTGGCGGATGTGCTTCGCTCCGCCTACTCGGATCTCCTGAAGATCAGAGAGCGGATGGAAGCTCTGGAAGTTGCCATGCTGGATGGAGCTACTGCTGAGCAGTTGCGAGAATACGACAGCCTTACCAATCGCTTCCAGACCGGCGGCGGTTATGATATGGATGTGGAGACGGACAAGATCTGTAATGGTCTGGGAATCACCGATGAACAGCGGGTACAGGAGTTTGACAGTCTTTCCGGCGGCGAAAAAACCCGGGTAAACCTGGCCAGACTTCTTCTGGAGAAAACGGATATTCTGCTGCTGGACGAGCCAACCAACCATCTGGATCTCAACAGCGTAGAATGGCTGGAAACTTATATCCATGGCTTCAAGGGCACAGTGCTTGCCATCTCCCATGACCGTTACTTTATCGATCAGGTGGCGGAACGTGTCATTGAAATCGCGGATGGCCATGCTGAGTTCTATTCCGGCAACTACTCCTTCTATATGGACGAGAAGCAGGCAAGATTTGACCTGCAGCTGAAGCAGTATGAGCAGGAACAGGCTAAGCTGAAGCAGCTCGGTTATACCATGGAACGAATGAAGGGCTGGGGTATCAATAACCGCACGCTTTATCGCCGTGCCATGTCCATCCAGCATCGGATGGAGCGCATCGAAAAAACCAAGAAGCCCCGAAAAGAACGCACCATGAAGGCCAGCTTCGGAGAAAAGGATTTTTCCGGAGATGTTGTCTTTAAGATGAAAAATGTTTCCAAGGCATTCGGTGACCGCACCCTGTTTTCGGGAGTGGAACTGAATGTGGAGGGCGGCGAACGCATCGCTTTGCTTGGAGATAATGGTACCGGAAAATCCACTTTTATCAAATGCCTGCTGGGAGAAGAGGACTGCGGAGGAAAAATTCAGTTCGGTCCAACGGTTAAGGCTGGATACCTGCCTCAGATTATCAAATTTGAACATCCGGAGCGTACCCTTTACGATACCATGCTCTATGAGAAAAACTGCAGCCCTCAGATGGCCCGTGACCGTTTGGGCGCATTTATGTTTCAGGGCGAGGATGTATTCAAAACAGTCGGAAATCTTTCCGGCGGTGAGCAGTCCCGCCTGCGGCTGTGTATGCTGATGGATGAAAAAATCAATCTTCTGATTTTGGACGAACCTACCAACCATCTGGACATTGCCTCCAGAGAATGGGTGGAAGCGGCAATCGAAGAGTTTGAAGGCGTTTTGCTGTTTGTGTCCCATGACCGTTATTTCATCGAGAAGTTTGCCGAGCGCATTTGGCTTCTGGAGGATGGTCAAATCCGGGATTTTCCCTGTGGCTATCAGAAGTACCGTTCCATATTGGAGCATGAGGCGGCGTCAAAGCCTGTGGTGACCGCTGCCCCCAAGCCCAAGAAGGAAAAGCCCAAGGGCGGTACCAAGGATCAGGAAAAACTGGTTCGCAAATTGGAACGGGAAATCGAAAAGCAGGAACAGCTTGTTGCGGAATTTGATGGCAAAATCGAAGATGCGGCAGCGGACTATCAGGAATTAACGCGTTTGCTGGCGGAAAAAGAGAATGCAGAAGCCGTCCTTATGGATTTGATGGAGCAGTGGGAAGCGGCGCAGCTGTAACAAAGAAGGATGCATTCAGGATACAGACCGTGCTTACGGCTTCGGTTTCCACAGCATTCTTCAAAGCATCAGAGGCCTGTTGTAAGACATTTCTGTTGACACTTTTTCGCAAGCGGCCTATAATAGAAAAAGATAAATTTGTAAGGAGCGAATATTTTTATGAGTTCTTGTAATGGTAATTGCGCCAGCTGTGGCAGCTCCGATTGCGGAGATCGCAAGAAGGAGAGCCTGCTGGCAGCTCTGAATCCAAAGTCCAGCGTCAAGAAAGTCATCGCTGTTGTTTCAGGCAAGGGCGGCGTTGGTAAATCCACTGTGACTTCCATGCTGGCTGTAGCAATGGCTCGTAAGGGCAAGCGTGTTGGCGTTTTGGATGCGGACATTACCGGTCCTTCTGTACCTACCGCTTTTGGTGTTACAGAGTGTGAGGGTGCCAATGAGGACGGCCTTTATCCCGCTGTGACTCGCGGTGGTATTCAGGTCATGTCCATTAACCTGCTGCTGGATCATCCCGGTGATCCTGTTGTATGGCGTGGCCCTGTCATCGCCGGTGCTGTCAAGCAGTTCTGGACCGATGTGATCTGGGAAGACGTGGACTATATGTTTGTCGATATGCCTCCCGGAACCGGTGACGTGCCCCTGACTGTGTTCCAGAGCCTGCCCGTAGATGGCGTTGTGATTGTTACCAGCCCTCAGGATCTGGTCTCTATGATCGTCAGTAAGGCTGTGAAGATGGCAAATATGATGCACATCCCTGTGCTGGGCTTCGTTGAGAACTACAGCTATCTGGAGTGCCCGGATTGCGGTAAGAAGATTGAGGTCTTTGGCAAGAGCCATTTGGATGAGGTTGCGGCAGAATTTAATCTGCCTGTTCTGGCACGGCTGCCCATCGACCCCAAGGTTGCAGAAGCCTGCGACAATGGCATGATGGAAACTGTGAATACGGATGCTATGGCCGGTGCCATTGCTGCCGTGGAAGCAGCTGAGTAAACGAATTTCAAACAGCCGACTGCAAAACAGTCGGCTGTTTTTTCTAACAGGAGGGAACGTAATGGAGCTGCATCAACTGAACCGACAGGAGATACTGACTATGCTGCCCAAGCGCAGCGTAGATGCCCATAAAGGAGACTTCGGAAAAGTGCTGCTTCTCTGTGGCAGCCGAGGATATACCGGCGCAGCAGCTATGGCAGCCATGGGAGCACTGCGAACAGGTGCCGGACTGGTGTATTTAGGTGTGCCGGAATGCATTTATGGCATTGAAGCGGTCAAACTCAACGAGCCGGTTGTCATACCGTTCCCGGCAGATGGGGACACGTTTTGCGAAGATGCGTCCGGAGAAATCCTCAAGCGTCTTCCTGCTATGGATGCCGTGCTGATCGGCTGCGGCATCGGACAGTCGGAAGGGTCCTTTGCGGTGCTGAAAACGGTGCTGGAGAATTTTAAAGGACCTGTGGTGGTAGATGCCGATGGCATAAATCTGCTGGCATTGCATAAAGATTTACTGCGCGAAAGGACAGGTATCACGATTCTGACACCTCATGCAGGGGAGTTTTCCAGACTGGGATACACCGTCGGAACGGATAAGACCGCTGCCGCCGTAACTGCTGCACGGGATTTGGGGTGCATCCTGCTTCTGAAAGGCCATCATACCGTTATCACGGACGGAGAAACCTGCTATGTCAATCCTACGGGTAATCCGGGAATGGCGGTCGGGGGCAGCGGGGATGTACTGTCCGGTGTGATTGTCAGCCTGTTGGGGCAGGGAATTGCTCCGCTGCAGGCGACAGCTGCGGCGGCCTGGCTGCACGGCGCGGCCGGTGATCTTTGCGCCGAGGAAATCGGTCAATATGGTATGCTGCCCACCGATATGCTGCTTGCCCTTCCGCGACTTATGAAATAGGGTGGGATCTGTTTGAGAAAAGTTGCTTTTGTGATGTTTCTTGTACTGATGCTGACAGGATGCGGTAAGCAGACGGAAGAACTGGACAAGGCCATGAATTTGCGTGCCCGGCTTCTTAACAGTCAGGGATGCAGTTTTGAGGCGGAAGTGACTGCCGATTATGGAGATAAGACCTATACTTTCCTTATGGAGTGTCAGACGGACGCACAGGGCAATTTGACGTTTACGGTGCGTGAACCGGAAGTGATTTCCGGAATCACAGGGAAAATTACGGGGGAGAATGCCAGTCTGACTTTTGATGATGCGGCACTGAGTTTTGAACTGCTGGCGGACGGACAGCTTTCCCCGGTGGGGGCACCATGGATTTTTGTAAATACTCTCCGCGGAGGATATGTTACATCCTGCGGTCAGGACGGGGAATACATCCGCCTGACGGTGGATGACAGCTACGAAGATGACGCTTTTACACTGGATATCTGGCTGGAAAATGAAGATACGCCCATTCAGGCAGAGATTTTATGGGAAGGACACCGAATCCTGACAATTGCCGTCAGAAACTTTACCATATTGTAGCATTTTGTAGGATTCCGCATAGGATAAATCAGAAGTGATACCGTATGAATTCCCTTTGAGCGTGGGACAATAGAATCAGCCACGTTACATAAGGGATTTTCGGTAACGCTGGTTAGGATTCTATCGGAGTGTGAGGAAAATGGAAACAACAGTAAAGCGGGGAGATATCTATTATGCCGATCTTTCGCCGGTGGTTGGGAGCGAGCAGGGAGGAACACGTCCTGTGCTCATTGTCCAGAATAATACCGGTAACCGGCACTCTCCTACGGTTATTGCTGCAGCGATTACCAGTCAAACAGGAAAAGCAAGACTTCCGACCCATATCAACATCGCAGGTGGAAGCGTAGGCCTCAGCAAGGATTCCGTAATTTTGCTGGAGCAGATCCGTACTATTGACAAACGCCGCCTGCGGGAACATATGGGGCGGCTGGATGATGAGCAAATGCACTTGGTGGATGATGCCATCGCCGTAAGTTTTGGATTGAATGACAATCGCATGAGCTGAATAGGGTTGTCCTCTGCTGCATACAGTGTTGTAAGGGGGAATGCAGCATGGAGGGGACATATAACGTGTATCAGGGTGAAGAGTCACTGGGAAAGGTGCATGTCCAGAAACGGGGATTATATTACAAGTTTTCCTGCCAGTGTGAACTGAGCGGACAGGTGATGTATGATCTGCAGATAGGCTGGAACGGGGGAACGGAACGGCTGGGTCTCCTGACGCCGATTGCTGACAGCCGGTTCGGCCTGGAAGTCTCGGTGCCTGTAAAGAAAATCGGGGAAGGGGATTGGCACTTTTCCCTGATGCCGCGGCACAGTGTGATGAATGTGCATTTTGTGCCCATTCATCCGGAAGAGCCGTTCTCGTATCTTT
Organism: Oscillospiraceae bacterium; assembly: GCA_020025535.1. Taxonomy (GTDB): domain Bacteria; phylum Bacillota; class Clostridia; order Oscillospirales; family Oscillospiraceae; genus Faecousia. Next base: position 209,529 of record JAHHRY010000002.1, on the reverse strand, counting down.
CGCATCTGGAACACGCTTATCTGTCAGTTCGAGACGGGCAATTGGGCATTGTTTTGGAGAATGAAAAATAATGTTGGATTTTTGATAATTAGGGGTTGACAAAACGCTGGATTTGCGATATTATATCCGAGCTGGCAACGAGCCGACACATGGAGAAGTCGCGTAGCTGGCCGAGCGCGCACGATTGGAAATCGTGTAAACCCCAAAAGGGTTTCGAGGGTTCAAATCCCTCCTTCTCCGCCATAGACGACAAGTTTCTTATGAAACTTGTCGTCTTTTTATTTCCATGCATAAGCTTGGAAACCAACATATTTTGCACAATGACTAAAATTTACATAAAACCTCTTAAAACGACAATTCATGTTGAAAAATTATTCAGTCTATGCTACTATAAAGACGTTGTTTCCATTTCAGCAGAGCTGTTAAACGGTGTGTTTATCCGCCCTGTAAACTTACCCGGTAGGAATTTACTATGAAAAATTTTGCTTATTTAATCGAGAATTTTTTCACACATAAAGATTTCCTGGTGCCGGCAGAGCAGATGCCCGGAACTCTGTTTACACCGCTGCATTTCATTTTTGCAGCAATCGTTTTTGCCATCGTGGTGGGCTCTGCTGTCTATGTCTCCAGAAGAAAACATCTCATTAAGCCGGTATTTACAGCAATACTGGGGATCCTGGTTGTCTGGGAAGTTGTGATTGTTACATGGGAAAGCGTCAGCGGAAAAACGGTGGGGCTGGATCTTGCAAGCAACCTTTCCCTGTATCCCTGCAGTATTTTTATGTATGTAATGCCTTTCGCAATTTGGGGAAAGGGTCTGACGAAAAAGATCGCCTGCAGCTGTATATGTACCCTGTGCCTGCTGGGTTCTGCGGTGAATTTCTTCTATCCGGCTACCCGGCTGTCTTCCTATTCCTGCATTTCTTTCCCGGGCTTCCATACCTTCTTTTACCATGGAAGTATGCTGTTTGTCTGTATGGTTATGCTGATTTCCAGATATCACAGCTATACCGGTGTCACCCACTGGTGGGAATTGTTTCTGCCCTGCATTCCTTCTTTGATTCTGTCCATTCCGGCGAACATCGTAAACTATTCCTCAATTGATGCAGACTATATGTTTTTCAGAGGAAAGCTTCCGCTTGTTGCATCGGTCCTTGGCGGATTGGATGAAATAAGCATTACCATCGTTCTTTACGCACTCTATATTATCATCCCGGCGATGTTTTATTTCCCATCCTATATTTCTTCTAAAATCAGAACGACAGAGAGAAATCTGGTCAGGGCGTAGTGGATTCGTCTAAGCTGGTTGCTGTTCAGATGCTATCCCGAACGCATTTGCGTTCGGGATTTTTTACGGTGGTATCCATTGAAGCAAGAGTATGGTACTATGATGGTGAATTACGAAAAAAGTGGTGAATACGTATGAAAAATCCTTTGACCGGTAAATTGCCTTGGCATATGCTGCCGACTATATTTTCCCTTGCGCTTCCCACTATGCTGGAACAGATGATGCAGACGGCTGTTCAGTATGTGGATATTGCCATGATCGGAACGCTGGGAACGCAGGCTACGGCCGCTGTCGGCTCAACCAGTACGGTAAACTGGTTGCTTAACAGCACAATTTCTGCCATCGGAATCGGATTCCTTGCCTATATTTCGCAGGCGGCCGGTGCTGAGGACACCGTGCGTGTCAAAAAAGCCTCGGGGCAGGCGGTACTGGCGGTTTTGGTGGTAGGTTCGTTTTTTACGTTGCTGACGCTTTCACTCAGCGGCAGAGTGCCGGTATGGATGCAGGTGGATCCGGCAATCCAGGAACTGGCATCCCAGTATTTCTTTATTTTGTATACGCCGATGCTGTTTAGTACGGCAACCATTATCTTTGGAACCGTGTTGCGGGCGGTGGGGGATACAAAGACACCCATGCGTGTGGGTATCCTGGTGAACCTGCTGAATGTGGCGCTGAATTTCCTGCTGATTTATCCCAGCCGGAGCGTATCCTGTTTTGGGCACTCCCTGTGGATTTACGGCTGCGGTTGGGGCGTGATCGGTGCGGCAGCCGCCAGTGCGGTTTCTTATGCGTTTGGCGGTATCTATATCTTCATTGTGCTTATGAAGCACCCTGTCGTTTCTCCAAGAGGACAGTCCGTTCTGCCTGACTGGAACGTGCTGCGGCCGTGCCTGCGGGTGTCGATTCCCAATGGGCTGCAGCGTTTTGCGACTTCTCTCGGTTATGTGGCGTTTGCTTCCATGATCAATTCTCTGGGCGATATTGCCACGGCAGCCCATACCATTGCCAATACCGTGGAATCCGCTTTCTATATTCCGGGTTATGGTATGCAGATGGCGGCTGCCACACTGATCGGCAACGCTTTTGGTGCCAGAGATACCAGACGTATGCAGGATCTTGCCAAAATGATCATCGCGCTGGAAGTGGCAATGATGATTGTTTCAGGCGGACTGCTTTTCCTGTTTGCCCCGAACATGATGAGCCTTTTCTCCAAGGATGCGCTCGTAATTTCTCTCGGTGCAACCGTACTTCGGATGGTGGCTGTTTCCGAACCTTTCTACGGCGTTTCAATCATCATTGAAGGCATGATGCAGGGAATGGGCAAAACAGTGATTCCGCTAATCTGCAACATCGCCGGTATGTGGGGAATCCGGATTACGGGTACCTTTATCTGCATCAGGATGTTTTCTCTTGGCCTGATTTCTGCATGGAGCTGTATGATTTTACACAATTTGATGCTCTTTGCGGTGTTTGTCATTTTGTGCTTAAAGGGCAAAATCATCCCCCGGGAACAATCTGCCCGATAATTTCCGGACTTCAAAAGAAAAAAGAAAAAATTCTGAAATTATTCTTGATTTTTTGCAGGAAACATGCTATAATACCTCGGTCTTAAACAAGGTGAGTCCTCTGCGACGCCGGGAACCATATCGCCGGGAGAACGTCGTAAGAACGCCTAATATTAAGGAGGACAAAGATATGGATTTGGTAAAGGCTCTGTCTAGCCAGTACATGAAGGAAGAGCTGCCCGAAATGCGGGTTGGCGACACCGTTCGTGTGCACGTTCTGATCAAGGAAGGCTCTCGTGAGCGTATTCAGGTGTTTGAAGGCACCATCATTGCCCGCAAGCATGGCGGCATCGGTGAGACCATCACTGTTCGTCGTGTCAGCTATGGCATCGGCTGCGAGAAGGTATTCCCTGTTCACTCCCCCCGTATTGCAAGCATTGAGACCGTCCGTAAGGGCAAGGTACGCCGTGCAAAGCTGTACTACCTGCGTGACCGTTTCGGCAAGGCTGCAAAGGTCAAGGAGAAGGTCTAAGCTTCAACTTTATAAAAAAGAGGGTACGGCCCTCTTTTTTATTTGTCCGACTCCGAAAGCACTCTGCGTTCGCGCAGAGTGCTTTTTGCATTCCGGGAAAATAGTGCTTTTCTTTTGAGCCAAAGATGTGTATAATGATATAATAGTAATTGTGTCTATCGGACGAATTTGGTTCATAGGAGGAAGCCTTCGTGGAGAAAATATATAAAGGCAGGTTCGTTAAAAAAGAAGAGGCACCCGAACAGAAAAAGAAGCTTAGCTGGCAGCAGCAACTGTTTCTGGATGCGAAAGATATTCTCTATATTCTGGTCATTTTTATGCTGGTGTATGTTCTGTTTTTCCGAATGGTTGTTGTCGTCGGCGATTCCATGAACAGGACCCTGGTGGACGGTGACCGGCTGCTGCTAATCAGCGGGGTTCTTTATAAGCATCCCAGACAGGGGGATGTCATTGTCGCCAGCAAAGACTCTTTCCGGAACGGAGAATGCATTGTGAAGCGTGTCATTGCCACGGAAGGACAGACGGTTGATATTGATTTCCACACGGGTACCGTCTATGTAGATGGCGAGGCGCTGACGGAGCCCTATATTTCTTCCCCCACGCACCTGTATGAAGGCGTCAATTTCCCGCTTGTGGTGGAGGACGGATGTGTGTTTGTAATGGGAGATAACCGTATGGATTCCAAGGACAGCCGCAACCCGGATATCGGTTTGATCGACTGCCGGGAAATTCTGGGCAAAGCGGTTTTCCTGGTGATACCCGGTACGGACGGAGGTCAGGTAAAACCTCAATACGACAGAATCGGAGTGATTGATTGATGGCACAGGACAAAATGAATATCCAATGGTACCCGGGCCATATGACTAAGACCCGCCGGCAGATGGAGGCGGATCTGAAGCTGGTGGATGCCGTCTGCGAGATTGTAGACGCCAGAATCCCTGTTTCCAGCCGGAACCCGGACATTGATGCAATTTGCGGTACCAAACCGAGAATGGTCATTCTGAATCGAATGGATCTGGCAGATCCAGACGCAACCAATCGGTGGGCTGCATATTTTCGCAGGAAGGGATTGGCAGTAGTCGCAACAGACTGCAAAAGCCGAAAGGGAATCAACAGCTTTGCTCCGGCAGTCCGGCAGCTGCTGCAGGAGAAAATTCAGCGGGATGCTGCCAAGGGTATGAAAAAAGCCCTGCGGATTATGATTGTGGGCATTCCGAACGTGGGAAAGTCCACTCTGATCAATCAGATTTCCGGAAGAAAGGGTGCCAAGGCGGAAAACCGTCCCGGCGTTACCCGCGGTATGCAGTGGGTGACGGTGGACAATAACCTTTTGCTTCTGGACACACCGGGCATTTTGTGGCCCAAATTTGAAGATCCCAATGTGGGTATGATGCTGGCCTATACCGGTGCCGTTAAAGAGGGCGTCATCGATCTGGAAGAGCTTTCCTGCCGCCTGATGAGCCTGCTGTGGCAGCGTTACCCGGACAAAGTGAAGGAACGCTACGGCATCGAATGCGAACCGGATACGCCCGGCTGGGAGCTGCTGGAGGCTGCTGCACAGAAACGTGGTTTCCTGCTTTCCGGCAGGGAAATTGACACCGAGCGTATGGCAAAAGTGCTGGTGGATGAATTCCGCAGCGGCAAACTGGGCCGCTTTACCCTGGAAGAACCGGAGGAAATGGAATGAGCGAACACAATCTGTGGGAAATTGAGGATGGCTGGTTTGAAAAAGGCATTGTTACCATCTGCGGCGTGGATGAAGCGGGGAGAGGCCCTCTGGCCGGCCCTGTGTGTGCAGCGGCGGTGATTTTGCCTGCGGATCTTGAAATCCCCGGCCTGAATGACAGTAAGAAGCTTTCGGACAAGCGCCGCCGGGAACTGGTGCCTGTTATTAAGGAACAGGCAGTCAGTTATGGAATTGCCTTTGCCGACAACGAGGAAATTGATGAGATCAACATCCTGCAGGCAACCTTTCTGGCTATGGAGCGTGCTCTGGCACAGCTGAAAGTGAAACCCGAGCTTGCACTGATCGACGGCAATCGACAGAAGAATTTTGGTATAAAAGTAGAAACGGTTGTAAAAGGCGACAGCCTCAGTGCCAACATAGCTGCCGCGTCTGTCCTGGCAAAGGTCACGAGAGATGACTATATGATACAAATGGCGCAGCAGTATCCTCAGTACGGTTTTGAAATACATAAGGGATACGGCACCAAGGCACATTATGAAGCTTTGCGTGCATATGGCCCCTGTCCCATACATCGGATGACCTTCCTGAAGAAGTTCTATGGGGAGAAATAATCAGGCAGGTGCCTGGGGAGAGAAGCTGGCTGCAGAGTATCTGCAGAAAAAGCACTATACCTTAGTGGCTGCCGGTTACCGCAGTCGGTTTGGAGAGATTGATATTATCGCCAGCAATGAGAAGTTTCTGGCGTTTGTCGAGGTTAAACTGCGGAAAAATGCCAGATTTGCCATGGCGAGAGAATTTGTAGACAGGAAAAAACAGGACAGAATCCGAACAACCGCATCCATTTATTTGTCTCAGCACCCCACCGAACTGCAGCCGAGATTTGATGTGATAGAAATCTACGCTCCGGACGGGTGCGCTACACTGAAACCCGAAATCAACCATTTAGAGGGAGGATTTGAATGAAATTTCCTGTATTTGATCTGCATTGCGATACGGCTTCAGCACTGCTGGGGGAGGATTTTACCGCCAGAAGAAGTCTCCTGAAAAATGATTTACATATCGATCTGGAGCGTGCCGCCAGACTACCCGGTTATGCCCAGTGCTTTGCGTGCTTTACTTCCACCGACGAATCGGTTCTTCGGGGAAGAAAAGCAGAAGATTTATTTGAAGAGCAGCTTGCTGTCATTCTGAGGGAACTGGAGGCCAATTCCGGACGAATCAAACAGGCTCTTTGTCCTGCGGACATTGAGGAAAACAGGATGAATGGCATAATGTCAGCGGTTTTGACCATTGAAGGCCCGTCCGGTTTTGGATTCGATCCTGCGTATCTGGAGAAGCTGCATAAAATGGGCTTCCGTATTTCCACACTCGGCTGGAACGAGTCCAATCCGCTTACCGGTTCGCACGTTACCGGCGGCGGACTGACCGATCTTGGCAAAGAATATGTAAAAGAAGCACAAAGGCTCGGTATCCTGGTGGACGTCAGCCACATAAGTGATGAAGGCTTTTGGGATATTATGAAGATTACTCAGGCGCCCGTTGTGGCAACACACTCTGACAGCCGTGCAGTCTGCGGCTGCAGCCGCAATCTGACGGACGATATGTTCCGAGCCATCTGCGAAACGGAGGGCGTTGCGGGACTGAATCTCTACGCTTCCTTCATCGGAGAACATGCCAATCTTGATGCCGTCTGTGACCATGTGCTGCATTTTCTGGAGCTGGATCCGGACGGGCGCCATATTGCATTGGGCGGTGATCTGGATGGATGTGACGCTCTGCCCGATGGATTTACCGGTGTGGATTGCTATAACAGCCTTGCACAGCGCCTTTTGCAGCGCGGTGTGGATGAAGATACCCTGTACGGAATTTACTGGAACAATGCGATGGGAGTGATGGAAAGTGTTGTATGCAACTACAAGAAACCTCAATGATATTCAGACAGCCCATAAAGCCATTCACCAGGAATGTGCATCGGATGGCGGCCTGTTTGTGCCCTTCCGTATGCCGAAATTCAGCGAAAAGGAAATTCTCAGCTTTTCAGAGCGTACCTATGGCCAGAATGTAGCCCTGATTCTCAATCATTTTTTCGGCTGTAATCTCAGCGGCTGGGATGTGGAATTTGCCATCGGGCGGACGCCGATGAAACTGGCTGCCGTGCAGCATCGGGTCATTGTTGCAGAAACCTGGCATAACACGCAATGGAAGTTTGATTACGTTCTGCAGATTCTCTCTGACAGAATTCGCCGTGAAGAAGTGGGTGCCAAGCCTACCGACTGGATGAAGATTGCGGTACGAATCGCAACCTTTTTCGCAGTGTACGGAGAAATGATCCGCAGCGGAGAGCTGGAGCCCGGTGCGGTGGTGGATGTTGCGGTTACCGTGGGAGACTTCTCGGTGCCGATTGCTGCCTGGTATTCCCGTGAAATGGGGTTGCCCATCGGCAATATCGTCTGCGGCTGCAACGCCAATGGCGGTGTATGGGATCTCCTGCACCACGGTGAGATGCCTACAGGAGATATTGCTGTCCATACCTGCACACCTGAGGCTGATTTTGCAATTCCGAAGGATCTGGAGCGACTGATTTACGGCACTTTGGGAACAGAGGAAACCATGCGTTATCTGTCCTGCTGCCGAAGCGGTACGATATATTCGCTTACGGAAGATAATCTCGAAACACTCCGCAGCGGCATACTCTCCGCAGTCATCAGCGATTCCCGCGTGGGTACGATTATTCCCAGTGTTTATCACACCAGCAAGTATATTTTCGGACCGTATTCTGCACTGGCCTATGGCAGCCTGATGGATTATCGGGCCAAAACCGGAGAGAGCCGAACGGCTATGCTGCTCAGTGAGCGGAGCCCCGTGTGTGACCGGGAATTTGTCGCAAAGGTTATGAATACGATCATCCCCGACCTGAGCGCAAAGATGAACATGATTTAGGAGGTGCCTATGGCACTTTATGCAATCGGCGATCTGCACCTTTGCCTCGGTGCGCCCAAACCCATGGATATTTTCGGAGGCGCATGGGTAGGGTATATGGATAAACTGCAGGAAGGGATGTCTGTCATCGGTCCGGAAGATACCACGGTGCTGATGGGCGATCTGTCCTGGGCACTGAGCCTTGAGGAATCTAAAGAGGATTTTGCATGGATCAATCAAATCCCGGGCCGGAAGATCATCCTGAAGGGAAATCACGACTACTGGTGGAGCACAGCGGCAAAGTTTGGAAAATTTTGTCAGGAACATGGATTTACAAACATGGAGCTTCTGAATAATAATTGCTTTGAATACGAAGGAAAAGCCATATGCGGAACCCGCGGGTGGTTTTATGAAGAAGAGCGCTGCGGCGAACATGACGAAAAAGTGTTCAGGCGGGAACTTCTGCGTCTGGAAGCGTCGCTCAAGGCGGCAGGGGAACGGGACAAACTGGTATTTCTTCATTATCCGCCCAAGTACAAAGGCTATGAATGCAAGGAAATTCTGGAGCTGCTTCACAAATATGAAGTCCGGCGCTGTTTTTATGGTCATCTGCACGGGCAGAGTCATAGACTTGCAATGGAAGGCCTTTGGGACGGCATAGATTTCCGGCTTCTAGCGGCGGACTATGTGAATTTTCGCCCGGTCGCTGTGATTTCATAAAGAATTTTAGAAAAAATGGTAGACATTTTCCATGTAATTTGTTAAAATGGTAAAGTTGCAAAATATGAGTACACAACAGCCGCTTAAATGCGGACTGATTTAGGAGGAACATCGACATGAATGTCAAGAGCATTGAAAGAAAAGGCAACGAGACCACCATCGTGGTAGAAATCGATAAGGAGCTGATGGAGTCCGGTGTCAACAAGGCTTACATGAAGGCACGTAAGAATATTATGCTGCCCGGCTTCCGTAAGGGCAAGGCTCCCAGAAAGATGATCGAGTCCATGTACGGCGCTCACGTTTTCTACGAAGATGGCCTGGAAGAGATTTTCCCTGAAGTTTACAAGACAGCTGTCGTCGATCAGGACGTTAAGGCTGTCGGCCGTCCCAACCTGACCGATATGCAGATCAGCGAGGACAATATTGTTACCATCACCCTGACCACTGAAGTTTACCCCGAGGTCACTCTGGGCCAGTATAAGGGTCTGGAAGTTGAAAAGATTGATGCTACCGTGTCCGATGCTCAGGTTCAGGCCGAGCTGGATCACATGGCTGAAAATGTTGCTTCCACCGAGACCGTTGAGCGTGCTGCCGAGATGGGCGACACCGCCAACATCGATTTTGAGGGCTTCGACAACGGCGTACCCTTCGAGGGCGGCAAGGGCAACGGCTTCGATCTGAAGCTGGGCTCCGGTTCCTTTGTTCCCGGTTTTGAGGAGCAGATCGTTGGCATGAGCGCCGGCGAGGAGAAGGATATCGACATTACTTTCCCTGAGGATTATCACGCTGAACTGGCCGGTAAGGCTGTCGTATTCCACGTGAAGGTGAATAAGGTTACTGTGACCAACATTCCCGCTCAGGATGATGACTTTGCTAAGGATGTCTCCGAATTCGAGACTCTGGAAGAGCTGAAGAATGACATCCGCGCCAAGGCACAGGCAAATGCCGACAAGCAGGCTGCCTCCGCTTTCGAGCAGGCCTGCATTGACAAGGCTGCCGAGAATACCACCGTTGATATGCCCAAGGCTCTGGTCGAGGCCGAGCTGGACAATCAGATGGAGCGTTTTGCTTACCAGCTGCAGATGAGCGGCTACTCCATGGAGCAGTACGCAAAGATGATGGGCGGCGACATGAACACCATGCGCAACGCTTTCCGTCCCGGCGCAGAGAAGCAGGCTAAGGTCAACGTGACTCTGACTAAGATTGTGGAGGCTGAGGGCCTGACCGTTTCCGAGGACGAGATCAACGCTGAGTTTGAGGCTCTGGCTAAGCAGTACGAGCTGGAAGTCGAGAAGGTTAAGAGCATGGTTCCCGTCGAGGAAATCAAGGCAAACCTGGAGAACCGTAAGGCTGTGAAGGTCGTCGTCGACTCCGCTGTCGCTGTTGCCAAGAAGGAAGAGAAGACCGAGGAATAAGCCATCGCACAAATGGTTAGAATGTTTCAAACCCTGAAAGGAGACATGACCATGAGTTTAGTACCAGTTGTTGTTGAGCAGACCAGCCGCGGAGAAAGAAGTTACGATATTTTCTCCCGTCTGCTGAACGATCGTATCATTTTCCTGTCCGAGGAAGTCAATGACACAACTGCCAGCCTGGTGGTTGCTCAGCTTCTGTATCTGGAAGCACAGGACCCGGATAAGGATATTCAGTTTTATATCAACAGCCCCGGCGGCAGCGTTACCGCCGGTATGGCAATCTACGACACGATGCAGTATGTGAAGTGTGATGTTGCCACCATCTGTGTGGGCATGGCAGCGTCCATGGGCGCTTTTCTGCTGAGCGCAGGTACCAAGGGCAAGCGTATGGCACTGCCCAATGCCGAGATTATGATCCACCAGCCCTCTGCCGGCACGCAGGGTCAGATCACGGATATGGCCATCCACATGAAGCGCCTGCAGATTATCAAGGAGCGCATGAACCGCATCCTGGCCGAAAACACCGGCAAGAGTGTGGAAGAAGTGACAGCCGCTTGCGAGCGGGATAACTTCATGACAGCCGAGGAAGCTCTGGCTTTTGGCCTGATAGACCGTGTCCTCGATCGTCATTGATCACCCTGAAAGGCGGTAACACTACATGCCAAAAACTGACGAGAAGCCGATTTGCTGCAGTTTCTGCGGCAAGCGGGAATCTCAGGCACGGCTGATTGCCGGCCCCGGTGTTTACATCTGCAGTGATTGTGTTCAGACCTGCTGCGATTTGCTGAAGGATGAAGAACAAACCGTAGAAGCACCGGAGCATCTTCCCACACCTGAAGAAATCAAAACCTACATGGATGGTTATATCATCGGTCAGGAAGAAGCAAAAATTGCTTTGTCCGTGGCTGTCTATAACCATTACAAGCGCATTTATCTGGCTGCAAATTCTGATGTGGAGCTTCAGAAAAGCAATATTTTGCTGATTGGCCCCACCGGCAGTGGCAAAACCCTCTTTGCCCAGACCCTGGCCAAGATCCTGAATGTTCCGTTTGCCATCGCAGACGCCACGACTCTTACAGAGGCCGGTTATGTTGGTGACGACGTGGAAAACATCCTTGTGCGCCTCCTGCAGGCCGCAGATTACGATGTGGACCTGGCGGAACACGGCATCATTTATATCGATGAAATGGATAAGATCGCCCGCAAGAGCGAGAATACGTCCATTACGCGTGATGTTTCCGGCGAAGGCGTTCAGCAGGCACTGCTGAAAATTCTGGAAGGTACCGTTGCAGGAGTTCCTCCTCAGGGCGGCAGAAAGCATCCCCAGCAGGAACTGGTGCAGATGGATACTTCCAACATCCTCTTTATCTGCGGCGGCGCATTCGATGGCCTGGATAAGATCATCGAGCAGCGCACAGATAAATCCGCAATCGGTTTCGATTCTCCCGTAGAGAGCAAAAAGAACCGGGATGTGGGCAAACTCCTTGCACAGGTACAGCCGCACGACCTTCTGAAGTTCGGAATTATTCCTGAACTGGTCGGCAGACTGCCCATTATCACCAGTCTGCAGAGCCTGCAGAAGGAAGACCTGGTCCGGATTTTGCTGGAGCCTAAAAATGCCCTCACCAAGCAGTATCAGAAGCTGCTGGAGCTGGACAATGTGGAGCTGGAAATCCTGCCCGAAACTCTGGAGGCTGTCGCACAGAAGGCTCTGGATCGCCAGATCGGTGCAAGAGGTCTGCGTGCCGTGATGGAAAAGGTTATGACGAGAATCATGTATCAGATTCCTTCTGACCTGACCATTCAAAAAGTCATTATCACGCCTGCGTGCGTGGATGGCGCGGATCCGGAAATCATCCGGGATCCCGCAAATCCCAGACAGAAAATCTGGGGATAATTAAAAGATTGGAAGGGGGTAGGAAACTACCCTCTTTCTTGTACATACGAAGGAAGGTGAAGTCATGAGCGAGAATTTGGTATCCGGTGTGTTGCCCATTTTGGCCCTGCGTGGCATGACGGTGTTCCCGGATCAAACTGTTCATTTTGATGTTGGAAGGATGAAGTCAATCAAGGCGCTGGAGGTTGCCATGAAGGGCGATCAGAATGTTCTGCTGGTGCCGCAAAAGGATATTGTGGAGGATGACCCTGCACTTTCTGGACTGTATCCCATCGGTACAGTGGCAAAAGTGAAACAGGTGCTGAAAAACCAGGGGGACAACCTCCGTGTTCTGGTAACTGGACTTTGCCGCGCAAAAATTGTGGAATTGGGATTGAGTGAGCCGTATCTGTCCGGTTCGGTGGAAGCCCTTCCGGAGATGGAAGCTGCCGATAACGCCCGAAATCAGGCACTTTGCCGGGAAGCCAATGCTCTTTACGGTATCTACTGTGAACTGGCGGAGCATCCTGCACAGACTGTGCAGCTGAGAATGCTGTCTTCCAAAAATCCTGGCTTTATTGCTGATTCCATTGCCCAGAATTCTGGCATTGATTATGCTGAAAAGGCAAAACTGCTTTGCCAGATGAATCCTGTACGGCGTCTGGAAGCAACCCTGCGGCTTCTGCACCGGGAGGTGGAGATGCTGCATCTTGAGGCCGACATCCAGCAGAAGACCCACGCAAACATCGATCAGGGACAAAAGGAGTATTTCCTCCGTGAGCAGATGCGCGTGATTCGGGAGGAACTGGGTGAAGAAGATGAAATGGCGGAATTCAACGAATACCGGGAGAAAATTCAGGCACTTCATCTGCCCAAGGAATCGGAAGATAAGCTCTTAAAGGACGTGGATCGTCTCAAAAAGCAGACGTTCGGCTCTGCAGAAACATCTGTTCTGCGTAACTATCTGGATACAGTGCTGGAGCTGCCCTGGAACATTAAGACCAAGGAGCGTGTAGACGTTGCACAGGCTGCCAAGGTGCTGAATAAAGATCATTACGGCATGGAAAAGGTTAAGGAGCGTATCCTTGAGACGATTGCCGTGCGCCAGATGGCGCCGGAGCTGCCCTGTCAGATTTTGTGTCTGGTGGGCCCTCCCGGAGTAGGCAAGACCTCCATTGCATATTCCATTGCACACAGTCTGAACCGGAAGATGGCGCGCATTTCTCTTGGCGGCGTTAATGATGAAGCAGATATCCGCGGCCACAGAAAGACCTATGTGGGAGCCATGCCCGGTCGGATTCTTTCGGCTATGATCCAGGCGGGAAGCAATAATCCTTTGCTGCTGCTGGACGAGATTGATAAGATGGGCTCCGACCATCGCGGTGACCCCAGTGCAGCTCTGCTGGAAGTGCTGGACAGCGAACAGAACAAGACGTATCGGGATCATTACCTGGAGATTCCCTATGATCTCAGCGATGTCATGTTTATCACTACTGCCAACACGCTGGACACGGTTCCGAGACCTTTGCTGGATCGAATGGAGATCATTCAGCTGAACTCCTATACGGATGAAGAGAAGCTGATGATAGCCAAGGAGCATCTGGTACCCAAACAGCTTTCCAGACATGGCCTGAAAAAGTCGCAGCTGAAGATTTCCGACGATGCTATCCGGGAAATCACGGCCTGCTATACCAGAGAGTCCGGCGTTCGTAATCTGGAACGCTGTATTGCACAGATTTGCCGGAAGGCAGATATGCAGCTGGTAGGGGAGGAAGCTCCTCGGCAGATCAAGGTCAATGGCGGAAATCTGGAAGCTTTTCTGGGCGTCCGGAAATTCCTGCCGGATCGCATTCCCAGCAATAACGAAATTGGTCTGGTAACCGGTCTGGCATGGACTTCTGTCGGCGGTGAAACGCTGGAGGTGGAAGTCAACGTAATGAAGGGTACGGGCAAACTGGAGCTGACCGGCAATCTGGGTGACGTGATGAAGGAATCCGCCCATGCTGCCCTCAGCTATATCCGTGCCAATTCGGATAAATTGGGAATCGAGCCTGATTTTTACAAGACAAAGGATATCCATGTCCATTTCCCGGAAGGTGCCGTTCCCAAGGATGGACCTTCTGCAGGTGTGACGGTCTGCACGGCCATGGTATCCGCCCTGACAGGTACCCCTGTCCGCCGGGACATAGCTATGACCGGTGAGATTTCCATTCGTGGCAGAGTGATGATGATTGGCGGCCTTAAGGAAAAAACCATGGCTGCTCTGCGTCACGGTGTTTCTACGGTAATCATTCCTTACGATAATCTGAGAGATTTGGAAGAAATCGATCAGACCGTACGCAATTCCCTGAATTTCGTCACCGCAAAAACCGTGGATACCGTTCTGGATACGGCACTGGTACGCCAGCCGGACATTGTAACGGCAATGCTGGCGGACATTCCTGAAAAGGTTAAAACGAAAACCAGAAAGCCCAGCATCCGTCAATAGGAGGTAGGACTATGAATTTTAATAATATTTCATTTTTGATTTCGGCGGCCTCTCCCAAAGACTTTCCGGTGAACCGTCTGCCGGAGATTGCCTTCGCAGGTAAGTCCAATGTTGGCAAATCCTCTGTGATCAATCGGATATTGAATCGGAAGAATTTTGCCAGAGTAGGGGATAAGCCCGGTAAGACGATTCATGTCAACTACTTTGTTATTGATAGCAAGGCCTATTTTGTAGACCTGCCCGGTTACGGCTATGCCAAGGTTTCACAGTCGGAAAAGGACCGCTGGGGAAAGCTGATGGAGGATTACTTTGCCTCTGACCGGATTGATCTGGGAGTGCTGATTGTGGATTCCCGTCATGCGCCCACCAATAATGATATAACCATGGCACGCTGGTTTCTGGACAGCGGATGCCCGTTTGTGGTTGTGGCCAATAAGCTGGATAAACTGAAAAAAAGCGAAATTGAGCCCAATCTCCGGACCATCCGTGAGGATTTGGAACTGCCGGAGAATTGTCCGGTGATTCCGTTCTCTGCAGAAAAGGGAACCGGCCGCGACGATCTTGTAGGGTACATCCTGCGTGCAGTAAAGGAAGCGTGACTTCCTGCCGGGTGTTCGATTGCCTATCAGTGAATCGGCTGAATTCTTCCGGAATGCAAAAAATGAGCCACAGTGAATTTCACTGTGGCTCATTTCTATTTCTTACAGATGCTCCTTGGCTTCCTTCAATGCTTTGGCCAGCTGATCGGGGCAGGAGGTAGATTTCATACCGCAGGTGGTGCCCTCAAGTTTATCAATGACTTCGTCAACATTGAGTCCTTCAACAAGCTTGCCGATGCCTTTCAGATTTCCGTTACATCCGCCGACGAACTGCACATTTTTGACTTTGTTGTCCTCAATCTCAAAGAAAATTCTTTGAGAGCAGGTACCATGGGTTCTGTATTCAAACTGCATAATTCTTTTTTCCTTCCTGATATGTAATAGATTTATTATACGTCATTTTGTCAAGTACCGCAAGGTGAATTATATGGGAATAATTTGGTTATCCTATTAAAAAACCAACAGGAGGACATTATGAACGAAAAAAAGGATCCCGATATGAAGGAACAGGAGCGCCAGCAGATTATTGATCTTGGTGCCGATATCACGAAAAGCAACAGCGGAAATATCTACACCCTGACGATTATCGGACAGGTAGAAGGTCATCAGGTGCTTCCGGAAAATGTGAAATCCACCAAATACGAGCATATTATGCCGCTGCTGGCCGGAATCGAAGAAAGTGATGAGATTGACGGTCTCCTGCTGCTTCTGAATACGGTTGGCGGTGATATTGAGGCGGGTCTTGCAATTGCCGAGATGATTGCCAGCATGAAAAAGCCCTCCGTCTCTCTGGTCCTGGGCGGCGGTCATTCGATTGGCATTCCTCTTGCCGTGTGCACCAAGAAGTCCTTTATTACCAGTACGGCCAGTATGACGGTGCATCCTGTGAGAATGACAGGTTTGGTAGTGGGCGCTCCGCAGACATTCCGCTATTTCGAGCGGATACAGGAACAGATTGCGGACTTTGTTACAACGAATTCCCGTATTTCCAGAGAAAAGTTCGTCCACTACATGATGGCAACAGGGGAGATTGCAACCGATGTAGGTACGATCCTTTACGGCAGGGAAGCGGTTGAATCCGGTTTGATTGACAAACTGGGCGGACTCAGCGATGCGCTGGCAGCACTTCACAAGATGATTGATACGGAAAAAAGAAAAACAAAGAAATAATTTCACCGCCGGGGTGGTAATTGCTTTCAAAATATGGTATGATAAACTGCAGTATGTGAAGAGGAGGAGACAGGCGTGGAAAAGAATATCCTGGTTTATATCCTTTATGGTCTGGTTACGGGACTGTCAGAATTTCTGCCTGTTTCCTCATCCGGCCACCAGTATCTTTTCAGTCAGGTGCTGGATGTAAATACATATGAGCCGCTGTTGTCGCTGATTATACATCTGGCATGCCTTGTGGCTGTGGTCGTATGCTGCCGCCGGCGATTGCTGCATATCCGCAGAGAATGGAAAATCAGTGCAACGCCACCGAGAAAAAGAAAACGTCCGCCGGATATGATGGCAGTGCTGGACAGCAAACTGCTGCTTGCAGGCTGTATTCCGCTGATTGCCGGCCTTGCTTTTGGCGAGTGGGCATATAAATACTGTCACAGTCTGCCGGTTTTGATTGGCATTTTGATTGCAATGGGTATAATCGGTTATATTCCGCAGTTCTTTCCCGGCGGAAACCGCGACAGCAGATCCATGACACAGGCGGATGGCATTGTACTGGGCATATGCGCCGGCCTGCCTGTAGTGCCGGGTGTCTCCAGAATGGGTTTGCTGACCTCTTTTGGATTGCTTCGCAATTGCAGCAAGGAATACATTCTGGATATGTCTCTGCTGCTTTCTATCCCTGCCTTGTTTGGCAGCGCACTGCTGGACGGAATTTATCTGATCAAAGCGGGAATTGCCGGTATTACGGGATTCTACGCTTTCTTGTGCTGTCTGGCTGCGGCAATGGCCTTTTGCGGGGCCTGGGCTGCTATCAAACTGATGCAGTACCTGGCAGTGAAGATTGGCTTCTCCGAATTTGCTTTCTATAACTGGGCTCTTGCTCTGACCTGTTTTATTTTTTATCTGATGACTTGATAAGGGGTGATATGTGAAATGGAAGAAAAGAAATATTCCTCCCGTGCAGAACGTGCGGCGAATCAAGCAAATCAGGCAAAACGCAATACTTCTGCCAAGACATCCGGACGACCGCCGGTGAAAAATAATACTGCAGGTAGAAAATATACCTCTGGCAAGAATCATACTTCCGGAAAGAACCATGCCGAAGGTAGAAAATCAGCCGATGAAAAGGTGGAAATTCCTCCTCGCCTGATTTCTTCTGCCATCGTTGCGGCGCTGTTTATCCTGTTTCTTGTTATCTTCCTGAATCCGGACGGCGCTTTGTTGGGTGTGATCTATAAGCTGATTCTTGGCCTGTTCGGAAGCGTTTCCTTCTACATTGCTATCCCGGCTCTGCTGTACTTATTCATTATTCAGGCATTCAGCGGCAAACATCCGGTGCGTATGCGCAGCTTCTCGTTGCTGGCATTTGTGCTGGTTTGTGGCTGCATTTCCCACCTCTCCATGCAGACGGGAGATCTGGGCAAGGGCTTTAAGATGATCGGTAATTTGTATATGGGCGGCATCTATGGCAATACGGCAGGCCTGTTCTGCGGAAGTATCGCCATGCTTTTGCGCTGGCTGTTTGGCACCACGATTTCTGTAATTGTGCTGGTGATTGCGGCTGTCTTTACGCTTCTGGCGGCTTTCCAGATTACCGTTCCCAGCCTGGTGCGTGCGTTCCGCAATCGTCCCCGCGCAGATTGGGAGGATGAATGGGAGGAAAAGCCGGAACCGGCTGCTTTGGTGGTAAACCATATCGCCACCAAGAGAATCGAATATGTGGAAAACAGACGTCGCCATCAACAGGAGAAAAAAGAAATCGATATTCCTTTGGACGATCAGACGGCTGCATTTAAACCCAAAAAGAGAAATCTCAAGCCCGGAGCAGATGAACTTATTCGGCAGATCAGCCATGATGTGGAAGAGCCTGTTGCCGCGTCTGAAAACTATGTTACGGAAGCTTCGGATGACTCTATTTTTACGCCTGTGGGCGCTTCAGACCTTCCCAAGAAGGAAATTACCGAAAATATTCCCCATGGAATGCCTGCGCTCAATATGGACGCAATCCCTCAGCAGCCCGTTCCCGGCGATGCACACGGAGCGTCCGGCGATGCACCCCATGTGCCTGATGCAGCAATGGCTGCCGAAAGGCCCACAGCACCTCAGGCTGCGTCTGCCAAGGAAAAAGTAACGGCGAAGGATGCGGCTGCCTCTGCCGAGCAGGTTGCTCAGGAAATCGCTCAGAACGAAATCGCAGAAAA
Source organism: Oscillospiraceae bacterium (assembly GCA_020025535.1). Classification (GTDB taxonomy): domain Bacteria; phylum Bacillota; class Clostridia; order Oscillospirales; family Oscillospiraceae; genus Faecousia. The sequence goes on along the minus strand of JAHHRY010000002.1, from coordinate 191,132 downwards.
GCCCGTGTATCATTTCCCGCCAATTGATTTGCTGAAAAGACCTACCGGTGCAGCTCAGGACGGCACGGAGGAAATGCGTGAAAATACACACCGTTTGAATGAAACACTGGCCAGCTTCCGAATCGAGGCGCACATCATCAACGTTATCCGCGGCCCCAGTGTCACCCGTTACGAGGTGGAGCTGGACCGTGGTGTCCGGCTGAACAAGCTGACGGCTGTTGCGGATGACATCGCACTAAGTCTGGGTGCTTCCGGTGTGCGTATTGCCGCCGTACCCGGTAAAATTTCAATTGTGGGTATCGAGGTGCCTAACCGTGCCGTTACCACCGTTTCTCTGCGTGAAGTTATTGACTCTGCGGAGTTTAGAAGGGCAAAGTCCAAGTCGTCCTTTGCTGTCGGCAAGGACATAGGCGGTAACTGCATCGTTGGAAACATTGCTAAATTACCCCATATGCTGATTGCAGGTACCACCGGCTCCGGTAAATCCGTTTGCATGAACTCCGTTATTATCAGTCTGTTGTATAAAGCCAGCCCCGAGGATGTAAAGCTCATTATGATCGACCCCAAAATGGTCGAACTGGGTATTTACAATTCGATTCCGCACCTGCTGATTCCCGTTGTCACGGATCCGAAGAAGGCAGCAGGCTCTCTGCAGTGGGCCGTTACAGAAATGATGCGCCGCTATAAGGCCATGTCCGATGCCGGTGTCCGTGATCTGGAATCCTACAACTCCATTGTCGAGCAGGAAGGTGAAGGCCAGAAGCTGGCACAGGTGGTTGTGATCATCGATGAGCTGGCCGACCTGATGCTGGTCGCAGCCAAGGAGGTAGAAGAATCTATCTGCCGTATCGCTCAGATGGGCCGTGCTGCCGGTATTCACCTGCTGATTGCTACACAGCGTCCTTCTGCCGATGTCATTACCGGCTTGATGAAGGCGAACATTCCTTCCAGAATTGCTTTTGCTGTAGCGTCTGCCATGGAATCCCGCATCATTCTGGATACACAGGGCGCCGAAAAACTGGTGGGCAAGGGCGATATGCTGTTTGCTCCCATTGGCAGCGGCAAGCCGCTGCGTGTACAGGGCTGCTTTGTCAGTGACGGGGAAGTGGAGGCGGTTGCTTCGTTTGTAAAGAACAATTACGTCAGTACTTACGATACGAAGGTTATGGAAGAAATCGAGAAGAAGGCAGCTCAGACCGGAAATTCCAAGACTTCCGGTTCGGAACCCTCCCCAAGTGATGCGGAGATGGACGGTGACGAGATGTTGCCGGCTGCGGTAGATGTGATACTGGAAACCGGACAAGCTTCTGTATCCATGCTTCAGCGGCGTCTGAAGCTGGGCTACGCCCGTGCAGCAAGAATTGTGGATGAGATGGAAGAAAAGGGAATTGTCGGACCTTTCCAGGGAAGCAAACCCAGAAGCATTCTCATCACCAAGGAAAAATGGGAAGCGATGCGTTCCGGCAATGCAGAGAATGCAGAACAAATGGACCTTGACCAGATGGAAGAGGACAACGCTGAAGTCCCAAATGAGATTTGATAAACAGGGCAGGTTTCCTATGGAAACCTGCCCTGTTTGACAGTATTCTAATTATTAGAAAGCGTAAGTGCAGAGTCGATAATGGCTGCGGCCGCGGACTCCTTGGATTGCAGAGGCAGCTCTGCGATTCCGTTTTTGGTAATGACCGTAATCACATTGGTGTCCACGCCGAAACCGGCACCCTCTGTTTTGAGGTTGTTTGCACAGATCATATCTACATTTTTGCTTAGCAGTTTCTTTTGACTGTTTTCCAGAAGGTTTTCAGTCTCCATGGAGAAGCCGCAGATGACTTGATCTTCCCGGCGATGGGAACCTAAATACTTCAGAATATCCTGCGTTCTTTCCAGAGGAATGGACAAGTCACCGTCCTTCTTCTTGATTTTTTCATCAGAGTAGTTGGCAGGGGTGTAGTCGGCCACAGCGGCAGCCATGAAAATATAATCCGCATGGGGGGATTCCTCGGTGACGGCTGCGAACATCTGGGCGGCAGACTCAACCCGAATCAGTTTTACGAATTTGGGAGCCGGGATGTCCGTGGGCCCGGAAACGAGGGTGACATCGGCTCCGCGCAGCATGGCCATTTTTGCCAGTGCGTAGCCCATTTTTCCCGTAGAACGGTTGGTCAGATAACGGACGGGGTCCAAAGATTCGCGCGTGGGACCACCGGTGACCAAAATGTGTTTGCCTGTCAGGTCATGAGGGAACGCAATGTGGTGCAGAATATGCTCGGTCAGATCCTCTGGCTCGGGCATTTTCCCTTTTCCAACGGCACCGCAGGCCAGACGGCCGCTTGCAGGCTCAATCACTTCCCAGCCGTAATGCCGAAGAAGCTCCAGATTATCCTGCGTGACAGGGTTTTCGTACATATTAGTGTTCATTGCGGGAGCAATCAGCTTCGGGCAGCGGCACGCCAGTACGGTGGTTGTCAGCATATCGTCAGCCAGACCGTGGGCCAGCTTGGCACAGATATTGGCAGTTGCCGGTGCGATTATAACCAGATCGGTACGCTGAGCCAGAGAAATGTGTTCTACCTGGTGCGTGAAGTTGCGATCAAAAGTATCCACCATAACCCGTCTTCCGGTAAGCTGCTCGAAGGTCAGCGGCGTAATAAATTCCGTTGCGTGGGCGGTCATCACCACTTCTACGGCGGCATGGAGCTTTACAAGTGCGGAAGCCAGCGCGGCAGCCTTATAGGCGGCAATTCCGCCGGTAACGCCCAAAAGGACGGTTTTTCCCTTCAACATGGTATATTTCCTCCCAAACATTACAATCTTTTCGTATTATAGCCTATATTCACGACGGTGTAAAGCAAACCGGGAATTTATTCTTGATTTTTCCAATTATTTATGTATAATTACACCGTAGCGGAAGCTATAAATTTGCGCTGTATCCTCATAGGAGGAACGGCAGCAGGAGGTAATTTAATATGAATCGCGGAAACCACAGTGTCCGCTACATGGCGACTCTCGCTATGTTTTGCGGCGTATTGCTGGTGATGGGCGCAACGGGAATCGGTTTTATTCCGCTGCCTGTCATCAAAGCAACAACCATGCACATTCCGGTCATCCTTGGTGCCATTTTGCTCGGCCCGCTTGCCGGTGCCGTGCTGGGCGGCGTATTTGGCCTTTGCTCTATCTGGGTCAATACCACTTCACCCGGACTGCTGGCCTTTGCTTTCTCGCCTTTTATGACGACGGAAGGCTTTCCGGGCGTGCTGAAATCCTTATGGATTGCACTGGGCTGCCGGATCCTGCTGGGTGTCATTGCCGGCTGGCTCTGGAAGCTGTTTAAGAAAATGAACGTCCACGATATGGTTTCTTTGCCGGTAACTGCTTCGGTTGCAGCCATCCTGCATACCGTTATGGTTATGGGCAGTATCTATTTGCTGCTGGCACAGCAGTACGCCGAAGCGAAGAATGTGGCTCTGACCGCTGTTTTTGGACTGGTTATGGGCACGGTGACTGCTTCTGGTATTCCGGAAGCCATCGCTGCTGCGGTTCTTGTTACAATCATTGGCAAGGCATTGCTGCGGTTTACGAGCCGCAATGCTACTAGATAAGGGGATAAGACATGCTTCTTGCAATTGACATCGGCAACACCAACATTGTTATCGGCTGCATCAAAAACGACGAGATCCTGTTTAAGGCAAGAATTGCCACAGACCGTCTGCGTACATCGGATCAGTATGGTGTGGAAATCAAAAATATGTTGGAGGCCTTTGGCGTACGGAAAGAAGATATTGCCGACTGCATCATTGCTTCTGTCGTACCGCCGGTATTCAACTCCGTTTACACCGGTGTCATCAAAGTGATCGGCAAGCAGCCGATGGTCGTTGGTCCGGGACTGAAAACCGGATTGAATATTCATGTGGATATTCCTTCTCAGGTGGGAAGCGACCGGATAGTTGCAGCAGTTGCGGCACTTTCACTGTACGAAGCACCGCTGGTGCTGATCGATATGGGTACGGCTACCACCGTCGAAGTGGTTGAACCGGAGAATACCTATATGGGCGGCATTATTTTTCCCGGCGTGATGATCTCTCTGGATTCGCTGACCAGCCGTGCTGCTCAGCTGCCGGGAATCAATCTGGACAAGCCTAAAAATATTATAGGCAAAAACACGGTGGACTGTATGCGCAGCGGCATGATGTATGGAACAGCTTCCATGCTGGACGGCGTCGTTGACCGGATTGCGGAAGAACTGGGACATAAATCTACAATCGTGGCAACCGGCGGAATGGCGCAGTTTATCATCCCGCTCTGCCGACATGATATCATTTTGGAAAAGGAACTTCTCCTGAAGGGCCTGAATATCATTTATAAGAAAAACAGAAGATAGTTTGACGAAAATCCCCTGCAGCTGCGGCTGCAGGGGATTTTTTGTCCTCTGAATGCGATTTATATTTGGCATGGAAGCTGCATTTGCCACATACTCTGTTGCAGGAGTGATGGCATATGAAATGTGCTTGGCAGGAATTGCTGGGGATTCTTCCCATGTGGCTCAGGCAGGACGTGGACAAACTGGGCAGGGATACCCTGCAGGAAATCCGGCTGCGGCTGGGGAAACCGCCGGAGCTGGTGCTGAAGGACAGGAGAATCAACCTGAAAAGAGCGGTAATGGCGGATGATATTCATTTTGCAGTAAACACGGCCTGCCGGTATTCTCCATGGACGGCGGACGGCGCTGCCAGCGGGTACATAACGGCCCCCGGGGGACATCGTATTGGGCTGTGCGGTGAAACGGTGGTGCAGAACGGAAGCATGACCGGCATCCGTTCCGTCCGCTCCCTGAACATTCGGGTGGCAAGAGATTTTCCGGGAATCGGATTTGGCTTGGCAGCATATCCGGGGTCCATGCTGATTCTGGGAAGGCCGGGGTGGGGGAAAACCACTCTGCTGCGGGATCTGATTCGCCAGCTGTCAGAAAAAGAAAACGTATCAGTGGTGGACGAGCGTGGAGAGCTGTTCCCGGTATGCGCAGGCATTAACTGCTTTGACACGGGAAAACGCACCGATGTTCTCACCGGCTGTCCCAAGGCACAGGGACTGGATGCGGTTCTGCGTACCATGTCGCCGGATACCATTGCGGTGGATGAAATTACGGCAGCGGCGGACTGCGAGGCTCTGATCCGGGCAGGCTGGTGCGGAGTACGACTGCTGGCGACTCTCCATGCCGCATCCAGAAAGGATCTGTACAGCAGAAGTGTTTACCAGCCTATTGTGAAAAGCAGGCTGTTTGAAACGCTCGTTATTTTACAACCGGACAAGTCCTGGCGGACGGAAAGGATGGAACCATGAATGTAAAGATTTTTGGTGCAATACTTGTCATTCTCGCCTGCGGAGGGATGGGATTCTCCATTGCTGCCGCATATCGGATGGAAGAAAAAGCCCTGCAGCAGTTCATCAGTGCGCTGGAGTACATGAGCTGCGATCTGCAGTACCGCATGACCTCTTTGCCGGAGCTTTGCAGACAGACGTCTTCGCAGGTAAAGGGTATGGTGGGGGAGGTGCTGATGAGATTGGCAAACGAACTGGATCGTCAGATATCCCCGGATGCTGAGAGCTGTATGCACGCTGCCTTACAAGCCGTACCGCATCTGCCGGATTCCGTCAGGGATAATTTTCTGATGCTGGGCCAAACGCTGGGACGATTTCATCTGACGGGGCAGCTGTCAGGTCTTGAATCCGTACAGCAGCTGTGCAGGCGGGATCTGGAGGGACTGCGTGCCAACCGGGATGTCAGAATACGAAGCTATGAAACGCTGGGAATTTGCGCCGGTGTGGCGCTGGTAATTATCTTTATTTAACTATGGAAATTGATTTGATTTTTAAGATCGCGGCTGTGGGAATCATTGTGTCCATTCTTAATCAGGTGCTGACTCGCTCCGGGCGGGACGAGCAGGCTACCATGACAACACTGGCAGGACTGGTTGTGGTTTTGATGATTGTGGCGCAGAAGATTTCTGAGCTGTTTGAATTGGTCAAGACGTTGTTTGAATTCTGATGGAACAGTATTTTCAGATTGTGGCAGGTGTGCTGCTTGCCGTTGTATTGATTCTGTCCCTGCAGAAGCAGGGACAGGAAACCGCCCTTCTCCTGTCCGTCTTTGTGTGCTGTATGGTGGGATGTCTGGCGGTCGGCTATCTGCGGCCGGTACTGAATTTCATACGCAAACTGGAAAGCGTAGGCTCTCTGGACTCCGAAATGCTGGGAACCCTGCTGAAAGTCATCGGCATTGCACTGATAGCTGAAATCTCCAGCCTGATATGCTCTGATTCCGGAAATTCAGCGATGGGGAAAGCACTGCAGTTTCTGGCTTCGGCGGTGATCGTATGGCTGTCGCTGCCTATGCTCACGGCGCTGCTGAATCTGGTGGAAGGGATACTGGGAAATATATGAAAAAGCTGATACTGTTGCTTGTACTGTTGTTTTCCCTTTGTATCCCGGTACAGGCAAGTGATTTTACGGCCCCGGAAGCGCCGGAGTTTGCCGAAGATCTGCTGCCCGAGGAAAACAACACGTTCGGAGAGGGACTATGGTATGTTCTGAAGACGGCAATCGGCCGTCTGAGGCCGGATCTGGCGGAGAGCTGCGGCATTTGCCTGTCGGTAATCGGTGCGGTACTGCTGATTTCGCTGCTCCAATCCTATGAAGGCAAAAGCAGGGATATGGTGGTGCTGGCCGGAGTGGTGGCAATCTCCTGTCTGCTGTTAAAGCCTACCAAGTCACTGATTGCTCTGGGGTGCGATACGGTGACGGAAATGAGTGACTACGGAAAACTGCTTCTGCCTGTTATGACGGCTGCTCTCGCAGCGCAGGGAGGCACAGTGTCTTCTGCATCGCTCTATACGGCAACTGCGCTTTTTGACGCCGTTCTAAGTACGGCAGTGTCGGTACTGCTGGTACCCATGGTTTATATTTTCCTGGTTCTTGGTGTGGTAAATGCAGCAGTCGGTGACGCGATGATGAAGAAAATGCGTGATTTCGTAAAGTGGCTGATGACGTGGGGACTCAAAATTGTTCTTTACGGCTTTTCTGCTTACCTTGGAATTACAGGCGTGATCAGCGGAACTGCCGATCAGGCAGCCGTCAAGGCGACGAAGCTGACCATTTCAGGCATGGTACCGGTAGTTGGAAGTATTCTGTCGGATGCATCGGAGACAATCCTGGTCAGTGCAGGCGTTGTAAAGAATGCTGCGGGCATTTACGGAATGCTTGCCATACTGGCGATTGCCGTGGGACCGTTTTTGAAAATCGGCGTGCAATATCTGCTTCTTAAGCTGACGGCGGCAATTTGCGGCGTATTCGCCGGAAAGGAAATTACAGGACTGATTGATGATTTTTCCGGCGCAATGGGGTTCCTTTTGGCGATGACCGGGACCTTGTGCCTGCTTCTGCTGATCAGTGTCGTATGTTTTTTGAAAGGGATGGGATAATGGAGGCGGTTCGGCAATATCTATTATCAGTCACGGCAGCAGCGATTTTTTGTGGCATTGCCATGAAGCTCCTGGGAAAGAAGGGGACGGCGGCATCCATCGGCAAGATGCTGACAGGACTGTTTTTAGCGTTTACGGTAATCAGTCCGTTTGCAAAACTGGAAATCGGAGATGTGACCGGTTTTACGGATGCCTTTGAAGCAGACGCATCCGATGCGGTAGCCGCCGGACAAAGTCATACGAAAAAAGCAATGGCTGAAATCATAAAGTCCCGTTCGGAAGCATATATCTTGGACAAAGCCGAAGCACTCGGTGTTGAGCTGACGGTGGAAGTCACGGTATCCGATGCGGATATTCCCATCCCGACGGCGGTACGACTGACCGGAAAGGTTTCCCCCTACGTCAAGAGCCAGCTCCGGTCTGCGATTGCGGATGGATTGGGCATTATAAAGGAGAATCAAATATGGATCTAGGAGTAATCGGCCGCAAGGGAACGGAGATTGTAAAGAAATACCGGTATCCCATTCTGGTTTTGCTGATTGGCATTGTACTGATGACGCTTCCGCAAAAAAGAAAGACGGAACCGCCCGTCCCGCCTGCGTCCGCGCCTTCCACCGTTCAAACGGACATCACCCGGGATCTGACAGAGATTCTGGTGCAGATTAAGGGGGTGGGGAAGGTAAAGGTCATGCTTACCATAGCCAAAGGGGAAAGCAACATCTACCAGTCTGATGAGAATATATCCACGGCAGAGGGAGGCTCATCAACGATACATAAGGATACGGTGATCATTACGGATGCCGACAGAAATCAGCATCCGCTGATCACCCATGTGGAATCACCGGAATATCAGGGAGCAATTATCGTTTGTCAGGGAGCAGATCAGCCGGAAGTGAAACTGGCAATCGTGGAAGCGGTTTCCAAAATTACCGGGCTGGGCGCCGATCGTATCTCAGTATTGAAAATGAAATGATTGGAGGACTATTTATGAAAAACTGGAAGAAAAATCTAATTGCAGGGGCTATTCTGCTGACCGTCTGTTCGGGTATCTATCTGAACTGGGTATTCAGCGGCGGACAGGAAACCAAGGATCTGGAGGACACTCTGGATGCGCAGAAGGTTATGTCGGAAGACCTGCTGGTGGTCGGCAAAGACGATTCCACGCAGGTAAACGGGGAAACGAACACCATCACGGATTATTTTGCAGCTGTACGTCTTTCCCGTCAGGAAGCGCGCGACAGCGCAGTCAGCCTTCTGCAGGAGGCTATGGCATACGGAGATAACGAGCAGGCAGCGGAATCGTCTGCGCAGCTGGAAAAGATCATCCAGACGGCACTGTGTGAAGCACAGATCGAAAGCCTGGTTATTGCAAAGGGTTATAAGGACTGCGTTGCGTACATGACAAAAGAGGGAATTTCCGTGGCAGTCGCAGCTCCGGAAGGCGGTATGAAGCAGGCAGATGTGTCTGTAATTGCAGATATCGTCCTCTCTCAGTCGGAATTCTCCATGAGTCAGATTCGTGTGGTTGAAGTTCAGTAATACATTATGCTCCCGGAGCGAAGCCCCGGGAGCTGCTTTTTTTATAGAAAACAGTTGTATTTTTTGGGATTTGTGTTACAATAAACAAAAACCGTTTGTGGTCAATACATGACAAATGAACTAGGAGGTATTTCCAATGGCTGAGAATAAGCAGTATATTACCCAGGAGCAGGAGAATGGTCGCGTGATGATTTACGAGGATGTTGTAGCTACCATTGCTCTTCATTCTCTGTCCGACATTGAAGGATTCGCAGGCCTCATTACAAAGCCCGGTGCTGATATTGCCGATAAGCTGGGCATGAAGAATGGATTCAAGGGTATCAAGGTTACGATTACCGATGATGATTCGCTGATTATTGACTGCAATGTGCTGGTCCACTATGGCCAGTGTGTTGTGTCTGTGGCTAAAAATATTCAGGAAGCAGTTCGCTCCGCTCTGGAGTCCACCACCGGCGCCAAGGTCCTGAATGTCAATGTAAATGTTTGCGGAATCGTCCGTAAGTAATGGTGGGCGGTATGACAAGAGCCAATGCCAGAGAACTGGCAGTACATTTGATTTACAGTCGGGAATTCACCGGCGAAGAGCCTGAGCAGGTAGTGGCTACCCGCCTGAATAAGGAGTATTATCCTGCGCTTTCTGCGGAAAACGAAATTTATTCAGAGCGTCCCAACAGTGCACAGTTGAAATATATCGATACGGTCGTAGCCGGTGTTGCCAACCGCGTGGATGAGCTGAACGATGAAATCAGCCGTTATGCAATCGGCTGGGATATCAGCCGTATTTCCCGGCTGACCAGAGCCATTATGCAGCTCGCAATTTTCGAGATTCTCTACGTGGAGGATGTGCCGACCGGTGTTGCAGTTTCCGAGGCTGTCCGTCTTGCAAAAAAGTACGACGGAGATGATACCGGTTCCTTTGTCAACGGCATTCTGGGTTCTTTTGCAAGAGCCCAAATCAAGGAAGTAGAGGAAGCGTAATGAGCGTAATCGGTTTGGATACCAGCAATTATACTACTTCCATTGCCTGTTTCGACGGAGTGGGTGGTACCAATTGCTCCAGACTTCTTCCCGTAAAAATGGGACAGTTGGGTCTGCGCCAAAGCGATGCCGTATTTTCGCATATTAAAAGCCTGCCAGAGCTCTCCGGCAGGCTATTTTCCCTTGCAGAGGCTGAAAAAATTACGGCAATCGGTGTCAGTACCCGCCCTCGTGCGGTAGACGGAAGTTATATGCCCTGCTTTATGGTGGGGTATTCCCATGCGAAAATGCTGTCCGATTTGCTGAAAGTGCCGCTGATTGAGGTGTCTCACCAGCAGGGGCACGTTGCGGCATGCCTTTGGAGCGCCGGACGCATGGATTTGATGGACAGGCCTCATCTGGCGTGGCATCTTTCCGGCGGTACTACCGAACTTCTTCTGGTAGAACCGGAGGGGAAGAATGTCCGCTGTACCCGGATCGGCGGAACAAGCGATATTTCTGCCGGTCAGCTGATTGATCGTACAGGTCAGATGCTGGAGCTGCCATTCCCGTCGGGCAAGCATCTGGATGCTCTGAGTCGTGCATCGGTCACAAAGGATGTTTTCAAGGTGAAGTGCCCGGGGCTTGAGTTCTCTCTGTCGGGCGTTCAGAACAAGGTTCAGCAGTATTGTGAAAACCACGAGCCTGCGGAAACCGCCGCCTATGCGCTGCGGTGCGTTGCGCTTGCTGTTATGCAGGCAACGAAAAACGCCTTGAAAGTGTATCCAGGGCTGGAAGTTGTTTTTTCGGGTGGTGTCGCATCCAATTCCATGCTGCGGGAAGAAATGGCTCCGTTGAATCCTGTGTTCTCCAAACCGGAATTTTCTACAGATAACGCCATGGGCGTTGCGGTTCTGGCTCACCGACTGCAGGAGGAGTAGTATGACACAGCAAGTTTTGACCATTACCCAGATCAATGAATATATTCGCATGAAGATGGACAGCGATCAATTGCTGTCCTCCCTTGCTGTAAAGGGAGAAATCAGTAACTACAAGCTCTATCCTTCCGGTCACCATTATTTCACGCTGAAGGATGAGGCAGGGGCACTGAAATGTGTCATGTTCAAAGGAAATGCTGTGCGTCTGCGTTTCCGACCGGAAAATGGCATGAAGGTGATTGCCATGGGCAAGATTTCGGTCTATCCCAGAGACGGTGCCTATCAGCTGTACTGTACGGGTCTGGTGATGGATGGAGTCGGTGATCTTTATGCTGCTTTTGAACAGCTGAAGGCAAAGCTGGCCGCGCAGGGACTGTTTGATCCCAATCACAAAAAGCCGCTTCCCAAGTATCCGGGAGTGATCGGCATTGTTACAAGTTCTGCCGGTGCGGCAGTCCACGATATGCTGCGAATACTTCGCAAGCGTTATCCGCTGACCAAGGTGTTGCTGCTTCCTGTACGCGTTCAGGGTGCGGAGGCTCCCGGCGAGATTGCAGCGGCCATTCGCTATGCGAATTACCATCAGCTGGCAGATTTGCTGATTGTCGGACGCGGAGGCGGTTCTATTGAGGACCTGTGGGCGTTTAACGACGAAATTGTAGCCCGTGCGATTTATGATTCGGCGATTCCTGTGATTTCCGCTGTAGGCCATGAGCCGGATTTTACAATCGCTGATTTTGTTGCTGACGTGCGTGCGGCTACGCCCTCCAACGGTGCGGAGCTGGCGGTGCCGGATCAGGATGCCCTCCGGCAGAATCTGGACGGCATTTCTGCCGCAATGGTGACAGCCATTTCCAGACAGATCAAAGCTGCACGGCAGCATCTGGACGTGCTTTCGGGAAGTGCGCCTCTGCAAAGTCCGGAAGGGTATCTGCTGCAGCAGAAAAAAACTCTGGAATTACTGCGTAACCGACTCCTGTCATGTCAGAAGCAGCAGATTTCCGATAAGCAGCAGCGTTATATTGCCTTGACGGCGAAGCTGGATGCGATGAGTCCGCTGAAGGTGCTGACACGTGGTTTTGCCATGGCTCAGAAGGAGAATAACGAGATTATCCGCAGCGTAAAAGACGTCGACAGGGGAGATGTGGTCAACATCCGCCTGAGGGACGGCCGGTTCACCGCTGCGGTTACGGATGTTAAGGAGAGAGCTTTATGAATCAGGACAATAAAACCTTTGAGGAAAGTTTGAAGCGCCTTGAACAGATCGTCCGATCCATGGAACGGGGCGATGTCGCACTGGAAGAGTCTCTTAAGCTGTTCCAGGAGGGCACAGATCTGGTCAGAAATTGCCAAAAGCTTTTGGATGAAGCGGAACTTCAGGTGAAGAAAGTAATGACAGCCACGGACGGCAGCCCTGTACTGGAGGATTTTAACGATGAGCCAAATGCCTGATGTACGTTCTGAAGAGTACAAGTCGTTTATTGAAAAGTATTTGTCGGAAACCTGCTTTTGTCACAGCCAGGAGCCGCAGCAGGTACTTTTTTCGGCTATGCGGTATAGTCTTCTGGCCGGAGGCAAGCGGCTGCGTCCCATATTTGTCTTTGACTTTTGCCGGATGTGCGGCGGAGATTGGCAAAAGGCAGCACCTTTTGCTGCAGCGCTGGAAATGATTCATACATATAGTCTGATCCATGATGATCTGCCCTGTATGGATAATGATGACTTCCGCAGAGGAAATCCCACCAACCACAAGGTATACGGGGAAGCCATGGCGGTTCTCGCAGGAGACGGCTTGCTGACTGCTGCTTTTTCCACTCTTGCAAAGGCATCTTATAATGCGGAAACGAAAATTAAGGCGGTGGAAATTCTTGCCGACTGCGCCGGCCATTTGGGAATGGTGGGCGGACAGGTTCTGGATATGCAGAGCGAAAAGCGCGTCTGCACCGAGCAGGAAGTACTGGATATTCAGGAACGCAAAACCGGCGCACTGATTCAGGCCGGCTGCATGATGGGCGTCCTTGCTGGCGGCGGTACCGGGGAGCAGCTTGCTGCAGCCTCTGCATTTGCTGTAAAACTCGGCCTTGCGTTCCAGATCCGCGACGATATGCTGGATGTAATCGGAAGCAGCGCCGATTTGGGAAAATCCGTTGGTACGGATCAGAATAAAAACACTTTTGTCCGGCTTTATGGTCTGGAGAAATGTGAAGAGCTGGTGCAGTCTTATACAGCAGAAGCTGTTGCACAGCTGGACAGTTTTTCAGACAATCAGTATATGAAATCTCTCGCATTGTCGCTTACCAATAGAAAAATGTGATTTATCACATAAAAAATAGGAGGCAGAAAAAACATGTTCGAGAAAATCTTCAAACTCAAGGAGCACAACACGAATGTAAAGACAGAAGTCATAGCCGGTATCACTACCTTTATGACGATGGCGTATATTCTGGCTGTGAACCCGAGCATCCTCAGCAAGGCAGGCATGGACCCCACGGCAGTCCTGCTGGCAACGGCAATCGCTTCTTTCATTGGCACGGCTGCTATGGCACTGATGGCAAACCTTCCCTTTGTCCTCTCTGCAGGTATGGGCCTGAACGCTTACTTTGCCTACACTGTGGTCCTCACAATGGGCTATAGCTGGCAGATGGCTTTGCTGGCAGTCTTTATCGAGGGTGTTATTTTTATCATCCTCTCCCTGACCAATGTCAGAGAAGCCATTTTCAATGCAATCCCCCTGAACCTGAAGCGCGGCGTTTCTGTTGGTATTGGCTTGTTTATCGCTTTTATCGGTCTGCAGAATGCCGGACTGGCTGTTGACGCTCCTACTCTTGTCGGCATCACCAACTTCACCGAGAACTTCAGCACCAGTGGTATTTGTGCACTGCTGGCAATTCTGGGCCTGCTGATTACGGCAATCCTGTATATCCACAAAGTGAAGGGTGCAATCCTCCTTGGAATCCTGGCAACCTGGATTCTGGGCATCATCTGCCAGCTGGTCGGATGGTATGTTCCTACACCGGAAAAGAATTTCTTCTCCCTGATTCCGACGCAGTTTGTTTCTGCTGATTTCAGCAAGCTGGGTGAAACCTTCGGTCAGTGCTTCCATGTCGATTTTTCCGGCGTGAAGGTTGTTAACCTGATCGTTGTTGTATTCTCCTTCCTGTTTGTTGACCTGTTCGATACCTTGGGCACTCTGATTGGTGTTGCAACCAAGGCAAATATGCTGGACGAAAAGGGCCGCCTGCCTGGCGTAAAGCCCGCACTGATGGCTGACGCAATTGCTACCACTACAGGTGCAGTTCTGGGTACTTCCACCGTCACAACCTTCGTAGAATCTGCCTCCGGCGTTGGTACCGGCGGACGTACCGGCCTGACTGCTATAGTTGCAGGTATCCTTTTCCTGCTGTCTACGCTGTTTGCTCCTCTCTTTACCACCATTCCTGCCTTTGCTACCGCCCCCGCACTGATTATGGTTGGTTTCCTGATGGTCAGCACGGTAACAGAAATCCGCTTTGATGAGGAGAACCTGACCGAAGCAATTCCTGCTTATCTTGCAATCATTGCCATGCCCCTGTTCTACAGCATTTCCGAGGGCATCAGCTTTGGTATCATCTCCTATGTTATCCTGAACGTCTGCACCGGCAAGTACAAGAAGGTTACTCCGCTGATGTACGTTCTGGCACTTCTCTTTATCCTGAAATACATTTTCCTTTAATCGAGGAAGTATAAGCGGGATGAGGCGCAGGGCATGGAAGCAGCCTGAAAAATAAAGGGCTGAATATTCCGACGCTGCCGAATAACAGATCAAAAAGCACCAGGGATGGTTCCGACGGAACCGTACCTTGGTGCTTTTTTGATTGCGGGGCAATTTTCCAGCTGCAGAAACGATAGCTGACGATGATTTGATTGGTGCGTTCTGCATTGCTCTGACAAGTCAGGTGGCACAGTTGGAGATTTTATATTGTGAAAAAATACGGCACAGCTCCGTTTCGGAGCCGTGCCGTAAATATATATAGTCAGATCGTTTACAGGAATGCGGATCGTGCACATACCAGTGAGTTACACTTCTTCGCCTTCCAGAATGTCATTCAGCTCCTTGATCCGCTCAATGGGGAAGGGAGGATTGGCAATCGGTTTCATGGCGATGGACATAAGTTTCATGGGGTTGTCGTCTGCCGCCACACGATTGGAGCTGAGGGCACCGCAGCGGCGGCAGCGGTGAATAATGGCCCACTCGCCGTTCTTACGCACCCACACAGAAATAGGCTCCATGATTCCGCCACAATCTGCCTCCCGGTCTCCTGGCTCAATGTCCACATGCAGACTGGACAGGCAATAGGGGCAATGATTACGATGCTCACTGGAGGCACCTTCCGGCACTACCAGTCTGCCGCACAGTTTACATTCAAAGCTTTCATTGCAGGCGTGCGTTTTGTAATAACCCTTCTCAAAGGATGCTCTTTTGTTTTCCCGGTTCATGGTGACCTCCTGGTAAATTGACTTTCCCACATCATAACACAGTTTCGTGGAATTGGCAATCCTCCATTTGCTTATAAATCAATGGCAGGATTCATGGCGTATACATTTTTCTGATCCAGTTTTTCCCGCAGGAGCTGGATGGCCTCCCCAAATCTTTGGAAATGGACCAGTTCCCGTTGGCGGAGGAACTTGATGGCATCATTTACATCCGGGTCGTCAGAAAGCCGCAGAATATTGTCGTAGGTAACCCGGGCTTTCTGCTCAGCGGCCAGATCCTCTGTCAGGTCGGCAATCGGATCGCCCGTAACGGCCATGGAGGCTGCCGAGAAAGGAAAACCACTGGCAGCGGTTGGATAGACTCCGGCGGTGTGATCGACAAAATAGGGGGCGAAAGCGGAGTCCTGAATATCGCTATCTTTGAGATTTCTGGTCAGCTGATGGACGATGGCACCTACCATTTCCAAATGTCCCAGTTCTTCTGTCCCTACAGAGGATGCCTGTGCACCCGTCAGGCAGTAAATATAAGTGAAAAGGACTGCAGAAACGGCAATTTTCGCCCTTTCTGCAGTCCTTGTGCGTTTTACTATTTGCCGATTTCAAACGGCTCGTGATCCTGAAGAGGGGCAAGAAAGCCGCAGGCTTTCAGCTCGGCCTGAATCAAATCCAGTGTTTCAATACTGTCTGCACTTACTGTGTGATAGTGGTAACCGGAAGTTACATTTTTCAGCAGGCTGGATTTTCCGGAGGCGATACCTTCCAGATATTGCCTGATCTGCAGTCGTGATTTGATGCCCACTTCCGCACGCACCTTACCATAAACACGATGGTATACGAATACGTCATCCACGGTACCGCCGGCGTCAACAATCAGATTCAGTTCCTTTTCTGCGTCTTCGTCGGAATGACGTACTTTCAGAACCCGGCTATACACTTTTGCCTTTTCCACCACATAGCCGTTGACATGAGAAGTGATCCTGTGTCCTGAGGCACGCAGCAGGGCAATATCATTGACAATTACCTGTCTGGTTACTCCCAAATCAGATGCAAGATTTGCGGCACAAATCGGTGCCTCCGCCTCAGAGAGAAGAGATAATATTTTAAGTCTTCTTGTTTCTGCACTCATCTTCTCCATTGTAAGCGCCTCCTTAAATTGCATGGAGGTTCTTCAGGGAAAGATCCAGAATAGGGGAGGAATGGGTAAGCGCACCACTGGAAATATAATCCACATGAAGGTCGGACAGCATCTTGATGTTTTCCTTTGTAACATTGCCGGAAACTTCAATTTCTGCACGACCATCAATATAGTCGATGGCTTCTTTCAGCTGAGCGTGATTCATATTATCCAGCATGATAATATCAGCACCGGCCTCTACGGCTTCTTTTACCATATTGAGGTTCTCAACTTCCACCTCAATTTTGCGGACAAAAGGCGCATATGCCTTCGCCATCGTGATAGCCTGCTTGACACCGCCTGCTGCACCGATGTGATTGTCCTTCAAAAGGACACCGTCAGAAAGATTATAGCGATGATTGTTACCGCCGCCGACCCGAACGGAATACTTTTCAAAAATACGGTTGTTAGGGGTGGTTTTCCGGGTGTCCAGAAGCTTTATGCTGGTTCCTTCCAAAAGATCGGCAACATTTCTTGTGTAGGTGGCAACACCGCACATTCTCTGCAGATAGTTTAATGCAGTGCGTTCACCGGAGAGGAGCACACGAATGTCACCGCGGACTTTTGCGATTTTCTGCCCCTTGGTAATCCGGTCGCCGTCCTTGGCAAAAAATTCAATCTCGGTTGTATCGTCCAGCAGCGTGAAGGTGCGGGCAAAAACCTGAACGCCGCACAGAATACCGTCCTGCTTGCAGATCAGATCCACTTCGCCCATGGTTCTTTCGGGCATGACGCTGTTGGTGGTGACGTCCTCGCTGGTAATATCTTCGTCCAGCGCCATCAGAATCAGCGGATCTACTTTCAGTTTCATGGTAGCTTGATCAAACATTATTAGTCCTCCGTTCAATCTCTTTCAGAACAAGGGTCTTGTAGTCTTGTTCCAGTTTTTCTTTGTCGGCATAAAGGGAAAGATTAACCTCACCCAGCGGCAATGCCTCTGCCGGATTGGCTGCCATCTGCCCGGCGGCTCTTCTGGCAAATACCAGACTTTCCAGAAGAGAGTTGCTGGCCAGACGATTTTTGCCATGCACGCCGTTACAGGCGGCTTCACCAACGACATAGAGCCTTTCAGCCGAAGAGCGGCTGTATTTATCCACTTTTACGCCGCCCATATAGTAGTGCTGTGCCGGTACTACAGGAATACATTCCTTTGTTACATCATATCCTTTTTTGGCACAGTATTCTACGATGTTGGGGAAATGGGTTTTAAGCGCTTCCGGATCAATGGGACGCAGATCTTCCCAGACGTGCTCGGTGCCGTCTTTTTCCATCTGCTCGAAAATCGCCTTGGACACCTGATCTCTGGGGAGCAGTTCGTTTACAAAACGCTCCATATTTTTGTTGTAGAGTTTTGCACCCTCACCTCGGACAGATTCGCTGATGAGAAAGCTTCTTTCGGAGCTGTCCCGGTTATAGAAGGTTGTCGGATGAATTTGAATATAGTTTACATCCCTGACTTCAAGCCCGTGCTTCAAGGCGATGGCTACGGCATCTGCCGTCAGCTGACGGAAATTCGTAGAGTGCTTGTACAATCCACCGATGCCGCCTGTAGCGAGAACCGTATACTGGGTATTGACGGTGGTGATGGTACCGTCCGCCAGACGGAGAACAGCGCCCCGGCAGATATTGTCCTGGATGATCACATCCAGCAGGGAAGTGTATTCCATCAGTGTGATATTGTCCCGCTCTTTTACCCGGGCCAGCAGTTTGGAGGTGATTTCCTTGCCTGTCACATCTTCATGGTACATAATACGCTTTTTGGAGTGAGCACCTTCTCTGGTATAATCAGGATTGCCATCCTCACCCTTTGTGAAGTCGACACCCAAACGAATCAGGTCGTTTATGACTTCACGGGAGGAGCGGATCATGATGTCCACGCTGGTTTTATCATTTTCGTAATGACCGGCTTTCATCGTATCCTCGAAGAAGGAGTCGTAATCGTTCTCGTCCCGAAGAACGCAGATGCCTCCCTGCGCCAGAAAGGAGTTGCATTCTTCCAGCGCAGCTTTGGTAATTACGGTAATTTTTTTGTCTTCGGGCAGGTTCAGGGCACAATAAAGTCCGGAACAGCCGCTGCCTACAATCAAGATATCTGTATTCATATTTTCCACCATTAAGCGTTCATTTCCAACATTTTATCAATAGATGTCTGAGCCTTGAGGCGTTCCTCATCTTCAAGGATGATTTCTTCGCCGGCTTCACCCATCAGGCATTCATAAATCTCCTGCAGGGTGATGAGACGCATATCTTCGCAAACACATTTTTTGGATAGCACATAGAATTTCTTGTCCGGATGTGCGAAGCGAAGATGCTCTGCAATGATATTGTCAGTGCCGATGATGAATTCCTTGGCATCGCTTTTTCCTGCAAATTCCATGATGCCGGTGGTGCTGCCGGCGTAGTCAGCCTGACTGGTTACCTCTGCCTTGCATTCCGGATGCACCAGAACCAGTGCGTCGGGATGCTCTTTGCGGGCGAGAACCACATCTTCAGCCGTAATTTGCATATGTACAGGGCATCCGCCGTCAATAAAATAGAACTTCTTTTCAGGAATCTGCTTTGCCAGCCAGCCGCCTAAATTGCGGTCGGGTACAAACAGAATTTCTTCCTGAGGGAGATTGCGGACGATCTTCAGAGCGGATGCGGAAGTTACACACACATCGCATTCGGTCTTCAGGGCAGCGGTAGAATTTATATAGGCAACCACGGCAGCATTAGGATGGGCTTTTTTTAGATTTCTCAGCTCTTCAACGGTCAGCTGCTCTGCCATAGGACAGCCGGCGTGGGGATGAGCCAGAATCACTTTCTTGTTGGGAGAAAGGATCTTTGCAGTTTCCGCCATGAAGCGTACGCCGCATACAAGCAGAGTGTTCTGAGGTGCAGACTGCGCCTTTCGGCTGAGTGCGAAGGAATCACCGATAAAGTCGGCAATTTCGATTACATCATGGGTTTGATATGCATGGGCCAGGATACAAACATTTTTTTCTTTTTTGAGGTGCAGGATCTTATCCTGCAATTCTCTGGTAGTAAGCATAGTTACTCCTCCATTTGTTTGCTGTTTCGTTTGCTATTATAATGGCCTGTTTTCTATATGTCAATAAGGGTGTATATACACCTGTACATTCTTTTGAAATTTTTCAGGAAGGGGAGTGGCCTGCGTGCGAAAGCAGAAGGCAGTTTTGGAAAGCATAGAAAGTGACCGTCCCGTTACCAAAGAACAGGACGGGGCTTTTTGGGAAGAAGTGCAGCATGCCTTGCTGCTGGCACTGAAAGAAACGGGTACTTTAAACGACCTTCAGCTCCGTTATGCGGAAAAGAAACTGACCAAAGGGGCGGTTTGATTGTTTGTTGCCAGTTACTGCCGTGTTTCCACGGACAAAGCGGATCAGATCAATTCGTTCGAGTCCCAGCAGCGGTACTTCAAGGAGTATATTGAAAGGCAGCCGGACTGGGAACTTTACAAAATATACGCCGATGAGGGAATTACCGGCACATCCACGCGAAAGCGCGTTCAGTTCAATCGGATGATTGCGGATGCGTTTTCCGGGAAATTCCAGCTGATCATTACCAAAGAGGTCAGCCGTTTTTCAAGAAACATTCTGGACACCATTGCCTTTACCCGTGAGCTGAGGGGATTGGGTGTTGGGGTGCTGTTTGTGAATGACGGCATCAACACACTGGAACCGGATGCGGAGCTGAGGCTGTCCATTCTGGGCTCGATTGCCCAGGAGGAAAGCCGAAAAACTTCGTCCCGTGTCAAATGGGGGCAGACCAGACGCATGGAGATGGGCGTTGTATTTGGCCGTTCCATGCTGGGCTACGACGTCAAAAACGGGGTTATGACTGTGAACCCGGAAGGCGCTGAATTAGTGCGGCTGATATTTGAAAAATACGGTTTGGAGAAGAAAGGAACAACAACCATAGCCCTGGAGCTGGAACAGGCCGGATACCGCACCTGCACCGGAACGAGCAGGTGGAGCAGCAGTCATATTCTGAAAATTCTGCGAAATGAGAAGTACGCAGGAGATCTGATTCAGAAGAAAACATATACGCCGGACTATCTGACCCACGAGAAAAAGTACAATCACGGACAGGAGCCGCAGATTGTGATACACAATCACCACGAAGCCATCATAGACCGTGCGCTCTGGGACAGGGTGCAGTCTGAACTTAACACCAGAAGCCGGCAATCCGGTACAGGCTCCGGACGGCCGGCTTCTTATCTTTTTTCTGGAAAAATCCGCTGCGGAGAATGCGGCAGCTGCTTTGTATCCCGTAAAAAATATCGAAAGGACGGAAAATACTGCAGATATTGGAGCTGCTATGCCGCGACCAATGCAGGCTGCAGACAGTTATCGCAGGACAGAGGCTGCGACGTCGGGCTCCTTCTGCGGGATGATGCTGCATTGATGATGGTAAAAACAGCTGTCGGTTCACTCAGTATGGATCGGGAGAGAATCTGTGCCTGTGTAGCGTCTCTGGCAAGTGAAGCTTTGCGTTTTTCGGGAGAAGCTGTGGAAACGGAAGCTCTTTTGCAGGAAACCAGGGGAGTATTGGACGGAGAAATCGTATCTGAAAACTTTTACCGACTGCTTCTGGAGAAAATCACCGTTTATAAAAACCGGAAGATTGTACTGAAACTCCGAAACCTGCCCCAGGAATGGACGTTTTATCTGGACAGTCCCGGCAGAACAGGCAATAGGTCGGATGAATCCATTGTTGACTTGTAATCTCCGAAAAGATATAATAACAGAGATTATGTCCGGTTGGAATTCCGGTTAATTCCGCCTTCCGGAGGAATTGAGGCAGGAGAAGCAAAATGGATAAGAATGATTTCAAAGGCTGGCTCTATCTGTTACCCGCAATGCTGTTTCTGGGCGTGTTTATGGTATATCCTCTGATCGATGTTTTCATTTATTCCTTTGAGGAAGGGTATAACTCCGCATCCCAGACTTTTTTCGGTATAGGAATTTACAACTATTCCTATGTCCTGCGGGATCCCTATTTCCTTCAGGCACTGAAGAACACATTTATCCTGGTGGTGATTACGGTACCACTGTCCACCGGACTGGCATTGCTGATTTCAGTGGGCCTGAGTTCTATCAAGGCACTCCGCAATCTCTATCAGACCATTTATTTTCTGCCCTACGTTACCAATACGCTGGCTGTCGGCCTGGTGTTCATGATTCTCTTCAAGCAGACACCTTACACGGACGGCCTGGTGAACCTGGTTCTGAAAGTATTTGGTTTCACTCCGGTGGACTTTATAAACGGTCCTTACTGGGCTAAAATGCTGGTGCTGAGTGTATATACCATTTGGGTGGTTATGCCGTTTAAAGTTCTGATTCTCACCAGCGCGCTGGCTTCGGTGGATCAGTCTTACTACGACGCTGCCAGAGTGGACGGCACACCTCAAAACAGGGTGTTTACCAAAATCACCCTGCCCATGATTTCTCCGTCCCTTTTTTATCTGTTCATTACCGGCTTCATCGGAGCATTTAAGGCGTACAGCGATGCGGTTGCACTGTTTGGTTCCAATCTGAACGCCAATGAGATGAACACAATTGTGGGCTATATTTACGATATGCTCTACGGCGACAGCGGTGGATATCCCTCGTTTGCTTCAGCTGCCGCAATCATCCTGTTCATGATTGTTCTGACCATCACCTGTATCAATCTGATGATCAGCAAAAAGCATGTGCACTACTGAGTGGGGGAATCTTTATGGAAAGAAAAGATCATTACAGAACAGTGGAGTCCGCCGCCAAACGCAGAAAAACAGTTGTGCGGACAATTACCTATATTCTCCTGACGGTATGGGCACTTGTGGTTCTTTTCCCGTTCTATTGGATGGTACTGACATCCTTCAAAAGCTATGGAGAGTATAATTCCGAGCGGGTGCCCACATTCGTCCCCATGGAGCCCACACTGGATAACTATCATGATGCCTTTACGGCTGTTCCTCTTGCAAAGTATCTGACCAATACCGTGTTTTTTGCCCTGACCACTACTGCCATCATGTTGTTTGTGACGGTTTTGGCAGCCTTTGCTTTTGCAAGACTGAACTTTCGTGGGAAGAATCTGGCATTTACCATTTTCCTGTCTTTAATGATGATTCCCAGCGAACTGGTTGTGATTACCAACTTTGTTACTGTGACAAATCTGGACTTGCGAAATACCTTTACCGGTTTGATCCTGCCCAGCGTTACGTCCGTTTTCTACATCTACCTGCTGAAAGAGAATTTTGCACAGATTCCGGACGAGCTATATTATGCGGCCAAGGTGGACGGTACATCCGATATGAAATATCTGATGAAAGTCATGATCCCCATCTGCAGGCCCACTTTGATCACCATTACCATTCTCAAAGTGATTGAATGCTGGAACTCGTATGTTTGGCCCAGACTGATTACGGACGACGAAATGTATTATCTGGTTTCCAACGGCATCCAGTCAATCCGTGAAAACGGCTTTGGCCGTGAGAACATTCCCGCTATGATGGCTGCTGTGGTGGTCATATCGGTGCCGCTGATTATACTGTTCCTGGTGTTCCACAAAAAGATTATGGCCGGCGTGTCCAGAGGAGGCATAAAGGGATGAGAAAACTGCATAAATGGACATCCTTCTGCTTAGTTCTGGCGCTGATGATTTCTTTCCTGCTTGCCGGATGCCATGGCTCCGTTGATCGAGCAGTATTCAAGGTCCCGGAGGAATTTGACACTTCCAGAGACTATGAGATCACCTTCTGGTCGAAGAACGATACCAACAAGACCCAGACGGATATCTACAAGAAAGCCATTGAGGATTTTGAGAAACTGTATCCGAATATCAAGGTGAATCTCCGCCTTTATACGGATTACGGCAAAATATACAACGATGTCATTACAAATATGGCAACCAATACGACGCCCAATGTCTGCATCACTTATCCGGATCACATTGCGACATATCTGAAAAGTGACAATAACGTTGTCCCTCTGGACGATCTGTTTACCGATAAAAAATACGGATTGGGCGGAAGCGAGGTGCGCTTTGATTCCCCGACGGCAGGGGAGATTGTACCGAAATTTCTGGAGGAATGCAAAGTAAACGGATATTACTATGCGATTCCCTATATGCGCTCTACGGAAGCCTGCTATATCAATAAAACCTATGTGGAAAAACTGGGCTATACGCTTCCTGAAGTGCTGACATGGGATTTTATCTGGGAGGTTGCGGAAGCAGCTGCAGAAAAGAATGAAAACGGTATCTACAAACTGAACGGTCAGGAAGTACTGATTCCTTTTATCTACAAATCCACGGATAACATGATGATCCAGATGATCCAGCAGAAAAATACCGGATATTCGACTCCGAACGGCGATGTTTTGATTTTCAATGACAGTACAAAAGAAATTCTCAATGATATTGCCGGTCATGTCGAAAGCCGTGCTTTTTCCACCTTCAAGATTTCCGGATACCCTGCTAATTTCCTGAATGCCGGACAGTGTGTCTTTGCCATTGACTCCACCGCAGGTGCCACATGGATGGGCACCAATGCACCGCTTTCTGACATCAGCGAGGATGCGCTGGTAGAGTTTGAAACGGTTGTCATGCCGATTCCTCAGTATGATACGGAGAACCCCAAGATGATTTCTCAGGGTCCGTCTGTTTGTATCTTTAACAAGGAAGATCCTCAGGAAGTTCTTGCCTCGTGGCTGTTTGCCCAGTATCTTCTGACCAATGAAGTGCAGATTGCCTACTCTCAGACCGAAGGCTATGTGCCTGTTACCACCAAAGCACAGAACGACCCGGTATATCAGGACTACCTGTCCAGAGGGGGAGAGGATGACGAGCACTACTACAAGGTTAAGATCGACGCAACCAGAATGCTTCTGGATCATACCGATGACACCTTCGTGACCCCTGTATTCAACGGCTCTGTGTCGCTGCGAAATGCTGCCGGAGAGCTGATTGAAAACGTCACAAAATCCGTCCGCAGAAAAAAAGAAATCAACGATGCCTACTTTGAAAAACTCTATGCGGACACTGCCTCTCTGTACCGGCTGGATCAGATTGAGAGCAGCTCGTCAGAAAACAGAAATCCTTCTGACTTGGGCGCAATGCCGCCGGCATCCATTATTTTGTTGTCAACTCTTGCAGTTACATGGGTTTTTATAGGCGGTTATCTGATTTTTAACAGGCTGAAATGCAAAAAATATACAAAAAAATCCAGCAACCATTGATTTATTGAAAATTCGTTGTATAATGGGTGTGGTTCCGAAGAAACCACAATTAAAGGAGAAATGGAAATGAAAAAGTTTACCGCATTATGTCTGGCTCTGCTGCTGGTTTTCTCTGTGGCAGGCTGCGCACCTAGTGAGGGAGAGTTCGATCCCAGTAAGAAGTCCGAGGGCGTTATGACCTATGAAGAGTATGCAGCTGCTGAGCTGGACTCCGAGGTTGTAGTTGAGACCTTTGTTCAGGCTAAGCAGGGCTGGTGGGAAAAGGACGGCGTAGGTGTCGCTACCTTCTACACTCAGGACACCGATGGCGCATATTTCGTTTATCAGATGCCTTGCTCCAAGGAAGACTATGACAAGATGGTTCCCGGCACCAGAATCAAGGTGACCGGCGTCAAGGCTGCATGGTCCGGCGAGGTCGAAATTGTTGATGCCAAGTTTGAAATCATGGACGGATCCTATATTGCTCCCGTAACCGATGTTACCGAGCTGCTGGGCAAGGACGAGCTGATTAACCATCAGAACAAGTTCGTAGCCTTCAAGGGTATGACTGTCGAGCCTGTCGGCAAGGATGACAAGGGCAATGATCTGGCATTCATGTATAAGTACAACGGTTCCGGTCAGGATGGCGATGACCTGTACTTCAAGGTTTCCATTAACGGCGAGAGCTATACCTTCACGGTTGAGTCCTACCTGTGCGACAAGGACAGCGATGTTTATGCTGCTGTTAAGAACCTGAAGATTGGCGATGTGATCGATATGGAAGGCTTCCTGTACTGGTACGAGGGTGTCAATCCTCACATCACTTCCGTTACTGTCAAGACTGCTGCTTAATTATACTTAGAAAGAACCGCCTTTAATGGCGGTTCTTTTTTTGTATATTTGTCTACTATTATACCCAGCTGGTTGTAAGCTTTCCACCAAAAAAGACAATTTGCGCTTTTAGGTGGTATAGTGTACTTTGCACACAGCTCCACAAAATTCCTGAGACAATACACAAAAACTGTTTGCAATATTTTTTCGTAAATGATATAATTGGCCGGTTGCTATCACAGAACAGATGCAGACAGTGAGGTGAATATCTGACAATACCACATTCAATCCATTTTCGTTACATTAACTCAGGAGGAATCTCAAAATGAAAATAGCAAAGCGTTTGACTGCACTCGTTACAACGTTGTTCCTTTTGGTGGGTGTCGTAGCCTTTGGGGCCGCACCTGCAAAGGCAGCACAGTCTACCGACGATTTGGTGGCTGATCTGATTTCCTACTATCGGGACTATCAGGAGAGTGCCACTACTGACATACTCCGTACATTGGAGAAACTCAAGCAAGTTGACCAGTCCAAGTATGAGGCTTGGAACAAAATCATGAGCTACTGGAGCTACATCAATACAGACATGAATGTCAACATCGGTGTGACAGAGGACGGCCTGCCTCAGGATAACAGCCTGTGCATCGTCATTCTGGGCTTTGCCCTTAACCACGATGGCTCTATGAAGAAGGAACTGGTGAATCGTCTGGAGGCCGGACTGGCTTCTGCCGAGAAGTACCCCAATGCCTATGTGGTTGTTACCGGCGGCGGCACCGCGTCCGGCAACCCCAATGTCACCGAGGGCGGTCTCATGGGCGAATGGCTGCTGGAGCATGGTCTGGATGAAAATCGGCTCATCGTCGAAAACCGGGCTCCTGATACCGTCGGCAACGCACTGAATACCTTCAACATCCTTACCACCAAGTATCCGCATGTAAAATCCATTGTCATGGTTACCAGTGATTACCATGTTCCCCGCGGATGCATCCTGTTCTATTCCAAGTTTGTTCTGGCTGCTCTGGAAAGCGGCAAGAAGCCCCTGAACATCGTTTCCAATGCCGGATGCTACACCGGCAGTCAGGGATATGAGTCCATTTCTCTTCAGGCTTCCGGCGTGGCAAACGTGGCAGGCGTAAAGCTTTCCGATTCCCGCAAGCCTCTGTCCCAGCTGAATGGTCTGTCCATTATGCAGGATCCCATTTACACCTCCGGCGATACCTTGAATCTGAAGGTCATCGCCCACTATGACAGCGGCTTCTCCCGTGATGTCAGCGATCTGATTAAGGTAACCGATTTTGATCCCGCTCTGGGCGCAGAGCAGACCATCACCGTATCCTATAAGGAAAATGACATTACCATCTCCACCGGCTTCCGCCTGCAGGACAGCCACAAGGAAGTCTTTGACAACACCTATCTGAAAAAGCTGGTAGATGAAGTCAATGGTATGAGCACCACCATGTACACCAATGAATCCGTTGCGAAGCTCACGGAGGCTCTGAATCATGCACAGTCCGTGGTAGACAAGGGCAACGCTGCTACCAACGATGAAATCAGCAATGCATATCAGGCCCTTATGCAGGCTAAGAAACAGCTGGTAAAGATGGCGAATATTGCCTACAAGCTGGATGTAACTGCCAACTGCAACCAGAACAATGCCTACAAAGTCAATGACGGTGTGAAGGACACCTCCAACTACTGGGCCAGCGAGAACAACGGCAATGTGGCCAGTAAGGATGCTGAACTGGTGATCGACCTGGACGGCCTGTATCAGGTGGAGTACATCAATGTTTTCCCCTATTGGAAGGGCCAGCGCATTTACAAGTATGAGCTGCTGGGCAGCACCGACGGAGAAACCTGGTTCAAAATCGGAGAAAATACGGCGGATACCTACATCACAGATCAGGGCGTCGGTCACGAAGTCAATGCACAGATTGCTTACCTCAAGCTCCACGGTCTGGAAACAAAGGTAGAAGGACGTCCTGACATCAACAATATCCACATTGTGGAATTGGAAGCCTATGGCTATGAGGTCAACAATCTGGCTTATGGCAAGCCTGTTACCTCCAGCGGAACCGACACCAGTGCCGGCTCTTCTGCCAACAGCAGCGAAGGAAAGATCAACGACGGTGACCGTACTTCTTATTGGGATGGCGGCGTTTATGCAAATCAGCCCTGGGTTTGCGTAGATCTGGGCGATGTCTACCAGCTGGACAGCCTGAATGTCATTACTTACTGGGCACGCACCGATAACCGTTACTATTACTACGACATTTATACCAGCATCGACGGCAAGGACTTCCAGCTTCTTCACTCCAAGACCGAAGGAACAGACAAGTCCACCATCAAGGGTGAGACCATTGATGTGAGCGACCGCGTCGTATATGCACGCTATGTAAAACTGGTTGGTACTTATGATTCTGTCAATGCGTCCTTCCACCTCAACGAGCTGCGCGTCTACGGCCAGCATGTGAACTATGAGCTGATTACAGCAAAAGAAGCCCTGTCCGCTCTGGTGGAGGAAGCCATAAAGGCAGATCTGACCAACCGTACCGAAGAAAGTATTCAGGCTCTGCATCAGGCTGTTGCCAATGCACAGGCTCTGCTGGCAGATGACACCGCCACCCTGGAAGATGTTCAGACTGCACATAAGGCTCTGGAAGCCGCTTTGGAAGGCCTTCAGTATCTGCCTGCGGACTACTCCAAGGTAGATCAGGCAATTGAGAAGGCCAACAGCCTGAACAAGAGTGATTACGTCGATTTCTCCGGCGTGGAGGCGGCTCTGGCTGCGGTGGATCGCACCCTGAATATTACCCAGCAGGAACAGGTGGATGCCATGGCCCAGGCTATCGAGGATGCCATCGCAGACCTTGTAGCAGCACCTCACGTTGATCCGGAGCCTCCCGTCACCGGAGATGACGTCAATCCCATGTTCTGGATGCTTACTGCAATGGTTTCTTTCACTGCTGTGCTTTACCTTGGTTACAAGCGAAAGGACATGACGGAAGAATAATGCCATGTATTACAGGCATCTTCTGGGAAATAGGAACCCCTCAGAATCCGCAGCCTTTTGACGGATGATTCAATCCATAAGGCGTGATGCTGACAACAGACAGCTGCTGCCCGAAAGGGGAGCAGCTGTTTTGCATACAGAGCGGTTGCAATTCACTGAATATAAAATCCCCCTGAAGCTGTCGGACGATTCCGGCTTTGCTTCAGGGGGATTGTTTTCTTACCTTACTTCTGATCGGAAGTATCGGAAGCCTCAGCAGTATCGGCTGCATCAGCGGTGTCGACTACTTCGGTAGTCTCAACGGTTTCTTTGGCTTCTTTTCCGGCAGAGTGCTTTTTTGCCTTCTTGCGGGATTTCTTTTTGACAATGACAACAATCAGAATAATGGCCAGAAGTGCCACAACGCCGCCTGCCACATAAAGAATCCAGTAGTAATTCTCTGCCTGCTGAACGGCACAGAAGGCGTCATCCGTGGGATGCACGGAAAATACAAGGTAGCTCCCGTTTATCTCGGCATTGACAGGGTTCCAGTCGCCGTCACAGTCCCTGATCAGAATTTGGACGGATTCCGGCTTGCAGCCTTCCGGACACGCAAAGCGCAGCTGTGTTTTGGAGTTGTTCGAGAAATCGGGGATCCGCCATGCCTCCAGCACTTCCTGACTGCCGGATACGGCAGGGAAGTCCGTAATTTCTTCGATTTTGAAGTTGTTCATGTCGACAAAGCGACCTTCAGCAAGCAGAATGGGTTTGCCGTTTTCACGATGTATTTCGCTTTCGACCGTGACCTGGTACGGTGTGTAGGAGACGTGGAAAGTCATGTCGAAGTAAATGCTGGTAAGATCGGCGTCATCCAGACCTTCCCACGCACCGGTATGGCCCTGTTTTTTGGGGATGACGGGAATGTCATTCTCGTTAAGAGCTTCGCCGACAGCGACGCTGACAGTGGTTATAGAGCCATCTTCAAAAATAAAGGTGATAGTCGATTCGCTGAAAATGTCCTTCAGATCGGGAAGCTTGAAAAATGCATCCTGTGAAAGGAACTCAGCCAGACCGGCATAGCTGACACCGTCAATACCGCCGTAGTCATGATCGTTCAGCAGATAGTAATTATTCTTGAAAGGCTCTTTGGCCTGTACGTCATCCACATTGATGTCGCCAATGACAGCACCCAGTTTTTCTTTGCCGTTGTCAATGGTAACCATGCTTCTGCAATCAGCGACGAAGGTAGCACAGCCTGCGATACCTCCTACATAGATGCTGCCGTTCAGCGCGCACTTGGCGCTGCAGTTGCGAATATAGCCGGTGCTGTTTCCGACGATGCCGCCGATAAAATCAGCGATATCGGCATCCAATGTACCTGTGCTGACGCAGTCCTTCACAAGGCCCAGGGTTACAAGACCGGCAATACCGCCTGCGTTCCGTTTTCTGGCGGTAATTGTGGCTTTGTTTTCGCAGCCGGAAATTACCGCACGCACCTCATACTGGAAGTTCATGGAAGTCTGTCCGCTGATTTGCAGGTCATCTTCGGGATCCAGGACATTTTCCCAAGAAACGGCACCTACAACACCGCCGACGTTCAGGTCGGCCAGAACATCACCGTAATTGATGCACTGGGAAACCTTACCGGTGGTATCTTCGTCGGTATCCTGATCGGAGGAGTCTGTGATGCTTCCGCCGATGTTGTCGGATGCGTTGTTAAGTGTCTGATTGATGAGATTCATCTGCTTGGTAATCGCCCTGATATCGTTGGTAAGGTTGGTGTTGCCCTCATCGATAGAGGTTGTAATGCCGATTACCAGTTTTTGAATGCTGCTGAGACTGCTGGTAAGCGCGTTGAGAGAGGAGATAAGGGTATCCTTATCCGGCAGCTGAGGATCATCCTTGTCCGGAGTCAGCTGATCAATTGCTTTTTTGGCAATCTCGATCTGATCCTGGAGAGCTACGATCTGATTATGGATATTTTCACTGCTGTTATGGACATTCCTATCTGCCTGCTTGACGAGAACCATAAGGGTATCCATTTGTTCCCGCAGAATCTGCAGCGTATCGGAGGTGTACTCAAGTCTGGAAACGGGCTCCATCTGGCCAACGATGCCGCCGACTTCTTTTCTGCCACGGATGGGGGCGTAGTTTTTGCATTCTACGACAAAGCCCTGCTGTCTGCCAACGATGCCGCCGATATTATAACCGACGTGCTTGTAACCTACATTTCCGCGGTTTTCGCAGCTGCGAATGACACCGTTGCTGACGCCTGCAATACCGCCGATATCGGTTACGGTGCTGACGGAAGTGGTACCCAATACGGAATCGATGGTTATGTTTGAAAGGTCGACACCGCCCTGATCCAGATTCACGTCGATGTCAGACAAATTGACACATTCCCGGATCAGTCCGGCATTTTCACCGGCAACACCGCCTACAAAATGATTGCCGTATATGCTGCCGCTGATAAGACAGCCCTTGATGACACCGGAGACCTGATTGGTTCCTGCAATGCCGCCGATGTACTCAATGCCGCCGGTCTCACCGTCAAAGCTGCAGTTTTCAATCGTGCCCGAGTTGTGTCCGACGATGCCGCCAACTGTGCTGCGGCTGCCGCCGGGAACCACTTTGCCCTGAACCTTCAGATTTTCTACCAGGGCTGTCTTTGTAAGATAACGGAACAGGCCCTGCACGGAACCATTCACGGTGATGGAAAGGCCCTGAATGGTATGCCCGCCACCGTGAAACTCTCCGCAGAACACGGGAATTCCGTTAAAACTTGTGCCGCTCAGATCGATATCTGCATCCAGATAGACAACCAGATCTTTGCTGTAGCTGTCCAGACGGCAGCCATCTGCGAAGGCAAGAAAATCATCCAGATTTTTGATGTGCAGACCTTCTGCAGGAGAGGGCTTCGCATCTTCCGCAAAAACGGGGAAAATGCAGAACGCCAGAAGACAGATACAAAGACAAAGGCTGATGCCTGATTTTAATTGTTTACGCATTGTCACTACCTCCTTCAGCGTCGCTGCCATCCTCGATGCCTAATTCATTGGTATTGCTTTGGCCGTTTGTCAAAATCGAAGCATTGATCTCGCCGTGCAGGATACCGTCGAAGTCTGCATCAACCACACCGTTAATGTAGCCGCGCACACGTCCATTCACCTTCATGGTTCCCTTGGAAGCCAGAACGGGACGGTCGATACCCTTAAACTTGAAGCGGGTACGTTCGATGATGGAGTCGCCCAGAACCAGAACGGAGGGAAGAATACCAAGAACCAGAATGATGGAGATGATCGTGCCTCGTCCAAGGCAGTTGCCAAGAATGGCAATAACAGGCTGTGCAGACAGGTTACCAATCAGCAAGCCGGCGGATGCCATGATGCTGCCGGATGTAAATACGGTGGGGAAGGAAGCATTCAGTGCATGAATAATGGCTTCCTTGTGGGGCATCTGTGTTTTCAGTTCCTGATAGTGGCTGGAAATGACGATGGCGTAGTCAATATTTGCACCCATCTGGATGGCGTTAACAATCAGGTAGCCGAGGAAGTACAGGGGCTGATGCATCAGAGTGGGGAAGGAGAAGTTGATCCAGATACTGCCCTGAATGACGATAATCAGCAGGACGGGCAGAGCTACAGACTGGAAGGTGAACAGTAGCACCAGAATAACCAGCAGAGCGGAGAGAATACTGATCATCAGGTTGTCTTTTGCAAAGGAGGATTCCAGATCGCGATAGCTGGTGGAGTTGCCGATGATGTAAAAATTATCTGCGTAGTATTTACCCATGATTCCTCTGACTTCTTCAAGGAAATCATAGGTTTCTTCGCTTTCTTCCGGCAGATTCAGGAATACAACCATACGGCTGTACTTATCGCTCTGCAGCTGCAGCTGAGCAGATTCCAACTGCTCAAACAGATCATCCATCTTCTCCTGAGCTTCGCCTTCCAGGGTAATGTTGTGAGACTGGAGCTGATCTTTCAGGAACAGGAACATATCGAACAGGGGAACATCGTAGTCGGCCAAACCGCCAAGTATTTCGCCGTACTGGTCATGTTCAAGGGCATACGCGCTGTAAAGCGCTTTTGCCACTTCGTAATCAAAGCCAATCAGTTCTGAGAACTGCCGGGGGGTAAGGGCGTCTGTCAGCTTGTAGCCATCCATGGCGTCCGTGCTGCACAATGCCAGTGTGCTTTTTACTTCCGGACGTTTTTCCAGTTCCTTTATAATAGCACTTTCTGCCTTATAGTTTCCGTTGGGTACGATCAGTGCAACCATATTGGAAGATCCGAATGTATCCTTAATATTAAAGATAGCTACCTGCCGCTCAGACATCTTGGTTGTTTGAATGTCATTGTAGCTGTAGCAATACGGGCAGTGATTGGAAAGCAGAAATGCCCCTACCAGAATGACTGCGAACAGTGCAGGCATAATGTAGCGGGTCTTAACTGCAAACTTGCCGATCAGGGTGATATTGGGCAACAGTTTTTTGTGCTGAGTACGATCAATCAGCGGGCTGAACAGAACCAGAAGACCGGGCATCAGCGTGAACACGGACAGCAGGCTCAGAAGCACAGACTTAATCAGCACGATGGAAAGGTCCAGGCCAATGTTGAACTTCATGAAAGACAGGGCAATCAGACCGCTGATAGTGGTCAGGGAAGAAGCGCAGATCTCCGGGATGGCCTTGGACAGAGCGTCAATACAGGCGTCACGGGTATTCTTCGTTTCGTGTTCGTCCGAGAAACGGTGGCACAGAATGATTGCATAGTCAATAGCCAGAGCCAGCTGCAGAACAACGGCAACCGAGTCCGAAATAAAGCTGATTTTGCCGCAGAGGAAGTTTGTACCTACGTTCAGAAGTGCAGCCATGCCGAATGTAATCAGCAGGACTGGAACTTCAGCGTAGGAACGGGATGTAAGAACCAGAACGACGATAATGATTACGACAGCAATCAGCAGGATGGTGGACATTTCCTTGTTCAGCTCTGCGGTTTCGTCGTAGCCGATCAGCGTATCTACTGAAATGTCATACCGCTCCAGTGCCGCCTGTATATCATCCATCGCCTGGGTGCAGATTTCATCTTCTATTTCACCGGAGAAGTTAATTTCGTACAGGGCAGATGCCTCGCGGTAGTGGTCTTCGGTGTCATCAAAGATTACCATCTGCACACCCTCGATTTCAGTCAGGGTGTCATGAATTTTCTCGGCTTCTTCATAGGTGATATTGGAGACCATCACCCGGGCGGAAGCATAGGTGGTGAAATTGTCATTCATAATCACAAGGCCCTGTCGGGTTTCCGTATCTTCCGGCAGGTAAGTGGTTATGTCGTTTTCCACTTCAACCCAGTTCTTTGAAAACAGGCAGAAGACAAATGCGAATGCATATAACAGGAAAAACAGATAGCGTTTATCCACGATAATCGTGGCGACCTTATGAATAAAGCTATTGTTTGAGTTTTTGCTGCTCATAAAATCCTCCTTGTTCTAAAATTGTTCATAATTATAAAATTGTACACATATTGATTTTTGTATCCGGCTGTATTATAATGGACGGGCAAAAAGGAATCAATCATCAAACATGCTAAATATTACTGATTTTGTACAAAACAAGCATTATTGTTGAATTTTGCATTGACAGGAGGATTTATGGCTAAAGCAGAATATCGGAGTGCGATACGCTCCCGCAAAATGATCAACATGGCGCTTGCAGATTTGCTGCAGGAAAAGCCGCTGGATAAGATTACTGTGACCGATGTAGTGCGTCGGGCCGAGATCAATCGAGGTACTTTCTATGCACACTATACGGATATTCCGGATGTGATTCACCATGTCATTGAAGAAACATTTTCCCATTTGCGCAACGAGGTTTTTGAATCCCCTCAGCAGGTTACGGAGATCCCGCATATCCTGCTGCAACGGATTCAGGAAATACTGAATGAGGACCGGGATTTCTGCCAGAAGGTAATGACATCCAGCGCTTCTGCTTTGATGGAGGAGGAACTGGTCAAACTTATGCTGGACTATTTGATTCAGCACGAGGAAAAATACAGTTTCGGCAATCACGATCAGTATGTATTGACAATCCGGTTCTGTGCAGGAGGCCTGTGCAATCTGTACCGGGACTGGTTCTCAGGAAAGATCCCGCTTTCTCTGGAGGAACTGACCCAACAGGCAGAAACACTGCTGAATCGGCTTATTTTACAGCGTGCAACAGCGAAGTTGTAATAAGTTAATCATGTATGGGTACATCATGCCCCCTCTGTACCAATATCGGTCAATAACCCTTTCAGCTCATCAAAAGGCATGGAGTACCGCTGGGACAGATAACGGATAGATGCACCCAGTTCACCGTCCGGGCCGCCGTATTGGGAAATGATGATCGAAGCCAGACGGGGATTGGGCTTATCGATTTTAACGGGGTATTGCAGTTTCTTATTATAAATGAACATAGAGCGGCCCTCCTAAATTTTCTGGTATTCCCAAGGCCAGGGATCATCCGGCCAGCGGTACTCGCCCTGAG
Source organism: Oscillospiraceae bacterium (assembly GCA_020025535.1). Taxonomy (GTDB): domain Bacteria; phylum Bacillota; class Clostridia; order Oscillospirales; family Oscillospiraceae; genus Faecousia. The sequence continues at coordinate 156,026 of JAHHRY010000002.1, read as the reverse complement.
TTGGGATGCAGTGCATTAAAGGACCGTACTTCTGGGAGTACTCCATCATGCCCTGGTGATACATTTCCTGATAAGTGCGGTACATCTGCAGCGCTTCCTGATCTTCTTTGTGGGTGTCAAGATACATACCTAGTTCCAGAAGCGCGAAACTCAGTACCTGCAGCTGGGTTAGAGGGGTTGCCGGGAGATTTTCCTTGTTGACCATGTCCATGAAGGGGAGGTCCAGCCCGGGAAACAGAGTACCTCTGACAAGTGCCTTGCCGGCTTCATATCTGGGCGGGTTATCCAGCTGAAACGGGACGTAGGGATTTGCAAGGGGAGCAGAAGCAGGCAGTCTTCCTTCTTTTCCGTAACGATCCTGCATATTGTGTTCCAATTTTCATTCCTCCTATACCATTTTCTCAGAACTTGTCGTTCAGAGTCATACTATGCCTCCTTTTGCATGGATGTTCATTTGAGCTGAAAAGCAGCATAGAATGTCCCGAGGTGTTGCTCATGAAGGTAAGAAAATACATACAGGACTATTGGCCGGTTTACTGTATCACAGCAGCCATTTTTTTGATTGTAGTCATCAGCGGAAGTAAAACTGCAACGGTGCTTGCGAATAATATGCCTCTGGAGCGGGATCACATCATTATTATAGATGCCGGTCACGGAGGGGAGGACGGAGGAGCAATTTCCTGTTCCGGTGTGCCGGAAAGTCAGATCAATCTGGAGATTGCGCTGAAACTGGAGCAGATCATGCACCTTCTGGGGCATGAAACGCAGATGATCCGCAGTACAGATGTGTCGGTTTATACGGAGGGCAGCACACTTGCCGCCAAGAAAGTCTCTGACTTGAAAAACCGGGTGCGGATCGTAAATAATACAGAAAACGGAATCCTGATTTCCATACACCAGAATACCTTTCCGGATGGGCGGTATGATGGTGCACAGGTGTTTTATAATAAAATCGGAGATGCAAGAGAGCTGGCAACCGCTCTTCAGAATTCTTTTGTATCCACGTTAAATCCGGGCAGCAGACGCAAATCCAAGCTTGCGAACGGAGTCTATCTGATGGAGCACATACAAAGACCCGGGGTGCTGGTGGAATGCGGCTTCCTTTCTAACAAAGAGGAAGAGGCACTGCTTCGGAACGAGGCTTACCAGAAAAAGCTGTGCTGTGTAATCGCATCCGGACTGTCTCAGTACACATCTCTGCCCAAAGCTTGACCGTAAACAGAAAGATTGATATAATACAGAAAAAGTCACCCATACAAAGGAGAGAGCCCCATGGCCAAGACGAAAACAGTTTTTTACTGCACGGAATGCGGCAACGAAACCCCTAAATGGCAGGGAAGATGTCCTGCCTGCGGTGCGTGGAATACGCTGGAAGAACATATTCAGAAGCCGGTCGCCGCTGGTCAGGTCAAGGTGGGAACGGTATCCTCCGGCAGAGTCCCCAAACAGATTTCTCAGGTCGACAGCGGCGATGAAATTCGTTTTTGTACCGGAATAGGGGAGCTGGACAGAGTCCTTGGCGGTGGTGCTGTAGAGGGCAGCCTTGTGCTGGTGGGCGGTGCGCCCGGAATTGGCAAATCCACATTGCTGCTGCAGATCTGCAATCAGCTTTGCAAGGAACGAAAAGTGCTGTACATCTCCGGAGAGGAAAGCGAACGGCAGCTGAAGCTTCGCGCGCAGCGTCTGGGGGTTTCTCCGGACAATCTGTATATCCTTTCCGAAACAAGACTCTCCGAAATTCTGGAAGCCGTAGACAGAACCAAGCCGGACATCCTGATTGCTGACTCCATCCAGACTATGTACAACGAAACCAGCGAATCCTCTCCCGGAAGTATTTCCCAGGTAAAGGATTGCACAATGGCTTTGATGCAGCTGTCCAAGACACAGGGGATCACCGTGTTTGTGGTGGGTCATATCAATAAGGACGGCAATATTGCCGGCCCCAAGGTGCTGGAGCATATGGTGGACTGCGTACTTTATTTTGAAGGAGATCCCAACAGTTCGTACAGACTGCTTCGCGGTGCAAAGAACCGGTTCGGTTCCACCAATGAAATCGGTGTGTTTGAAATGCTGGACACAGGACTTGTAGAAGTCCCCAATCCGTCCCAGATGCTGCTGGAAGGTCGTCCGGAAGGTGCCTCCGGTACCTGTATTGCGTGCGTAATGGAGGGAACACGCCCTGTCCTGGCAGAAGTGCAGGGACTGGTTACCAAAACCAGCTTTAATGTTCCCAGAAGAGCCTGTGATGGATTTGATTTTAATCGTGCGGTTCTGCTGATGGCAGTTGCGGAAAAAAGCGCCGGAATGAAGCTGAATTTGTTCGACGCATATCTGAATGTGATTGGCGGCCTGCGGCTGGATGAGCCGGGAGCAGATCTGCCTGTCGTGCTGGCAATTGCGTCTTCCTACCGGGACAGCCCGATTGCGGATGATCTTGTGGCAATTGGCGAAGTGGGACTGACAGGCGAAATCCGCAGCGTTTCCCATATGAGCCAAAGATTGCAGGAAGTTGCAAGACTTGGATTTAAAAAGTGTATCATACCGAAAAACCATTCTGAAAAGTTTGATATTCCTGATGGGCTGACAGTTTATCGGGTTAAAAACCTGAGGGAAGCAATTGCGGTTGCAATGTAATTAATAAAAAGGGGAGAGGGCATAGTCCTCTCCCAAATTTGCTTTTTATTCGTCGCTTTCGTCCCGGGGCTCTGAGGAATCTTCGTGCTCTGAAAAATCCAGTTTGGACAGAGGATTGGCCTCGGCGGCGATTTTAAGTTCCGTATTTTCAATGTGTGTGTAGATCTGAGTGGTATTCAGATTCTCGTGGCCAAGAACTTCCTGAACCGTTTTAACGTCTACACCGCCGGCAAGCATCATTGTGGCTGCCGTGTGCCTTAATTTGTGGGCGGAAAACTGCGTGGAATCCAATCCGGCCTGCAGCAGCGCTTTTTTTACAAGCCGATGGACAGCAGTTACGCTGATTCGGTTATTGTCTCTGGAACCAAACAGTGCCCGATTATCGGACAGAACTTTTTTGTTGCGTTCAACCAGATAGGCGTCAATCGCCTTCCGGCAGGAGGCACCAAAATAGACGAAGCGTTCTTTGTTGCCTTTGCCGACCACACGCAGCCGATCCTCGTAAATATCCGTCAGATTCAAGCCTACAAGCTCAGAGCGCCGAATGCCGCAGTTAAGGAAAATCATAAGAATTGCGTAATCACGGACTTCGTTCGGTCCGGAAACGGCCTTCAGAAGTGCTGCAGACTGTTCAAGCGTCAGATATTTGGGCAGACTTTTGCGGAGCTTTGGATACTCTAAATCAGCAACCGGATTCTCGGAGATCTGCTTTGTGCGGACGGTCAGATACTTGTAAAAGGATTTGATGGTGGATAGTTTCCTGGCACGGGCAGCTGCTTCGATTCCGCAGTCCGGTACGGCGGATTCCGGGTTTGGCGTCCGGTCGTTGGCCAGGTACGAAAGAAATTCAAGAACTTCCGTACGGCTGATGGAACGTATGAAATCCAAATCGATATCTTTGATGGGAATATCTTCGAGACTTGTGCTGATCGGCATATCATTACGCATCAGCCTGATGAAACGCAGGAACATCCGCAAGTCCAGATAGTATTCGGAAATCGTTCGTTGAGATTGGCCTTTGATGGTTTCATGGTATGTCAGAAACTCTCTGACAATCTGGGGACAATCATGGTATTGCTGCATAGAAATACCTCCTGATGGTTTTACGGTTACATTATAGCACATATGCGCTGTAAACGCAACAAAATTTATATTTTGTTGCGTTGGATTCTCGCAGCAACACAAGCGAATAAAGCTATGCTTCTCTATATGCTTCGGCCTGCCTTGCTCTTCTCGCTACCTCGTGACACCTGAAATATCGGCTGCCTTCGTACCGGTCTTATGCGGTTTGGAATGTCGCTGAGATTCAGCAAAATTATGACCGGCTGTGGATGCATCAGCAGTGTTCTTGTTTCGTATGCTGTCACCGAAACCTTCCTGATTTCAGAATAAGCCTGCGAAAATCATACATTTAAGCAGCTTCTGTATTTTTTCAGCGAAAAAAACAGAATTTTGTTGAAAGATACAAAACAGTGTGCTAATATATGTGCATTCAAACCAGAGATCAATCTATATGAACGAAAATCTTTCTTTACTTTTTCGTTTCTGATGGATAGAATAAAAATATAATTTCATCTATGCGGAGGTCCTTTATATGAGTGTTAAAAGAATCGGCGTACTGACCAGCGGCGGCGACGCTCCCGGCATGAACCCCTGTATCCGTTCGGTTGTCCGTACGGCCATCTACCATGGTATTGAGTGCTATGGCATTCGCCGCGGCTGGAACGGTTTGATTTCCGGCGATATTGTGAAGCTGGATGAAAAAAGTGTTTCTCACACCATTAACCGCGGCGGTACGATCCTCTACACCGCGCGCAGCACAGAGTTTATGACTGAAGAAGGTCAGCGCAAGGCTGTTTCCACCTGCAAGTTCCTGGGACTGGACAGCATTATCGCCATCGGCGGTGACGGTACCTTCCGCGGTGCCCGCGCATTGAGTAAATATGGAATCAATGTCATCGGCATTCCCGGAACGATTGATAATGATATCAGCTGCACAAACTATTGTATCGGTTTTGATACTGCCGCCAACACGGCAATTGAATGCATCGACAAACTGCGTGATACCATGCAGTCTCATGAGCGCTGCTCTGTTGTGGAGGTTATGGGCCGCAATGCCGGCTATCTGGCAATCTATGTAGGTCTGGCTGTTGGCGCAACCGCTGTACTGGTTCCTGAAGAGCCTGTAGATTTTGAGCGTGATGTTATCGAAAAGATTCGCCGTGCTCGTCTGAACGGCTTTACGCACTATATGATCGTGGTTGCAGAAGGTGCCGGTTCTGCTGCTGACATCGCCAAGAAAATCAAAGAAGCCATTGACCTGGATCCCCGGGTGACGGTTCTGGGACATATTCAGCGAGGCGGAACGCCCACCGGCCGTGACCGTGTCAACGCTACCAAAATGGGCTATATGGCTGTAGAGCTGCTCCGTGCGGGCAAGAACAATCGAATTGTCTGCACCAACAACGGACGGTTTACGGACGTGGACATTGACGAAGGCCTGTCTCTTAAGAAAAGCATTCAGCAGATGGAAGTTGATGTGCTTGCAGCCATGACGGGAATTTAATATTTTCATACAGGATGATAAAAGGCCAACCCAAATGGGTTGGCCTTTTGCATTTGGTCAGGCGGTAGGAAGCACGGGAGTATTGGGGAAAATCTTCTGCAGTTCTGCCCAAAGGTCTTCCTCCCATTGATCCAGATTTACGAATTCCGGAGTTGTGATTTCACAGCCCTTGGTGCAGGTGATGTCCATGGAAAAATTCAGCTCAAAGCTTGGCTCGGCAGCTGTCATACCTCCAAATATGTACGGGATGTCATTTTGACCAAAGTCTATGGATATCCGGAAGCCGTTTTCCACTTCCGTCAGATTCATGCTGACTCCGGCAACCTTGACGTTTTCAGAGAAGAAATTCACAGACAGCTTTCCGCTGCTCCGGTTCCAGCTGGAGACAATTTCAAAATTGCGGGATTTCAGCGGATCCTTCGAATTAAAGGTGATCGTGCGCTTATAATTGTCGCCGTCTTTCTGCGTGGAAACCTTATATTTGTATTCAAAAACTTCGTCGTCAATTTCTCTTCTGTATGTAACTTTGATGTCGCTTATACCGGGCTTGGGGCCAAAATTGAGTTCAGCCTGCTCCTTAAAAGTGTGCCCTTCCCCTGCTCCTGAAAAGTTCATGACGACATCTGCAAGAGCACCGTCGTAGACATAGAATACCAAATCGCCTTCATATGTGGTTTCCTGAAGATGTTCTTTTAAATCTTCTCGCAGTGACTGAATGGTTTCTTCCCAGGTGCGGGCAGGCTCTGCATGGCTTGACTGCCATACAGCATTGATCTTTGTAAAGATGCCTTTGAGATCTGCATCCTTTTCCATTTTATCTAAGATGTCGATGCAGAGTTTGTCAGACTTTTCCTTATCGATCTTAAAGGTGAATGTATCGCAGGCATACTCCGTGCCGTCGAAGGTGATACTTCCCTTTTCTTCAATCGGTTCGATGCCTTCAAAATATGCTCGAAGCATTTCAAGATAGGGCTTGAATGCGGTTGCGATTTCCTGGTCGGAGTTGATTTGCTCCGAAATCCCGTCAGAAATTTTGGAAAGCCTTTCAATCTGTTCGGCTGTCAGATGGCCGGCTGCAGCAGACAGCAGATCTTCGGAAAGAGTGCTGTACGTCAGGCCGTAATACCTGCCGTTCATGTAATCGCTTGAGGATACGGCAGCCACATTGGAATCAATGTAGAAGTTGATATCGTGCCGTACTGCGTTTGCGTCTATGGCAGCGCTGGCAGTCCACTGCCTTTTTGCCACGTTGGACTGAAAGCAAAACTGAGAGCTGAGATTATTACCCATAAAGGAACTGTTCACATCCATATGAACTGTTCCGTTCTTCATGATTTCAGGCCACTGGAGCAAAAGCTGCATGGGACTTCCATCCATTTGGTCAGCGAGTCTTTCTTCTGTTTTGGAAACAGCAGCCGACAGAGTTGATCTGGGAGGATCCTTTTCTGCAGCAGAGTTCCAGAAACATACGACGGCAATCAAAACAGCCGCCATTACCGGAATACCAATCATCCACCATTTTGCTGTCTTCCTCGGTTTTCGTCCCCCGACAGGAGTCTGCGGAATTTCAGGTGCAGAAGTGCTTGCCGCTTCGGACTGCTTGGTCACGGAAGCAGGAGCTGCTTCAGGCTGTTCGGACATTGTGCTTTCCTGAATAGCGCCGCATTGACTGCATATAAGATCATCATCTGCAAGCTGTGCACCGCAGTGAGTACAGAACTTTGCCATAATCTATCTCCCCTTTTCTTAATGATTCTGGAAACAAACCTTCCATACTGGCATTTTACAGAAGGTTTTATGGAAAGTCAAGTGCCGGCCTCTAAAAACAGAAATGCCATCCGAAACAAATAAAGGGATGCTTCTGCCGTACGGCAGATCCTTTTATGCTTTCGGATGGCATTTTTTATATACGTTTTTCAGCTTCTGATTCACCATTTGGGTGTACATCTGCGTGGAAGAAATATCACTGTGTCCCATCAGCTCCTGTAAAGAACCAAGGTCTGCGCCGTTTTCCAGAAGATGCACAGCAAAACTATGCCGCAGAGTATGGGGTGTGATTTCCTTTTCGATATGCGCCGAAGACTGATAGTGTTTCAGGATTTTCCAGAAGCCCTGTCTGCTCATTCTGACGCCGGAGATATTAACGAAAAGCGCCTTCTCGTCAGGGCTGGCGATCATAGAGCTGCGGATATCCCGCAGATATGTAACCAGTGCGCGCAGAGCGGCAGGATAAAGCGGGATTACTCTGACTTTCTTGGAACTGGAACACTTGATGACACCCAGTTCCAGATTCACATCGTCCACGTTCAGATCGATCAGCTCGGAGACACGGATGCCGGTGGCGTACATGGTTTCCAGCATAGCCTTGTCCCGATAGCCTTTGGCATCGACGCAGGAAGGCTGAGCGAGCAAAAGCTCAATCTCACGTCCTGTAAGGATGCTGGGCAGCTTCTTCTCTCCGCGGTCTACATGGATATCCAGAACAGGGGTCTGCTCCAAAAAGCCGGAAGAAACCAGATATGCGTAAAAATTCTTCAGGCTGGCAAGGGTTCTGGATAAGGTCGCGCCGGAGCGGCCTTCCTCGTGCAGATGCGTCAGGTAATGGCAAATATTAAGTTGTTCTGCTTCCACAAGCTCCAGTCCCTCTGTTGCGCGAAGCCAGTCCGCATACTGGCGAATATCACGCATATAGGAGGCGACTGTGTTGGAGGAGGCCTGCTTTATCTTGGAAAGATAATTTTCGTAGGCGCCAATCAGATCCAACATAATGAGTCGTACTCTTTCTATCAAATTTTCCCTTTGTGCGATTAAAGGAACGCATTCTCTCATCTAACCTAAGAAACGGCGGAAAGGCACATCTTAAGAAATACCATATCCACATTTCATGCCCATTTAATATACAGCAAAATACAACAAAATTCAAGACGATATTCATTACGAATGTAATTTTTGTAAATTATGACTATTTTTATGTCAACGCAGTTATGTCAACTTTTGCAACTGCTTTTCTATGCTGAATGCATAAATATGAATATTCACAGATATTGTGACACGTTTCTCATTTTAATACAATATCTTGTTTCAGCATAATGATGTCCGTTTCTGCCGCAATAGGTAAATACTATTTACCTATTGTACAGGATGCACAAATTATCGAACGCGGTATTTTTTGAAGCGCTTTTTTGTGATATTTCCTTTCTTCAATGCCGGCAAGGCTGCAACGGCGCATCCTCCCAGAACAGCCAGTGCAGCTCCTCCCATGCCCTGATATTGTCCTCCGAAGAAAACAGCTGTACAGCAGAGAAGGAAAAGGTAGTATATTCCCCCACTGATCATGCAGACAATCAATCTGCTGTGTTTTGCTTTTAACGCCGCCGTCAAGGCTCCCAGGCAGGCTGACAGAAGAAGCGTGACAACTGAGGCACCGCCGATTGCGTCCTCTCCTATTTTCTCTCCCGATATGAGGAAGCTTATCAGCATACATGAAATGAGTGTAATACATACGCTGACCAATACGCCCAAAGCAACGCCCATGGGAATTGCAGAAGCTTTTTGATTTGCTATTTTTTTCAGTTCCATAGTGTTCTCCCCTTTCCCTCCATCCTTATGAGATTAGGGATAAAAAAAGAACCGGAGCAGATGTTATCTGCTCCGGCAAACTTTTATGAGCTTACTGTTCCTTGCTTTCGGAATCCTGTGCGGAAATCAGAGCCTGGAACTTTGTGCGTGTATTCTTTACATCGTCCAGAGACTGTGCGATTGCTTCTTCGGTATGGCGCAGAGCGTCATCCATGTACTGGTTGCTGACTTTGCGCAGACCCGCAATGTGAGTCTTGGTCTGCTCCACCATCTCGATGCACTGACGCTTGGCCTCGTTGTAGATGGCCTGCTGAGAAACCAGGCTCTCAGCTTCGTCCTGAGCCTTGCGGATGATGCTCTCTGCCTCACGGCGAGCCTGGCCGATCAGCTCGTTACGGGACTCGACAATGGTACGAGACTGCTTCAGCTCAGCGGGAAGCTGTGCGATAATTTCGTCCAACATATCCAAAACCTTGTCACGCTCCAGAATGCACTTGTCTGCACCCAGAGGCAGGGCTCTTGCGTCCTGTACCAGGTCGTATAAAGCGGTAATAATATCTTCAATATGCTGCTCGTTCATTTGGAATTTCCTCCTTGACGTCTTTCTTTAATTCTTCTCTGAAAATCCGGTATAATCTGTTCCGGAAGAAATTCAGATAAATTCACGTTGTAATTGCCCAATTCCTTTACGGTACTGGAACTCAGGTACATATACTGGTGTTCAGCGGTCAGGAACATGGTATCCAGGTGGGGATTGATTTTGTGGTTAATCAGCGCCATCTGAAATTCGTTTTCAAAGTCAGAACCGGCACGCAGTCCTTTCACGATGACACAGCTGCCCTTCCGCTTGGCGTATTCCGCCAGAAGTTCGGCGGAGTAATCCACCTCGACATTTGGGATGTCACTGGTGACACGGCGGATCAGTTCGACTCTTTCCTCTTGCGTGAACATTGGATTCTTTCCAGTGTTTACCATGACGCAAACGATCAACTTGTCAAAGATATTAGCTGCTCGGCGGATGATATTCAAATGTCCGCTGGTGACCGGGTCAAAGCTACCCGGATAGATGGCAATTTTCATGTTGAACTGCCCTTCCTTAGAGTTTGCGATAGAGTGTAATCAGGGTATTTCCGTATTTGTAATCCTTGGAGCGAGTAAAACCCGTAATTTCCCAAGGAAGCTCTTTACCTATAGGACGCTCAGTAGCTATTATACCACCAGATTGCAAAATGTCAATTTCCGATATACATTTTAGTGCATTTTCCAGAAAAACTTCGGCATAAGGAGGATCCAGGAAGATAATGTCAAACTTTTCTCTTGTGGTTGTCAGATATTGCAGGTAATCACTTCGAACTACCTTAGCCTGATTTTCCAGCTTGGTACGACGAAGATTTTCTCGAATCAGGCGGCAGGCAGGTTCGCCGGCGTCTACAAACACGGCTTTGGATGCCCCCCGGCTGAGCGCCTCGATTCCCAACTGTCCGGTTCCGCCAAAAAGATCGAGAACCGCACATCCCGGAATATCAAACTGAAGGATGCTGAACAGAGCTTCTTTGACCCGGTCCGTAGTTGGACGGGTTTCCATTCCGTCCGGAGTCTTCAGCACAACGCCCCGGGCCTTTCCTGTAATGACACGCATGGATGATTATTCTCCCTTTTCATGAAAATGATGATACACTGCAGCGGCTGCATCCTTTGGCAGCAGCCGTTCCAGATCCGGCAGTTCCGCATTCCGGATTGCCGTAATGGATTTAAAGACCCGCAGCAGCTGCTGTTTGCGTTTGGGACCGACTCCGGGGATCTTGTCCAGCTCCGAGTATTGCAGGCGTTTGCTGCGTTGCTGCCGATGATAGGTGATGGCAAACCTGTGGGTCTCCTCCTGAATATTTCCGACCAGCGAAAATACCGCCTGCTGAGAATCAATACTGATTTCTTCCCCCTCCGGCGTCACCAATGCCCGTGTACGGTGACGATCGTCCTTTACCATACCGAATATCGGCATTTTCAAATCGAGTTGAGCCAAAGCCTCAACGGCCGTGCAGGCATGCGTGATGCCGCCGTCAATCAGCAGCAAGTCGGGTGCTTTTTCAAAGCCCTTGTCCCCTGCCTTATAGTGCGTAAAGCGGCGGGTCAGGACCTGACGCATGGAGCCGTAGTCATCCTGTCCCTTCATATTTTCCAGTTTAAAACGCTTATATTCACTCTTCTTTGGCTTTCCGTCCTCAAAGACCACCATAGCTGCCACAATATCCGTTCCGGAGATGTTGGATATATCATAGGATTCTATACGCTTTGGCGGCTCCATTGCGAGCATTTTTCCCAGCAGTACCAGTGAGCCGGAAATATGCTCATCCTTGCTTGTAAGGCGCGCTGCCTCTTCCTGCGCGTTTTTCACAGCGAGTTCTACCAGACGGACATTGTCACCCCGCTGCGGTACCCGCAGATGCGGTCTTTTGCCGTATTGCTGCTCCAAAAGCTGAGCAAAAAGCTCTCCGTCCTCGATGGGGAACGGCAGAAGCAAATGCTTGGGCGCCAGTCCCCTGCTGAGATAATACTGCTTCATCAGGCTGGAGACTGCCGCCTCCTTTTCTTCCGGTACCGGGAATACTTCGTAATCCTTGTCCAGAAGGTTGCCTCCCGAAAAATGGAGTACCGCAAAACAGGCTTTGGTTTCTGTTTCGCCGTAACCGATTACGTCTGTGTCTGCCAGAGTGCCGGCTGTTACCAGCTGCTTCTGGCCCAGAGCTTCCACAGCGTTCAGGCGGTCACGGAGACTGGCTGCCAGTTCAAATTCCAGATTATCTGCTGCGGCAAGCATTTGGCGGCGAATTTCGTCACCGGTTGCCTTGTAATTCCCCAAAAGAAGCTGTCTTGCCTGCTCCATGACTTCCCGGTATTCCGTACAGGTTTTACTTTCCTGACACCAGCCGGCACAGCGATTCATGTGGTAATTAAGGCAGGGACGGTCTTTTCCCACATCTCTGGGAAACTGCTTCTTGCAGGAGGGCAGCTTCAGCGCCGAGCTGATTGCCTCGATCAGAGCCTGGGTAACACCGCGGCTGCCATAGGGACCGAAGTACTGTGCGCCGTCATCCGCAATTTTACTGACCAGTGTGATCTTGGGATAAATTTCCTTCATATTCAGCCTCAGATACGGGTATCCCTTATCGTCTTTCAGCAGAATATTATACTTTGGCATATAGCGCTTAATCAGCGAGCATTCCAGAACCAGAGCTTCAAACTCGGAAGCGGCCACAATCACATCGAAATGATCGATTTTGCTGACCATCATTCTGGTTTTGGGCGTATGGGATGCCGTATCCTGAAAATACTGGCTGACACGGTTTTTGAGTTTCTTGGCCTTGCCCACATAGATGACTGTATTGGTTTTATCCCGCATGATATAGACACCGGGAGCATATGGCAAAGACAGCGCTTTATCCTTCAGTTCGTCAAAATTCATAGTATTTACCAAAAATAACCGCCCCAATGCGATTGGCACTGAGGCGGTTAAAGCAATTTCATCAATAAATATCCCGCTGCAGCAGCACTTCCAGGGCATTCACAGCCGCTTCTGCATCAGAGCCATCGGCAGACAGAGTAACTGTCGAACCGGTGATGATACCAAGGGACATAATTCCCAGCAGGCTCTTGGCATTCATCTTACGGCTACCGGACTCAACCCAGATAGAACTGTTGAATTCATTTGCCTTCTGTACAAAGTATGTAGCCTGCTTATTATGCAAGCCGGATTCACAGCGTACAACAATCTCTTTACTGTACATATTTCATCCACTCCTTATTTGCTGCTATCACAGGGGCGCAGCTTTCTGCTTATATGATAGCAAAATTGTCAAAAAAGTCAACTGATTTCTCGTGAACATTGCCGATGGCGTCAAAATACTTATCGCAGCTCTGCAATGGTGACACCGTCCTCGCCTTCGCCGTATACGCCAAGACGGAAGGACTTGATAAACTTATTCTTCCGAAGGGATTGCTGAACCGCTGCGCGAAGGGCACCGGTACCCTTACCGTGAATGATCCGTACCGAGCTGAGATTGGAACGCATAGCTTCGTCAATGTAGCGATCCATTACGCAAATAGCCTCAATCGTGTCCATTCCTCTCAGGTCAATCTCGGACGCCATAGCGGTCATCTGCATCTGCCTTCCGGAATGGGCAGGATGTGCCTGCTTCTGCTTGTAGGGATTATCCTGCTCCAGAAGATATATTTCATCCGCCTTTGCATTCATCTTCAGAATACCGGCCTGAAGCTGATAGGTGCCATCCTTGTTGATTGCAATTACGCTGGCCTTTGTCCCCAGTTTGAGAAGTTCCACGGTATCTCCTACCAGAATGCCTCTTGTGGGAGCGGGACGCTGCTTCTGCGGCTGGGAAGCACGAAGCTTGCTCTCTGCCTCGTTCAGGCTGCGACGCAGCTCTGCCTGTCGCTGGTTGATTCCTGTGGTATCTGCGTTTTCGGACAGTTGCTTGCGCAGCTGCTTCAGTTCTTCGGAAGCTTCGTTTGCGGCACGCCGTGCATCCTCAATGATCGTCTGCGCCTCGCGGCGAGCCTGTTCCATTGCCTTGTCACGTTCTTTTTGCAGCTGGGCATTATATTCTTCGCTCTGCTGCTTGATTTTCGCGGTCTCATGCCGCAGACGTTCTGCCTCCGCCCGTGCGGATTCCATCTGCTGGCGCTGCTGTTCCAGCTGAGAAATGACATCTTCAAAATCTTTATCGCTCTTCCCTACCAAATCGTCCGCTTCCTTCAGAATATCCTCTGAAAGGCCCAGCTTCCGGGCAATTGCAAACGCATTGGATTTACCGGGAATGCCGATCAGCAGCTTATAGGTAGGCTGCAGGGTTTCGACATCAAATTCGCAGGAGGCGTTAATGACCCCGGCTGTACGCATGGCGTAAAGCTTCAGTTCCGCATAGTGGGTAGTTGCCACAACACGGCTTCCCATTTTCCGGCAGAACTCAATGAGGGCGATGGCAAGGGCTGCGCCTTCTGCCGGATCGGTACCGGCTCCCAGCTCATCGAAGAGTACCAGTGTACGGTCATCGCATTCATTGACGATGTCTACGATGGTTCTCATATGGCTGCTGAACGTGGAGAGGCTCTGGGCAATGGACTGCTCATCTCCGATATCCGCAAGGATTGCATCGAAGGTGGACAGGCAGCTTCCGTCCCCTGCGGGAACGTGCAGGCCGCACTCGGCCATTAACGTCAGCAGGCCAATGGTCTTCAGCGTGACGGTTTTGCCGCCGGTATTGGGTCCGGTGATAATCATGGTATCAAAATCCGTTCCCAGACGCAGAGAAATCGGAACAGCCTTCTTGGGATCAATCAGGGGGTGTCGTGCGTTCCTCAGCTCGACCTTGCCCTTGTCGTTCATAAGCGGCGCCCACGCACGCATTCTGTATGCAAGCTTTGCCTTTGCAAAAATCACATCCAGGCGCACCAGGAGCAGGAAATTCTGCTGGATATCCTCACGATGGGCGGCAGCTTCACCGGAAAGCTCCGAAAGTATGCGTTCGATTTCCTTCTTCTCTTTCAGCTCCAGTTCCCGCAGTGCGTTATTGGCGTTGACGGCGGACATGGGTTCGACGAAATATGTGGAGCCGGTTGCGGAAACATCGTGTACAAGACCGGGGACGTCGTTTTTGCATTCGCTTTTCACAGGCACCACATAGCGCCCCTGACGAATCGTGATAATGGGTTCCCGGAGAAATTTGGAATATGCCGGAGAAGAGATGACCTTCTGCAGGCTGTCCCGGATTTTGGAGGACTGAATCCGCATATGGCGGCGGATGTCCGCCAGTTCCGGAGATGCATTGTCGGCAATTTCCTCTTCGGAAAGAATGGCACCGAAAATTCTGTCCTCCAGATACTTATTGGCGGTCAGAGCCTGAAAAAGAGGGTCAAGGACGGTTGCCTTCTCATCTTCCGCAATGTACGCTTTGACGGTGCGGGCGCAGCGGAGGACACCGGCAATCCCCAGCAATTCCTTGGGCTGCAGAGAACCGCCCCGATCGGCGCGTTCCAAAGAAGCGGATACGTCCTTTACTTCTCCGAAGGCGGGGTTTCCTTTCTTGGAGCAAAGTTCGGAAGCCGCCGTGGTTTCCGCCAGAAGGGCTTCGACCTCCGCCAGGTCAGAGGTCGGACGTACAGAAAGGCAGGCTTCCTTGCCTTCCGTACTGCCGGCACAGTCTGCCAGCAGCTGAAGCACCTGATCCAGCTCCAGCTTGAAAAATGATTTTTGATATAATTCAGACATGGTATTCTCCTATAAGTAACGACTTGTAGAAATCCAGCGTGGAAAAGCCCCGTTCCAGCTGGGTAATCAGATAGGTTTCCGTGATTTGGGAGAGCTGTTCCAGTGTCTCAGTCCCCACCTCGAAGGAAAACAGTCGCTTTTCATTGCAGTAAATGATGTAGCGCATAGCCTCCAGTACACCCGGACTGACAGGCATTCGGATGCCCGGAGAATCGGAATCACGGCAGCCGCTGCACTCCAGCTGACCGGCAGACAAATCAAACCGATCTGCATCCTGATTTCCGCACACATGGCAGCCAAACAGATTGGGCGTGTAGCCGGAGATGCTGGCAACGCGCAGTTCAAAAACAGCCTTGACCATGGTTTCCGGCTTGTTCAGCTTGTCCAGAGCAAACAGGCAGTTCAGCGTCAGGGATAAAAGCTCCGGGTTTGGCAGATCCTCCTGAGAAATGACCTCGGAGGCCTGAGCAAAATAAGTACCGAGAGACAGCTTCTGCAAATCTCTCCGGAGTCCCTGAAAAAGCTCCAGGGAGTGTGCTTCGTTGATGGTGTACATCCCGCGATATTCAAACAGGGTAAATTCGGCGTAAGCCAGAAGCTGGCATGGGGCGATCAGAGGACTGTTCTTTCTGCGAAGTCCACGGGCTTTTACGGTCAGCTTGCCGCTGTCGGCCGTCAGAACCGTCAGAAGGGCATCCCGGTCATTGTAATCCGTTACCCGCAGAACCAGTCCCTGTATTGTCAGATACATGGGTGTTTTCCATCCTTTTTGCCTGATTATAGAGTAAATAAGCTTCAGGCGATCCGGTTTCCAGAAAAAGCTGCCAATAATCCGTTACATTCATATTTTCCCTCCGTGAAGCATGAGCAAACACTTCCTGAAAATAGGATGAGCAGTTATCCGGCTTTTTACAACTGGAAATTATTCACGGTATCCGAAATTGCGGACCATGAAGTCGCTGTCTCGCCAGTTTTCTTTCACCTTGACCCAGGTGGTCAGATAGATTTTGGTGCCCATAAACTTTTCGCAGTCGGCCCGGGCCATAGAAGAAATTTTCTTCAGCATCTCACCGTTTTTGCCGATGATGATTCCCTTATGACTTGCTTTTTCGCAGTAAATGGTGGCATCCATATCAATAATGCCGTCGTCACGTTCTGTGAATGTGGTAATTTCCACCGCCGTACCGTGAGGAATCTCCTTTTCCAGATTCCAGAGAATCTTCTCGCGGATGATTTCGGCCATAACCTGACGCTCCGGCTGGTCGGTTGTGCAATCAGACGGGAACAGGAAATGACTTTCTACAGTGTATTTATCGCACTCGGCCAGCAAGTCGTCCACGCCGTCGCCGGTACGCGCGGAGATGGGGATAATGGCATCGAAGAGACCGGTTTCGGAATAAACTGCAATCACTTCCAGAAGCTTATCCTTTTCCACGGTGTCGATTTTGTTGATAGCCAGTATTGTGGGACAATGATGAGCCTTCAGCTGTTCAATCAGCACCTGTTCCTGCTGACCGACAGAAGGAATCGGCTCCACCACAAGGATGGTCAGATCCACGTCGGAGATAGATTCCTTTACTGTGTTGACCATGTAGTCACCCAGCTTGGTTCTGGGCTTGTGGAAGCCGGGGGTGTCCACAAAGACGAACTGTGTATTCTCTCTTGTGAGGATGCCGCAGATCCGGTTGCGTGTGGTCTGGGGCTTGTTGGAAACAATTGCAATCTTCTCACCTACCAGGTGGTTGGTCAGTGTGGATTTGCCCACATTGGGACGGCCTGCGATGGTGATAATGGCGGTTCTGGTATTCATATTGATACTCCTTATGTGAAAGATAGATTCTCAAAGATCAGCAGCGCTGCATTCCGGGGATGGTGGCGGCAATTGCCTCTTCCCTGCTGCGCATCTGGCGCTTTTGCTCGCCCTCATCCATATGGTCGTAGCCAAGCAGATGCAGCATGGAATGGATGGTTAAGTAGCCCACTTCCCTTTTCAGGCTGTGGCCGAACTCCTTGGCCTGAGCGGCGGCGCGTTCCAGAGATATACACATATCTCCAAGGGGACACATATTGCTCTCCGGGTCCAGATATTCATCCCACACCTTGGGCGGATTGCCGGCTTCCAGCTCGAACATGGGGAAGCTCAGCACATCCGTGGGACGATCAATGTTTCGGCTGGCTTTGTTGATGGCATGAATTCCCTTATCATTGGTAATCAGAACATTTATTTCGCAGGGAACCGTGATACCTTCCGCCTCCATGGTTGCTTCCACGCACTTGCGGATAATGCCGGTAATCTGCGGCTGCCGCAGCGTAAAGCAATCAAATGTCAGATTGATTTTCATTTTAGACATATTATCTCTTCCTCTGGTAACGGCCGCTGAATTGTCTGGCCGGTTTTTTGATCTCTTGTTTTTTATCCGCCCGCTCGTAGGCGCTGATGATTTCCTGCACCAGAGCGTGACGAACCACGTCCGCAGATGTCAGACGGCAGATGGAAATATCTTTTACGCCTTCAAGAACCCGGACGGCGTCCTTCAGTCCGGAAACCTTATCATCCGGCAAGTCGATCTGGGTCACATCGCCGGTGATGACGATTTTGGAGCCGAAGCCCAGACGCGTCAGAAACATTTTCATCTGTTCGCGGGTGGTGTTCTGCGCTTCGTCAAGAATGATGAAGCTGTCATCCAGAGTTCTGCCGCGCATATACGCCAGCGGCGCAACTTCAATAGAACCACGTTCCTGATATTTCTGGAACGACTCGGGTCCAAGCATATCGTACAGAGCATCATATAGAGGCCGCAGATACGGATCTACTTTGTTTTGCAGATCTCCCGGAAGGAAGCCCAGTCGTTCACCGGCTTCCACTGCAGGACGGGTCAGGATAATCCGATTCACCGTTCGCTCACGGAAAGCTGCCACGGCTGCAGCCACCGCAAGATAGGTTTTGCCGGTACCCGCAGGGCCGACGCCGATGGTGATGGTATTTTTCTGGATGGCCTGCATATAGGTTTGCTGACCTACCGTCTTGGCTTTTATGGGCTTGCCTTTGGCGGTAATACAGACCACATCCTTGGCGGCCTGAGTGACTTGGTCAGCTTTTCCCTCTTTTACCATGGTAATGAGGTAACGTACCCGCTGTTCGTCGATCATCTCACCGTGAGAGGCCAATGTCAGCAGGCCCTCCACCGTACGGACGGCACCGTCTGCCGCCTCTTCGTCGCCGGTGATTTTGATTTCCTGATCCCGGTTGATAATGGAAACGCAGAAGGCTTCCTCAATACGCTTTATGTTTTCGTCAAAGGAGCCGAATACAGAAATCAGATCCTCCACCCGCTCTGCATTGACGCTTCGTTCAATTATTTTTGCCATAATCCGTTAAGCTCTCCTCTATTCGAGTGATCCCGATCATTTCATAGCAGCTGTAAACACCATCCAGTCGGCAAATTCCCTCCATGGGAGTGATTGTCTCGCCGGCCGTGCATATTTTCCCTGCAATCATACGCTGTGCAAGATACTGTTTTGCAAAGTCATAAAGAATCTGCTCTCCTGCATCGATAACTGTAGGCTCCTGTTCGTAGGTGATATATTCTTCCGTAACAAGAGCAACGGGAAGCCGAAAACCTCCCGGCAGGTTTACATACTGCTCCTTGTATATTTTAGCACAACTCCCACATGAAATTCCACTACCTTTGAAGAAATTTATTCGTTTTTTTCCGATAATGAGGCTGTATTTTTTCTGTGATCCGGTTGCACGCATTCTTGATGCGTATTCTGTAGGGAAAAAGGCGGTTAACTCCCGCTGTGTTTCGGCATAAATCTCTCCTCTTGCATGGGTCGCCTGAATACAGATTCCGCAGTCCGTATATCCGGAGATCAACACCTGTCCCGCTTTGACCGCCTGCCCCGGCTTACACAGTGCATTCCCGTTTAAAACCGTCAGATCCCGAATGATGCCGTCACGAATGGCAATGATACTACTAACTTTGGGTGGCTCTGACGGTTTTTCCAAATCATTCCGCTCCCGTACCGTGATCAACGCCACGCATCCATACGTGTTGACGCCTGCCCATTGCAGCTGTGGCATCACCCCAAGAAGGGCGTTTTTCATTTTTTCGCTGCGTACTTCTCTTCTGGACGCCCCAAAGCCTATTCCGCATTTCTGCGCCTGCTCTATGATCTGATTCGTCGGCACCGTAACATTTCCCTCTACCCGGATAAAAAACACACGGCTGGGAACCCAGCAGGAAATACCCAGCAAAGCAGCCATGCCAATCAGAAGTACCGGACGTCTGACAATCCCGTTCATTGTCCAGAAAACGCCCTGACGGCCGCAGAACCGCAGCGTGTCCCCCCTTTTTTCCGCAATCGATTTCAGCTGCTTTTTGTCCCGCCTGGAAAGCCGGAACCGTATGGTCAGATCTCCCGCTTTTTCAATGTCATAAATGGGAATGGCCGCACTCTGGATGGCGGTAAGCGCTGCAGAAGGGTCAGCGCTGGTAATTTCTGCTGTCAGCATTCCGGACAGTGATCTCCAAATATCCATTATTTTCGCCCCCTTAATACGGTTACTGAATCTATTTTCCCTACAATCACCAGCTGCTGATCGCACATTCTGCAAAGATGCAGGCCGCTGCCACAGACGCAAATAGCACCATAGCGTACCCGTACCTGTATCTTATCCTGACCGTATTCGATAATACCCCCATGGTTTTCAATCAGTATCCGCTTGTCTCCACATAATTCCAGCAGCGGCTGACGGGGGATGCTCTCCCCGGGTAAGTCTGCGCCTTCTACCAGTCGCTCAAGGAAAGATTTTTTCTGTTTCATGGTAGTCCCCCCTTTTTTTCATGGAAAGTATATGAGCGCTTGGGGATGATTTTGCCATTTGATGCATAGAATCTTCCGAGGTGTTGCCAATGAAACGAAGCATAAGTTATCTGACCGCCGTCCTTGCTGCAGCTGCAATGGCAGTCCTGATTCTGGATACCAAAACGGCGCTGTATGGCGGGGCTGAAGGCGTGGACTTGTGTATCAAGACTCTGATTCCGTCATTATTTCCGTTCTTTTTAGTCTCAATTTTGCTGACATCTTCCCTGATGGGGCAAAAAATTCCTTTTTTGGTGCCTCTGGCAAAACTGCTGCGTGTCCCGTCAGGAGCTGAGCCGCTGCTGACGGTAGGCCTGCTTGGCGGATACCCGGTAGGGGCGCAGAGCATTGCACAGGCGAGAAAAAACGGAAACCTTTCCGACTCGGATGCCCGGCGCATGATGGCGTTTTGCAGCAATGCGGGGCCTGCCTTTCTTTTCGGAATCGGCAGCAGACTTTTTTCAAGTGTGTGGACTTGCTGGCTTTTGTGGGGCATCCATATCGTAAGCGCTTGGATAGTCGGCATCCTGACACCGGGTGGCAGGACGGAAAGCATCCAGCCACGGCAGGAGCCCACCATTACCCTTTCCCAGGCTCTAAGGAAAGCACTGGAGGTCATGGCAATGGTCTGCGGCTGGGTAGTGATTTTCCGGGTACTTCTTGCAATTCTGGAACGATGGATTCTGTGGATGCTTCCTGCTGAACTGCAGATTCTTATGTACGGTTTTCTGGAAATTGCCAACGGCTGCTGTGCACTGCAGGGCCTGCAGAGTGAAGGGATGCGTCTGGTTCTTTTCTCCGGTTTTTTAGGTTTCGGAGGACTTTGCGTAGCGCTGCAGACCTATTCCGTTACCGCCGGAAGCGGAGTGGATACTTCTCTCTACCTGCCCGGAAAACTTACACAATGTGCATTCAGTGTCCTACTCGCCTGCGGAGCGCAGCCGTTTCTTTCGGAAGATGCCCGATGGTCTCCCAATCCGTGGATAATCTGCATTTGCCTGATTGTGTGCGCCGGATACTGCCTGTTGCAAAGAAAAGGTAAAATGACAGTAGCATTCAGAAGAAATCTGGTGTATAATGAAGTAAAATCTACATAAGAGGTAACGAATATGCTGTTTCGGAAAAAAATGGAGCATTGCTGTCAGTATTGCATACACAGCACCGCACTGGACGAAGATACTGTGCTCTGCTGTAAAAAAGGCATCAGGAGCTGCTCCGGGAAATGCTACAGATTCCATTATGATCCCTGTAAGCGCATTCCTCCAAAGCAGAAGGCGCTCGATTTTTCCCAGTATGAGGAATACGACTATTCCCTGTAAGTAAAAACAAGCCCGGAGAGATATCTCTCCGGGCTTCTGTATTATTCAATCATTGCCAGAAAGTCATCTTCCGACAAAATGGGGATTCCCAGCTCTCTGGCCTTTCGCTCTTTGGAGCCGGCGTTTTCACCTACCACAACAAAACTGGTCTTTTTGGAAACGGAACCGGCGGCTTTTCCGCCGTAAAGCTCGATCTTTTCCGTTGCCTCTTCTCGGGTGAATTTCTGCAGAGCACCGGTCAGCACGAAGGTTTTGCCGGCAAAACGGGCATCCGTTACCGTGCGCTTGCTTTCAAAATTCACGCCTGCATCTCTCAGACGCTGCAGAAGGTGCTGAGACTGAGGCTGGGCAAACCATCCGGCAATGCTCTCTGCCGTAACAGCGCCCACATCCGGAACGGCAGTCAGTTCTTCTACCGTAGCACACATCAAAGCATCCATGCTTCCAAAATGGGCAGCCAGAACCTTGCCGGTCTTTGCGCCTACCTGACGAATGCCAAGCGCATAAATCAGCTTGCTCAAATCCTGCTGTTTGCTGTCTTCCACGGCTGCCAGCAGTTTTTTTGCAGCTGTAGAGCCGGACTTCCAGAGGCTCTTCAACTCATCCAGGGTTAGATAGTAAATATCAGCCGGAGAGCGGATGAGATTGGCTTCAATCAGGCTGTCGACAATCGCTGCTCCCAGGCCGTCTATATCCATGGCATCCCGACTGACAAAATGCGCGATGTTTCTTGAAAGCTGGGCAGGACATTCCGCACCGGTGCAACGCAGGAAAGCACCATCCTCATCTCGCTCCACAGGCGCACCACACACGGGGCAGGTATTAGGCAGGAAATAAGGCTCTGTCCCCTCCGGACGCTTATCAAGCTCCACTTCCAGAATCTCCGGAATGATTTCGCCGGCCTTGCGAATCAGCACTGAGTCACCAATGCGAATATCCCGCTGGGAAATAAAATCCTGATTGTGAAGTGTCGCATTGGTGACAGTGGTTCCGGCCAGTTTAACGGCTTTCACTACTGCCTTGGGTGTCAGGACGCCGGTTCTGCCCACTTGAATCACGATATCCTCCACAATGGTGCTCTTGACCTCCGGGGGATATTTGTATGCTACCGCCCAACGAGGGAATTTGGCTGTTGCGCCCAGCTTTTCTCGTGCGGACAGATCATTCATCTTGATAACAGCGCCGTCAATGTCGCAGGTAAAGGTTTCCCTGCGCTCATTAATGGCCATAACCTCTTCTACCACCGCCTTTGCATCCTGCAGTACCGCATGATCGATTACCTTAAAGCGATGGTTTTTAAGATAATCCAAAGATTCGGAATGCGTCCGGAAAGTTACCCCCTCCGCCAGCTGGACATTAAAAACCAGAATATCCAATCCGCGCTGAGCAGCGATCTTGGGATCCAGCTGTCGCAATGATCCCGCAGCAGCATTTCTTGGATTGGCAAACAAAGGCTTTCCCATCTTTTCCTGCTGCTCATTGAGCTGCTCAAAGGTGCTTTTGGGCATATACACTTCGCCCCGGACAATCAGTCTCGGAGGGGCGTCCGGGATTCGCATGGGGATGGCATGAATCGTCTTCAGATTCTCGGTTACATCCTCGCCGACGTTGCCGTCTCCACGGGTAGCTCCCTGGACGAATACACCGTTGACGTACTCAAGAGCCACAGAAAGGCCGTCAATTTTGGGTTCTACCGAGAATTCTGCGCCGGGATTGTCTGCCTGTACACGATTGATAAAATCAGTCAGTTCATCCCGGGAAAACACATCCTGCAGGCTCATCAGCGGCACGGGGTGGGTAACCTTTTCAAATTGGCTGAGTGCTTCACCGCCAACACGCTTCGTTGGAGAATCCGGCAGCGCAAATTCAGGATTGGCCTTTTCCAAATCCTCCAATTCACGAAGCAGGCGATCATATTCAAAGTCCTGCATAGTGGGATTATCCTGCACATAATAGCGGTAATTTGCCTCGGTCAAAAGGGCGGAAAGTTCTTTGATTCTTTCTTTAGTATTCATATTACCCTCCGGTTTGGAAAAATGTATCCGGCACATCGCCGACAATGATGGTTTCTGCAACCACCACTTCACTTGCTACCCTAAAATTGATGGTTCTTCCGAGCACCAGTACAGATACGTCCACCAATACGGACATATTCAGCTGATGCAATGTCTGGTTGATGCCGGCATGGGTAAAATCACTCGCAAATGTGGCATCAGAATTGCGAATAGACAGGATTTTCACCGGAATACAGGGGCCGCGCCCTGCAAGAAACTCCGGTAGAATCAGGCTTCCCAGCGGGATGCCCAATTCCGAGTTGTCAGTTGCCAGAATTTCGTCGTTAATAATGTTCAGGGTGTCTGTTTTCAGGCGGTTGACTTCTCCAATATTGGTTTTCAGTGCAGTTATGCGGCCATTTAAGTCTTTTTCAAAGTACACAATCCGATCATATGCGATATTACCGTCAGCAATCTGCTTTGCAACGGCGTCATTTATGAGATCGGAAGTAGAATTTGTAACCTGTGTCTTTGCAAGGCTGCAAATGACATGGTAATACTTACTGCGAAACAGCATCAGGACAGCCGTTACCACTATCAGCAGAATCAGCAATGTTCTGAACGCTTTTCGGAGCCAGTGGCGTATGGAAATCCATCGCATAGAAATCCCTCCCCGGGAAGACTATGCGGCGCACCGGGAAATATTACAGTTTTTTCATGTGAGCGGATGCAGTCTTGGCCATCAGCTTTTTGGTTCCGATCTGGTCAAAGGCGATCTCCAACAAGGCGTCGCCGCCCATTTTCAGGACGGACAGCACCATGCCTCTGCCAAATGCGGTATGCTCCACCATATCCCCCTTATTAAGCTCCAGGCAGGGAGCAGTTTCCTTGGCTGTGGCAAAAGAGGCGGCAGATCGCTTATATTCCAGTGCAGCCTTTGCATGACGGCGGCTGTCGCTTTTGGATGTTTCTGCGCTTCCGGTGCCATATTCCGGCTTCGGATGGAAGCCGCCCTTCTTTACCACATTTTCCTCGGGAATCTCCTTCAGAAAGCGGCTGGGCATGGCCGCATTGGTGCGACCGTAGAGCATACGCTGACGGGCGTGGGAAATAGTAAGGGTCTGCATTGCACGGGTAATAGCAACGTAGCAAAGGCGGCGTTCTTCCTCCATTTCCTCCGCTTCTCCGATGGCACGCATTCCGGGGAACAGACCATCTTCAAAGCCGACCAAAAACACATGAGGAAATTCCAGGCCCTTGGCCGAGTGCATGGTCATCATGACTACAGCGTCGTCACTTTCGTTATACTGTTCAATATCGGTATACAGGGCGATTTCTTCCAGAAAACCTGCTAATGTAGGTGTTTCGGCATTTTCCGCATAGGAAGTAATGCTGGATTTTAATTCTCGTATATTTTCCAGACGGGTTTTGTTTTCTTCCGTAGGCTTGCCTTCCAGAGCTGCCACATAACCGGTGCGGATCATCAGTTCTTCATAGAAGTCCGGCAGGCTGATGCCTTCCTCCAACAATTCTGCTAACCCCTCCATCATGGTCGAGAACTGCTTCAGCTTCACGGCGGATTTCTCCAGAGGACCATAGGAGTCCGGATCTGCCACCAGATCATACATGGCTCTTCCATCCGCAAGTGCCAGACGTTCAACAGTCTCGATGGTCTTAGCCCCCAGCCCTCTGGGGGGATTGTTGATAATGCGCTTCAGCCGCAGGTCATCCGAGCGGTTATTGAGGACACACAGGTATGACAGCATATCCTTGATTTCAGCACGATCAAAGAATCTGGTGCCGCCAATAACCTTGTAAGGGATTCCGTTTCGCTTGAAGGCATATTCCAAAGCATTGGACTGGGCGTTGGTACGATAGAGCACGGCGTAATCATGAAAATTCTTACCCTTAGACAGAGCGATGATCCGTCCAGCCACAAAATTAGCCTCGACAGATTCATCGGCGGCTTCGTAAACGGTGATAGGTTCTCCGGAACCGTTGGAGGTCCAGAGACGTTTGCCCTTTCTGCCTACGTTGTGAGAAATAACCGCATTGGCGGCATTTAAAATCATCTGAGTAGAACGGTAGTTCTGTTCAAGACGGATGGTTCTTGCACCCTTGTACTGCTTTTCAAAGTCCAGGATATTCTCAATGGTAGCTCCTCGGAAACGGTAAATACTCTGGTCGTCATCACCTACTACGCAAATATTCTCACGTCCGCCTGCCAGCAGGCTGGCCAGCAAATACTGCAGATGGTTGGTATCCTGATACTCATCCACCAACACATAGCGGAATTTTCTCTGATAATAGGTACGGACATCCTCATTTTCCTGCAGAAGTTTCACGGTCAGAAGAATAATGTCATCAAAATCCACGGCATTGTTTTCCTTCAGCCGTGTCTGATAGATCTTATAGGCTTTGGCCACATACCGCATACGGAAATCGGAAGCCGTCTGTGCCCGCTCCAGCAGCATATCCGGTGTTACCATATTGTCCTTTTCCCGGCTGATAATGCTTAAAACATACTTCGCCGGGAAGGTCTTGTCATCCAGATTCATCTCTTTGATGATGTCCTTCATGATACGCTCGGAGTCGGCAGTATCGTAGATGGTAAAGTTTCCTGTATAGCCAATATATTCCGCGTTCCGGCGCAGGATGCGGCAGCAAGCCGAATGGAAGGTCATCGCCCATACATCCTGTGCAGAAGGACCAAGCATTTTGGTCAGGCGTTCTTTCAGTTCGTTGGCGGCTTTGTTGGTGAAGGTGATGGCGATAATGCTCCAGGGCGCCACAGGCATGAGTTCGCACAGCAGATCTGCCCGCTTACGATCAAAGTCGGACACGGGCTCCTTGAGTCCTTCCAGAAACAGGACATCCTCTTCCGTAACCGTATCGGCTACCAGATCCGAGTCACTTCCGCAGCCGTAGCGCATCAGATTTGCAATTCGATTGATGAGAACAGTAGTTTTTCCGCTTCCGGCACCAGCAAGAAGCAGCAGCGGGCCTTCCGTTGTCAGAACGGCTTCCCGCTGCATGTCGTTCAAGTTGTGAAATTGGTCTGCAATATACTTACGCCGGGCGGCAATAAATCGAGCAATCATAGTCTCTGTCATACTAGCACCTATCTATATCTAAATAATGATGCCTATATTTTATCGCATTTTAGGAAAAAGGTAAAGGTCTATTTTGAAATTTCTAAGCCATCAGCTCCCGTAAATGCGTCAGTGCCTTCTTTTCGATACGAGAGACCTGCACCTGGCTGACATTCAGTACTTTAGATGCTCTATCCTGCGTCAAGCCATGAAAATAGCGTAGCTGAATAACCGTTTTTTCCCGCTCCGGCAGTTTGTCGATGGCCTGACGCAGGGAAATTTTTTCCACCAGGACTTCTTCTGACTCCGTGTCTGTGAGAACACTTTCCAGAGTGAATCCATCCTCTCCTGTCTGACGGTTGATGGATTCCGTGTAGGCCGTAGCATTCTCTGCGAGGGCGATTTCCTCCGGTGTAAAGCCGGTCTGACGGGATATTTCTGTGATCGTCGGTTCCCGTCCCAGGGCGGTCGCCAGATGATTGCGAATGGTTCTGATAGTAGTTGCTTGCTCTTTGATACTTCTCGAGACTTTGATCGCTCCGTCATCCCGCAGAAAACGACGAATTTCTCCTGCAATTTTGGGAACCGCATAGGTAGAGAACTGGGTGCCGAACTCTAAATCAAACCCGTCCACCGCTTTGATAAATCCGACGCAACCCAGCTGATACAGATCATCCGCCTCTGCACCTCTTCCCAAAAATCGCCGTGCAATAGACCAGATCAAGCCGGAATTTTCCGTAATCAGTAGTTCCCTTGCTTCCTGGTCGCCTGCCTGAGCTTTGACGATCAGTTCTTCCGTTCTGCTCATCTTCTGCGCTGTAATCTCCGGCGCATATGGACGGTGGTGCCGTTTCCCGGCTCTGATGTAATATCCAAATTGGTCATGAAGCTTTCCATGATAGTAAAGCCCATGCCGCTGCGATCACTGCCTCCGGTGGTAAACATGGGGCGGCGTGCCTGCTCTATGTCTGGGATTCCCACACCTCTATCCTTTACCACTATGTCCAGCACATTGTCCTTGAGGATTCTGCAGCGTAGTGTAATGACGCCCAGTTTATCGGGATAACCATGCACAATGGCATTTGTGACTGCTTCCGAAACTGCTGTACGAATGTCTCCCAGTTCCTCCATGGTTGGATCCAGCTGAGCAGCGAAACAGGATACAGCAGAACGAGCAAAAGCTTCGTTGGCGGATTTGCTGGGAAATTCCAGAATCATATAGTTTTCAAATTTCATACGGTGGCCTCCTTGATCTCGATCAGTTTGTCAATCCCGGCTGTTTTAAATACTTTCATAGGCTGCTTGCCAATTCCGGTCATCAGCAAGCGTCCCTCAATTTGTTTCATAGCACGCAATGCATTGATTACAACCGCTACACCGGACGAATCCACAAAGGTCACTTCCGAGAAATCCAACACACAGACAGACGGCGTGTAAGCTTCGATTTTCGCGGCAATAGATTGAATATAGGATTTGGCGCAATGGTGGTCAATTTCTCCTGTCAGCGCCACGGTCAGATGCCCATCCTGCAGGAAGCTGGTAAATTGCATGGCATTTCCTCCTTGAAATAGTAAAAATAGAATGCTGATTGTTTTGCGTAATTTCATATTCCAGTATAAAAACCTTACATTGAAATTGCAGTCGGAACTGCGTGCAACAAAAAAGAAAGCGGTGTAAACCATTGGTTTACACCGCTTGGGCAATTATGCAATTACATTTTCTTTAGTGCAGCTTCGCTTTCTTCCAGATGGACGATCAGATCGCGGGCTTTGGCCGCTTTTTCACGCTCTGCGTTTACAACGGCTTCAGGTGCACGGGAAACGAAGTTCTCGTTGGACAGCTTGCCTTCCAGCGCTGCCAGATTCTTTCTTGCCTTCTCCAGCTCCTTGGCAATCCGCTCCAGCTCCTTGGCGACATCTACCAGCTGTCCCATGGGGATATACAGCTTGGCGTCTGCGGTTGTGCAGCAAACCATGCCGTCCAGATTCTCTGGTTCATTATCCAGAATCGTCACTGCATCGGCGTAGGCCAGTCTCTGAATGAAGCCCTCGCCCTCGATGAAAATCTGAGGCTTGGAGGTCAGGACATAAAGTGCTGCTTTCTTGGAGGGAGGTACATTCATTTCGGCACGGCGGTTGCGGATGGCACGGATGGCGTTCATAACGGATTCCATCTGTGCTTCTTCGTCCCTGAATGCCAGATCGCTGCTGTATTCAGGCCACTGAGCAATGATCAGCGCCTTGCCCTCGTGAGGCAGGTGCTGCCAGATTTCTTCGGTGATAAAGGGCATGAACGGATGCAGCAGACGCAGCACCTGATCCAGCACATACACCAGAACCTGAATGGCAGTCTGCTTTCTGTCGGCATCCTCAGAGTAGAGGCGTGCCTTGGTCAGCTCGATATACCAGTCACAGTAGGTATCCCAGATGAAGTCGTACACCTTCTGCACGGCAACGCCAAGCTCATATCTTTCCAGATTTTCAGTTACGTCGGAAATCAGAGTGTTCAGCTTGGACAGGACCCACTTGTCGGCGATTTCCAGCTTGTCGGCGGCCGGCAGTGCGTTTACCGCATCGTCGGACAGATTCATCAGCACATAACGGGAAGCGTTCCAGAGCTTGTTTGCAAAGTTACGCATGGCTTCGCAGCGCTCCACATAGAAACGCATATCGTTTCCGGGGGAGTTACCGGTGACCATGTTCATTCTCAGGGCATCGCAGCCGTATTTGTCGATCATTTCCAGAGGATCGATGCCGTTGCCCAGGGACTTGGACATTTTTCTGCCCTTGTCATCACGCACCAGGCCGTGAATCAGCACGGTGTGGAAGGGGGTCTTGCCTGTATGCTCACAACCGGAGAAGATCATTCTGGCAACCCAGAAGAAAATGATGTCGTAGCCGGTGACCAGCACATCCGTGGGATAGAACTTCTTCAGATCCTCGGTACTGTCGGGCCAGCCAAGAGTCTCAAAGGGCCACAGAGCGGAGCTGAACCAGGTGTCCAGCACGTCAGGATCCCGTTCGATGTTGGTGCTGCCGCATTTTTCACACTTGCAGGCATCCTCACGGGAAACGGTAATATGGCCGCAGTCGGCGCAGGTCCATGCGGGAATCTGGTGACCCCACCACAGCTGACGGGAAATACACCAGTCACGGACGTTTTCCATCCAGTTCAGGTAAGTCTTGGAGAAGCGGTCGGGAACAAACTTGGTATCCCCTTCCTTCACAACCCGGATGGCCTCTTCGGCCAGGGGCTTCATCTTAACAAACCACTGAGCGGAGATAATCGGCTCCACATCGTTATGGCAGCGATAGCAGGTGCCGACATTGTGACCATAGTCTTCCACCTTTACCAGATAGCCCTGAGCATCCAGATCGGCAACAATCTGCTTTCTTGCTTCATAGCGATCCAGTCCCTCGTACTTGCCGCCGCAGGCGTTGACCTTGCCGTTATCGTCCAGAACACGGATAACCTCCAGATTGTGCCGCAGACCCACTTCAAAGTCGTTGGGGTCGTGAGCCGGAGTCATCTTGACACAGCCGGTGCCGAAATCCATTTCCGCATAATCGTCGGCAACCACAGGAATTTCGCGGTTCACCAGAGGCAGAATGACCTTCTTGCCTACAATGTCCTTATAGCGGGCATCATCGGGGTTGACGCAGACACCGGAGTCACCCAGCATGGTCTCGGGACGGGTAGTGGCGACAATGACCTCACCGCTGCCGTCGGCCAGAGGATAACGGATATGCCACAGATGGCCGGGCTTGTCCACATATTCCACTTCTGCGTCGGAAAGGGCGGTCACACAGTGAGGGCACCAGTTAATGATACGGCTGCCCTTGTAAATCAGGCCCTTTTCATACAGGGAGACAAATACTTCACGAACGGCGTGGGAACAGCCTTCATCCATGGTGAAGCGTGCTCTTTCCCAATCACAGGAAGCGCCCAGCTTTTTCTGCTGCTCAACGATCCGGTTGCCGAATCTGTGCTTCCAGTCCCACACACGCTCCAGGAACTTTTCGCGGCCCAGATCATAGCGGGTCTTGCCTTCCTTGCGAAGTTCCTCTTCCACCTTGATCTGTGTGGCGATGCCTGCATGATCCACACCGGGAATCCAGAGGGCATTGTATCCCTGCATTCTCTTGAAACGAATCAGCGTATCCTGCAGTGTTGCATCCATGGCGTGACCCATGTGCAGCTGACCGGTGACATTGGGGGGCGGCATTACGATTGTAAAGGGCTTGGCGCCCTCCTTGCCTGCAGGACGGAAATAGCCGTTCTGCTCCCACATCTGGTAGATGTCCTTTTCTACCTGCTGGGGTTCATAAACTTTGGGAAGTTCTCTGGGCATATTAACACTCCTTCTTAAAAAACAAAAATACCCTGAGCCAAATAGCTCAGGGCGAAAATAGACATTCCGCGGTACCACCTGAATTCCCGAATACGGGCACTCAAAAGCTATAACGGGCCTTCCCGTTCTCCCCTACTGAAATTTCAGGAAGAAAGCTCCGGAGCGACCATTTGCACCGTACCTATACCCTCGCACCAACCGGGCACTCTCTGCAAGGAATGGGAACAAAACCTCTCCATCATGGCATTTGCATGAATAAAATACCATATTTTTTCCCTGCTGTCAATGAATTTTTGCATACGAAAGCTAATCTTGACGATACTTTTACAATCGCATATAATAGGGTAAAATACAGGAATACCATTTGCGGATTGTGAGTTGAATACCATGAAATTATCTCTGATCGTCCCCTGCTACAATGAAGCCGAAAATGTTGCGGCTTTTGAGGACGCTGTCATTAAGGCCTTTGAAGGCTGCGGCTATGACTATGAAATTGTTTTTGTGAATGACGGCAGCCGGGATGCCACACTCCACAACCTTCGGAAGCTCCATGCTCAGCAAAAATGCCCGGTGAAGGTTGTTTCTTTCTCCCGGAACTTCGGCAAAGAGGCAGGACTCTATGCAGGACTGCAGTATGCGTCCGGGGATTATCTTTCGCTTATAGACGCGGATCTGCAGCAGCGCCCGGAGATTGTCCGGGATATGGTGCGTATGCTGGATGAGCAGCCGGATCTGGATGTGGTTGCCGCCTATCAGGATCGACGGAACGAGGGCAAAATACTTTCCTTCTTCAAAAAGAGCTTCTATTCCATTATCAATAAGCTTTCCAATGTGGAAATAAAGCCGGATGCCAGCGATTTCCGTACCTTCCGCCGTTCTGTAGCGGAAAGTATGCTTGAGCTTTCGGAATACCACCGTTTTTCCAAGGGCATCTTTGCGTGGATCGGGTATAATACGGATTACATCCCCTATACCGCCTGTGAGCGCCATGCCGGCAAGACAAAGTGGAGTTTTACCAAACTGATGAATTATGCCATTGATGGGATTATCGGCTTTTCTACGGCTCCTTTGCGGCTGGCAACGTACACCGGCATGATTACCTCCGTGGCTGCGGCGATCTACCTTCTGGCGGTGGTGCTGCAGAAGCTGATCTGGGGCATTGATGTACCGGGCTATGCCACCATCATTGTCCTGATCCTGCTGCTGGGAGGAATCCAGCTGTTCTGCATCGGAATTATCGGAGAATATGTAGGCAGAACCTTTGAGCAAAGCAAAAACAGGCCGATCTACATTCCGAAAGAAATTCTTACCTACGAAGAGAATGTATAAGAGTTCTGTGCAGTCTGTATAATCCGCAAGAAATAACCTCTAAAAAACGGCACGGCCCCGGTTCAGGGCTGTGCCGTTCTTTTTTGCAAATATCCATCAGGCTGATTTCTTCCCTCGGCATCCGGAACCTGTATTTACAGCTTCCTGACCATGGAATACTCTTTGAGCATGGTACCATCTTTCAATCTTATGGCGTCCGGCTTTTCACCCACATGGACAAAGCCCATTTTCTCATATAAACCACACGCCCGCTCATTTCCCTCGATATAGTCCAGCTCTAATTGGAGAATACCTCTTTCTCCGGCAATGCGGATCATCTCAGAAATCATGGCGCTTCCAATGCCAAGGCCCCAATATTTTTTAAGGATTCCCAGTGCAATCGATGCACGGTGTTCCCTTTTTCTGCCCTGCATAAACATCAGACTGCAGTTTCCTGCAATTACTCCGTCAATGGTACAGACAATCATCAGTGTATGCTGCGAGGCATTGACGTCTTCCAGAAATCTTGCCTCACTCTCTTCAGTCTGTGTCCATTCTTCCGGATAACGTATCAGGTAATCCGTTTCCGAGAAGCATTTTTTCAGGAATTCATTCATCTCTCTGGCATCGGCTGCCTCCGGACTTCTGAAAACAGCATTGGTGCCATCTCTTAAAGCAATATTTTTTGTCCTGTAAAGCATAACTGAATCTCCCTTTGGCTTTGATTTTTGAGTATCAATTCCAGTTTCATTACCACGCATGAGTACATGAAAAACAAATTGCCGAGTATACCGTCCATTTTTATCATATCATGCAAAACACGGAAAATCAAAGGAAATACACCGCCGGTACTACGAATTAAACAAAATACCGAAGACGGCTTTTCGGCCATCTTCGGTACTGGTTATGCATTTCAGAACAGATAATGTTGTGATGCCATACGGCACAGTACACCCTTATCTGGTTTTGAGCCGCTGACAGTTCTGTCTTATTTGCCGGACTTGGCAGCCTTCTTAGCAGCCTTGGCCTTTGCCTTAGCTTCCTGAGCCTTCTTAGCCTCTTCGCGAGCGGCTTCATTTGCGGTCTCGTTGGAGGAAAGTGCCCACTTAGCCAGCTCGATACGAACCTGATCAGCGCCAGTCTCAATAACAAACTTATCTTCCTTGACGCTTACCACTGTACCGATCACACCGCCGATGGTGACGATCTCATCGCCGACCTTCATTGCAGAACGCATCTGCTCGGCTTCCTTCTTACGCTTGTTCTCAGGACGGATGAGCATGAAATAGAAAATACCAACCATCAGAACCAGGATGAAGATGGAAGAGATTCCGCCTGCTGCAGCACTTGTATTATCTGCCGCTGTTTCCAAAAAATTCAACATTGGGACAAACTCCTTTTTCATTAACTTTTTTTATTATATCATTCTTGATATAAATTGCAAGTAAAATTAAATTCTGCGGCCAAGTTTTTCAGAATATTCATTTTTAAACTGGGCAAAGGTGCCATTATCCAGTGCATCTCTGATGCGTTCCATCAGCTTGTTGTAGAAATACAGATTGTGCATAACGCAAAGGCGCATTGCCAGCATCTCGTCTGCAATAAACAGGTGGCGGATATAGGCACGGCTGTAGCGGCGGCAGACCGGACAGTCACACTGAGGATCGATGGGATTCTCGTCCAGCTGATATTTGGCGTTTTTCAGATTGATCGCGCCTTCCCAGGTAAAGAGGCGGGCATGACGGGCGTTTCTCGCCGGCATGACACAATCGAAGAAGTCCACACCTCTTGCGACCGCTTCAATGATGTTGCTTGGGGTTCCCACACCCATGAGGTAACGGGTCTTGTCCGCAGGCATATAGGGCTCCACTGCTTCGATGATGTCATACATTTCTTCGGCAGTTTCACCGACAGCCAAACCGCCAATAGCATAACCGGGCAGATCCAGATCGGCAATTCTCTTCATATGATCGATTCGGATGTCCGCATAAGTACCGCCCTGATTGATGCCCCACAGCATCTGCTGAGGATTGACTGTATCAGGCAGCGCATTCAGACGGGCATTTTCGGCCTTGCAGCGCACCAGCCAGCGATAGGTTCTGTCCACACTCTTGAGCACATAGTCACGGGGGGAAGGGTTTTCGATGCATTCATCAAATGCCATGCAGATATCGCTGCCCAGATTGGACTGAATCTGCATACTTTCTTCCGGCCCCATAAAGATTTTGTGTCCGTCGATATGAGAGGAGAAATACACGCCCTCTTCCTTGATCTTTCGCAGGGATGCCAGAGAAAACACCTGAAATCCGCCGGAATCCGTCAGAATAGGCTTGTCCCAAGTCATAAACTTGTGGAGGCCGCCCATCTGGCGCACCACCTTATCCGTAGGACGAAGGTGCAGATGATAGGTATTGCTCAGCTCCACCTGACAGCCGATATTCTCCAGATCTTCCGCACTCAATGCGCCCTTGATGGCGGCCTGAGTGCCAACATTCATAAATACAGGGGTTTGTACCGTACCGTGGGCGCAAGTGAACACTCCGCGGCGGGCTTTTCCCTCGGTTTTTTTCAGTTCAAACATAGAGTACCTCTCTTTACAGGATACACATGGCATCGCCCATGTTTACGGGAGTAGTGATGCCATTCTGGAAATCGTCAAAAAATATCATATTCATATCAACAATCTTTCTGTCATAATAGGTTTTACTATACTACTTACATCCCTACTATGTCAATGCTTATTTCCAGTTTTCACCGGTTTCTGAGGGGATCGCTTTCTCCGGCGTTTTCGTTCTTCCTCGATCTCCTCAGCACTGGCCTTGTACAGGTACTGAACCATGCTGTTCTGGAAATCGTACCGGAAGATCTTACCCTGAAACTTATACGGACTGCTCAACTTTGCCATCATGCTGCCTCCAATTAAATAACACCGCCGTCAGCGGTTACGATACAGACGCCCCGGCGACTGACCCAGTATTCGTTTCCACCCTCATCCATGTAGAAGCGCTGTCCCTTCATTCGGACTGTTTCCCCGGTCATCGGATCCCAAGTGGTTTCCAATTCCGGATGTCTGGTCAGCTTGCCAATAACTTCGTGACCAACCGCTTTGGCTTTTTCCCTGATCTTGCTCATAGCGTTTTCCTTGACTTTCTCTTGCCAGTCTGGTACCATGAAGGTGGAGAGGGGGGCAAGGCCCCTCCCCGTTTTCGGAGTCAGGTTCCCTTCGGTTTGCTAGGCCATTTGGGGGAACCTGACTTTTTTACTTGCTTGTCTTCGGTCTTGCCTTATAATCGGCTATGTACTTGATGCACTCGGTAGCTTCCTCTGCTGAATGTCCGTGCTCCATCAGCCAATCGATTAACCGAGAGGTTTCGGTTGCTGTCATGCTGCTCTCACCTTCCATCATGTAATGCACCTCCTTGCCAAGTGTTCTGCCAGCATGGCCGGCGTCGGACACTTACTGTATTGGTTAGTTATCCTACCTTCACTCCATCTTACCATTTTGGTAAGTCAAGCATTATTTTGCTAATTGCTAAAATTTTTTCCGAATCAAGTAGATAATTTACTTCTTAGACTGGGAGCCTCTGGTTGCCCTCTGGCCGTGATAGGAAAACCGCCATAAAAGTATATGGCATATGCTAAACGGAGTGAACTTGCATACGGCACCTACACCGTAACCGAAACCGTGTTCCCGGATGGTTACGGCCCTGCTGACAAGACAAGCTGGCAAGTGACTCTGAATGCCAACACTCCCAACAAAACCATAACCCTGCACATCAAGAACAAAAAAACCATGCCCGGAACGATCACGGTGAACAAAACCGATCCGGAAGGCCGCCCGCTTGCCGGCGCTGCGTTCCAGCTGCAGTGGTCTACAGACAACCGCAACTGGAAGAATGTTACCTACCGCAATCCCTATAAGACGGTAACGAGAACCTATGCCACGCTGAACGGAACCGGTGCGCTGAATATCCGCAGCGGTCCTGCCGGGGATCATGACTTGGTTGGAAAGCTGAAGAAAGGTGATAATGTGCAGTTCTGTCCGCAAAAACAGCCTATAAAAACGGGGCTGTCATATCCAAATGTTGAAATCAAGTGAATGAAATCCAAAAAAATTTGTTACTAATGCCCGGGGTTCCTAAGGACAGTTTACTGAAATCAGGACAACGAGCATTGCAACGGGACAAGAAAATTGCCGAGAAGGACTGTAAAAGGTTCTTCTCGGCTTTTCTTTTTGTCCGCACATTCGTATTTACCGAAAGACTTCTGTAAAATGAAGGCATAATCAAATTTCAGGAGGTCAAAACTATGGCGCAAACTTTATTTGAACAGAATGGCGGTACTTATACTCAGCAGGGCGATTATTTACTTCCGGACATCAAGCTACCAGATGAGTCAGAGTATGAAATTGGTGTCTGGGGTAATCGCCGCAGACAGTTTCTCAAGCAGCACCACAGAGTTAAGTATTACAACATGCTGACTCAGTGTACGCTCTACCCCCACCTCGCTGACATTGAGCAGCAAGCGCAGGAGCTGTTCAACAGGCTGGTAGATCAGCTTGCCGAAAAAGAAGGTGTTACGGAAAAGTTCAAGGCTGAAAATCAAATGCTGTGGGTAATGGAAATTGTCACTGCTGAATTGATTTACGCATAATCATTGATCAGGGGCGGTCCCTGATTTTTCATTTTATCCGACACTGGGAGAAGGATAGCAAGCATCGCCTTTTGCCGTTAAATTGTTAGCAAATTCAGCAGGGTATGATATAATATTGAGAACTAAAGTGTTAGCTATATCAAAGTAAACTTAACACTGCAATACCGAAAGGAGACAAGCTATGGTACTTGCTCTTTTTCTTAAAGAAAATTAAGATTTTGGAATATTTACCTCCGAAAAGTCCTCGAAACATTTTTCCGGGGTTTAAGTTTCTCTTTTGTAACATTTTTCCAAAGCAGTGCAAAACAACATCCCCAAAGTGCAAATTTTGTACTTTGGGGATGAACTTTACCCATTTAGAATTGGAAACTGTTTAACAGTCCAGCTTTTTCCCGTATTTCTTTGCAATTCTCCAGGCCGCAAACTTTCCCATTCCTGCTGCCGTGGGCAGGCCACCGGGACCCATGAGCCACTGGCTGGCAATATAGAGATTGGGAATGCCCTTGATCACGCCGGGGACACGAGTCTCCTTGGCACCTTTCGTCACCACAAAGCTCATGTACGCACCGCTGTAGGAATTGCACCACCGTCGGTAAGTCATAGGTGTCCAGATATCTAAGATCCGGATTTTCCCCTGCAACACAGGATAAGCTTTGCAGAGCTGCTCCATAGCCTTCTCTGCCAGCTCCTGCTTTTTTGCTTGATAGGTCTCCTGATTAGAATACAGCTGCTCCCAATAGCGGTAGCTCTCCTCATTCTGAATGAAATTGGACTGGATAATCATGTGGCCTTCCGGTGCAAAATCCGGCTCATAATCATAGGTCTGCATGCTCATGCCATCCACTTTCTGGGCTCCCACAGTGAAGGGATCACAGTAGAAAATATGGGTTCCGGAAAGCTCCGGGAATACACCGTCCACGGCAAATGCCACCTGAAAGCCGCTGCTGACCGGATATTTCTTTCTCTCATCATACATCTTCTTCAGACTTGCAGGCATCAGAGAAGCATCCAGCAGGTTCCCGAAGGTAAAACTTGTATCGCAGGCACAGATCACTTCCTCTGCCTCTGCCCTGCTGCCGTCTGAGAGCAAAACTCCCTCTGCTTTATGGTCACGAAGAAGCACCTTCTGCACCGGGGTATGTAAATGGAGGACACCGCCCAGGGCCTTATATTTGTCTGCCATCCGCAGGGCCATTTTAAGGGACCCCCCAGCAGGAATATCCCCGTTTTCACCGGTAACTGTGCCGTAAGAAACCAGAAATGCATAGGCCTGATAGCCTGCAGGCATATAAGAAGAAATTGCCTTCCGGATCAGAGGATGATGGAAACGGTCTGCCAGCTCCTGGATGTCCATCCTGCCGTATTCTTTCATAACCTTCCCCATGGATTTCATGGACATGCCCAGCTTCATATAGTCCAGAAGATTCATGGCATCAAAGGGCTTTTCTACGGGTACTGACATAGTTTCCGCCAGAGTCACATAGTCCATAAGCTTATGGATTTCTTTGGCATCTTCCGGAGACAGAGCCAGCATTTCCTGCCTGGTTTTCTCCTTAT
This sequence comes from Oscillospiraceae bacterium, assembly GCA_020025535.1. Lineage (GTDB taxonomy): Bacteria > Bacillota > Clostridia > Oscillospirales > Oscillospiraceae > Faecousia. Next base: position 117,824 of record JAHHRY010000002.1, on the reverse strand, counting down.
CCCGCCAGAAAGTCAATTTCTGACCGTTTAATTCTGCCGAGAAAAACATGGGTTTCCTACGAAGCTCCATCTCTGGCCCCAGAACCCCTACTGCATTCCAGAGGTCATAGAGACCGCTGCCGGATCGGGTGCCGGTGAGCCAGTGGACACAGTTGTCGATCATATACCCCTCCCGTTTCCAGCCGGTGCACTGACCGCCGGGAAGAGGATTTTTCTCATAGATCTCTGTCGGAATTCCTGCCTGCTGCAGCAGGATGCCGGCGGTCATACCGGAAATACCGCCGCCTACAATGACTACCTTCTTCATCTCTATCTCTCCCTTACAATATCCACCAGCCACTTATGGTCCGGAAGATCGATATCAGGATGCATGGCATATTGTTCCACGATCCCCTGCAGGCTGCTGAAGAACGCATTGGAAATCACCTGCGGATCTCCCTGCCGAATGCTCCCCTCCTGCTGTCCCCACTGTACAATGGGTATAAACTGCTGGATAGTATCCACCTGCATAGCGATTTCCCGAATCTGAGGCGGTGTGGAATCCATTCTCTGGGTCTGGGCCATAAGGACAAACATCTTAGCTGTGGCAGGCTGCTGCCGGATATGGGCAAAAAGCTGCTCCGTAAACACCTCAAAATACTGGATTGCATGGTCATATTTAGGCTGAGACGCATAAGCCGTTCCCTTAAGTCCCATCTTCACCAGTTCCTCGTAGAGCTTTTCCTTAGACTCAAAATAGTGAAACAGAAGGCCGGTACTCATATCCACGCTCTCAGCAATATCCGTAATTTTTGTGGCTGCATAGCCCCTGGTCACAAAAAGGTTAAGAGCTGCATACAGAATCTTCTGCCTTCTCTTTTCTTTCTGCTCTTTCCGGGATTCCATAGGCCGTCTCCTTTCATTGATTATCTATTCATTGAATAATAATTCAATATTATCACGGGTGATTAAAAATGTCAACATTTTCTCCAATGAGCCATTGAAAGCAGCGTTTGACCTGCCCCAAAATGGAGAGTATAATATTTTGAAGCATTAGGAACAATACAGCAGTTACTCTGTCGATAATATATAGAGAGATTTCCACTCTCTGGAAAGGAGGCAGAAAAATGCCAATATTATTAAAAAGACGGGATTGCAACACCACGCCATTCCGCAATGCAAAGTTTCTTCCCGCATTCTACTTTATCCCCAAATCTATTTTGAAAAAATGAGGGCCGGAGCTTTGCGGCATCCCCCGAAATCCCCGAAAGTTGATACAAGGCCCCAATGCAGTCGCCACTGTGGAAAGTGACCTTTTCTGGCTTTGTATCATTGACGCCTACGCCTATATGGTCTGGCCCTTTATGGGGAAAAGTGAGTATATGGAAGTATACTCCGGCTATGATCCGGCCTGACTGCTGGCGCTAATCTAAATTCGCCACCATTGGATTCCATATCCGGTTCTGATCCATCAGAGCGGTCCAGGCCTAGTGTGTCATAATATTCGTCTGTAAGCGGATAGTTTCAAGATAATTTTCCCAAAAAGAAATGAGGTGACGCTTGTAGGCATCACCTCATTACGATTGTCTTTGGTTGATTTCATTAGAGTGTTAGATTTATTCGAATAGGTCGAACACTTTATAGCTAACAGTTAATCATGCTCGATTACATTATTAAACTCGTTCAACCTTATGATTGCATTGGGGTCGTGAATGTCTTCTGTCAGCAGCTTTAGCGCAGCCAATAACTGTTCCATATTTTCCTGCACCTTCCCTGTTTTCAGCACCATATTTCCGTATGCTCTGTTAAGCTCAATGCGGTTCGACTGCTGCTCGTCGTCACAAAGCAGTATGTAGGCTTTCGCAAAAGAATTATATTCCGCAACACCATACCAATAATCGTCATCAGATTCTTCCTTCTGATAAGTCGTGAAATACTTATAGGACTGATTGATGCTGTTTTCGCACATCAATTCCATCAACTCTGTTTTTTCGCTTTTTTCATGGACCCAAAGCCCTGCAAAAACTGCAGCGATCAAAGCAAATACCACCACCATAATGTATGGAAATTTCTTTTTCATTTTAATGGCCCCCTGTGTCTAAAATTTATCTGTTAAGTTTATTTTGATTTAGTTAACACTCTGTCTTTATCATATCACAGCCTTTTCCAGCCTTCAATCTGATTTTTTGAGAATCTACCTTGTAGAAATCTTGCTTCTAACCCCTTCAGCATATTACTTTCATCAAATCAGAGTCATTACGTTATTCATCCTCTATTGCAGAATTTACCCTTGACAAATTGAGTCTCACAATCATATTGTAGTGAACTCCGTGTCCTTCCGTACCGGCAGGAAGTTTGAAAATCATATTTCCGACCATTACAAGCTCCGTGAGATTTCCGATGCTGTTTGTCAAGAGTATGGAAAAAGGGTCCTGCCGCCCAGCAAATTCACCGGCAGCCGCAAGAAAGATTACTGGGTGAAGAAAAGTGGGAATGTCACCCACAGAGAGCTGCTTCGTCAGGATATGGAACAGATCCTCCCCCTTTGCGGAAACTGGGAGGAGTTTGGACGGCGCATCCGTTCTCTGGGCTATCAGTTTCCGAGAAACCGGAGTTATGACCATATCAGCATTACAGCTCCCGGCTGGAAGCGGCCTGTGCGGCTGGACTCCCTCGGCTATACGGACAAGGTGCTGGAAGAACGCTTTTATCAGAACCGCAGCAATGACCGATTTTATGAGCTTCGCTATACCGCCTATTACAAAGTCAAAGCCTATCCGCTGTTGCAGCTGGAAAAGCAATTGGATTATGAAATATCCCACTCCAAGGACACTGCCACTGTTTTGGCAGATGTCCTTTTTTATATACTTTTGCAGCTGCTGCACCTGACCAGAAATGAAGGACAACGGAATTTTGGTAACCAGCCCCATTCTCCCGCTATCCGTCAGACATTGACAATGGAAAAGCAGCTGACAGAGGAATATGGATTGTTGAAAGCCAACGATTTGCACACCGAGGAAAACATTTTGGTTTTCATTGACGGCTGTACCAATGAAATCGCTGACTTGGAGCAGGAACGGCAGTATGCCCGTATGACTGCCGCCTATGAGAAAGAGCAGAAGGAACTGATTGCTTCCGTGGCAGAAGCGGAGCAGACACTTTCTGGCGCAGAGCAGGAAAATGTAGACCTGCGGAATTTTCTTTCGGTGATTCGTCAGTGTACGGACATTCAGGAATTAACTCCGGCGCTTGTAAACCGTCTGATTACAAAGATTGAGGTTTTCGACAGCTACAAAGATGAAAACGGGAAAAAGCGTGTTCCTGTTAAGATTCACCTTGTGGGTGCAGGCGTTATTCAGCCTCCCGATGCCAAAATGATACGGCAGGCACAAGAAGAAATGAGAAATGCAGAGAAATCAGCATAAAATAGGAAAACGGTACAGCCCCAAACGGAGCTGTACTGTATCCTACATACCAACTGTCCTTAGCCGACTCTGGCTAATGCCATTGCTTTTTGTGCTTGACACGATGATATTCCGGCCACATAATAAAAGCAAGAGCACATCTCTTGACTTTATTGTGGAAAGGAAAATGAATATGTTAAGTAAGAATTATGGCAAAAAGCTGTTCAGTGTGGCTATGGCAGCGGCAATGGTTCTCTCTGCTTTTACCGGATGTAACGCAAACCCTCCTGAAAAGCCCAACATGAGTGATTCGGTTGAGCATAATGAAAACACGCACGGTAATATCAAGCCGGACGTGAAGCCTGAACCCTCTGGATCTACCCAGCCGGATATAAATCCAGACCCTTCCGAGCCTTTGCAGCCGGACGTCAAGCCTGAGCCTTCCGAGCCTTTGCAGCCGGACGTCAAGCCTGAGCCTTCCGAACCTGCGAAACCGGATGTTGAGCCTGAGCCTTCCGAACCTGCGAAACCGGATGTTGAGCCTGAACCTTCCGTGCCTGTGAAGCCAGAGCCTCCTCAGCCTACGGAGCCGGAAGTGAAGCCTGAGACTCCCAAGCCTGAACCGCCTGCCCCTACAGAGCCGGATGCCAAGCCTGAACCTCCCAAGCCGGAGCATCAGCACCGCTACACCGACAAGGTAGTTGCTCCCACCTGTACGGAAAAGGGATACACTCTGCATACCTGCACCTGCGGTCACAGCTACAAGGACAGTTACAAGGATGCACTTGGTCACAGCTTTACGAAGTACAAGAGCAACAACGATGCAACCTGTACCAAGGATGGCACCAAGACCGCTTCCTGCAACCATCCCGGCTGTAAGGCTACAAATACGGTAACGGATACCGGTTCTGCGCGAGGACATGAGTACCAACTCTTCTATTCCACGAGTGCTACTCTTACTCATGGACCACAGGATCTCTTTGTGTGCATTATTTGCAATCATCACCATCTCGAAACATATGGTGAGCCGTACACTCTGGAAGAGTATCAGGAAGAGGTTGCCAAGGCGACACTGAAGTACATCAACAAGTACCGTGTAGAACAAGGTGTTCCGCCGGCAATTTCCCTTCCTGGTCTGCAAAAGGTAGCACAGCTTCGTGCAGTTCAGCTCCAGAAGAATTATGCACATTCTGTTGACGATCTGCGGGCAGCACTGGCATATTACAAGTATGGAGACTGGGTAGATCTTTCCCCATGGGGTGGAGATCAATACTACTCCATCAACGGTCCGGAAGCTATTTACAGAAATCGTTGCGGTGAAGTTAGTGTTGATGCTATGGGAGAAAGTATTGCCCGCACTTTCCGAAACAGTCCTCCCCATTGGTCGTATTTGGGAAGTGCAGAATACCGATTTATGAGTATCGGTGTTACTTTCGATAAGAACGCTCTGGATGGTTATGATTGGAAAGTCTGTACATTACAGACTGATACCAATTACGGTTAATGAAATAAATGAAAATTAAGACCACTTGATTTCAACCAAATCAGGTGGTCTTTTTATATATACCCCCGCCCCTTACTCCTACTATGGGGCACATTCAATCAATCTCACAGTTTTCACGACAATAGTAAAGGAGGAAAACAATGAAATCTGTAAAACCAAAATGGATACGGTGCCTATCTGTAGTGCTGGCACTGTTCACGCTGATGAACTTGTCGTTTCCGGCTTTCGCTACTCCAGAAGAACGAGTCCAGGAAACCACAGAAATCCCGTTTGCTTACGCAGGTATTCCCAGTGAAATGCTGGATAATTCCATTCTCCGGGCATTGGCGTATACAGGGTATGATGTGCAGGCATTGAAAAATGCAGGTAAATTATACCATCCAAGCTATATCTCCATTGCACTGGGAAAGAACTGGCCGGAGATTCTTTCTGGCATCCCCTATGTGGCGGGAAGCAGCGGCATGGCAACCAAACTAAATGCCAATGGCAATAGAGTCCCGGATATTGACGCTCTCAGAAGAAACGGCCTTTGCTGCACCGCATTCATCGAATACTACTTTTTCAGCTATCTGAAATATGTGGAAAAAGTAGATGTAACGAATATGTGGGACAAATATTTGGAAGCCGCCAACAGCTTTGGAACAGGCACAAATCGTTACGACGACCTTTGGATGGAGGCTGCTGAAAGAATGGTAGAAAGCGGTATTGCCACCGGGAAATACTGCACCGTGAAGGACAGTCAGGATAAAACCGCTGCCTACAACGCCATCTACGAAACGCTCAGTGGAAGACAGTGTTTACCTGAGCGTAGGCCGATGGTAGCCAGCAAATAGGCAAAAAAAGAAAAGCCCCCAACATAGCGGATAGAGTCGATCCGTTACGATGGGGGCTAAATTCATACCGGCAATTTTTTCGGGTTCCTTAATACGGGTCAGGATTCCCTTGAGCTTATCGAAGCCAAACATTGCAGCGTAGGCAACCATGATGCCGCCCAGCACGGCAGCGGCGATGTAGTACCACAGAATCTGGATCCCTGCGTAGGATGCCCAGGCGAAGAACGCCAGCAGGGTCAGGGTCATGGCCACAGCAACTGCAAGAACATCAGTAGGCAGCTTATGCCATGTGATCTTCTTCAGCACCTCAACAACGATATTAGTCAAGGCTACCAGAACAGCGATAACAGTCAGTAGCCTGTCGTTGTACTTTGCGGCCTCTTTCCTACAGCGGAAACAAGGATTTTCACCCGCGTCACTAGCATCTCGTCCCATTTTCATTACCTCCTTTCTGCGTTATACTGGTTCCATCAGGTAAGGGCTGTGTCCAAACTTACCGTTCTAGTAAGTTTCCGTCAACAAAATCTCGTTGACCTCGCTACTGGTCAAGTCGAGATGTTTTGCAATCTTGACGACTTCCTCCGGCGTAAACTTGATTTCGCCGGTTTCCTTCTTCCTGTAAGTGGTTTCGGATCTCTCAATCAGATCCGCCATATCTTTACAGGTCTGTTCCTTGCACTTCCGCTTATACTGGAGTTTCAGCTTATCCATCTGGTCACCCTCTTTCTTTTTCCTCATTATAACTTACCAAATCGATCAGTATCAATAGTAAAATGATATTATTGGTCAGTTTTGTTTACAAAGCGGCAGTTTTATTATACAATCGGTAAACAGGTTTCATAGGAGGTATTGCCATGTACACCAAAGCGAAATTTGCCAGCCAGTTCAAATCCCTCATAGAGGCAAAGGGGCTTACCCAGCGCACTGTCGCTGATAAGCTGAATACTACGGAAACAACTATCTCCCGATACGCCTCCGGGACCCGCACACCTAACATCGAAACAGCTGTTGACATCGCAGAAATCCTGGGCGTATCCCTCGATACATTGTGCGGAGTCAAACCGCCCGTAGCAGCAAAGCCATCACCCGAAATTTCAATTCTGATTGAGTGCTATACCAAGGCCAACGATGCCGACCGGCAGGTCTTGTGGTCCCTTCTTGACCGCTATATGACACCGGAGGAACGAATCATAATCGCCTCCGTTGATCGCAAGCAGCAGATCGATGCAGGCTAACACCAAAGCCGTACCTGCGGCTGCTTAAATAGGAGGACATACGATGCAGCATCTTCATGGTGATGAACACATTACCTTTGACGGAATGCCTATTGGCTATATGCTTCAGGACTTCTGGGCATGGAACTCCTCCAACCTGCTGAACAATACGATCAGAGGGGCCTACTGTGAGTTTATCGTTTCAGCTGCCCTGGGGTTGGATCTGAACGATACCAACAGCGACTGGGATGCCTATGACATCGACTTTCCGCATAGTTGGGTTCATAACAGAGTCCTCCGTGACTCCGTTCACATAGAGGTCAAGAGCAGCGCATATCTTCAGGCATGGGAGCAGAGCAAACCATCTGCAATCCAGTTCAGCATTCGGCCCACAAGGGCATGGTCACCACAGACCGGATACGATTCCGCTGTCAAGCGTCAGTCTGATGTCTATATCTTCTGTCTGTACCATGTGACCGACCGAGCCAGCGCCGATCCTCTGAACCTGGATGGTTGGGATTTCTATGTTCTCTCCACTGATGCCCTCAACGCTCACTGCGGTCCTCAGAAAACGCTTTCACTGACTGGGTTGCAATCTCTCAATCCAATCAAAACCGACTTCTCCGGGCTTCCGGATGCGGTCATCGCCAGTTTGCAGAGTTCTACTTAACAACAAAGCAGCTCCGCTACATAACGGAGCTGCTTTTTCTTATCATGGAGGCTACTATGGCAAAACAGAAATCAGCATTGGAAACATATCTCGAAACAAAGAAGGTAGCAATCTACATCCGGATTTCCACGCAGCACCAGGTCGGCCGAGTCAGCTTGCCGGTGCAGCGGGAAGAACTTATCAACTATTCCAAGTACGCCCTGGACATTGACAACTACGAAATCTTTGAGGATGCAGGCTAGCCAACATGATCCGTGCCAGCAAGAGCTTCGGCAAGACTACAAGTATCGACACACTTCAGAAGAAACTGCTTCGAGGCGATACCTTTGCTGATGTTGACCATATCGGATCTGACGGCCTTCAGGAACTGTACAACCATCTCCGCAGTGGATATGGCTTTGCTGAATACACCCCAAAGCCTGTAGCCGCTTCTGAAAGCATTGCCGCTATCGACGAGAAGAATGTGTTGCTTGCAGAAAAAGGCAGCTGGAGCGTGCCCTGAGCCGTCTGAAGACTTTGTTTCTGTATGGTGAAGAAGCTATGGCAGAGAAGGACTTCATCATCGAACAGCGGAAGCTCCTTGACTCTCTGGAGGAAACCACTGCCAGACTGGACGAACTGGAGGTGTCTTCAGCAGCCACTTCCCTATCCGATGACGAGTTCATGGTAAAGGCCAGCTACTTTATCATGGCCCAGCAATTACAGGACCGGCGGTATGTTGACTACGAAAAATTCATTTGGAAGATTGACCCTCAAATTGTTAAGGATTTTCTGAATTCTATCATCCAAAACTTTTGTATAAAAGACGGCAGAATCGTTTCCATCCTCTTCAAAAACGGCATTCAGTATCAATTCTTCTACAAGGACCCGGAATAGCAAAAAGCCTAGAACCCGTTGCGGCTCTAGGCTTTTTTCATGTTCGATATACTGTCAGTCTTTCACGCTTCCGATAAACATGGCATCGCCAAAGGAGAAGAAACGATAGCGTTCCTTCACAGCCTCCTCATAAGCGGCAAGGACGTGCTCCCGGCCTGCAAAGGCGGAAACCAGCATGACCAGCGTACTTTCCGGCAGATGGAAATTGGTAATCAGGCCATCCATCGCCTTGAAGGTATATCCCGGGTAAATGAAAATTTCCGTCCATTTGGACTTGGGTTCAAACGTACCGTCTTCGTTTACCAGAGATTCCAGCGTACGGCAAGATGTGGTGCCAACGCAGATCACCCGTCCGCCTTCCGCCTTAGTCTGATTCAAAATATCAGCAGTTTCCCTGGAAATCATACACAGTTCAGAGTGCATATGGTGATCGCTGATTTCTTCCGCTTTTACCGGGCGGAAGGTTCCAAGGCCAACATGCAGGGTTACAAAAGCTGTTTTAACACCCTTTGCACGGATTCTGTCCAGCAGTTCATTGGTAAAGTGCAGGCCGGCGGTGGGGGCGGCGGCAGAGCCAACCTCCCGGGAATATACGGTCTGATAGCGTTCCTGATCCTGCAGTTCTTCTTTGATATAGGGCGGAAGCGGCATTTTTCCAAGCCGTTCAAGGACTTCCAGGAAAATGCCCTCGTAATGGAATTCCACAATGCGGTTGCCATCGTCACAAACTTCAGCCACGGTTGCCGTCAGCTCGCCGTCGCCAAAAATGACCTCGTTGCCGACCTGCATTTTTCTGCCGGGCTTGCACAGGCATTCCCACTTCTTATCTCCCAGATCCCGCAGCAACAGCACTTCCACAGCGCCGCCGGTGGGACGGTGACCCAGCAGACGAGCTGGCAGCACACGGGAGTCGTTCATTACCAGGCAATCGCCCGGCTTCAGATAGTCTACAATATCATAAAAATGTCGATGGCTCACTTCGCCGGTGACACGATCCATAAACAGCAGGCGTGAACTGTCCCGCTGCTGCAATGGAGTCTGGGCAATGAGTTCCTCCGGCAGATCATACCAAAAATCATGTGTTTTCACTGTTGTTCCTCCAAATTACATAAAAAGCCTACATAGTATACTGCATTTTCTAATTATTTGCAACCATTTTCGCTGATTTCAAAGGAAAACCACGGTACAATACCGTCCGTGGGTTTGGGATATGCCAATTCTGCCAGCTGCAGCCGCCGCAATCCATTTTTTCTCAAACGATCCATCGCCATTTCAGTCGGTTCATCAAGTGAAACATTGACGACATAAGTTTGCTATAATATCCGCATATTCCGCATTTTTTCCAACTTTTAACGCTAAATTTTCAGAAACATTCTCCCCCATCGCCGCATAGATTGGGCTGGAGGTATCAGCATATGGAAAAAACACTATTTACCGGAGCGTGTACAGCTCTCGTAACCCCATTTTTAGGGAGGCAGGTAAATTACCCGATGATGGAGCGCCTTTTAAAGCGGCAGCTGGACGCAGGAATCAAAACAGTCGTTCTTGGCGGTACTACAGGCGAAGCCCCAACGCTCACAGACCGAGAAAAAATAGAACTGTACTCAAGGGGCAAGCAATTCGCTGCTTCTGATATGACCATCATTTGCGGAACCGGTTCCAACGATACTGCACATGCAGTAGAGTTGAGCATTGCTGCACAGGAAGCCGGGGCGGATGCCGTGTTGGTTGTAAGTCCATACTACAACAAAGCAAATCCGGACGGACTGTTTGCACACTACTTATCCATTGCCCATGCTGTCAAAATCCCGGTCATCATCTACAATGTCCCATCCCGCACCGGAGTGGATATTCCGGTATCCGTCTACAAGCGTCTGAGCAGAATCCCTAATATTGCCGGTGTCAAGGAGGCATCCAGTGATATCGTCAAAATTGCCCGGATTCGGAACGTATGCGGTGAAGATTTTACCATTTGGAGCGGAAATGATGACGAAGCGGTAGCCGCCATGTCATTAGGTGCCAAGGGTGTCATTTCGGTGCTTTCCAACGTAATGCCAGTAGAAACACAGGCTATGGCGCAGGCGGCGCTGGCCGGGGACTTCGATACCGCTTCCGCCCTGCAATGCAGTATGCTGCCGCTGATTGAGGGATTATTTTCCGAAGTCAATCCGGTACCTGTGAAGGCCGCCATGAAAATGATCGGCTATGATTGCGGGGAATGCCGTCTGCCCCTTGCTCCATTATCCCCTGACAACCGCGAAAAACTGGAAGGATTTTTCCGTTAAAGAGTTTTTTCGTATTCAGCAATAAGAAACTCAATCGGCGTATCCAATTCTGTGAGGGCGGTCAGTTTTTCTTTATCCTTCATCCCGGTATGGAAATAGTATGGTGTCATCCGAAACACGGCCTGAATATCTTCAGAAGAAGCCAGGTGAATATCGGCGGAAATTTTTCTGGTTTTTACCAGTCTAAGGCACTTGGTGTCCGGCAGTCTTTCGTCATTTTCATAGCAATTTTCGTAGATGGCACTTTTAAGTCCCAGAAGGTGCATCCGTCCCGGGACAACGGTATACAGTCGGCCGCCGGGTTTCAAAATTCTTGCAAATTCGTCTTCATTAAACGGTGCAAAGAGATGCATCGCATAATCAAAAGTGCCACTTCGCACCGGAATCGCCGCCATATTGGCAACAAAGCAAGTACATCCTCCCCGCTTAGCAGCAAGACGCACCATTTCTTTTGATATATCAAAGCCGTAAACAGAGAGCTTTTTGTTTTGCGCCACGGCGGAGGTGTAATAGCCTTCACCGCAGCAGATATCCAGCACACTCCCCTGCTGATTCGCAAAAATCGCACACAGTGCGTCCTTGAGAGGTGCATAATAGCCTTTGTTCAAAAAATCCCGGCGGCAGCGTGCAGATACTTTATCGTCACCGATTTTATCACCAGATTTAGAAGACCGCAGGAGATTTACGTAGCCTTCCCTGGCAATATCAAAGGTATGTCCCTTTGCACATTCGGCAACACCGTCAGATAATAAAAGGTCTTCACCACAGACCGGACAAATAAGCATATGATTCCTCATCCCATTCTTAGCAATCCAGTATATCTCCCGGATTTTTTGTCTATATTATACTCGTATATTCAGACAAAATCAACGATAATCACATTTGGGAGTCAATGCTTATGTGTACAGCAGTCAATTATGTAAATGGTGACCACTATTTCGGCCGGAATCTGGATCTGGAAGCGTCCTACCGGGAAGAGGTTACCATCACACCTCGAAATTACCCCTTTTCTTTTTGGAATAAGTCTGATTCGAACCACCACTATGCCATGATCGGTATGGCAACGATTCAAAACCATTACCCCCTATATTATGAAGCCTCAAATGAACGCGGGCTCAGTATGGCTGCACTGTATTTTCCCAAAAATGCCGTCTATCTGCCGGAGATGGATGGTAAAGATAATATTGCACCCTATGAGTTTATCCCCTGGATTCTCAGCCAGTGCAGTAATGTTGCAGAAGCTCAAAAAAGGCTGGAGCAAACGAACTTGGTGGATATTCCCTTCAGCACTGCCTGCCCCAACCAACCCCTCCATTGGCTGATTTCGGATGCTTCTTCATCCCTTGTGGTAGAGCCCACGGCAGATGGACTGAAGCTCTATGGCAATCCTGTGGGTGTGTTGACCAACAATCCGCCATTTAATTATCATCTGTATCATTTGCAGGAGTATCAGAATCTTACCAATTTCGAGCAGGGGGATAATCTCAGCAAGGGTATGGGTGCCGTGGGGCTGCCGGGAGACTTCTCTTCAGCCTCAAGATTTGTAAAAGCGGAATTTGTCCGGCGTCATTCCGTAAGTGACGGAAGCGAAGCGTCCAATGTCAGCCAGATGTTTCACATATTGTCTTCTGTTGCCGTACCGAGAGGAAGCGTAAAAGTGGCAGACGATGTATATGAAACGACCCTCTATTCCAGCTGCTGCAACACAAGCAAAGGAATTTACTACTACACCACTTACGACAACAGCCGCATTACAGAAGTGAAACTGAATAACACAGATCTCTTCGGGCAAAGGTTAATATCCTATCCGATCCGCACCGCAGCAGACTTTCTTCTAGAAAACGGATAAAAAATATCCCCGAAAAGCTCTGCTTTTCGGGGATATTTCATTATTTCTCGGAATCTTTTTTATAAGAGCAGCATCCGCCGCAGTTTTCACAGTTACCGCCGCAGGAAGGCTTACCCTTTTTCTTATTTCTAACCATTGTAACAATGATCCCCGTTACAATAGCCACAAGAATGGCAAGGACCAGAATATCTCCGGTATGTGCGCTTAACCAAGTCAACATATCTGCTGCTCCTTTCTTTGGATTAAACTTTGGCTTTCAGGCGATTGCCCACATGGCTGGGTTTACGCACCACCAGATAAATCAGTGCTGCCAATGCCGCAATTGCCACTACGGTAAAGACGTTGAAGGTTGCTTCACCGTTGATAAGGCCACCCAGCTGATAGATGATCATGGAAGTTACATAGGCAAATGCAGTCATATAACCGATGGCGAAAATCGTCCATTTACCGTTGCCCATTTCCCGCCGGATGGCACCAATTGCACCGATGCATGGGGCACACAGCAAATTAAAAACCATAAAGCTATACGCAGTAACAGCGCCGAAGTCCTGCCGGACGTAGCCCCAAATCTCGTTGCCGGATTCGCTGAGCTCTCCGGCAAAGTTATAGAGCGTACCAAAAGTCATAACGATTTCTTCCTTGGCGATCAATCCGGTAATACTGGCAACAGTCGCCTTCCATGCCATATCCCCCATCCATCCCAGCGGATAGAAGATCCATGCCAAAGCACTGCCAATGGCTGCCAACATAGATTCGTTATTGTTCTTCACTTCCCGGAAAACGCCGTCAACAAAGCCATAGCTCTGCAGGAACCACAAAACAATGGATGAGAGCAGGATGACAGTACCGGCACGCTTTACGAAGGACCATCCACGATCCCAGGTTGTACGAAGGGTATTTTTCAGAACCGGCGCATGATATGCCGGCAGTTCCATTACGAAAGGTGCTTCGTCACCGGAAAAAGCCTTGAATTTCTTGAGGATCACACCGGATACGATTACGGCAGCAATACCGATCAGGAATGCGGAAACAGCCACCAGCGCAGATCCGCCAAATACGGCGCCCGCAAAGAGAGCGATCATCGGGAGCTTTGCACTGCAGGGAATAAAACCGGTAGTAATGATCGTCATTCTCCGGTCACGCTCCTGATCAATGGTACGGGAGGCCATAATTCCCGGAACGCCGCAGCCTGTTGCCACCAGCAAGGGAATAAAGCTCTTACCGGAAAGGCCAAAGCGTCGGAACAGTCGATCCATAATGAAAGCTACTCTGGACATATATCCGCAGTCTTCCAAGATGCTAAGCATCAGGAACAGCACCAGGAGCTGAGGTACGAAGCTCAAGACCGTGCTTACGCCGGGAAGAATACCCTTCATAATCATAGAATACAGCCAGGAACTGACACCCAAGGATGTGAGTGCAGAGTCAAAGAACCCGGGGATCCACTGACCGAACAGTACATTCTTTGCCCATTCCGAAGCCATGCTGCCAACGGAGATCGGCAAGTTACCCATGGCGATGGCATAAATAAAGAGCATGATACCGGCAAAAATCGGCAATGCCAAATATCGGTTAGTAACAATGCGGTCAATCTTGGCAGAAACAGACTCTCTGCCCTGCTTCTTGTGATAGCACCCGGCGATAATGGTTTCAATATGGTCATATCTCTGTCCGATGATGATGGACTCGGCATCGTCGTCCATTTCTTCTTCCACATCGTTGATATCCTTTTCGATGTGATTCAGCACGGATTCCGGTAAATCAAGGATTTCCAGCACCTGCTTGTCTCGCTCAAACAGCTTGACGGCGTACCAGCGCTGCTGTTCTTCCGGCAATTCATGTACCACCGCTTCCTCAATATGGGCAATTGCGTGCTCTACCGCACCGGAAAAAATATGTCTATGAAAAGTTTTGCCGCTTCTGGCGGCTTCGATAGCAGCCTCTGCTGCTTCCTGAATGCCGGTTTCCTTCAAAGCGGAGATTTCCACCACCACACATCCAAGTGCATTGGACAGTGCCTTGATATCGATATCGTCTCCGTTTTTCTGGACAATATCCATCATATTGATTGCTGCCACAACGGGAATGCCCAGCTCTGCCAGCTGGGTGGTCAGGTAGAGGTTTCGCTCCAGATTGGTTCCATCAATAATATTCAGGATGGCTTCCGGGCGCTCACCTACCAGATAGTTTCTTGCCACCACTTCCTCCAGTGTATAAGGAGAAAGAGAGTAAATACCCGGAAGATCCACGATTGTGACTCCATCATGGTTTTTGAGCTTGCCTTCTTTCTTTTCCACCGTAACTCCCGGCCAGTTACCCACATACTGATTAGAACCTGTAAGCGCGTTGAACAGGGTCGTTTTGCCGCAGTTTGGGTTACCTGCCAAAGCGATTCTCAATTCCATTAAAACTCCTCCCATAGCAGGCCGCAACACACAAACCCACCATTACAATCTGCTACTTACTGTACCTCAATCATTTCCGCATCCGCCTTGCGAATGGAAAGCTCATAACCACGAACTGTCAACTCCAGAGGATCTCCCAAAGGTGCCACCTTGCGTACCGTGATGCGAACGCCCTTAGTGATGCCCATATCCATAATGCGTCTTCTGACAGCACCGTCTCCATGTACTTTTATGACGGTAGCCGTCTCCCCCACCTTAACATTTCTTAGTGAATTCATAACTTTTACCCCATGAAATTTGATAAAAAAGGCTAGTTGCCGATAACCTGTAATATAGTAACACAAACAAGAAATCTGTCAAGCTTCAGAGTGTTTTTCGTATAGACTTTTTCTAAAATATACAATATAATGGGCAATATCCAATAGTTTTATAAGGAGGCTCTGTCAATGGCACCTGTACTGTATATCATCGTCCCCTGCTATAACGAAGAGCAGGTCCTTCCCATTACTTCAAAGCTGTTTTCAGACGAGATAGAAAGCCTGGTTGCTTCCGGCAAAATCAGTGAACTAAGCCGTGTGATGTTTGTGGATGACGGCTCCAAAGATACCACCTGGGACATCATTTCCGGTTTATCCAGAGAAAATCCCCATTTCATCGGCATACAGCAAAGCCGTAACCGCGGGCACCAGAATGCCGTTCTCGCCGGTCTGATGGAAGCGAAGGATCATTGTGATATTACGATTTCCATTGACTGTGACGGACAGGATGACATCAAAGCAATGGATGCTATGGTGGATGCCTATTTGGATGGCTGTGAGATTGTCTACGGTGTCCGCAGCAAGCGGGATACGGATACTTTCTTCAAGCGTTTTACTGCCCAGAGTTTTTATAAGCTAATGAAGCATATGGGTGTTGACACGGTATATAACCATGCAGACTACCGGCTCGTTTCCAGTCGGGTTCTTCAGGAATTTGCAAATTTCAAAGAAGTGAATCTGTTCCTTCGGGGTATGTTTCCACTGGTTGGCTTTAAAAGCACCAGTGTCTATTATGAGCGTCACGAACGGCTTGCCGGTAAAAGCCACTATCCCCTGCGGAAAATGCTCGCTCTGGCCTTTGAAGGCATTACCAGTCTGTCTATTCGTCCGCTTCGACTGATTACCGGGCTCGGCAGCGGTATTGCAATCTTGAGCTTTATTGGTGTGCTGTGGTCGCTGATCGTTGCTCTCTGCGGTAACTCGGTTCCCGGCTGGGCCAGTATGACCTGTATCATCTGTTTTATTGGCGGCGTGCAGCTGATCTGCCTGGGCGTGCTGGGTGAGTACATTGGCAAGATTTATCTGGAAGTCAAGGGAAGACCCCGATATATTATCAGCCAGAGAACCGAGGATGGAAGTCATGAAAATAAAGTCGATTAAAAAATATACCCTAATCTTGTATTGCCTCCTGATTTCTCTTCTTTTGCTGGGCATTTGCTCCAAAAGCTCCCCTCTTTATCCGATGAACGACTGGGTGGATGTCCATTGTTTCTTCACTATGGGAAAATCCATGCTTCACGGGCAGGTACTGTATGCGGATCTCTATGAGCAAAAGGGTCCCGTGCTGTATTTTATCTATGCGTTGGTAGCACTGATTTCAGATTCCAGCTTTATCGGGGTTTTTTTGCTGGAAGTGGTAACCTTTGGATTTTTCCTCTTTCTATGCGGCAAGCTTGTCAAGCTGTATCTTGGGGAAAACATATGGATCTACCTCATCCCCGGTATCATTGGAACCGCTATCGTTATTTCTCCTGCTTTTTCTCACGGCGGCAGCGTGGAACAGATGTGCCTGGGCTTCATGTGCTACGGTCTTTACAGCGTCCTTCGGGCGCTTCGGGAGGACAGGCCTCTTACCTTCCGGGAAGGTGTGCTGAACGGCGTATTTGCCGGTATGATTCTCTGGATCAAATTCACTATGCTGGGTTTCTATGTGGGTCTCTGCCTGTTTGTTGTTATCTGGTATCTTGTAAAAATCAAGGACTTCCGAAAGCTTCTTCAGGTGATGGGCTCCTTTTTACTTGGCGTAGCTGCTGTGAGCAGCGTTGTGTTTATCTATTTTGCTCTGAATCACGCACTGAAAGATCTCTACACCGCCTATTTTTACAACAACCTTTTCCTCTACCCTTCCGAATCAGGAGGCTCTAAGATCGGCCAGATTTTCCGGTGCCTTTTCTATGGTTTGCAATACAATTACAGCTTCTGCTGGATGATTATTCTGGCTGCCATTTGGCTGCTGATCCGCTTCTGGAAGCATCCGCTGGAGTCGCTGTGCATTGTCCTTTGTTTTGTGGGTCTGACCTCTCTGACCTACTGGGGCGGTAAAGGCATCATGCAGGGATACAAGTATTATGATCTGGTACTGTCGCTGTTCTGCATTTTTGGTCTCATCGGTATCGGATGGTTCCTGTCGTTTTTGTCCCGTCCGGAATTTATTCCGAAAGATAACGGTTACGTTACCGCAGCCGCTGTGGCACTGGCATCGCTCCTTCTGGTTTGCTTTGCGACCAGCAACTGCCGCAACACTTATCTGCTGTCCTATGACAAAGAGGATATGCCGCAGTACCGTTTTGCACAAATCATCCGTCAGGAGGAATCCCCCACTCTCCTGAATTACGGTTTCCTTGATGGCGGCTTCTATTATGCGGCAGATGTGATTCCCAACTGCAAGTATTTCTGTACCTTCAATGTACCTGCTCCGGGTATGTGGGAAACACAGGAAAAATACATTGAGGAAGGTCTGGTGGATTTTGTAGTCACACGGCATTATCCCTTGACCTCTTACGGCGTGGATTCCAGCCTGTACGAGCTGGTAGATACCGCCAATATGTATTTTGAAGGTATTGATTTTACCTATTATCTCTATCGTTTAAAGTAAATACGGAGGAATTATGAAAGAAAAAACGATCCTCTTCGATCTGGATGGTACGCTCACCGACTCCGGCGAAGGAATTATGAACTGTGCCGAAATCACTCTGCGTCAATTTGGTGCAGCCGTCCCGCCCCGCGAGGAACTTCGCAGCATTGTAGGCCCGCCTCTGAAGGACAGTCTGCTTCATTTTGGCATACAGGAAGAACATCTCAACGATGCAGTGAACTTCTACAGGAAAAACTACGTCGCTACCGGAATGTTTGAAAACTTCCCTTACCCCGGAATTTCGGATGTCCTGGCAAAACTGAAGGCTGACGGACACCATCTTTACGTTGCCACCTCCAAGCCGGAACCGATGGCCATTGAGATTCTTCGCCGCTTTGAAATGGACGGCTACTTTGACATGATCTGCGGTGCTGCCATTGACGGAAGCCCCAATGCACGCAATTCAAAAGATACGGTGATCGCCTATCTTCTGAACCAGATTGGTAAGCAAGAGGACATCGTCATGGTTGGCGATACCATTTATGATGTACTCGGTGCCAAAGCACACAATATTCCCACCATCGCAGTGGCCTGGGGATATGGTGTGGTGGAAGATATGGTAAAAGCCGGTGCCATCGGTGTTGCAAATACCATGGACAAGCTTTATAACCTCATTTAACGTCAAATAACAAGTGCCCCACAGCTAACGCTGTGGGGCACTTGTTATTTACAGGATCTCTTCGACCTTAATGGTGTTGGTGTTGCCGTTTTTACCGTTGATGGGGCCGCCGGTGACGACCACATGATCTCCCTTATGGAGGTTCAGAGTTTCCTTGGCACTAACAAGTGCATGATAGAACATTACATCCATAGAAGTAAATTCGTCTGTCAGAACAGGTGTAACGCCCCAGCTCAAGCCCAGTTTACGCCACACCTTGGGGTCGGTTGTCATGCCTATGATGTCAACAGGACAACGGAACCGGCTAACCATCATGGCCGTCTTGCCGGACACAGAACAGACAACGATACCCTTGGCATCCACATCAATGGCCATGGAGCAGGTTGCATGGGAAATAGCATCCAGAATATTCTGAATGCGGAAATCCGCCTTCAGGAACCGTGACTTGTAGGAGGTATCCTGCTCGGTATGCTCTGCAATTTCAGCCATGACTCTCACGGCTTCAACAGGATACTTGCCCGCAGCGGACTCTCCGGAAAGCATAATGGCGGAGCTGCCATCGTACACAGCATTGGCCACATCGGAAATCTCTGCACGAGTAGGACGAGGATTATAAATCATAGATTCCAGCATCTCGGTAGCAGTAATCACTCGCTTGCCCAGCAGGCGGCACTTGCTGATCAGATGCTTCTGAACGGCAGGCACTTCCACAAAAGGAATTTCTACGCCAAGATCACCACGGGCAATCATAATGCCGTCGCACAGCTCAGAAATTTCTTCTACATTATCTACACCGGCGCGGTTTTCGATCTTTGCAATAATATCAATCTTTTCACCGCCGTTTGCATTCAGGAACGCCTGCAGCTCTTCCAGATCTTTCTTGCGCGAAACGAAGGAAGCCGCAATAAAGTCAACATTATGCTGAATGCCAAAGAGAATATCCGCCTTGTCACGTTCGGAAAGATAAGGGCCGCTCATGACCTTATTAGGAAAGCTCATACTCTTGCGGTTGCTCAGCACACCGCCAATGACCACCTGACAAATGGCATCATTGCCGGAAAGCTTCTTGACTTCAAATACAACCAGACCGTTATTCACGAGGATCTTGTCACCGATCTTCAGATTCTTCACCAGATCCTTGTAATTGACGGAAACCCGGGTCTGATCACCCTCTACATCGTCGGTGGTAAATGTGAAGGTGTCTCCGGTGCTGACTGTAATCTTCTCCTCCGCAAAGGTGCCGATGCGGTATTCCGGTCCCTTAGTGTCCAGCATGATTGCAATAGGGAGTCCCAGTTTTTCACGGACACGGGTAATCATCTGAATTTTCTTCTCATGCTCTTCGTGTGTGCCATGAGAGAAGTTCAGCCGGGCGACATTCATGCCCGCCTTACACATAGCTGTCAGGACTTCTTCGTTTTCACTGGCAGGACCAATGGTGCAAATAATTTTTGTTTTTCTCATATTAAAACCTCTTATGCAGCCCCTCCATTGGGACAAAGTCTGATACACTTAATACATAAAGATTTTAACACACTCCATATTTATCGTCAATTATACAAAACGCACCGAATAGCGCTGCAGCCAGAAGTTTATTTGTAGCATATACACAATTGTCTGCGGTCGGCGCATCAGCTGGCCGTACCAAGGCCACTCAAAATCCTGATGGAGCAAATCTTCCAGCGCATCTCGCCGAACAATGGAGAAAATCGGAGCATCCGGCTTCTGCAGAACTTTCTGTAGCATATTCACGACCATTTCGGTGTATCTCGGATCGTAGGTTTTGGGATAGGGACTTTTCTTACGGAACAGAACACTCTTGGGAATGACGCCATTCATGGCATACCGCAAGAGTCCCTTTTCATAGCCACGATAATCTTTGAATTTCCATGGCACACCGTACAAATACTCTGCAATCCGATAGTCGCAGAACGGAACACGTACCTCAAGTCCGTGATACATAGACATTCTGTCACAGCGATCCAGCAGAGTCTGCATGAACCAGCGGAAGTTTAGGTTGACCAGCTCCTTGATGCGGCGATCTTCCGGCGTGTTGCCAGGTAAAATGTCCGATTCACGGATCGTCTGTGCATAACGGTCATGGACAAAGTCACCAGGACAGACGGAATCCAAAATCCAGGGATGGACAAAGGCAGACCGTTCTTTCGTTGTCTGCGCCCAGGGAAATCCATCTGCATCCCGCATTGCAGGTACCCGGTACCATGGATAGCCGCCGAAAATTTCATCGGCACATTCCCCGGACAAAACTGTCTTTACATGGGGACGGATCTGTCCGCAGAAAGCAAGCAGCGAGGCATCCACATCCGCCATTCCCGGCAAATCCCGTGCAATCGTCGCCGCTTCCAAAGAATTCGTCAAATCCTCCGGGGAGAGCACCGTCCAGTGGTGGTGAGAATCCAGCGCTTCCTGCATGATGCGGATGTATTCTTTATCGGAATTTGGCTGGAATTGGTTGGGTTTAAAATTCAAATCATTATCCAGATAGTCTACAGAGAAGGTATGCAGTCGTTGTCCCCTGCTATCCAGCTCTCTGGCACAGACGGCAGAGACCAAACTGGAATCCAGTCCACCGGAAAGCATAGTTCCAACAGGTACATCTGAACGCATTTGGCGGCGAATAGCATCCAACGTCAACTCGCGTACCTTCTCCGCGGTTTCAGAGAAATTCTCTGTATGCTCCCGATCCAGAAGCTTCCAGTAGCGCTGCACAAACAGCTGTCCCTTTTCATATATACCGCAGCATCCCGGTTCCAATTCTTTGATGTTCCGGAATACGCCGCTGCCGGGGGTTCGTCCCGGTCCAAGGAGTAAAATCTCTGCTGCACCATCGGCATCCAGCTCTGCTTCCATAGTAGGATAGGCAAGAATGGTCTTGATCTCCGATGCCAGCAGCAAGCCGCCCCGGTGGCGGGCATAGAAAAACGGTTTCACGCCGATACGGTCCCTTGCGAGAAATACCCGTCCGGCCTGTTCTTCCAAAACCGCAAACGCAAATACGCCGTTGAATTTCATGAGCGCCTTATCTTTCCACTGGGCGTAGGCATGGAGAACCACTTCCGTATCTGAGTAACCATAAAACTCATGGCCTAAAAGCTGCATCTCCTGGCGCAATTCTCCTCCGTTGTATAATTTCCCATCAAAGGTAATGATAAAACGCTCCCCGGCCCAGTGAAGTTCCATCGGCTGATTTCCGGTAGAATCATCAATAATGGAAAGCCGGGTGTGTAGAAGGCAAAAATCCCCATGTGTATACGCTCCGCCGCCATCCGGTCCACGGCGTCTCATGGTTTTCAGCATAGCTTCTGTGATTTCGTCATTTGCGGGCAAATTGAGTATTCCGGCAATTGCACTCATTCAGCATCACATTCCTTTCCCTGCGGCAATTATATGCCTGATTATCACTTGGTGTGCGTATTAAGAAAGTCGAACACGGTCATACTGACCACGAGGTGATAAAATATGTTAGACAATCATCAAATGCTTTCCTCCATCCTGCAAGCTGCACAAATGGGTCAGTCCGGGATTCGCTGTGTAATAGACCATGCGGTTCGGACAGACCTGCGAAGTGAACTGAAAAATCAGCTGAAGGAATACGACTCTATTGAAAAAGAGGCTCTGAAGCTGGCATCTCAGCGTGGCTGGGAGCTGTCCAACCTGCATCCGGCAGTGGTAAAAATGGCCTCCGCCATGACAAAAGCCAGACTTCTGGGCGGTAATATCGACTCCAAAATCGCCGGTATGCTGATTCAGGGAAACACACGCGGTATGATTACCGGGCTGAAGAATATTCACCAGTATAACAAAAGCGATCCCGCCATCACAGGCCTTGCACAGCGTCTTCTTGGTAAGGAAAGCACGGATATTCAAAAGTCTCAGCCATTTCTTTAATGCTCCGGAGGGAGCATACATAGCACATTTCCCAGTTCCCTCTGCATAGAATAGTCAGGAACTAGGAAAGGAGTGATTTTTCTGTCTGAAACAGGTTACATAGAAGTCAACGCGTATACCAGCTCCGCTAAAATTCCTCTGGAGAATGTGGCCATCACCATTACCGCGCAGGATGGCACAGCGCTTGCTATGCGTTTGACTGACCGAAACGGACTGATTACCCCCATTGAAATTCCGGTACCAGAGGTTTCCGCAGGTCTGACACCGGATACAGGAGTGCGCCCCTATACAGCCGTCAACCTCTATGCTCAGCTGCACGGATACGAGCACAGAGAAAATATTAATCTGCAGGTCTTTCCCAATACCACTACCAGATTGAATCTGAAAATGATCCCTCTGTCGGAACTGCCGAGCAGCTGGGACAAAATCGCCGTCTATGATACACCACCCCAGAATTTGTGAGGAAAAATTATGACGTCTGTAATTCCTTTTGTACCGGAGAAAATTACCGTCCATCTGGGCGCGCCGGGTGAATCGGCAGCCAATGTAACTTTACCCTTTGCTGACTACGTAAAGAACGTGGCTTCCAGCGAAATTTATCCTACCTGGGATGAAAGCGCCCTGCGAGCCAATATTTTGGCAATTGTTTCATTTGCGCTCAATAGAACCTACACGGAATTCTACCGCAGCCGGGGATATGATTTTGATATTACCAATTCCACGGCCTATGACCAGGCTTTCGTAAACGGACGCAGCTATTTTGAAAATATTTCCCGCCTGGTAAACGAGCTATTTAACGACTACCTTCGGCGGCCCGGATTTGTAGAACCACTGGCAGCAAAGTTCTGTAACGGAACTACCGTTACCTGTGAAGGCCTCAGCCAATGGGGCAGCCAGAATCTGGCCGAACAGGGACTTAATTCCACGCAGATTCTCAAAAGCTATTATGGGAATGTGGAAATCGTCAACAATGCCCCAACAAAAGGGCAGACATCCTCCTATCCCGGTACACCTCTGCGCCGGGGCAGTTCAGGACCAAATGTGATAGTAGTTCAGGCAATGCTCAATCGCATTTCTCAGAACTATCCCGCCATTCCGAAACTGGTAAATGTAGACGGTATCTATGGCAGCCGTACCGAGCAATCCGTCCGGAAGTTTCAGGAGGTCTTCGGTCTGGCCGTGGACGGAATTGTAGGAAAGTCTACATGGTATGCCATGGTACGGCTCTACACCGCCGTCACAAGGCTGTCCGAGCTTCGGAGTATGGGACAGCAGTTCTACGCCATCAACTGGGAGTACCCCAGTCTGATAAAACTGGGCGACCGTGGGGATAAGGTCAAGCATCTGCAATATATGCTGTCCATTCTTTCCAGCTTTATTAATCAGATTCCCGCCGTCGCCATAGACGGCATATATGGTCCCAAAACAGAGATGTCTGTCGAAGCCGCTCAGAGCTGGCTGGGGCTGCCCGTTACCGGAAGAGTGGACGAATCTACCTGGGATGAGATTTACGATCAGTTTTCCGGTATTGAAAATACCACACTCCGTGACATGGAAACCTTCCCATATAATAACAATTTTGCTAATGCCCGGCCTACAGGATATATACGTCAGCGTTATTCCACTACCAGTACAATGACACAATTTCCAGGTGAAAATCTTGCAATTGGAAGCAAAGATCCCATCAAGCAGGAGGTAATTCGATGAGGCCCGTTGAATCCTTTGTTGGTCAGCCTGTGCGAAGCCTGCAAACCATGCTTCGTGTAATTGGCAGCGATGATAATATTCAGGAAATGCCGGTGCCGGATGGAATTTATGGGGAACAAACCAAGCGGGCTGTCAGCCAGTTCCAGAGAAATCGCGGTATACCTGTTACAGGCATTGTGGATCTGAACACATGGGAGCGGATCCTTGCGGAATATCAGCCGGCACTGGTGCGTACAGCTCCCGCTGAGCCTCTCCAACTGATTCTGAATCCCGGTGCTGTATTCCGTCTTGGAGATGAAAGTCTTTATCTTTATATCATCCAATCCATACTTCTGGCTTTCTCTGAGGTATACAGCAGCGTTTCTGCCCCCTCTTTGAACGGAATACTCGATGACATTACAGCACAGTCAGTTGCCAGTTTCCAGTATCTGAATAATCTGCCGCAAACCGGCGATGTAGATAAGGTCACATGGCAGTACT
The DNA here is from genome assembly GCA_020025535.1 of Oscillospiraceae bacterium. Taxonomy (GTDB): domain Bacteria; phylum Bacillota; class Clostridia; order Oscillospirales; family Oscillospiraceae; genus Faecousia. The sequence continues at coordinate 93,138 of JAHHRY010000002.1, read as the reverse complement.
TGGCAAAACATTACCCAATGGCAGTGAATCATACAGAATCCTTAAACCGCCAGGACACCATATAAATTCGCTGCTGAATAAGATATAATTGATATTTTTGTCGCATTGTGCTTGATTTCGCAATCTAGATATACTATAATTGCGTAAGAGATTTTATACTTATACAAAACAGTTAAGGAGAAAAAAATGATCATCAAAGACTGGAAAAAAGAAATACTGACAATTCCGAATTTGCTGAGCTTATTCCGTCTTCTGTTAATTCCTGTGTATGTGATCATTTATCTCAACGCCACAGAAACGGTTGACTACATCATTGCCGCCGCCATTCTGGCCGTATCCTGCCTGACCGATATGATCGACGGCAAGGTCGCCCGTCATTTTAACATGATTTCTACGGTTGGTAAGCTTCTGGACCCGGTTGCGGATAAGGCAACTCAGCTTACAATGACTGTGTGCCTTGCTGTTCGGCATCCCATTCTCTGGCACCTGGTGGCCCTTTTTGTAATCAAGGAAAGCTTCCAGCTGATTGCAGGCTACGTTGCATACCGCAGAGGAAAGATGCTGGCAGGTGCTTTGATGACCGGTAAAATCTGCACGACGGTTCTGTTCGTCAGCCTTCTGCTGATGGTCCTGCTCCCGAATCTGAGCGAAACTGCGGTCAACATCATTACCGCAACAGATGCAAGCTTTATGCTGATTGCTTTCTGCCATTATGCGTTTACCTATTTTCGCAAGACACCTATGCTTCTGGACATTAACAAAGACTGTCAGTAAGTACTAAAATAAACTCAGCCCGGAGGGAAAACCCTCCGGGCTGTTCTCTTTATCTGTTTCTTGGTCAATATCTGGATACGACTTGTCACGGGCGCTTTCCGTCGGCACATCCGCAAATATTTCCGCGGCATCGGAAGTCCCTGCCCTCCCCAGCTATTGCATACATTGTACCACAGTCTCTGTAAAAATCGTATCGTTTTTGTGTAGGAAAAGTAAATAAATTATAAAAGAAAGTATCAATTATCTGGCTTTGTAATAATGGGTAATCGGTATGTTCTTGACATTCTTTACAAAAATATTCTTTTTCTTCACCATCGCCATCAGATGACCGAAACCATTCATGGCAGAATTGAACTCCACCAGAATCTTTCTATCCGAATAGAGACCATAGGTCACCATACCGTCCCGACCGTCTTTGGTCATATGTACTTTTTTTACTTCCTTCCAGTAAATCGTCCTGCTCTTGATGGGCCCCAGGAAAAACTGCAGCTTCACTTCATCCACATGATACCGCCAAAGCGCAAAATAAACCGCCATTCCAGCGCAGACAGCGCCGATTACCGCCAGGGTAATGCCGATTGCCATATGTTTCAGTACCAAAAATACAATTCCGGCAATGAGTGCTGCTGCGCCCGGAATCGCCAGCATCAAAATACTTTTCTTCGGCCAGGAAATCGTAAAGTCCATCAAATAGCTGGTAGACGTGTTCTCTGCATTTTGTTTTTTGTTTTTCATATCCGACGCGCTCCTTTGGAAAAAATGGGAAAAATCAGGACAATGCATACCAATTATAATAGTCGCAGCTTCCGGCTCTCAGCTTTTCGATGATTTCATCCGAGGTCATGCTGCCGAGAGGAGCCTCTTTCAGCGCATCTCCCGTATATTCGGTTACTTCCGGTTCCGCATGACTGTTCTTTTTAAAAGTGAATACATAACGGATCAAAACGCCTTCCTCATAGTAGAACTTGTAATGATTGGTTCCGGAATAATTACCGACTTCCAGTATCCAGCTGCCCTTGCTGTGGTCCTCAGGCGGCACCGTCGTAGGTGCGGTACTGGGATTAACCGGCTTGTCTTCGATTCCAAGTTCCTTGTAGAGAGTATCAAGGTACTTATCCACGGATGTTCCGTATCTGTTTGCCTGATTGCGGATCCAGTCAACCATGGTTACATTTTCTGCCTTGGCACGTTCTTCGATATGGCTGTAGACCTTATCGGGCATGGAAAGGACAATATCCCGCAGCTGCTCATCTGTCAGCTCACTGCTTACGGAAGGTGCAGAACTGCCTGCAGGAGGATTGCCTCCACAGCCGGTCAGCAACAGCAAAACAAGCAGGGAACTCAGAATACAACGCATTACTTTCATAAACTTCTCGGGGACAATCCCCTTTCCTTTCTTTGAATATGTATAAGATACCACAAAACATCCCGTTTTTCAAGTTAAAGAAACCTCTCCCTTCTTACAGTCAGGGAGAGGTTTTAATTCAGGAATGCGAGACTTTTGCCGGCATTTTCTTCAGCATGACAGCCGTCCGGCAGGGCAGATAGATCCGGAATCCGACGCTGCCGTCAGGTGCCCGGTCTGCGGTATAATTCTGATGGAAAATCCGGCCGTTTCCGCCAAAGCAGAAATCATCGGATGAAAGAATTACCTGATACTCCCCTGCTTCTTCAACGGGGATCCAACAGCTGTCAAAAGAACGGGTCGGGTCAAAGTTGAATGCAAAGACAGCTCCGCCTTTTTTATAGGCAAGCACATGGTCACCGTTATTCACCAGCAGTTGCTTGTCTCTGGCGCCCAGAACGCGGTTTCTCTTTGCCTGTGCCACCATTTCTTTTTCAAAATTCAGCAGATACTGGTATTTCAGATCAGGACGGTCTGCCAGACTCCACTGACGGCGGCAGTAATGATAGCTCCATCCGTTACCTTCTCTGGGGAAGTCTATCCATTCCGGGTGACCGAATTCATTGCCCATAAAGGTCAGATATCCTTCGCCGCCCAGGGTCATGGTAAGCAGTCGCAGCATCTTGTGCAGAGCCATGCCCCGGTCAATGATGGCATTCTGCTTTTCGATTCCCATGGACCAGTACATTTCCTGATCGCACAGGCGGAACATGATGGTCTTGTCCCCTACCAGCGCCTGATCGTGCGATTCACAGTAACCAATCACCTTTTCGCCGGGCCAGCGGTTCGTCAGTTCGTAGTAAATATGACTCAGATTCCAGTTTTCATCCCGTGTTTCCTTCAGCAGACGGATCCACATATCCGGCTCGCCCATGGCAAGACGGTAATCAAATCCGATACCGCCGTCAGCAATCGGCAGGCACAAGCCGGGGATTGCCGATGTGTCTTCCGCAATTGTGATGGCGTTGGGATTTACCTGCCGCACCATTTCGTTGGCAAGCTGCAGATAAGTCACGGCTTCCGTATCGGTATTCATAGAGAAATACTTTTCCAGGCTGGTAAAATCCGTACCCAGGCCATGGTCATGGTAGAGCATAGAAGTAACACCGTCAAACCGGAAACCGTCAAAATGATACTCTTCCTGCCAGAATTTCAGATTGGACAGAAGAAAATGCAGGACTTCATGCTTGCCATAGTTGAAGCATTTGGTGCCCCACGCGGAATGATCGCCCTGTGCTCCGGCATGGAAGTACTGGTAATCTGTCCCGTCAAATTCGTTCAGGCCCTCCCTGGTGTTCTTGGAAGCATGGGAATGGACTACATCCAGAAGTACGGCAATTCCCATACCGTGCGCCGTATTGATCAGTTCCTTCAGCTCCTCAGGCATCCCGAAACGGGAAGATGCCGCGAAAAAGTTGGTGACCTGATAGCCGAATGACGCATAATAGGGATGCTCCATAATAGCCATGATCTGGATGGTGTTGTAACCCAATTTTTTGATACGGGGCAGGATATTTTCACGGAACTCCCGGTATGTACCGACCTTTCCCTCTTCCTGCGCCATACCAATATGGCATTCGTAAATAAACAGCTTCTTCTGTGGCTTAAAATTCTCATCCGTCCAGCCGAAAGAACAAGGTTCATGGATCACAGCGTTCCACGTTACGGAGTTCGGCTCCTGAATCACACGGGTAGCATAGGCAGGAATCCGATCCAGCTCTTCCCCGTCATGAACCACAATCGCCATAACCCGCTGTCCCTCGCGAAGCGTTCTCTTTCCTTTTAGAAACAGTTCAAAGACACCGTTTTCCTTTTTCTCCATGGGATGGGCATGGCGATCCCACTTGCAGAAGTCACCGGTCAGATACATTTTTTCTGCACCCGGTGCCCATTCACGGTAAACCCAGCCATTTGGTACCTGATGGAAACCGAAGTACTTATGTCCGTTTGCAAAGTCCTTCAGAGTTTCGCAGGAGGTTAACAGCGCTTCTTTCGTATGGTAGAAATTGTTCATCCGCAGCATCAAATCTTCTTTATATGGTTTGAGGCAAGGATTCTTTTGAAGAATCTTCAGTTTCACGGTTATCGCCCTTCCCAACAAGATATTTATAATACTCTTATATCACAAAGTATCCGAATTCTCCAGTCTGATTTTCTGGAATCCATCGATTTGCAGGCATTTTATGATTGTCTGGTCAAACTGCGGATTTCTAAAGGTTGGGACAGGAGATCTGCAGCATAACTTCAAACATCCTGTGCAGATGCTGTACCCGCTCATTGTCAGCCGCCGTATAGTAAACTTCTTTACCTTCCCGTCTGCTGACCACAAGTCCGCTGTCCCTCAGCAGACGCAGATGGTGGGAAACAGCAGGGCTGCTCATCCCTACCATTGCGGAAATATTGATAACACATTCTTCGCAGTGGCAAAGAATCCAAAAAATACGGATCCGGCTGCTGTCGCTCAGAAGCTTAAACAGGTCGGAAACCACTTGGAAATCTTCCGTCCCGGGCATTTGATCCAATTTGTATTCCAAAGTCTGTCCGTGATCATGGGGCAGTTTCAGATCTGCCATATAATCCCCCCGTTTTGGTTAAGATTCTTTATAGTGTAAGGCTCGGATGGCATTCAAAACAGCAATAACCATGACGCCCACGTCCGCAAATATCGCCAGCCACATATTTGCAATACCCAATGCTCCAAGAATCAGGCAGAGCAGCTTCACGCTGATTGCAAAAACGATGTTCTGATAAACGATCCGCATACATTTCCGGGAAATTCTGATGGCTTTTGTAATCTTTGCAGGGTCATCGTCCATCAGTACCACGTCTGCAGCTTCAATGGCCGCATCGGAACCCATGGCGCCCATGGCGATGCCAATGTCCGCACGGGACAATACAGGTGCATCGTTTATGCCGTCGCCTACGAACACAAGCATACCATTTTTAGACTTTTGCGTCAACAGTTCCTCTACTTTTGTCACCTTGTCTCCGGGAAGCAGCTCGCTGTATACCGTATCGATTCCCAGTTCGGAGGCAACCTGATCAGCCACAGCTTTTTTATCGCCGGTCAGCATGATCGTATGGGAAACACCTGCACTTTTCAGCTTCGAGATTGCCAGAGCGGAATTGGGCTTGATGGCATCCGAGATTACAATGCTGCCTGCATACACCGAATCAATCGCCACATGAATATGTGTGCCGATTTCCGTCGGCTCTTCAAATGCTACATTCAGCTGCTTCATCAGCTTGCCGTTTCCAACGGCAACCTTCCGGCCATCCACGTTTGCCTGAATGCCAAAGCCGCTGATCTCCTCAATGGAATCCACACGGCTTCTGTCGATTTCTTTTCCGTATGCTTTTTTCAGGCTCTTGCTGATGGGATGCGAAGACGCGCTCTCGGCAAGGGCTGCAAACTCAATCAGAGTTTCCTTTTCGACCGTTGTGTTGTGAATCGCGCTGACTTCAAACACACCCTGAGTCAGGGTGCCCGTTTTGTCAAACACGACGCATTCACACTTGGACAGTGCTTCCAGATAGTTGGATCCTTTTACCAGAATGCCCTCGTGGCTGGCACCGCCGATTCCCGCAAAAAAGCTGAGCGGTACGCTTATAACCAGCGCACAGGGGCAGCTTATAACCAGGAACGTCAGGGCACGATACACCCAGTCGCCCCAATCCGCAGACATATTCATAAACACCGTCTGCACCAGAGGCGGCAGTATTGCCAGCGCCAGGGCGCTGTAGCACACGGCCGGTGTGTAAAAACGGGCAAACTTTGAAATGAAGTCTTCCGACCTTGACTTTCTGGAACTGGCGTTTTCCACCAGATCCAGAATCTTGGAAACGGTGGATTCCCCGAATTCCTTTGTTGTGCGGATTTTCAGGACACCTGTCAGGTTAATGCAGCCGCTGATAATCTCGTCACCGGGTTTTACTTCCTGCGGCAGGCTTTCACCGGTCAGCGCACTGGTGTTCAGGCTGGACACGCCATCCACCAGCACACCGTCAATCGGCACTTTCTCACCGGGCTGAACCACGATCACGGTGCCGATCTCCACTTCTTCCGGGTCTACCTGCTCCAGTTTGCCTTCCGTCTCGACGTTGGCGTAATCCGGGCGGATATCCATCAGGGCGCTTATGTTGCGGCGACTCTTGCCCACTGCATAGCTCTGGAACAGTTCGCCGATCTGATAAAACCACATAACCGCGATAGCCTCTACATAGTCACCGCTTCTGGTCAGACCAATGACCATGGCACCGACTGTAGAAACCGTCATCAGAAAGTTTTCATCAAATACCTGCCGATTCAAAATACCTCTGCCGGCGTTTAATATAATATCATAGCCGATTATCAAATACGGAATCAGGTACAGGGCAAAACGCACCCATCCGTCCACCGGAGCAAAATGCAAAATGGTCATCAGCAGAAAGGCTAAAAGAATTCTGCTTAGCATCTTTCTTTGTTTTTTTGTCACCGCAACCACACCTTACCACTTTGAATTTTATAATTTACAGATAAATTTCGCAGTCGTGTGCAACCTTCTTGCACTTTTTTACGATTTCCTGCATCAGAGCTGCAGGTTCCTGCCCGTCTTCAAACTCAACGATCAGCTTCTGTGTCATAAAATTCACAACAGCATTCTGAACACCGGGGGTCTTCTTAACGGTATCCTCAACCTTATTGGCGCAATTGGGACAGTCAACTTCGATCTTATAGGTTTTCTTCATACTAGCAGCTCCTTTCATTTAAACGATTGTTTAATCGTTTATTTAAGTATAACCAACAAAGCAGAAAAAATCAAGCCATAAATAAAAGATTTTTATTCTATGAACAAGTTGTCGATTTCTGGAATACTCTGGATTGGGCAGCCTATGCCCAGAAAGGAATGAGCCCTATGGGTATTACTAGTTCTACAAAAGAAACCAGCGTCAGTTCCATCGCTTGCGGAGGCACCTTTGATGTTACGCTGTCACTAACTGCATCGCCGGATATTCTGACGAATCCGGTGGATATTGTTCTCATTCTGGATCGGTCCGGAAGTTTAGCCGGTACCCCGCTGGAAAACATGAAAGCAGGTGCAAAAAAATTCATCGACATCATCGAAGAATCCACCAGCAGCGCCGGGAGCGGGCAAATTGGAAGCGGAAGCAGAATTGGGATTGTCAGTTTTGCCACCACTGCTACGCAGGATACCCAACTGATTACCTCGGTTGATACTTTAAAAAATTCGATAGATGCAATCTCTGCAGGTGGTTCTACGAATCAAGAGGATGCCTTCCTCAAGGCTCTGGATCTTTTTGATCCCGCCTCTGCCAACGGGAAGGTATTTGTCATGTTTACAGACGGTGTTAGAACCGCAGGCGGCCCTCCTGAGCCGGTTGCCACAGCAGCAAAAGCGCAGGGGGTTATCATTTATGTGATTGGTCTGTCAGGAAACGGCGGTATCGATGAAGCTGCTCTTCGAAACTGGGCATCGGACCCGGACTCTGCCTATTTATCCATCACGCCTGACGAAGCCGAACTGGAGGATCTTTTTGAAGATCTGGCCCGAAATATTACAAAGCCAGGAGCAACCAATGTCAAGATTATCGAAAAAGTCAACGACTGTTTTTCTATCGTTTCCTATTCTCCCCCAGCAAAGGGTGCCGCTATGTTAGTAGATGCACACACTTTGGAATGGACCATTCCAGAATTTGGCATTACGGAAAACGAGGGAGCAGCACTTGTCTTTACCGTACAGCACGATGGTATTTGTTCCGGGGTATTGCCTGTAAACGAGTCCATCGTCTACACGGATGACGAAGGTAATGTGGCAACGTTCGGAGATCCAGAAATAGAGGTCAATTGTGATATTGTGGTTATTCCCGAAGGATGTCCAGAAAAGGTAGATATTACTATTGATGGATGCGTGGATTCTCTGGAATTTGATGCCGGAGAGGTAGTAATGGAATCCCTGGGAAGAATCCTGCAGGTGGATGTCACCATCAAAAATGTCTGTCCCAACAAACGGGTGGCACTGGCTGTTCTACTGAAGGAAGTAGATAGAATGGGTAACGAGTATAAACGAGGAATGAAAACACTGTTGATTCCGGCACACACCGCACCATTCTGCCGGGATGTAACGGTTCGCTGCATCAAGTTCGTCCTCCCCGAAGAACTGGATGTAACCGGATCTCCCGATTCTATCTGCAATGATCGGAACTTCAAAGTGCAATTCATCGCCAACTATATCGACTATGACTTTGATTGCTGCCGCTGACTGCGTCTCTGACTTTAACCTGTAAACACAAACGCGCCTAAAAAACAGGAACCGGGCTTGCCCCCTACCCCTAACGAAGGAACAAGCCCGGTATTCTATTAAGTGCCCTTAAACAAACAGCAGCGGACACTTCTGTGTCCGCTGCCGGAAAAATTACTTTGTAACAGCGTCGTACTGAATGGAGGATACCACATCATCCTTCATGATGATCGTCAGTCTGGAGCTGCCCTTAGTCATAATATAGGCATTGGTGCCGTTAAAGCCGTCAGCGCCATAGGCCTTCTCCACGTCTGCCTTTGCAGAACCGATGGTAATGCCTTCGTCAGTAGCAACACTGTCATCAACGAACCATACGCTGCTGACATAGTCGTTGTCGCCATCGGGGTAGGTTGCAACGTAGAAGCTGCCATAGAAATAGGTCTTGTCCTTGCCGTTGAAAGCACAGCTGGGCTTTTCGTCGTAGCTCTTAGGATCGCCCAGAGCCTTCAGAATGGGAGCAAAATTCTCATTTACGGGAATCTTCGTGCCTTTATAATTAAACACATAGCCTTCAGCCACAACGGGGGCGTTTCCGGAAGACGGGGTATCCACCTTGTTTTCGCTGGGGGTGGAACCCTCTTCGTTACCGGCGCAGCCGGCAAAGCTTAAAACCATGATCAATGCCAGAACAGAGCAAATTAGCTTTTTCATTTGTGTTTCCTCCTTAAAATTTATCTGTCACAGCCGCTCATTGAGTGGCTGCTTCCATTTTAGCTTTCCGTTCGTAGTAAATCTTAACTTTTTCCTGCCAGATCTCTGCAAGTTCTGTTTCGTTTCTCCGATCAGTAATTCCGCATTCTTCCTGCAGGATTTTACCGAAATAATCAGAAAGCTTTTCAGCACCGTATACGTTCAGATGGAAACCTGTATCGTAGGTATCCGTATTCCAGTCAATGCCGATCTCGTCCTGATGGTCCAGAAAATTGATGTACAGCAGGTCATGTTCTTCTGCGTACGCTTCCATCTGTGCATCCCATTCGTCCCACCAGATGGGAGACAGCGTGGGAGCCTTAATCAGCACCAGCTGCGTTCCTTTTGCCTTGCACAGCTCCACCATCTTGTCCAGGTAGTAGTAGCTGTTTTCGCCAAACGTGTAGTCAGCCAGAGGGCGCTCCGGATGCTCACCGGTTACAGGTTTAATGCCGGTCTGCATCAGGTAGCCATTATCGGAAACCTGATCCCGATGAAACAGGTACTTGAAATCATCCCGATTCAGCTGAGACCAGCGGTCATGATAACGAAGCAGCGGGAACAAATACATCCATTCGCCGTTCCATGTTTTTTCTTCCTCCGTCAAGGAAGCCTGAATTGCATTCCACTTGTGTTTCGACCAGCGCATACCGTCCAGAGTCATGCGATTATAAGCCTCTCGCTTGCCGGAATCGCCGGTACTGGAAGGTGTGTCATACTTCATGGAAAGGACATTGAAAACCATGACTTTCGGCGTTTCATACCGGAAAGTCTCTTCCATCAAATAATAAGACTGCCAGATCATCTGCTGTGCGCTGCCGCGAATAAAAGATGTAATGCCGTATTTTTCCCAAAGTGTGATTGGTGAGAAGTTTTCATAGACCTCACAATCACCGATGAACACAACGTCGTTATTTCCTGCATTGTCGTAGTATTCGGAAATCAATGCACCCTCTTTTGTATTATCCATGTACTTGGGCATCAGCAGCTGCTGCAGAATCCACAGGCTCAAAAAGACCAGACAGAGTGTAATTGATAAAATAACAACAGATTTCTTTTTCACAGGGGCCTCCTAGAACTGATTATAGATAAAGTTGCCCGGATTATATCCAATGCCAAAACTACCCATAAGCAGCACAATCAAAAACAGGGCGTAGATCAGCACATAGCGCAGTACCGCGGGCTTGTTCCAGAGAAGCTCCCGGACACTGCCCTTCTTTTCCTGAATCACGCTGATTGCAAACACTATGACAATACTGAAGCCCAGAATAGCGTAATCAAGGCTGCTGAGGCCCAGCTTCATCATCGTTCCGTCCCAAAGAATATGGAAATTGAAGGTTGTGAACAAAGAACCCAGACGGCTGAAATAGTCGCCAACATGAGGGAACAGGTCACAGGAACGGATCAGGTTCATCAGTGCGAACATACGCAGCATCTCGAATCCACCATACCAAGCCTTCTGCTTCAGGTGAAAGCGATTATGGAATTTCTCATAGAGAGGTGTCAATTCTTCCGATACAACAATCACGAAGCAGTTCAGCATACCCCACACTATGAAATTCGGTGTCAATCCATGCCAGATACCGGTGACAAACCAGGTTGCAATGGACGCAATGTAAACCGGCAAACGCTTTCCGAAGTTTCCGAGTTTTTTGCGTGCCGCCTTGGAAAGCTTCAGCATCGGGGAGGACACGGAAATCGGATAGAAAATATAATCCTTCATCCACTCTCCCAAAGTGCTGTGCCAGCGCCGCCAGTATTCGGCGATGTTCTTTGAGAAAAAGGGTCTGATAAAGTTTTCCGGCATTTTAATGCCTAAAGCTTCGCCCAGGCCGATGGCCACATCAATACCGCCGGTAAAATCGGCATAAATCTGGATGGCATAAAAAACGCCCAGGAGTATAAAACCCACACCCGTATATTCCGGATGCTTCAGCGTCACCACCGCAGCAACGATCCGGTCAGCGATCACCAGCTTCTTAAAATAGCCCCAGAGCACTCTCTGCAGGCCAAAAGAAACCTGTTTCCCGTCAAATGCGTGAGGCGCATACAGGGAGGGTGCCAGCTGGCTGAGTCTGCTGATGGGTCCCTGCACCAGCTGCGGAAAGAACGATACAAACAGGGCGTACCTGAAAAAATTCTTCTCCGCTTTTGCTGTGCCCCGGTAGACATCGATCAGATACCCCGCCGACTGGAACATATAAAATGAGATGCCCAGAGGAAGCGCCACGGTCAGGAAGGACAAGCCACGCTCCTCCGCAATGGCCTGAAAAGGCTCCACTATGCACGCCTTGCAAAAAGCCAGAATTGCGAAATTCAGAAACAGGCAGGCAATCATAATCCAGCGGTTAATGCACTTCACATGATTTTTATAGGCTTTGCGCTCATCACGGGAGAGTGTTGCCTTGTTTTCCGCCAGATAGGCATCCTGCTTCTTCAGTATGATAGAAATGACATATGCAGTTGCATAAGTACTTATGGTCGTGAACAGGATAAAACCCAAATACTCCAGTCCGGCACAGATATAGAAGAAATAACTGGCCGCAAGCAGAAGAATCCACTGTCCCTTTTTGGGGATCAGATAGTACAGTACCAGCAGAACCGCTGCAAATGCCAGGAAATTGAAGGAAGTAAAAAGCATAAAATCCTCACACGATTACAGTTTTTCTTGCTCTCCCCTGCTCACCTGAGGGAGAAACGAATCGGGGAAGAAATTACTCTTCCATCAGACGTTCCACAAGCGCATACAGTGCTTTTGCAGAATTGAAGTTTTCGGGCAAAAGCTCCTCTGCGGGGATGGAAACATCAAATTCGCCGTTGATTTCAGCTACAATTGTGACGATATCAAAAGAATCCAGGATTCCGTTGTCAATCAGGTGTTCTTCGGTTTCAAAATCCACATCAGGGTGCAGTTCAGAAAGAATTTCCAGCAGTTGTTCCATAGTAAAACTCTCCTTTAGGCTTTTTCGCCTTCATAACATTTCATCAAATACTTGCGGTCAATTTTTCCGTTAGGGGTCAGGGGCATCCGCTCCAGCTGCTTGATTACGTTGGGAACCATATAACGGGGCAGTTTCTCCTTGATATAGGCAGCCATGTCCTTGGGGGATACATCACCCGTATAGTAAAGGATAATCTTTTTCTTGTCATTGTCAAACAGGCAGCAGGCACTTCCAACAGCCTCGTACATATTGGCAATAACCTCAATCTCACCCAGTTCGATGCGATGTCCCATATGCTTGATCTGATAGTCCTTCCGGGAGAGGAAAACCAGTTCTCCCCTCTCGTTATATTTGCCCAAATCGCCGGTTCTGTAAATCAGCTCGGGGTAAATATCATTCAGCGGGTTCTGGACGAAGGCTTCTGCCGTCTTCTCCGGATTGCGGTAATAGCCCAGCGTCAGAGAAGTGCCCCGGACACAGATTTCTCCCTGTTCCCCGGGAGCAGGAATCTGATCATGCTCGTCCAGCAGAAGAATATCCGTATTCCGGAAGGGACGTCCAACCGGCATACTCTCATCCAGACCGAATTCTCTGTCCACTTCATAGTAGCAGCAGATACCGGTAACTTCCGTCGGTCCGTAAAGATTGATAAATCTGGCCTTCGGCAGAGCTTCTCTCCAAATATTGAACTGCTTAATGGGGAAAACCTCACTGGCAAAAGCAATGGTATGCAGATACTCGGGCTTCACCTTTTCAAAAGTTCTGAAAGAAGAGATCATGGTCAGTGCGGAAACAACCCAGCAAACCGTATTGATTTTATACTGATTCAAAAACTCAACCAGTTTCAGCGGGAACATAAACAGCTGCTTGGGAATGATATAGGTCGTTGCACCATATTTCAGCGTGGGATAAACCTCTTTCAGACAGGCATCGAAATACAGCGGAGTCTGATTGCCGAAAACGGTATTCTCATCGAAACGCAGCACTTCCGAAAGATGCTCAATGTAATCCAGTACCGAACGATGGCAAGCCATAACGCCCTTGGGTATGCCGGTAGAGCCGGAAGTAAACACAATATAAATGGGATCGGTGTCAATCTGATGATCCCGAATTTCCATCAAAGCCTGATTGTCCACCGGCTTGCCTGCAATGTCGTCGTAGAGATAAATCTCTCCGTCGTAATTGAAATTTCTGGCCATTTCCAGAGTCGTCTCATCGCAGATCATGGCACCGGGATCCAGAGTCTTGAAAATCAGTTCAATGCGGTGCCGGGGCATCTCATCGTCCAGCGGTACATAGTAACAGCCTGCATAAATCGCTCCGAAAAAAGCCACGATGGTCTTGGGATGCTTTTTCATAAACACCACGATGGGCTTTTTGTAGAGGCCCTGCCCATGCAGGAAACTGCCGATGGCTCTCGACTGTTCAAATACCTGAGAAAAGGTCAGTCCCATTTCCTCATTGGCAAAAGCAACCTTCTCCGGCACTTTTGTCACAATGTTTTCAAGATACTCCAATACATTCGTCTGCATAGGAAGTTACACGCTCCTTTATCGGGTGATTAAATGGCGGTATTCCTCTTTCAGTGCGCCGCCGCAGAGAAGAATCGACTGCTGCGCCATTACGTCCATAGTGTCAATAAAGCCAGGACCAATCTGGTAGTCTCTCTTAATGAGGGACAGCTCTGTACAGCCAAGGATGATTGCCTGAGCACCGTTGTCGCGCAGTTCCTGGCTTACCGCCTGAAATCTGGACATATCCGCGGGGCGGTTTGCCTTGATGTTATCATAGATAATGTACATCACATCCCGCTGCCGCTCATCAGAAGGAACTACCGGGGTAATTCCCTGTGCTTCCAGCTCCTTGTGGAAGAGTCTGGCACTGATGGTTCCGTCCGTTGCCATAATGCCTGCCCGGGTGATTCCGTTTTCCTTCAGGTGCCGTACGGTTTCCTGAAGGCCGTTGATAATGGGGGCAGGAATTTTTTCTTCCAGAAGATCATAAAAATAGTGGGCAGTAATGCAGGGAATCACAATTCGCTGAGCACCCTGAGCGACCAGATTATTACCGATCTCAATGATCTTGGGAAGCGGGCTCGGCTTTGTCTGGTCGAGGATGTATCCGGTGCGATCCGGAATGGACGGAAAGTTATACACGATCATATCCAGATGCTCCTGATCTGCAGAGGCATCTGTCATGCGTATCACAAGCTCCATGAAATGCGAGGTGGCAATCGGGCCGAGTCCGCCGATCACACCTAATATACTTTTAGAATAATGTTCCATATTATTTCTCCGGCGTTGCGGGATAAAGGGATTCGTCTCGATTGTAAAAATCGTCGTTGTTTTTGGAGTATTCCTCCAGAACCGCATCCGTTACGAGGCACATATCATCTGCGCCGTTGATCGGTGTGCAGTCAAAATGATACCAGGTCTCTCCGCCGTCAATACTGACCATGCTCCAGTAGTGATCACGGTCCAGCGGGAAATTCTTGACCTTGCGGACATCAATATTGGGTATGCCCAGACGGTCAAACATCAGCTTCGAGATGCTGAAGAAACTGAAGCAGTCACCTTTCAGCTGTGTAAGCATTCTGTAAGCTTCCTGCATATAGTCAGACTTATCAGAGCTGTCGGAGTAAGTGCAGTTTGCTTTTGCCCAGGCGTAGATTGCCCGGACCTTCTGTCTGGTCGTAAATCCATCATAAATAATCTGATCCAACACCTCGTCAACGGCAGCGTAAATCGTCTCTACGCTCACGTATCCCTCTTTGCGCTCCCGTACTTCAATGGTTGTCTGGATTTTCGTCTCATTGCCCGCCCGGTCGACTGCGGTGTACACCACGGGGTAAATACCCACCTGATTCAGATTCACCTGACTGCTATCTACCGAAAGCGTAGGCATAGAATCATTGTCATCGTGAATCGTAATGCCGGCACGATAGGATACCGCATCTCCAAGGTAGATTACCATGGGACGTACGCCGTGAATCTCCGGTGCTGCCGTATCGAAAACAACCGTTAAGGTTGCAGTAAGCTCGGTTGTATTGCCGCCGGCATCCGTAAGAATCACCGTAACCTTCTGATCCCCTGCCGTAGTGAGGCTGGGTGTTTCTTTATAGGTGACTGTGACATCGGTAGCGTCCGCAATATCCATAGCAAAAGCAGAAGGATGAGGAATCACACCGGTGCTCACAACGTCTCTGCTTTTGCCGGTAGGAGCGACCGTATCCACTACCTCTACAAAACAATCGTACACTTTGTTCTTCCATTTTACCGACACGGGATGATCGCCGGGAACAGCAAGTTCTTCTTCCGACAATCCGTCAACAAAAACGATTTCGGAGCCGTCAGGATTCTTCAAAAACGCGTCCGCACTGACATCTTTTGAACCAGCCTCAACAGTGATTTTTTCATGAATATCCTTGTATTGGCTGCCAGACAGGGCATACATGCAGATAAGCAATGCGGAAAGAACAACAATCAGCATTGCAAGTGTGCTGCACAATGTGACGTGAAGTCTATGGGCTCCAGCGTTTTTGCTCCTGGATTTTTTTCGCTTAGTACTCATAATTCTTCTCCAGTCAAAATTCACATAATTATTCACATATTTTCATATTGTAGCACATCCAAGCTCACTATGCTAGTGTTTTAATAATTTTTTTACATTATTCACATAAATTCCGCTTGCAAAAGAACTTTTTTCGGGTCCATGACAGCATTATACCCGCGCCGGCACAAACAGAATGGCATACCGTGGGTTAACGGCAAAACAAACCATCCGGTGATCTCCCTGCCTTAATTCCAAACTGTTTTATTATAACACATTTATAAAAATAATGACAGCAATCTTTTAGACTGCTGTCATTATTTTTATGCCTTATCGACGGAGCCAAAGAGTTTCAGCTTATTGGCAGCTACACGCTTCATAGCCGCAATCTCATAGGGAATCAGCCCGAATATGGAATTGGCACCGGCTGCGATACCTTCTTCGATACCCGCTTTTCCGGCCTTGTCAATATCTGTAAAAATATTGACTTTGCAGATTCCCCTTGCCGCTGCAGTACGGAAATCGTCATCGGAGAGGCCGCTGCCGCCGTGAAGGACAAGGGGCAGGCCGGTCTTACCGGAAATTTCACTGATCCGGTCGAAATCCAGTTTCGGCGGAAACTTATAGTCACCATGGGCATTGCCAACAGCTACCGCAAGTGCGTCAATTCCGGTGCGGGTGGCGAAATCCTCTGCTATGGCAGGGTCGGTATAGTAGTCACTGGGGTTTTCCAGTTTCCCGGCACCTTCATTATCACCGACGTGACCCAGTTCCCCTTCCACCGTGGCGTTCATGGCATGGCAAATTTTGACCATTTCAGCAACTTTCTCCACGTTTTCTTCATATGCAGCGGTGGAGCAGTCATACATGACGGAGGTAAATCCCAGATGCAGCGCCTCCATGCATTTTTCAAAAGTCAGGCCGTGATCATAGTGGACACAGACGGGTACACTCGCCTTTTTTGCCATGGGAATCAGATATTCCGCGACACGCTCCAGACTCATGGCCGGCAGCAGGACTTCTGCCGTGCCCACAATCACCGGGGAATTCAGTTCTTCTGCCGTTTCAATTACGGCACGCGCCATTTCTACATTCACGGCATTAAAAAAGCCGACGCTATACCCCTTCTCCTTGGCTTTCCCAAGGATTTCCTTCATATTGACAAGCATTTATATATCTCCTCACATTGTTTCCCAGCCGGAAGCAATTCTCATTTCCAGTTCGTTCAGCGGCTTCAGACCGCTCAAAGCATCGTAGGCGGTCACCGCACAGGCACCTTCTGCCGCCGCCAAAGACACGCACTGTTCAGGCGTTTTACCTTCCGTTACAGCCATCAGGAATGCAGCGATGCTGGTATCCCCGGCTCCAGTCGCAGAAAGTACCCGGTCCGCCTGATAGCAGGGCTGCACTCCCTGCCGGTTCGCCCACTCGGAGACGTCCAGCCCCATCCGGCATCCCACATCAGACATCACAGCGGTGCTGCCGGTACAGTAATACATACCGGCGGTACCGCATTTGATGACTACGGCCTTTGCGCCCATCTGCAGGAGCTTTTCTCCCAAAGGCTTTACATCCCGCTCCATATCCAGCAAAGATGTCATATCGGCACCGGATTCCGCCAGCGCATCGTAGCGGTTGCGATCCAGCATGAAGCAAAGCTCTTCAAAGCTCGGTACAAAGAAGTCCGTATACGGAATCACCCGGGAAAGAATCCTTTCCCAATCCATTTTTCCTGCCTCGGAATTGGGATCCACGGCAGCCATATCCAGACTTGTGGCTATTCCATGCTCCTTCATCCGCCGGAAAATGCGAACCAGCTCTTCGCCGTCATTTTCGTAGATACGCTTCATAATGGGCGGATAGCCGAAATGAAACAGCCCCGCATCCGCAAGCGCCTCTTCCGGAATATCATCATTGGTAAAGGTGTCGTTGGCACCGGGATTATGGAGGAAAATCCGGTCAATCCCCGGAAGCGCCAGCACAACGGAGTAAGAAGTGGAACTGTTCGGATCAACCAGAAGACCGTCTGCACCATAATCAGAGAGAATTTCTCTGATCATCGCTCCGAAGGAGTCATCCCCTACTTTGCCCATGAGCTGTACATCCGCACCAAGGATTTTCAGTGCCAGTCCCGTATTGGCAACACTGCCGCCGGTATGTACATCCGCCCGATCCATCTGGATCAGCTTTCCGGGTATCAGAATCTGTCCCGGCTCCCGGCACGATATTCCACTCGGAAACACAGGAGTAATATCAATACAGATGTGTCCTGCCGAAATAATCTTCATATACTCCTCCTTCTTGCGGAACAGGACCCTGAGAACTCAGGGTCCTGTCAGAACTTTTCCGTTATACCAGGCCCATCAGCAGATTCATGGTATACATCTCAAGCTGCTCGAACTTGCGCTCAGCAATCAGCTTGTTGGCATACTCATAATCGTAACGAGCAACCTTCTCTTCCAGAGCCTTGAAAACAGCCAGGCTGTTCTTCAGGTGCTCATAGCGATCCTCGTCGGAGGTGGTGCGCATAGCCTTGACATCCAGACCAACGTACTCGCCGTGAGAGCCATAGTTGTTCTCTACCAGAACCTTGACCTGATTGAAAGCAGAACGCAGGTTTTCAACGCCGAAAGCCTTGTCCTGGTCATAACGGATACCATTCTGGTCGTTCAGGTGAACGGTGAACAGTTTGTTGAATGCCAGAGCAAAACCAATTTCGTTAGCAGGATCCAGCCCAGCCAGAACAGCATGAGCAGATTCCAGGTTGCCGCCGACACGCTTGGGGTCAATAGTCGCAGCGGAAATGCCCATGACATGGCCCATGGTACCACAGATGGAACGGTCAATGGGCTCGTTGGGCTTAGGCTCGATGCAGACACGAATGTGATCGTCGTAGCGCAGCATCTTGTTGATGGCTTCCACCAACTGTTTGGTTGCCCAGACAGGGCTCTTGGACTCGGCACATACCGTGCCCTCACGAGCAAGCCACAGGACAATCAGATCGGTGCCCAGCTCCTTGGCAATGTCGATGGCACGGTAGGCTCTCCACATTGCAAATTCCCGATCTTCTTTACGGGTGCTCATGTATCCGCCATCAATGGTGTGAGGATCCATCCACATACGGGGAGCAACAAACTCAGCCTTCAAGCCGTACTTGTCCAGCAGCTTTTTGACACCGCGAGCGTATTCCTTGATTTCTTCCTCAGTCATGTTGTTCATATTGGGAACAGCATCGTCATCATGGAACTGAACAGCAGAGAAGCCCAGTTCTGCAAACTTCTTGAACTTTTCTTCCAGATCAACTTCGGTCCGGGTTTCAGGGCCATAAGAATCAGCACCGGGGTGCACATTCCAGGGGCCTACAGAAAACTTGAAATTAGACATTTTGATTTCCTCCTGATCATATTTTTCTCGCCGTACATATGGCTGATTTATGATTCTATTTTATCAAAATGTTTGTTTTTTGCATTCACTTGTTGACCAAAAATAACAGGCAAATTTGCTGTATCAAAAATATGCAAGAGCAGGAATGTAGTATTGTATTTTCATGTAATATTTATGATAATCGCAAAGATTTGTTATAAATTTCACTTATATTGTCCGATTATATATAGTATATATCTGAATTTTCATATTTTTAGCCTAATTTATACGCGCTGCGAATTTGACAATGCTCGCAGATTCGTTTATAATGTACTGGTTGCTCATTCAGGAAATCAGGGAGGAATTTACGATGTCGAATGAATTTGAAATTGTATCTCACAGCCAATTTCGACATTTGAATGTCTTTTTAGTTCGTATGCTGTCACGCACGACTCATATCCATCGGGAGTTGGAATTGGGCATGGTTTTGGATGGATCCATGACAGTACAATCCGGTCCGAACAGCCAAGTCCTCCGTAAGGGAGAAATTTATCTGATTAACCCTATGGACGCCCACGAGTTTGTCTCTGAAGGAAAAGGCGCACTTGTGTTGTCCATTCAGCTTTCTCCGGATTTTATGAAGGCTTTCCTGTCTGATGTTCCTCATATTTGTTTTCTTTGTGCCCCTAAAATTCAGGAGCACTATCAGGTGCATCAGGGTGCCTACGATTTTCTGAGTCTGCTGTTCATTGAGCTTGCCTATAACTACTTTGGGCACGAAGAGAACCACGAGTTTAAATGCTGCAGCTTGGTAATGCAGCTGTTCTGTAACCTGAAAACACATATCCCCAACAAAACTTTGAGTTCCGAGGACTATCTGTCCTTAAAGCAGAAAACGGATCGCATTTTCTCAGTGACTGACTATATTGACCACAATTTTACAAGAAAACTCCTGCTGGAAGATATCGCACAACGGGAGCAGCTGTCCATGCACTACCTGTCTCACCTGTTCCGGGATGCGCTTGGCATCAGCTTTCAGGATTATCTGAAGGAAAAGCGATTTGAATATGCATTCAACCTGATTTCCACTACACAAAGAACGATTCTGGACATCAGCCTCAGCAGCGGCTTTTCCGATGTGCGTTACTTAAATCAGATGTTTCAGGAACGCTTTGCCTGCACACCGAAAGAATATCGTAAAGGCGCATATGTCCCCGTCAAAAAGGCGGACTCCCCGATCACCAGCACACAGTCTTTCTTTACGCCGCAGGAAAGCCTGCAGCTCATCACACCGTTTTATACGAAGATCGTTCAGAAGATGTCCAATGTCAAGCTGGCACAGCTTCTCTAAATCCATACCCGCACAAAAAATGGCCTGGTACCTGCGTTTGCAGATACCGGGCCATTTCTGCGTCCACGAAAACAATGGACAACGTTCCCTTTTCTTTCAACTCTGATTTCAGGTGCTTATGGAGGTGCTAGATCAGCTTCTGAAGGTAACCGATGCCGATTCCCAATACAGCGGACAGCGCAATGATCAAAATTGGATTGATCTTTTTCAGGGATAACACCAGCATAATCAGGAAGATCGCCGCAGAAGCAATAAACGGAACAGAAGTCAAAGCTGCGGCGGAAAAGCCTGCCGGGAAGAAAACCGTCCCGCCGGTTGAGACGACTGCCGCCATAATAAGACCCACAACCGCCGGCTTCAGGCCGGACATACACCCTTTCACCAGCTTGTTACTCTGAAACTTTTCAAAACATTTTGCAACGATCAGAATAACGATGAACGACGGCATAATGACACCCAGCGTAGCGCAGATGGCGCCAAGCAGACCGGCCGTTTCCATTCCGACATACGTCGAGACGTTAACGGCAAAAGGTCCGGGAGTGCTCTCACTGACCGCAATAAAGTTAATCAGTTCTTCGTCTGTCAGCCAGCCATGGGCAGCCACCTGCTCCTGAATCATCGGCAGCATGGCGTAGCCGCCGCCGAACGTAAAGGCGCCAATTTTAAAAAAAGTCAAAAACAGTACTAAATATATCATCATTTAACCCTCTTTGCTGCCAGAACGGATGCTGCAATTCCAACAATGCCGCAGCACAGAATCACAATCAGCACATTGATCTTGAGCAGCGCAACTGCTGCAAAGGATGCAATAATGACGAAATAGGAAAGCAGATTGTGTGGACACTGCTTATACATGGAAATAAGCGCCCGGATGATAAGTGCCAGCACCCCCGCCCGGATTCCGATAAAGGCATACCGGACAATCTGAATGCTTTCAAACTGACGCAGCGCAAAAGAAATCAGTGAAATAATCACAAATGACGGCAGTACAACTCCCAGTGTGGAAAACAGTGCACCAAAAAATCCCGCGATTTTAGATCCTACAAAGGTCGCCGAATTGATGGCAATCGGCCCGGGTGTACTCTCTGCGATGGCAACAATATCAAGGATGTCCTGATCGGATATCCATTTTCTTTTTTCCACCACTTCCTTCTGAATCAGCGGAATCATCGCATAGCCGCCGCCAAAGGTAAATGCACCTATTTTCAGAAATGTGACAAACAGCAGCCATGTAATATGTTTCTTGTTTTGTATCTCCATAGCACAATGCTCCTCCAGATGCAGATGCAGTAATATCCGTTGTCAATAATAGCACTTGACAGTCGAAATTCAAAATACTATTATTTTATCAGTATGATAACCATTTTGATATATGAAGGGGGAATTTGTATGACCATCCGCCATATGCGTATCTTCATACAGGTATATCAGACGCAGAACGTCACCAAAGCCGCAGAAACTCTGCATATGACCCAGCCTGCCGTTACGCGCGCGATTCAGGATATAGAACGCTATTATGATGTACGGCTTTTTGAGCGCATCCATCACCGTCTGTCCGTTACCGAGGCCGGAAAAGAATTGTACCAGCACGCCCTCCATATCGTTGATTCCTTCGACGAGTTGGAAAAAGGGCTGTATAACTGGGACAGTGCGGGTGTTTTGCGGGTAGGTGCCAGTATTACCATCGGAAACAAGCTGCTCCCCCAGTTTATTGTCAAATTTAAGGAACTGTACCCCCACTCCCGTGTGGAAGCTATGATTCTCAACGGAGGAACCCTGCAGACCGCCATTCTGGAAAACAAACTGGATGTGGCTCTGATTGAAAATGCCGTCAGCCACCCCAATCTATGCACCGCAGCCTTTTCCAGTGATCAAATGCTCCTGATAACCCCTCAGGGGCACCCCCTTCTGCAGAAAGAAACCGTTACCCTATCCGATCTGACACAGTATGACCTTCTCATGCGTGAGGAAGGCAGTGCAGGACGTTCTTTTCTGGAAAGCGTTTTCGCATCCAACGGACTTTCGCTTCACCCCACCACTGTCAGCGTCAGCACCCGGGCCATCATCAATGCCGTGCGTTATGGCCTCGGAATTTCCATACTGCCGCAGCAGCTGGTAGCCGAAGATATTGCCGCAGGTCATGTGTGCACCCGGGAAATTTCAGGTGTCAATCTGACCCGTGAGCACAATATTGTCTGGCATCGCAATAAATTTCTCTCTCCGGCTCTGAAAGCATTCATGGATATTTGCCGTCAGCCTGTAGTGTAAAACCGTTTTCGTACATTCCAGATGCTCCTGCTTTGGCTATCATTTTCCCGTAAGCGATGACACATATCCCCTGCTTCAATTCCGGATACACAGTATAACTCCACCCTTGTACCGTAATGGTACAAGGGTGGAGTTTTGTTGTTAGATATCGTATTTGGCCAAAATCTCACTGGGCGTTTTACGCAGGAGCATAAGAATCGGCAGGGTTCCGCAGAACAGACAAAGTATGTACAGCAATGCAAGAATCGCCAGCGCCAGCCAGACAGGGTAATACAATACGTTGGACACCAATGGCGAGAATCCAAAACATGCATAGATAAAGCAGCTGCTCAGCAAATAGCTGATAAATACCGTAAGTGTGGTCAGCACCGCTGCCTCTATCAGGAATTTGAATACCAAATTCTTTTTGGATACACCAATTGCACGATAAATACCCACTTCCTTGACTCTGTTCATGAGTGAGGAGCGCATGATAAAGTACATACAGATACACATTATTGCCAGAATAGTCAGCATGGAAGCGACACGAACCATGATCAATTCGGTTTTTTCTTTTATTATGCCCTGGTACACATCATCCGGTGTCATTATGGCCGGAGCGGTTAATTCATCAAAGTACACATCATGCACAAGCCCGGAGACTTCGCTGTTCAGCCATGCTTTTGTAAGCTTCGGGTTATTGGAATGTACCACCGTATAGGGAGCATTCCAGAAAGCAAATCCATTTCCCGACAAACTGCCTGTATTATCGTCAGAAAAACTCAGGTCTCCCCGAAGGGCTGTGGAATCTGTTTCACCGATCATCTTGGAAAACTTAATATAATCTTCCTCGCTGACAATATAATTGCAGGTACCTTTTGATTTTCTGTCGGAATTGTAATACTCGAAGTCGTAAGTCTGGTAGTATACATCCAGCTTATTTTCCAAAGGCGGCAGGCTGTTGGCAGCCTTCTCAAGTTCAGTGCGGGAAGGATATTTTCCGTAGATTTCTTTATAAATCGTTGCCCGGTAGTATTCGTTACCATATTTCTGATTGCCGTCCTCCATAAAATGGAATTTTGCGTATGGAGCATCCTTCTTAACCGCCACCCATGCCATGAAATCTTCCGGGTGCAAAAACTGGTATTCCCTGATGAAATCATCGAATTCATGGTAGTAGTAATCATAATACTCTACCCATTTTTCATTCAAGGCGTGTTCAACCATCTCCGCAAATTCATTGGAATTCAAATTCAGCTCAGGATTTTCTGCTGCGATCACTTGACGGAAATAGTGTCTCATGTCCATTTCCTTGCTGATACCGTTTTCTGCAAGCCAATTGGCGTATACGTCTCTGGACCGTACGACTTTTGTTACGGTGATATCGCATCCATGAATTTTGATTGTCTGACCCACTTCAGGCAGTGTCAACGGCTGTTCATCTTCGTTTTGATACACAAGGATTGCCTCACCCGGTCTGACTTTCAGTCCCAGATCTTTTGCACAGAAGGCATAGGTATTGGAAGAATATGCGTACATTTTTGCCAGTGCCATATCCGTCAGATAAATCGCAGATTCATCTGATTTCACAATGGCCGCAACACGCAGATTCCTGTCGTCAATACGGAATGTATCTGAAAGCAGTCCGATCAGATTCTTGTGTTCCTTGAAATAGTCCACAGGAGAACTGTCAAGCAGCGCATCTGCAACCTTCGTAGTAATGACCATGTCATAATCTGTCAGATTTTCCATGCTTCCTTCCACTAAAGGCAGGTCTTTTGCCATGGAATTTCTCAGGTACACAACATTTGTATTGAATTTCGACTCGTAGTCAACCAACTGGAAAGTTTCAAATCCGCCCATTTGGAAGACTGCTCTCTTATCTCCTTCCGGACATCCGTACTGTATGGAGACATTGTCAATGCCGGAGTCCATCTTCCCTACTGCATCATTAAGCAATGCAGATACATTACCATTGGGCGTGTAAACATAGAAAGTGTTGCGATTATAGGCGTTTTTGGCATTGATAATCTCGGATAAAGTCAGGCCAAAGCCCGCACTCATAAAGACAATCACCATAGCAAACAGACCCATGCATCCGCGCAGAACTTTCTTAATTTTCTTCTGCTTCCGGAAGTTGCAGTTGTAACCGCTCTTTATGGAAGATTTCAATGTAAACAGCTTGCCGAAATCAGAACCCCTGACAGGCGGAAGTTTCGTCATATCAAAGCTCTGCTCACTGCGTTTGGAATCGCTTTCGTGGTTATATACGCCTTCCCGCAGTTTAATCTCACTGCAGTCATCCAGGACCTGCACTTTGGGTGTCTCAATCCGGATGTAGAATTTTCCGCCGTTATTGACGATTTTCAGTCTGAACGGTGTTTCCGGAGCGGCGCCGTAATACTCGATTTCTGCCTTGTCATCGATAAACTGGGTCTTTTCCAATTCTCCCAGATAAATATCGTTTTTATCCTTGGCAGAATAGCCGTTGGTGGCTTCGTTGTTTCGGATATCGACGATTTTACCGTCCGACAATTCGATGACTGTATCGCAGTAGTAATCCACCAGATTGGCCTCATGCGTGACAAGCAGTACCAGATGATCTTTGGAAATTGCCTTCAGCAGATTCATAATCATCACGGTATTGTTTTCGTCCAGGTTGCCGGTCGGCTCGTCCGCAAGGATGATGCGCGGATTTTTGACAATGGCCCGTGCAATGGCAATTCTCTGCTGCTGGCCGCCGGAAAGCGTATCGGGTGTCCGCTTGCTGTACTTATCCATTCCCACATTGAAAAGTGCAGCGTTGACACGCTCTTCAATTTCCGCAGAATCCTTCATACCGCACAGACGCAGTGCATCTGCCACGTTGTCGAAACAGGACTCCGCCTTGTTCAGATTGTAATTCTGAAATATGTAACCAACGTACTGATTGCGGATAACATCCGTATTTTTGCGGATATCCTGATCCTGAATGGAAATCGTGCCACTTTCAAACTTATCAAGACCGCCGATCACATTCAGCAGGGTTGTCTTGCCGCAGCCGCTTTTTCCGAAAATGGCAACCATACCGCTTTCCGGCAAAGTCAGATCCACGTTGTTGATTACATGAATTTCATTTTGTTTGCCCTTATTAAAAAATTTATTCAGGCCTTGCAGCTTAATCATTCTGTGGCGCCTCCTCTCAGGGACTTTTTGACACTTTCTCCAAACAGTTTTCTGATCTGCTTATAGGTGATGCGTACCGTCAGCAAAAGCATACCCAGGAAAATCAGAGCATATTGCCATACATACAGATATGTAAACATTGCATTGAACTTAGGAGTCGTGAAAATCAGGATTGCGGTGAGAATCACCATGATAAACGCCGGGATCAGCGACAGCAGCATACGCACATACATTCCGATACGGATTACCTTTACCTGAATGCCCATGGAGCGCATGATAGCAATATCGCTCTTAAAAGCAGAGATGGTGCGGCTGGAGCAGAGATTGATGAAAAATGCCAGGAACAGGATTGCCACAAACCATGTTACAGCGTTCATCAGACTTGCAATCATGGTGACAATTGTAGTAAGGCCGCTCGGAGAATACGTTGCATCCGAAGGAACGGCCACGTAACCGTCGTTCCATATTTTTTCTGCCGCATCATGAGCCTGTTTGGTGTCTTCAAAGAACAGAGAAGCCTGTCTGTAAGACTTTTCCAGGACCTCTTCAACAACCTCCACCAGCAGTCTGGGGTCGATTACAAAACCGGCTCTGGCGCCTTCTCCCACACTGGAGCCTTCCTCCATGGAATAAACAGGTGCCATGGCACCCGCAGGAGGCGGATTCGGTGTCAAATGCTCGATGCCGAATTCCTTGGTAAACGTCAGTTCCTTCGGCTGGCTGCTGTAAGTGTAATCATATGATACATACTGGAAAACGAATCTTACCGCAGCCTCTATGTCTTCTTTATTGGATTTCTCCATGCAATCCCGGAATTCCGCATTATTAATGTAGACCTTCCCTTCCTCCACTTCATAGGACGGATACAGCTGAGTTCCGTATACACTGCAGAGTACCTTTTCGTCCTTCGAAGAAAAAACCTGCGCCGTACCAACCGGATTTCTGGAGTGCAAGTAGGAAATTGCCGTTGCCTGTCGGAAACCGTTTTGTGTAAACAGGCATTCAGCAGTCTTATTGTTATCATAAAAATACTTTACGCCCGTGACCCGCATCAACGTGTTTTCCAGTGCGATCTTGTCAACCTTTAATGTATCTTTTCCGAATATCGGCTGATAGGAGATAGGAACGTACAGAAGCACTTCATTATCCGCCTCAGGATACCGTCCCAGAATATTTTTTCCATAGTCCTTACCATAAGTACATCTGAAAAAGCCACCCTCATAAGTGCCGTGTTCAGGATTGTAATACCGGATACTGGGAGCCGTGTTCTTGTCCAGCAGACTATCATAGTGAAGATAGCTTGATGCGCCGTATTTCTGCACCAGCTGCTGCAGCTCTTCGTCGGTAATCGGTTCTCCTGTCTGCTTTGTGATGACCAGGCGTCCTTCGATTGGCTCAAACATATAATACTTGCTGAACAGATTTGCGGCCTCACCGCTGGAAGCGGTAATCATAAAGATGCCCAGCGTACCAATAATCATCAAAAAACAGAGGAACGCGGACAACTTAGGTTTTGAAGCAAAAATCGTCCGTCCGAGGGCAATGCCGTTTTTAATCTCCCGGATTTTTTTCTTTTTGGGCTCACAGGATTCTACCGGCTGAGTGGAAGAAGTCTCAGCAGGGATAGCAGCGGCAGGCTGTAATACATGATCCGATTCAATCGAGCCGTCGTAAACCCGGATATGGCGTGTGGCATAGGATTCCACCTGCTCAAAATTATGGGTAACCACAATGACGAGCTTATCCTCAGACACTTCGCGAAGCAGCGCAATAATCTCTTTTGAAGTAGCCGCATCCAGATTTCCGGTAGGTTCATCCGCCAGAATGATGGGGCTATCTTTTGCCAGAGCGCGGGCGATTACCGTTCTCTGCTTCTGGCCGCCGGAAAGCTTGCTGCCTTTCTGGTGAATGTGGGAGGACAAGCCCACACGGTCCAGCAGCTGCAGCGCACGCCTGCGGCGTTCCTTCTTGTCCTCGATATGCATCAGGGCCAGCTCTACATTCTGCAGAACGGTAAAGCTGTCAATGATATTGTAATCCTGGAATATGAAAGAAATATACTTCTTTCTGTATTCCTCCCAATCGGGCTGCAGGTAATGAGACGTTGGCTGCCCCTCAACGAACAGCTCGCCTTCTTCATAGGAATCGATACCGCTTATGACGTTCAGCAGCGTAGATTTGCCGGAACCGGATTTGCCGGTAATGGCAACAAACTCCCCCCGCTCAAAGGAAAGGTTGACTCCACGGATACCGACTGCCACGTTTCCCTCGGAAACATAGATTTTTCCAATATCCTTCAATGTTAATAAAGCCATACAAATTTCCTCATTTCCAAATCTGTCGTACTACTGGCGATCACATTTATGCAGCAGGATCTCAAATTCCGTACTATAACCGCTGCGGGGCGTATCCAGCAAGCGGATTGTGCCGCCATGAAGCTCTACAATCTTTCTGGTGATGGTCATGCCGAACCCGGTACCGCTGTCCGTAGTTCTGGCACTGTTGCCTGTGATGAATGGTTCAAATACTTCTTTGCGAATTTCCCGGGGAATGCCGATACCGTCATCGGCAATCGTCAGATAAATCATCTCCTTTTCGTCCCGGAGAGAGTAAAGGACCGTTGTCCCTTTGGGATTGTACTTTAAAGCGTTCGCTGTCAGATTATCCAGTGCCCGGCGCAGGAGCTTGCAATCCACCTTACAAAGAATTGTTTTCTCCGGAATGTCCGGCTCCATATGGAAATCCTTCAGCTCGAACTCAACATACTTTTCGCCCAGATACTCCCGGATAAATTCCGCAAGATCCACGGTTTCCAGGTTGGGGATAAAATCCGGGTGCTGAAGCTTTGTAAACTCAAAGAATGTATCCATCAGTTCTGAGCAGGCCATCGACTTATGATAGATGGTCTTCATATACAGATCCTTTTTCTCAGGCTGCACGATACCATCGCAGAAAGCCTTGGAATAGCCCTGAATGGCCGTAAGCGGCGTATTCAGGTCGTGACTGATATTGGCGAGCATTCGGTAACGCTCCTGCTCTTCGTGTTCTTTTTCCTCTTTGGCCTGATCCAGACGCTTCAGCAAGTTTTCAAAATCGTCTACAATATGCCGGAATTCCATCGGCACCTCATCTCTGGAAATATTGCTGTGTTTCTCGCTTCCGTAGGAAACGATTGCTGCATCCAGCGGTTTCAGAGAATGCTTAATTCTCCGGCTGAACAGGAAAGACTGAACAATGATGATCACAAACAGCACCAGAACAAATACGAACCACAGTCTGTTGGTAGCTTCCACTGTCTTGTTGTAATCATTGATGCTGAATTTAGGGAAAACAAAAATCAGGGTACGTTCCTCATTCATGCTGGTCTTGTATTGATACTTAATAATTTCCTTGTTGTTTTCGTAGTTACCCCTGATCAGGTCAAAATCCTTTTGAGAAAGATATTCTCTCCCGGAAAACAGATCACCCTCGATGATTTTATAATTGGCATCAACGACGCAATAGTCATCCACTTCATATTCTTCGGTTTCTACATTATACTGATAGCAGTAGATCTCATAAAAAATCCTGCCGTTTTCGTCGATCCTCTGCAGAACTTCAAAAAACTGGGTGTAGCTGTATTCCTGAATCAGATCCGTATCACCGGGCTTCAGTTTTTCCTGCAGATCCGACTCTGTGGAGTAAATCACCTGGTTCTGATCATCATAAACGATGAATTCACAGTTTTTGAATTTCCAGTATGGTATGTTTGAAAAATCATCTCTTTCCAGCTTGTCCCGATGCTCCAGCAGAGTGTCAATGGAAGGAAACGCATTGTTTAATATGGAATTTGTCAGATAATTCAGCAGCAGAACCAGAGCAAGGGCAACCAGAGAGTATACCACAAAATGCAGAATACACGTCTGTACAAAACTTTGGTGTTTATTTTTTATTTTCAATTCGGTAGCCTAACCCCCTGACTGTCTTGATATATTCGGGCTTTGCGGGATCGTCCTCGATTTTGGAACGGATATTGGAAATATGCACCATCATGGTATTGTCATCGCTCTCATAAAACTCCCCGTTGATGCATTCGTACAGCTGTGCTTTGGTAAAAATCCGTTCCGGATTTTTCATCATCTTCGCCATGATTTTCAGTTCTGCCGAGGTCAGCGGAACAACAACGCCATTTTTTCTCAGAAGGAATTTTTGTGTGTCAAACTCCAGTTCCCCAACAACAATATTCTGCGGTTCCTGCTGTACTTTATCAGCGCCCAGCTGATAATAGCGCCGCAGGGTTGCCTTTATGTATGCAATTACTTCCAAAGGATTAAACGGCTTCGTAATATAGGCGTCTGCACCGATATTGAGGCCCAAAATTCTGTCCACATCCATTCCCTTGGCAGAAACGATAATAATCGGTATATTACTGAACTCCCGCACATTCCGAATCAAATCATAGCCATTCATCTTCGGCATCATAATATCTACCAGCGCAAGGGCCACATCTTTGGTTTTAATGATTTGCAGAGCATCTTCTCCGTTTTCCGCTGTATAAACGGCAAAACCTTCTCCGTTCAGATATAAAGTCAAAAGCTCGATAATATCCTTATCATCTTCCGCAACCAAAATTGGATATTCCATCGTATCCCTCCGAGTCTTACAGGCTTAATTTTCAAAACCGATTTTAGTACGCTACCAACATATCATAAAATTATTAACAGGTTATTCATGTTATCTTAATTTTTCTATAGACTTTTCCGAACAATCCTTCAAAAAACCAGATAATTCAGTCGTTTTATGACTGTCAGGAACTGTACAGTTATTATAGCATACCTTCACGGAATAATGAACGCATGATGACAATTAAATTATCCATTCTTACGGCTTTTATTTCTGCGCCGCCTCAAAATAAAAAGACGAGCAGGTTTTCCATGAAGGAAAACATACTCGTCTTTCAAACTTGTTTGCAGCAGATTCCCGGATTATTCACCCGCAAGGACGGACGCGTTATAGCGCTTCAGTGCCTCATCCCAGGCGCTGTACGCTGCATCGTCCCGATGATCCGGCAGAGTAAATTTCTCTTTCAGATATTTACCCAGATAATCCGTTACCTTTACGGCACCACTGTGATTCAGATGGTCGCCTCTGTCACGGGTATCCGTAGCCCAGTCAATGCCCAGTTCTTTCCAAATCAGATTCATGTCCAGGTACTCAATATCGTGCTTGTCTGCAAATTCCTGAACACCATTGTGTTTGGCGTAGTCCCAGTTTTTGGTTGTGGGCGCACCCACAAAAATCAGTTTGGCATCGTTCTTCTGGCAGATATCGATAATATCTTTCAGACAGCGGCGATTCAGATCCGGAATATCCTGTATCTCATCGGTAGGGGTCATATACCCCTTGTCCGAACCGGCAATCACCTTCTGATTCAAATAATAACCCTTGTGATCGTTGGTCCAGGTATAGTCAATGGGGCTGCCAAAGTCATTGATGGTCACAGACTTCCATCGATTATGGTACTGAAACACAGGAAACATTCCCTGCATTCTGGAAAGCAGATGCTTGCTGTACTTATATTCGCGGAAAATGGTGTCCGTTTCCAGAATTACAACAGAAGGTTTCTGATACTTGAATGCCTTTTCCAGAAAGCGGTATGAGTCATAAAGCGGCTGTCCCGGCGTTCCGCAGACGTAGGAAGTAAACCCATGTTTTTCCCACATATACATCGGCGTAAAGGAGCAGTAGCTTTCGCTGTCGCCAACAATGAGCACATCGATTGTATTTTCTTTTTCACCCAGGATTCCGTTAGCCGTTATCACATCCATGCCGAATTCCTTTTTGTTGTTTTTCGGCATGAAAATATAAGAAGCTACCGATAAAAGAATCAAGAGAATCAACAAAAAAGCGGTACATCTGCCAAAAAGCTTCATCTTTTCTTTCATGTTTTTCTCCTTAGAAATTTGCGTAAATGGGGTCAAGCGGCACGTATCCGGCACCATAGGCACCATAAATGATGATAAAGAAAATCAGAGCATAAATGACGGCCCATCGAACAACGACATTCTTTTGGGCGAGACTCTTTCTTACGGAAATTCCCCGCTCATTCTGAATGCTCACGAAAA
Organism: Oscillospiraceae bacterium; assembly: GCA_020025535.1. Classification (GTDB taxonomy): domain Bacteria; phylum Bacillota; class Clostridia; order Oscillospirales; family Oscillospiraceae; genus Faecousia. Next base: position 61,249 of record JAHHRY010000002.1, on the reverse strand, counting down.
GCACAATGGCAACTGCCACAATCGTGATGATCACATCGTATCTGTCCATGCCAAGTTTATAAAAGCTGTTGTCCCGAAAGGATGCAAAAGTGAAATTGGTTACCATATTTTTAAACATGGCAATTCCCGCAGACAGACCGTTTGCGCGGAAAAACAGCTCGCCGATATTCACAAGACACACGGTACGAAAAATCTGCATTCCTTTATAGGGCCAGCCGCCCCGGTTGATATGCAGCTTCTCCGTCCCCTTTTTCACAAAAGGCTCCACAATGCTGCCCAGCAAAATCAGGACAAAATGATACATACCAAAGAATATGTACTGCCAGCCGGAGCCGTGCCACAGGCCATTGAAAAGCCATACGGTGAACAAAGCAATCGAGCCGGAAACCAGAGGGCCGAAGTGGTTGCCCAGATGTTTTCTGGATGCAATCGTCAGATTTTTCAGCGGCTTGGACATGGACAGAGGATAAAACACATAGTCCCGGAACCAGGCACCCAGCGAAATATGCCATCTGGTCCAGAATTCCGAAATCGTTCTGGAAAAGAAGGGCTGGCGGAAATTTTCCGGCATCTTGATTCCGAAGATTTCGCCCGTACCGATGACCACATCCATAGCGCCGGAGAAATCCATGTAAAGCTGACAAGTGTAGCAGACCATAGCAATCAGCATAACGCTGCCGTCATACTTGTCGTATCCGGAGAACACCACTTTGATCAGGATATTCAGCCGGTCTGCAATGACCATTTTCTTCATCACACCCATCAGTATACGCTGCATACCCATGGTCATGTTGCTGTATGTGATCTTTTGGCATTCCCAAAGCTGCATGGCTGTTTGAGAATAGCGACAGATAGGGCCTTCCATGATCTGCGGGAAGAAGCTCATGTACAGGGCCAGACGTTCCAGATTACGGTCCGCCTTGATCGTCTCCCGGTATACATCAAACAGGTAAGACAGTGCCTGCATTGTGTAGAAGGAAATACCGATTGGCAGCAGGAAAGTCGGAATCGGGATGGAAAACGGTGCCTTCAATGCCGAGAGCAGCAGGTTGAAATTGGTGCCTAAAAAAGCGGAATATTTTAAAACCACCAAAACACCCACATGCAGCAAAACGGCAAAGGTAACGACGCCGCGCAGCTGGCGCTGATATCTGGCTTTAATTTCCTTTTTTTCGCTTTTTTCAGCCTGCGCCAGTACACTCTTTTTTTCATTGATAATCGATGCCATCCATAATCCAAAATGGTGAATGGACAGCGTGGACATCAACAGGTAAACCAGCAGTTTGCCGCTGACCAGCCAAAAAAATACATAGCTGGCCAGAAGCAGCACTTTCCTCCGATGTTTCTGGGGCATCAGACTATATACAAGCATGACCGCCGGCAAAAATATCCCCAGATAAATCAGGGAACAGTATGACTGCATGCTTAATCTTCCTCCTGAAGACGGACGATCATAGTCCAGATGTCCTCAGCGGAGTTAAAATTGGCAGGAATGATCTCCACCGTGGGAATAGTAATGTCAAAAGCATCTTCCAGTTCTGCCACCAGTGACAGAATGGAAAGAGAATCCAGATAATGACCGTCAATCAGGTTATGGCAGGTTTTGTAGTCTACATCCGGCTGGATTTCCTCCAGAATTTCAATCAGTTCGTCCATCGTAAATTATATCCTTTCGTAATTTGGTGTATTGATTGGATCCGTAGCGACTGCGCTTCTTGCGAGAACGGTTTCTCCGTTTTCTTTCAGCAGCACAACCTGCGGAAGATCACGACTCAAAAACAGAGAGATACCCTCTGTCATGCAATACGCACCGGTATTATGGAACGCAAACACATCCCCGATCTTCAGATCGGTTACGGGAAGCTGTTTTACCAGAATATCGTTGATGGTGCAAAGAGAACCACAAAGATTCCAGTTTTTTTCTTCGCCCTCTCTCGGAGGGAATACCTGATGCATGGGAATTTTCATGGCCATTGTCTGACCATAGTAAACCAGATGATGAATGCCGCCATCCAGAATGGCATAATTCTGTTTCTTATTGGTCTTGGCGTCCACTACCCTGCTCAGATAAGTACCGCAGCTGGCAGCGATGCTTCTTCCAAGCTCCAGCGTCACTTTTGCCTGATACTGCATTCCGGTAAGTAATTGGGACAATTCTGCAAGATGTGCCGCTTCGTCAAACTCTTCCGCTTCAAAATAGGCAACGGGCAAGCCAGGGCCGTACTCCAGTTCTTCGGCTGCAAAGTGATACTCCTGCTGCAGTGTCTGCAAAAAGCCATCCAGATAATCAATTTCCCGTTTCAGACGCTTCACGGAGTTCTTCTGCGTACCTGAAAAATACTGAATGCCTCTGATATCAAAGGTTTCCCGTTCCGTGCTGATAATCCTGAAAATTTCGTCTTCTTCCAGTCCGAACTGATTTCCGCTGGTAAGCCGCAAAAGCACGGAAAGTCTTACATGGTATTTTGCGGACAACTTCTTAAGCAGGCAGAACTGTTCCATGGATTCCACGGTGTAAATACCTACATTCGGATGATTGCAGATCAAGTGCTCGATATATTCCGGTGTCTTGTATACGCCGGAAATCACCAATTTCTCCATAGGCATATTCAAGCGCTCGCAGATATATCCCTCGCCGGGAGAGCATACCTCAAAACGATCCAGGCAATCGGCAATTTCTTTCAGAATAAACGTGTTTGCCTTGATTGCGTAGCACAGGCCTACATTTTCCGGCAGCATCTCATTTAATTGCCGGATTCTATCTCGCAGCACACCAATGTCAAAGACATACATGGGCGTTGCGTATTGTGTTGTGAGTCTTTCTATTTCTTGGTAATTCATCTTTTCCTGTTTCCTTCCGCCAGCAGTGCCTTTCTGTCAATTTTTCCGTTTTTACTTAAGGGCATCCGCTCTACCTGCATCAGCCGACTGGGCACCATGAAAATTGGCAGCGATTCAGACAGTTTTCTACGCAATTCCTTACCGTTGGAAGTGCCTACATAGTAGCCATACAGCTTGCTCTTTTCTTCGTCAAACACGCAGCAGGCACGCTCGACGCCTTCCATCTCAGCAATTGCTTTTTCGATTTCTTCCAGCTCGATCCGATGCCCCATGTACTTGATCTGGAAATCCTTACGGCCTAGGAACCGAAGATTGCCTTGCTCATCATAGCAGGCCAGGTCTCCGGTGCGGTAAATCCGTTCATGATAGCAGCCGTTAACGGGATTCTGCGGGAACTTCTCCATTGTCTGGGCCGACGCACGGAAATATCCCAGTCCCACCGCCGTACCGCTGACGCAGATCTCGCCGGAGACGCCCTTCTCCCGGACAATGCAGTCATGCTCGTCCAGAAGGAACACCCGCTCATTGGGAAAAGCCTTGCCGATTGGGATTCCGCCGTCGTAATTTCTGGAACGGTCGATCCGGTGATAAGTACAGTTGCAGGTGATTTCCGTGGGACCATACAGATTCACAAATTCGGCATCCGGCAAATGGGTCATCCAGGCATTCAGGTGTTTCATCGGCATTACCTCACCGCTGAAAAGGATCTTATTCACCGTATGAGGCGTCTTATAATCAAGACCGTGGAACGTGCTGATCAGACAGAGTGCGGACACCGCCCAAATCATAGTGGTTACGTTATGATCGCAGATGAAATCCAGCAGATCCACCGGCTGTGAGAACAGGCGTTTCGGAATCATAACCAGCGAAGCTCCCGTTTTAATGGCGGAATAGATATCCTTCACAGACACATCAAAATCAAACGGGGCCTGGTTTCCGATTACGTCCTCACCGGTAATATGGAAGATCTCCGTAAATATCTCAATAAAATCAATCACCGAACGGTGCCCGATGACCACGCCTTTGGGCACGCCCGTGGAACCGGAGGTGAAATTCACATAAAGCGGATCGGTGTCGATCATGGTATCCCGTACAAAATCCAAAGCACTTTGGTTTATCTCGGATTGTTTCAAATTATCCAGCAGCAAAATGCTCTCTTCCGGGAAGATTTCCCTAGCCATTTGCAAATGGGCATCATCGGTAATCACATACTCTGCCTGCAGGACATTCTGAACATGCATAAGTCTTGCAGACGGCAAATCGGGATTCAGCAATGTATAATAACAGCCTGCATATACGATTCCGAAAAAAGCACTCAGTGTATGGATGCCCTTTTCCATCAAGACAGCAACAGGCTGATTGCATTCGGTTTTAGCGGCAAGTGCACTGCCGATTTTCTTGCTGCTCTGCAGCAAATCAGCATAACTGCACATTCCGTTTTCGTCTATTACAGCTGCCGCACAAGATCTTTGGGCAGTGTTTTCCAGATACTCCAGTACATTTTTAATCATATTCCGGGAACTCCATTCGGGACTTGATTTGCATACTACCAGTTATGCTGCTTCAATATAGCATTTCAATATTCATTGACTCTGTATGGAACCTTAAGATTTATTAAGCATAGCAGGAAATCCCTTATATCTTCTGAAAGCGGGGAAGGATTCGCATACCGGTTCCTTTTCTTCAGCACTTAATACGGGGTGTTTGACCCCAAAAAACAGGGCAAACCTTAAAAGATCCACCCTGTTTCAATTTAATCCTTATGCTCCAAAAAGCAGCCTTTATCATGGGAATAAACTACGCCCACAGCCTGCAAATAGGCATATATCGTGGTACTGCCAACAAATGTCATACCACGTTTTTTAAGATCCTGCGAAATACGATCAGATAAATCCGAACGGGTCATGCCCTTTTCATACACGACCTTGCCGCCGGTCCAGCCCCAGAGATACCGGGAAAAGGTTCCAAATTCTTCCTGTATCTTCCGAAATACCTTCGCATTGCCCACGGCCGCCCTGACTTTCAGCCGGTTGCGTATGATGGCAGGATTGCTCAGCAGCTGAGCTGTTTTCTCATCATCATATTCGCAAACCTTATTCAGTTCAAAGTTATCAAATGCTGCGCGGAAGGCATCCCGTTTATCAAGGACGCATTCCCAGGAGAGGCCCGCCTGAAATGATTCCAGAACAAGCATCTCAAACAATTTGTGATCTTCATAAACCGGGATTCCCCACTCACTGTCGTGATACTGGATGTAGCGAGGATTCCCCGGTCTCGCCCAAAGGCATCGGCACTTGTGATCCATCCACTCCATGTTTTCCCTCCAGAACAGACTGTGAATTAACGCCTTCTGTCAGTTTTTCGCCTCGGCAGCCTGACCGGACTGTTCAAAGTAATACAGCCAGTTTCCTTTCAGCAGATAGATCACGAAAACCACACTGCTGCAGGTCCATGTGATCGGATACGCCCAGGAGACAGTTTCCAGCTGCGGTACAATCTTTACCGCAATGGTGATATAGGAAACGCGAATCAGGCACCAGCAAACCAGCATTGTAACCATGGGAACGAATGCTTTGCCCGCACCGCGCAGAATACCGGCCGCACAGTGTGAAAACGCCAGCAGGAAGAAAAACAGGCTGATGGTTCTGCAGTGGCGGACGCCTAATTCCACAACATCCGGGCTGCTGTTAAACAGAGAAATCAGCTGAGGCGCCAGGAAATAAGTAAAGACACCCACAATCTCCGCAGTCACAACCGAACAGACGGCACCGAACACAGAGCCCTTCTTCACGCGGTCATACTTGCAAGCGCCGAGATTCTGCCCCACAAAGGTCGCAAGCGCCTGTGCAAAGCAGGTAATGGGAAGGAAGGCAAAACCTTCGATCTTAGAATACGCGCCGCATCCGGCCATAGCGGCCGTGCCAAAGGCATTGATGTTGGACTGCACCACCACATTGGCAAGACCAATCACAGAGTTCTGGATGCCTGCCGGCAGACCATAGCGGACAATGCCCTTCAGACTGGGAAGGTGGATGCGAATATTTTTCAGTATCAGCTTGCCGGGTCCCTTCATCCGAATCATCTGGATGCAGCACAGGATTGCACTGATGCCCTGCGAAATTGTAGTTGCCAGAGCAGCCGAACCGACACCCATTTTAAACACGCCCACAAAAACCAAATCCAGCGCCACATTGACAATGGAAGAAAAGATCAAATAATACAGCGGGTGTTTGCTGTCACCCATAGCGTGAAGAATGCCGACAAAAATGTTGTACATGACCGTAAAGATGGCGCCGAAGAAATAGAAGCGGAAATACTGAACGGATTCCTGCATAACTTGAGCGGGAGTTCCCATCCATACCAAAATAACCGGTGTCAGAGTAACGCCAAGAATCGTCAGGATTCCGCCGGTAATCAGACCAAATGCCACATCCGTATGAATGGCCCGATCCATTTCGTCGTAGTCTTTTGCGCCGAAGTATCTGGCAATCATCACACCGGCACCCATGGCGATACCATTAAAAAATCCGACAAACATAAAAATCAGGTTGCCGGACGAGCTGACCGCAGCCAAAGCCTGATCACCTAAAAACTGACCCACAATTAAAGAGTCGATTGTATTATAAAGCTGCTGAAATACATTTCCCCAGAAAACCGGAAGTGCAAACAGCAGTAACGCTTTCCAAATACTTCCCTCTGTAAGGGAATTGCGATTTGAATTCACAACACCGCATCCTTTCATGCATCGATTTCTGTATTATATCATTATCTTCCCGAATTAAGAAAAGTCAAGTATGGCACAGAATTACCGGTGTTTTTCATATATTTTGGTGCATTTTCTTTGCAGGAATCATCGTTTCTATGTCATTTTACTCAAATGAAAAATAGCGGCCATATTCTCTCCGGCGGCTTTCGTGGGATTGTCTTTCCACTGTCACTCTCCGGAACATAAAAAACAAAGCCGCGGAATGAAATTCCGCGGCTTCGCTGCTTCCTGTTTCGTTTTACGGATTGTCCGGTCGGTCGGTTTCAGAAGTCTTTTTTTCACTCTGAGTGCCAAAATAGAAGCCTACCACCACTGTGAAAATCGTGAGAAATTCCGTGCCGGAAATGATTCCCAGAAGTGCCAGCACACAGAACACTATCGTCAGAAGCAGAGTCATAATGGACTTCACGTCAATCAGCTTTGCAAGCTTGTTTTTCATAGTATTTCCTCCTAATATGTGACTGTCCACTCCTGCATCTCATTGTAGATGTGATCAATGAACGAATTGCCCCCAAGGCTTTTGTATGCCTTGTAGCACTGAGTCATGTTCTTGTATTCGTACTCCTGCAAGCACTTGTCCTTTTGGTTCCGGTAGTAAATTTTAACGATCTCGCTGCGGAGCAAACACCTCTGCCCTTCCCTTGCTTTTTCCGCACCAAACAGCCAGTTTCGTACAGGCTTAACAAAAAGAGTAACCAGTGTAATGATGGCACACAGGTCTGCTGCGTGTCCCGCAATTGTCTTCAGCACTTCCATGGTACCTCACTCCACTCCCAGCAGCTTACGGCGAGTTGCAGGGCCGCAGGAACCGTCCACGTCCAGGCCTTCCGACTTCTGGAATGCCATCACAGCCCGCTTTGTACCGGGGCCAAAATGGCCGTCAAACCCGGATTCATACAGTCCTCTTCCCGCTAGGGCATACTGCAGAGCCTTTACGTCATCGCCCTGCATCCCGTACTGGAGGACGCGGACATTAAGGCTGAATTTGATCTCACGGCCGCCAAAAGTGGGCACCAGAATCCCCTCATGGCCTTTCCAGTACTGCCGCTTTTCTCTGGGCCGGGAGTCCAGATGGGTAAAGTAGCCGCCGCTGGCAGACAGATACAGGCCGATTCCATTCACTTCGATGCTTTCCGCATACTTGGCAACCGCTCGCGGATGAATACCCGGTACAACAATATCTGCCGCCATGCCCTCCACATGATAGGATTTCGGATTTGCGTGGGGTGTTCTGGCGTTTTCTTTGAGACAGCGGTATCCGCTTGTCACAATCGGAACAACGCCGAAATGAGCAGCAATCTTCTCCAGAATCTCTACCAGCCGATCATCGACAGGCGTTTCGCCGCAGCCGCATTCACAGGCAAAATCTTTGCTGCTGTAATGCTCGGACAGCTTAACGGGAACATTGCGTTTATACAACTTCACCATACCGATTTTTTCCTCCTTCCATTGCATTTAAATCAGTACCCGCTGTGCAGAATGAAGCCCCGTCCCATGCGTGCGGGTGCTGCAAACGGGTCCTAAATCCACAGCAGACGCCGCACCGATGGTTAGCTGCAGGGAAAAGCACTTTTCTGACAGCTGCAGATACTCCCCGGCATTTTTGCCATACTTTTTCTGATTTTTCCATAATCTGACGGGATATACCTCCACAGAAAGCACTCAGATTTACCATTTGCATTTTATCACCTCCAGCCATAACTGCAAATCAATAATAGTTGTCCATGAACAGGCACATTTGTCTCCGTCTACAACATTTGTCATCCCAACAGCGAGAAATACAATTGTCACAACATCTTCAAAGACAATCAGTTCGCAGATTATTCCTTCTTCCACACTCTGTTGCCAAACCCCTGAAGCATCTTGCAGCAATAGGGGGAATCTCTGATTATCTCAAAATCAAGCAGTCTATCCGTACATTGGCAAAAAGCACCGAATCTGAAGAAACATCTTCAAATTCGGTGCTTTGAACAGAGTCAGTTATAAATTTCAAAAATACGGTTATATCAATGGTTTCTGTTTATAGAACAGTGAAATCGTCCTTCAATCTTTTTCAAAAAACTTATGCCCAAATTGCCATCACAAATGTTCCAGCAACCATCAAGCACAGTCCAGCAAAAGCTTTGGCACTAAGTTTTTCTTTGAATACCACATAAGAAAAAACAACTGTTACTACAATACTGAGCTTATCGATTGGAACGACAACACTGACAATTCCATTTTGGATTGCATAATAGTAGAACAGCCATGATGCTCCGGTTGACAGACCGGACAAAGAAATGAAACCCAGCTCACGTTTGTTAATATTCTTTACTTGCCCCTGTTTTCCTTTTGCAAACACAATGAGCCATGCCATAATCAGAACAAAGCATGTGCGGATAGCCGTCCCTAGATTTGACTCAACATCCGTAATTCCAATCTTTGCAAAAATCGAGGTCAATGCAGCAAACACCGCAGAGAGGATCGCATAAATCATCCATTGACCATTCTTTTTCGGCTCGCCTGCATTTGTTTTTTTCTGAATCATCAAAAATATGCCTATTGTAAGAATTGCTGTTCCGGCAAGCTTAACAATCAAATGCTCCGTTTCATGGAACAGCAGAATTGCAAGAAGCACGGATAACACAGTGCTGAATTTGTCGATTGGCGTGACTTTATTGACGTTACCCAAAGAGAGCGCCTTAAAATAGCAAATCCAAGATGCACCTGTAGCAATACCGGACAAGGCTAAAAAGAGCAGCGATTTAGGTGCAATTGAGGTAATCGTGTGAGCAGAACCTGCCACAAACACCATGATCCAGGAAAAAAGCAGAACCACAATTGTCCTTAATGCTGTCGCAACATCAGAATCCGTATCTTTGATTCCGCATTTTGCAAAAATTGCAGTGATTCCTCCAAAGAAAGCAGAAAGAATAGATGCCACCAACCACATATGACCACATACCTTTCTAAATATGGAATTCTGTTCCGTTTGTCAGAACACCCACATTATGACTTTTGACCCAAACACAAGTTGTGATTTGGGTCAAAAGTTATAATAAAACAAAAAGGAGACCGTCTATTCAGACGGTCTCCTTGGTCCGAGTGACTGGATTCGAACCAGCGGCCTCTTGAACCCCATTCAAGCGCGATACCAAACTTCGCCACACCCGGATATTTACTTGCGTCTCCCGACGACTCCAATATACTATCACATCCTGCCGAAAAATGCAAGCATTATTTTCACTTTTTTTAATAAATTTTTAATCAAATAAATTCAGCAGTATTTCAAGGCATAAATATAATTTTCCATATATTTTCCAAACAATTCAGATTGCATTTTTCATTCTGCAGATAATACGCGCAAAAAATATCGCTGCAAACCGTTTTTTCCTGCCGGAAAAATCTTACAATACGGAAAGCCGCCGTTTCCCTGCAGGCACAATTCCTGCAAAGCAACGGCGGTTTCCCGTCAAAATCAAAAGACAACGCAGGTGATTATTCACCTACATCGGATTTGATGACCTTACCCATGTTCCACAGCATGGCAACCTTCTTTTCGGCTTCCAGCTTTTCTTCCTCATTCTTATACTCTACAAAGACTGTATGGGCACTGCAGTCAGCACACTCCACCTGCACATTCCAGCCGCCCTCGTGCATGATGTATCCGGCACCCCGGCATACAGGACATTCTTCCAGTTCGATCATATTGTTTTTTTCCATGTTGCTTCTCCTTATCTGAAACATTTTTCATCATTATCGTAAATATCCACCCGGCGGCACTTTACAAAGTCGGGTTTGCAATCAGGCAAATACCGTTCAATGGCAGCAGCCAGCTGCATGGGATTGAGTGAAGGATTCTGGCAGCAGATAAACGCCTGCAATTCCAGAGTATTTCCATCCACCGGCACTACACACAAAGAACGGATCATGGGGATAATATCCTGTTCCGTCACACCGTTTTTGCCTTTTTTCTCTACCACAAGGCTTTCCCGGGCAAACAGACCGGACAGGCGCTCCACTGTCCCCTCCGACACACCGGCATCGTACTCGAGCGTTACAACGCAGGACAACAATGCCAGCTCCCGCAGTTTCCTTCCGCCTTCATAACAGTCGAGGACCCGGACTCCGGACACCAGCGCACCGTTCAGTCGCTCTTTTATTTCCTCACAGGGGATCTTCTCCCCCTCCAGGTCAAAGTCCAAAAGCTCGCAAACACTTTCCACACCAACGGACAGCGGCAGTGCGATGGATACGGACGGTCTGGGATTAAATCCCTTGGTGTGCGTCAAAGGCAGTGCAGCACGCTTGAACGACCGCTGAAACACCCGCATCAGATCCAGATGCGACATCCAGACGGCATCCCCGGTCTTGCAAAACAGCAATCTAGGCATCGCACTCCACCTCCTGCAGCAGTTTATTGGCACCGCAGCCGGCACAGCCGTGGCGGCAATCCGGTGTCACTTTTTCTTCATAGGCTCTGTGGCGTTCCCGCAGCAGGAAATCCTTTGTAACGCCTACGTCAATGCTGTCCCATGCCAGATGTTCGTCTTCTCCATAACCTCTGGTGGTATAGAAGGCAGTATCCACACCGCACTTTCGGAAAGCTTCCTGCCACAGATCATAACGGAAATATTCGTCCCATCCGTCCAGTCGTGCTCCCAGCTTTGCGGCTTCTTCGATCACCGGACAAAGCCGGCGGTCACCACGGGCCATCACAGCCTCCAAATGGCTGAGATCCGATTCGTGATAGTCATACTCTATGGATTTGCTGTAAAAATGAGATTTCAGCAGCTTGCACCGGCGCAGATACTCTTCCTGCGTAATCTGTTTTTCCCACTGGAAAGGCGTATGCGGCTTGGGTACAAAAAAGGCAGTAGCCACATGGACTCGCAGTCCCCGCTTCTTGTTGACCGCATTTTCCTTCCAGGTCTGAATGACCTTATAGACCAGCTCGGCAATTCCCAGAACATCCTCATCCGTTTCGGTCGGAAGACCCAGCATAAAGTAAAGCTTGACATTGTTCCAGCCGCCGGCAAAAGCATTGGTGCAGGTGGTGAGAATTTCTTCCTCTGTCAGGCTCTTATTGATCACATCCCGCAGCCGCTGCGTTCCGGCCTCCGGAGCAAATGTCAGACCGCTCTTGCGGACGGTCTGCAGTCTTTCCATCAGCTCCCGCGAGAAATTGTCCGCACGCAGAGAAGGCACGGAAAGGCTGATATTATTGTCGTGACAATAAGGGATCATATCGTCAGTCAACTCTCTCAGTTCCCGATAATCCGAAGTGGAAAGGCTTGAAAGCGTCACTTCATTGTGACCGGAATTTTCCATTGTTTCCTTTGCCTGCCGATACAGTACCTTTGCGCTCTTTTTCCGCACAGGTCGGCAGGAAAAACCAGCCTGACAGAAGCGGCAGCCACGGATGCAGCCGCGGAAAACCTCCAGATTAGCTCGGTCGTGGACAATTTCCGTAGAAGGCACAATCATCTTCGTGGGATAATAGGCATTGTCCAGATCTTCAATGATCCGCTTAGTAACACTTTCCGGTGCGCCATGGGTGACCGTAACTCTTTCCAGTGTGCCATCCGCATTGTATTCATGCTCATAGAAGGACGGCACATAGACGCCCTGAATTTTGGAAACCTCCAGCAAAAAAGCGTCTTTAGTCCATTCCTCAGCCTTTGCCCTGTCATAGAGCCGAAGGATTTCCTCGGTAATGTCTTCTCCCTCACCAAGAGAGAAGAAGTCGATAAAGTCCGCCAGAGGCTCCGGGTTAAATGCACAGACACCGCCTGCAAAGACCATATTCTTCAAGCCTTTGCGCTCTGATGCGTGCAGCGGCACCCCCGCCAGAGAAAGCATATTCAGAATGTTGGTATAACACATCTCATAGCCGATGGTAAAGGCAATCATATCAAAATCCTTCACCGGCTTACGGCTTTCCAGTGCCCAGAGCGGCAGGTTGTGCTCCCGCATCGCCTGTTCCATATCTCCCCAGGGAGCAAAAACACGCTGGCACCATACGCCTTCCATCTGATTCATAACGCCATAAAGAATCCGCATACCTACATTGGACATACCAATTTCGTAAGTATCCGGAAAGCAAAAGGCTACATTGACCCGCACATCCGCAGGATCTTTGATCACTTGATTATATTCTCCCCCGGTATAACGGGCAGGCTTCTGCACCGTAGGAAGAATCCTCTGTAATAAATCCGTCATAACATTACCTCAAATATGTGTAATGTTCATATTGTACCCTCTATTGCGCCAGTTTGCAAGGAGTTTTTACGAATTTGGTACGCACAAGGATCATGCCCGCAATCAAAATCGGAAGCAAGCCCAGATGCAAGAGAAAGGTTCCGTAAAAGCCTACACACGCAACGCAAAACAGGCAAACCGCCTGAGTCAGACGATAGATTTTCTGCGCCGTAGGCGGCTTTGTGCACATGGCAAGAACGCATTGCAGCGCTCTGCCGCCATCCAGAGGATAGATCGGCAGCAGATTATAAAGGGACTGCATTGCCGCACAGATTGCCGTCCGTGGAATCCAGCGAGCCAGGAGCAGAAGAGAAAGTCCTCCAAAAGGGCCTGCCAGGGTACACAGCAGTTCTTTGCTGCGGCTCATAGGCGGCAGAGGTATCTGTGCCGCAAAACTATAAAGGCGGATCTTTCCGGCTTGTCCGCCGCAAAGGCGGATGGCCGCATAATGACACAGTTCATGTACAAATCCGGCAAGCAATGCGGCAATTACCCAAGAAAGCGGCAGAATCAGCAGCATAAGAGCCAGCATCAGGCAAAAGCCGCCGCTGAACGGTACTTCCCTATCCATTTTCATGAGTTTGCTCCAGAAGATCCTGACAGAAAACGGTAACGGCTTCTGTAAAATCTTCTCCATCCTGTAGATTCTCTACAAGTGTTTCAAATGCTGCCCCTGTCTGATTTTTGTCTCCGGGAAGAAACAATTCCTGTAATTTTTCCGAGCCTGCAGGCCAGGAGCTGTGTACGCACAGTACAAAGAACAACAAGAAAGCAGCCGACAGAGCCTGCAGCTTCAGCAGTGATGTTTTTTTGCTTTCATTTTCTTTCTTTTCAGGGCCGTAAACAATCTTGTATCCCACACAATCCCCTCCTTCTTTCTTTGAAATATATGAAACATATATCGGAAAATGCATACTTTTTTTGAAAAGTCAGCAAAGGGGTTGACAGGATGCAGATAATTCATTATAATATCAAAGTTAACGGGGTGTGGCGAAGTTTGGTATCGCGCTTGGTTCGGGTCCAAGAGGCCAGGGGTTCGAATCCCCTCACTCCGACCAAAAATGAACTGACAGCTGATGTAATTATCAGCTGTCAGTTCGTTTTTTGCATATAACCTTTTTTTGAATTAGAAACCAATCCTTCATTTAAGTTCGAACTCTTAAAACTGCACATAATATGTGTATCGAAACGCTTCAAAAATGTTAAGCTTTCGGCTTTGAAGATCAGTACGATTCAATGAATGAAACAGCTTTTAAGAGCAAAAAGTATGATTCGCAAGACTCTGCACAAGGAGGATTTTTTCGAATGAAAGAAAAAGGATTTGATGAAGCATCACGCAAATTCTCAGATGAGAAAAACATACAACCGCCACAATCTGTAAAAAGGAAAATGATGTCCATTCGCTCTGTTTTGCCAGGTAAAAAAGGCACATCGCGCGCTTTAGGAATTTGGTCCCATGTTGCGGTAACTGTTGCCTGCTTGCTGTATGTTTTTGTGCTGGTAATGCCTAACATCAGCCCAGTCTATGCGCAGTGCACGGGAGACACCCCTGTGCATAGAAATTGGATTCGTGTGTTTACCGTCCGAAATTATTCTTATTCTGACCCCAATCACGAAATGGATATTGCTGTCCCCAATATATCAGCTCCCGGATACAGTGAAGCTGCCGACCAGATCAACAAGGATGTAGATGAATTTACCGCAAAACTTGCAGAACAGTTTTATAATGAGCTGGAAGCCGTCGGTGATAAAGGTTATGGTGCAATTTTTGTAGATTATGAGGTTCTTATGTACAGAGAGAATTGGTTTACCTTAAAGTTGATTGTTAACAGCGTTACTGGCAGCAGTAACAGTTATTATAAAATCTACAACATCGACAGAAATACCGGCAAAATCGTAACATTCTCCGATCTGTTCTGCACATCGGATTTTGGCAAGGTTATCAAGCAGGACATTATGGAGCAGATGAAAGAGCGGACTGAAGAAAACAACACGCTGATATACTTTACAGATAAGGAGGATATGTGGGAAATCTCGGATAAACAGAACTTTTATTTTAACGAAAACGGTGAACTTGTCATTCCATTTGATAAATATGAAGTTGCTCCTGGCTCTATGGGAAATCCTGAGTTTACAATCAGCAAAGGGACGCTTAACTGTATTTTAAAGCCTGAATATCAGAGTATCACATCTTAACCAACACAACAAACAAGTGCTCCCCACAGATATAGCTTCTCAAACCAACGGGTGACTCCTATACGGATTCACCCGTTTTTTATATGCTAGTTTGAAACATTAGTTTAACCATATCGATGCCTCGGTTAGTTTCTGTGTCAGCTACACCGCAAAATACCTCGCCCTCACTTTATGATTGCTTTTCTATTGTGCAGCGAAAAGCTCCTTGTTGGCTTATTCACTATGAATATGGCAAGAATTGTGGTATGATTGTTCAGTGAAATATGCAGATTGGAGAATCCGTATGAGAAAAATTGTACTTTATATTGCCATGAGTCTGGATGGATATATTGCAGACAAATCTGGCGGCGTAGGCTGGCTTGGCGGAGATGGAAGCGATCCCGAAAACTGCGGAAGCTATCCCGAGTTTATAGATACAGTAGACACTGTCATTCTGGGACATACGACCTACCAACAAATTATAACTGAGTTATCACCGGATCGCTGGCCCTATGAGGGGATGCAGTCCTATGTGCTGACTCACCATAAACAGGAAGATCAGAATGAAATTCATTTTGTTGATACTCCTATGGCTGCGTTGCTGGCCAAGCTGAAACAGCAGGATGGAAAAGATATTTGGCTTTGCGGCGGTGCAGATATCATCGATCAGGCGCTAAAAGCCAATATCGTAGATGAACTCGCGATCTCCATCTTGCCCACTCTGTTGGGGAATGGAATCCGTCTCTTCCGAACAAACGAAATACCTAAGTCTTTGACCCTCATCTCCCACAGAAGTTATAACGGCATTGTGGACTTGGTCTATCGTCCTAAGTGAGCAAAATCGTCAGCGTAGGCAAAATTCCCGGCTTTCGCTTTATATTTCTATCAAGCAGATGTCTTCCCTCGTTAAATACAGAAACGCAGCTGGCTGACTACCTGCAAACCCTGGATATAACAAGTTTTCTTGAAATTCTATAATCACACTCCGACTAAAGGAGAATCCGCAAATCCATTTGGGAGCAGCTGACAGCTACTCCCTTTCTTGTTTCCATGAGAATGTTCAGCTCCGGGATGTCCCATCAATCCGGCACTGCAAACAGTCTGATGATAGTATCTCTAAAATTCTTCTATCGCAAGTCACTTTCGTCAGGCATTTCATATTTATAAAATTTTATATTGACATAAGTATGCTGATGCATTATAATTAAGCAACTGCTAAATTAAGCTTTTGCTTAATTATCAGAATCAAGTAATATTAAGGAGAAAAGGAATGGCATCAAAACGCTATGCACAAGTGAACGAGTACTGCGTGGCCTGCGGCAGCTGCACCAAAGTCTGCCCTCTGTCCGCAATTGCTATCTGGAAAGGCGTCTTCGCACAAATCGATGAAAAGCTCTGTGTGGGCTGCGGCAAGTGTACGCAGGAATGCCCTGCCGGCGCTATTCAACTAAAAAATCGGGAGGTTCCCAAATGAAAAAACAAAAGCACTGGTACGACTATCTTTGGATTGTAACCCCTATCTATCTTGGTCTGGGATTTTTCAATATTTTGTTTGCCTGGCTGGGTATGATCTTTTTCTGCCTGCCGCTGTTCATCGCCATCTTTGGCGGCGGCAAGCTCTACTGCAACCGCTATTGTGATCGAGGCCAGTTTTTACATCTGCTTGGTGGACGGCTGGGGCTATCCCGTAATAAGCCCACCCCAAACTGGATGCGTTCCAAGGCTTTTCGCTATGGTTTTCTGATTTTCTTCTTTGCAATGTTCTTTCAGATGCTTTATACCACATGGCTTGTAGGCAGCGGGGCCGAAAACCTGCGTCAGGTAGTAAAGCTGTTCTGGACCTTCAAGCTTCCCTGGCACTGGGCCTACCACGGTACAGCGGTCGCTTCCTGGGTTGCTCAGTTTGCTTTTGGCTTCTACAGCATGATGCTCACCTCCACCCTGATTGGTCTCATCGTCATGGCTCTCTATAAACCTCGAAGCTGGTGTGTCTTCTGCCCAATGGGTACAACCACGCAGCTCATCTGCAGCGCCAGAGCCGGCAAAAACGCCATAAAATCCTCAAAAGCAACCACCTGCTCCGCTTGTACCGGATGCAGTCAGACTAAGGAGAACCCCCATGCGTGAAAATGCAAAGCGAGTGGCCGCTTTGATGGAGCAGCTGGCCAATGAAAACCGTCTTTTGATTCTGTGTGCGCTGTTGGAAGGCCCCAAAACAGTAGGTGAGCTGAGTGAATCAGTTCCGGATATTTCCGCTCCTGCCCTCTCCCAGCACCTGCATAAACTGCGGGATGCAAAGCTGATCTGCTCAGAAAAGCAGTCCCAATACATTCGCTATTCCATCTGTGATGAACGCATCCGCGGCTTGATGGACCTACTCCGGCGTGACTATTGTACACATTCTGAAGAAACGCACTAAGCACTACAGCTTGTCAGTTGCCTGGAAGCCCTTGATATACAAGTATTTTTACAAGTCCTATCATTCGACTTAGGGAGTATCCTTATGGGATGCTCCCTTTTTGTGTAAAACACCCATCATGCGTTTGATTGTTACAGATCTGACTGTCATCTCCCCCGCTTCCGGGATAATACCGGTTGCCCTCTTCCCCATCTTTCCAAAAGTGTTTTGCCGGATACACATGGAGCATTTTCAAGGAATCAATGCGGACAAGTTTGTGCTCAGGTGTATATCAAAAGGAGTCGCATAGAAACAGCCTAAGATAGGAAAATTTACGGTCGACTCAGATTGTCTGCGGATATGCTCACCCAAGTGACGTTCTCGATCCTATACTTTGATTCCGGCACAGGCAAAAATATGTCAGCCGATAAGGACATTTTCTTCCTTAACGGCTGACATATTTTTCGGAGAGGCATCACTTAGGACGCTCTTCTTCTCCCCTGCACAGTGTTAGGAGCTTCCTATTTTGCTTCGGCTACAGAGCCTTCTTTTATCTTCACAAGGGCAAAAAAAGGGGCTGCCCCACCGATTGGTGAGACAGCCCTTCTATCATTTACTTGCACTGCTCCATAAGCTCTGCAAAAACCGGTATACTTCTCATAATCATGTCGTAAGAAACACAATAGCAGATGCGGAACCAGCCGGGGCAGCCAAAACCGGTACCGGGTACCACCAGCAGATTCTTGGCCTTTGCCATCTCGGAGAAGGCCAGATCATCTCCATTGGGAGCCTTTACAAACAGATAGAATGCACCGTCAGGTTTGGCCATGGTGTAACCGATTTTGGTCAGGCCATCCTGCAGGGCTTTGCGGTTTTTGTCGTAAGCCGCCAGATCAGGCCGCAGATGTGCACACCGGGCAATAACCTTCTGCCACAGAGAAGGTGCACAGACGTGACCGCCGGCGCGGGCTGCACCTGCCACCGCGGCGAAAAGCTCCTTGCTGTCCTGACAGCTATCGGGAACACAGACATATCCGATACGCTCACCGGGCAGAGACAGAGACTTGGAATAGGAATAGCACACAATGGTGTTCTTGTACAGATTGGGAATGAAGGGAACCTTCACGCCGTCGTATACCAGCTCACGATAAGGCTCATCCGCCAGAATGTAGATAGGATGCCCGTACTCTTCTCCCTTCCGGGTCAGGAGCTGTCCCAGAGCGGTAATGGTCTCAGCCGTATAGACAGTGCCGGCAGGGTTGTTGGGAGAGTTAACGATTACCGCCTGCGTGTTGGGGGTAATTGCCGCCTCAAGCGCCTTCAGATTGATCTGGAAATGCTCGGTATCGGCAGGAACCACAACGAGCTTGCCGCCGGCACAGGTGGCAAACGGCTTATACTCCGGGAAATAAGGAGCAATGGCCACAAACTCCGCATCCTTTGTAGCGGACAGCGCACGCATAATGGCAATGAGTCCGGGCGCAGCGCCGCAGCACATGAACAGATTTTCGGGGCGAATGCCTGCGTTGTAGCGTGCATTCAGATCGTCTGCAATTGCCGTCCGGGTCTCCATATCGCCCACGGCAGAGGTATAGCCGTGGACCTTAATGCTGTCGGTGTCATCCAGAATGGCGCGGACAGCGTCATTGACGGCATCAGGAGAAGGAATGGACGGATTACCAATCGAGTAATCGAAGACATTCTCGGGTCCTACGATTGCAGCCTGTCTCATGCCATACTCAAACAGCTCACGGATCACAGAACGATTGGCACCCAAAGCCCACATTTCTTTAGATATCATACTAGAAATCCCCCTAATCAGAGTATGGGGGCGGGCTAAACGGTCCGCCCCCGAAACAGCATTTTATTAAACAGCTCTGGCAGCGTCCAGACCGGCACGATAGGCACGCAGGTTGAGATCCAGGAACTTGGCGGGCACAGTCTCACGGATGACGGTCTCCCAGTCAATCTGTTCCAGGCCCAGCACGTGTGTCAGGGCACCAAAGAGTACGATATTCATACACTTGGGGTTGCCCAGACCCATGGCGATTTCACCGGCCTTCAGAGGGAAGGTCTTAAAGGCATTCTGCATAGCCTCCAGACATCCCTCAGGATACTGGAACTGACCGGAAGCAGTGGTAGCAGAGGCAATCTCATAGTCGTTGATGACAGCGACACCATCGGGCTTCAGGAACTTTGCGTAGCGGACGGCCTCCATCTTTTCAAAGGCCACCATGTAGTCGGCAGCGCCGTCACCGATGAGCGGAGAATAAACCTTCTCGCCCCAGCGAACCTGCGTAGAAACGGAACCGCCTCTCTGGCTCATGCCGTGAACCTCGGACATCTTCACGTCATAGCCGGCCTTCATCAGGCCGTTGACCAGGACCTTAGCTGTCAGAATAGCACCCTGACCGCCAACGCCCACAAGGAGAATACTCTTTACGTCGCTCATTGTCTTACTCCTTTCTGGAAATGGCTTCCACAGGGCAAACCTGTGCACAGACGGTACAGCCCACACACAGAGTGGGATCAATGGAGCTCTTGCCGTCCTTCATCATAACGGCAGGGCAGCCCACCTTCAGGCACTTCTTACAGCCAATACACTTGTCGGTGTCCACAACGCACTGACCGATGTCGTGCTTAATCCGCTTGATGAGCAGGCAGGGACGACGGGTAATAATGGCAGCAGGAACGGTGGATGCCAGTGCATCGTCAACAGCCTTCTGCATAGCCTTCAGATCCTGCGGATCCACAATGATCACATTCTGGTAGCCCATGGACTTCAGAACATCTTCGATTTTGATAGCTTCAGCAATGTCACCCTGCAGGGTGTAACCGGAACCGGGGTTATCCTGATGACCGGTCATACCGGTGATGGAGTTATCCAGGACAACAGGAATCATGTTGCCCTTGTTATAAATGATTTCAGCCGCGCCGGTCATGCCGGAGTGGAAGAAGGTAGAGTCGCCAACTACACCAAAGACCTTCTTCTGGGTCTCGCCAGCGATCTGGAAGGCCTTGCTCATACCCATAGCCACGGTGAAGCCGCCGCCCATGCAGACAACGGAATCCAGCGCGTTCAAAGGAGCCGCGCAGCCAAGGGTGTAGCAGCCGATGTCACCGGCGACCACGAAGTTCTTATTCTTGGACATGGTGTAGAAGAAGCCTCTGTGAGGACAGCCGGGGCACAGGACAGGAGGACGGGGCACAGGCTCCACCGCTACTGCTCTGGTGGCAGGCTTTTCATTGAACAGGCGCTCCTTCAGAAGCTGAGGATTCAGCTCATACAGCAGTCCGGTCAGTTCCTTGCCGACGCAAGGGATACCGGCGGCTTTGATCTGCTCTTCCATAAAGGGATCCAGCTCTTCAATGACATAGAGCTTATCCACCTTGGAAGCGAAGTCTTTTACCAGACCCATGGGCATGGGGTTGGTAAGGCCCAGCTTCAGGAAAGAAGTTCCCTCAGGGAAGGCTTCCTTGGCGTACTGGTAAGCAATGCCGGCGGTAACGACACCGATTTTGGTATCAGCCATTTCCACCTTGTTAAGGGGGCAGGTATTGCCGTATTCAACCAGATCCTCCATTTTCTTTTCAACGGTTGCGTGATTGCGGTAAGCGTTGGCAGGGGTACTGACACGGGCAGCGATATTGCGGACAAAAGGCTCGTAGGAAGCCTCTTTCCGGTCAGAGAACTCAACCAGGCTCTTGGAGTGACATACGCGGGTAGTCACTCTGTACAGGACAGGAATATGCCACTGCTCGGACAGTTCAAATGCGGCCTTCATAAAGTCCAGGCACTCCTGAGAGTCGGACGGCTCCACCATAGGCAGACGGGCAGAACGGGCATAATGCCGGTTGTCCTGCTCATTCTGAGAAGAGTGCATGGAGGGATCATCCGCGGAGACGATGACAAAGCCTTTGTCCACGCCATTGTAGGCAGCGGTGAAAATCGGGTCTGCAGCGACATTCATGCCAACGTGCTTCATGGCAGTCATGCTGCGGACACCGCCCAGAGCTGCACCAATGGCAACCTCGGTGGCAACCTTTTCATTGGGTGCCCACTCGCAGTACAGGCTGTCCTTGTACTGGGGCAGATTTTCAAAAATCTCCGTACTGGGTGTGCCGGGATAAGCTGAGCAAACCTTGACGCCTCCTTCATAGGCGCCTCTTGCCGCGGCTTCATTGCCGGAGAGCAAGTGTTTCATAGAGAACCCACCTTTCAAGAAAATGATTTGTTCGTATTTTGGAATACACTTTGGATATATCTATTTGGGCTTTCGCCCTGACATTCTTTTTTATACCAGACCTGCTGTTACGGCGCCCAGTGCAATGGATGCCAGCTTGCTTTCAGCCGAATCCGCACGGGAAACCAGAACGATGGGCACCTTTGCACCCAGAATAATTCCGGCATTCTTGGCTCCTGCAAACAGGCCCATGGTCTTGCCGATGCCGTTGCCGACCTCGTAGGTCGGAACCAGCAGAATATCTGCTTCACCGGCACCGGGGGCCTCATAGCCCTTGTGGCGGCAGGCAGCGGTGCTGACTGCCAGATCCATGCCGACAGGGCCGCAAACCTGCATATTATAAGGTGCCCACCGGTCAGTCATCTCGGTCAGAGCTTTCGCATCCAGAGTGGACTGAACTTTGGGATTCACCACTTCTGCACCGCAGACACAGGCTGCATTCATTGACTCATACCCCAGAGCCTTCAGAACCTTGGCGGCATTTTCCAGAATTTCTGCCTTCTTCTCCAAATCAGGGAAGGTATTCATACCACCGTCGGTCAGAGCCAGCATTTTATAGCCGGGCACCTCGTAGAGCATGACATGGCTGATAAGTCTGCCGGTACGCAGGCCGTTTTCGCGGTCAATGACGGCACGCATCAGATCGCCGGTACCCAGAAGACCCTTCATCAGGAAGTTGGCCTTGCCTTCCCGGACGGCCTTTACAGCCAGTGCGGCACACTCTGCGGCAGTTTCCCCTTCGCAGATGGTGTAGTTCTCGGGATCTTCCCCAATAGACTTCAAAATCTCGCGGATTTTCCCGCCGTGACCGGTCAGCACCGCCTGGGCAATGCCGGCCTTCCGGGCCTCAGCCACGGCGGTGAGGACATCCTCGTCGTGGGCAGCGGCAACTGCAATGGTCCTTTTTTCCGGCGCAGCAGCGGCAGCAGCCAGAATAGAGGAAATTGTGTTCAGCATCTTTTTATATACCTCCTAAAGTAGTCTAAGCTAAATTAGTCTGTTCGTCTAAATCAGTAGACCTTTGCCTTTTCTCCACGGAGAACACGGAGCGCACCTTCCGCCAGAGAACGCATCTCCTCCTCGCCGGGCAAACGGATGACAGGCGCCAGCTTTCCTACATAGCCGGTAATTGCCTCCGTCAAAGGATCGGAATATGCCATGCCACCGGTATAGACAATGGCATCCACGTCATATTTCAGCACAGCAGCCATGGCGCCAATATCCTTGGCAAGCTGGTATGCCATAGCATCAAAAATCAGACGGCATTCAGGATCATTTTCCTCCAGTGCCCTGCGCTGAACCTCACGGAAGTCCTTGGTGCCCACGTAGGAGAAAGCGCCTGCTTCCACACCCAGCTTCTTTTTCACTTCCTTTTTGGTAAGTCCCGAGAAACACAGGTTGATTACGGCATTGACAGGAAGGCTTCCGCCCCGATCCATGCCGAAGGCGCCTTCGTCTTTTACATTGAACACATCCACACACAGGCCGTTCTCGTGTGCCGCAACGGAAACACCACCGCCCATATGAATCACGATCATGCGGGATTCTTCGTAAGGCTTGCCAAGAATCTTTGCAGCCTTCCGTGCGATGGATTTTTGATTCAGCGCATGGAAGAAAGATTCTCTCTGCATTCCTTTAAAGCCGGACACATGAGCCACCTCGGTCATTTCATCCACACATACAGGGTCAACGAAGAAAGAAGGAAGGTCAGCCAGATCTCCCAGCTCTTTGGCCAGCAGAACTCCCAAATTGGACGCATGCTCTCCATAGGGAGGATTCATAACATCAGCAATGACCTTGTCAGTAATGGCATACGTACCGGAGGGAATATGCCGCAGAAGTCCGCCGCGTCCACAGACAGCATCGAAATCCGACATCTGATAGCCTGCCTCCTGAATGGTCTTCAGGATCAGTTCCTTACGGTAGGGGCCCTGGTCAATAATATGAACATAGGGTGCAAGATCTTTCGCGCTATGTTCAATATTGGTTTTGAATATCTCATTTTCTTCTTCAAAGATAGAAATCTTCGTTGAAGTAGCACCGGGATTTAGGACCAGGATTTTCATAAATATCCTCCCAAAACTCAAATTTCAATATGGTATTACATCATACGGGCTGTACAACGCTCTTATTATAATATCATCGTGCACACTTTATGTCAATGACCCAAGCCATGTTCTGTGCAATATGCTGAATTTCAGCTATTTTTCAGTATAACCGGCAGCGATCTCCTGTTTTTCCGGGATTGTGCGTGATATGGTCCATTACGCATAAATTTCCGCAGGTTCTTCGCTGCTGATAATGTTATGGAAAGCTGAGAAAAAATCGGCAGCAAGCAGAAAAATCGCCGTTTCATTTGCATTTGTCTTCCGGAAACAAACAGATTGCATTTTACGGCAAAAGATGTTATTATTTTCACATTATCAGAAAGGGGGATTTTCTATGAAATTATTCAATCAGCCCGGTTCCAGTAATACTGACGAAACACTGCGTATTGCACTGGACGGTGCACGCCAGCGCGGCATCAAAAGAATCGTTGTCGCCTCCACCACAGGAGCAACCATCGACCGTCTGTGCGCACTGAAGCCGGAAGGAATGGAAATCATCTGTGTCTCCCACGCAGCCGGTTTTCACGCTCCCGGTGAGCAGGAGCTTTCACGTGAAAAACGGCTTCAGCTGTCAGAGGCAAACATCCCGGTTGTCACCATGTCCCATGCGTTATCCGGCGCAGAGCGCTGCTTTTCAAACAAATTTGGCGGCGTTTCCCCTGTTGAAGTCGCTGCCCATACTTTGCGTATGTTTGGGCAAGGCGTGAAAGTCTGCGTGGAAATTTCGCTGATGGCCACAGATGCCGGTGTAATCCCGTACGGTGAACCGGTTGTTGCTGTCGGCGGCTCCGGAACCGGTGCAGACACCGCACTGGTCCTGCGTCCGTCACACGCTGCTTCCTTCCTCGATACCAAAATTGACGAGATTCTTTGCAAGCCTCGCACTTGATATTTGCCCAGAAAATGCCGGTTAGGAAACCGGCATTTTCATTTGCCTTCCCCTTGCCTGTAAAAACGAAAGCGCTGCCGGGACACTCCCGGCAGCGCTTTGTTCGTAAAATGTTCGTTTATCCCAGTTTACTCTGATGCTCCGCTTCTCTTACAATGTCCCCCACGCCGTCCAAAACCATTGTGGGACGATAGGCATAGGTATCAAGCGTATCCTTCGTAGAAACGCCGGACAGCACGAGAATCGTAGACATACCGCATTCCAGGCCGGAAATCACGTCCGTATCCATGCGGTCGCCAACCATAACGGCTTCGGCAGAATGACATTTAAGCAGCCGAAGGCCAGTGCGCATCATCAGCGGATTGGGCTTGCCACAGAAATACGCCTGCTTACCGGTTGCCATTTCAATGGGTGCAACCAATGCTCTGCAGGCAGGGGCAATGCCGTTTTCAATCGGGCCGGAAAGGTCAGAGTTGGCTCCGATCAGCTTTGCTCCCTTTATCACCAGATTGGTGGCTTTCGTCAGGGTATCCAGAGAGTAGGCCTTTCCCTCTCCAATGACTACATAGTCCGGATTGACATCGTTCATGGTGATGCCTGCATCGTACAGGGCATTGAGAAGGCCGGCTTCTCCAATGGCATAGACAGAGCAGCCGGGAGCCTGTTCTTTCAGAAATGCAGCCGTTGCCAGTGCGCTGGTATAAAAATGGTCTTCCGAAACATCAAGTCCCATACGGGCAAGTTTTTGCTGCAGTTCTTTGGGTGTATATCCGCTGTTGTTTGTCAAAAAGAGGAATTCCTTTTTCTCTCTGTAAAGCCAGTCAATAAACTCAGGCACACCGGGCAGAATCTGATTGCCATGGTAGATAACACCGTCCATATCACAGATAAAGCCCTTTTTCGCATTCAAATCAAACATATCTTTACCTCAAAACACAGTTTCTGATTTTTCATTTTCAGCCGGTAATGCATTCCACTTGCCGGCCGACAATCATCCGGTCATTGTCCGGTTATTGTATTATTGATTATTGTAAATTCCCGGAAACCGTTCCCACAGCTTCCGCCAGGCGCTCCTGAAAGGCCGCCTTTTTCACTCCGTGGTAATTCTGATTTTTCCGGAAACGCTCTTCAGCAAAAGTTTGGTTTCTCCCTCAGCCTTTTTGAAAGCGTGTCCCTGGTCGGCTTCATTCCAGTAAACGGTGCCATAGCTGGCCGCCTGCACCGACGCATCGCCAACAGATACAGAGATATTACCCGAAACAGTTTCAATATTGGCCTCTTTTTCAAGCGTACCGGTCAATTTACAGTCACTTGATACGGAGTAAGCGCGGACAACTCCGAAATCACCATCCAGGGTTATGGAACCGGTCGTATCCGCAGCCAGAAGCTTGGAAACTGTGCTTTCTGTCACGGAAATCCCGCCCGAAACCGTTTTTGCATCGATGCGCTGTACGTTCATCCGACTCAGTTCGATTCTGCCTGAAGTGGTTTCAAGAATCGCCTCAGAGTACGTTCTGTCAGAATCAACGATGTTGCCTGCAACCGTTGATAATTTCACATGATTCAGCTGTGCATCTTCCGGGACGGTTACGGTCACTCTGAAATCACCATAGTCCGGTTTCCACTCCCAGTCAAACCTTGTGGAGAAGTAGAGCGTATCTCCTACCACTTCCGAGCGCTCAACAATTTCTTTGGCATGCAAATCATAGGATATGGCGTATTTATCCCCGGTGACCAGATAAATATCGGCTCCGATTACCGAAATATCAATATTGGAGAATTCTACGCTTGACAAACCGTCTTCTATTTCACTGACCGCAGTATCTTCCTTATTCGGACGATCGTTATGGGGTGTGGATGCAGTTTCATTTTTCTGAGCACAGCCGCCAAGCATCAGCAAACCGGCAATCATAAGGCAACAGCACCCTGCTGCGATAATTTTCCTGTTCATTGTCCGTCCTCCTTTTCATCATGATTGTTTCTTTCAACTGAGACCGTTATCCATGCAGCAGGCACAGAATGCAGTTGCCTGTACGCCCCGCTGCGGATGCGGAAATTTCTTTGCTGCCTGCTGTACATAAGTTTCTCCGATTTCCATTGAAGCCTTCCGGCAAACGCAACGATATTGATAAGATTCTACCATATCTGTCAGTTAAAGTCTATTGCCGAAAACGAAACTCACAAAAACTTCTTTCCGCGGTCATGCGGACTGGGAGATGCTGCTTTTCGGGATGTTCCGGGTTTTTCGATGCCGAATATGTATGCCGTTTCCCTGCCCTGTCTCAGGCCGATCCTGCACCGTTTCTGAGCTGCCGGAGAAAAATATATTACCTGCATTTTCCGGGTTCAATCGTGACGCTTATCCATTTTTCTGTGGATTTCAGCAAAAAACCGCATCATTCTAAATTTGCAAGCAAATTGTGTGGTTATTCTTAGAATAGGCTTGAATATTTGTATGGATAGTGTTAAGATGATGGATGTGTGTGCAATCCGTTCAGAACCTCTGTTGAGAAAGATTGATTACGAATTTAGTGAGGCGTATTATGAAAAAATATCTAAAAACCATAAAGGAATTTGTATTGATTACCATTGGTACTGCCATCATAGCTGCAGCAGTCTATTTCCTTATGATGCCCAGTCACCTGTCTGTCGGCAGTGTTTCCGGTCTTGCAATCATCCTCGCCAACTTCATCCCACTTTCCGTTTCCAATATTACTCTTATTTTGAATGCCGGTCTTCTGGTTCTTGGCTTTATCTTTATCGGTAAAGAATTCGGCGCCAAAACCGTCTATACCTCCATCCTGCTCCCTACATTCCTGGGGATTTTAGAGAAATGCTTCCCCGACTGCGATTCTATTATGGGTGACCCCTTTCTGGACCTGATCTGCTATGTTTTTGTAGTCAGCTTTGGCCTTGCAATTCTGTTCAACTGCAACGCCTCCTCCGGTGGCCTGGACATCGTAGCCAAGTTCATGAATAAGTATCTGAAGATAGAACTGGGCACCGCTATGTCCCTCTCCGGAGCCGTAGTTGCTCTTTCCTCTGCCCTCGTTTCAGACAAGAAGATCGTTGTACTGAGCCTGCTGGGTACTTATATGAACGGTATCGTTCTGGACCGTTTCATCTTTGGCTTTAACATCAAGAAGCGTGTCTGTATCATCTCCGATAAGGAAGAAGAAATCCGCAACTATGTGATCCACGAGCTTCACAGCGGCGCAACCGTTTATGAGATTGCCGGTGCCTGTAACATGGAACCCAGAAAAGAGATCATTACAATCGTAAACAAACATGAATATCAGAAGCTCATGAGCTTCCTTGACAAAACTGACAGAAACGCCTTCATTACCGTCTATGAGGTGAACAAAGTCATTTATCGTCCCAAAACCCAGAATATAGCCCCTGCCTCTCCTGCCCCGTGCCAATCAAAGGAATGTGCAGCTGAATAAGTCTTAAAAAAATATCGCAGACATTTTCGTGTCTGCGATATTTTTATGCCCTTTTTTCAGGATTGCGCCACCTGTTCCTGACAGCAGGCAACCACCTGACTGCAGGTAACCGCCGACGGCCACAGCTGACGCGCCATTCTGTTTGCAGCAGTGGTATAGAAGTTATTCTCCGAAAAGAATTTCGTAGGGATATCGGCCGAGAGAATCTCCCCATCGAAGAACAGCGCACACCGGTCCGCATTTTCCGCAGCAAACTCCACGTCATGGGTGACCATGATGATGGTAATGCCTTCCCTTTTCAGGTCTTCCAAAATGCACTGCAGTGTATGTTTTGAATAGGCATCCAGTCCCTTTGTCGGTTCATCCATCAGGAAAATCTTCGGCTTCAGAAGCAGGATCTTGGCTATGGCACATTTCTGCTGCTCACCGCCGGACAAATCATAAGGATTCTTGTCCAGAAGGTGCGTAATACCAATTCGTTCTGCAACGCCCTGAATCCTTTCGCTGCGCTGAGACTTTGGGACATCCAGTCCGGCCAGAACCTCGGTAAAGTCCTCCCGGACACTGTCTTTGATAAATACCGTTTGGGGATTCTGAGGCAAAAACGCCAGATTATTCCGGTACAGTGAATTGCCCTTGTAGCTTTTGATTGGCTTGCCGTCAATCAGCACTTTACCCCGATAGGCTTTATTCAGCCCGGAAACCACATTCAGTGTGGTAGTCTTACCGGTACCGTTTCCGCCCAGGATACAGTAAAATTCTCCCTGATAAACCTTCAGGGTTGTACCGCGCAGAATGTCCGGCAAATCCTTTTCATAGCGGAACCACACCTTTTCCAGCTCTACAGCAATACTGTCGCTGTGGACATACTCCGCAGGTACCGCCTGTTCATCCGGCTCATGGAAGTGCTTTTCCAGAAAATCTCTGCCTTCTTTAACCGTAAGCGGGCATTCATCGCAGATATTAAGCGCATTATAAATACGGACGGCACTGGGAAGGCCGAGAAGCATATGGTGATCGCTGCGAATGTTCCTCAGTTCCTGACCCAGTTCTCTTGGGGCGTCATACAGCAGGATCTTTCCCTGATCCATCAGTAAAATCTTATTGGCAACAGGAAAAACCTCTTCCAGCCGGTGCTCCACAAGGATAATCGTCAGTCCCAGTTCCCGGTTCAGCTTCTGCAGTGTAGCGATAAAATCCGAAGCTGCAATTGGGTCAAGCTGGCTGGTAGGTTCGTCCAGAATAAGAATTTTCGGCTGCATAACCATAACTGCAGCCAGATTCAGCAGCTGCTTTTGTCCGCCGGACAGCTCGTCCGTCTTTTTCCGGAACCAGTCCTGAATGCCAAAATAGCTGGCCATTTCTCCTACCCTGCGGCGAATAATCTCGGTTGGAACACCCAGATTCTCCAGTCCGAAAGCCAGCTCATGCCAAACCTTGTCGGTAACCAGCTGATTATCGGGATTTTGCAGAACATATCCGATTTCGGATGCGCTTGTCCTTTTATCCAGTTCCTCCTGAGGAATACCCTTATAGAGGATGCTTCCGCTCTTCTCGCCCACAGGCGACAATTCCTTTTTCAGGAGCTTTAAAAGGGTCGTTTTTCCGCAGCCGGACTCTCCGCAGACAACCACAAACTCACCCGAGTTGATTGCCAGAGATACACCATCCACTGCCTTTTTTTCTGCCTGAGGATACTGAAAACTCAGATTTTCGATACGCAGTATTTCCATACAAGCGCCTCCTTTACTTCAATGAAAAACGGCAGAAAAGACAGTGCACCAAAAGCGACATAAACGCAGATCGCAAAAGGCGACAAACTGAGCTGCGTAATTCGTGGATAGTAATAAAAGGTAATTTCCCCTACTACAGAACCCACCGCCGTAAGCGCAGCAAGCAAGACACACACGTTCAAAATTCCAGCATCGTGAGCATAGAACCGGAACAGTGTAAAGTTCGTTCTTCCTTTGATTCCATAACCTCTTGCCTTCATGGAAAGCGAGGTTTCCAGCGTGTTTTCAAACGTCCATGCAATCATCGCTGAAAACACACGGATACCGTTGCGGATCCGGTCCACATAGCTTTTGGTAGAGTAAAACCCCATTGCTTTCTGGGCACGTTTTACGCTGTGCCACCGCCGCTTGAACATAGGGACAAAGCGAAGTATCATGGCCAGAATCAGTGAGAATCTGGGAATCGCCTTACCAAACAGGTAGAGGAATTTATCACTGGTCATAATCTCGCTGTAGCACTTGCACCACAGCAGGAATCCAACGATCATTACAGCGATTGCAATTCCCCGGATGATGGCTTCATATGTCACCGGATTGCCATTCAGAAAGAACAGCGGCGTGACACCGTTGTGGGAAAACATCGGATTCAGAATCGCAGCCATCAGAAACAGCGCCGTATAAAATCCTATGTTGCCCGGTATCTCGCTGCGTTTCTGAAGCATCAGGGAGAAAAGAATACCTCCCAGCAGTGCCGTAATCTGCAGAACCGGATTGGAGACAAAAATGACGGTTCCCAGCACGGAAATAAAATACACCAGCAGTACTGCGGGATGATAATTTGCGAATGCCTTCAACTTTCTTCATCTCCCATCCAGATGCAGCCGACATCCTCACCCAGATTGCAGGTATAAATCCATTCAATTACCTGTCCGTCCTTCAGCTCGTACTTGGAACAGCCGTAGTTCGGGAACTCTCCGTCCACCCGGTACATCCATCCGGAATACGGCCCGCAGGAAAACTCATACAGATAATGGATACCCTGGATATACACGCTTCCGAAGCTATTCTTGTCAGCGCCCTGATATTCCATTTGGATTTTATTATAGCGTACAGCCCGGTCGAGAATGTCAAACACCGTATCCCCCGGACGGAGTACATATTTGGTAGGCGGCAGAATCACACCATCCGCAGGTACAAATTCCTCAGATCTGAGGGCCGGATCCAGATCGTCATAGTTATCCAGAATCGTATTGCATCGGATGCTGATGGTAACCGTTTCGCTGTCCGGTGTAATGTCGTCTATGTGCGTAAGATAGTATTCATCCACCGACTGAATGTTGGTTCCGTTGATAACAACGACCACCAGCAGAATAATGCAAAGAATTGCCAGGATATCCTTTTTCAATCTGCACCTTCTTTCCCTGCTTCATCCTGTTCATTTTCATAAAGCGCTGCCAGTTCATCCATTTCCATTTCCTTTTTTCTGCGCTTTTTCCGGATGCTGCGCACAAGGAATACCGTCAAAACTGCGGCAATCACAACCAAAACCGCACCGATAATCAAACCGCGCAGCACGTTGTCGATCTTCGTTTTGGTTTTAATGACATCTTCCCAGCGAAGAATTTTTTCCTGGTCATAGGCGCTGAGTGCCTGGTAGCGTTCTACAATTTCATCAACGGTTTTCTTGTCCTTCAGGGATATTCCCTCAAAGGGATACAGTTTCTCTTTAATTTCGGCGTTGATGCTGTCGATCTCTGCCTGAATCTCGGAGATTTCATCTTTTGCTGCAGTCAGTTTTTCCAGATATTGTTCTTTGGTTTCAAAATCCTCAGACTGAAGCAGCTTATCCAGCAATGTGGTCACCTGAACATAGTACTCTGTGGAAAGTTTCTCAGGCAGATCATCCACTGCTTTCCGGTCGGACAGGGTGAAGTAAAGCAGAACATTTTCGTTATCATCTTCATCCCGGGGACTTTCTACAACCGGCGTAGTATCTGCAATCTTTTCAATGTCCACACCGGCTTTTCTTGCCGCATCCGACAAAGTCCAGTAGTTACCGACATAATTACGCTCGTTTTCCGGAATGGAATAAAACTCTTTCAGCAGTTTTTCGTATTCCGCTTTATCGGCAGAATCTCCGATTGCGGTAATCTGCGCTTCCAAATCGGCGATTCTCTTTTTCAGTGCACTGCTCTGCTCCTCCCGGAAATCATACAGAGTACGCATATTCTGTCCATGACGCCAGATTGCTGTCATTGTGTAGAGCGTCTGTTCGCTGGCCATGGTGTTTGATTCATCCGGAAGTGAAGTGGGATTGTCAGGATCATAAGTAAAGGAATGCACAAATCCACCGTCCGGCATCCGATAACGGAGAATACCATCCAAAAGTGTTTTGCCGTTCTTGATAAAACGCTCATCTTTCAGAGGATCAATTCCCAGACAGCAAAGAGCCACCGTTACCTGATCCGTACTCTCTACGTTCTCGGTGCCCCAGCTTCCGTAGTCTCCCGTGTCATGCTGCAGCGCAGAAAGACAGGTCAGTGCTTCTTCAACCACCTGATGCACCGTTTTGGTAACCGTCTCTCCCAGGACCTTTTGCTTATAGGAATAGGTCTTTTCACTGTTGTAGTAAGGCGCAAGGGCCTGCAGCGCCATAGCCGTAATGTCGGGATCGGAGGATTTGCCGCTCAGGGCAAATCCTCCGTCGTTCAGCTGCTGACGAAGAATCTCGATAATAATATCATCTCTGGAGTAAAAGGCTCCCTCGGGGATCTCATAGCGCAGGCTGTCCAGCGTGATGAGGCCCCAGATCCAGCCGTTAATTCCCTGTCTGCCCAGAGGCGTGGTCTTGCCTCTGTCATAAGTGCCATCGGCAATCAGATTGATGGTCTGACCGTTTTTATCCACGCCCATATTGGTAGGATCGCCGCCCATGGCCAGAATCGCCAGAGAGATTCGATGCCATTCCGTCGCTTTTGCTGCACTGAGCTTGCCCGGCTGACCGTAGCGTTCCTGAACCCGGTCCTTAATTACAGCAAGATAACCTGCATTATTATCGGCGATGCCCAGTCTTCCGAGACCGATAGGATACCAGTCACCGGGCGTGGATCCTGCCATTTCCAGATAAGTTTCGTTAATCAGAAACCCGTCCGGTGTTGACCCGTTATCCAGCTTCTTCCACCGGATAATGTCTTTGGCAATGGACAAAACCTCTTCTCCAGCCGACTGCTGAGCCAATGCCGTTCCGGAAACGGAACACACAAGGATTAAAAGGCTCAGAAAAATCGCTGTAATTCTTTTCATCTTTCTTATTCCTTTCCTGAGGACTTACCTTTCTTTCTGAGGGAATACACACCGGCTACAATAACCGCCAGCAGAAGCACACACAGAATCGACAATACAATCAGAACGGCTGTATGGTCCTTTTCTGTGTTTTCCGCCGGGTTCTCGGTTGTTCCCTCCGTATGTGTGGGCACAGTTCCATCCGGATGATCGGAGGGACCGGGTGTTACAGGAGTTGTCTGCGTAGGATCGGGCTTGCTGGTTTCCGGCACCTCCGGCAGGACACCCGGCTGGGATTCCGTAGGATCGGGCAGAACAGGCTGCGAAACCGTCGGCTCCGGAATAGGCTGCTCAGGATCCGTGGGATTCGGACCTACAGGCTTTGTATCAGTCGGTCTGGTAGGCTGAGGAGGCACCGGAACAGAAGGTTTTGTAGGCTGAGGAGGTTTGGGATTGGAAGGATTGGTCGGACGGGGAGGCTCCGGAATCGAAGGCTTGGTCGGCTGGGGAGGCTTCGGAGTCGAAGGCTTGGTCGGCTGAGGAGGTTCCGGAACGGAAGGCTTCGTGGGCTGAGGAGGCTCCGGAGTATCCGCGCCGTTCTCCGCGTCTTTCAGAGCTTTGTTCAATGCAGCAGTTGCATTATTTACCGCAGTCTGTGTGCTGTTCAATGTGGATACCACTGTCAGTGCCTGATCATAGGCCGCATGCAGCTTGCTGTAGTTTAAAAGCCCGGAAGAGAGTGCATTGCATATGGACTTTGTCAGCTGATCCTTGTTTGCTGCATTAAAATAGCCGGAACTGGGCTGATTATCCACTCCGGGAATATCCGAGCCCATGGACGAAAAGCCGCCGATATCGGCGCCATAGCCCAGAGTAAACTGAACGCGGATGACATCGCCGTCAGAAGGATAACTATCCGCAAATCCTACATTGGGAAACACGTTGTTAACGGAGTACATCCATCCGGAGCCGTTGGAAATAACGAACTCACCCAGGTATCCTTCCCAGTTATTTGCATAGTCATTGGGATCGTAGAAAGACATTGTCTCTTCCAGATGGGCATCAAGGAAATCGGGAATGGACGGGTGAATCACCAGCTGGCAGGGATTGTCGGGTACGCCACTCTTCTTATAACCGTTAAATTGCTCCCCCCGCACTGTGCCGCTGGCCACATACGCCATATAGAAAGATTGTTTCACGGAGCCACCGTAGTAACTTACATATCCGTGGTCATGGAGCAGACGAACCAGCTGCTCAGCTGCGTTCTCGCCCTCATAAATGGTTGTTTCTACCGGGTACACCAGATACCCGCAGCCAAGCGTAAACATTTCAACACTCCAGACTGCCGTACCGATGGGTTCACCGGGGTTTGCTTTCTTGTATGTGATATGATAAGTGAGCTCTTTTCTTTTTCCACCATCGGAGGATGCCAAAACTGTGACTACATTTTCACCTTCCTTTGTAAAGGTCAGCGTATAGCTTGCTTTTTCAGTATCATCCCAGGTAGGTTCGATTTTCTGACCGTTAAATTTTACGATTGCTTTGATCTTCTGACCTGCGGAATTGCGCGCCCACACATCAAAAGTTTTCTTGCTTCCTCGCTGTATGATATTGTCGGTCAGTGTAGTCCTCAGTGAAGGACCGGAGGCTGCTTCTGCCGGCAGGCTCATCAGTATGAAAGATACCAGCAAAAACGCAATACAGACAACAGACGTCAGTCTTTTCATCATTTTCACTTTGAATTTCTCCTTTCTGAAAAGGACAGGGAATGCGGTAAGGCCGTATTCCCTGTCCACATGACATTACGTCTGCATTACATGTACTTTTTCTTCTGGGCCATCAAAACCACAAGGGCCAGACAACCAACAGTCATCAAAGAAATGTACACATAGAGATTGGCATCATCCTGGGTTACAGGAGGATCCTCAGGCGTTTCTGCCTCGTCCTTCAGTTCAGCCAGCTTTGCTTCAGCGTCCACCAGCACGTTGTAATTCTCAACGCGGTTCTTCAGTTCGTCGGGCAGAGCGTCATATGCTTCGCGGGCTGCATTGATCTTCTCTTCGCTGGCGAGGGTAACGGTGCCGATGGCATCGATCTTTTCGGTTACATCCCTGACCAGTTCGGCATCGGCCTGCAGCTTAGCCAGTGCAGCTTCCGCCTCTTCCAGTACATTGTAGTTCTCAACACGGGCCTTCAGTTCATCAGACAGTGCGTCATATGCTTCGCGGGCTGTGTTGATCTTCTCTTCGCTCTCGAGGGTGACGGTGCCGATGGCATTGATCTTATCAGTTACATCCTTAACCAGAGCGGCGTCAGCCTTCAGTTTAGCCAGAGCTGCTTCAGCTTGCTGCAGAACGCTGTAATTCTCAACATGACCCTTCAGCTCGTCGTCCAGAGCACTGTATGCTTCACGGGCTGCGTTGATTTTCTCTTCGCTCTCGAGAGTAACGGTGCCAATGGAATTGATCTTTTCGATTACTTCATCAATCAAATCGGCATCATCCGTCTTCTGCCAGTTCAGCAGAGGATAACCATTGTTGACGAGGTCATAACGGTCATCCTTGAATCCTTCTCCCAGAGCTGCCAGGAATGCAGGATCCTTCATTTCTTCGGTGGTCTTGCCAAACAAGACACAGTGTCCGTTTGCAACGCCGTTCTGGATGAGATCACTGTTATAATAGCAGTTTTCTATGGTATTCTGGTCAGTAACATAAGCAATTACACCACCCATTTCTGCGCTGCCAGATTCGGCATTCACAGAGCCGGCATTGTAGCAATTCCGGATGGTATGGCCATCCTGAGCGCAGCCGATAATACCGCCCACTCTCATGTTGCCGTTAATGGAACCCAAGTTGTAGCAATTCTCAACAGTTACTTCGACGGCAGTTCCACCGTGTGCGTAGCCGGTTGCAATGTGTCCGATAATGCCGCCTACAGAAATTCCACTGCTGTAGACATTACCGATAAAGTAGCAGCCGCTTACCGTGCTCTTGCCGCCGTCACGAATGGTGCCGATAAGGCCGCCGCTGTAACCGCCGCAGTAAATGTCTGCGCCGCTCCAGCAGTTAATAAAGTCTGTACCGTTACTCCAGCCGGCAATGACGCCCTTGAAGCTGCCAACGCTGCTGTCCTTGGAGCCGATTTCACCACTTGCTACGCCTACATTCTTAATAACGCCCTTATGGCCTACATAACCAAACAGGCCGCCTTTTTGGGAGTAGAGATTGTCGATTACATAGCCCTGGCCATCAAAGAAGCCATTAAACTGGTATTTGCTGTAATAGCCGATAGGCATCCAGTTGGGAACATTGCTCAGATCGATATGTGCGGTAAGGACAACAGTCTTATCGACAAAGCTCTCGCCTGCATTTACGCGGTTTGCAAATTCAACCAGTTCCTCAGCAGTGCCGATTTCCAGGCCGGCATGCACAGGGCATTCCGTGCCCAGAGGCTTCTGACCGTCCAGAATGGGATAGCCGCCGTTCATATTGTCGGAATCTGCAGCAAATGCGCTGCCCAGAGCGCCCACAAAGGATGTTGCCTTCATTTCGGCTTCTGTCTTGGCCTCTGCCGTACCGGTGATTGTACCGGCGGTATCCTTGCCGTCATCCGTAAAGATACCATTTACCTTTGCATTGGAAGCGTCCAGATAATATACATTTTCAAGCTTTACGACGGTCTCGCATACGCTGCCGATAACGGCACCGGATACTTCACCGGTTACGATACCGGAGTTGTAGCAATTCTGAATGGTGGTAACAACATTGGCACCGCTGGTACGATGGCTGCCAATGATACCGCCGTTGCCCCAGCGACCCAGACCGGAGATGCTGCCGGTGTTGTAGCAGTTGCGAATCGTTGCATATGCGCCGCTGTCTTTGCCGCGGTTGGGACCGACAGAGCCGATGATACCGCCGCCCTGATTAGATGCGATAATCGTACCATGGTTGCTGCAGTCTTCAATGATAACGTGTGCGCCACGCTCAACGCTGCCCACGATGCCGCCAACGCCAAAGCTGCCGGAAATATCGGCATAGTTATGGCAGCTGCGGATTGTAACGGTTGCGTTTTCGGCAATGCGGCCGGCGATACCCGCGACACTGTAATTGCTGGAACCGCCGATGGAGCCGCTGGCAATCGTCAGATTCTCGATCACAGCGCCGTCACCCAGCACGCCGAACAGCGCACAAGCATTGTATACATGGCCGTTCATGTTCCAGATCGAATAGCCTGCGCCGTCAAAATGTCCGCGGAAGCCCGCCCGTACATTGTCGGCGATTGCTCTCCAGTCCTCAATATTCTTCATATTGATGTCCTGGGTCATTTTGAAATACACGCCTTCGGTATTGAAGTCCTTGGCATAAATGTAATAACGCAAGTCTACCAGATCATCCGCTGTTTCGATGAGGTAAGGATCCAGCTCAGTGCCTTCACCTGCCCAGGGCATAACTTCACAAACCGTGATTTCAACGGATGCCTTCACAATACCGTAGTAAACAAACACGGTATGAATGGAAGTATCCAGTTCACCGCTGACGGAAATCTTGTAATCCGTGATTTCCTTGGTAGTTCCGTCGCTGTACATAGCGGTTACAACCATGCCCTTAGGATCAAAGGTCTCACCAACATAGTACTTGAGTGTGTCAGGGGCCTTGGTAATGGAAATAGAAGTGATGTACGGTGCATTCGTATCCAGTGCACTCTCTCCGCCTACCAGCTCGATTGCAGCAGCAAGCTGAGAATAGTTATGCACATAGCGGCGCTCGCTCTGGGGCACTGCACGGAACACCGAAAGAGCCTGCTTCAGCATGGACTTGTAATCAGCAGATGCAGGTTCGGGCAGGCTGTCAATTGCCTGAGTAGCCAGATCAATTGCAGTCTTCTCTTCTTTGGTCCAGTCTCCGCGTGTATCGTACAGAGAACGCATACCGTTTTCCAGTCTCCAGTAAGCAACCAGAGCATAAGTGGCCTGGTCGTTTGCCATGGAGTTCCAGCCGCTGTTCAGAACGTGGCAGAAACCGCCGTTGGGCAGACGGAACTGCAGAATGCCGTCCAGAAGCGTCTTGCCGGTTGAAGTAATGAAGCGCTCATCCTTTGCAGGATTGATGCCGACAGAACACATGGCAACAACGACCTGAGAAATACTCTCGACGTTGTCGGTGTTCCAAGAGGAGAAGCCGCCGTTATTGTTCATTTTGGCAGCCAGGCAATCCAGTGCTTCGTCAACACACTGACGAACCGTCTTGGAAACTTCCTTTTTGCTGTTGGCATTGGTGTAGGTATAAACCGTATCGTCGTTGTAATAAGGAGCCAGAGACTGAATAGCCATTGCGGTAATATCCACGTCGGATTTCGTACCGTAACCGCCAAGTACCCAGCCGCCGTACTCGTTGCCGTTAACACCGTCCGTCAGCTGGAGCTTCAGAATCTCGGTGATGAAAGTTTCACGGCTATACTTTGCGTCTGCAGGCACTTCGTATGCGCCTGCATCCATAGCGATCAGGCCCCAAATCCAGCCGTTGATACCCTGAGTGCCGGGGCCTTTCTTCACAACACAGTTGTAGCTGCCGTCTGCAATCAGGTTAATGGGCTTGCCATTGTAAGTACCAAAATTGGTGGGATCTCCGCCCAAAGCGGTGATCGCCACAACTGCACGGTGCCACTCTGTAGCCTTTACATCGCTCAGGGAGCCGTTTCCTTTGACATAGGCATCTTCGATGTAAGTCTTCATTGCGGCGAGATAATCCTCATAGCCGGTTCCGTCTTCGATGAGGTAATGATAGGTGCCGTCTTCGGAATCAAAATAGCCGAAACGGCCCATAGCCAGAGCCATCCAGTCCGTAGCTGTGGAGCTGGCGCCGGCCATATAATCAGGATTACCCAGCAGAGATTCCGTGGGAGCGAGTCCGAACTTTTCCTTTGCGCTGTTCACGGCTGCCTTGATGTACTCAGCAAGCTGTGCGGAAAGCTGGGTGCCCTCCGTGAAAGCAGGACGAACAGGCTTCTCGGTGCTGATGGATGCTTCCCATGTCAATACGGGATGGGTCTCGCCATCTGCAAAAGCCTCGCTCAGCATGGAAGCCTTCAGGACTTCCACTTCGGCAGCGCCGGCTTTCGTATTCGTGCCGGTGCCCTTCAGATAGTAGCAGTTGGTGAGCGTTCCTCTGCTTGCACCGACAACGGCACCAATGTTGTTATTGCTGCCGGTGGAGTCCGTGACAGAGCCTGCGTTATAGCAGTTAATGAGCACGGGAGAAGAAGCCTTATGGCCGCCGGAAACACCACCTACGGTAGCGGGTCCCTTTACGGCGCCGACGTTGTAGCAGTTCTCTACCTTGCCGGCTCTCCAGTGCTGACCGGTCACA
Organism: Oscillospiraceae bacterium; assembly: GCA_020025535.1. Classification (GTDB taxonomy): domain Bacteria; phylum Bacillota; class Clostridia; order Oscillospirales; family Oscillospiraceae; genus Faecousia. The sequence goes on along the minus strand of JAHHRY010000002.1, from coordinate 21,762 downwards.
CCACCGACATAGCCGGTAGTGGCGGTAATATTACCGGAGTTATAGCAGCCGTTGATAACGGAATCGCCGCTGACATAGCCTACAACACCGGCTACCGCGCTGCCGCCGTTGACGTTTGCTTCGTTGCCGCAATTGATGACCTTACCTGCGGTCAGGTAACCCACAACACCGGCAGCATTGCTTCTGCCGTTTACGCTGCCCTGAACCACCAGATTCTTTACAGTGCCGCCATTGACATGGCCGAAGAAACCTGCATAATCCGTGCTGTCGACATACAGGTTGCTGATCACATGATGGTTGCCGTCAAACGTACCCTTGAATGCATTCTTGGCACTGCCGATGGGGCTCCAGGGAAGGTTTGCACCGCCCATGGAAATGTTGGCATCCAGACGGACGAGCTTTCCTTCGTAGGTCTCGCCGCCGTTGACGCTCTCGGCAAATTTCTTCAGTTCCTCATGGGTGGAAATGATGAGGTCAGGCACTTTCACCTGCCATGCCAGAATAGGCTGACCATTGTTGATGTAGTCTGCGTCCTCTGCGAAAGCAGAGCCCAGCATGGAAGCCTTCAGAGCATCCACCTCGGTAGCGCCGGCTTTTGTATTCGTGCCGGTGCCCTTCAGATAGTAGCAGTTGGTGAGCGTTCCTCTGCTTGCGCCGATGATGGCACCAATGTTGTTATTGCTGCCGGAGGCATCAATGACAGAGCCTGCGTTATAGCAGTTGATGAGCTTGGGAGAAGATGCCTTGTGACCGCCGGTCACGCCGCCTACGGTAGCGGGTCCCTTTACGGTGCCGACGTTGTAGCAGTTCTCCACATTGCCTGCTCTCCAGTGCTGGCCGGTCACACCGCCGATATAGCCGGTTGTACCGGTAATATTGCCGGAGTTGTAGCATCCGCTGATGGTTGATGCGCCATTGACGTTACCGACAACACCGCCGACCATCCGGTCGCCCGTTACGTTTGCATGGTTTCCGCAGTTCATAACGGTACCGTCGTTCAGCTTGCCTACGATACCGCCAACACTTTCCTTACCGGAAACGCTGCCCTGAACGATCAGATTTTCAATCGTGCCTTTTGTCACCACGCCGAACAGACCGGCGCAGGTCTTGGCATCTGCAGTCTCTACATACAGTCCGCTGATGATATGTTTGCCACCGTCAAAAGTACCTTTAAACGGATTCGTTTCGGTTCCGATGGGCGTCCATGTACCGCTCGAACCGCCGAGGGAAAGATCAGATGCCAGCAAAACTTTTTGTCCTTCAAAAGTGTTGCCGGCATTTACGTCTGCCGCAAACTTCTGGAAATCGGACAACGAAGAAATCGTAAGATCCGGTTTCGCTGCCAAAACGTTTGCAGGCAGCAAGCCTACAATCATCATGACTGCAAGCAATCCGGCGATAAGCCGATTTGCTCTCTTATGCATTTTATAATCCTCCTGAACTTTCATAATATCAGTTTTCATCCGACTGACAACTTTCCGCGCCATCTGACTGGACGCATTCCTGCCGGGGAGCTTTTGAGCAAGTCCCCCCCCTTTGGTTTTTAGCATTACCCGTTTTCCTGCGCTTTCTGCTTTTGACGATAACGGGCTTTGCCTCTTTGAGGCCAGCAGCCTCCAGTGCTCTGGGCCATGGACCCAAAAAAGCCTTAATTCGGGATCTTGTGATTTCATCGAAATCGTCCTTCTTGGGAATTCTGCCGAGCTCAGTTTGTTTCTGCCGCAAAAGTTCCTCCGCCCAGTACTTTTTATCTTCGGTAATTATTTTGATCCCTCCTGTCCATAAAAAAAGGCTCTTCCAACCCTCAGGTTGAAAGAGCACAACAGATCTATCCAAATAAGCATCACAATAACGCATCGAAAGATATGCCAACCAAGTAAGAAGCACAACCCTGAGCGCTGACGATGCAGCGATAAACCGGTTGCACTCTTCTCACCAAAGTTGTGTTAAACCTTTAAAGGCATGGCAGGTATCCTGACTTATGACCGCAATAGCAGCATAGATTCTGCCTTTGGGGTCAAACACAGTAATGGCGGTTGTTCCGGATTCAAACCAGATTCCCTTTTACACTTACTAAGCACGAAGCTGTTCGGACCATGGCCTCTTATATCATTATTAACGGAGTCATTATAGCACCGCATTTTTCGTTTTGCAATACCAAACCAAAAAATAAATACATATTTTTGGCAAAATTTACGATTTTTTTGTGTAAATCATCTTACGTCCGCGCCGAAGGGAGCCAGTGCCAGCTTAGAAAACTTAAAAGCCTGAATTCCAACCGGGATTCCGACAATAGTAACACAGCAGGCCACAGCAGCAACCAAATAAGACACAAACAATTCCCATCCGGCCAGGATCGCCCAGATCGTATTGGCAATCGGATGACTGAAATAGTTCAGCTTTACTTCTTTTCCGTAAGGTGCAAAAGTCAGGCGTGCTACCTTAAAACACTGCATACCCAAAGGAATACCTACGACACTTATACAGAGAATCACGCCAGTCAGGCCCCACAAAAAGCCCGTGGTCAGTCCTCCTGTTAAAATCCAGATTATGTTTGCAATCAGTCTCATTATATTTCCTTTCTATTTTGACTTTAATTCTACCAGAACAATTTCCGGACGATTATGAATCCGCGGCACCAATACACGATTTCCGATTCCCCTGCTGACGACCATTGTCGTATGATTCTTTGTATACTGCCCTGCATCATAGCGTGGGAAAAGGCCCTGATTGGGTGCAAAAACACCTCCGATCAGAGGCAAACGAATCTGCCCGCCGTGGGCATGACCGCTGAATACCAGATCCATATTATATTCTGTATAAAGCTCAAACAGTTCTGGCCTGTGGGACAGGAGAATCGTATATTCTTCCCCAGAAAGTTTTTCCAGTGCATTGCGTACAACCTCTTCGGTTCTGCCCCGGGAAAAGTTGGGATCCATCATTCCTGCAAGGAAAATCCGTTCTCCTCCCCGCTCCAGCATCACCTTCTGATTTTCCAGTACAACAACACCCCCGGCTTCCAGCGCGCTCCTCACTGCAGGATATTCCCGGGTGCGGGCCTCATGATTGCCGGTTACATAGTATGTGGGTGCCAGCTGTACCATTACCTTCATAAGGGAACGTGCCGCATCCATTTCCGGTGTTTCCACAAAATCTCCCGTTATTACAATCACATCAGGAGAACAGTCCTTCAGCATCTCAACCAGCTTTTTATTGATTCTTCCGGACTTTGTATTGTGAAAATCTGAAACCTGAACAATCCGAAAACCATCGAAGCTTTTCGGGAGTCTTTCGCTGGCGCAAGTCATGGGATGGACCATCAGGGCAGAATTTCCCCAGAAAGCCCATAGGATAACACCAATCAGCAAAATGATCAGTACTACTATTTTTATACACCTCCTCTTGTTTTTCGCATCATAAACTTCCCGGCACAGCCGGACGGTCTGCGTCAAAAGCCGCGTTTCACAGCTTTTCCTTTTTCGATTTAAGCAAGGAACGGGGCGAGTATCTGTCGTCTGACACACGGCTGCCGCCGAATACTATCAGCATATCGGAAATGCAGCATCCAGTCAAGTCTTTCATTATGCCGTCCCCGGCGTTTACACCTGCACGCAGCTGCTTCAGATGAAGAATTTCCGCTCAATCGCCTCTCTGGCAGGGCGCCAGATTGCAAGATACAACAGCATTCCGCCGATGGTGACCAGCACAGTCAGAGGATAAAGCGACCAGCCGATGAATCCGGAAACGTCAAAGGTCAGATCCAGTAAGAACTCCAGCAGCAGCATAAACGCACCCAGCAAAATGGAGGCTCCTCCGAAAATGTACAGCTTTCCTCCATGGACGTAGCGAAGGAGCGTCACTACCGCAGTCACAATCAGGCCGATACCGCCAACCACAGGAAACGCAAAGCTTAAGAACCAGTGTCCATGGGTGAAAAGGTCGATATACAGAAGATACAATCCGATTGCCACAAAATCGCACGGCACAAAAATCACAGGATTGGGGCGGCGGAACCAGAACGGCAGCACCAGCATCACATAAGTCAGCAGCAGTGCCCCCATGACATATCCCGACCAGGAAACGGTATGATTCAGCTGCCAATCACACAGAAAAACAATTAAAATGGTCATTACAAACGCAACCGTAGCGAAAATCTGTGGAAAGAGAGAACGTTTTTTCACCGCGGGAGCCTTATTGGGATAAAGCGGCTCCCCTTCCGGACGCATCAAATCCGGATGAAATACTCTGGTATGACACAGCGGACATTCCTTTTCGCTGTCCGCTAATTTTACACCGCAATTGATACAATACATAGCTTCTCCTTATCGCTCGCCGGCATTACTCTCTACCTGTACCTGCAGCCCCATGTCACGCAGGACCCGGAAGAAATGGTACTCCAGATCCGACTCTTTCGTATCCCGGATAAAATTGATATACAGCGTATCTTTGAAAGACAGAACGCCGCAATTATGCGGAGCCGTTGCCTGTACGCCCAATATAAAATCCATTCTTTCCACGTAGGGCATCATGGCATCCGGCAGCTTCACAGCACCCAGGTTTGACAAACCCAGGCAGGACTTTTTCTCGCCCACCGACCGGAAAACCGCCTTCATCACCATATTTTTAATAAACAGCGGCATAATTCTCACAATGAGCATTTTCTCGCTGTTGACATTTGTGGCGATTTTCATGCTCATTTGCTTGGCATTGATTTCCAGCCCCATCCGGTGGTGAACTGCCTGACAGATTTCCGGGAAGCTGTATTCCCCCAGCCGGGGAATAATTTCCGCCGTTGTATAGTAAGCAAAATTCCGCAGCGACTGACTGGGGAAAATATTTCGCAGATTCACCGGAATAATCAGACGCAGAGGTTTCCGCCGTCTTGGATTCGGCACCATTTCCTTTTGCATATTCTGCAGCGCCTGCAGCATGACAGCACTCAGGAAACAGGTCAGACTCACATCATATTCGTGTGCCTTCGCCAATACATCCTTCACCGGCATGGTGAAGCAGGTCAAATGCTTAAAACCACCTGCTTCCAGGGTTCCGGACAGATGCCATGCATTATTTTCCTTGCGGCTGGCCGCAACACTTCCGGCATACTTGGGAAAACTGTCTTCCATCTCCGCCTCGGACGGATCCTCAAGTCTGCCCAGCACTCCGTTCTCAGCCGGAATATAGACACCGTATTTCTGCTGCAGATACTCTGCAACCAAACTCTTCAGAAACACCAGGGCACCGTTGCCGTCTGTGAGGGAATGAAACAATTCCACCGCAATCCGGCGTTTGTACACGATCACCCGAAAGGCGCAGGTGCGAACTTCTTCCCGGGACATCTGCGTAAGAGGGAAGCTCTTTTCCTCCTGCACATCAGGGACATGGGACAGCTCCTCCAAATAGTACCAGAACACGCCTCGCCGCAAACGCACCGCAATGGAGGGAAACCGCCGGATGGTAATATCCAGAGCAGTCTGCAGTACCGGAACATCCACATCCTCTCTGAGGGTGGCGGATAGGCGGAACACGTTGCTCCAGTCGTCATCCCGGGCAGCAGGGTAGATTTTTGCAGCATTATCCAGCCGCATCCATCGAAGCTTCCGCTGTCCCGCCATGTGGCGGTTCAGAAAGCTATCGATCTGGTCGTAATCCTTGCGATCCTCCGAAAGATGATACAGCAAATAGACATGCCACCGCTCCGGCGCTACGATCAGTTGACTTTGGCAGCCGGCTTCCAGAAGTTTCTTATGCATATCCTCCGAATCACTCAAAAGGATTTCATCACCGCCCACAAAAATCAAAGACGGAGGCATTCCTGTCAGCTCTCCAAACAAAGGCGATACCAGAGGATTTTCCCGGTCATCCGAATAACTTTTCGCGAAATTGTTCAGTGTTTCCTCGGACATACTGGGATCGACTTCCCTGTTCTTTTCATAAGAAGCACCGGAAGCAGTCAGATCCGTCCATGGAGACATAGCAATAATGCACCCCGGCATGGGCAAATTCATTTCCTTCAGCTTCAGGCACAGGCTATAGCACAGACCTCCGCCGGCACTTTCTCCGCATACGCAGATACGGGGGCCGGGATACCCTTTTAGCAGCAAATACCGGTACGCTTCCAGCGCATCCTCCAAAGCTGCGGGGTACGGATCTTCCGGAGCCAGGCGGTAAGCAGGACACAGCACCCGAACACCGCAGTCAGCCGACAAAACAGCCCCAAAACCGGTAGCGTACTCCAGATCACCGCAGGTATAGCCGCCGCCGTGCAGATACAGAATCACGCCCTGCCGCCGTTCGTCCTTAGGGATAATCCAGGACGCCTTGAATTTTTCAAAGGTGTGTTCTTTGGTCATCACCCGTTCTTTTACGGTTGCATACATGAGTCCGCCTAACTTGTTCTGCCATCTGCGGACGGTCTTTATGGACCAGCTATTCATCAAAGGCTTCATCGCCGCAATATGTGCCCGCAGTTTCTTTGCTGAAATTGGCATGGTAAGCCTCTCCTCCTCAGGTGCCATAATGGTATCGTTGGTTTCACTTTCTATATTATAACATCATATTCAATGGTTTACCAGACAAAAAACCTCCGGTTTTGATACCGGAGGTTTTTATTAAGGTCTGAAATTTTCAAAAATCGGGATCCAGCCTTCTTTTACAGCGGTATCATACTCTTCCTTCGTGCGAAGCGTCCAGCTGACACCCTGAATCTTCCACAGCTTCCGGCAAATATCCGTACCGAATTTTTTACGGTCCTCATACTTATAGGCAATAAAATCAGGCTTGGTGTAAAAAGTGGACAGATGATACGTCATGACCCACTTCAGAATACCGGGCAGCGGCAAAGAAATTCCGATCCAGTTCTGAGAAAGCTGTCCCCGGATAATATCCGGGCGATTTTTCCGCAGCCAGCGAACGCAGCGCGGGTCGAAAGACTCCATGCAGAAAGGTCCCTTGTATGTATCCATCATCTCGCAGGCCGCCTTGCAAAGAGCTGCATGGTTACCCTTTTCCGGCTTCAGTTCCACAATCATGGGGGCTTTCCCGGAAAACAGATTCAGCACCTGTCGGAACTGAGGAATTGTTTCCTCCGTGCCGCCCAGTTTATAGTCCGTAAGCTGTCCGGTGGTCAAATCTTCAATTTTTCCTTCTGCGCCCGTGGTTCTCTTCAGAACGGAATCATGCATGACCGCCAGATTCCCGTCCTTTAACAGATGGACATCCAGTTCGATTCCATACCCTGCTTCCAGAGCCGCCGCAAAAGCAGCCATGGAGTTTTCCGGCTTTTGATCATCATGCAAACCACGATGTGCATACTTCCAGCGCCTAAGTTCAGCAAGGCCGGGATGATTTGCTCTGCCCCGAAGACACAGCAGATACACTATGCACATCAAAATAACGATAAGAACAATTATCAGTGCAGCAGTCACAGCTCTACCTCGATATTACAAATCAATCATCAAAATCAAATGCTTCCAGACCTACTTTGCTCTCTACCTTGGCATCGCCGTGCTTGACAAAAATCATCGTTACCAGTGCAAGTACCACAGCAATTGCCGCATAGGGGAACAAAACTGTCATACCCATTCTGTCCATCAGGAAACCAGAAAGCATTGGGGTAACGATCTGTGCTGCCATGGAAGCAGTATAGTAGAAGCCTGTGTATTTACCAATGTCTCCTCCCGAACACATCTCCACTACCATCGGGAAGGAATTGACGTTAATGGTAGCCCACGCAATGCCGGCAAGTGCAAACAGGAGATTCATTATCCATGTAGGGCTGTCCGCACGCATAAAGCCGGCAGCGCCGAAGGCAATCGCCAACATAACAACTCCGGCCAGAATCGTCTTTTTACGGCCGATCTTAGAGGCAATCATACCGGCCGGCAGGTAGGAAATAATCGCAGCCGCCTGAGCAAGAAGCAGCGTGGTGTTATAGTCCTTCTGCAAAATGTTGCCGGCGTAAACGGCATACTTTGATGTAACCGCGTTATAGCCAAAATACCAAAGGGCAATGGACATCAAAATCAGAATCAGAGATCTTTTCTCACCGGAAGAAAGACCGTTCTTCTGTCCATCTTCCTTTTCTTCCTCAATGCCATAACGGATACTGTCCTCCTTCATCTGATCGGCCCAGGCTTTTTCCCGGACAGTCAGCAGGAAAATTGCCAGAGAGCCCAGCATGATTCCCGCAATCACACCGTAGAAGGCCGTATAGCTCATCATGGAATTTCTCACAGCGGAAGTGGCAAAAACCATTCCAAGCACCAGCACCAGAATACCACCCGCAGTACCCATCAGGTTAATCACCGCATTGGCCTTGCTTCGCAGAGGTTTTATGGTAATATCAGGCATCAGTGCCACCGCAGGTGAGCGGAAAGTGGACATTGAAACGAGAACTACCAGCAGTATTACAATAAACAGAATCAGCGCATATGGCTGCTGCGACGTTCTCTCATGGGCGTACGCCTGACGGGCAGGAACCACAAAGCTTGTATAGTTGGAATCCCTGCTTCCTTCGGTGATCTGGTTGCTGCGAATGGCCATAAACTCTTCTTTGCTGAACTTCTGGGAAAGAACGAACTTTTCGCCCTCCGGCGTCAGCAGTTCCTTGTCCTTCTGGGTGTCGTATATGACCTCCAGTGCGGCAGGATCATCGATTGCAGCCACATCGGAGATGTTCTGCAGCTGAATATGATCCACATAGGACAGCGAGAACAGAGCGATTGCCGCAATCGTTGTGCCGATTGTAATAAACGGTGTCCGCTTGCCGCGTTTTGCCCTGCACTTATCCGACAGAGCACCAAAAATCGGCAGCATAAACACAGCCAGGATATTATCCAATGCCATAATGACGCCGGACCAGGTCTGGGACATACCGAATTTATTTGTCAGAATGACCGGGATTGTAGCATCATATGCCTGCCAGAACGCAGTTATGAGAAAAAAGCAAAAGCCTACCAGGATGGTGCGTTTGTAGTTCAGTTTCATACAGGGCCTCCGTTCCTTTTTGAAGCTGGCGTATACCAACAGTTATATTATACAGTTTCAACGAAAAAAGTCCAGTAGAAATCCGTTCGTAATATAAAACGCCAAAAGTCGTAAAAGGGACGGCCGCAGCCGTCCCTTTTATCGCAAATATCAGGCCAGAACAGCCTTGTGGAAAACCTTCTTGCCCTTACGGATTTTGATACCCTCTTTGAGCATCTCCTCCGTTACGGCAAAGGTCTGGTCAGGCACCTTCTCATCGTTGACAAAGACGCCGCCCTGCTGAACCAGCCGGCGGGCTTCTCCGTTGGAAGCAGCCAGCTTGCAGGCAACCATCAGATTCAGAATGCCGATTTTGCCATCCACCAGCTTATCAGCGGTAATCTCGGTAGTGGGCATATTGGCATCGTCACCGCCGCCGACAAACAGCGCCTTGGCTGCGGCTTTTGCCTTCTCCGCTTCCTCTTCGCCGTGAACCAGCTTGGTCAGCTCATAGGCCAGAATTTCCTTGGCAACGTTCAGCTGAGCATCCTTCCAGCTGTCCATCTCGTCAATCTGTTCCAGAGGCAGGAAGGTCAGCATACGGATACACTTCAGGACGTCGGCATCGTCCACATTTCTCCAGTACTGGTAGAAATCAAAAGGAGAAGTCTTGTTGGGATCCAGCCATACGGCGCCCTTTGCGGTCTTGCCCATCTTTTTGCCCTCGGAGTTGAGCAGCAGCGTGATGGTCATGGCGTGGGCATCCTTGCCCAGCTTCCGGCGAATCAGCTCGGTGCCGCCCAGCATATTGCTCCACTGATCGTTGCCGCCAAACTGCATATTGCAGCCGTAATGCTGGAACAGGTAGTAGAAGTCATAGGACTGCATGGGCATATAGTTGAACTCCAGGAAGCTCAGACCCTTTTCCATTCTCTGCTTGAAGCACTCTGCGCGAAGCATATTGTTCACGGAGAAGCAGGCACCCACGTCCCGGATGAAATCAATATAGTTGAGGTTCAGCAGCCAGTCGGCATTGTTCACCATCTGTGCCTTACCTTCACCGAACTCGATGAAGCGTTCCATCTGCTTTTTGAAACAGGCGCAGTTGTGATCAATCACTTCCTTTGTCATCATGCTGCGCATATCGCTTCTGCCGGAAGGATCTCCGATCATAGCGGTACCGCCGCCAATCAGGGCAATGGGCTTGTTGCCTGCCATCTGCAGACGCTTCATCAGGCACAGGGCCATGAAATGTCCTACATGAAGGGAATCGGCAGTAGGATCGAAGCCGATATAGAAGGTAGCCTTTCCGTTATCGATCATTTCACGAATTTCTTCTTCGTTAGTTACCTGAGCAATCAGGCCACGAGCAACCAGTTCATCATAAACTTTCATATGAGACATCCTTTCTTATTCTGCTGCGGAGCCGATGAGAGAAATCAAAGCGGCCCGCAGGATATTGATATTGGTAACTTCCAGCACAGTATCCCGGTTGGTGTGGATACGGCTCATATACAGCCCCAAACGGCTGCGGCGAAGCGCACAGATTCCCACGCCGTAGGGGAAATTAGCCTGATCGGAGGGATAAACCGCAAAGCCTTTGGCCCGGACGGTAATGGACTTTCTTCCGAAGCTGCCGGACACTTTCTGCAGGCAAGCCAGCTTAGAAGCGTCCTTCCGCAGAAGCTTGCCGGGGAAGAAGTAAATCTCATCCCCGTCGCCAACGCAGTCCAGATTTAAGACGATCTGTCTGTTTGTGGCAGATTTATGCTTTTTCCGGTAGGAAGCCGAACCGATCACGCCTGCCTCTTCAAGATCAAACAGCACAAAACAGACGCGGTCCCGGAGATTTTCCGGCATGGAAGCAGCAATTTCCAGAACCGAAATAACGCCGGAGGTGTTGTCATTTGCGTTATGCTTGTTGGCCGGTCCGACAAGCATCAGAACAAACAGCGTCAAAACCGCCAGATAATTGATCCAGAAACGGATCAGCACATCCGAAATCAGCAATCCAGCCAAAATATCTACAACCGCAACAACAGCAACCATAAAAACCAGGATCAGCAGTTGGTACGCCAGCAACAGCCAGAAATTGCAGGGCGTAATCAAATTGGGGAACGGCAAGTGTGCACAGGTGTCATAATGTGCCGTTACCAGATATTTCGCAGATTCCGGATTTCCAATTACCAGATTACGGCTTCCGAGAGCACCTTCCTCCACAGTAACAGGATAACCCAATCCGGAAATATATTCCTTAATCTGTGCACGAAATTCTGCTTTCTGCTTTTTACTTTTACGCACCGGGAATGCTTCCAAAACATCCATCGGCTTCTGTATCACAGCATCATCTCCCCTTTCAATACAAAAACGCCCTCTGTCCATTCGGACAGAGGGCGTAAAACACGCGGTACCACCTCTGGTTCGGCACAGCCTCACAACTGCACCCTCACGGTGTCCAACAACACCTCTCGCTATGTCGGGCGACCCCGTCCTCCCCTACTGTAACTTCAGGCAGGCCACTCCGGGAGGTATTTCAGCGTGTTTTCTTATCTCCTCGCACCAACCGGAGACTCTCTGCAAGAAAATGGGCGCTTACTTCTTCCCATCCAAGTGTTATTACCATTGCCGTAATCCTAACAAAAACCCAATGGTTTGTCAAGATAAAAAATATTTTTATTTATAAGAAAGCATTTCTTCTGCGCTCTTGAGTGTGGTCTCCGTAATATTCGTGCCGCCGATAATTCTCGCCAGTTCCCGCTTTCTTCCATCATGGTCAAGGGGTGTTACGGTGGTGTAGGTTCGGCCGTCCCGTTCTGCCTTCGCAATCAGCAAATGTGTGTCCGCCAGTGCTGCCAGCTGGGGCAGATGCGTTACACAAAGAACCTGTTTGCTTGCGGCAACACTTTTCAGCTTTTCCGCAACACGCTGAGCCGCCCGGCCGGAAACGCCGGTGTCCACTTCGTCGAAAATCAGGGTGTTCACCCGGTCTTTCTCTGCCAGGACGTTTTTCATAGCCAGCATGATGCGAGCCAGTTCGCCACCGGAGGCAACCTTACTCATGGGCTTGAGCGCTTCACCGGCATTGGCCGACATATAAAAAGCCACGCCGTCCGCTCCCTGTGCCGTAAGCTCCAGCTCTGTGAAACGGCATTGGAACTGCACCCTCGGCATATCCAGCTGTGACAGTTCTGTAAGGATTCTCCCGGAAAGCCGATCTGCAGCACTTCTGCGGTTATCCCGAAGAGCATATGCCGCTTTCCATGCAGATTTTTCCAGCTTCTGCTGTTTTTCTTTCAGCCGCTCCAGATGGTCATCCGCAAATTCGATCTCATCCAGTTCCTGTTTGGCTTTATCCAGATATGCAAGAATGTCCTCACAGGTCACGCCGTACTTTCTCCGAAGGCGATGGATGACATCCAGCCGGCTTTCGATCTGTTCCAGTTCATCCGCAGAATAAGAAAGGCCGTCCCGGGCATCCCGTACCTCTTCCGCAGCATCCTGCGCCTGATACATAAGATCGGCAATCTTTTCATGCAAAGCATCAAAGCTATCCGTATAGCGGGAAAGCTTTCCCAATGCCCGCTCAGCCTGAGCCAGCAGAGCGACAGCACCGTCAGAGTCATCTCCTCCATAAAGACAGTTTACCGATTCTTCCAGTCCGTCGGACAGCTTTTCCGCATTCTGGAGCAGCTTGCGGCGCTCTTCCAGGACATCATCCTCTCCCGCTTCCAGATTGGCCTTGGAAATTTCCTCAATCTGATAGCGGAGCGTTTCCATACGGCGAAGCTTCTCGCTCTCGTCCATGGTCATTTTGTCGATCTCTCTGCGGACGGAAACCACCGCCTGATACTTTTTGCTGTAGTCTTCCCGCAGGGCTTCATTATCGGCAAAGGCATCCAGAAATAACAGATGATTTTCTTCATCAAAAAGAGAGGCAGAATCGTGCTGACCGTGAATATTGATCAGCTGAATGCCGAGTTTCCGCAGAATGGATACCGTTACCAGAGCGCCGTTGACCCGGCAGACGTTTTTACCGTCCAGGTACACTTCCCTCTGTATAACGACTTCGCTGTCGTATTCCACACCGTTTTCTGCGAACCATGCAAGCTCCGGAACATCCGTAAACACCGCCCGCACTGAGGCTTTGCCGGCACCGGTACGGATCATGTCCCGATAGGCACGTTCACCGATTATGGCAGAAATCGCATCAATCACAATGGATTTACCGGCACCGGTCTCACCGGTGAGGATATTAAACCCGCGGTCAAAGACAATATCCGCGCATTCAATCACCGCAATATTCTCAATGTGAAGCAGACTCAGCACATGGATTCCCCCGGTCTTAATTCAGAATATTCTTAATTTCGCCGCAGAAAGCCGCTGCGGCATTGGTATCCCGCATAACAATGAAAACGGTATCGTCACCGGCAATGGTGCCCAGAATAAAGCTCATATCCATAGCATCCACCGCGGAGGCTGCTCCTGCCGCCAAGCCCGGAATCGTGTGAATGACCACCATATTCTGTGCGTAATCATAATGGGTGGTACACTCCCGGAAAATGGTATTCAGCCGGGAGGAAAAAGTGCCAGTCACTTCTTTAGAAGCTGCTGCATAGCGATAGGTTCCAAACTTCGTCAGTTCTTTAACGATTCTTAATTCTTTGATATCTCTGGAAATTGTAGCCTGCGTGCTGTAAAAACCTGCTTCGTGCAAGGCTGCAAGCAGCTGCTCCTGCGTCTCCACATCCTGCGTAGATACGATTTCCAAAATTTTAGCCTGTCTTTTTGCTTTCACTGATTTCTCCCTCCCGTTAGTAATTCTTGAATTTCATATTGATAACATCGTAAAAACTGCGGTCTTTCAATCGGATCAGCTTTGTCTCTTTGCGGGATTTGCAGACCGTAGTTTTGTCTCCGATACTGAGCCGGAGAGATTTTCCTCCGTCCACAGACAAAAACGCATTTCTGCGGGCATTTCCGGTGACCTTCACCGTAATCACACGGCGGTCGGATGCCACTATGCAGCGGCTTCCGATATCGTGGGCACAGACAGGCGTAACGAGAATATTATGTGTCTCCGGCTCCACAAAGGGTCCGCCGGCAGAAAGGCTGTACGCCGTGGAACCGGTGGGGGTCGCAACAATAACGCCGTCTCCGCCGCACTCCATAGCCTGCACGCCGTCACATTCAACACTGAGATGTACAATACGGGCAACCGTTCCCTTGGTAATGGCCACATCATTCAGGCACAGCTCGTGAAAAATAATATCCCGATCCCGCTGTACGGTTACATCCAGCATCATCCGGCTGTCGATGGTATAGTCGTCCTTTGCCAGTCTGGCAAGTTCCCCCAGCTCGCCGCTTTCCAGTTCTGCCATAAACCCCATGGTGCCGATATTGACACCCAAAATCGGCACATTGTGCTTGGTTGCAGTCTTTGCCATGTGCAGAATGGTTCCGTCACCGCCAAAGCAGATCACCACATCCGCCTGCACAATTTCTTTGTCCAGGCGGTGAAAATACAGGTCTTTCGGAAGTTCGCAGGTTTTGTCCACCTCGAAAGGCAGGCACATCCGCACCTCCATACCGGCATTTTTCAATATCTGCATTGCCTGACGGGCCGTATTAAAATTCTTATCACGGTAAGGATTCGGTGTCAAAACAACTCTCTTCATCTCTTATACCTTCAGTGTTTCGTGAGCCTGTGCCACCACATCGGCAGTATCCGGATCGATGCCGGGGACATCTGCCAGTGTCAGATGGGCCAGAAACTCGATATTTCCCTCCGGGCCCTTGACCGGGGAGAACGTCATACCCATAATGGCAAATTGCAGGCTTTTGGCCAGCTCCACGAAGTTATCCAGCACCTCTTTATGTGTGGAAGCTTCCCGGACAACACCTTTCTTGCCCACCTTTTCCTTCCCCGCCTCAAACTGCGGCTTGATCAGGCACAAAACCTGTCCCTGACCCGGTTTCAAAAGCGCCTTGATTGCAGGCAGCACAATTTTCAGAGAAATAAAACTTACATCGATTACAGACAGATCCAAAGGCTCGCCGATCTGTTCGGGCGTTACATAGCGGATATTGGTCCGCTCCATTACAACCACTCTGGGATCAGAACGGATTTTCCAATCCAGCTGTCCGTAGCCCACATCAATGGCAAACACCTTTCTGGCTCCCTGCTGCAGCAGGCAGTCCGTAAAGCCGCCGGTAGAAGCGCCGGAATCGCTGCAGACATAGCCTTCCGGCTTCACTCCAAAATTCCGCAGTGCCTTCTCCAGCTTCAATCCGCCGCGGCTGACATAGGGGCAGCTCTCACCCCGCACCTCAATGGAAACGGTTTCCTCATAGGAAATACCGGGCTTATCCGCTTTCTGACCGTCCACATACACCTGGCCTGCCATAATGATTGCCTGTGCCTTTGTACGTGTATCCGCATACCCCTGCTCTGTGAGGAGTACATCCAGTCTTTTTTTATTTTTCAACTCTCCGGGCCTCCTCTACAAAATCTGCAATGGATTTTCCATCCAGACCGTAATGTTTATAAAGTGATTTCAGATCACCGTGGGTAATAAATTGTTTTCCAAGATCGATTCCGTCAATCCTGCACTCGGGCAGCCGCTGTTCCAGTTCCCATGCCAGTTCTTCTTTAATGCCGGAGCCGGTACAGGTTTCCTCAATGATCACCACATGACCCGTGCTGCCAACGGCCTCCGCCAGTGCATCCACAGGCAGCGGTGCCACCGTCAGCAAACGCACAACTGCAGCACTTATACCCTTTTCCTGCAGCAAATCCGCAGCTTCCAGCACGTTGTTCAGCATGACACCGTAGGTAACAAGAACCACATCGCCGCCGCTTCGGTGGGTCGCCAGCAGTCCATCCTCGGAAATGCTGCAGGTTTCCTGCCATGCGGAGGCATCATATCCACGGTTTCCGCCTCTGGGATAACGAATGGCCACCGGGCCATCATAGACACGCACTGCCCATTTCAGCATATCCTGCTGTTCTGCAAGGCTGGCAGGACAAAGCACCGTCATACCGGGTGCCTGACGCAAAAATCCCACATCAAACACACCGTGATGGGTTTCGCCGTCCTCTCCCACCAGGCCTGCCCGATCCACTGCAATTACCACATGCAGGTGCAGCATGGCAATATCCTGCAATATCATGTCGAAAGACCGCTGCAGGAAGGTGGAATACAGAGCAATCACCGGAATCATTCCCTGTTTGGCAAGACCGCCGGCCATAGACATGGCGTGTTCCTCTGCAATACCTACATCGAAAGTGCGTTCAGGATAAGCTGCCATGAATTTATTCACAGCAGTTCCCTCCGGCATTGCCGCCGTAATGGCACAGAGCTTTGGGTTTTCAGCCCCAAGAGAAACCATGGTTTCACCAAAGGAACCAGAGAATGTAGGAGTCTTTTGGCCGATCGATGCACCGGTAGCAGGTTCAAATTTTCCGATTCCGTGGAACCGGGAGGGATTTTTCTCTGCAGGTGCATATCCCTTGCCCTTTGTGGTATGGACATGGATAAGGACAGGCTCTTTCATTTCCTTCGCCAAGCGAAGCAGACTTATCATTTTCTCCGTATCGTTGCCGTCCACAGGCCCCAGATAGGTAAGTCCCATATTATCAAAAATCGTAGTGGGAAGCAGCATACGCTTCAATCGTTCTTTGATATTGCGTGTAATCCGATAAATGCCGCGGGTCAGCTTATTCCGGGACATTTTATTCTTATAACGCAGCTTCATGCCCAGATAGCTTTTCTTGGTGCGAAGTCTTGCCAGATGCTGTGCAAAGCCACCCACATTCGGTGCAATGGACATCTCGTTGTCATTCAGGATAATGACAATCGGCTCTTTGCTGACAGCAGCATCATTCAGGCCTTCATAGCACATACCGCCGGTGGCTGCGCCGTCACCGATGACGGTAATCACATCATATTTTTCCCCCATCAGCGTTCTGGCTCTTGCCATACCGAGGGCAATGGATACCGAGCTGGAAGCGTGACCGGCCACGAAAGCATCCGTTATGCTTTCCGACGGCTTTGGAAAACCGGCCATTCCGCCATACTGGCGCAGCCCGGAAAAATCCGCCTGGCGGCCGGTCAGCAGCTTATGCACATAAGACTGGTGACCCACGTCAAACACCAGACGGTCAACATTTGTGTTATATACAGTTTCAATTGCCACAGACAGCTCCACTACGCCTAGATTCGACGCAAGGTGTCCACCGGTTTTGGAAATACTGTCCACCAAAAAAGACCGAATTTCCCGGCAAAGTTCTTCTCTCTCGTCTTTATTCAGAGCGAGCATGTCTTCGTGGCCGTTTATCCTCTCCAGAATACTCACGAATCGACACAACCTATCATTCATTTTTTCTTTATGTGAAAACACAGTAAAAAGACCGCATCTACACGATGTAGCATACCATAAACATTTCAATTATGCAAGGAAGTTTCATTATTTTTGTATATTTTTTCGGAATATTCCAGTTATTTATTGATTCAGGAACCAATCTTCCACGATATCGGAATGGGTCACGACAATTTCGATATCCGAAAGCTCCTCCCGGGAGAAAAAGCGAAGCTCCCGTGACTCCGCACTGATGACCATATTGGGCTCTTTCTCCAGCTCCAGCCCGAAGACCACAATCACCATCCTCCAGATGCTGCCGTCGCAGTAGGCCGCAATCCGCCCCGGCTCACCATAGACTGCCAGCTTCCGGAATTTCTCTTTCGGCACACGGAGCCCCAGTTCCTCATAGACTTCCCGGGCAATGGCCTGCACTTCCGTTTCGTAATTTTTCACACCGCCGCCTACCAGTCCCCAGGTATCGGAATCCCGGCGCTTCTCCAAAAGAAGCCTTCCTTTACAGGTAATAATGGCATTGGCGCCCAGATGCGCTTTTCGCGTTGTTTTCGGTGCATTGGGGTCTCCCCGGTAAAACTTTACGATGGACATTGTCCCTTCCTCCCTGCGGTACAGATATTTCCATCTCAATATACATCGATTGTCCCTATTTTTCTACCCTTAAAATTCCTTTGGGATCGGTTTTGTGATCCCGGTTCTGCGTGCCCTGTCCAATCCGCCGACCATATGGGGCTGGGAACTTCCGGCAAATTTTGCCCGCCGGATAATATCTTCCCCGTACCGATCCCGAAGGTTGTCCACCGTTTCATCCAGCCGGAGCTTGCGTTCATATTGCCGGGGCGTAAGATCCGAAAACAGGTCAAATTGCTGATACGGCTCTTTCGTCAGCCTGCTCACCTGTACCCCCAGCTGACGCAGAGGCGTTTTCGTGTCCCATGCTTCATCCATGGCACAGCAAACTGCCCGAAAAATTTCCTCGGTAATATTGGTTGCTCCGCCCAGCGTCTTCTGGTGGGAAAAATCCCGGAATCCGTTGGTTCGCAGATGCACCGCCACACAGCTGCCGCATTTTCCGTCTTTTCGCATACGCATTGCTGTGGTTTCGCACAGGCTCAAAAGCACCTGATAGGCATCTGCCCGGGTGCATACATCCTTCGACAGGGTGACAGAATTGCCGTACCCTTTGTTCTCTGCAGGCTCTGGTGTAACCATCTCCGCATTCCTGCCGTTGGCAAAATGCCAGATGGTCTCCCCCGGCTTGCCGAACCGCTTGCGGAGCATCTGCACATCGGCGCAGGCCAGCTCCCCGATGGTGTAGATTCCGAGCTTTTTCAGCTTTTCCTCAGTGGCAGACCCAACCAGAAAAAGATCCCTCACCGGAAGGGGCCACATTTTCTCTTCTATTTCCTCAGGAAAGAGCGTGTGGACTTTGTTCGGCTTTTCAAAATCTCCTGCCATTTTCGCCAGCAGTTTATTGGAGGATATCCCCACGTTTACCGTAAAGCCCAGTTCTTCCCAAATACGCTGACGCATTTTCTCCGCCGCCAGTCTGGGGGCTCCCCACAGGCGTTCCGTACCGGTCATATCCACCCAGGCTTCATCAATGGAATACTGCTCTACCACGGGACTGAATTCCCGCAGCATGGCAACAAAATGCCGGGACGCTTCCACATACAGTTCATAATCCGGTGCCACAACCGTCAGCCCCGGGCACTTCTCCTTTGCCTGAAAAAGCGGTTCTCCCGTCTGAATGCCATATTTTTTCGCCGGAACGCTTTTGGCCAGAACGATTCCGTGCCTGGCTTCCCGGTCGCCCGCCACTACCGACGGAATCTGCCGCAGATCCACCGTTTCCCCCAGTACCTTCAGGCGGTACGCCGCAGTCCAGGAAAGGAATGCCGAATTGGCATCCACATGAAAAACAACCCGCTCTGCCATATCAATACACCTTGCGCGCCAGACACCAGCTATGGGTACGGATGGTATATTTCAGTTCAAAAAGGCTCTCTTTTCCCCTGACGGTTGCCCTACACAAAAACACCTGTGCCTCAATCCCCACATACTGAATCTTCTTCATGCTGATTACTTCATCAATATCGATACGCAGGAGCTGATGTGCCTCATCCTCCATACGAAGCCGCAAGGGCTGAATTGTTCCGTCGGCATTGCAAACCGAAATCACATCCACGGGACAGTTCTTCATCACTCCCACACCTCCTCTGTTTAGCGCTATAATAGCACATTTGTTCGCTTATGGCAAGCAATTTTTACATCCTCCTCCCCGGTAAAATTTGGCGTCTTCCGGGAAATTCTTCCCGACGGTATTCCGCGTATTTTCTTAGCGCAGTCTCTGCCTGAAAACAGCATTTTCAACGGGGAAGGCAGCAAAATTCTCCTTGCTGACCGAATTTTCCTTCTTTCCTTTCAGGTTTGATACCTTGACAAATATGGTATAATGAGGTCAGAATCCTATAGGAGGTGAGTTATCTGGAAAAGGACAGTATCAAAGTTCTTGCACGGAACCGTGAAGCCTATCACGAGTACTTTGTCGAAGAAGAATTTGAAGCCGGCATCGAACTGAAGGGCACCGAAGTCAAATCGGTCCGTCAGGGTACCCTGAATCTGAAGGACGCCTGGTGCGGCATAAAGAACGGCGAAATGATCGTCAACCAGATGCACATCTCCCCTTACGACCATGGCAACATCTTTAACTGCGATCCCCGCCGTCCCCGCCGTCTGCTTATGCATAAGCGTGAGATCATGCGGCTCTACGGCAAAGTCAAGCAGGACGGCTTTTCTCTGATTCCTTTAAGTGTCTATCTCAAGGGCGGACGTGTAAAAGTCAAGCTTGGTCTGTGTAAGGGCAAAAAATTACATGATAAAAGACAAGCCGAAGCCGAACGTGACGCCAAGCGTCAGATCGAGCGGGCTATGAAGGAGAGATATTAACATGAATCCTACTTTTAAGATCACCATGGAAAACGGCGGCGTCATTGAGGGCGAACTGTATCCCGAAAAGGCACCCCAGAGCGTGTACAACTTCATCGATCTGGCAAATCACAATTACTACGACGGTCTGATTTTTCACCGTGTCATCCCCGGCTTTATGATTCAGGGCGGCTGCCCCGAAGGCACCGGCATGGGTGGCCCCGGCTACTGCATCAAGGGCGAGTTCTTCTTCAACGGCTTCAAGAACGACCTGCGTCACAAAAGAGGCGTTCTGTCCATGGCTCGTTCTTCTTCTCCCAACTCTGCAGGCTCTCAGTTCTTCATCATGCATGAGGATGCCAAGCATCTGGACGGCCAGTATGCCGCATTCGGCAAGGTCACTTCCGGTATGGATGTGGTAGACGCCATTGCCGCCGTCAAGACCGGCGCCAACGACCGCCCTGTAACTGAGCAGAAAATTGCTTCCATCACCGTGGATACCCATGGTGAAACCTATCCTGAGCCCAATAAGCTCCCCGATCCCTACGGCAGATTCTAAAAAATGATATTGGTGGGATGCACCGCATCCCACCATCCCCTCACCTTTGCTTTCTATATGGGGCCGTACTGGTTTCGACGGAGGTAGTGAGGCTGGAATAGCGGGCCGTGGCACCTGACCACGATAAAACGGGTACTTTTTAAATTTAACTGACAACAATACTGTTGCTCTGGCTGCCTAATTAGGCGCCCATCCGCCCCGGAAGGTCCACGAGCCGGGCTCGGGTGTGATTTGAGTGGAGACCGTGCGTATGCAAAGCTTTGCGCATACCATGCATAATGAAGCTACTGAATCCCGCAGGGTGTTTGTTCCCGTCGGGATGAGGGAATGTAAATAACAAACTGCGCCCGGAGAAGTTCCTTCCAAGTTGCTTTCGGACAGGGGTTCGATTCCCCTCGGCTCCACCACAAGAAGCACCCCTTTGGGGGTGCTTCTTTTGCGTTATGGTGGACGGGACTCGAACCCATCTATATCCAGTCTGCCTGTGGCAGACTGGGCGTGAGGCTATGCCGAACGCGTCCTCTGTTTTGCCTCCGGCAAAATGCAAATCGATCCTGTCGCCCGCACCTGGAAGGTGAAACACTTTTGATGCCAAGGCCAAAAGCCTTGGAGAATCGGGGACTGGACGAATCCTCATTCAGCATGACGATGGAATGGGAAATTGTTTAAGGCCAGAGTTTTAGAAATAAGACTCCGGCCTTTTTTATCAAATAAAGAAGATACAGGAACGAACTGCAGACCGTGCAATAGGCACAGCCGCAAACAGTCCTGCCGCCTGACCCAGTGTATTTGCATCAACGACCGTGTCACCAGCGGAAAACTTCTATGATGATATTGCCAACAGCACAGTGTGCCAGCCTCAAGCTATCCAAGAAGCGCAAATGTGAACGGTTGCTTATTGCATAGCCATTTCGGCTGATCTTTGGCTCAATCGT
>JAHHRY010000019.1 GCA_020025535.1 Oscillospiraceae bacterium | reverse complement strand
CACCTACAATCCCCTCTGCCGCAGCTGCGTGAACAACTGCAAGCAGAGCTTTCGGACTGAGGTGCTGGAGTGTCCCAGGTACTTATCCAAACGCTCTGCCTACTACGCTCAAAAAAGCAAATGCAAAAGGGGCAAATAACGCACCTTTTACATTCCAAAACAAGCGGTGTGTGTTATGAGGGTAGTTTTACCTTTCTGAATTTTACGAGGCGTACAGAGGAGAAAAACGCCAAAACACGCACCCAATCACTACCAAAAAAGGAGGGTTCAAGCTGAATAATTACTTTAACCAAAATGACACCAAACAGATTGCCTTTTACCGTGTGCCGAAGGCACTGTTCACAGAGGAAAAATACAAGGCACTCTCCACCGATTCCAAAATGCTGTACGGCCTTTTGTTGGATCGGATGAGCCTGTCCCTCAAGAACGACTGGATTGACCAGCAAGGTAGGGTCTACCAGTTCTTCACCGTTCAGCAGGCACAGGAACTATTAAACTTCGGTCACGAAAAAATATGCCGGCTTTTTGCAGAGCTGTCCGCCGCCGATCTCATTGAGCGGAAGCGTCAGGGACAGGGCAAGGCCAGCATCATCTATCTGAAAAAATTTCTCTGACTTCCGAAAATCAGAAGTCTTGAAGTCTGAAAAACAGAATCAAGTAAGACGGAATAGAGTAAATCTATCTCCCGAAATAATAACTATCTCTCTTATCTATACCTATCTCAAGAAAGGAACTGAATAAATGAAAAAACGAATCAAGAAACAATTCTGGTTGTCCCCGGAGGATGCGGCAGAGCTGAAACGGAAAGCACAGGTCTGTGGCCTGACGGAAACCGCTGCCATCCGTATTTTAATCCGTGGGTTTATTCCCAGAGAACAGCCGGATGCCAAATTTTATGAGGCAATGCGAGAACTGTCTGCAATCGGCAACAACATCAATCAGCTGGCAGCAAAGGCCAACTCTCTGGGGTTTGTAGATGTCCCGATGCTAAGGGAAGAAGCTATTCGCTGGCACAGGTTTCAGGCAGATATCGAAAGCCATTTTCTTCGGCCTGATAAAAGCAATTTGAAATGGAATTGAGGTGAACGGAAATGAACGAAATCAAACATATTGCCATCAAGGATTTAATCGCTGCGCCAGACAACCCGTTCAAAGTGCAGATGGATGCAGAGATGGAACAGCTCATAGAAAGCATTACAGAAAATGGGGTCATTACCCCGATCATCGCAAGAGAAACCGAGAACGGGAAATATGAAATCATCAGCGGACATAGAAGGAAATTCGCCTGTGAATATCTGGGCCTTAAAACAGTGCCTGTTCTTCTTCGGGTGTTAAATCGAAATGAAGCAGCGGTTGCATTAGTGGACAGCAATCTGCAAAGAGAACATCTGCTGCCCAGCGAAAAGGCCTTTGCTTACAAGCTGAAAATGGATGCACTTTCCGCACAGGGCAAAAGAACAGATTTAACTTGTGGACAAGTTGGCCACAAGTCACGGGATATGCTTTCCGAAACCGAAAGCGGCAGGCAGATCCAGCGGTATATCCGACTTACCTATCTGATTCCGGAGCTGCTGCAAAAGGTGGATGAAGGGCGGATTGCGCTTACTCCCGCAGTAGAGCTTTCTTACCTGACCGAACAGGAGCAGCAAACTCTTCTCTCTGAAATGGAGTATGCAGACGCTACTCCTTCGCTGTCCCAGGCCATGCGTCTGCACCGATTCAGCCAGGAGGGACGGCTCAACAGGGATGTGATCTACGCCGTAATGAGTGAGCAGAAACCAAACCAAAAAGAACAGATCCGTTTTCGCTCGGAAGACCTGCGGAAATATTTCCCCAAAAGCTACACCGAAAAGGATATCCGGGACGACATCATAAGGCTTTTGGACATACGCCAAAAGAAAAGACAGAGGGAGGCACGATGATGGAGAAAGAATTTATCTGTATTGCAGATCATTTTTTACAGAAGACTCCAGTATCTGACAATCTGGTGTTGGGCGAATCCACCTTCCAAACGAAAATGGGCGGAACGACCTATGAAGTCACCACCCATTTTAACAGCGAAGGCAGGCAAAGCGTGTTGGAACAGTTCCAGGAGCTAATCCTGTCGGAGCATTTGATTTAGCACATTGGACAAAGACAACCGGGCATTGTAGACTGAAACTGCCTTGCAATGTCCGGTTGTCAGAAAGGAGAATTTTTAATGACAACTGCAAAAAATAGAGGACAAAAAGAAGAACCCATCACAGCCCTGTACTGCCGCCTGTCGGTGGACGATGACAAGAGTGATGAGTCCAACTCCATAACCAATCAAAAACAGATTTTAGGTGACTACGCCAAACGAAACGGCTACCGAAATACAATGTTTTTCGTAGATGACGGCATCTCCGGCACCAGCTTTGAAAGAAGCGACTTCCAGCGGATGCAGCAGATGGTAGAAGCCGGACAGATCAGCACCATCATTGTCAAAGACCTGAGCCGCTTCGGCAGAGAACAGGTGGAGGCCGGCAGGCTGACACAGATCGTCTATCCGTCTCTGGGTGTGACCTTTATTTCCATTCAGGAGAATGTCAACAGCACCACAGGCCAAGGAATGGAAATGCTGCCGTTTTACAATATTTTCAACGAATGGTATGCCAAGCAGACCTCGGAGAAAATTCGTGCCGTGTGGAAGTCTAAAGCCGAACACGGCAAACGTGTATCTCCTGCTGTTCCTTTTGGGTATGTGAAAGACGCTGAGGATAAAGAAATCTGGCACATTGATGAACCTGCCGCAGAGATTGTAAGAAAAATCTACGCACTCTGCCTTGCGGGCAGAGGCCCTTCCCAGATTGCAAGACAGCTGGAAAATGAAGGTGTATTGATTCCTTCTGCTTATTATACATCTGTAGGAAGAAGTCATAGTGCAAAGGTGCCTGTTGATAGCTGCAAATGGGATCAAAAAACCATCGTGCATATTTTAGAGAATCGCCAGTACACCGGCTGTGCAGTCAATTTCAAAAGTACAACGATCAGCTACAAGGTTCACAGAAAGATCGAACATCCCAAAGAAGAGTACCAGATCATTCCCAATAAGCAGGAGCCTATTATCTCCGAAGAAAAATGGCTGCGGGTGCAGGAGCTTCGGGAAAATCGACGCCGCAATACAGCTACCGGCAGACAGAGCCTGTTTTCCGGGCTGGTATATTGTCCGGACTGCGGAGCAACACTTTACTTCTGTGCGGCAAAAAGTCTGAAACCTAATCAGGAATTCTATTGCTGTTCCAATTATAGAAGTGGCAGAGGAAGCTGTACCGTCCATTATATTCGTAATGTGGTGTTGGAACAGCTTGTTCTGGAGGCAATCAGTGATCTGGCGGACTTCGTCCGCTGCTATGAACCCGTTTTCCTCTATATGCTGGCAAAGAAAAGCAATGCGCTGAAAAAGGCAGAACTGCAAAGGCTGAAACATACGGTAGAGAAAGGCCAGCAGCGTATTGTGGAGCTTGACCGGCTGATTGAGAAAGTCTATGAGGATAACGCCCTTGGACGGCTGTCAGATGAACGGTATACCCGAATGGTGACAAGCTACGAAAAGGAACAGAAAATGCTGATGGTTGAAGTGGAGCAAAGCCAAAAGACTTTGTCGGAATCCGAACAACAGGCGGTGGATTTGAGGCTGATGCTTCGCACCCTGCGGGAACTTACGGATGTCAAAGAACTGACACCAACGCTTGTGAATTCTCTGATCCAGCGCATTGAAGTCCATAACAACGACAAATCCAGCGGTCACTGTTATGTGAAGGTGGATATTTATTTTACAGCAGTGGGAATGATCGATATTCCAACCGAAAAGGAGATCCAGTCGATGATGAAGGAAATCCGGGAACATCCCCAGGACTGCCGCTTCATTGCATAAAAAGAAGATACGGTATAGTCCCCAAACGGAACTATACCGTATCTTTCAAAAAACTTCCTTATGGGGCTTCACCATATGACACGGTCCTTTTTTATATCAGAATCAGTTCACCCGGTGGGGAAGCTCGGAAGCAGTACTGCCGGCCGAAATGGAAGACATTGGAGGAAGACCTACAGAAGACTGGGGCGTCTTTCCTGTTCCTTCCGAATGACTGGGCTGCTCAGGTACGGAGTCCTCGGGGAACAGAGGCGCAAATGCAGGAAGATTGTCGTTCGGGTAATTGGGGCAGCATATGTAACGAATTACCGGGTCGGAGATATGGCGGGAACGCACCATCACGGCACCGCCGTCTGTAAAGTCGGCCAGGGCATCGGTATTGCCTTCTACCGTGTAGAGATAGCCGTTGGTGTAGCCGATCACAATACCAACGTGGTTTACAAGGTTTTCGTTTCTGTCGGATTTGAAGTAAACCAGATCTCCGGGCTGGGGTGTATATCCGCCGTTCAGTACCTTGTCCTGAGTGTGCGCCTGGTCATTGCTCAGAAAGAAATACAGGCCATTGGGGGTATATGCGTGCTTGGGAATGATATCGGTTGAAATATTGGCCACACTGGCGCACCAGGACACAAACATGGCGCACCACATATTGTGATAGCCGTACCATCTGCCGTATTCTGTAAAGCTGAGCTGGCCCTTGTCCACACCGGAAAGCTGAAACTCGGAATCGCTTTCGCAATATCCGGTCTGTGACAATGCCACATTAACCAGATCAGTACGATAATTACCGGTAAGAGGGACATTTGCCAGACGCTGATAGAATATGCCGGATGCATAGTCACTGATGGTTTCGTAAGGAGCAGCGCTTGCCTGCAGAGGTACGCAAACAGCTGCCATGACGATGACAGCCAGCAGGGAAGCAATGAAACGCTGAATTACTTTTCTGGAATTTGTCATAAAGAATCCTCAAAACATCCAAACTGCCTTATACAGAAAAGCGTATGATTCCAGTGTATAAAGACACTAAACCTAAATATGCAAAGAATCGGATGCTCGAACAAGCATCCGATTCCTTGGTGCGAGAGATGGGACTCGAACCCACACGGCGAAGCCACACGCACCTCAAACGTGCTTGTCTACCATTCCAACACTCTCGCAAGCCTACTTGGATATTATAGCTGTGTATCTTGAATTTGTCAATAACTTTTTCAGTAAAACCCTTGCAACTTTTACTTTTCTTTGCTACACTAGAAAAAATGAGGAGGAATGACACATGGTTCGTTTTTTTGTTACCCAAGAGGAGCTGTTGGCAGATACACCCATTTTGACCGGAGAGAATGCATCCCATGCAAAGGTGCTGCGCCTGAAAAACGGGGAAGCCGTCCTGCTGTGTGACGGACAGGGCAGGGAGTGCCTTTGTCAGGTGCAGGAAGTGGACGGGGAGCAATTTGTCCTGAAGGTCAATGAACGCCGGGAGTCCATTACGGAAGCACGGGTGAATGTCAGCGTCTATATGGCATTTCCCAAGGCGGACAAGCTGGAATATGTCATTCAAAAGGCAACAGAGCTTGGCGCTTATGAAATCGTGGCGTTTCCGTCCGGCCGCTGCATTTCCAGACCGGATGATAAAAGCCTAAAGAAAAAACTGGAACGGTGGCAGAAGATTGCGGCCTCCGCAGCGGAGCAGTCCGGCAGAGGACGGATTCCTCAGGTGTTGACAGTCAGCAGCTATGCAGAGGCACTGAAGCGGGCCGCTCAGGCTGACCGGGCACTGCTCTTTTACGAAAATGAGAAATCCACAACGCTGAAAATGGCGTTGAATCAAAAGACGTATCAAACAGTCAGCCTCATGACGGGTCCTGAAGGAGGCTTGGAAGAGGGAGAGGTTGCACAGGCAATCGAAGCAGGATTGCAGGTGTGCACCTTGGGTAAGCGCATTTTGCGCTGTGAAACTGCACCGCTGTGTGCGTTGTCGGCTGTTATGTACGATGCAGGGGAGTTCTGATAATAAAACTGCCGGTTGACCAGGTCAACCGGCAGTTTTGTTATTTGTGGTATTTACTACCGGCCTGAATGCTTTCAGAGCGGTAAATCTGTTCCAGCACCATAATGCGTGCAAGATGGTGAGGGAAGGTCATCGGACCCATGGACAGTTTAAAATCCGCAGCGGCTTTCACCTTTTGGGAAATACCGTAAGAGGAACCGATGAGAAAACACAGGCTGGATTTTCCGGACAGTTTCACCTGTGCCATTTTCTGGGCAAATTCCGTACTGGACAATTCTTTGCCTTCCGGAGTGAAAATGCAAAGCCAAGCCCCTTTGGGAATTTTGGAAAAGATGACATCCGCTTCCTGATCAAGACCTGCGGTTATTTCGGCAGGGGAGGGATTGTCCGGAAGACGTACCTCAGGCAGCTCCAAAAGCCGGAACCTGCAGTAGGCACCCAAGCGTTTCACATATTCCTCGGCAGCGGATACGTAGAACTTTTCTTTCAACTTGCCCATGGCAAGCAGCGTGATTTCCGGCATTATTTAGAAGGACTCAATGATGGAAACAATCTCGCTGCCGATACGCTTCTGAGCCTCGGAGGTAGAAGCGCCGATGTGAGGCAGTGCGGAAACGGCGGGATGGGTGGAGAGAGCCTCGTTCTTGGTGGGCTCTTCGGTCCAGACGTCCAGACCGGCTGCACGAACCTTGCCGCTGTTGAGAGCTTCCAGCAGAGCGTTCTCGTCGATGTTTGCACCACGGGAGGTGTTGATGATGACAACGCCGTCCTTCATGGAAGCGATGGTGTTGGCATTGATGATGGGCTCACCCAGTGCGGGAGTGCTGAGGGCGATGATGTCAGCCTTGGCCATCAGCTCTTCCTGGCTTACGAAGTGCATGGTCTCGCACTCGTACTCAGGCTTGGGATGACGCTGATAAGCGATAACATTCATGCCGATGCCCTGAGCGATGTCACCGATGCGCTTGCCGATACGGCCGTAGCCGATAACACCCAAAGTCTTGCCGCCCAGCTCGAAGCCCTTACCGTAGGTCTTCTTCTCCCACTTGCCTTCGCGCATGGTGTGGCCTGCGATGGAAATGTAACGAGCGCAGGAGAACATCAGACCGATAGCCAGCTCAGCTACGGCGTTGGAGGAAGCGTTGGGGGTGTTGCGGACGGTGATGCCCATAGCCTCAGCGTCCTTGACATCGATATTATCGACGCCGACACCGCCGCGGATGATCAGCTTCAGACGGCTGTCCTTGGCGACTTCCAGCTGTGCCTTACGGATCTTGGTAGCGGAACGAATTACGACAGCATCAAAGTCGCGCAGAGCCTGGCCCAGTGCATCGGGCTCGTAGAACTGCTCAACGACTTCGTGACCGTTGGCTTTCAGGGTAGCAATGGCGGATTTATCCATTCCGTCGGTAACCAGAATTCTCATTGTGATAATCCTCCTTATTTATGTTCTGCTTCGAACTTCTTCAGGCACTCAACAAGAGCCTCAACACCCTCGATGGGCATTGCGTTGTAGATGGAAGCACGCAGGCCGCCAACGGACTTGTGGCCCTTCAGGTTGTCGAAACCGGCAGCCTTGGTGTAAGCAACAACTTCAGCATCCAGGTCCTTGGAACCGGTGACGAAGGGAACGTTCATCAGAGAACGGAATTCCTTCTCAACAGTACCGTTGAACATTTTAGAGCTATCCAGATAATCGTACAGCACCTTAGCCTTTTTCTCGTTGTAAGCAGCCATAGCTTCCAGACCACCGTTGTTGAGCAGGTAACGGAATACCTTGCCGCAGACATAGATAGCCCAGCAGTTGGGGGTGTTGTACATGGAGCCGGCACCGGCGTGGGTATCATAGCGCATATAAACGGGGGTCTTGGGATCCAGATCTTCACGGATCAGGTCCTCACGGATGATCACGATGGAGATACCGGCAGGTCCGATGTTCTTCTGTACGCCGCCGTAGATGACACCGTAATCGGAGACATTGCAGGGCTTGGACAGGAACATAGAGCTCTGGTCAGAAACCAGAATCTTACCCTTGGTGTTGGGCAGCTTCTGGAAGGTGGTGCCATGAATGGTTTCGTTTTCGCAAATATAGACATAGTCAGCGTTCTCACGAATGGGCAGATCGGAGCAGTCGGGCAGGTAAGAGAAGTTCTTGTCCTCAGAAGAAGCGACGCACTTGACATCGCCGAACTTCTGGGCTTCCTTAAATGCCTTCTTACTCCAGGCACCGGTGACAATGTAGTCGGCAACGCCGTTCTTCATCAGGTTCATGGGGAGCATGGAGAACTGCAGAGTAGCACCGCCCTGAATGAACAGCACCTTGTAGTTATCAGGAATACCCATCAGCTTGCGGAGGTCTGCTTCGGCCTCGTCGAAGATCTGCTGGAATACTTTGGAACGGTGAGACATCTCCATTACACACATACCGGAACCACGGTAGTTGAGCATTTCGTCCCGGATTTCCTCCAGAACAGGAACGGGCATAGTAGCAGGACCTGCGGAAAAATTATAGCTGCGGTTATACATTACATTACCTCCATATAATTGCTGCGATTCGCAGTCGCTGCGATGAGTATAGCACATTCATTTCCGGGAATCAAGCCCTAATTTGTGAAAAATTTACAGAAATAATAGAAAAATGGCTGGAAAAACTGTTAAAGAGGTGATATGATCATGCTTGACAAATCAAAAAATTCAAACGTCCGTTGCGCGAAATCACTTGCGTCTGCAGGGAAAACAAAGTCGGATTCCATCATCACGGATCCGCAGGGCTGTTATACGGGGCGTCCCATGGACAGATATGAAATTCCCGTGCAGGATGCAGATGATTTGTAATTTGGAAAGTCCCCAACCGGCGGTTGGGGACTTTGATTATTCCATTCCCTTGTATTTGCGCCTTGTGGCCATTCCGCCGCGGATATGGCGTTCCCGTTTGTTCAGATCCAGTACTTCCCGCACTTTTGCATAGAGTGCAGGATTGCATACTGGCAGTCTTTGCTGCAAATCCTTATGCACTGTGGATTTGGAGATGCCGAAGTGTGCTGCAGCGGCGCGAACAGTGGCGCCGGTTTCGATCATGTACACAGCCAGTTCGCAGGCTCTTTCCTCAATGGTATCTAACATAGTTTTCCCTCCGATGCTGTGTCCTTCCGCAAAAAACCTATGCCGCAATGCGGGAAACTATGATTGGATTGCCAGCTGATTTTTTGGAATAATTACTGCTAATTTACTGGACATTTCCCTCCGTTCAAGATATAATACAATAGATAGAAAAAGGGGGGCTCTTTTTTGCGAATGAATAATAAGTCCATGCGCAATATTTTCCTGTGTGTATTGGGCTGTATTGCTTTTTACTGGTTGCTGCACGAGACTGAACGTGTTCAGAGTGTTTGGAAATTTGCCAGCGGCATGCTTGCTCCGTTTGTCGTGGGTGCAGCGCTGGCTTTTATTTTTAATGTCCCTATGCGCGGATTTGAAAATCTACTGAAGAGGGCTAAATTAAAAAAGTTTACTCGTCTGATTGCAATTCTGCTGACGATTGCAGCAATTGTGCTCCTGATATCCGGCGTGTTCATGCTGCTCATTCCGCAGATCGATAAGACGATTCAGGAACTGGTGGAACGCCTTCCGGATTTCTTCAAAGAGACGGAGCGGAAGATTATGACATTCCTGGATGCTCACCCGGATATGCGTGAATGGGTAGAAGAGAATATTGGAATCGATAAACTGAATTGGAAAAATGTGCTCCAGAAGATTGCTACCAAGCTGGGCAACAGTATGGAGGCAATTGTAAATGGCACCATCAGCGCAGTTGGCAGTGTGACTGGCGCAATTGTTAATATGGTAATCAGCATCGTATTTGCATTCTACTGTCTGGCCAGCAAAGAAACATTGGCACGGCAGGGAAGAAAGCTGATTTATGCGATAGCTCCCGAACATTTTGCGGATGAGACCGTCCGCATCCTTCGGATGACGAATACGACATTTTCTAATTTTATCACAGGACAGTGTCTGGAGGCTGTGATCCTTGGATTGCTGTTCGTGGTATCAATGGCCATTTTCCGGATGCCGTATATCCCTTTGATTTCTGTGTTGATTACTGTGACCGCCTTGGTGCCTGTAGTCGGTGCGTTTGTGGGCTGCGTTCTGGGAGCTTTCTTCATCCTTGTGAGCAATCCTCTTCAGGCGGTTACATTCGTTATCATGTTCCTGGTCATTCAGCAGTTTGAGGGCAATGTGATTTATCCCAGAGTGGTGGGAAGCTCCATTGGCTTGCCGGGTATGTGGGTGTTGCTGGCAGTTGCTGTTGGCGGCGGAATGTTTGGTGTGAGCGGTATGTTTATGATTGTACCGTTTGCATCCGTACTCTATGCGCTGATTGCAGAATTCGCAAATAAGCGAATTAAAGCAAAGAATATTGATCCGGAAAAAGTAAAAGAACAGCCGATGGTTGTCCGTTCGCATTTTATGGCAAAAAGTCAGAATGCAATCAAGAAGCGTATGGCGAAGAAAGCTGTGAACGATGAGCAGGCGGAAGCTCAGACTGAAGAACAGCTGCAAGAACAGAAATAATTCCCCAAATGCCCGACGATTGGTTCGTCGGGCATTTTTGCAAATACAATATGTTAAACCTGCACACCTGTATTTTTGTGGTAGCAGCAACCGGTACAACTTTTTGAGACTTCCTGTATAGTGTTGGGAAGGTATATTGCGGTTCATCAAAAGAGAGGAAAAGTCTGAACTTACAGAATCTCACAGATGACCATGCAATTTGCCTCTACATTTATTGAGGAGGAATCAAAATGACGAGTATTAAACTGGTTGTAAAGGGCGCGACGGCGCAGGCAACGGTAACCGGTGTCTTGACAGCAGGAATGGTGGGCATCCCGGTTACCATTGAGTATGACAGTGCATGGAATGGTCTGCAAAAGACACTGGTCTGCAAAGGCGGATGCATGAGATCTGTCGTCGGCGTGGAAAAGCAGGCGACAGTGGCACATGAGGTAATGACGTTTGGGCATACACTGTACCTGGGGATTGAGGGGCGCAATGCCGACAGTACGCTGGTAATTCCCACCGTATGGGTAGAATGCGGCAAAATTGAAAATGGTGCGAACGCAGAATGTGATGAGACGCTGGAACCGGAACATCCCGCGTGGATGAATGTCCTGAGAAAAATAGGCAACCTGCAGGATCTGGAGACATCCAATAAAAGCAATCTGGTAGCAGCAATCAACGAGGGCGGAGGCTATTATATGCCTCATGTGATCAACCACAATAATTCTGTTGTTGTTAATTTCAGACCCAACAAACCCGGAATGCCGCAGCTTCCTGACCAGAAGTTTGAGGGTCTTGGCAGGGGAATTGTAAGCATTGCTCGGACTTCCGGAACGGGAGCTCCCGGTACGAAGGACACATATACGATTACGTATACGGATCATACGACAACCCAGTTTACGGTGTACCATGGCAAGGACGGAATGCTCAGCAACAGCAATCTGGATATGCACGGAAACAATATCGACAATGTGGCTGATATTTCTGCAAAACTCGTGGCGATTCAGGGCGATAGCGGAAATTTCAATGACGGTGTAAACATCGTCTCCGGTGGACTGCTTCAGGATGCGGCGGGGATTGCAAACATATTGGAGTTCTATGGAGCGTATGGAGATGAGCCATGCATTTTGCGTTGTGTGGCAAATCCCAGGATAGCCAGTGATGCAGCCAATAAGGAATATGTGGATGCGGTTGTCGGACAGCTTGGAAACAAAAAGGTAAATAAGACAGGCTGGGCACCCAATATGTATCTCGGCACAGATGCAAATGGCAATATCATTGCCAAGCCTGCACCCTAGTGTGTTTTTACCTGTATTGCAGCTGACGGAAAAACAATATTTGCCAGAAGCGGCGACTGACAGGCGATGGTGTCTGAAAATGTTTTAAGCTGAAACCGGAGAATTTCTGAAATGAAGTTCTCCGGTTTTTCGTATAAAAAATCCTCCCCCGGTTTTCCGGGGGAGGATAATGCTGTTTAGGAATTAGTCCTTGTACATGTCGACCAGCTTCAGCAGGTGCTCGTAACGCTCCTTAGCAGCAGCCTCGTTCTTAGCGAACAGATCGGTTGCACGCTCGGGGAACTCACGAGTCAGACGGCTGTAACGAGCTTCGTTCATCAGGAACTCCTGATAGCCATCCTTGGGAGCCTTGGAGTCCAGAGTGAACTTGCCGGTTTCCTTGGTGGGATCGAAGCGGAACAGGTTCCAGTAACCGCACTCAACAGCCTTCTTCATCTCAGCCTGGCAGTTGGTCATGCCGCCCTTGATGGAGTGCATCTCACAGGGAGCGTAGCCAATGATCAGGGAAGGACCGTGGTAAGCTTCAGCCTCGGTGATTGCCTTGATGGTCTGAGCGGGGTTAGCGCCCATAGCGATCTGAGCAACATAAACGTAGCCATAGCTCATTGCGATCTCGGACAGAGACTTCTTCTTGGTTTCCTTACCGGAAGCTGCAAACTGAGCAACCTGGCCGATGTTGGAAGCCTTGGAAGCCTGTCCACCGGTGTTGGAGTAAACTTCGGTATCGAAGACGAAGATGTTAACGTCCATGTTGGAAGCCAGAACATGGTCAACACCGCCGAAGCCGATGTCGTATGCCCAGCCGTCGCCGCCGAAGATCCAAACGGACTTCTTGGACAGGTATTCCTTCTTGGACAGGATGTCCTTAACCAGGTCGCAGCAGACATTGGCTTCCAGATTCTCAATCAGAGCCTTGGTAGCAGCCTTGTTTGCATCGCCGTTGTTGAAGGTATCCAGCCATGCCTGGCAGACAGCCTTGCGCTCGTCGTTGCCATTTTCCATGACGGTGCGAACCTTGTTAGCCAGGGACTCACGGATGACTGCCTGAGCGGTGTACATACCCAGACCGTGCTCAGCGTTGTCCTCGAACAGGGAGTTGGACCATGCGGGACCGTGACCCTCAGCATTGACAGTGTAGGGAGAGGTAGCAGCGGGGCCGCCCCAGATGGAGGAACAGCCGGTAGCATTGGAGATGTACATACGATCGCCGAACAGCTGAGTTACGAGGCGAGCGTAAGAGGTCTCGGCACAGCCTGCACAGGAGCCGGAGAACTCCAGCAGGGGCTTGCGGAACTGGCTGCCCTTGACGCTGTTATCCTGCATATCGGCCTTCTCGGAAACCTTGGAAACCATGTAGTTGAAGACTTCCTGCTGAGCCAGCTGAGTTTCCTGAGGAACCATGGTGATAGCGCTGGTGGGGCAAACGCCGACACAGACACCGCAGCCCATGCAGTCCAGGGGAGAAACAGCCATGGTGTAGGAGTAAACGCCCTTGCCCTTGCCGGCCTTAACAGGCACGATCTTGGCATCTGCAGGAGCTGCAGCAGCCTCGGCCTCGGTCAGAGCGTAGGGACGGATGGTAGCATGAGGACAGACATAAGCACAGTTGTTGCACTGGATACACTTGGTGGCATCCCACTCGGGAACGGTCACGGCAACGCCGCGCTTCTCGTAAGCAGCAACACCCAAGGGGAACTGGCCGTCTTCCAGATTCTCGAAAGCGGAGACAGGCAGGCTGTAGCCGTCCATCTTGCCGACGGGAGTCAGGATTTCCTTTGCGACAGCGACGGTAGCAGCGGGGCCTTCCAGCACACGCTCAACCTTCTTGTCTTCGGCAGTAGCCCAGGAAGCGGGAACGTCGATCTTTACATAAGCGGTAGCGCCTGCGTCAATAGCGTTCCAGTTCTTCTCAACAACGTCCATGCCCTTCTTGGAGTAGGAACGCTCAGCAGCATCCTTCATGTACTTAACGGCATCTTCAGCAGGCATAACCTTTGCCAGGGAGAAGAATGCGGACTGCAGGATGGTGTTGGTACGCTTGCCCATGCCAACCTTGATGGCCAGGTCGATAGCGTTGATGGTGTACAGCTGAATGTTGTTTTCAGCAATGTAGCGCTTGGAAGCGGCATCCAGATGATGCTCCAGCTCCTCCAGAGACCACTGGCAGTTGATCAGGAAGACACCGCCGGGCTTAACGTCCTGAACGATCTTGAAGCCCTTGGT
>JAHHRY010000018.1 GCA_020025535.1 Oscillospiraceae bacterium | reverse complement strand
CTATAACGGCTACGAATATGAGTATGACATCGATGCAAAGACCGGCGATATTTTGGAAAAGTCCTGCGAGAAAGACGATAACGTATAATTGCAGGCTGGTTTTCGGGAAAGGATCGTGATTCCTTTCCAAACAACAGCACAGTTTGTTTGCAGGAAATGGTGCAGTCCCGATGGGCTGCACCATTTTTGTGTTGCAGGGGAAACTGCCGCTGCTTCTGTGGAAAATGCAGCCAATTCTTGCGTTTTGGCTTAATTATGCTATAATTACAGCAGCCTGTGGTGATCGTCCCTGCTGACAGATGGTGGCGTGCTTACTCAAGTCTGGCATAGGAGATAAGAATCGCAGACTTTTTTATATCCGACTTCATTTATGAAGCGTCAGAAACGGAAGAACAGAGGAAATCGTAATGATCAAAGTGGTATTTTTTGATGTGGACGGCACATTGCTTTCTCATACAAAGTTTGGCGTGCCCGAGGGAAATCGTGAAGCACTGGAAAAACTGAAGGAAAAAGGAGTCCTGCGCGTCGTGGCGACAGGGCGGCACCGGCTGGAGCTGGAGCGCCTGCCTGTAAACGATCTGGAGTTTGACGGCTGCATTACGTTGAACGGACAGCTGTGCTTTGACGAGCACAAAAACGTGTTCTATGAAAACCAGATTGACGGAGAGATCAAAAAGCGTATTCTTCGGATATTTCGGGAAAAAGAAATTCCCGTCCTGCTGGTGGAAAAGGATGCCGTGTATATTAACTTTGTGGATGAGCGTGTGATGCAGGCGCAGAAGGAGATTTCTACACCCGTTCCGCCGATTGGCGAATATACGGGAGCGCCTGTTTATCAGGCGGTGGTCTATGTCCGCAAAGAGGAAGAAGCAGCACTGAGAGAGCTGCTTCCGGATTGTATCATCACCCGATGGAACGATAACGCTGTGGATATTATGCCGACGGCCGGCGGAAAAACAACCGGCATCGAGAAATATTTGCAGCTGACCCATATTTCCCGGGAGGAGACCATGGCTTTCGGCGACGGGGAAAACGATAAGGATATGCTGCAATTTGCAGGAATTGGTGTGGCCATGGGAAATGCCTGCGCCGGCGCAAAGAATGCTGCCGATTACGTCACGGCCTCTGTGGATGAAGACGGAATTAAAAAGGCACTCAGACAATATGGAATCATAGAATAGGCATATTTTGAAGAATGACGAGGCACCAAAGACACCGGATGCCGTTTGCCGGAAGACGATGCAATTTGCGAAAGTGGCGGTTGCAATTCCCGTGAATGAAGTGTAGAATGGTGCTGAAGCTGTTGACATTGTGGGAATCAGCTCCTATAATTGCTACAAAAATCGTTTTTCGTTGAAAAGCGGAAGAAAGGAAGGACACAATGGCCCAAAAGATTTTGAAGATAGTCGGCAAAACAGTATCCTATATTCTGTTGTGTGTTTTGCTGTACCTGCTGCTCACCTGCGTGGTGATACCGCGATTTCAAAAGAATATCAGCAAGGCTGAGGCAGCAAGCGGCCCTCCTTTGCCCGAGTATTTGGGGGATGCCACGGAACGGGTATTGTGTGTCGATGATAATTATCAGGCGCTGATCTGGCGGCTTCGGGTCATAGAAGCTGCACAGGAAGAGCTGATTTTGTCTACATACGACTTTGTGGATGATAACAGCGGACGGGATATTCTCGCCACATTGCTGATGGCGGCAGAACGGGGTGTTAAGATCCGGATAATCATTGACGGACGCTCCGGCCTGGAAAAAGACGAGTGTTTCCGGGCGCTGGTGGCGATGCCGAATGTGGAAGCGAGATTCTATAATCCGTTCAATCTCCTGACTTTGCGGAAAGCTAATTACCGGATGCACGACAAGTATCTGGTGGCAGATGACACGGTCTATCTTTTGGGCGGCCGCAATATCCGGGATACGTTTCTGGGAGAGTACACGGAACACGGGGACATCGACCGGGATATGCTGGTTTACAGCCCTAAGCCGGACTCCAGAACCTCCCTGGCACAGATAAAGGCATACTTTGATGAAATGTGGCAGCTGCCCTGCTGCGAGAACCTCAACAGCCCTCCTCCCGAGTCTGAGAATACGGCCCAGGCCCTTCATGTCCGGTACAATAACCTGAAAAAAGCTTATCCTGAGGCGTTTGCGGAAACCGACTGGGAGGCTGAGACCATTCCTACCGGCGGCGTCCGGTTCCTGAGCAATCCTCCGCATCCCGGCAATAAGCAGCCCACACTCTGGAAGTCCATGGTCAGACTGATGGAGAATGGAGAAAGCACCATTATTCAGACGCCCTATATTATGAGCAGCGGAGAAATGTACAGGGATTTGACCCGTCTGACCGAGTCCGGAAAGAAAGTGGAGATTGTCATTAACTCCATCGAGACCGGTGCAAATCCATGGGGCTGTACGGACTACATGAATCAAAAGCGGAACATTCTGGAGACGGGTGTCGAGGTTTACGAGCATGTAGGCGCAAGCTCCGTCCATACAAAAACGGTGCTGATTGACGACCGCTACAGTATCGTCGGCAGCTTTAACTGCGATATGAGAAGTGCATATCTGGACACGGAAGTTATGGTTGTGATCGACTGCCCGGAGCTGAATGCACAGCTGCAGGAGGTCGTGCGGTACGACATGGAACACAGCAGACATATTCTTCCGGACGGCACAGAAATCCTGGGAGAGGCTTACGAGCCTAAGGAGATCTCTTTGAAAAAGCAGATTTTTTATGGTATTCTCCGGATTGGCATTATTCCTTTCCGGCATCTGCTGTAAGTGAACGAACAAAATCCGGCTCACCACAAATGTGGCGAGCCGGATTTCTATTTTGGTTATTACAGCAGGGGAGCAAAGGCTTTCATGAGAAAACCCATGACTTTCCGGTACAGCTTTGCGTGCTTCCGTTTTTCGTAAGTGATAAGCTGGCATTTTTCCTGGGTATCCAGAAAATCTGTTTCAATACCCGGGATGCAGTCGGTGCCCCAGAGATAGGTGGCGCACTCAAAGTGGTGGTAAAGACTGCGGTAATCCAGATTGATGGTACCGACAACCGCTTCCTGATCGTCTGCCACGAAGACCTTAGCGTGTACAAATCCGGGGGTGTATTCATAGATTTTTACGCCGGAATCCAGAAGAGAAGTATAGTGAGTAAGCGCCAGAGCGTAGGGAATCGGTTTATCCGGAATGCCCGGAAGGATCAGACGGACATCCACGCCTCTCTCGGCGGCGAATTTCAGAGCATTTTCCATTTCCCCGTCCAGAATCAGGTAGGGGGTCATGATGTGCACATACCGCTGTGCGCGGTTCAGAATGTCGATATAGACCTGCTCACCGACTTTTTCACAGTCCAGAGGACAGTCTCCGTAGGGAATGACAAATCCCTTGGCGTTCTCTCTGGAATGACAGTCAGCGGACAGATACGAGTCAAACTCCCAATTCTTTTCATCGACGTTCCACATCTGCAGGAACATGAGAGTAAAGCTGCGAACAGCATCACCCTTCAGCATGACGGCGGTATCCTTCCAGTGGCCGAACTTTACCACATGATTGATATATTCGTCTGCCAGATTGATGCCGCCGTTGAAAGCAGTGTGGCCGTCGATCACGAGAATTTTCCTGTGATCCCGATAGTTATAGTGGGTGGAAACGAAAGGCGTGATAGGCGCAAACATTTTGCATTGAATGCCCAGCGCCTGCAGTCGTTTGGGATAGTCGTGAGGAAGCTTGGAGAACTCACAGGTTCCGTCATACATCATACGGACTTCCACGCCCTGTTTGACTTTCCTGGCCAGAATTTCCAGCACCTGGCCCCACATGACGCCCTCTTCCACGATGAAGTATTCCAGGAAAATGAACTTCTCTGCCTGTTCCAGCTGCTTGAGAAGCTCGGCAAATTTTGCTTCCCCGGTGGGAAAGTAGGTTACTTCTGTTTTGTCATAAACCGGGAAAGAACCGCTGCGGCTGATATACCGGGACAGACCGGCAGCGCCGGGAGCGGCAGAGGACAGCGCTTCCAGCGTTTCGGGATCCTGGGTAATGCGGTCTTTTGTCTGTTCGTTCAGATGCTGCACTCTTGATTTCAGTGCCCGATGCCCAATGTCACTCCTTATGAATATAAACAGCAACGCACCAAACACCGGCAGCAGCATAATAATAATCAGCCAGGTGATTTTGGCGGTGGGATCGATGGAGGTGCTGAGAAGGTATAGGACCATAAAGAGTGTGAAAATAATCGTTCCGCCGTAAATATGGGGAATAAACGCTTCAAACCAGCGGAAAACGGTCAGCAGGAGCAGAACCTGGATAAGCAACAGCAGTATAATCATTCCCAAACGGCTGAAAATGATCGAAACAATACCTTTCTTACCCTTTTTCAGCAGGGAAATACCCTTATTGTCTGTATCTTGCTTCATTGTTTGCGCTCCTTTCTGCGATGTTCATACTTATGACATTATACAACACAATGTCCGTTCTGTAAACAAGAATGGGCGAAAAGAAAAAACCGAGGCGTCATGCGTATGCGCGACAGCCTCGGTTGATTATTTAATTACGTCGACGGAAGCAATCCCATAGTGCCGGAACAGCTCCAGAGCGGCAGGCGTGATGCGTTCACCCGATACGGCAATGGGAATTGCCGGGGGACAGGACACGGTGGGAGCACCGCATATCCGTCCCAGAGAATCCTCTGCCAGAATTTCCTCGTGGGGCGCAAACAGTGCCTGTCGGATGGTCATTTCCTGGGGACCCTGTGCCAGCGGCAGGTTTTTACGTTTTGCCGGGGCGGAGAAATTCACACCCAGAACGGAGGACAATCTTTCCAGATCGGATACTCTGTTTTCCGGAGTAATCATCAGAACTAAGGATTCCGGGTCTGCATATTCACATTCTATGCCGTGCCGGCGCAAATGCTCTCCCAGTGCGATTCCCGTCGTATCCGCAGGTGCGGCAATGGTGATTCGCAGGGGGTCGGTCTGTTCTGTTTCCCAGCCGTTTTTGGTAAGGTCCTGCCGGAGCGCATCCAGATTCCGGACGGTTTCCGCCAGACGCACGGTGTAATTATCCGCAAGATAAGCATTGCACCGGTCCAGAGATGCCAGAATCAAATAGGATGGGCTGGTGGAACCGAACAGCGCCATGGCGGATTTCATGTGTTCCTGCATGACGGTGGAAGTGTTTTTGCTGCAATGGAGATAGGCACCTCCGGTCAGCACCGGCAGGGTTTTGTGGGCGGAATCACAGCAAAGATCCGCACCCAGATCCAAAGGATGTCTGGAGGGCCGGAGAAACCGCAGGTAGGCACCGTGTGCATTGTCCACAGTCAAAATGGTTCCGTATCGGTGGCAGACCTCCGCCAGAGCGGAAATGTCTGCGGTTCCCCCCAGATAGTCCGGGCTTGTGATATACACGGCAGCCGGCGGATAGGGGAGGGACTGCAGCGTGCGCTCCAGAGAAGCGGCTGAAATGGGACAGCCGCACAGAGAACGGTGTTCTCCCTCTGGCCACAGCCAAACCACCTGAAAATCCAGAAGGGCAGCTGCATACACAAAAGCCTTATGGACATTGCGGGCTGCAACGATGACGGGAGGAGTACCTTCCCGACGGTTGTTCAACGCCAGATACAGCATTGCACGGATGCACTGGCTGGAGCCTTCGGTGGAGTATACCGTCCGACCGGAACCGAACAGGGCAGTGGCGTTGGCTTCGCTTTGGGCGATAATGCCGTCTGCCTCATAAAGGGAATCCGCACCGGAAACCTCTGTAAGATCCAGAGGCTCACATCCCAGAAAGGGCACTCCTTTATGTCCGGGCATATGAAACCGGACGGTGCCGCCGGCGTGATAGCTTTCCAGAAAGTCACAGACGGGCGTATTCATGCATTAACCTTCTTTTTCGGCTTCCTCTGCCACCTTCATCATGATGGCACACTCGATACGCTTGCGGAACAGCTCACAGCCGGGCTTGTACACGCCGCGGATGGTGCCGGTTGCGTGGTAGGCGTTGGCCGCACAGCCACCGGAGCAGTAGAGCTTTGCCCAGCAATCAGCGCATTCCGGACGGGCATAGGCATTGCAGCTGCGGAATTCTTCCCGGAGCTTGGTGTTGTCCACGCCGTTCCAGACATCGCCCAGCTTGTAGGCCTCTTCGCCCACGAACTGGTGACAGGGGTACAGATCACCCCAGGGGGTAACGGCCATGTACTCCGTTCCGGAGCCGCAGCCGGAGATTCGCTTATAGATGCAGGGGCCGCCGGTGAGATCCAGCATATAGTGATAGAAGGTGATGGGGTGACCTTCCTTTTTGCGGCGGATCATATCCTTGGCGAGAATTTCATACTGCTCCTTGACGATTTCCAGATCTTCCGGAGTCAGGGCAGCGGGGTCATCCGGTGCACACACCACAGGCTCCATGCTGAGCTCCGTAAAGCCGAGGTCTGCCATATGGAACAGGTCCTTGGTAAAATCGGGGTTGGCATGGGTGAAGGTGCCGCGCATATAGTAGTCCTTGTTGCCACGGGCGGCTACCAGCTTCTGGAACTTGGGAACAATTCGGTCATAGCTGCCTTTGCCGGCGTAGTCCACCCGTGTACGGTCGTGGATTTCCTTGCGTCCGTCCAGAGAGAGAACCACATTGCTCATTTCCTTGTTGGCAAATTCGATGACGTCATCGTCGATCAGCATACCGTTGGTGGTGAGTGTGAAGCGGAAGTTCTTGCCCCGTTCCTTTTCTACGCTGCGGGCGTATGCCACCAGCTGCTTGACCACATCCCAGTTCATCAGAGGCTCACCGCCGAAGAAATCCACTTCCAGGTTTTTACGATGACCGGAGTGATCCATGAGGAAGTCCAGAGCCTGCTTGCCCACTTCAAAGCTCATGAGAGCACGGTCGCCGTGGTACTTGCCCTGACTGGCGAAGCAGTAAGAGCAGTTCAGGTTACAGGTGTGAGCAACGTGCAGGCAGAGCGCCTTGACCACATCGCCGGAACGCTCCTTGAAGGTACCGGCCATATCGGCAAATGT
This sequence comes from Oscillospiraceae bacterium, assembly GCA_020025535.1. Classification (GTDB taxonomy): domain Bacteria; phylum Bacillota; class Clostridia; order Oscillospirales; family Oscillospiraceae; genus Faecousia. The sequence continues at coordinate 9,207 of JAHHRY010000018.1, read as the reverse complement.
ATCGGGGGTAAACAGCTTGCCGGCTTTGGTCAGTGCTTCCACGTCGCTGATGCATTCCCGGATTTCAGGCTCGGTTACGTCATCACGATGGCCGTACTTTTCCATCATGGCAGCCACGATCTCGTCAGCGGAGTGATTTTCATACATGGCGATGATATCATAAGCCACTTCGTCCACCACGTGGATGGAACCGGAACAGCTGTCCAGCACGATGTTGTAGCCGTTGAGCTTGTATTGATGTACCATAAAAAGTATCTCCCTTTTACAATATCTCTAAGTAAAAAGGTGCCACCTGAAACGGTGGCACCTTTGTTGGTTCAAAATGCTTACTTTTCAGTGTTTTCGCACTTCTGGTTAGCAACACCGCAGCTGGTCTTGCAAGCAGACTGGCAAGAGGTCTGGCACTCGCCGCAGCCGCCGTTCTTTGCGCTTTCGCACAGGTTACGAGTCTCAATAGTCTTGATCTTTTCCATGATAAAACTCTCCGATCTATTAGATTATATATATTTTTGAAATGTTACCGGGAATACAATATTCCGCTCTATCGTCTAGATTTTAGCACATGGAAGGGAAAAAGTCAACACATCATTCTCGTGGGACTTTTGAAATTCCCAAATCTGATATATGGATTTTTGAATCGAAGTATGTTATAATTACGTGTGTTTAACAAAATCAGCGGGTGAGAGAAATTTGTTGTCTAAACGGCAGGAAAATATGATTACGGTGTGCTCTTTATCCGAGGAAATAGAAACAGAGAGGATTTTATTATGCTGAATGTATCTCATGTCACAAAGAAATACGGGAAATTTACGGCCTGCAAAGATTTGTCATTTCATTTGGATCCGGGGAGCGTCACGGTGCTGCTTGGCCCCAACGGCGCCGGCAAAAGTACCATCATGAAGGCAATGATTGGATTTTTGCGTTATGACGGAGAAATCACCGTAGGTGGCTTCCCTAATAAATCTGCAGACGCCCGGCGTCTGTTGGGCTACATACCGGAAATGCCTGCGCTTTATCCCAACCTGACGGTGTCGGAGCATATGGAGTTTCTGGCAAGGGCCTATCGTCTATCTGACTATAAGCAGCGAATGGATGCACTGCTCAAACAGTTTGAGCTGGATGATAAGCGGAAGAAATTTGGTGATGAACTTTCCAAAGGTATGCAGCAGAAGCTGAATATCTGCCTTGGACTTCTTCCGGAGCCTAGGGTGCTGCTGCTGGACGAGCCAATGATCGGTCTGGATCCTCATGCAATTAAAGAACTGAAATGCACCATTGAAAGAATGCGGGATGAAGGAAAGACGCTGCTGGTCAGCACCCACATGATAGACAGCGTGGATATGCTGTGGGATCGCACCCTCATCATGCAAAATGGTGAGATCCGCGCCAACGTGACCCGCAAAGAATTGGAGCAGGACGGCAGAACGCTGGAGCAGCTGTTCTTTGATGTCACGGAGAACCTGAACCGAGAAACCGTGTGCCTGAGTGAGAAGGCGGCGTGCCGGGAGGACTGAGCGTATGAAGCTATTTGGTTATTACGCTTGGCACTCCTTTATCAATCAGCTGAAGAAGCTGTTTAACACATGGGTGCTGATTTTTCTCCTGATCTGTATGCTGTTTGGTGTCATCATTGGCATCGGTGCCACTGCGCTGGCCGATCATGGAGAAAGCGAACTTCCGGACGTATCCCAAAGCGAAGAGGCTGAAAACACCACGGAGCAGCCGCCAGCGCAGTCTGTGGATGGGCGCACTCTGGAAATTGCGGAGCTGGTTCTGGGCGGTATCCTCCTGCTGATATTTGTGCTGGGAGCGTTCGGCGCAGACAAAAACGGCAGCAGAATTTTTCTGCCTGCAGACGTGCCTCTGCTGTTCGCCTCGCCTATGAAACCCCAGTCGGTTCTCCTGTTCCGCCTGATGACCCAACTGGGTGTCAGTATTATGGCAAGTATTTATCTGTTGTTCCAGGTTCCCAATCTGGTACTGAATCTGGGATTTGACGGCTGGGTGGTGCTGGCAGTCATCGTTACCTGGTGCCTGACCCTTGCCATGGCCAAGCTGATTCAGATTTTTCTGTATGTTGCCTGTTCCACCCATATCAAGTGGAAGGCATATCTGCGCAGAGGTATTTATGCTTTGCTGCTGATTATTGCCGGTGCTTATTTTGCGTACTGGAAAATGAGCGGAAGCAGCAATCTGGATGCGGCAATCGGGTTCTTTAACGGAAAATACTCCTGCTTCATTCCGGTCTGGGGATGGCTGAAGGGATTCTGCATTTTTGCCGCAGAGGGAAAAGTCCTGGAAACGTGCCTCTGCCTTGGTGCTGTTCTGATTGGCGGTGTGGCACTGGCCTATGCCATCTGGCACATGAAAGCGGATTTTTATGAAGAAGCCATGGCAAAGTCGGAAGAAACCGCAGAGATTATGGAAAAGGCAATGTCGGAAAATGCCGGTGCCTTTACCGTGACAAAGCGGAAAAAAGACCGCAGCGACCGGCTGAAACGGGACGGTATACGGCATGGTGCCGGTGCCAATGTGTTCTTCCATAAATCTCTGTATAATCGTTTCCGCTTCGCACATTTTGGCATCTTGACGAAAACAGCAGAAACCTATTTTGTGGCAGCTTTGGGTATGTTCTTGCTGTGCAGATATGTGTTTGAAACAAATGCATTTGTGCCGATTGTCTGTATTCTGGGCGGATTTGCATTCTTCAGGGCTTTGGGCAATCCCCTGAGTCAGGACACACAGATGATTTACTTCCGAATGATTCCGGAAAGTGCATGGTCCAAGCTCTTCTGGTCACTGATGGGCGGAACGGTGAATTGTCTGATGGATTTGCTGCCGGCTATGGTGCTGGCGGTAATCCTGACAGGGGCAAATCCTTTGATGGCGCTGCTGTGGACGGTTGTGATTGTGTCGGTGGATTTCTTTTCCACAACGGTTGGAGCATTTATTGATATTTCCACGCAGATAAGTGCAGGAAAAATGGTGAAACAGCTGGCACAAATCCTGTTTATTTACTTTGGCCTTGCTCCGAATATCGGTATCCTGGCATTCTTCCTGACAAGGGATCTGCCGGCCCTCGGCGCTGCGGTGGCGACACTGCTGAATGTGGCATCGGGCCTGATATTCTTTGGCCTGACACCTTTGCTTATGGAACGTAAGGGTAAAAAATGAATTTCTGCAGAAGGGAAAGGTGCTTATGGTTGATTTGAAATCCGCAAAAGCCCAGTTTTCCAAGCTGGGCTTTGGGGCGTTTGCAATCCTGCTGATCGGAGCTGCGCTGCAGATTCTTATGGCCCTGCTGCGGCCTCAGGGACTGAAGCATTCCTGGGGGATGTGGTTTTATACATTCGCTCCGCTGTATCTGGTTGCGGTGCCTGTTGGCGTGCTGCTGATCCGCAGAGCACCTGCCAAGCCACTGGAAAAGCGCAGCTTAAGTGCCAAACAGTATCTCGTCATCTTTTTGATCAGCGTTTTTATGATGTTTATCGGTAACTATGCAGGCATGGCGGTTTCAACGATAATCCGGCGGATTCTGGGCATAACGGCAGGAAATCCCATCATCGCATTTGCTTCTGACAATTCCATACTGCCGAAAATCCTGTTTATGGTGATTCTGGCACCGCTCCTTGAAGAGTATATCTTCCGAAAGCTGCTGATTGATCGTATGCATATGTACGGCGAGAAGCTGGCGGTTATTACCTCGGCTCTGATGTTTGCGCTGTTTCATGGCAATCTGGGACAGCTGTTCTATGCTTTTACGCTGGGGCTGGTCTTTGGCTATGTGTATTTGAAGACAGGAAAGCTGCGTTACAGCATCAGCCTGCACATGATTATCAATCTTTTTGGCAGTATCATCGGCCCTACGTTCCTGGAACACATAGATTTTAATGGGATTATGGAAGATTTCACGGTGGTGCAGTCGAACCTGCCCTGGATTCTGGGATTTTCGCTTTACAGCATGGCGCTTTTTGCAATGGGAATGATAGGCCTGATTCTGTTCTGTATTCATGTAAAAGATATTACGTTTGCAGCAGCGGAGCAGGAGCTGCCCAGAGAAAGCAGATGGAAAACCGTCTTCCTGAATCTGGGCATGATCCTGATGACAGCAGCCTGTCTGGTCATGATTATAACAAGTTTTTCCTAATAAACAACGCCGCCCATATTGATGGGCGGCGTTGTTTATTATTCAGCTTCAGTTTGAGCTTCAGTTTGAGTTTCAGTTTCGGCTTTGCGCCAGGAAGCGGTCTTATAGAACCAGATGGAGAGGACGGTTCCCACGGTCCAGCCAATGGGCCATGCCAGCCAGATACCAAGAGGTCCCAGAGGAATGGAAAGCACCTTGGACAGCACGACACGGAGAATCAGGTCGGAGAAAGTTCCGATCATGAACTGCTTCATCTGACCGGAGCCACGCAGGATGCCGTCGCAGATCAGCTTTGCGGCCACAATAAAGTAGAACGGGGATACCACACGCAGCAGCTGCACACCGACTGCCATGGCTTCGCCGGTGGGGTTCTTCAGGAACAGCGACATGAGTGTGCTTCCCAACAGCGTATAGAGAAGGACCAGAGGAACACAGATGCTCCAGACCATCCAGCGTCCGGCACGGAAACCGTCTTTGATTCTGGAGATTTTTTGAGCACCCAGGTTCTGTGCTGTGTAGTTGGACATACCGTTTCCGAGGGTGGTGAAGGCTGTCACTACCAGGTTGTTCAGCTTGATGGCACCGGAGTAACCGGCCATAACAGCGGGGCCGAAGGAGTTGATGATACTCTGAATCATCATATTGCCCACGGAGATAAAGCTTTGCTGCAGCATACTGGGAATGGCAACGATGGAGATATTTTTAAGAATATCCCAGGAGAAAGCGGAGACTTTCTCGGGGGAGGGAATCTTTTTCAGCCGTTTCAGAACGCAGACAACAGCGAGGACACAGCTGACACCCTGACAGATCAGGGTTGCCCATGCCACGCCGGCGACGCCCATGTCGAAAGCGGTTACGAACAGAATGTCGGCACCGATATTGGCCAGGGAGGAGATTACCAGGAATATGAAGGGTGTTCTGGAATCGCCCAGGGCCGAGAAAACACCGGTGGCCACATTATAATAGAAGACAAAGGGAAGACTGAGTATGTAGATGTCCAGATAGCACCGGCAATCCGCAAACACGTTATCGGGAGTTTTGATAAGACGCAGCAGGCTATCCAGTCCCAGGAAACCGATAGCCATAAGCACAAGGCATACGACACCGGTGGAAATCAGGGAAGTGTAGATAGCTGTTTTTGTCTCTCCGTACTGTCGGGCACCATATTTCTGAGCAGCAATAACCGAGCAACCGATATTGCATCCGAAGGCTACAGCGAGGAACAGAAGGGTAACTTCATAGCCGTTTCCGACAGCGGCAAGTGCGTTTTCACCTATGAACTTACCGGCTACCAGACTGTCCGCAATATTGTACAGTTGCTGAAAGATAATGCTTCCAAATAATGGAAGACAGAATTGCCACAGAACTTTACTGGGCTTACCAACCGTTAGATCACGATTCATGTTAATACCTCTTTTCTGCATTCGCCGATATTATACGCTTCTGTTCTGCATTATTCAAGAGCAAATCTGTTTTATTCTCATTTTTTTCTAATTGCTCATTGACGCGATTCCAATACCCAGATATAGTATCCATATAGGACAATTCACTTGCGGATTATGGAGGTGTCGTTATGAAGATTCAATTCATCGGTGCTACGCACGAAGTGACGGGCAGCTGCACGCTGCTGGAAGTGTGCGGAAAGCAATATCTGATCGACTGCGGCATGGAACAGGGCCGGGATGTGTTTGAAAATATCCCGCTGCCTGCGGCTGCGGGCAATATTGAGGCTGTTTTTCTGACCCATGCCCATATTGACCATTCCGGTATGCTGCCGAAGCTTTACAAGGATGGCTTCCGGGGACAGATTTACGCAACGGAGTCGACCTGTGACCTGTGCAATATCATGCTTCGTGACTCTGCTCATATTCAGATGTCAGAAGCGGAATGGCGAAACCGGAAAGCCCTGAGAGCCGGTGAGGACCCTGTGGAGCCGGTTTATGATCTGAATGATGCTATCGGCGCCATATCCAAATTTCGCCGCTGTATGTACGGCAAAATCATCCGGGCGGCGGAGGGAATTTCGATCCGCTTTACGGATGTGGGACATCTGCTGGGGTCTGCCTGTATTGAGATGTGGCTGACGGAAAACGGTGAGACAAAGAAAATTGTATTCAGCGGCGACGTGGGCAATACCAATCATCCTTTGATTAAGGACCCCCAGCCGGTGAAAGAAACGGACTATCTGGTGATTGAATCCACCTATGGCAACCGGCTTCATGAAAAAACGGGGGACACCGTAGGAGAACTGGCCGAGGTACTTCAGCGTACCTTCGACCGGGGCGGCAACGTGGTAATCCCTTCCTTTGCGGTGGGCAGAACGCAGGAAATGTTGTATGCACTTCGGGAAATAAAGCAGGAAGGCATGGTAACCGGACATGACGGCTTCCCGGTGTATGTGGACAGCCCTCTGGCGGTAGAAGCGACAGGCATTTTCCTTCAGTGTGACCAGAGCTGTCTGGATGCGGAAACCGCTGCTTTGGTGAAGCAGGGCATCAATCCTTTGTGGTTTGACGGAATTTGCCTGTCTGTCACAGCGGATGAGTCCAAAAACATCAATTTCGATACCCGGCCTAAAGTTATTCTTTCGGCCAGCGGTATGTGTGAAGCGGGTCGTATCCGCCATCATCTGAAGCATAACCTCTGGAACGCCGCCAATACAATTTTGTTTGTTGGTTATCAGTCGGAAAACTCTCTGGGTAGGAAACTGCAGAACGGCGCAGACTCTGTCCGCCTGTTTGGCGAAGAGATTGCCGTTCATGCGGAAATTGCATCGCTGCACGGTACCAGTGGTCATGCAGACCAGGCCGGCCTGATTCACTGGCTGCAGGGTTTTGCAGAAAAACCCAAGTTTGTATTTGTCAACCATGGTGATGACGAATCCTGTGTAGCCTTTACGCAGCTTTTGACGGAAATGGGCTATCATGCGGATGCACCCTACAGCGGTACGGAATATGACCTGAACAGCTGCACAATTACGGTGCAAACTGATGGTGTACCGATTGAACGTGAGCTGAAGAAAACCGCAAGAGCGCAGGAAGCTTACAGCAACCTGTTGGGAGCGGCTGAGGGGCTGCTGGCGCTGGCTAAGAAATGCAATGGCCGTACCAATAAGGATAACGCAAAATTTACCGCCCAGATTCGGAATTTGATTGAAAAATGGAAGTGATTTTGTAATTGTTTCCTGCAAAATATCCGATGGGATGGTTATACTACACCCATAAGAAAGAAATATCTCCAATGGCGGGCACCGGGTTTTAGCCGCCTGTGCGGAAAACACGGACATCCTGTTGAAACCGGAAGTATTGGCCGTAACTCTTATAAAATACAGAAAGTAGAGGAAATTCGTATGTCTGCTATCAATGTCAACAAGAATAATTTTCAGGAAGAAGTCATGAATTGCGATAAGCCTGTCCTGCTGGACTTCGGCGCAAGCTGGTGCAGCCACTGTGTGGCAATTCTGCCGATTGTGGAAGAGATTGCCGAGGAGCGCCCTGACATCAAGGTGTGCAAGATCGACGTAAGCGAAGAGCGTGAGCTGGCTATGAAATTCCATGTGATGAGTATTCCTGCGCTGGTAGTTATGAAGGACGGCAAGATCGTGTCTCAGACTGTGGGAGAACAATCCAAGAGTGAGATTCTTGCCATGCTGTAATAAGCAAATGAAAGTGCCCGCTGCCGAAAGGCACGGTGGCCGTAAAACAGTAAAATTCAAAAAAACATGAGAACTGAATGTTCTCGGGAAGCGGCGTGACTTCGGTCACGCCGTTTTTCCGTTTATAAGCACATCCAGAGGGATGAAGCCGATGCCGTCGTACTTGATGTGGATGGTCTGTCGGCGCTTGCCGGAGGACTTATCCGGGGCCTCCACATAGATGCCCTGGATCAACTCCCGAAGGGCGTAGGGCGTCAGCTTCTCGATGCCCACATACTTGTCGGCCTTCTGGATGAAAAGCTCGATGTTCTCATGCTGTCGTTCCTGTGCTTTGATTTCGTATTCTGTCACCAACTGGATGTGGTGCAGCACCAGGCGCTCCAGAACAGATTCCCGGATATAGTGAGTGCCACACTTCTCCTTGTCCTTCCAATGCAGGGAGCAGTCGAAGAACGCTTGCTGCGGCTTGTAGTTATTGGTCGAGCCATAGTTCATCTTGGCTCCGCAATCGGCACAGAACACTAATCCGGAGAACATACTGGTTCTTCCGCTGCGGGTCATGCGGTGACGCTGCTGGCGGATCTCCTGCACCTTTTCAAACACATCATCCTCGATGATGCGCTCATGCGTATCCAGAAACACAGCCTGATTTTCCAGAGGCGTTTCCCGCTGCTTTTTGTCCCAGATGGAGTTGGTGTAGGTCTTGAAGTTCACCGTGCAGCCGGTGTACTCCCGGCGTTGCAGGATAGATACTACAGAACTGCGGTGCCATCTATAAGGATTCTCCGGTAGCGGATGCGGTGTGTCACGGCCCTGCTGCTTCTTGTAAGCTGTAGGCGTCAAAACCTTATCCGCTCTGAGCTGATTTGCAATCTGCGACGGTCCACGGCCCTCCATGCACATGGTAAAGATATGCTTTACCACAAGTGCAGCCTCCGGGTCAATGATCCAGTGGTGCGGATCGTTGGGAACTTTCACATAGCCGTAGGGGACATTGACCGTCAGCGGGATGCCCTTGCCGTCCTCGATTTGGGCCAGCATCTCCTGGAAGCCGGGGCACTCAAAGTTGGTGCCGGAATATCCATCATCCACAAAGAACACAGGGTTTGTCATGTGATGCTCTCTGGCGTAAGAAAGCAAAATACTTTTTTGATTCTCAATGGAGAGGGACTCGCCAGCTCTCTCATCTTCCTGGGAAAGTCTGCAATAGAGTGCGGTAATTTTATCGGTTGCTCCGAACATTTCTGTTTCCTCCTTTGGTGGAGCAACTGTCAGTACAGGGTTGGTTGCCATCATGTTAACATAACTTTTCTCGTTTGCCATGCGTCCGCCCCCATCTCAGCCGAAAAATTTTGTGCGGTAATCCGTTCCAGCTTACGCAGAAGATTCTGAGTTCCTTCAAAGC
>JAHHRY010000017.1 GCA_020025535.1 Oscillospiraceae bacterium | reverse complement strand
GGCTTTCGTCAACGTGTTCATGAACATGGACGTTGACTTCGATATGTACCTGACCAATCTGGTACTGGAAGAGAAGCCCGCTCCCCAGCTGGAGGACGGCAACTACTATGTAGACACCGCTCTGTGGCATGAGTACGACGACAGACCCTCCATGGGTGACAGCGCTTTCCAGAACAACCGGAAGGCTCTGGTTACCATCAAGGACGGCAAAGTTACCGATGTTCAGATGTGCAGCGATCCTGTTCGTATGCCTCCCTTTGTCAGCGCAATCGTCACCATGAAGGTGGACGGCAAGGATGTTAACGTTCTGAAGAGCGGCAAGCTCACCACTGAGCCTGCCGGCAACGAGATTGACTACATTAAGGCATTCAGTTTCCGGCTGCCCGAGAGCGCACAGCCTGAGGGCATGACCGGTGTAACTTATGCACCTGTTCAGTTCATGGCTCCCGATACCCCCATGGGTGACAACATGATGAGCGCCCGCATTAAGCTGGACTGGGGCACTGCCACCAAGACCAGCGATCAGGAAATCCAGATTCCCGAAGATCCCGTGCAGCCCTTCCCCGCTGTCGATCTGGAAGACAAGGAGACCGGCATTAAGATTCATGCAGACAAGGGCGTATTCAACGAGAATGTGACCCTGGTTGTCAAGCCCATCGTCACCGGCGAAGAGGCTTACGAAAATGCAGCTCAGGTCCTGAACGAAGTGGGCAGGAAGTTCAAGCTCTATGATATCTACTTTGTCAATGAGAGCGGCGAGCAGGTTCAGCCCAACGGCAAGGTTACCGTATCTTATCCCGTTCCTGAAGGCTATAATGCCGAGGAGCTGGCTGTATACCGCATCAACGAAGATGGCAGCAAGACGCTGGTAAACGGCACAATGGAGAACGGCAGCTTTGTTACCGTTCAGAAGAGCTTCGGTGTCCATGGCCTGGTTGTAAAGGGCAGCACGATTACCGATGCTGAGAACGGCGAGAACCTGAATCCTCCCACCGGCGACAATGTTCCCGTGGCTGCTCTGGCTGCGCTGACTCTGGTGTCCGGCACTGCTGTCGCAGCTCTGGTCATTGGCAAGAAGCGCGCAATCTAAAGGAGAATAGAGAATGCATACCACAGCGAGACGTTTAACAGCGCTGTGTGGTATGGTGGTGATGCTCGTCCTGGTGGCGAGCATCACTGTACCACAGGTGTTAGCTACAACTAACGGCATTTATATCGCCACTGCATCCCCGCATTACAAGCACCCTGCAACCGGTGTCATTGAAGATGCAGGTGGAGAAAGCTCTGCTGTTCTGGGACAGGCGATGACCGAATCGGCTACCCATAACAGAGCACTGGTGGAAGTAGATCAGAACGGAAACACCTTTGTGACCGTACGCATGAAGATGATGGATAACATCCAGCGTGTGTCCTTTCAGGTGGATGGTAAGGACGTTGCTGCCACCTGTATGCAGGAGGACTACAATAAAAATACTGCGGATTTCCGAATGCGTGTCAACAGCGAATCCTCTGTAATCCGCTGCAGTATCTATGTGGCGCCTATGGGCCGTGATGTTATTTTCTACATTACCGTGTCCGGTTTGCAGCCAGGTTCCGGGGATTTTATTACCAGCATTGAGGTTGCACCTCCGGAAACCAAGCCGGAACCCAGCGAGCCGGGACCCACCAAGCCGGAACCCAGCGAGCCGGAACCCAGCGAGCCGGAACCCACCGAACCGGAACCCACTGAGCCGGAACCCACCGAACCCGAGACTACGGTTCCCGGTCCTACCGAGCCGGAGAACACGATCCCCAATCCCGGCGAGCCTGAAACGACGGTTCCCGCTCCTGCCGAACCGGAAACGACGATCCCGAAGCCCACCGTGCCGGATTCCGGCGAACCGAAACCCACCGAGCCGGCAGGCCTTCAGGAGTTTGATGCTTCCGGCAACGAAGTTTTTCAGGACAAGGAACCTCCCGCCAAGGCGGACACCGGTCATGTGGGCACGTTCCTGATGGTGATTGGTGTAATTGCCGCGGCTGCCGGTATCGGCTTCTGCATCTGGTATTTCGGGTTCTTTAAGAAAAAGAGATAAGGAGGGGAAAAGATGAAAGCAAAAAAAGTTCTGTCCCTTCTTTTGGCAGCAGTTTTGACGCTGTCCATGGCAGCCTGTGTGAACCAGCATCCGGAAGAAACGGAATCCTCTGCGGATATGAAAAATCCCCGGCTGATTGCCACATCTCCCGCGGTGGCGCAGATCTGCAGCAAGCTGAATCTGGAGCTGGTAGGTGTCTGCACAACTTCCGACACCCTGCCGGAGCAGTATCAGAACCTTCCGCAGGTGGGAATGCCTATGAATCCGGATTTGGAGATCATCAAATCTCTGAACCCGGATTACATCCTGTCTCCCGCAACGCTCAAAAATGACCTGCAGCCCAAGTACGCCGGCATCGGAGAAGCCTCTCTGTTCCTGAACCTGAGAAGCGTTGAGGGAATGTATGCCGCCATCGAGGGTCTGGGCAACAAGTTCCACCGGGAAAAGGAGGCCAAGGCACTCCTTGACGAATTTGACGCCTTTATGGAATCTTACAAGGACGCCGTGGACGGTAAGGAAGCACCCCGTGTGCTGATTCTCATGGGACTGCCCGGTTCTTACATTGTAGCTACGGAATCCAGCTATGTGGGAAGCCTTGTCAAACTGGCCGGCGGCGAAAATGTCTACGGTGACGGCGACGGTCAGGAATTTCTGACTGCCAACACCGAGGACATGAAGACCAAGGAGCCGGACATCATTTTGAGAACGGCTCACGCTTTGCCCGATCAGGTGCAGCAGATGTTCGATGAAGAATTCAAGACCAACGACATCTGGAAGCATTTTGAAGCGGTAAAGAACGGCAAGGTCTATGATCTGGACCCCAGCATTTACAACATGAGTGCAAATTTCAATTACCCGGAGGCTCTGAGCAACCTGCAGTCGGTCCTCTTTGGCGAATAATCCGAAATATGTACCGCCGGAATGCCTGAAACACTCCGGCGGTACCCTGAAAGGAAGGCATCCTTTTGATTACGACAAGAAAAAAAGTGATTTCTTTTGCGGTGACGGCAATCGGCCTTGTGGCGCTGTTCCTGATTGCCGTGAATACCGGCTCTCTGAAAGTGACTCTGCCAGAGCTGCTGAGAGGCTTGTTTGTAGAATACAATCCCGATGTGGCAACCATCTATGACCTGCGGTTCCCCCGTATTTTTATTGCTATGCTGGGCGGTGCGGCGATGGCTGTCTCCGGCGTGCTGCTGCAGGCGGTCATGAAAAACCCCCTTGCAGACCCGGGCATCATCGGCATCAGCAGCGGTGCCAGTCTGGCAGCTGTGCTGATTACGGCCTTTTTCCCGACATTGTACTTTTTTACTCCGCTTTTTGCATTTTTGGGCGGTATGCTGGCTTTCTTCCTGGTATATAGCCTGTCCTATAAGGGAGGCTTGTCCCCGCTGCGGATCATCCTTGTGGGTGTTGCGGTGAACGCCATGTTTACCGGCCTGATGAGCGCTTTCAATTCCGGCACCGGTTCCAATTTCTCCGGTGTTGCCAGCATTGTAAATGCAAACATTACCATGAAAACATGGGGCGATTTTGAGACCCTTTTCATATATTCTGCAATCGGACTGATTCTCAGTTTTTTTGTTACCAATCAGTGCAATCTGCTGCAGCTGGAAGACAAAACCGCCCGCTCTCTGGGCGTGAATGTAACCAGAAGCCGCATTCTCATTTCTGTGGTAGCGGTGCTGCTGGCAGGTATTTCCACCGCCATTATCGGCCCTATCAGCTTCCTGGGGCTGATTGTTCCCCACATCGCAAGATTGCTGGTGGGCAGCAACCATAAGCTGCTGGTTCCTTACAGCATCCTGCTGGGCGCCTTTACCTTCCTGCTTGCCGATACGGTGGGCAGAACCATTGCATACCCTTACGAAATCAACGCTACGGTGATCATGTCAGTGATCGGCGGACCGTTCTTTATCCTGCTACTGAGGAGGTCGAGAAATTCTTATGGCAAATGATGTTTTTAAGATAAACGGCCTGTCCTTTGCCTACGGGAAGCACCAGGTGCTGAAAGGACTGAATCTTACCATCCATGAGGGCGTCATCACCACCCTGATCGGTGCCAACGGCTGCGGCAAAAGCACTCTCTTCAACCTGATGACGAAAAACCTCAGACCCGATCAGGGAGACATTTTCCTCTACGGCCAGAATGTCAGCGACTGCCGCATCAGGGATTTTGCCAAACAGGTGGCAATCGTCCACCAGTACAACACGGCACCCGCCGACCTGACGGTGGAAAAGCTGGTTTCCTATGGCAGAACCCCTTACCACACCATGGGCCTTTCTCCCGACCCGGAGGAGGACGAAAAGAAAGTGCAGTGGGCACTGAACATTACCAATACGGTGGAAATCAAGGACAAGCCGGTTACAGAACTGTCCGGCGGACAGAAACAGCGTGTCTGGATTGCTATGGCTCTGGCACAGGATACGAAAGTCCTTTTTCTGGATGAACCCACCACCTATCTGGATGTCCGCTACCAGCTGGACATTCTGCGGCTTATCAAAAAACTGAACCGGGAGTTCGGCATTACGGTGATCATGGTGCTCCATGATATCAATCAGTCCCTTTACTACAGCGACGAAATCGTGGCCATGAAGGACGGAACCATGATTGCCCACGGACTTCCTGAAGAAATCATCACCACAGAACTGGTCAAGCAGGTCTATGATGTGGATTTGCAGATCCAGCAGGTGGACGGAAAGCCTTTTGTGATCCCCATATAGGATCGTTACACCGGAAAAGGAGGCGGGACATTGAAAATTAAGCAGAGTGCTGAAGATTATCTGAAGACAATCTACATTCTCTCCAAAACTCAGGAGGTACATGGTGCCACCATTGCCGAGGCTATGGGATTTTCGCGTCCCACGGTTTCCGTGGCCCTGAAAAACCTTGAAAAGAAAGGCTATGTGACGCTGGATAAGGAACGCGCGGTTACGCTGACGGATCTGGGCAGACAAATCGCACAGTGCACCTATGAACGCAATATCGCTTTTCAGAATTTGCTCACGAGTCTTGGGGTGGACGATGAAATCGCCCGGGAAGATGCCTGCCGACTGGAACACGCTGTCAGCCCTGAAAGCTTTGCGGCACTCAAAAAAATTATGTAAAAAACAAACGCGATATTTCTTGCGGGAAAAGAGGACGGGATATGATCGATAAAGAACTTCTCAAATTATTGGGAGACAACAAAAAATACATATTCATCGCGGTGGCACTGATGCTTCTGGGACTTGCCGCCAATATAGGCATCACGGCCTGCATCTGCTGGGCAATCTACCTGCTGACAGAAAATGCAGAACCCACAGCCTATGTGCTGCCTGCCGTTCTGGCAGCAGCCGGCATGATCGTCCGCTATGGAGTGACCCGTCTTGTGGGCGGCGTAAAAGACACCCTTGGCAGACAGGCCAAAAAAGATCTGCGAGACAAAATTTACGAAAAAATCGTCCGTCTGGGTGTTCGGAGCGCTGACCAGATGAGCATGGCCGGACTTACGCAGGTGTCCATGGAAGGCGTGGAACAGCTGGACCTTTACTACTCCAACTACATTCCTCAGTTCTTTTATGCGATGCTGGCTCCCTTTGTGCTGTTCGCGGTCACGGTGGGAATCCAGTGGAGAGTGGCCGTCATCCTGATTTGCTGCGTACCTTTGATCCCTGTGTCCATTGTGGCGGTTTCCAAGTATGCAAAGAAAATCTTCGCCAAGTACTGGGGTAAATACACCTCCATGGGCGACACCTTCCTGGACAGCGTTCAGGGCCTGAAGGAACTGAAAATCTTTAAGGCAGATGCCGCACGGCATGTGAAGATGAATGAAAGCGCCGAGGAATTCCGCAAGATCACCATGAAGGTTCTGGTCATGCAGCTGGCCAGCACCACCATTATGGATCTGGTCGCCTACGGCGGTGCCGGACTGGGCATTGCCATGGCAATCCTGTCCGTGAACAACTGGGGACTTTCTCCCATTATGGCGCTGTTTCTGATTCTGGTTGCCGTGGAATTTTTCCTGCCCCTGCGGGCTTTCGGCAGCGCATTCCACATCGCTATGAACGGAGCCAGTGCAGGTAAGAAAATCCTTTCCCTGCTGGCGACCCCCGACCCCGAGTGGGGAGAAGAGGCCTTCGGCGGCAGCGAGCTTGCTTTGCAGAATGTTACTTTCTCCTACGACGGCAAGCGTGACGTGCTGAAAAATGTAAATATGCAATTTGCCGAAACGGGCATGACCGCCATTGTAGGTGAGTCCGGCTGCGGCAAATCCACCGTGGTCAATATGCTTCTGGGTGTGTACCGTCCGAAGGACGGCAATGTGACCGCAGGCGGCAAGCCTCTGCAGAGCATGAGCAGAGAATGCTACTATTCTCATCTGGCGGTTGTCAGCTACAACACTTATATCTTCCACACCACCGTCCGTGAAAACTTTTATATGGCGAAGAAAAACGCCACAGATGCGGAAATCTTTGAGGCACTGGAAAAGGTGAATCTTGCAGACTTCATCCGGGAAAACGGCGGCCTTGACAAGGTCATCAGCGAGGATGCAAGCAATATTTCCGGCGGACAGAAACAGCGCCTTGCGCTGGCGGTGGCTCTGGTTGCAGACAAAGACATCTATATCTTTGACGAGGCTACCAGCAACATCGATATCGAAAGCGAAGCGATCATCATGGGCAACATCAAGACACTTTCTCAGAAGAAGAGCGTCATTGTGATTTCCCACCGTCTGGCCAATATTGTCGGTGCGGATCATATCTACTACATGGAATCCGGCGAACTGAAGGAAACCGGTAATCACGAGAGCCTTATGAAGCAAAACGGCGGTTACGCCAAACTTTATACCACGCAGAAAAATCTGGAACAGGGCTACACGGAGGTGCAGGTATGAAAAAAGAAATGAAACTGCGTCGAAGCGGAGCGAAAATCATGGCCAGCCTGATTCTGCTTCTGGGCAGCCTTGTGTATATTATGATTCTGGCGGTCATCAACGGATCTCTGGGATTCGTGTCCGCTATGGGTGTGACGGTTTTCGGTGCCGTCGGCGTTGCCAAGGCACTGGGAGAGACGATCTCCATGTCCTACGGCCTCATCATCGGCCTTGCCATTGGCTGCGGCGTGGTGAGAGGTCTCCTGCGGTATTTTGAGCAGTACAGCAACCACTTTATTGCCTTTAAGCTGCTGGCAGTAATCCGGGACAAGATCTTCGGTGCTCTCCGCAGACTTTGCCCCGCCAAGCTGGAAAACAAGGAAAAAGGCAGCATTATTGCCATGATCACCTCCGACATCGAAACGCTGGAAGTGTTCTACGCCCATACCATTTCCCCCATCTGCATTGCCGTTCTGGTATCTGTGGCGGTGATCCTGTTTGTGGGCTTCGTGTCCAGCTGGTATCTGGCTCTGGTGGCGCTGCTGGCCTATCTGCTGATCGGCGTGGCGGTTCCTCTGATTTCCTCCAAGAGCCTGAAAGCATCCGGCGTCCGCTACAGAGCGGAATTTGCCAATTTCAACTCCTATTTCCTGGACAGCATCAAGGGCGTCAAGGACATCGTTCTGAACGGCGCAGGCGAGCAGAGAGAGCAGGAAGTGGAACGCAGGTCTGACGTCCTGCTGGCTGAAACCAAAAAGATGAAGCGTGACATTGCCAAGGCTTCCGCATTTACGGAGCTGGCTGTGTCTGTGTCCATTCTGGTGACGCTTGCTGTGGGCATCCTGCTTGTCCACAAGGAAATGCTGAGCATCGGGTATATGATTATCGGAGTGGTCACCGTGTTTTCCTCTTTTGGCCCGGTCATCGCCATTTCGGCGCTCCCCGGAAACCTGACCCAGACCTTTGCATCCGGTGACCGGGTGCTGAACCTTCTGGCCGAGGAACCGGTGGTAAAGCCGGTGGAAAACGGTAAGACCTTCGATTTTGAAAACCTGAATGTAAACGATCTGTCCTTCTCCTATGACGGACAGACAAAGGTTCTGAACGATATTACAATGCACGCCAAAAAGGGAGAGATCATCGGTATCGTGGGCGAATCCGGCTGCGGCAAGTCCACCTTCCTGAAGCTCCTGCTGCGGTTCTGGCAGAAATCCTCCGGTGAGATCTGCTACAACGGGTTGGACATTGACGGCATTGACAGCGAAAATCTGCTGGATAATGTGACCATGGTCAGCCAGACCACCTATCTGTTTGACGAAACCATTGAGGACAATCTCCGCATCGCAAAGCCGGACGCCACCCGGCAGGAACTGGAGACGGCCTGCCGCATGGCATCCATCCACGATTTTATCATGAGCCTTCCCGAGGGCTACAAGACCTCCGTAGGTGCGCTGGGCGATAATATGTCCGCAGGCGAAAAGCAACGGATCGGCCTTGCCAGAGCCTTCCTGACAGGTTCTCCTGTCATCCTTCTGGACGAGCCTACCAGCAATGTGGACAGCATCAATGAGGGCATCATCCTGAAGGCACTGAAAGAACAGAAAAGCAAAAAGAGCATTATTCTGGTATCCCACCGAGAGTCTACCATGGCCATTGCGGATCGGGTGTACCGGGTAGAGAAAGGCAGGATGTATGAAAGTTAAGAGAATTATTTTTGTGGTTTTGGGCTGCATCTGCATGGGACTGGGCTGCATCGGCATTGCGCTTCCGGTGCTGCCTACGGTGCCCTTCTTCCTGGCAACGGTGTTTTTCTTCGCAAACTCCTCCCAGAAGCTGCATGACTGGTTCGTCGGCACCAAGATGTACAAAAAACATCTGGAGTCCTATGTGAAGAAAAAAGGAATGCTGATGAAGACAAAGCTCACCATTATAATCACCATGACGGTTATGATGGGCATCGGCTTCTTCTTCATGTTCCGCAAGGCGATTTATGTGCCCTGCGCCATTCTGGCGGTGGTGTGGATCAGCCATATCATCTACTTCTTCTTCGGCGTGAAGACCATCAAGGAAACGCCGCCGGCATATCCCGAACACCTGGAAGCCGCAACAAGATAAGATTATCCCTCCTCCTCATACAAACAAGAAGAACGCTCCTGCTTCGGCAGGAGCGTTCTTCTTTATATTTCCGTTTATGCAAATTGTGGAAAGCGGAGGATGCAGGCGCCCACGGCAGGAGATGCGATTCTGGCTTTCTCCCATGTGAACGTGATGTTCTCTCCGTCGGTAAAGGCAACGATGTTGCCCATCAGGTCGGTGCGGTAGACGGTCACGTCCGCATCCCTCAGACGGGACAGGGGCTCTTCGTGGGGATGACCGTAGGAATTGTCCTTGCCTACGGAGATGACGCCGTAGGTGGGAGCGACCTCCCGGAGGAAGCGGTAAGTGGTGGAGGAGTGGCTGCCGTGATGGCCTACTTTCAGCACATCGGCTTTTACATCGGCGCCGGAGTCCAGCAGATCCCGTTCGGCCTGAGCTTCCATATCTCCGGTGAAGAGGAAACGGCTGTTGCCCAGCTGAATCATCAGAACGATGGAGGTGTTGTTCACGTCTTCATAAGAAGTCTTCACAGGTCCCAGCACGGTAACGGTGGCGCTTCCCAGCGTGTAGGTATCACCGGGAGAGGGGATGGTAACTTCCAGCCCCTGCTGGTCTATGTAGTACATGAATTTGTCAAAGGCCTTGGAGCCGTAAGTGGTGGTGGGGGACAGAACCATCTCCGTGGGGAACACGGCCAGAACGCCTGCCAGACCGCCGATGTGGTCGCTGTGCGGGTGGGTGCCTACCACCATTTTCAGTTCTTCCACGCCCTGACTCAGAAGATAACTGACAACCCGGGAGCTGTCACTGGGATTGCCGCCGTCAATGAGCATGAACTCATCGCCGCATTGAATCAGCGCGCAGTCGGCCTGTCCTACATCAATGAAGTGGACACGCAGGTAGTCGGAAGAGGCAGCCCCGCTGGAGGCCGGCTCGGAAATCGGCAGAGTACAGCCGGTGAGAAGTATGGAAATCAGCAGGCATAGTGCCAAGAGTCTTTTTTTCATTTGATTTCAGTCCTTTACTATTTTTGCTGCTTTTGCCTGAGCGCACAGAGCAGCGCTTCTTTTTCGTTGGGAATGGTTTCGTCCAGAACCATAGACAGCAGGCGGTTCAGCTGCTGCCCGATCTCTTTGCCCCGAAAGCCGAGGCTTATCAGATCGTGCCCGTTGACGGCCAGATCTTTCAGAGTAAGACAGGCGTTTTCTGCACGGATTTCATGGACAAGCTGGAGAAGCTGAGAAAAATGCTGCGTATCTGCAGGAGCCTGCGTGCCTTTGCCGGCGGTGTCGGCCTGCTGAAGCGTCAGAAGCCGGTCAAGCGTTTCTGCGTCTACCTTGCTCATAAGGCGCCGGATCTGCTTTTTATCCGGGGAAGGCCAGAGCATATGAAGCTCGATCAGGCGGACAACCTGCTCCCGCAGCTGTGTGGGTGCTTTCAGCCGGCGCAGAATGGAATCCGCCATGGCGGCACTTACCTTTTCGTGACCGTAAAAATGGCCGACGCCGTCTTCACCCAGAGTAAAGGTGGCGGGCTTTCCCACGTCGTGCAGCAAAGCTGCCCAGCGCAGCGTCAGGTCGCCGGGGACGGCCTGCGTAACATGGGCAATATGGGTGTATACGTCATATACATGGTGGGGGTTGCGCTGATCGAACCCCACGGACGGCGCCAGCTCCGGAATGACTTCCGTAAGGATCGGAGCAAACCGCAGCAAATCTGCCGCCGACACCAGCGGCAGCAGTTTGCAAAGCTCGTCAAACACCCGTTCCCTCGCTAGATTTTCCATTAAGCCGGCCCGGGTCTGCATGGCGTACTCGGTCTTTTCTTCCGGAGTCAGGCGGAAGCGGACGGAAAACCGTACACCCCGCAAAATCCGCAGGGCATCCTCGGAAAAACGAAGATCGGGGTCACCCACCGCACGCAGGACATGATTTTTCAGATCCTCCTGTCCGCCGAAGGGGTCGGACAGCCCTCTGGTGGGGGAATATGCCATGGCGTTCACGGTGAAATCCCGCCGGCTCAGATCTTCTTCCACATGAGGGACGAAGCGCACCCAGTCCGGGTGACGGCTGTCCTGATAGCTGCCCTCGGTGCGGAAGGTGGTGATTTCATAGAGCTCGTGGTCGATTACCACGGCGATGGTACCGTGCTTTTCGCCGCTGTGTACCAGAGGATAGTCCGAGAAAATACGGCATATCTCATCCGGGGTGGCGGCGGTACACATATCATAGTCATGAGGCGTCAGCCCCAGCAGGGCGTCCCGGACACAGCCGCCTACCACATAGGCAGGATAGCCGGATGTTTCCAGTTTCTCCAGACAGAGAAGCACCGGTGGTGTCAGCTGCATGAAAGACGCCTCCTTCCTGATTAGTTGTTTCTTTCGGAATCCGTGGCATTGTGCGAAGCGTGAGTCATAGATTCGCACGCAGCATACATATTAAGGGTATCACATAGTTCACTGTCGCCGTAATTCTCTTCGGGATTCGGTTCCGGCTCGGAAGACGGCTCCGGGACAGAAAAAGCATCTTCCGCTTCTTCTGAACCGGTTTCTTCCGGCAGGTTTTCCTCCGCTTCGGGCGGCATCTGCGTGATGTCCGCGACGGCTTCCGTGCCGTCGGGCTCTGCGACCGCCTGAATGGAGCGGGAAGTGAATTTCAGCGAGCAGAGGCTGGTGAGCAGCCAGATTGCGGCAGTCAGGTAAAGAATCCAGTCTGCAGAACCCGGGACAGCCACCAGGCAGAAATAACCTGCAATCAGGTTCCAAAGGAGATATTTCCGACGATTTCCCAGATCGACATCAAAGGCCCAGCGCTGATAAAGGGCAGGCAGCAGGGACAAGGCCGCAAGGAAACGGAAGAGGAAACGGGAAATCTCCGGCTCGGCGCCCAGAATCCTGCCCATGAGAAACAGTCTCAGGGCGAAATAGAAACAGGGAAGGGCGTGTACGAAGAACGGCGTTCTTTTCCCGGTGTAGGAGAGTATGGCTGCCCAGTACAGGCACACGGCGCTGATGATTCCCAGCACGCAGGAAGGGACGGCCAGAGGAGAATTGCTGGAGGACAGCTCTTCCACAGCCGTGAGTACAATACCGGTGGCAAAGACAAGGTAACCGATTCCTCCGAGGACGGAGGGCGGGAAGTTGGCACGGTAATGGCTGCCGGTATCGGGAATGCGGGTCATCATCCAGATGGCTGCTACGGCCAAAATGCTGAAAATGCACAGAAGAATCCATGCGGGATGATGTGCCGGATAGAGATTTTTTTCGTCGGTACCGCCTGCAAGCATCCAGAAGCGCAGTGCGGCTCCGATACAGCCTGCCAGCAGAACGAGGCGCGGAGCTTGATGCAGATATTTACGCATAAAAATTATCTCCTGAAAATCATAGGGTCAACAGCATAAAAAGTCCGGAAAGGATGGGCTGATGAAGCAAATAAATGAACAGAGACTGCTTTCCGCAGAAAATGAAGAACCGCAGAAGAAAGAAATCGGGATTGACTTTCGGAAACAGCGTCTCTTTTTTACGGTATACGGTTCTTCCCAGAACGCTTCCCAGCAGGAAAAAGCCCAGATAAGGCAGCAGAGGGAAGTAATCGGAAGTGGCAAAGCCGGGGTAGGTGAAGCCGAAGGGAATCAGCCATGGAAAGTCCACCAGAGGCTCTGCGGTGATATACAGGCCGGCCGCCGCAATCGCCGTGCCGAGAACAGCCAGCGCCCAGGTGGGGAGTCGTTTCAGAAGCGGCCACAGGAGCATACACACGCCCAAACAGTGCAGAACACCGAAGTAGATTATGATGCTGTCATCGAAGCCTACGAAGCTCATTCCCACGGTGACGGCGGTACAGAGCATACCGCAGCCGAAGACAATCAGTCCCCGCCGGACGGAGTGTGAGCCTAAAGTGACGCAGATACCGGACAGAAGCAGAAAAAACAGGCTGCCCCATGTCTGCAGAATATAAAACCATTGGGGAAGCTTCCAATCCGCCAGCTGGTACAGTTCGGTCATATCGTAGACAAAATGGACGGCGACCATACCGAGGATGCAGATTCCACGGAAAGCGTCCAGTTCCCAAATGCGTTTCTTCAAATATAATTCCTCCTTGGAAGACCATTCCGCCCTTGCTGCGGAAAATGCGGAGCATCCTCAAAAAACACCCTTGTGCCTTCTCCGGATGCAAAACAGTGTATTTGTAATTATATCAGTATCCCGTGTCAATTTCCACCCTTTTATAAAAAAACTGATATTTATAAATAATCCTTGTATCAGAAGGAAAATAATAGTATAATATATCGAAATATGCGTAATTGGAGGCTTTGACCTATGCTGCTCAGAATCCTTACGGTTTTGTCTGCTGTTGTGGCGGTGATAACCGGTATTTGCAGTGGCAGTTTCGCGGGGCTTGCTTGGCTCTGGGTGCTGCCTGTGACTTTTATCGGCTGCTGGCTGGGCTTGTTTTTGCTGCTGTTCCTGTTCCTGCTGCTGGCCTGCGCTCCGGTAGATGTCACGAAGCCCCGGGAAGCGGATTCCCCCTTCTACCGGAAGCTGATTGAACGCTATGCGGAAGCGGCGATGTCTATCATCGGCGTGCACATCGAAACGAAGGGCGTGGAAAAACTCCCGAAAGACGGCCGGTTTATGCTGGTATGCAACCACATCTCGGACCTCGATCCGGTGGTGCTGCTGCTGACCTTCCGGAAAAGTCAGCTGGCTTTTATCAGCAAACAGGAAAACACCAGAAAATTCATCATCGGAAAAGTGATGCACATGATCCTCTGCCAGCCCATCAACCGGGAAAATGACAGAGAGGCCCTGAAAACCATCCTCAAATGCATCCAGATCATCAAGGAAGACAAGGCTTCCATTGCCGTGTTCCCGGAGGGATACACCAGCCGGGACCGGTTGCTGCATCCTTTCCGCAGCGGCGTGTTCAAAATCGCCCAGAAGGCAAATGTGCCCATCGTGGTCTGCACGGTGCAGAACACCCATAAGGCATTCCGCAACATTGCACACCTCAAATCTACCGACGTGAAACTCCATCTTCTGGATGTGATTCCCGCAGAAGAGCTGAAGGGCGTTACTGCCATGGAAATCGGCGAGCGGGTACACAGAATGATGGCGGACGATCTGGGCCCCGATTTGGTGCTGCAGAATACAGAAAATACTTGATTTGCCCCCTCTTTTGCGATACAATAAACTACACGATTGGAAAATAACCCAAATTATTGGAGGATATACTATGGAGAACAGCGCAAAAACATTGGATATGATCGTAAACCTCTGCAAGAATCGCGGCTTTGTGTACAGCGGTTCCGAGATTTACGGCGGCCTTGCCAACGCATGGGACTACGGCCCCCTGGGCGTGGAGTTTAAGAACAATGTGAAAAAGGCTTGGCTCAAGAAGTTCGTGCAGGAGTCCGACTACAACGTGGGTCTGGATGCCGCAATCCTGATGAACCCTACCACCTGGGTAACCACCGGCCATGTGGGCAGCTTCTCTGACCCCCTGGTGGACTGCAAGAGCTGCGGCGCCCGTCAGAGAGCCGATAAGCTGATCGAGACCGCCGAGTCCGGCAAGGCTGTGAACGTGGACGCCATGAGCTTTGAGGAAATGGACGATTTCATCGCACAGCATGATGATGTGGTCTGCCCCAGCTGCGGAAAGCATAACTTTACCTCCATCCGCAAGTTTAACCTGATGTTCAAAACCCAGATCGGCGTTACGGAGGACACTGCTTCCACAGTTTACCTGCGCCCCGAAACCGCACAGGGTATTTTTGTCAACTTTGCAAATATTCAGCGTACCACCCGTAAAAAGCTGCCCTTCGGTGTCTGCCAGGTGGGTAAGGCTTTCCGGAACGAAATCACACCGGGCAACTTTACATTCCGTACCCGTGAGTTTGAGCAGATGGAGTGCGAATTCTTCTGCCAGCCCGGCACCGATCTGGAATGGTTCGCTTACTGGAAGGACTTCTGCAAGAACTGGCTGATTTCTCTCGGCATTAAGGAAGAATCCCTGCGCCTGAGAGACCATGAGCCTGAAGAACTGGCATTCTATTCCCGCGCTACCACCGATATCGAATATCAGTTCCCCTTCGGCAACGGCTGGGGCGAGCTGTGGGGCATCGCTGACCGTACCAACTATGACCTGGGCCGCCATCAGGAGGCTTCCGGCAAGACTCTGGAATATTTCGATCAGGAACGCGGCGAACACTATATTCCTTATGTTATCGAGCCCAGCCTGGGCTGCGACCGTGTGGCACTGGCTTTCCTGTGCGAAGCTTACGATGAGGAAGTGGTCGGCACGGATAAGAAGGGTAATCCTGACATTCGTACCGTGCTGCGTCTGCATCCCGCTCTGGCACCCTTTAAGGCAGCCGTCCTGCCTCTGAGCAAGAAGCTGGCACCCAAGGCGGAGGAAATCTACCATGAGCTGCAGAAGGACTTTATGGTGGACTACGACGACGCAGGCTCCATCGGCAAGCGCTATCGCCGTGAGGACGAGATCGGCACACCTCTTTGCATCACCGTGGACTTCCAGACCATCGGCGACGGTGAGGTGGAGGCAGACAACTGCGTTACCGTCCGTGACCGTGATACCATGGAGCAGGTTCGTATTCCCATCAGCCAGCTGAAAGAATACATCGCAGAGAAGTGCAGATTCTAATAATATAATATAATGTAATGTATCGTCCCCGGAGCAGATTTGCTCCGGGGATTTTTTACGGGGCTGTATAAAATATGCACGCCTGGGCAATAATGCTGCCCAAAGGAGGCGGAGCATATGAAAGTAAGAGATGTTATGACCAAAACCGTTGTGAGAATCCATCCGGACGAGCCGGTGGAGGTGGCGGCAAGAACGCTGGCACATTATAATATCGGTGCAATGCCGGTCTGCGGAAGCGACGGACGAGTGTGCGGAATGGTGACGGACCGGGATCTGGTGACCCGATGCCTTGCATCCGGGAAAAGACCGGGGGCTATGACCGTAAAAGAAGTAATGACAGGAAGGGTTGTTGCGGCCGGTGCGGATATGGAACTGGGGGCGGCGTCCTATCTTATGGGAAAAGAACAGGTAAGAAGACTGCCGGTAATTGAAAATGGTAAGCTCTGTGGTATGCTGAGTATAGGAGATCTGGCTAAATCCGAAGATGAGGCACTGAATGCGGCAGATGCATTGACAGAAATAACATCCAACGTATCTCAAAAGTAACTCCGGTTATGCAATATGCATAAATACAAGGAAAACGCAAAAAAAGCCAAAATAATTGAAAAAAATGCTTGACAAATCAGGCAGTAAATGTTAATATATCTGAGCTGTCCGCGAGACAGCAAAACACAAAATCCTGAACAAAGAAAAATGAAAAAACTTGAAAAAAGTTCTTGACATTTGAAAAGTTCTGTGATATAATGTTGAAGATGTCCGATGAACGGCGAAACGCCTGGAGGACACGGTTTGTACCTTGTAAATTGAATAACGCAAAGACGAACTAATTAACACCTTGGACA
>JAHHRY010000016.1 GCA_020025535.1 Oscillospiraceae bacterium | reverse complement strand
CCCGATGTGATGGCTACCAATGAAATCGTGGCGCTCACCGGCTACTGCAAAACCAAGTGGCATATCCGTACCCTCCGGGACTTCAATCAGCGCCTGAAGGCCAACCAGGGCCGTGCAAAGGGGGCGGAAATCTGTGGATAATATCATTGAACAGCTTTATCTCGGAACGCTCAATCCGCAGTCCCTTGCAGACGCCCAGGACAGCCGCACAGCGGAGCTTGCCACTCGGATCGAGGAACTGGAGCAGCAGCTGACAAGCCGCCTGCAGGGCGAAGAGAAACAGCTTTTCCTGCGCCTTTGCGACCTCTGGTCCGAGCAGTCCGGCAATGACCGGATCAGCACCTTCACCACCGGCTTCAGGCTCGGCGCAAGGTTCAGCCTGGATGCGTTTGGGCTGGATGAAAACCAAATGAAATAATACATTGCCCCCTGCCGCAGTCGGGATAGTTTCTGATTGCGGCAGGGGTGCTTTATAGCCTGTTTTTATAACGAGAGCGTCTTTTAGCTATTTTATCTTGAATAATTTAACCTTTAAGGTTGACAATTAAAACTTTTTAGGTTATACTGTATTCAGGCTATGAAAGGAGGTATTACTATGCTGACAAGTATAGGAAGGTTTTTAAGAAAACTTCGCATAGACAATGGTGAAATTCTAAAAAATATGGCAGATAAATTGGAGGTGTCTTCAGCGTTTCTGTCAGCAGTTGAAAATGGCAAAAAGAAAATGCCAGAAATTTGGACAGAGAAATTGTCTGCTCTTTACGGATTTTCCAAGGAACAAACTGATGCTTTCCAAGAGGCAATCATTGATACCAATCAGGTTATTGAATTAAATCTCGAAAATGCTACGCCTCAACATCGAGATTTGGCACTTTCTTTTGTCCGCCACTTCGATTCCCTTGATGACGAAACCAGCAAGAAAATTATTGAAATGCTGCAGAAGCACAAGGGGGACTAAATAATTTGACAAATTACTTGGTAGAAGCTAAGTCAAGATGTGACTTGCGAGAGTTGGCAAACCTGTTGAGACAAAAACTCGGCTTGGAAAATTGTATATACTTTCCTATCGTTGAAATCTTGGATGTGCTTATGGAAGTGTTTTCTCCGGAATTTAGTTATGAGATTGTTAATGACAATGAACTTCCCCAAAACACTCACGCTGACACAGATGTATTAACCGGCCACATACGAATTAAAGAGTCTGTATACAACGGTGCTTGTGAAAGAAAAGGACGAGATCGAATGACGATTGCTCACGAGCTTGGACATTTTCTGACCCTTTGTTTGTGTGGCTTTAAGCTGGAGAGAAACTTCCGAAAGGAAGAATGTCCTCCCTATCGTGATCCTGAATGGCAGGCAAAATGCTTCGCTGGTGAATTGCTTGTTCCGGCACACTTAGTCAAGGATTTGTCTTCAAGGCAGATTGCAAAACAGTGCGGCGTTTCCGTAGACGCTGCAAAAATTCAGTATCGACATATCCACGAAGGTGGTGATGAAAATTGCTTGTAAGTAAAAAGAAAAGCACTCTGTAAGCTGCTTCAACAGCTAACAAAGTGCATCTCTCCGAATATTGCTATTCATTTTGTGGTAGAAATATTATAGCTCTTTTCGGAGAAGAAATCAATAGAAAACGGAAAATTTTAACCAAGGGGGTACTATACCGTTTTCTGATCAGCCCCCGGAAAGAGAACTACTAATGACAAGTAAATCTATGCGGGAAAGCCCGCTCTTCATGCGAAATTGTTCGGAAACTTCTGGAAAATATGGTATTCCTCTGCTTCATAAGGAATCAGTCGTAGAACCGAATATTCAGTTGATTGCTTGCTCGGATACCAGAGCTCACGACCGAGAAGAGAATTTACATAAGGGCGTCCATTTCTTTGTGGATGACTATCGTTTTCAGGGCACCTATAATAGTCCCAAGAAATCGTTGAGTCGTTATGCGCAATATGACTTCCTTTTGAGCCCTGATTTTTCCCTGTATGCAGATATGCCCCTCTGGAAACAAATTGAGAGCGTGGCGAAAAACCGTTGGGTAGGTGCTTTTTGGCAGAACGAGGGACTGAAGGTGATTCCTACCATCAGTTGGAGTACCGCACGCAGCTTCGAGTTTTGCTTTGACGGTGTGGAAAATGGTTCCTCCGTGGCTGTTGGGATGATCGGATGCAAAAAGAATCGTTTGGGTTTCATGCGTGGATACGCAGCTATGCTTGACAAACTTCAGCCGTCCCAGATCATCGTATTTGGTACTCCGTTCCCAGAGATGGAGGGAAATATCATCACTGTTGATTACAGTGCATCCAGAAAGGTGGTGCGCTGATATGGGGGGAAGAGGAGCGTTTTCTGAAGGACAGTATAAAAGGGACACTTATAAGAAAGTCGATGAGATTGCGGGTGTCAAGGTTTTGAAACCTATGGAGGAGTCTGCTTCCTTAAAACTACCTGAGGAAGCGAAAACCAGTAAAAGTTATGTTCTGCTTGATAAAGATGGTGTGTTTCACCAATATCGAGAATATAACAACGACCACAAAGTTATACTGGAAATTGGTTATCACCACGAGGCGAGCCTGGGAAAAGGAGATGTGCTCCATATACATATTCACCAAAGAGTGGGTATAGATTTTCATAATGATTCTACGACGACAAAGCGTAAATTGACACGTGAGGAATTCACTAAATATAAAAAGTTTTTTAAAGGGGTGACATTAGATGAAAGGAAATACTTTAGCTGATTTTATGGACGACCTGTTAGTCTCAGGTGGTCCAGAGAAAGAGTTTGTCTTTCGTGGGAAACGATATTTTATGGAATCACAACCCTATGATATTAATCCAACTCTTACGGAATTTGTTATCTTTGAGTGTTTTGGCGAAGAAAACTATATTTTTCGCTGTCACGGAGAAAACAACGCTGAGTGCGTAAAACAATTTGAAACTGCTAAAATTTTTGACGGATTGACCATTTATGAGGCAGAAAGAGAAATTGAAGTGCTGTATGGCTAAGCAGGGGTGACCATTCAATGATAAACGGAGATAGCAGGGAATTTATTGACGGGCTGTATTACGGTGACGAGAGATTTTTCTTGTATAACGGGAAAAAGTATTTTGTACAAGGCTATTATGAGAATGAAAAGCCAATGTTAGAAGTTTACATCTTATATCCTGCTGAAAACAGTTTCAGATGGAGGGCTTTTTCCAATGATGACAGCTATCCTGTGGCAGAATTTGAAACGGCAAAAATTTTTGATGGCAAGACCTTTTGGGAAGCTGAGAAAGAGATAGAATGGATTGACTGTTGAGGTGGGCATAGATGAAAGGAAACACCATAGCCGTGTTTATGGATGATTTGTTATCTGTAGGCGGCCCAGAGAAAGAATTTACATTTCGAGGTAAATACTATTTTTTGGAGACGATTTTCAAGAAGGATAAGAATCTGCTGGACCTGTATCTGGATGCCTATGACAACAGTGATCCTTCCGATAAGCGGTATTTGGAAACATACCATTTCTATGGAGAAGATTTTTCGAAATGTGTTTCTCAATTTGAAACTGCTAAAATTTTTGACGGGTTGACCATTTATGAGGCAGAAAGAGAAATTGAAGTGTTGTATGGTTAAGCAAGGGGTGACCATTCAGTGATAAACGGAGATAGCAGGGAATTTATTGACGGGCTGTATTACGGTGACGAGAGATTTTTCTTGTATAACGGGAAAAAGTATTTTGTACAAGGCTATTATGAGAATGAAAAGCCAATGTTAGAAGTTTACATCTTATATCCTGCTGAAAACAGTTTCAGATGGAGGGCTTTTTCCAATGATGACAGCTATCCTGTGGCAGAATTTGAAACGGTACAAATTTTTGACGGCAAGACCTTTTGGGAAGCCGAGAAAGATATTGAGTGGACAGATGAATAACCTTTAGTGCATACTGCCTTGAACAAAATCGCACAATCGCAAAAGTCAAACCTCCTTTGTACAATGGTCGTACAAAGGAGGTTTTGCTATGAAAACATTATTTGAAGAATGCGGCGGCACATATACACAGCAGGGCGATTACTACCTGCCGGACATCAAACTTCCGGAGCAGCCGGAATACGAGATCGGCGCATGGGGCCAGCGCCGCAGGCGCTACCTGAAGGAGCATCACCGTGTCCTCTACTACAACATGATGACTAAATGCACCCTCTACCCGCACCTTGCCGAAGTAGAACAGCAGGCTCAGGATATGTTCTTTCGGTTGGTGGATGAAATGGCCGAACGTATGTCACCGAATTATCTATCCACAGCATTTCCGAAATTTCTTGTCAGCCACGGCCTCAGACGGATGCGTTTTCACGATCTGCGCCACTCCTGTGCAAGTCTGTTACTTGCTAACGGTGTGCCTCTCAAACAGATTCAGGAATGACTGGGGCATTCCGACTTCTCTACCACTGCAAATATCTACGCACGCCTGGACTACAGCTCCAAGATTTCTTCAATCCCGAATCCAAATAACGCAAAAACCGGTAAGCCACACGGCTTACCGGCAAAATAAAATAAGCAGAATCAGGCCAATCAAGGCAATTACCGTCAGAGCAATCAATACGGATACGACAAAACCCGTGTGCTGTCTCCGGCTGCTCCGGGTGCTTCTGTACACAGGGATCTCAGAAGGCTGCCGTCTGGTTTGTGCTCTGGGTGCAGGAGGCGCAGAGGCCTTTCTGGCAAGGGACAATGGGTCTGTCTGGTTCATCATCCGGCTGTAGAAATCTTCCAGCCACTCCACGTCCCCATCCTTGCACATATTATCTTCATCCGCATTGTCTTCATGTGTAATCCGGTTCCGAACCCACCGATAGTGTTTCAGCTGTCTGTAGTCATTCTCCCAGCCTTCCACACGGAATGCAGCAATGTGGTTGCGCTCCATATCCTCAATATATCCGGACAGGCCAATCCCATTGGTATCACGGCACAGGTTATCCAGATGCTTATACGCTCTCATAAATCCCATAAAACGCTCCCCTATGTACAAAAAAGCCGCAAGGAAATCCTTGCGGCTTTTTTCGCGGTCCGAGCCGCTGAAATATTTATGGCGGAGCGGGTGGGATTCGAACCCACGTGCGATTGCTCGCAAACTGATTTCGAGTCAGCCCCGTTATGACCACTTCGATACCGCTCCATATAAAATCATCGGCAGAAATCAGACTCACATACACAGTCACTCACCGTGCGGATCCGAAATTCGTCAACAATCCTACACATTATATCAGCCTTATTTCAAAAAATCAAGGTTTATCATCCGGCTTCTTTCTGGCAAGTTCCAGAATTTGACTCATTTGACTGCAAATGCTGCCATAATTCTCCCTCCGATGGGGGCGCAGACAGTTGGAACAATCTTTGATTCCGCTTTCCGTATAGGTAAAGCTGCCGCCGCACCTGTCTCCCAATGCGTACAGCGGGCAATAACAGAACAGGCAGCTGAATGTCTCAGGATCTGCGTTCTTGTGGCAGGGGAAATACTCACATTCCTTATTCTGAAAGAAATCATAATGCGGCATAATAATTCTCCTTTACAACAAACTATTGGCAAATATTGCAAAATATGATATACTATTATGGTTAGACTAAATTCCACGGGTACACTGGCGGCGGTTCCAGCCGGAACTCCATCGGCTTCCCTGTTTTAGGATGCATGAAGCCCAAATAGTGGGACCAGAGGGCAATCTCACAATCATCCTCCAAAAGGCTGTACTTCCGGTCACCTACCAGCGGCAGATTCCGGGAAGAAAACTGTGCCCGTATCTGATGTGTACGTCCCGTACGCAGAGTGATCTGCACGCGGCTCATACCCTCTCTGACCCCAAGCACCCGGTAGTCCAGGATTGCCTCCTGTGCTCCCTTTTCCGGCTCCTGCACCACATATGTCTTCCGCTCTGCCTTATTACGCAGAAGAAGATCCGCATACGTCCCCTGAGACACCTGCGGAACCCCATGAACAACTGCCAGATATTCCTTTTGGAATTTCCCTTCCCGGATCTGACGGGAGAGTTCGGAAGCCGCCGCTGCCGAACGAGCCAGTACCATCAAGCCGCTGACAACTCTGTCGAGCCTGTGGACTGTCCGTATATCCTGCGTACCCAATTCCTGACGCACCAAATCCGGCATTCCGCCCGGCTCATCCGTAGACAGTACACGGGCAGGCTTTACGCAGACAACAATGTCTGCATCCTCATAAATTATTTGCATAACTTCCTCGCATTGTTTTTTACCATTTTAACAAATTGCAGACTCTTTTGCAAGTACAAGGAGGCTTAAATATGAAAATCGTTGTTCTGGACGGTCACTGTCTGAACCCGGGCGATCTGAGCTGGGACAGTCTGAATCCCTTTGGAGAAGTCACCGTCTATCCCCGCACAAGAAGATCTGAGCAAACCATCGAACGCATTGGAGATGCCGAAATTGTTCTCCTCAATAAAACCCCCATCAACCGGGTCGTGCTGGACGCCTGCCCCAATATCAGGATGATTGGCGTTCTTGCCACCGGATACAATGTGGTTGACTGTGCCGCAGCCCGCAGCCGCGGAATTGTCGTTTGCAACGTTCCCGGATATGCAACCAACTCCGTGGCTCAATTCACGATGGCTCTGCTGCTGGAGCTGTGTCACCGCATTGGCAGGCACGATGAGGCCGTCCATCACGGACGCTGGGAACGCTGCCCTGATTTCTGCTTCTGGGATACCCCGCAGATTGAACTGGCAGGCAAAACCATGGGCATCATCGGCTACGGCAATATCGGAAGATCCGTCGGCAGAATGGCCAGGGCTTTCGGAATGCATGTACTCTACTACACCCGCACCAAACACGATAAAGCAAACATTGTCAGTCTCGACACGCTTCTGACGCAGTCCGATATTGTTTCCCTACACTGTCCCCTCTTCCCGGAGACCAAAGGCCTGATTGGAAAAGAAGCACTGGCAAAAATGAAAGACGGTGCCATTTTGCTCAATACCGCCCGCGGCCAGCTGGTGGATGAAAAGGCTCTGGTTGATGCACTGAACAGCGGAAAACTTCGGGGAGCTGCCATAGATACCGTGGCTCATGAGCCGCTGGCTTCCGACCATCCTCTGATGTCCGCCCCCAACTGCATTATCACCCCCCATATGGCATGGACTCCGGTCGAATGCCGTCAAAGAATCATCGATACCACGGTAGAGAATATCCGCAGTTTTCTTGCAGGTGACCCTATCCATGTCGTCAACTAACAGAAAAGTCCGGGGAGATTCCCCGGACTTTTTTATGATGTCTATCATGCTTCATCCCAGAACTGGCGGTAAGCCGTCGGGAGCGCCGCCTCTGACCGGATTTCCTCAGCGGTTTTCCAGACAAAATCGCCGTCCATCTGCGCGACATCCAGATAATAGCCGCGCATCTCCCACTGTATATGGGTAAAAATATGGTTCTTTTCCACCTGCCGATGAATTTCTTTCACGGACAGTCCCATTTTCTTCACTTCCGCCACCGCATCCGGAATTTCCAGTTTTCCCGGCACATCCGGAAATTGCCAAAGAGATGCCAGCAAGCCTTTTTCCGGACGCTTCTTTAACGCATAGTGACCTTCGCAGTTCAGGATAAATACCGTCTTTTCTTCTGTCCGCCGTCCACGCTTGGGAAGCTTTACAGGCAAATCCTGTGCGTTTCCCTGCAGGTATCCCAGGCAGAATGCTTTGCACGGACAGTGTTCGCAGTCCGGCGCCCGGTTTGGACCGCAAACCGTAGCTCCAAGCTCCATCAACGCCTGTGTAAAGTCGCCTGCCCGATCCGGATAAATCTCCCTCAGTTCTTCCTGAATTTTCTTTTTACAGGCCGGCAAATCAATTGGTGTGTCATCCGCAGTCAATCTGGAAACTACCCGAAGCACATTTCCGTCTACCGCCGGGGTTCGCTGTCCCATGGCAATGGAGCAGATTGCTCCCGCAGTATATTCTCCGATTCCCGGCAAATCCAGAACCGCTTCATAGCTCTCCGGAAATCTGCCGCCGTACTGCTCCATAATCACTCTGGCTGCTTTTTGCAGATTTCGTACCCGGCTGTAATAACCCAGACCTTCCCAGAGTTTAAGCAGCTGTCCCTCCTCCGCTTCAGCCAGCGACCGGATCGTGGGCAGAGCCTCAAGAAAACGCGAATAGTAACCTTTTACTGCCTCAACCCGGGTTTGCTGAAGCATAATTTCGGAAACCCAGATATGATACGGTGCCCGATCCTGCCGCCATGGCAAATCCCGCTTGTTTATTTCATACCAGGGCAGCAAAGCCCCGGGTAAATTCTTCAATCTATCGTGCATTTTATAACCTCCGAATGTGGATATTTTACAAAAGCCCCTCTTCTCTGTCAAGGCCACGGGCCAATTATGAGAAATTTAAAAAAATTTGTTTTTTTCTGAAAAAAGTACTTGCATTTTCCAAATGGGTATGTTATTATATCTAAGCACTTGAGAGTGCATATGCGCCGGTAGCTCAGTTGGATAGAGTGACTGACTACGAATCAGTAGGTCGGGGGTTCGAGTCCCTTCCGGCGTACCAAAAACCAGATGCCTTATTGGTATCTGGTTTTTGTTTTATCCATACCGCAATCATTGCAAAAAATTCTTTATGGTATATGGCCATCTTTCCGCACCGTTGAAGGATTTGCCCATCATATGTTTCCCGGGAAGTGCTTCTTCCAAGCTGTTACTCTGATTGGATTTGCGTATTCCCTTTTCTATTGAAAAACAGCATCGACTTTCATTTCAGTCGATGCTGTTTTATATTTACTCTGCGTCTTTACTCTGTGTATGGAAGAACGAAACGGTCAATCCGATAATCACGAACAGAGAGATTGCGTCCGCAATAGGCGCCGCATAGAGAATACCACGGATTCCGCTTCCTGCCTCCCGGCTTTCCATGATCTTCGGCAGGAAAATTGCCAGCGGGGTAAACAGGATCAGGTCTCGGGTCATGGAAGCGACCACCGCATGGACGGGGCGGCTGATGGACTGGAAGAACACCGTGGACATTTTCACCAGGCAGGTAATCGCTGTAAGAGAGGAGTAAATCCGGAAGATATCCACCGCAAATTCCTGATACAGTTCATTTCCGCTGCCGAACAGACTTACAACCGCCATTGGGAAGCATTCAAAAATGACTGTTGCCGTAAGGCCAACTGTCAAAGACAGCAGCAGCACCCACCGGTAGGTTTCCCGGACCCGGTCATGATTTCCGGCACCGTAGTTATATCCAAAGATCGGCTGTCCGCCCAGGACAATACCCACGACAATATTGCACACGATGGTATACACCTTTGTCTGAATACCATAAACAGAAATGGGAATATCCTGCCCATACTTGGAAAGTGCGCCGTAATGAGCCAGCACCACATTGCACACCAGCACCATGACCACAATGGAAATCTGCGTCACAAAGGTGGAGGCACCCAAAGAAATGGTGTTCTTCAGGATCTTGGAATCCAGCACAAAGCTCTTCCGGGAAAGCCTGAAGTTTTTGGGTTTAAAGAAGTAGACAACAGAAATCAGGAAGGACGCCACCTGACCGATTACCGTCGCATAAGCTGCACCCTTAATGCCCCAGCGAAGACCGTAAATAAACACCGGATCCAAAATAATATTGATGACTGCACCGGTCAGCATGGCCGCCATGGCATAAGCAGGGCTGCCATCCGCACGAATCATACTGTTCATCACATTGAACAGCAGATAGAACGGGAAGAACGCTGCCAGAATCCTGAAATAATCTACCGCCATTCGGATCGTATGGTCAGATGCACCAAACAGCCGCATCAGCGGTTCTGCGGTGACCTCGCAGAGAATGCCAAACACCAAAGAGATGAGAAACGTAACAAGCAGCCCGGAACCTACACATTTATGAGCACTCTCCGTATCCTTCCGGCCGGCACAGATACTGAGATAGGAAGCAGCACCGTCACCGATACACCATGCAAAAGCGTTGGCAACGCAGATTGCCGGGAAAGACACGCTTGTTGCGGCATTTCCCAGATGTCCCAGTTCACTGTTTCCTATAAAAATCTGATCGACAATATTATAAAGCGCACCGATCAACAGTCCCGTTACGCAGGGAAGAGAAAACTTCAGCAGCAATTTGGGGATGCTGCTCTCTCCCAAGATTCGACTTTCATTTGTTGTTTCCATGAATTACCTCTAATTTGCATAAAAAAACTAGTCTACCACAAGTCGTGCAATTTTCGACTTATAGTAAACTATTCCGGTAGTTTGTAGATACATCCACCCAATTATGGACCTATATAAGTAACTATTTCATTGATGCCCGTGAATTCTATCACAAAAGTTCGACCGCGTCAAGGGCACACCAACAAAAAATAGATTTCCTCTTGCTATTTTCGGCAATAACGGTTATAATAAGCCGAGAAATCCTTTAGGAGGTCATATAATGGCTGTTAAAATCGAAAAGAATACCGTTATCGGCGATATTCTCGATATCGCTCCTCAGACGGCTCCCCTGTTCTTTGCCATTGGCATGCATTGCCTTGGCTGACCCTCTTCTCGCGGTGAAACCGTTGAAGAGGCCTGTATGGTCCATGACATTGACTGTGAGCCTTTCCTGGCTCAGCTGAACCACTTCCTGGAAGCTTACGAAGCAGATCAGGCTTCCAAGAATCAGTAATCGACCGGCTATGCCATCCCGGGTTCTGCCGGGATGGCATTTCTTTTTTGGAGGAAACTTATGAGCATTTCCCTTTCCGCTCGTCTGAAAGTCTGCTGCAGCTTCATATCTCCCGGTGATCGGGTCGCTGATATTGGCTGCGACCACGGTTATCTCGGCATCCATCTTCTGAAAAGCGGCATCGCCAGCTCCGTCATCGCAGCTGACGTC
This sequence comes from Oscillospiraceae bacterium, assembly GCA_020025535.1. Classification (GTDB taxonomy): domain Bacteria; phylum Bacillota; class Clostridia; order Oscillospirales; family Oscillospiraceae; genus Faecousia. The sequence continues at coordinate 6,199 of JAHHRY010000016.1, read as the reverse complement.
AATCCCATGCCCCTTCACAGTGCTGTTCTCAATGCCGAAAAGTACGGTGTCAAAGAGAAAATGACCTTCTTTCTGTCTGACGGTGTACAGAATATCCCCCACGAATTCGACACCATGGTCTGTGCCGGTATGGGCGCAGATACCATGATCTCCATATTAGGCGCTGCTTCCTGGCTGAAAAATTCCCATTACCGCCTGATCCTTCAGTGTCAGTCGAAAACGCCTCAGCTGCGCCGCTATCTTTCCGATCAAGGCTGGTGTATTACGGAAGAAACTGTTCTTCGGGATGGAAAATTCCTCTATACTGTGATGGAAGTTCAATGGATGCCGGACAGCAATAAATTAACTCCGGGACAGTGCTACTTCTCCCCCGCTCTGCTGAAAAGCACCGCACCAGAGCTGTCCGAATATTGTCAAAGAGTGTTGGAAGGATTGCAGCTTGCGGTCTTAAATAAAAAAGAACACGCAGATCCCATGCAAATTGCCGCTTTACAGGAGCTGGAAACCAATCCCTCTTTGCAGCGGCTGAAGGAGGAAAACAAATGACAACCGTCGGTGATGTTTTGCAATTGATAGAATCTCTGGCACCTCGTTACATGAAAATGGACTGGGACAACGTGGGCCTGCTCTGCGGCAGCAGCAAGCAGCCCGTCACCAAAATTCTGGTCGCGCTTGACCCCTTTGAGCACGTCTGCAAAGAAGCGTCCGACATCGGTGCCCAGCTGATCGTCACGCACCATCCCCTGATTTTCCGTCCGCTCCATGCGTTGACGGACGATACCGCCACATCGAGAGGCATCCTTCATCTGTGCAGCCACGGCATTTCCGCAATCAATGCCCACACCAATCTGGACTGTGCTCCCGGAGGCGTAAATGATGTGCTCGCCTGCACGCTGGGTCTGAAAAACGTTCAGGTGATTCATCCGGAAGGTGTCGACGAAGCAGGCAGGCCATGGGGACTGCTCCGCTGCGGCGAAGTCAGCCAGCAGTCTCTGGAGGATTTTCTCTCCGTTGTAAAAGAGAACCTTCACTGTGAAGGACTGCGCTATGCAGACGGCGGTGTAAGCGTTCACAAGGTTGCTGTGGGCGGCGGAAGCTGCGCCGGTGAAATGCAGGATGCGCTGGATGCCGGCTGCGACACATTCGTCACAGCGGACATTAAATACAATCAATTCTGGGATGCCAAGGAAATGGGGCTGAACCTGATCGATGCTGGTCATTTTCCCACGGAAAATCCGGTTTGTGCCTACCTGGCTGAGCAACTATCTTCGGCTTTTCCGGAAATTGCAGTAGAAATTTCAAAAACCCATGCCGATTGCATGAAATTCTTTTGATTGGTATTGATTTTTTCTTTAAAATAGATTAAAATAGTTGGAGACTTTTTGCGGCGTATGCCGTATCCATAGAGAGGAAGATTACGATATGTCCGGACATTCCAAATGGCATAACATTCAGAAAACCAAAGGTGCACAGGACGCAAAGCGCGCCGCTGCATTCACCAAGATCGCAAAGGAAATGATCGTCGCCGTTAAAGAAGGCGGCGGATGCATCGATCCTGCCAACAACTCCCGCCTGGCTACCATCATCACCAAGGCAAAGGCCGCCAATATGCCCAATGATAACATCAAGCGCACCTTGGAAAAGGCCGCCGGTGCAGGTAACGGCGAAAGCTACGAATCCATCACCTATGAAGGCTACGGTCCCGGCGGTGTTGCCGTAATCGTAGAGGCCATGACCGACAACCGTAACCGTACTGCCGGTGCTGTCCGTCATCACTTCGATAAGTGCGGCGGCAACCTGGGTGCCAACGGCTGCGTGTCCTGGAGCTTCGACCGCAAGGGCGTTCTTGTCATCGATAACGAGGACGGCGACTACGAAGAAGATACCGTCATGATGGACGCAATGGACTGCGGCGCAGACGATTTCGAGGCCGAGGAAGATTGCTTCACTATTTACACCCAGCCCGATGACTTCAACGCTGTGGCAGACGCCCTGACCGCCAAGAACTACAGCTTCGCTTCCGCACAGATTGAAATGGTTCCCCAGAACTATGTGAAGCTGTCCGCCGAAGATGCCGACAAAATGGAAAAGATGCTGGAAATGTTCGAGGATGACGATGACGTCCAGAACACTTGGCACAACTGGGAAGAATAATTCAAAATATACACATAAGAAGGCTGTTACCATTTGGCAACAGCCTTCTTGTTTCTTAAATTTATTTCTTCCACGAAACACAAATGTATTTGTACAAAAGTCATTGCAAAAAATCCGAATCTAATATACAATTACTCATATACGTTGGCGCAGCGTTGAACCGGCGCCCGTCATAAAAGGGAGGTTGAAGCTATGACCAAGCATACCACAAGTTCACGGACTGAAAAGCGCAAAAAGCTTACACTGCTGCGGTTGTTTATGAAAGGTTCCGAAAAGTTTTTTCTCATAAGCATTCTGTCTGCAGCCGTTACCGCGCTGGCGGATACCGTAACTCCCCAGATCATCCGAATTGCCGTGGACAACGCCATCGGCGGCAAGGAAGCGGATCTTCCTCAGTGGGTCATGAACTGGGTAAATCAATTGGGTGGATTTGAGTACCTGGGAAGGAATCTTTGGATTCTTGCAATTGCAATCGTCCTTGTGGCATTGATGCAGGTCATTTCCCAGTACACCTTCCGTGTGTATACCACAAAAGCATCGGAAACACTGGTCAAATCCATGCGTGACCGTCTGTTCGGCCACATTGAACATCTGCCCTTCTCCTGGCACATGAAAAATCGTACAGGTGATATTATTCAGCGATGCACTTCGGATATCGACACCGTCAAATTGTTTCTGTCAGAAAAACTCACGGCAATTTTCCGTATCATTCTCCTTCTGACCATGTCGATTATCTTCATGCTCTCCATGAATCTGAAGCTGACCGCTATCGCTCTGATTCCCCTGCCCTTTATTCTGGCGTATTCCCTTGCGTTTAACCGCAAGATTCACGCAGGCTTCACCGACTGTGACGAAAACGAAGGCAAGCTTTCCGCAATCGCCCAGGAAAATCTCACCGGCGTACGCGTTGTTCGTGCTTTCGGTCAGGAGCGCTCGGAGATTGACAAGTTTGAGACGCAAAACGAGTGCTACACCAAACTTTGGTTCAAAATGGCAAAACTCATGAGCCGTTTCTGGACTTTTTCCGATATTTTCTCCGGCATTCAGGTCATGCTGATTGTCATATTCGGTGCCGTTTTCTGTGTCAACGGCTCCATGCTGGAAGGCGAGTATATTGCATTTATCTCCTACAACGCCATGCTGGTCTGGCCTATCCGTATGCTGGGACGTCTGATTTCCGAACTTGGAAAGGTCGGTGTGTCCGTAGACCGTATCTACTACATTATGAACTCCCCCGTGGAGCAGGACGAACCCGGCGCCACGGAGGCTCCGATGAATGGCGACATCTGCTTTGAGCACGTAAATTTTGGCTACGATAACGCCACACAGATTCTGCACGACGTTTCCTTCACCATGAAGGCAGGAACCACCCTGGGTATTCTGGGCGGAACCGGCAGCGGCAAATCCACCATGATGCTTCTGCTGGATAAACTCTACGAGCTGGAACCGGATTGCGGACGCATTACCATCGGCGGAACCGACATCCGCAAAATCAGCACCGAGTATCTGCGCCGCAACATCGGCATGGTCCTGCAGGAACCTTTCCTTTTCTCCCGCACCATTGCGGAAAATATCGGTATCTCTTCTCCGCAGATCGAGCTGGAACAGATCCGTCAGGCCGCCAGGGCCGCCGCACTGGATGACAGCATCACATCCTTTACCAATGGCTATGATACCATGGTCGGCGAACGGGGTGTCACGCTCTCAGGCGGTCAGAAGCAGCGTGCAGCCATCGCCCGGACACTGATTCAGAATGCCCCCATTCTGATTTTCGACGATTCTCTGTCCGCTGTGGATGCTGAGACCGACGCAAAAATTCGTCAGGCTATCAGCCAGCGGTTTGGAACCGCCAGCATTATTCTGATTTCCCACCGAATAGCAACCTTATCTTCTGCAGATAAAATTTTGGTTCTGGAACATGGCCGCATTGTGGAGGAAGGTACCCACGCAGAGCTGAAATCTGCCGGCGGTATCTATCAGCAGATCTATGAAACACAAACCAGCATTCAGGAGGTGGGCACTCTATGAAAGATACAAAATCTCACAACCTCCCCTTCTTCGGTATCGGGAAAATCGCTCCGTTCCTAAAGCCATTCACCCGTAACCTGCTCCTCATGATCGGATGCGGACTTGTCGGCAGCTTTGTCGACATTATTCTTCCCCTCTTCCGCCGTTACGCCCTGGATCATTTCATCGGCGGTGGAACGCTGGACACCATCGTCGGCTTTATTATCCTTTATGTAATGGTGATTCTGATGGCCGGCGCAGCCAACTATGTCGCCTGCGCTCTGGCAACCATCACTGAAATGAGCGTCGACCGGGATCTGCGAAATGCTGCATTCCGCCATCTGCAGACCCTGTCCTTTTCCTACTTCAATCAAAACAGTGTCGGCTATATCCACGCCCGTGTCATGAGTGATACTTCCCGGATCGGTGCGCTGGTATCCTGGACACTGATGGACAGCATATGGCATATTTCCTACCTGATCGGTTCCGCAGTCGTGATGATCTATCTGAATCCCCGGCTGGCGGCACTGGTTCTCTTAATTCTCCCGGCTCTTGTGATCCTGTTCTCCATTTTTCAGAAAAAACTGATTCATGTGAACCGCGAAATCAGAGAGATCAACTCCAAAATAACAGGTAATTTCAACGAAGGCATCACCGGAGCCAAAACCGTAAAGGTTTTGAATATTGAAGAGGAAATGACCCAGAGATTTGCTGAGGAAACTGCCAATATGCGTACAAAAAGCATTCGTGCTTCGCGACTGCGGGGTCTGTTCTCCGCAACGATGAACTTTGCTTCTTCAATCGCTCTGGCCATCGTCCTCTGGAAGGGCGGCTACATTGCCACTGAGGAAGTCGGTACATTTGCAGTATTTATGTCCTATGCGCAAGGCATGATGGAGCCTGTCCGCTGGATTATTGATGCAATTTCCGATCTTATCACTGCACAGGTAAATATCGAGCGTTACAGCAATGTCCTGTCTGTCAAATCCGATGTCACGGATACCCCGGAGGTCATCGAAAAATACGGCGACAGTCTGAATCCCAAGCCGGAAAACTGGGAACCGATTCGCGGAGATATTGAATTCAAGGACGTAACCTTCCGGTATCCGGACGGAGATGAAAACGTACTGGAACACTTCTCCCTGTCCATTCCCTTTGGAACCCATCTGGCAATAGTCGGTGAAACAGGTGCAGGAAAATCCACCCTGGTCAATCTGGTTTGCCGCTTTTATGAGCCCACATCCGGACAGATTTTCATTGACGGAAAGGATGTCCGGGAACGCTCCCAGCTTTGGCTGCACTCTTCCATCGGCTATGTCCTGCAGACGCCCCATCTCTTCTCCGGCACCATTCGGGAGAATCTGCTGATGGGCAATCCGGATGCCACAGAAGAACAGCTCTGGGAAGCGATTCGCGCCGTATCTGCCGACGAAATCATCGATCATTTGGAAAATGGCCTGGATACCGATGTAGGCGAAGGTGGCGACCTTCTCTCTACCGGAGAAAAGCAGCTGATTTCCTTTGCGAGAGCAATTCTCGCCGACCCAAAGATTTTGATTTTGGATGAGGCTACAGCCTCTGTAGACACCATAACAGAAGCAAAGATCCAGGCAGCTATGGATTCCGTCACTGCCGGAAGAGTCTCTCTGATGATCGCACACCGCCTCTCTACCGTCCGAAATGCAGACCACATCCTAGTTGTCAAAAACGGCAAAATCGTCGAGCAAGGGACTCACAAAGCCCTCATAGCGCAGCACGGGTACTACTATGAGCTGTACACACGCCAATATGAAGATGAAACCACCGCAAAGATTCTTTCCTGATCTGCAATTAAAGAAGCAGGGCCGCAGCATTGCAGCCCTGCTTCTTATTTATTACGTATGGCTCTGCATTCCAAAGTTCCGAAATGGCCCCCGGAAGGCAGCCAGCCGGCCCTTAGAAGAAGCAAACGGCAATGAGTAACTGCATCCGCTGCTGCCTCACTGCCTGGTTTTCCCTCTGTATCCGGATCTGACGCAGATCCGGATACAGACAGATT
>JAHHRY010000015.1 GCA_020025535.1 Oscillospiraceae bacterium | reverse complement strand
TTGCCTTTTTTGAAGTGTCCGCTGCCTCGCCAGGTGTTGACCACACAGGTGAAGATCTGTCCGCAGTGCTTGCACCGGATCATGTGAGCCATAATTTCGTCTGCCCATCCATCCGCAGTCTTTACCTTCTCCAAGGGGCAGGTGGATTCCTCTGCCATCAGTTCAAATTCGCCTTGTTCCACCAGCTGCTGAATGTAAGCAATACAAGCCAGATAGTCCTTTGGGGCGTCAAATTTTCTCCATGTTTGAATGTTTCGGCATTGCTCACACATAGTGGGGGCCTCCTTATGTAAAACAGAGATTCGCTCAGGTCTGTTGGTGCTGCATGGATACGATATGGCAGTCCGGGCAGAATTCAATGTACAATGTGCCTTCCGTACCGTCCATCACAGTATCCCACTGGATCTGAGCCAGGTACTTCATGGGCTTGCCGCAGTGAGGACAGGTGGTATATTCCCAGTCCTGCACCCAGTTGGCAAAGCCGCCGATGGTGTTCACATCCTCGCAAGCAGCACCGTAGAACAGGGGCACAGGTACTTTGCCCAGCACGAAGGGATTCTCGGTGAGTTCCTTGTAGTCCTCCGGTCGAATATAACAGTCCATCTTCTCTGCTCCGTCAAAGAGCTCCGAAGGGAAGATCTCCACGCCGCCATCTAAGGTAAAGCGGTTGAAGGCAGGGCCCTCCAGAAACCCTACGCAGTTGGGGCAGCAGGTGGCAGTAAGGATGCCGTCAATACCTAAGAACTTCAGTCGCTCGTCCCGGCCGTCCAGCACCAGCATATCCACCATCCGCCCGCCGCAGTGGGGGCAGGTATTCTCTCGTGCCCGCCCGATGTGGATGGGAGATTCCTTGCCGGGTGCTCCCTTGACCAGAGAAAAGCAGGTATCGAAGTTGAGCTGGGTCCGCTGGCCCTCTCTGTCAAAGGTCCAGCCGCCGCACTGGGCATAGATGGACGGGTCCACATAAAGACTCTTTCGCCAGGGCCGGGGATTTTTCTCCAGCTCCAGCAGAGTTTCCAGAGCTTTCTCATCTCCCTGCATGGCAAGGCAGGACATCAGATTGGAGGCATCCTGAGAGTTGCCTGTTTCCAGCAGGGCGGTGATCAGACCGTCCCGCACATCATCCGGTGCACGGTAGTAGAGCTCGCAGGGATAGAACACCTTTGCATCCAGCGCCGCCCGCTGGATCTCCGGCGTGATGGCGTCCCGGTAACTGAGCAGCTGCCAGAAGTCGGTACATTCCGGGTCCTCCATATCCGCCAGCCGCTGAATATTCCGAATCAGACCTTCCTGCTTTTCTGTGATTTGTTCCGGCGTCCAGGCCAGCACCTCCCGGCGATCATGCTCCGCTTTGCACTTCCAGCAAAGACCCTCATAGCCCAAGGGCGTTCCGCAGTCGGGACATTGAAATTTGAGCTTCATAATATTTTTCTCCTTTTATCAATGAACAAAAGATACCCTGCATCGTGCTGTCGCAAGGACAAACTGATGCAGGGCATGAAAAGTCCGCAAGAAAGGAGCCACATCTGCAACGGATGTAGTTCCTTTATCAGACAAAATAATTTCTTTATTTCTAAAGGTAACAAGTGGCTGCTTGATGGTTATATCCATGGTAGCACTTCCTGATAGAAAAACTTTGTTTTTTATTGTATCAGACTGTACATCAAAATGGAAGCATTTTGTTGAGTCCATAAATAAAAAGTTCTGTAAATTTATCGGGTTGCCGGAGATGTGCTTTCTGCGGGATTGGATGAATAAAATGGAATTTCGCTTCCGTGCATAGATGCTTGAACTGTTTTAGTATTTAAAACAGCGCAAGTAATCCGGATTTGCGTATATATGTATAAAAAACAACAGAATATATGCAAAATCTGTTGCCAAGAAAATGGATTTTGAGTACAATAAACAAAGAACATTTATTCGATAAATACTAATTTGGTTGATATGCAATTGAAAAGCGTTTGGAGCAACAAAGAATTTGCGGCAGGGGAACATCCTGAGACGGCAAATGAATCTGATAAAAACAGTATGACGAAGCTGATGGTACGAAGTTCAGCAAGTTTTATGTGAATATCCGGCCATTGTTTCAGCAACTGCTGCAACCGTTGTAAAAACAGACACCGTGTGATATTTGCCTTTTGTTCATTGTCACCTTCCCGATTGACCATCCCACAGATGTCATGCTTGATACCCGAAAAATAAGGAATTTCCGAATTTCAATCGTATAATAAGTGGAGGGAGACGAGAGCACTCTCTGCAGGATAGGAGGAAATAGATTGGATAACGGTGCAAGCAGCTACCGCCGTTTTCTGGAGGGTGATGAAAGTGCCTTCGACGATATTATGAAGGAACTTTTTCATAACCTTGTTTTCTTTATAGATCAGTATGTGCACGATATTCACACAGCCGAAGATATTGCAATTGATGCTTTTTCTGACCTGATTGTGCATCGTCATCGGTATAACTTTAAAGTAACGCTCAAGACCTATGTGTTTATGCTGGGCCGAAGTCGGGCGTTGGACTACATAAAGCATCGCAAAGTCATCGACTTTGTGGAATTATCCCAGTCAGAAGAGCTTGCAGATGATGAAAAAGCACTGGATGAAATCGTTCTCGCCGATGACCGAAAGCGTGCAGTGCATGCTGCAATGGGAAAGCTGCCTGAAGATATGCAAACTGTGATACACCTTATTTATTTTGAGGATATGACCTATGAGGAAACTGCCAAAGTTATGAAGAAAAATCGCAAACAAATTGATAACCTGCTGTATCGTGCGAAGAAGGAACTGCGCATCATTCTGAGAAAGGATGGTGAGTTTTTGCTATGAGAAGTTTAGAAGAATGTAAAAATGAAGTCTTTAACCGCAGCAATGCAAGAATCAAAAAACGCCAAAAACTCCGGAAACAAATCCTGGTGGCGTGTGTTCCGCTGTGCCTGTGTATAATTGTGCTTTCGGTAGCTTTTTGGGCGAGCATCAAATCCGGCAGCAGCGACATCATTTCTGCAGAAATCCAAAAGCTGGACAGCACGGAAGCGGGGACTGTCCTGACAATTACAGATCAGAAGAAAGTTGAGAATCTTTACTCAAAGATACAGAAAGTGTGTCAGGAAAATGATGATTGCCCTGTGGATAACGGCGGTATAGGCGGCAGTCCGGAGATTCCAGATGAGGAACTGGAAATATACCATATTACTTTTGAATTGGAGGGACGTGGTCGGGAAAGCTACGTACTGTCGAAGAAATTGCTGAGAAACGAAGCAACGGGAAAAAGAATTGCGCTGACTGAAAGGCAATTTTATGAAATACGCAGTATGTTTCAAGAGTTTATGGACTGAAAGGAGCGTTTCGAATGAAAAAGGATATGGATTTGGGTGATAGCGGTACCAATCCCGCTGGCGGTTCTTTTTGTTCCTGTACCTACAGGAACAAATGCTGACGCAGACGCAAAGATATATTCTGCGCTGACGTATAAAATTGTGCATCAGCTGATAGAGGGAGACCTTGTGGATGCTGTTGTTAATAACGATCCACCTATGTTTGCCGCAAAACCGGTGATCTACCTGTATCCGGAAGAAGAAACCAATGTATCTGTCCGACTGACTGTGGACGGGAGACTGACCTGTACATATCCGGCCTATAAGAATAGCTGGCAGGTAACGGCAATGCCTGACGGAACATTGAAGGACAAAAACGGTCAGATTTACAATTATCTCTATGGGAGGCAGAAACAGACACACGATATGATTTTTCCAAGGGCTTTTGTGTAAAAAGCGAGGATACGGAGGCACTCCTGGAAGAAGCCTTTGCAAAGTTGGGACTTACCCGCCGCGAGGCAATGAGTGTATCGTATACTGGCTGCCTTTGATGCGGATAATCCTTATAACATTATTTCTTTCCAGACGGAGCGATACACGGATTCTGCCCGACCGGAAGTGAATCCTGCACCGGATACGTTGATTCGTGTATTTATGGCGTGGAAGCCTTCGGAGTCTTATGTGGACATGGAAGAGCAGCTTTTGACGGCGCCTGAACGTAGACTCAGGATAATGGAGCAGTGCGCCCGTTGAGAATGTGCCGGCAGTGCAAAGCAGAATAATTCAGACCAGGTTCCAAAACACCATTGGAGCCTGGTCTGTTTTATACGCAGTCAGTTTTAAAACTGACTGCGTTTGTATTATGGCTACATAAAAGCAAATTGTTTCTGCATGGCAGGATTCAAAATAAGAGACGGGCATGAGAGAATCTCTTTTTATGATGATGTCGATGTGTCGTATCAAACAAAAATAATTCTTTGGATTCTTTCTCGGTGCGCGTCCCGGCAGGGGAATTTCCTGTGATATGACAATTTCATATTCCATCAGAACAAGTTCCTGGAAAATACCCTGAGACAGTTAATTGTTTTTCCGGAATTCGTATAGCAAGGCGAACGGTACGGACTCTGATATCATGCTGGATGTCCGGATAAATAAGGAGTTTCCCAATTTCAATCGTATAATAAGTGAAGAGGGACAAAAGCACTCTCTCCAGGATAGAAGAAAATAAATTGAAAAACGGTGCGAGCAGCTGCCACCGTTTTCCGGGAGGGAATGAACGAACCTTCAGCAATATTACGGAAAGAAGCTTTACGCAGTCTGAAGGTATGCAGTCCGGGCTGCGCTAGGGAAGCTGCCTGAAGATATGCAGAAGGTGCAACGATAGGAATTACGCAATATGTTTGCAGAATAACTACATGGGAAAAAGCGCAGGCAGGAGAATAGAAAACCAATCTCCGGATTCATATATGAAGATAGGATGATATGCGGAGATGGGAAGGATTAAGGAGGTAAATTATGAAAAAGTTCTTATGTATGGCAATCATTCTATCAATACTTGCACTTTGCGGATGCGCCAAAACGTCTGAATACTCTGTGCTTGTTTATGACTTCTCAGACTCTCCCGGCGGCCCTGAAACACATCAGGAATACGGGGTTTGGTTTCAGGACCGAAAAAAAGATTTTTCGCGACCGGAAAAACTAAGCATTCAAATCAATGGTGAAGAAGTTGTTGGCGAGTATGAGGATTCAGGAATTGTTCCATACAATTACTATCCTACCCACAGATATAATATCGACAAGGATGACCGTTTTGAAGTGGATTCTGAGCAGAGATTGATATCCTACTATTGGGGAAAAGCGGATGAGGACGAAAGTGGTGTCATGATTTCCGAAGAAGAGAGCATTGCCATTGCAAAAGAGTTCCTGTCGAAAATTATCGATATTAAAGACTATGTTGTAGAAGCGTCATATAGCGAATCTTGGGGTTTCTATGATGTAACATTTACAAAGTATGTTGGGTCCTATCGCACTGCGGATAAAGCATCCTTTTGGGTAACCAAGAATGGAAAACTGCACAATTTCAGATCTACAATGCTGGGCCGGATCCCGACTGATGCAAAGCCTGATTTTGATATGGCAGCCGTCACAGAACAGGTTACAGCAAGACTTGACGAGATGTATGCAAAGGCTAAGACTATTTACGACAAAGTCGAATATAGTGATTATCAATATATTTTGACGATGGTGAATGAAACGGACTTTGCCTTGGTTTGCACCGTGCAGATAGAATGCATTGATTATATCGCACAATATGAGCAGGTTATACCTGGTTTAGTGCAGTTCGTTATTCAGTAATTTGTTGTGATTTCGGACGAATATGAACAAGTAGGAAGAATGCTAAGGAGGTAAATTATGAAAAAGTTCTTATGTATGGCAATCATTCTATCAATACTTGCACTTTGCGGATGCGCCAAAACGTCTGAATACTCTGTGCTTGTTTATGACTTCTCAGACTCTCCCGGCGGCCCTGAAACACATCAGGAATACGGAGTTTGGTTTCAGGATCGGAAAAAAGATTTGTCGCGACCGGAAAAACTAAGCATTCAAATCAATGATGAAGAAGTTGTTGGCGAGTATGAGGATTCGGGAATTGCTACATATGATTATTATCCTACCCACAGATATAAACTTGAGAATGGAGACAATTTTGATGTGGACTCCGAGCAGAGATTGACATCCTACTATTGGCGTAAAGCTGATAAGGACGAAAGCGGTGTCATGATTTCCGAAGAAGAGAGCATTGCCATTGCAAGAGAGTTCCTATCGAAAATTATCGATATTAAAGACTATGTTATAGAAATTGAATATCTCGAATACTGGCATATGTATGAAGTAACATTTACAAAATATGTTGACTCTTACCGTACAGCGGATGAAGCGGTCGTTTCGGTTCTGGAGAATGGGAAATTGTTTGACTATTCTTCTACAATGCTGGGCCGGATCCCGACTGACGCAAAGCCTGATTTTGATATGGCAGCCGTCACAGAACAGGTTACAGCAAGACTTGACGAGATGTATGCAAAGGCTAAGACTATTTACGACAAAGTCGAATATAGTGATTATCAATATATTTTGACGATGGTGAATGAAACGGACTTTGCCTTGGTTTGCACCGTGCAGATAGAATGCATTGATTATATCGCACAATATGAGCAGGTTATATCTGGCGTAGTGCAGTTCGTTATTCAGTAAATCCTCGGCCCAGGAGATGGCTTTGCGTCTGTGCCGGTTAGCTGAATGAAAACAGAACACAAGAATCATTAGAACTATGGGGCGGTAGCACAGCTACCGCCCCATTTTATATACATCAGATATCCATTTCGCAAGAAAACCAAGCAGGGAATACCGTGTCGTTTCGCAAGGATTAAAGTGCATTTTCGGCTGCTTTATGGTATTCTTTTACATACTTTTTGCCCCAGCGATCCATGGATTCCATAATCGGAATCAGCTCCTGACCGGTTTCCGTAAGAGCATATTCCACTGCGGGCGGCACGGAAGGATGGACTTTACGGGAAATAATCCCATATTTTTCCAGTTCCTTCAGCTGCTGCGTCAGCATCTTCTGGGTGATGGACGGAATCAGTCTGCGAAACTCGTTGTATCGGATGATGTCATGCAGATGAAGATTCCATATGATCAGCGCTTTCCATTTTCCGCTCAGTATTTCCAAGGTCAGTTCAATTTCGCACTGGTAATTGGAACAGCTGATTTTATGTTCTCGTGAGTCCGGCATTTTGTTCACCTCTTCTGCATTGGGGTATATGGTGATTATAAGGGATGCATTTGAGAAAATCAACGCTTAACGCACCAAATTGTGCCTACTTACTATTAAGGGGAGTGTATGTTATACTGTATTCCGGTGACAGAAGTATCTGCTTTCTGTCAGTGCAATTGAAGATCTTATGATCGGAGAGCGGGCCGGCCACGGCTGGTTTACGCATCCCGCAGAGAGCGCTTTTCTGCTCGTAAAGTGCTGTTGGCGGTGAAAATAAAGATAATCCATAAGGAGGAATTATTTATGATTACATCCATTCTTCATGTCGGAGTGACGGTAACAGATCTGGATCGCTCTGTCGCTTTTTACCGGGATATACTGGGCCTTTCCTTCCGTGGAGAATTGCGTATGGAAGGAGAGACTACGGAAAAGCTGTTTGGGAAGCCGTCCTGTCGGGCAAGAGTTGCTTACCTGAACGGTGGCGGCCGTTTGAACACTCCACCGGTTGAACTGATTCAATTCGTGTCCGACGAAGCGAAAAAACAGAAATCCGACCTTTTTACCACTTCGATTTCCGAAATCTGCTTTTTGACTGATGATTTGTGGGGGGAGTATCACCGCCTGCAAGGGCTTGGCGTAGAGTTTTTGTCCGAGCCGCAGGACTTTGACTTCACCGCCGATGGATTCGGAAAAAGCAGAGCCGTGTATTTCAAGGACCCGGACGGTATTATTTTGGAGCTGATGCAGGCAATGTAACGGCCTGCATCAGAAGCTGCAGACCAGGCAAGTCATGCGAATACCGGAGTTGAAACTCTGGCTTGCCACAGAAATTTGGTGTTTTGCCTCATTTGGCTGCACATAATACCGTCTGCCGCAAAGCAAAACACCAGATTGGACTCAGGCTGTGTGAGTGCGGAAATCTATCTGATATCTGCCAATGCAATCGCCGAAGCTGCCGGCACCGGTATGCAGAATATCATCGGGGCATCCTCCTGAGCGTATGTTCTGCGGATATGAGAAAGTATCCGGAAAAGAAGTAATTCAATCAGACAGCCCGGGCCGTAAGACCCGGGTTGTTTTTTGTCACGGGAATAAGCTTGCCCGGCGGGAGCCTGAATGGGGATATGACTTCTGCACTGGAATGATGTATTTACTGATTTGCATTTAATATTTATTGTAATACGATAAATAATTGTTGACTTACAGATGCTTCTGTGATATAGTGAATTTACCGGACAAAGGAGGTACTATTTATATGGAACAAAAAACACTGTCAAACTGGCTGAAATGTATTCTCGTAGGACTGGGCATCTGCGGAGTGCTGATTTATCTTGTGGCCATTCCTGCATACGGCTTAAACCTGCGAAAACTGTATCCCGAGTTTTCCGGCCGTTTCTGGCCGTGGCTGATTTTCATTTTGGGGACCGGAATTCCCTGCTGTGCCGTGCTGGTGCTTTCCTGGAAAATTACAGCCAATATCGGCCGTGACCGCTCCTTTTCGGAGGAAAATGCAAAATTTCTGAAATGGATTTCCGTCTTGACGGCAGCAGATGCAGGCTACTTTTTGGCGGGGAATATTCTGTTGTTTTTCCTGAGTATGAGCCATCCTGCGGTTGTATTGGTTTCTTTCCTGATTGTGTTTGCGTGTGTTGCACTTTCAATTGCTTCTGCCGTATTATCCCACCTGGTTAAAAAGGCAGCCCAGCTGCAGGAACAAAGCGACTGGACGATTTAGGAGGCTGCAATGGAAGGAGAAATCGTTTTCAACATCGATGTCATGCTTGCAAAAAGGAAAATGAGTGTAACGGAGCTTGCGGAACGTGTGGGAATCACAATAGCAAATGTATCAGTCCTGAAAAACGGAAAAGCCAAGGCTCTGAAAATTTCAACGCTTGTAAAGCTGTGTGAAGCGCTGGACTGCCAGCCCGGAGATATTCTGGAATACAGAAAGGCGGACTGACACAAACCAGCGGCACCAATCCGGCTGTGATTCAAAGGCAGATCAGCGAAACAGTTCTATGGAAACAGCGGGCAGAGAATGTTTGTTCTCTGCCCGCTGTATTTGTTTTGTCCGGCTGTGCACGTTTTTTCGATTCCGTTTCAGTGACGTTTCCGTTTTGCACCCCGCTTCCTGAAGCAGGAGCTCATGGGCATTCTCCTTTGTAAAGGTGTACGGTCTGATTGGCCTCGCAGAGGCCGTGTGCTGCGGCCTTTTGGGTAAGACTTCCGGAATTTTGTGGAGGGAAGCCTGAACGGAAGGTGTTGCTTCTTCCTCGTCCAACCCCGTCACTTCCAGAATGCGGTTGACGGCTCAGACGTAATCCACCGGTTCAATGAGGCAGGTGTTTCTGGCATGGTCTGCAACGCGAACATATATGCATTCATCGGTTGTCTTCCAGAACCAGACAGCCTTCTTTGCGGATGGACAGAACATGGCAGCGGCCTTCGCCCAATACCTGCTCCATACCTGTCCGGAAAGCATCCAGCATATCCACGGGGACAAAAGCCTGAATGGTGCCTGCAAAGCCACCGCCGTGTACGCGGCAGGCACCGCGGCCGTTCAGCAGTCTTTCTGCCAGAGCCAGAGAAAGGGCGACTTCCTGATGCTCTCGGCAGCCTGCGGGAATTACATTTTGCAGATAACGCCAGGAGGACAGGCCGGACTCTTTCACATAGTACAGGAAAGTGTCAAAGTCATTGTTCTGCAGGGCTGCGACCTGGGCAGCCACCCGGCGGTTTTCCTGAAATACATGGATGGCACGGAGTACAGCACGGTCTCCGGCGGCGGTGCGAACCTCGGGCAGACGGGCGTAGAATTCATCTTCGTCCACATCGCGCAGATACTGTTTGTCGAAAACGGCACAGACCTTTGCCAGTTCCTGAGGAATGGCGGCGTATTCGTCGGTGAGATCTGCATGGTCGGCACCGGTATCGATGATGCACAGGCTGTAGCCGCTGGCGGAAAAATCAAAATCCAGAGGGGTTACGACGGGGGAGGCGGGATCGGCAAAGTCGATGGAGATGATATTGCCCACGCTGGAGGCAGTTTCGTCCATCAGCCCGCAGGGTTTGTTGAAATAAACGTTTTCGGCGTACTGACCGATCTGTGCGATTTCAACGGGCGTCTTATTTGCGTGCAGCAGGTGATTGAAAATGGTGCCGATCAGCACCTCAAAGGCGGCAGAACTGGAAAGTCCGCTGCCGGAGAGCACGGTGGAAGAAACGTAAGCGTCAAAGCCCCGGAGTCCATATTCCCGGAACATGGAAGCAACGCCGCGAATCAGGGCAGAAGTTTTGCCAAATTCCCGGGGATTTACTTCCAGATCATTCAGATCAATCCGGCACATGGGATAGCCTTCGGACAGCAGATTGACCGTCATGGTGCCGTTTTCGGAAACGGCTGCCACGGCTTCCCGGTTAACGGCTGCGGCTAAAACCCGGCCGTGCTGGTGATCGGTGTGGTTGCCGCTGAGTTCGGTACGTCCTGGGGCAGAGAACAGCATTGTGGAAGGACGGGCAAAGGTTTCCTGAAAATGCGCTTTCAGTGTTTCGTACATAAGAGAATCACTCCTGTCTTTTAGAGAAAATCACTCTATATTCTTATGAATATTATACCTGTCAGGACAAGTTTGGACAATGGGATATTTCAAATATTCGGAAGCGGAAAAGCCAGCCTGTTTTATTTTTAGATGATTTCAAACAGGATACAGCCGACCGTATTGATGGCAAAGTTAGCAAACATATGCACCAGCCATGACGGATATATGTTCCGGCATTTTTCGTTCAGGAAATCAAAAATACAGCCGCCGGCAAACAGGCCGAGCATGGCCAGAATATAAATCAGGAAGTGGAACCATCCGTTTGTCATGCCCACATGATACAAAGCGAACAATGCGGAACTGAACAGGTAGGCAAACCAACGGCTCATGTGCTTTTTTAAGATAATAAAGGCGAATCCTCGAAAGAAAAACTCTTCCAGCAGAGAGTTCACCAGCGAAATATAGAGGGAGACATATATAAAATTACCGGCATTTACACCGATGCCTGAGGTCAGCGAGTCTTTGATTCCGGAAAAATCAATATAATTCCGGAAAAGAAAATATGCAAGCATCACAACGGCAAAGACACCCGCTCCCAGAGAAAGGGCAAACAGAAAATCTTTCTTTCTGGGGGTGAACAGCTGTTTGAGGCTGCTGATTTCGTCCCGGAACAGAAGAAAGTAAATCAGCGGAACCAGTAAAAACAGAAAGATCTTCAGAATGGACTTATAAAGATAGGGCGGCTGGATGAATCCGTCCACAAAACTCATGGCGACTGCTGAAAGCAGAACGGATATTATGATATACAGACTTTTTGCATGAGATTTCATCATATGGCATCCTCCGAGTCATTTGAATGTGAATTGAGTATAACATAACGATATGGTTTTTTCCAGTACGATGCACGACAAGAAGCCTGCTGTCCAGTTGGACAGATTTCCCATTTTTTGAGGCGGCGTCTGTTATTTCCGGATTGCTGCAGGCTTTCAGGAATGTGCAGGTTTGGTACTACCCTTTGTCAGGGGCATTTACGGCGCATAACCTTCAGCCGCTGTCCCATATGGCTCAATAATTCGTTGGTAATGGTCTCTGCGTTTTCGGTCGTCATGGGGCGGCAATTTCCGCACTTCCGTCCCTGCCGATCAATGTTGCGGTCATACCGACGGCAACACCGGGAATGTCGGTCACGTCAACGGTGAGCTGATCCACGCGGATTCTTCCTACTATCGGCGCCCGCTGCCCGCCAATCAGCACATAACTCTTTCCGCAGGACAGATTTCTGGGGGAGCCATCGGCGTAACCCACAGGCAAAACGGCGGCGATAAAATCCCGCTGTGCAATAAAAGCTCTGCCGTAGCCCACGCTGTCGCCTTTCCTGACCGTTCTGAGCAAAGCCACTTTCGATTTCAGAGACAGCACCGGCCTTAAATCAAGATGCAGTACCGTTTCATCGTAAGGAGAGCTGAGGACACCATACAAGCCCATACCCGTACGCAAATAATCGCATTTCAGCTGCGGGTAATTCCGATGGGGAGGATGTCGAATTTATCCGAACGGAATATGCCGACTGAAGGGATACCTCGTACTCTGTGGAATATCTGCCAAAGATAACAGCAATCTTTTTGTTTTGCATTTTACACACTTCTCTCCTGAAAGTTCACATCGGCAGCCGTATCTGCCGGTAAAACGACAGTTTTTGCGTGAAAAGGATATATTTCGCTGCCAGTGCCCCTATTTTATGTAACCAAGGTGACAGGGCGGTGACACAAAAATGACAAATATGTCATTGCCGGAAACAGCGGCATTTGCAATTTCTGTGCATATAGTTTGATTTTTCTCGGAAATTGAGAAAACCATTGATTTGTGAGGATAGATAGTGCGGAAAACAGACGTTTTTATAAATTGCGGCAACGGCCTTCCCGGAATGACAGTGACAAGAATGCCATTGCAATATTGGTGACAAATAGGTATAATTGCAGTGAGAAGTCCGTTATGCGTGCCGGCTGCAAATACCGAAAATGCGGAAAAAGCACCGGTTTTCTGCCTGTACCGTGCAGAAAATGCACAGACGGGAAAGTGGTTCGTCCAAGACAGGAGAGATGAATTATGAAACATATTAAACCCGGCCGTGGCCCGTCCATGATGGGCGGCGTTGTGGGAATCTGTATGATTGCCTTTGGTATCATCTGGACAGTGGCTGCGGCACAGGCAAGCCCGCTGTTTGCGCTGTTCGGTGTTGTGTGGACCTGTATTGCGGTCATGCAGACAGTGTATAATTTTAAGAACGCCACAAATAAAAACCGTTATTCCTCCTTCGATATTACCGATGACACGGAAGAACCGGATCCCTTGAATGAAAAGTATGGGAATCCTTTGGACACCCGTAAAAAGACGCCGGATGTGAATAACAGATTCTGTCCCTATTGCGGAACACCTGTTGAAGATGATTTTGAGTATTGCAATAACTGCGGCAGAAAATTGCCATAATGAAAGGTGAGTGAATCATATGGCAAAATTGGAATGTGAGCTGTACGGGCAATTTGATGACATTCTCCGAAAGATTGAAGACGGAATACTGGAATGCAGTATGTCCGCATCCCTTGAAGATTCCAGTGATTTCAGATGCGGCAGTGCCCGGTGCAGTGTGCGTGTGTTTGAGCGGTTCAGCTATGCGGGAAGCAACCGTGTGAGTATGAGCGTAACGCTGTTCCAGAACGGCACGGATCCGATCCAGCTTTCCGCCATTACGGCCGGCGGCAGTCAGGCTATCTTCTTCAAAATCAACACCTTGGGAGAAGAAGCGTTCCTTGACAAGCTCCGGGAAATTATTTAGCCCCTGAAAGGCAGACGGAACGAGGTGCTCCCATGACAAAATTACTGCTGGTGGAAGACGATAAAAGCATCGTAGCCAATTTAACGGAATTTCTTGCTACCGAGGGCTATACTGTCAAAAACGCCTCCGGACAGACGGAGGCCCTGAAACTGCTGGCTGAGGAGCAGTTTTCACTGGTGCTGCTGGACATATCTCTGGCGGAGGGAAACGGTTTTGCCGTTTGCAAGGCCATCAAAACGGATTCCAATATCCCGGTTATTTTCCTCACGGCTTCCGGAGACGAATACAGCACGGTAACGGGGTTTGAATTAGGTGCGGATGACTACATTGCAAAGCCCTTCAGGCCGAGAGAACTGGTGACAAGGATCAAGAACATCCTTCGGCTCACGGGCGGTGCGGGAACGGAAATACGGCTGGGAGACGTGGTTGTGGACACCGTAAGGGGAACAGCAACCAAGGACGGCAAGGATCTGTATCTGTCCGCACTGGAGTATCGTCTGCTGCTTGTATTTCTCAACAACAGAGGAAGAATCCTCTCCCGCACACAGCTTCTGGAAGCCATTTGGGATATTGCCGGAGAGTTTGTCAACGACAATACGCTCACGGTCTATATCAAGCGGCTCAGAGAAAAGATCGAAGACGATCCGCAGAATCCCGAAATGATCAGGACTGTCCGCGGACTTGGATATAAGGTGGATGCGTAATGAAGTTTTTCAGAAATCCGGAGGTTGTCAGAACGCTGTTTTTGTACGGGCTCCTGACTGCTGCGGCGACAGTCGCTGCCTGGCTGTGGGATATCCGTTTTGGCGTGTTTACGCTGATACTGGGTCTTCTGTTTATGCTTGTTTATACGCTGAGCACCTATCAAAGGTATCGGCGCATTTATAATATTGCCGTTGACATCAATCGCATCCTGCACGGCGATGAGACGAATATCTCATTAAAGCAGTATTCCGAAGGAGAACTGGGGATTCTGCAGAGCGAGATTCACAAAATGACGGTTTGCCTCAGGGAACAGAAGCAGCACCTGCAGGACGATAAAATTTATCTTGCAGATTCCATTGCGGATATATCCCATCAGATCAGGACGCCGCTTACGTCCATGAATCTGCTGGTACAGCTTCTGGCCAATCCCGATATCAGCGAGGAACGGAAAATAAAGCTCATCCACGAATTGCAGGAGCTGCTGTCCCGGATCGACTGGCTGATTACGGCGCTGCTGAAAATTTCCAAACTGGATGCCGGAACCATCCAGTTCAAGAACGAAACGATTGCACTGTCCGCACTGCTGGACAAGGCAACCGCACCGCTGCTTGTCCCTATGGAACTGCGGGAACAAAGGCTGATTATCCATTCGGAAGGACAGTTCGGCGGCGATATTTCCTGGACGCAGGAAGCGGTAGGAAATATCGTGAAAAACTGTATGGAACACACGCCGGACGGTGGAAAAATCGAGATAAATGCCTGCGAAAATGCACTCTACACAGAGATTGTCATTACGGACAGCGGAAGCGGCATTGACAAAGAGGATTTGCCCCACATTTTCGAGCGCTTCTATAAGGGCAAAAATTCAGACGATAAGAGCTTTGGTATCGGCCTTGCGCTATCCCGGATGATTATTTCCAGACAGAATGGCACAATCAAAGCGGAAAACAACCCATCACAGGGCGCTATGTTTACCATTCGCTTTTACAAATGTACCTATTGAGCGGGAGTGATCCTTTTACAAACAAAAATCCGAAAACCTGTTGCAGCGCAACGGGTTTTCGGATTTTCTTTTGCCTGTGACCAAATTGCAGAGAGATCAACAGTGAAAAACTAAAATTACAGAAGACGATTAGTTAGCGTCCGGACTAATCTTTACATTAAAGAAATTAACGAATATATTTTTTAACGTTATGATATATGATCCGTCATTGCTTATACGCAGAGAGTACAGTAATGGTTCAAATACATATTTACCCCCCATATTGTGAGCTGTTTTTACATAATATTGGCGTGCTTGGGGATCAAGGAAACCTCGTTTAATGAGTTGTTTCCCTGCAGCCATAATGCCACCTAAAACACCGCCTACAACTAAATGCCAGAATTGTCCGTTATTATCTGTCCGGGAAACGGGATTGTTACCGCAGTACACAAATAAATTGAGTCCTGCAAAGTCGCTGTTGGCACCCAGCAGCTGGACATCATCCGGGTTGATGAATCGACCGATCTGGGGATCATAATATCGGCTGGATACATAATAGAGGCTCGTCTCGGTGTCGTAATAATATCCTCTGTAACGGAATGGATTATAATTTGCGTTTGAATGATCGCCGCCATTAAGATAATCCACAGTGAAATTTCCTCAGGCATCGTAGGTATAGGTGATCAGCTTAGTGCCATGATCGTCATATACAGCGATAATGTCACCCTGCAGATTTTTTTCAAACCAATAGGTGTCAAACTTGTCATTAGCGTAGGATGTGTTTCGATACTGCATACCAACGGGATGACCTTCAGCATCATAAAGGAAAATGCGTAATTTGAGATAAACACGAATTTTCTCTCAGAGGGCATTTCCTTATACGTTTTCTCACTTAAGGGCAAAAATGCAAGCCTCCGTTTTGAATGCGCACGAAATGTTTACACGCTGTCCTGCGTAACTGCTATCTACCAGCAAGCGGCGCTGTTGTGATACCACGGCGCTTGCCAGGAAAATTCCTGGCACCTTTAAGAGAGTGGGATTGTTCCAACAATCTCCCTTTTGTCCCCAAAAGGCGATGCTTGTGAATACATATAATCCGTTTACAAGAATGGCATGGATCCAATAACTTTACACCTGATTCAGGAAATACAGTTAATCATTTAATGATTTCAACAGATTCGTATAACCCTCTTCAAAATCCAGCAATTCCTCTCCGTCTACAGATATCCCTACAATCGGCACACAATAGCCATCGCCCCAAATTTTAGGAGCGGCGATAAAGTTAATCCGATCTCCGATTTTAATTTTCTCATCGATACCGTTTTGCCGAACAATGAGCAGGTTATCCCCGAAAATATTGAGAGTATCCTCCTCAAAATGGTGATCTAAATCTGAAAAGCTTAAAAATAAGCATGTCTCATCTTTTGAGTAATGAATTTCTGTTACAGTTCCCGCAGCAGATACGTAATTGCTTTTGTCCGAGTAATATTTTTCCATTTTAATATCGGTAAAGAAATATCCTAAGGCCAGTATAAACAGCAATTGAAGTACGATAACTACTTTTATACAGATCAAAGCTGTTTTTGTCATTTTAAAACCTCCCTTATATTTCAAAGCTATCCCCAAAAGGAAAATGCGTAATTGAGTTAAAAATAAATTGGCTCTCAGTGGCACTTGCCAGGAAAATTCCTGGAATCTTTAAGAGAGTGGGATTGTTCCAACAATCTCCATTTTGTCCCCCATAGACGATGCTTGTGAATACATATAATCCGTTTACAAGAATGGCATGGATCCAATAGCTTTACATCTGATTCAGGGAATACAGTTAATCAACCTAACCATTTCAACAGATTAGCAAAGCCCTCTTCAAAATCCAGCAATTCCTCTCCGTTTACAGATATCTCCACAATCGGCATGATATAGCCATCGCCAAAATACTTTGGAGCTGTAATAAAGCTCACTTGATCTCCGATTTTAATTTTCTCATCGATACCATTTTGCCGGACAATCAGTAAGTTGTCCCCGACAATTTTGAAACTATTGTCATCAAATTGTGGATCTAAATCTGAAAAGCCGAAACACAACAGCGATTGATCCTCGTTGTAAGAAATATGAGTTACGATTCCTGTGGCATTTATGTAATTGCTTTTGTCCGAGTAATATTTTTCCATTTTAATATCGGTAAAGAAATATCCTAAGGCCAGTATAAACAGCAATTGAAGCACAATAACTACTTTTATACAGATCATAGCTGTTTTTGTCATTTTAAAACCACCTTTACATTTTGAAGCTATCCTTGACAAAGGAAGTATTACGATACTGCATACCAATTGTTCTTATTTCGGACCGCCGAACAGTCCTTATAAATACTCCGACGGATTTATTACTGAACGGAATTTGTATCAGCCTCCTTCAATTTACTGTATTTTAGATTTTAACTGGTTTCAGAAACACTGTTAATATCCTTCATAATATATGTGTCAGGAAAACAGGAAAAGGTGACAGAAATTCACAAAAAATTCATAAATCAGCATATCACACAACCGAGCATTTTGCCGTTTGGCAATTGTTAACAAAAACGGAGGCGATGATTACTGATTGTGAAGAGGACGATTCATCGGGAAGGAAGACTTGTTTTACTGAGGTGATGAGGGAAAATGACAGACGAACAAAATCACGAGGTCGAACAGCTCTATGTTGATTGACGAAAAATGTAAAAGAAGGTACTCTTGAAATAGATTATTACTATCGGGATTCACTTTAATCCAAGAATAAGCAAATAATGAAAGCAAGGGAGTAATGAGTAAAGTATTTATGATGCAGGAATCTGTTCAAAATGTTAATACCGGGAATTAATGTTTTTCCAATCTCTCTGGAAAGCTCACCTCGTGTATGCTATAATACATCCGAGCCACCCATTTACCCACTATCAAGAGTAACCTGCGATAGTGGGTGGCTGATAGGTTCTTGATAGCCAAAAGTCGGAGAGACCACAGGATAAGGATATTCTGCATCAAATCAAATAACATCGGGTTAATCTGTTAAAAAAATTCCCCCGATGCTTTATGCAGGAACGGGAAAGAGAAGGCAGGTGCAGGCATGAAATATGCATTCATCGTGATCGGCATTGTGGCATTGCTTGGAGCCGGAATGTACGGACTCTATTTGAACGGATATGTTGCATTTCAGCGTAAAGCAGCTCTGTGTTTTATGGGAAATATATGTGCAGGCGGCAATCAATGCCATGCACAGTTTCAATCCTGTTCCGGTTTTGTACAGCGTGTGCTGAGATTCCGAAATCAGAAAATGGTGAGCTTTTCTTTTGACGCAGAAGTATCGAAGGGCAGTGTAAGTGTTTTTGTGATGGATCGAAACAAACAGATTTTGCTTGTGCTGAATTCGGATTGCCCCACGGGCAGCCTGCCGGTCAACAGAAAGGAACGGTATTACCTGCGGATCACATTTGAAAAAGCAGACGGTGCCTGCCGGCTGAAATGGCAGGAAACAAAAGAATAGTGTTCTGTTTGCTTCATTGGAGCTGCACATAGTATATGAATAAAAAGGAGTCTGCTGAAAAATCTCACAGACTCCTTTTTTACGAAGTGACGTATTTGTTATTTTAGAGTCACTAACCTGTCATCTTGACCGGGTAGAATAGGGGCATAAACAAAAGGAGGAGCTTGTGTATGATGGAAATACTGAGAGTTGAAAACCTTTGCAAGACATACGGCAAGGGCGAAAATCAGGTAAAGGCGCTTGACAATGTATCCTTTTCTGTGAATAAGGGAGAGTTCGTGGCGATTATCGGGCCGTCCGGTTCCGGCAAATCCACCCTGCTGCACATCCTGGGCGGTGTAGACAAGCCCACCAGCGGCAAGGTGTACATGGACGGCAGCGATGTGTATGCACAGAATGACGAGCAGCTTGCCATTTTCCGCCGCAGACAGGTAGGACTTATTTATCAGTTCTATAACCTGATCCCTGTTCTGAATGTGACGGAAAACATTACTTTGCCGGTACTGATGGACGGACAAAAAGTGAATGCAGATCGCCTGCAGGAGCTGATTACCACCCTGAAGCTGAACGGCCGGGAAAATCATCTGCCCAATCAGCTTTCCGGCGGCCAGCAGCAGCGGGTGTCCATTGGCAGAGCGCTGATGAATGCACCTGCGGTGGTTCTTGCGGATGAGCCTACCGGAAACCTGGACAGCAAGAACAGCCAGGAAATCGTAGATCTGCTGAAGCTGTCCAATCAGAAGTATCACCAGACTCTGATTGTTATTACCCATGACGAAAACATTGCGCTGCAGGCAGACCGCATTCTGGCCATCGAGGACGGAAAAATTATACGGGATGAGGTGCTCCGCCGATGAACATTTTTCATAAGGTCACGCTGGAGTCGCTGAAGAAAAACAAAACCCGAACCATTGTGACGATTATCGGTGTCATCCTGTCGGCGGCGATGATCTGTGCGGTCACGACTTCTGTATCCAGCCTGCAGAACTTTCTTGTCAGCAATTACAGCTATGACTATGGTTTCTGGCATGGGGCTGCCTATAATGCGGGACAGCAGGAGCTGGATACCATAAAGAATTCTGATCTGGTAGACAAGATTGTATATGGTGTCGAAATAGGCTATGCCAGGGTGGACTCGGACAACGATTATAAACCTTATCTGTTCATCATGGGCGCATCTGAAAATTTTGAGGAGATGATGCCAGTCCACATAACCGCAGGCACCTATCCTGAAAACAGAAATGAGATTATTCTGCCTGCCCATTTGCTGGAAAACGGCGGAGTTTCCCATAAAATCGGAGATGTTCTGACGCTGGAAGTGGGACAGCGGATTTCGGACGGCTATTCCCTTAGCCAGCAGACTTCCTATCAGGGCAGCGGAGAGGAACCGGAGACTCTGGAGATCAGAGAAACACGCACATATACCGTGGTGGGATTCTATGAACGCCCGACCTTCGAGGGTTACAGTGCGCCCGGATACACGGCCATCACAGTGGCAGATGCACTCACCGGCAGCGAACGGATGGAAGTGTATTTTTCCATGCACAAAGCGAACGATGTATATTCCTTTATGGAAGAGCACCGGATGCCTGGCACAACCAATCATAATTTGCTGCTTGCCCTGGGAAATTTGCAATACAGTGGTTTTCAGGCGATGCTGTTCAGCATGGCAGCGATTATCATAGGGCTGATTATGTTTGGTTCGGTTTCACTGATCTACAATGCTTTTTCCATCTCCGTGTCTGAGCGTACGAAACAGTTCGGACTGCTGGCATCCATCGGTGCCACAAAGAAACAGCTTCGGAAAATGGTGCTGTTTGAAGCCTTCGCGGTCAGCGTTGTCGGTATTCCCATTGGTGTGCTGTCCGGCATCGGCGGCATTTCGGTTACGCTGCTGCTGATCGGCGAAAAGTTCATGACTACTTTTGATATGCATTTCCCCATGCGCATCTGTGTTTCCCCCATGTCCGTTGTTGTGGCGTGTTTGGTGTCGGTGGTTACCGTCCTGATTTCCGCATGGATACCCTCAAGAAAAGCGATGAACGTTTCCGCGGTAGAAGCCATCAGACAGAGCGACGATATTAAAGTCAAGGCCAAAGAGGTAAAGACTTCCAAAGTGTGCTATAAGCTCTTTGGGCTGCCCGGCGTCATTGCCAGCAAGCATTTTAAGAGAAACCGGAAAAAGTACAGGGCAACCGTGATGAGCCTGTTTATGAGCATTGTCCTGTTTATCTCCGCCGCTTCTTTTTCAGACTATATGATGTCTGCGGTCAGAGACAGCCGTGAAACCGGTACTTTTGATCTCGTATACATGATGAGAGAAAATGATGTGATTTCTCCCCAGGAGCTGACAGAGGCTATCAGAAAAGAGCCTACGGTTACCCAGGCGGCCTATGTCCGGAGCAATAACCTGTATACCAAGATCGCAAGAAAAGATGTTACGGACAAATGGCTTACGGAGATTTACGGTGTGTCGGCCGGAGAGAACCGTTCAACCGTCGATGTGTCGCTGGCTACCATTTTTGTGGAGGATTCGGTTTACAGAGAATATCTCAAACGCAACGGTCTGGACGAGAATCTCTATATGAATCCTGATAAGCCTCTTGCGGTTGCCATAGACGGATTTACCAGAATGAGTACGGTTACCGAAAAGTATACAAAGGCCAAAGTCCTCAAAAACAAGAGCACCGAAGCCACGGCGGAGTTTTTGAAGACGGTTGACGGGTATCACTATTGCGGGGAGTACACGGATAAAAACGGAGAGCTTGTGTGCCGCTTTGAAGACGTGAATAACGAGGAAAAGTATCTGGAAATCCCGAAAGCGGAAGCATATATCTCCATCCCTTTAAGTATCGGTACGGTGTTGTATGACAGGCCGTTCTTTATGAACCGGTTTAACGATTTGACCGTTCTGTATCCCTTGTCCGCAATTGAGAAAATTATGCCCAACGGCCACGCCAATACGAATTACGACATTCTGATGTGTTCTTCCGACCACATGGCGACCTATTCTGCTGTGAAGGAAATCGTAACAGCCAACGGACTGAGCGGCAGCGAATTGTATAACCATGCCATGGCAGTGCAACAAGACCGTGATTTGGTTATCATCCTGCAGGTGTTCTCCTACGGATTTATTGTGCTGATTTCGCTGATAGCCGTTGCCAATGTGTTTAATACGATTTCCACCAATGTCAACCTGCGGCGGCGCGAATTTGCCATGCTGAAATCCGTCGGCATGAGCAGCAGCGGCTTTAACAAGATGATGAACTATGAGTGCCTGCTGTATGGTGCCAAAGCCCTTCTGTACGGGCTTCCTGTGTCGATTGGTGTCACATATCTGATTTATGAGGCGGTCGGTCAGGGAATGAGTACAGACTTCAGAATGCCGTGGAAAGCAATGGGAATTGCTGCATTCAGCGTGTTTGCAGTTGTGTTTATTACAATGCTGTACGCAATGCGGAAAATTAAAAAGGACAATCCGATTGATGCCCTGAAGAACGAAAACCTCTAAAGAAAGACTGCAGGACAAGAAAACGAATACTATGGTTGCTGCAGCTGTTTGCGCCTTGCCGCTCTGTACTTCCGTCAGGGAGCCGGAGCGGCGGGAATGAATCAGGAGAATGCGTTATGAAAAACAGAAAAAAGATTTTGAAAACCGTGCTGATCGTGATTCTCTGCCTGAGCATTGCAGGTACGGCCACGGCATTTGGAATCAATGCTTATGTCAAGAACACAAGTGCGGGACAGATGCTGACAGCAGAAGAAGCGGCCAAACTCACGGATGTGGACTGCATCCTTGTGCTGGGCTGTCGGGTCTATGAGGACGGAACGCCAAGTCCCATGCTGCAGGACAGACTTACCATGGGGATTGAGTTATATGAACTGGGGGCGGCTCCCAAACTGCTGATGAGCGGCGACCACAGTCGTGAAGATTACAATGAGGTCGGCGCCATGAAGGAATATGCCATTGGAGAAGATGTTCCGTCCGAAGACATATTTATGGATCACGCCGGCCTGTCCACCTACGAAAGCGTGTATCGTGCAAAAGAAATCTTTGGCGCAGATAAAATCATCATTGTAACGCAGGGATACCACCTGTACCGTGCGCTGTACATTGCCGAGAAGCTGGGAATGGAAGCGTATGGTGTCGCATCGGACTATCATACATATGCCGGTCAGGCAGCGAGAAATCAGCGGGAGATCCTGGCACGGATAAAAGATTTTACGATTACGCTTGTTAAGCCGGAGCCCACCTTCCTTGGAGAAGCCATTGCTCTGGACGGAAACGGAAATGTCACGAACGATTAAGGAAATGGCATCTTTGATAAAGCCAGTCATCTTATTAAATGAAAAAACGTGATCGGCGTCCCAGACCCAAATACTTAAAGCTACCGGTTCTGTTTGCAGAGCCGGTAGCTTTTTTACGTTACGCATTTGGTCTGTATGCGTAACGGTCTATGCGGCTTGGTTGATTGCTGAGATTACATACAAACGGAATCCATGGCATTGGCAAAAAACGACTATAGCCAGAAGCTTATTTTATAGTATAATATCTCTGAAAAATAAAAAATTTTTCTGGTCATGCAATAAACGATGCCTCTCAATCATTAACCTTATGAAGGAGGGAGAAAATGTTAGTACTTCATTCAAGGCCTGAAGATGAATACGAAACACAATCCAACCTGGACTACCTGGATCAGTGCATAATGGAGGTTTCTCAAAGGAACGAAGAAGCCTTTGCAGAGCTTTATAGATTGACCAGCCCATCTGTATACAGCTATGCTCTCTCAATATTGAAGAATAACTTCGATGCAGAAGATGTGATGCATGACTGTTACATCAATATATATCAATCGGCCGGCAGTTATAAATCCAGTGGAAAGCCCATGGCTTGGATCCTAACCATTACAAGGAATCTGTGCCTGCAGAAGCTCAGGGAAAATACAAGAGTTTCTGATATTCCGGATGAGGATTGGGAACGATTCCTGGGCCCGGATAACAATGTTTCAGTGGAGGAAAAACTCCTAATCGAAAAATGTATGCGGATATTGACCGATGAAGAGCGACAAATCGTTGTGCTTCACGCAATTGCCGGATTCAAGCATAAGGAAATTGCTTCGCATATGGGCCTGCTTTTGCCTACGGTACTTTCAAAGTACAATCGAGCAATGAAAAAACTAAAACTTGAGTTGGAAAAGGAGAGCGAAGTTTCATGACGAATGAAGAATTAAACCATAAGATCAATCGGGCATTTACCAATGCAACCCCCAATATGCTGGACTCTATAATGGAAGACTGCAAAACTCAGAAAGGAGCAGTAACTGCTATGAAAAAGAAAAATAATCGAAAGCAATGGACCACCTGGCTGGTGGCCGCTGCCGCATCCCTGGCTGTCCTGATTTCCTGTGTAGGAATTTACGGTGGATACCGCAGCAATTATATGCCGTATTCCACGGTGTCTCTGGACGTTAACCCGGGTATTGAAATCAATCTGAATAAGAATGACCGTGTACTTGATGTGACCCCCCTCAATGAGGACGGCAGAATCGTGATCGGCGACATGGATTTTGAAAATGCGGATCTCGAGGTTACCGTAAATGCATTGGTAGGTTCTATGCTGAAGAACGGTTACCTGAGCGACCTCTCTAACTCCATTCTGGTAAGTGTTGACGGCAAAGACGTAGAGAAAGTCGCCCGGATTGAAAAGCAGCTTTCTTCCGGAATCGATGCATTCCTCAAGAGTCAGGATATCAACGGCTCTGTCCTGAGCCAGATCGTGGATGACGATGGCGCAGAGGAACTGGCTGAGAAATACGGTATTTCCGAAGGCAAGGCACAGTTCATTGATAAGCTGCTGAAAGCCAATCCCAATTATACCATGGAAGAGCTGGTTGGCCTGACGGTCAATGAGCTGAATGTACTGGCACAGAAGTATGAAGAAGCAATTAAGGACATGAACTCCACCGGTGAAGCCAGCGAGAAGGCTTATATTGGCAGAGACAAGGCTGTGGCAGCTGCTCTTGCGTATGCAGGCATCACAGAAGAAAATGCTATGGAGCTGGAAGCAGAGCTGGAACTGAAGAAGGGTGTCATGGTTTACGAAGTGGAGTTTGATACCAATGATTTGGAATATGAAGTTCTGGTAGATGCCAAGACCGGTGACATCATCAAAATGGAAACCGAAGACAAGAATGCTGTAGACGTTGACGATGATGACGATAAGGACGATGTGATTCCCGAGGGTAAGTATATTGGCAAGGAAGAGGCCAAGAGAATCGCTCTGAATCATGCAGGTATTCAGGAAGCAGATGTGCTGAAAATGTCTTGCGAACTGGAAAACGAAAAGGGCGTTATTTGCTATGATGTGGAATTCGTCTATAACGGCTACGAATATGAGTATGACATCGATGCAAAGACCGGCGATATTTTGAAAAAGTCCTGTGAGAAGGAAGATACCAACACCCACAATGACGATAAGGACGATGTGATTCCCGAGGGTGAGTATATCGGCAAGGAAGAGGCCAAGAGAATCGCTCTGAATCATGCAGGTATTCAGGAAGCAG
>JAHHRY010000014.1 GCA_020025535.1 Oscillospiraceae bacterium | reverse complement strand
ATTATCATTTACTACCGCTTTTGTCAATACCTTTTTTTACTTTTTTTGACTTTTTATTTAATAAAAATTGAACAGCCCGTTTTAAGCAAAAAAGAGGGCTCTTGCGAGCCCTCTTTTACATATTATTCCTTATCTTACATCCTCGATCAGGCCATATCCGCCATCGTTACGGCTGTATACTACTGCGAATGCACCATCATTATCTTCATCTCTGAACGCAAAGAAGCTGTGCTCCAGCAGGTTCATCTGCAGAATGGCTTCCTCACGATGCATAGGCTTCATCGGGAACTGTTTAATACGAACAATGTTGAATTCTTCCTCTGTCTCATCCGGCGCAAAAGAGGTTTCCTCTGCAGAACGGACAAATGCGTCCTGCTTCAGGCGACGGGCAAGGCGGGTCTTATTCTTGCGAATCTGTCCTTCAATGGTACCGACTGCTGCATCGATGGAAGCAAACATATCGGACGTACTTTCCTTGGCACGGAACCAAGTACCTGCACCATGAACCGTCAGCTCTGCGATATTGCGATTCTTCTCAACAGAGAAAGTAATCAATGCCTCCGCATCCTCATCAAAGAAACGAGCCAGCTTCATAACCTTCTTCTCGGCATAAGCATGGACATTGCGAGGAAGTTTAATTTTCTTTTCACTATACTGGAATTTCATATGCGGCAGCTCCTTTCGTTCTCCGGTACTCCGGTGTTACTATTACTATACCACGAATTTACCTTTCCGACAAGGGGCGACTCAAACTTCTTCCTCGCCGTCCAGCAATTCCGTCATAATCAAGTTGTACACCGTTTCCGCTTTATTCTCAAACAGCTTGCCCAGGCGGGTAGCCTGGCGCTGATCCGGAGCCAAAAGTTCCAATGTCATCAGATTGCCCATTTCATCATCCAGAGACATAATCACAGAACAGTCTCCCTGATCTCTGGGAATGATCTGTGTTTTCACATAGCTGCTGCGGCGGATCTGTCTATTGAAGCGAGCGACCGCATTTTCTGCACGCTGCTTCACGGTAAAGGCGATTGAATCCTCCGTCAAGCCACCAACTTCGCGGCCCTTTTCTGTAATTTGGTATTTATCCTCCTCAACCTCCTGGAGGTGGCCGGAAGAAATCATCTCAGGAATGGCAGTACACACATCAAAATAACTCAAACAGTCATCCTGATAACACAGTTCGTATATCTCTTGGCAGCTAACAGGATAGTTGACTCTGGCTGCCACAAATAAAATCAAAACTTTGACATCCAGCATATCGTGGATAAATCCAAGCCTCTGCATAGTCATCACCTCTATTCTTATTATACAGAAACACCAAAAAAAATCAAGCACCACCCGTCGTTCCGACACATAATCTGGTTTGAAAGGGTGATGCATGTGAAGCAATTTTTATTTTACACAGCCGGCGCTTCTCCGGCTCTGCTTTACGCACGAAACCAACTGGCGGAATGGGGATTTGAAGTTTCCCAGGAGCCGTCGCCGGAAGTTACTCACGTTTTGCTCCCGGTTCCCAGTCTGGATGATACCGGCAATATCCGGGGCGGCACTTCACTGGAAGCGCTACTGCAAAAGCTGCCGGAAAATGTCACCGTTTACGGCGGAAATCTTGGTGCTGCCCCCTGCAATTGTGTGGATTTTCTAAAGGATGAATACTATCTGGCAGAAAACGCCGCCATTACCGCACACTGTGCGCTGCACGTTGCCATGAACCATATTTCCGGTACGTTCAAAGGTGCCAAGGTACTGATTATCGGATGGGGGCGGATCGGAAAATGTCTGGCTGCCCTCATTAAAAACATCGGCGCAGAAACAACCGTAGCCGTCCGGAAGAAAAATCAGTGTGCCATTCTTTCCGCTCTGGGGTACCACTCCGTTCTGACGCCGGAAATCAAGCCACATGACTATCAGATTATTTTCAACACCGTCCCCTCCCCCGTTTTATGCGCCGCTGACGCAGCTCCGGACACACTTCTCATTGACCTGGCGTCCAAACAAGGAATTACCGGTGATGGTGTAATCTGGGCCAGAGGTCTTCCCGGAAAGGAAGCGCCGGCCGCTTCCGGTGCACTGATTGCAAAAACAGCTCTGCGTTATGCATTTGGAAAGGAGTCAACCATATGACCATCGGATTTGCCATGTGCGGTTCTCTGTGTACATACACAGCCGCATTTGCCGCACTGGAGGAACTTGCCAAGTACAATACAATCATTCCCATTTTTTCTCCGGCTTCCTACACCATCGACAGCCGTTTCGGTACGGCAGAAAGTCATATTCAGAAAGCCACCGATATTTGCGGGCAGCCTCCCCTGCACACCATTGCAGAGGTGGAGCCTATCGGGCCAAAGAAACTGCTGGACGCACTGATCGTCGCCCCCTGCACCGGCAACACCCTGGCAAAGCTGGCGCACAGCATCGCCGACACGCCGGTCACCATGGCTGTCAAGAGCCATCTGCGCAACAGCCGTCCTGTCATCATTGCTGTATCCACCAACGACGCACTGGCTGGTGCAGCTGAAAACATCGGCAGACTCATGGGTAAAAGGAATTACTATTTTGTCCCATTCGGGCAAGATGATCCTGTAAAAAAGCCCACCAGCATGGTAGCAGATTTTACCAAGATTCCCCAAACCCTCGAAGCCGCCCTGCAGGGCCGGCAGATCCAGCCTGTAATTCTATGATATGTAAAACAGCAGCCTGCCAGACCGGCAGGCTGCTGTATATTTTCTGTTACAGGTTCTCCACTTCATCCAGCCACATCCGGGCACAGGCGTCACTGGGCATACGCCAGTCACCTCTGGGGCTCAGGCTGATGCTTCCGATTTTCACGCCGTCGGGCAGGCAGCTGCGCTTAAACTGCTGGGCGAAGAAGCGGCGGTAGAATACTCGCATCCACTTCTTGACTTCTTCAGGCGTATACTCGCCATCAAAGGCACGGCAGGCCAGCGTATAGATCTTCCCGGGTGCAAAAGCAAAACGCACCATGTGATACAGGAAGAAATCATGGAGCGCATAGGGTCCGACAACATTCTCTGTCTTCTGGACGATTTCGCCATTCTGCCCCAAAGGCTGCAGCTCAGGGCTGATGGGTGTGCTCAGGACATCCAGCAAAACAAATTTCTCACTTGCAAACAATTCGCTGTCTGCCAAAGCGCTGACCATCCAGCGAATCAGCGTCTTGGGCACAGAACCGTTGACACTGTACATACTCATATGGTCGCCATTGTAGGTGCACCAGCCCAAAGCCAGTTCGCTCAGGTCACCGGTGCCAACCACCAGACCATTGACCATGCTGGCATAGTCCATAAGGATCTGGGTGCGCTCACGAGCCTGTGCGTTTTCGTAAGTACCGTTTTGGACAGAAGCATCATGTCCAATATCGCTGAAATGCTGCTCCACCGCTGGCTCAATATTGATTTCCTTCACGGAAACGCCCAGCATCTTGGTCAGCATATGAGCATTGTTGTAAGTGCGCTCAGAGGTACCGAATCCGGGCATAATCACAGCATGAACATCGGTAGCAGGTCTGCCCAACTGACGATTTGCCTCCACTGCTACCAGCAGAGCCAGCGTGGAATCCAGGCCGCCGGAAACGCCGATAACTGCGCTGGCATTCACGGTTTTCATGCGCTGCTTCAGTCCCGCCACCTGAATATTAAAGATGGACATACAGCGTTCCACCCGGTCATCTTTTCCGGCAGGTACAAAGGGCAGCTTATCGCAGGGATACAAGCTTCCATCAGAACGCAGATGGTCACACTTGCAGTTGATGGTACGCATCGGTTCCATCTTGCCGTAGAAAGCCACGGTATCCCGGACGCTTTTGTTCTTCCGTCTTGCAATACGGATTCTGCCCACGTCCGCATCCTGCACCAGCAGATAGTCCGTGTCGATCTGATTTTTATTTTCCGCCAGTGTAGTACCGTTTTCGGAAATCACGCTGTGGCCGCAGAACACCAGATCCTGCGTAGACTCCGTACAGCCGGCAGAGCAGTAGGCATACACGCAATTGGTAATAGAAGACTGATGATTCACAAGGCTTGTACGCACGGCACGCTTGCCGACGATTTCATCGGAAGCGGACAGGTTTACGATTACCTCTGCGCCATTGATGGCCAGAAGTGTGGAAGCGGGCAGCGGTGTCCACAGGTCCTCGCAGATCTCCACGCCCATAATGCAGCCGTCGCCAATGCGGAACAGCAGGTCACGCCCAACGGGAACCACGTCTTCGCCGTCGATTCCCAGTTCATTCAGGGTCACCTGATTGCAGCGCATATCCTTGGAAGAGGAGAACCAGCGCCGCTCGGAGAATTCGTTATAGTTGGGCAGATAGGTCTTGGGTACCAGGCCCAGCATTTTACCGCCGGCAATAACGGCACCGCAGTTGTACATCTGGCCCTCAATAACAGCCGGGGTGCCGACAACAGCAGTCACAGCAGGATATTGGCAGGTAAACTCCATAATATCCTGCAGTCCCTTCATACAGGCAGTCAGCAGAGCATTCTGAAAGAACAGGTCGGCACAGGTATAGCCTGTCATAGCCAGTTCCGGGAACACCACCAGATCGCATTTTGCCTCATCCGCTTCCCGGATTTTCTGGCAGATATCTTCTGTATTCTTAGCAGGATTGCCCACACATACAGGGGGAACGGCACTGCCGATACGAATAAATTCAAGCATGGATACATCCTCCATTGGTTATTTTTCTTTCAACCTGTACATTGTAACAAATTTCATATTAAAATGCAATTCAAATATAGGAAAAATCGCAACTAATTTCTTTCGTAGAGGCACATCTCATATTGCACACCCTTTTCTTCGCCCGTTTGGAGAATCTGAGGGGCTTTCCACTCCGCACTCTCGTCCAGATTGGGAAAAAAGGTATCCGATTCCGGGCAGGCATGGATCTTTGTCACATAAACCCTGTCGCAATAAGGCAGCATCTGTCTGTACACGCTGCCGCCGCCGATGACCATTACTTTTTCCGCTGTCTTAGTAATCTCCAAAGCCTCTTCCGGACTGTGGCACACAATGACATCCGGAATATCCGCCGTCTGCCGGGTCAGAACCACATTGACCCGGTTGGGCAGAGGCCGGCCACCGGGAAAATCCGACAGGGTCTTTCTGCCTACAATCACCATCGCTCCCCGGGTAGTCTCCCGGAAAAACTTTCTGTCTGCGCTCAGCGCAACAGGCTGCGTACCGTTTTTACCGATACCCCAGTCATCATAAACTGCTACAATCAGTTCCATACCTGTTCCCTGCGGCCTCCATTTCAAGCTGTTATCTGGATATACTATCGCATAAACGGGAAACTGTCAATCAAAAGAAAACGCCCCGGGCAACGTCCGGGGCGGTCATAACTATTGCTTTTGGGCATTTGCTTTGGCTTCCTCTTCCTTTTCCAGGACGGTGAAAGCCACCTTGCCCACCAGTGTCTTGGGCAGATCCGCACGGAACTCCACCTCACGAGGCAGAGCGTACTTAGGCAGACGGGTTGCACAGTGGTCGAGAATTTCCTTTTTGAGAGCCTCAGAAGGCTTGATTCCCGGCTTCAGTACAATAAATGCCTTCACACGCTGCATTTTGTAATCGTCTTTGACACCGATAACCGTGCTCATCAGCACGCTCTCATGGGCGTCGATGGCGTTTTCTACCTGAGAAGGATATACATTGTATCCGCTGGTGATGATCATACGCTTGAGGCGCTGTTTGAAGTAGACGAAGCCCTCTTCGTCCATGGTGCCCAGGTCTCCCGTATGGAGCCAAAGCTGTCCGTCTTCGTGTACCTGCAATGTCTGTGCTGTTTCCTTGGGGTTATTCATATATCCCAGCATCACGCTGGGGCCGTGGATGCAGATTTCACCCAGCGTGCCGTAGGGAACTTCATCATGCGTGGAGGGCGTGCAGATCTTAAAGTAGGTGTCCGGGAAAGGAATACCGATACTTCCCTCCTTATAGGTAAACCGGGGCGTCAGGCAGCAGGCGGTTACACTTTCGGTAGTGCCATAGCCTTCACGAACCTGTTCTGTAGAGCCGTGTTCCTTGAGGAACGCATCCACCTTGTTCTTGAGTTCGATGCTGAGGGAGTCGCCGCCGGAGAAAATGCCTCTCAGCTGGCTCATATCCAGCTTCTGGGCATCTTCCAGACGCAGCAGAGCTTCAAACAAAGTAGGTACGCCCGCAATAAAGTTGGGCTTATACTTAGCCAGCAGCTGGCAGTAGCTCTTAGGATTGAACTGAGGCACGAGAATTGCCGTAATGCCCCAATACAGCATGGTATTGATACAGACACCCAGACCAAAGCCGTGGAACACAGGCATAATGGCCAGGCAGGTGCTGTCGGTGCCGATGCAATTGCCGGCCGTACCGGTCTGAAGTGCCAGAGCGTTGAAATTCAGGTTGGTCAGCAGGATACCTTTGGTGGTGCCGGTGGTACCGCCGGAATACAGAATAGCTGCCACATCGGAGCCGTCGCCGTCATAGATGTAGGAACCGGTGTACTTTTTGCCAGTTCTGATAAAGTCCTTCCACAGCAGCACATCCGCATCTTTCGGAAGCTTCTCCACATCCTTGCGGGTAAAGGGGAAGAGCACTTTCTTAATGCCCACCAGACCGTCTGTAATATCGCAGATCAGCAGGCGCTTGTTATTTAAGCGGCTGCGGATTCTGGCGAATTTGGGATAGAACTGCAGCAATGTCAGGCAGAGAACACTATTGGAGTCGTTAATGTAATTCACGATTTCCTCTTCACCGGAGAGAGGGTGAATCATGTTTGCCACAGCGCCCATACGGTTCAGCGCATAGAACAGAATGATGGCCTGAGGTGTGTTGGGCATACAGATGGTAACCCGATCTCCCGGCTTCACGCCATAGGCACACAGAGCCTTCGCTGCGTCATGGATCTGGGTAATAAAATCTCTGAAAGTAACCTTGTTTCCGTAGAAATTGTAGGCGTAATTGTTGGGGCAAGCCTTTGCAGTTGTCTCAATGGTATCGATCATTGGTCCGTTGTAGTATTTCAGAGTAACCGGAATGTCACCGGCGACCTTAAACCAAGGGGTCTTAACGCCTTCGGGAACGGGGAAAGGAATGCATCTGTCCGTCACAGGATGATATATATCGTCATACAAATTCATATTCACTGCTCTCCTTCAGGGGCCGGTCCAGGAGTTCCGGACAGGCACAGATATGTTGAATCAATTTCAGGGAACGGGCAAAATAGAAGCCGTCTGCAATACGCTCGTCCAATGTAGCTCCGATATCCACAAAATCCCGGTTCTGAACCGTACCGTCCGGCATAATGGTCGGTACCTTGTGGATGGTGCCAATGGTCATCAGAACGGAAGTAGTACCATAGTTATTCAGGTGGTGATACACGGACGGGCACTTGATACTGCCCAGATTGCTCATCAAAACCGTGGCACAGTTGGAATCGCCTTCCGACAAGGCTTTGGGCACTTTGCCCCAGAAATCCAGCCAGCGTACAATCCGGATGGCCAGCATCAGCAAAGGACGGGGCATCTTGGCGAACTGATTGATCGTATCATCAATGCCTTTGGCATGACTTTCGCCGCGCATTTCGTGGACTTCTCCCACAATTTGTCGGCTGATATCCGCCAGAGTGTCTTCACCCTTGGCCTTGTACTGCATCAGAGCCTCTTCACTATGGTCAGCAAAGCGGCGCTTTGCAACAAAGCTGATGGTAATCTCATCCCGCTGATAGATACGTCTTCCCTGCACAAAACGGTTCAGATAGGGGCGCTCATTGATCACCCGGGCGACCATTGCAACGAAGCAATGGAACAGGGTGGTTTTGAACGGCGCATCCGGTCTGTTTTTGGCTTCAATATACTTGAGAAGCTCCGTGATATCAATTTCCTGCTGGAGAAACACCTCGCAATCGGTTCGATTGGGGTAAAGGTTGGTCATGACCACATTCAGTCCGGGGGCATCCTTTATCCAGACACCGTCCCGACGGTCGCCCCATTTACGAGGCTGCTTTTCAACGAAACTCAAAATAACCTCTCCTTGTGCTCTCTGGAAAGCCGTTCTGCCCTGCATTTCCGAAAAGCAGAGCCGCAAACACGGCTGCGTACAAATTCTGTAAGCTGAAACAACGTAAAGCCATCGGTCAAAGAAATCCGGCTCTCCGGAAAACAGACCGCGTTCCTGTTTTTCGTTGTACCGCCGCCCACCGGAAAAGAGGTGCGGGAAGCCGGTTTTAGCAAACGGCCAGATGCCGCAAAGCGGCATTTCATAGTATTTTATCACAATTCCAACAGTTTTGCAATACAGTTTACGAAGATTCATGGTTCTTTGTTACAAAAGGGAACCCTTCCCTGCCGGACTTCCCGTGGCAGCATCAGAATATATCTCGCTTTGTTTCATAAAAGGCGCTGCCGCAAATAACTGTCCCATATCAAAAACACGGACGCCGTCTGCGGCCGGATTCTGCAAATAATTCACGCAGCAGCTTCCAACACCGCTCTGGGATTCCGGCAGTCGTGTTTCCTCTTCCCCGCTCCCCGGTTATGAGAAAGCCCCTGAAACAGATGCCGGAACCATCCGGATCTGATTCAGGGGGGATTCAAAAATATATGTTCGATTCCGGCGATTAATCCGTGGCCGGCTGTTTGACAGCCGTTACGCCTTCCGTTTGCAAGTCGGAAATTTTCAGTGTTTTTGTACTCTTTCCGTCAGCATAGCTTTCCAGTTTATTCTCGTAAAGTTTTGTACCAATGCCATGTGTGCAGCCGTTCCAAGCTTTTTTCCAAAGCAGAACGCTGCCAGCAGAAGGAAGAGAAAAGCCGGCAGAAGCGGCAGCACCGCCCCCAGTGTCTCCTGGCCCAGTCCAATGCAGCCAAGCGTTATGAAAAAATTCTCTTCAGGCATTACTCTCTTTTTTTATTCTTTTTTGTTCCATTTTAGAGGAGATCACATGATGGATTGCCATGACAGGATGGTAAAAAATCATCCGCGGCCCCGAAAAACGCATGACCTCACGAATCTTTTCCCGCATCTCCGGGCGATAACAGTGGACCTTACAATTGGAGCAGAAGGTCTTTGTCTCCATAAACGGGCACTTGTCGCTGCGCAGACGGGCATATTCATTCAGGGCTGCACATTCCGGACACAGCTCCCGGCATTTATGCTTCTTGCGGCAGTAAAGGGAAATCATGCAGGAGACCGTTTCCTTTTCGCGCTCACGCTTACTCTGTACGTTCATCCATTCATCCTCCTGTTTGCAATAAAAACACACCGTATCGGCAATGCCCGTGATGACTTTCGTCACGTGGCGGCACCATATTTTTTCATTCCCCTCAACGGAAAGGACGAAAAAGAAAACCAATTTTCTAAAGGAAGCCCTACCGTGAGAAATGCAGCTTATGCTCCGGTTTTGCAATTCTCCCAGACTCATCCGTTCCGGCTTTCTGCCGGCTGATGTGAACAATCGCACCCGAAAATCTATGCAGCAGTTAGTTTATGCTAACCGCTACATGGTATCACAGGTCATTCGTCGTGTCAATACGGGTTTTTCCATTTTCTCGCCGATCATATGCATTATGTAAATCCATCAACACCCCATGTCCGCTTTTCACGGCTAAAATCTTTCCTGAATTACCAAATGCTTTGTACAAAAAAGATCAGGCACCAACGATTCCGGTGCCTGATCTTTTCGATTTTCTTTCGCTGTCCGGGGACTTCCCCCCGGTTATGTGATTCCGGAAAATGCCATCTATCATGCTGTTTCCGGTCATTTTAGGTAGCTACCGGAATTTTCTTATCAAAGTCACTGTACTGATAGCCATCCAGCCGGAAGCTGTCCTTGGTAAAGGCATAAAAGTCCTTCACAGTGGGGTCCACCCACATTTTGGGTGCGTCATAGCTCTTATTGGAAATAATCTCCTTAGCCAGCTCTATATGCCGGTCATAAATATGACAGTCTCCGATCACATGTAACAGCTCACCCGGTTCATAGCCGTAGGCGCTGGCCATGGCCAGCAGCACCATGCTGTACTGGGTGATATTGTGTGAATTGGCAGTAATCATATCCTGGGAGCGCTGATTCAAAATTGCATTCAGCTTTCCGCCCTTTACATTGAAGGTCATGGAGTAGGCGCAGGGAGCCAATGCCATTTCATGCAGATCCTGAAAATTATAGATATTGGTCATAATACGCCGGCTGGCAGGATCGTTTTTCAGCTGCCAGATCACATGATCCACCTGATCCGCCATTCCCTCCGGGAATTGATATTTGACACCCATCTGATAGCCATAAGCCTTGCCAATGCTTCCGTTTTCGTCCGCCCACTGATCCCAGATATGGGAGTGCAGCTCATGGACATTGTTGCTTTTTTTCTGCCAGATCCATTCGATTTCGTCCCATGCAGTTTTCCAATAGGTGCGCCGCAGGGTCAGAATCGGAAATTCCTTGGACAGGTCATAGCGGTGGACTACGCCGAATACGGACAAGGTGTGTGCAGGTGTTCCGTCCTCCCAGCGGGGGCGAACCTCCATGCCCTCATCGGAAACGCCATTTTCCAGAATATCTTTTACTGTGTCGATAAATAACCGGTCTGCATAGCTCATTTGGTTTCCTCCCAATATTGAAAAAGGTTACAGGATTTCTCCCACGCTTGGGGAAGTTGTTCAAAATTTTCCAGCTGACGCATCGTAATGCACTCCGCGCCCAGTTGTTCCAAATACCGCTGGGCAGGACTTCCATCCCGATAGCAATATACGGGACTCCAGCCAAAACGCAGATTTTTCGTAGTTCCGTCCCAGGTGCCGCCGGTTCGTTCTCCGCACTGGGCCACAAACGTCATTTGTCCCATACTGTGAATCACCCGATTGCGGCTGAGGGCTCTTTGTGCAGAAAAGGGGGCATCAAATTCTTCTTCGCTTACATAAAGGAAATGCTCCCGCGTTTTTTGGGCAGCCAGCTCATCCGCCACCACGCTGATTACCTTACCACCAGCCTTGCAGCAAGCCTCCTGAGCAGCCTGATCAGCGCCGCGGGCATTACCTGACACCAGAACATATCCCCGCTCTGCTGCCTGTCTGCCGACTTCTTCGGCAAAAGCCCGGTTATCTCCCGACAGTTCCCGGCTTCCCACCAACGCAATCGCCGGCATTTCCAGTAAGGAAAGGTCTCCTTTGCACCACAAACATCCCGGGCTTTCAAAGCCCAGCCGCTCACGGACTCTCCCGGGGTAACCTTCCGTTACTCTGGTGACGGGGAGGCAGCCTGCTCTTTCCCCCCGTGAAATGTAATGCTTCAGCAATTCATTTTCATCCAGCAAGGATATGATTCTTCCGGCCATCTCACGCCCATAACCAAGTGCGACAAAATCCGAGATTTCCAGTGTCCGCTTCGGATCATCGATCTGCATCTGCTGCACGGCACAGGCAAGCGTCCGCATCTGTGCCGCTGTCAGCACCTTGCGGACCGGGTTTCCCAGATGGCTTGTAAGCAGCAGATATCCCGCTTCCCGGGCGTTCAACGGAACCGCCTCTTGGGAGGCATCGGTGCCTTGACGACCACTTCTGACAGAACGCCGTCGGCATCCAAAACCATGGGCTTAATCTGATAGTTGGAATACTTGGCAATTTCATCCAGCTTGGCTTTCTCCGGGAAATTGCCGATAATGGACCATGCCACGCCTCTGCGCTTGGCACGGCCTGTTCTGCCGATTCGGTGAACGTAGTATTCATTTTCCTCCGGCACATCATAGTTGATAACGCAGTCCACGTTGTCCACATCAATGCCACGGGACGCCACATCCGTTGCAATGAGGATCGGTAATTTTCCGTCCCGGTAACGCTGCATGGTCTTTTCCCGCTGATTCTGGCGGACATCGCCGTGGATACAGTCACAGTCCATGCCGGCTCTCCTGAAGTCATCGCTGAGACGCTGGCACATATGCTTGGTGTTGCAGAAAATCATCACCCGCTCATAGCCCTGGCTGCGAATCAGCCGCAGAGCGGTTTCTTCCTTCTCCAGAGGGGACACCGTCAGACTGAACTGGTCGATATCCGGGCGGTCTTCCTGCTTGGGCTCGACTGTGATTTCCACTTCATCACGCTGGTACATCCAGGACACCGTCATGACTTCCTGTGAGATGGTGGCAGAGAACAGTCCCAGATTCCGGCGGTTTTTCACCTTTTCGATAATCCGGGTCACGTCCTTGAAAAAGCCCATATCCAGCATACGGTCTGCTTCGTCCAGCACAACCGTCTGAATCTTGTCCAGCCGAACGGTCTTACGGTTATAGTGATCCATCAGCCGGCCGGGCGTTGCCACAACGATCTGAGGCTTGCGCTCCAGCTGCTTAATCTGTGCACCGATGCCGGCGCCGCCATACAGCACTGCCACACGGATGCCTTCGTAATAAGTCAGAAGACCGCGCAGCTCATCGCCGATCTGAATTGCCAGCTCCCGGGTAGGCGCCAGAATCAGACCCTGCACCGCATCAGAAGCTGCATCAATATGCTCAATCATGGGGATGCCAAAAGCAAAAGTTTTACCGGTACCGGTAGGCGCTTTGGCAATCACGTCTTTCCACTGCATAAAGTGCGGAATCGCCTCTGCCTGTATCGTTGTGGGATAGCCGTAGCCTTTCTTCTCCAACGCCTTGAGCATGGCATCAGAGAGTCCCAGATCCTGAAATGTAATCGTTCCGGTTTCCATATTTCTCGTCCTTATCTGTAACAATAGTTTTTTATATATTATCACTTCCCCTGATATTTTTCAACCGCCGCAGTTGTTTTTAGAAAATTCACTTTGGAGTTTTCCCTTTCGGTGGACAAACTGCAGATAATATGTTATATTGTATGGTAACATTTTATGACCATTCCAAGGAGGCGCCACATGGGCAAACTGATCGTAATCGAG
The DNA here is from genome assembly GCA_020025535.1 of Oscillospiraceae bacterium. GTDB lineage: Bacteria > Bacillota > Clostridia > Oscillospirales > Oscillospiraceae > Faecousia. Next base: position 19,967 of record JAHHRY010000014.1, on the reverse strand, counting down.
GGAACCGACGGTTCCGGTAAATCCACACAGTTCCGTTTGATGTCCGAACGGTTGGAAAGAGAAGGTCAATCTTTTCGTCACATTGTATTCCCCCGGTATCAGGAGGAAAGCTCCGCACTGATTCGTATGTACCTGGGCGGTGCCTTCGGCACGCATCCCGGCGATGTCAACGCCTATGCTGCCTCCGCTTTCTATGCAGTCGATCGCTACGCTTCCTACAAGCAGGATTGGGGCGACTGGTACGAATCCGGCGGTCTGGTTATTTCCGATCGTTACACCACTTCCAACGCCGTGCATCAGGCATCCAAGGAACCGGAAGAAAAGCGTCAGGAGTTTCTGAAGTGGCTGTATGAATTTGAATATGACCGTCTGGCACTTCCCCGCCCTGACCTGACGCTTTATCTGGATGTGCCCACCGACTTCACCGAACAGCTGCTCCGCCAGAGAGAGGAAAAGACCAACACCAAGGCGGACATTCACGAGCAGGATATGCACTACCTGGCCACATGCCGGGAAACCGGACGGGCCGCAGCCGAATACTACGGCTGGACGGTCATCTCCTGTGTCAAAGACGGTGTTATGCGCAGCATTGAGGATATTCACGAAGAAATTTACCGATATGTAAAAGCCAGTCTGGAGGAATAACCATGGTATATGTACTTCTCGGTACCGGTTTTGAAGAAACCGAAGCCATCACCCCAATTGATTTACTCCGCAGAGCCAATATCCCGGTTATGAGCGTAGGTATTCAGGGGAAAACTATCTATGGAAGTCACAATATCGCAGTAGAAGCCGACATTCTTTTGGAGCAGATGAATCTGTCCGATCTGGATATGATCGTGCTTCCCGGCGGACTGAAAGGCGTTGCCTCTGTCAAAGCCAGCAAAGACGCTTTGAACGCAGTCCGTTATGCTTTTGAAAATGACCGGTTTGTCGCAGCCATCTGTGCCGCGCCCACCATTCTGGCGCAGCTGGGGATCACCGACGGAAGAAACGCCGTTTGCTATCCCGGCTGCGAAAACGAAATGGGTACTGCCCGGATGGTTCCTGACAGTCCCTGCGTCCGGGACGGGAAGATCATTACCGGCACCTCTGCCGGCTGTGCCGTTCCCTTTGCCCTGGAGCTTATTTCCGCACTTAAAGGACAGTCTGAAGCGGACCGTATCGCCGCACAGATTGTCATCCGTTAACAGGAGGAATGTCCTATGAACGATTCCAAAAACAACCCCAAGCAGGATCCCGGCTCCAAGCAGGATCCTAACCTCAATCCGGAGGCGTATCTGGACCAGCTTCTTCAGCAATTCCTGGATACGCCCACCGATCCCCCCCCCGACTCTTCCGCACAGACGGATCCCTGGGATAAAATCGAGGAGGAAGCCGAAGAAATCATAGAGAACAAGCCCATCGAGTCTGCAGAGGCAGCACCGGAAGAAAAGGGTGTTCTTTTCAGCGAAGACGAGGACGCTTTACTGCAAGAAATTCTGGCATCTTCGGATGATGCAACGCAGGTTCTCCCGGACAAAAACGCTCTGAAAGCTGCCGGTCTGATTTCTTCCAAAAACACCGAGCCGGACAACACCGGCAGCGAAGGTACTCCCGGCAAAGACACGGACGAATTTTTCGTGGATCCCGACTTTTTGGATGCCTTTGGCGACAAGGCAGAGCTGGAGCAGATTTTCAGCAGCACCCCGGAACCTTCCGCTCCCGTTGAAGAAACCGAAGGTCTCGTCCCCATGGGCGCCAAAACGCAGGAAATCGATCCCCCCCGTAAAGAAAATGTTCAGGAGGAACCCCCTGTGCAGAAAAAGCACCCCAAGAAGAACAACCCCTATGGAATGTTCGGCATTCCTCATTTTCTTTCCACCATTATCTGGCTGATTCTGGTTGTGTGCATCGGTGCCGGCATCGGACGGCTGGTCTGGGACTGCGCCACGGACGTGCTGGCATTCGGACGGGAAGATAAAGCCGTTACCATCACCATCACGGCTAACGACGATCTGGACTCCCTCACAGACAAGCTGGAAACCACCGGCTTGATTACAAAGCCCGGTCTGTTCAAGCTCTATGCCAAGCTTTCCCACACCATGCAGAAAGTTGGTCCGGGAACCTATGAGCTGAACACGCTTTATGACTATCACGCCTTAGTGCAGATGATGTCCCCTAACGCCTCCAACCGAGTTACCGTGGACGTGATGATCCCGGAAGGCTACACCTGCGCTCAGATTTTTGAATTGCTTCAGAAAAAGGGTGTATGTACCGTCAGCGAGTTGGAAAACGCTTCCATAAACGGCAAACTTGCTAATTACTGGTTCCTGGAGGGCGTCAAGCGAGACTCCAAAAACTGTCTGGAAGGCTATCTCTTCCCCGATACCTACACATTCTATATCGGTGACAGCGCAGACCGTGTTTTGAATAAGATGCTTGACAACTTTGATGTCCGTTTCACCGAAAACATGGCCGCCAAGCTGGAAACACTGAACCAGACACTGGCAAAAATGATGGCCGCCAACGGTCTGTCTCAGGAATATATCGACCAGCACAAAATGACGATCCGGGAAGTGGTCATCATCGCTTCCATGATTGAAAAGGAAACCTCCGGTATTGAAGAGAACTATCTCATCTCTTCTGTTATTTACAACCGTCTGACCAATCCCAACGAATATCCCCACCTGAACATCGATGCAACCTTGGTTTATATCACCGGTCACACCGATCTGACTCAGGAGGATATGAAGCTGGACAGTCCCTACAACACCTACCTGCATAAAGGTCTGATCCCCGGCCCCATCTCCAACCCGGGCCGTGCAAGTCTGGATGCCGCTTTGGACCCCGAGGAAACCAAGTACTATTTCTACGCACTGGATCCCAAGGCCAACAGCCATCATTTCTCCAAGACTTACGAAGAACATCAGGCTTTCCTGGAGAGTCTCAAGAAAAACGAGGAGTAAGCGAAATGGAATTGTTAAGTCCCGCCGGCGATATGGAACGGCTCAAAATGTCGGTTCTCTATGGTGCTGACGCAGTATACCTGGCAGGCACCGATTTTGGAATGCGTTCCTTTGCCGGAAACTTCTCCCCCGAAGAGCTGCCCAAGGCTGTGGCGTTTGCCCACAGCCACGGAGTCAGCGTACATGTTACCGTCAATACCATGCCCCGCAACGATGAGGTTGCCCAGCTTCCTGCTTACCTGGAGCAGCTGGATGCCGCCGGGGTGGATGCGCTGATCATTGCAGACCTGGGTGCCTTTACTCTGGCCGGAAAATACGCTCCCCACTGCGCCCGCCATATTTCCACACAGCAGTCCATTGCCAACTACGAATGCGCTTCTGCGTGGTACGATCTGGGTGCCAAACGGGTGGTTCTGGCAAGAGAGCTGAGTCTTCCGGAAATCATCGGCATCCGGGAAAAAGTCCCCAAAGATCTGGAAATCGAAACCTTTGGTCACGGCGCCATGTGCGTCAGCTATTCCGGCCGGTGCCTGTTAAGCAACTACATGACCGGAAGAGATTCCAACCGCGGTGCCTGTGCCCAGCCCTGCCGCTACCAGTACGCACTGATGGAGGAAAAACGTCCCGGTGAATACTTCCCGGTGTACGAAGACGAAAAAGGTACATACATCCTCAATTCCAGAGATATGTGCACTATCGACCACCTGAAAGAGCTGATCGATGCCGGTATCGACTGTATCAAAATCGAAGGCAGAGCCAAATCCGCCTATTATGCCGCCATCGTCACCGGTGCTTACCGCCATGTTCTGGACGATCTGGCCGCCGGCCGGGAAGTCGACAAGGTCTGGCGTGACGAGGTGGATCATGTTTCCCACCGTGTCTACTCCACCGGCTTCTACTTTGGGCAGCCCGGTCAATACACGGACAATTCCCGTTACATCCGGGAATGGCAGATCTGTGCCATTGTCGAAAGCTGCGATGCCTCCGGCATGGCTCTGTGCAGCCTGCGAAACAAGTTTTCCCAAGGGGATGCATTGGAAGCCGTCGGACCGGATACCCGCCCCTTCCCCTTCACAGTCCCTCAGATGAAGGATCCGGACGGCAATATCCTCACGGAGCCCAGAACCCCGCAGATGCAGTTTTATATGCAGCTGCCCCGGCAGGTTCCCGCCTGTACCATTCTGCGTAAAAGTGTAGATCTGTCGGCAAAATAAGCAAAACGTAAAAATCCGCAAAACTCTGAGAGTTTTGCGGATTTTTCTTATACTCTTATACTTCGTAATCGGCGGCAATTCGCATTTCAAGGAAATGACTGAAATGGGATTTTGCCTCCAGATGCAGGGGATTTACCTTGTAGTTTTCCAGGGCCTCACGGTTTTCAAACTCAGAGTACAGCGCGTAAACCATTCCGTCGAAATCGCCCCGGACTTCCAAATGGAGCAGTCCCGGGATCTTGCCTACCAGCGGTTCCAGAACGGATGCCACAATTCTGACTGCGTCCTCCTTCTGTACAGTGGGCTTCAAGTTGTAAAGAACGATGTGTTTAACCATAAATCCTCCTAAAAAGCAAATACCGGAGCGGCAATGCCGCTCCGGTATGTAGCTTGTAAATTACTCAGCCTCAGCTTCGTCAGCAGGAGCGGACTCTTCCAGCAGAGCACGGATGGACAGAGAGATACGCTTGTTCTCTGCGTCGATATCAGTGATCTTAACCTGGACTTCCTGACCCTCGGACAGGACATCCTCGGGCTTGCCGATGCGGCGATCAGCGATCTGAGAGATGTGGATCAGGCCGTCAACGCCGGGGATGATCTCAGCGAATGCACCGAAGGTCATCAGCTTAACAACCTTTGCAGTCACCACATCACCGACATTGTAGTTGGTCATGAACTGGTTCCAGGGGTTCATCTCAGCGGTCTTGTAACCCAGAGAAATCTTGTGCTTCTCAGCGTCGAAGGAGATAACAAATACATCGATCTCGTCGCCGACCTTCACAACGTCTGCGGGAGTCTTGATGCGGTTCCAGCTCAGCTCAGAAACGTGAACCATGCCGTCTACGCCACCGATGTCAACGAATGCGCCGTAAGAAGTCAGGGACTTCACAACGCCGTGATACTTCTTGCCGACCTCGATCTCAGCCCAGATCTTCTCGCGGGAAGCCTTGCGCTCCTCGGAGGTAACGGCACGGATGGAGCCGATCACACGACGGCGAGCACGGTTGACCTCGGTAATCTTCATGCCGACAGTCTGGCCGATCATGGCAGACATATCGCCGCCCTTGGCGATGCCGGACTGAGAAGCGGGGATGAACACGCGGATGCCCTTAACATTGGCAACCAGGCCGCCCTTGTTCTCTTCGGTGATGGTGCCTTCGACAGTGGTCTTCTCTTCAGCCCAGACAGCCATGTCGTCCCATACCTTCATGCCGTCCAGCTTCTTCTTGGACAGCTGAACAGTGCCTTCCTGATCGTTGACACGAACAACGAATACTTCGATCTCGTCGCCAACCTTCAGGATGTCTTCCGCCTTCACGGAAGGATCATTGCTGACTTCATCATAGGGGATGTAGCCGGCGTGCTTCGTGCCCAAATCGACCTGGACCTCGGTGTTGCCGATGCCGGTAACGATGCCGATAACCTTATCTCCTGTATTTAAAGTCTTGATGGACTGTTCCAGAAGTTCTGCGAAGTTCTCCTCCTGTACAGCCTCAACATTAGTAATTTCGCTCATAGTCTTATTGACCTCCTTTATTATCCACGCCGGTGTAGATGCACCGGCCGTGATTCCAACATCAGCAACGCCGTCAAAAAAAGCTGCATCCAGCTCGGTGGCGTTATCCACCAGAGCTACTTTTTTACAGTGCTCACGGCAAATCATCGCAAGGCGGCCTGTGTTGGAACTGGTTGGGTCTCCTACAACGACCATGGCTTGGCAAATCGAACTAAGTCTTGCTGCTTCCCCTTGTCGAAATTCAGTTGCTCTACATATTGTATCAAATATTTTTACGTTAGTAAACTGTTTTTTTGCGATTTCAGAACATTTTTTCCACAAACTTTCCGTAGAGGTAGTCTGCGACACCATGCAGATTGGGGTATCTTTGGATATTTCTCCACCATTCGACCATTTTTCCAATTCTTCGGGAGTCTCAAAAATTCTGCAGTCCCGGCACCAGCCGGCGATTCCCTCTACTTCCGGATGTGCACGTGTGCCGATAATTACCGGCATTCTGCCATCTTCTTCAGCCTTGCTGACAATTTCGTGTATTCGTTTAACAAAAGGACAGGTGGCATCCATGATTTCTGCGTTTTTGTCTGCCAGTGCATCCAGAACATTTCTGGCAACGCCGTGGGAACGGATAATCACCGTCATGCCCGGTTCCGCCTCTTCCGGAGACTGCAGCACCCGGACTCCCAGCTTCTCGAACTCCCCCACTACATGGTGATTGTGGATTATGGGGCCAAGGGTCGCTACCCATTTACCGTCCGCCGCTGCCTTTTCCACCATCTCCACGGCACGATTCACGCCGAAGCAGAATCCCGCACTTTTCGCCACCGTGACACTCATAGTTTTACCTTCTCTGCTACAATTCTCTTGATCGTGGCAACAACCTCGTCAATATCCATCTCGGAGGTATCCACTTTGACAGAATCTCTGCACATCTTGAGCGGTGCGATTTCTCTGTGCGTATCCTGATAGTCACGCTGCTGGATATCCTTGAGAATCTGGTTGTAATTGACCTTCTGTCCCTTGGCCGTCAGCTCCTCGGTACGGCGCTTTGCCCGGACCTCCGCCGATGCCGTCAGGAAAATTTTCACGTTGGCTCTGGGAAGAACCACGCTGCCAATATCCCGGCCGTCCATAATCACATTATGTGCCTTGGCCACATCCCGCTGCATATCGAGAAGCATCTCCCGCACGCAGGCATGTGCGGAAACCAGACTGGCTTTCTGAGAAATATCCGGTGTACGGATATCATCCGTAACATCCATGCCGTTCATAATCATGTGCTGCACGCCGGCTTCGTCATATTCGATTCCCACGGTCAGCTCGTCCACATAACGGGCAACACCGTCCGCATCTTTGGGACTGACACCCAGCAAATCAATAAAATAGGCAACCGTACGGTAAATAGCCCCTGTATCCACATAGTAATATCCCAGCTCTGCTGCCAAACGCCGGGCAATGGTACTTTTACCTGCACCGGCAGGTCCGTCAATGGCAATGGAAACTGTTTTCGCCACGTTTTTTCCTTCTTTCTGTAACTTTCTATTTTTCGTTTCTGAGTTTTTCCAGAGCTGCTGCTTCCATAGCAACCACTTCCTCCGGCGTCATGCCAAGGCGCTTGCCCACATCCTCAGGGCTCATAGGCAGACCGCCCTCCAGGCCGAAGCGAAGCTGCAAAAGCTCGGCTTCCTTTTCGGGCAGCACGGACAGCAGCTCCTCAATCCGCTGACGGCTCTGGAAATAAGCAGTATCTTCCACATGCTGCTCATCCTCAGGTTCTTCCTTGCATTCAATTTCCTTTTCTGCTTTCTGAAGCAATCTGGCGCTGTCCACCATACTGGAAACCGCCTCTGCTTCTTCCGGCGTTATGTGCATTTCCAGCGCAATTTCTTCCAGCGTAGGATTCCGGCCCAGATCCGTAAGGAGCCGGTCATCCACGGCACGGTAGTCTTCCATCATCTGCTTCATCCGCTGACCCAGGCCCATTTCTCTGGCCTGCAGGGTAACCGCTTTTGCCAGATACTGGCGAATCCACCAGCGGGCATGGGTCTCAAAATCTCCGGATCGGTAGCTGAGAATACCCTGCCACAGGCCCATACTGCCTTCCTGAATCAAATCCATCAGCAGCACACCCTTGCCGGTCATCTCTTCCGCCAAGGAAATCACGGTGCTTAGCATCAGATTGGTAATACCGGGCAGAACCTGCTCATAGCCGCTGGCATAGCGCTCTGCCATCCGCTGGACATCTCCCGCTGCCGGCAACGCCGCCACTTCCTCCAGATAGAGCCGCAGAGGATCGTTTTCCTCCAGATCCGTGGGCTTCAGGCCTTTTTTTACCAGCTGCTCCTCCCGGCGCAGCCGCACAGCGGCTTCTCCGGTTCCCGGGGCCTTCGGCAGATCCGAAACATCCAGCGTTACTTCTTTCATTTCCAGATCCAGCAGAGCCTCCTGCACCGCATCTTCCGATTCTCCCTCCAAAAGGGTCAAAAAACGCATTGCAGAAATGCTTCCGCCCTTCTGCAGGCTCTCAAACGCGGCCTCCCAGGGAGACTGTTCAAAACTAAAATCCAAGTCGATCATTCCAGAAAATCCTCCAATCCCATATCCGCGCCCAGCTTTTTCAGCTTGTCCATGGCCTGACGCTCAATCTGCCGCACACGCTCCTTGGAAATTCCCAATCGGTTTCCGATTTCTTCCAGAGAATAGCAGGTATCCCCTTCCATGCCGAAATGCATCCGCAGAACCTGCTGCTGCCGCTCCGAGAGCATGGAAAGGAGCTTCTCAATGGTCTGATTTAATTCTTCACGCACCAATTCTTCCTGCGGCTGAGGCGCATGCAAGTCTTCCAGCAATCCACCGACAGAAGTATCCTCCCCTGCCGGGGCATCCAGAGAGCAGGTCTCCGGCTGCATTTTCAGCAGCTGCATCACCTTGTTTTCCGGAATATCGCACCGTTCGGAAATTTCCTGAGCGGTAGGCTCCGACTCATTTTCCTGCCAGAGTGCCGCCTTTGTCATATTCACCTTGCGGATTCGCTCTGCCGTATGGGCAGGAACGCGAATGAGGCCGCTGTGATTCATCAGGCATCGGGTCACGCCCTGCCGGATCCATTTGGTAGCATATGTAGAAAAACGATAATCCAGAGTATAGTCAAATTTTTTCGCCGCAGCCAGCAGTCCGATACTGCCCTCCTGAATCAGGTCCATCAGCGGGACTCCGCGGCCGGCATATTCTCTCGCTACACTGACCACCAAACGAAGATTGGCATTGACCATCTGACGAATTGCCTCTTCGTCTCCCTGCGCGCATCGCATGGCAAGAGAACGTTCTTCCTCAGGGGTCAAACGTGGGAACTGCCGTATTTCATTCATATATTGACGCACATCGTCTTCACCTGCGGGTGCAGGCACTGTCGACTGCTTTTCTGTCAATGTCGATGTCATCCCTTGAATCCTTTTCTTTCCTTTAGCTTGCTTTGGAACATCAGCAAATCGTTATCAGAACTGACAGATTCCGCCTGATGCTCAGCACAAATAGTATGGACACAATCCCGGAAGGCCTCTTCGTTCAACGGGCCGGTATGCCGCTGCATAATGCCGGCAATGTGTGCCATTTCCTCCGACGTAAAATCCGTCAGGGCACCCGGCTGAACCTCCAGCCCCATAGTATAACGGTTTTTCAGCTGTTCATAAGCTCTTCCCAAAATGGGTGCCGAAAAAATTTCCGCCGTCAGGTTTTCTGCCTGATCAAATAGAGCCGGTTGCTTCAACACCATTGCCAGGACAGTTTCCTCCGCCATGGCGGATTTCATATTTTTGTAATGGAAGGACCGGGTCTTGGGCTGCAGATTCTGCGCCGGCGCCAGGTCGATCTTCTCCTGCTTCTTTTTCTGCTGATACAATCTGCGTTTTAACGCCTTTTCTATTTCCAGCTTCATAGCTTCGTAGCTGATTTTGGCAGCATCCGCCACACGGTTGCCATAGACTTCCCGCTGGACTGCGCTGCTCAGGCCGCTGATTAAATTCGCAGACTCCTGAAGATATTTTACTTTATCCTCATCATTTTGCAAATCATATTTTTTGTAAATCGCATTCAGCTGATACTCTACCCGGTTGGAGGATTCTTCCAGAAGCAGCTTAAATTTATCCGCTCCGAACTTTTTCAGGAATTCGTCCGGGTCTTTGGCATCCCGCATCCGCAGGATCTTTACCTGCAGACCGGCTTTTTCCAAAATGGGAATCGCCCGTTTGGTTGCATTCTGACCGGCTTCATCGCCGTCATAGATCAGCACCACCTGCTCGGTATATTTGGACAACAGATTGGTGCCGTCCTCCGTCAGAGCTGTGCCGAGGGATGCCACTGCACAGTCGAAACCATACTGATGCAGGGCAATGGCATCCATATAGCCCTCCACCAGGATCAGATACCCGAGTTTGCTTTTCTTTGCCAGATTCAAAGCAAACAGATTCTTTCGCTTGTTAAAAATCAAGGTTTCCGGAGAGTTCAGGTACTTAGCAGCCTCTTTATCCTTGTTGTTCATAATGCGGCCGCCAAAGCCGATCACATTTCCCCGGACGTCAATGATTGGGAACATCAGACGATCCCGGAAACGGTCAAACAGTCTTCCGTTTTTCTGGGAGACCGTCACCAGGCCGGAATCCTTCAGTTCCTGATCGGTATAGCCTTTTTTCCGCATGGCATCTACCATTCCCGTCCAGTCGTCCGGTGCATAGCCGATACCGAACGTCGTCAGGGTAGATTTCGGCATACCGCGTCCCATAGCGTATTTCAGCGCTTCCGCGCCAACAGGCGCATAAAGCTGGCTGTGAAAATAACGCGCAGCTTCCTTATGCAGCGCCCAGAGGCGTTCCTGCTGATGGTAGCGGCTCTGATACTGCTCGTCCTCCGGTACTTCCATTCCCACTCTCTTTGCCAGAGAACGGATGGCGTCCGGGTAGCTGAGGTTTTCAATCTCCATCATAAAATTGATGACGCTGCCGCCCTTATGGCATCCGAAGCAGTAGTAGATTCCTTTATCGGGAGAAACGGAGAAAGAAGCAGTTTTTTCCCCGTGGAACGGACAAAGTCCAAACAAATTGGAACCCGAGCGTTTCAGGCTTACATACTGGCCTACCACATCTTCAATGGGATTGCGCGCTACCAGCTCATCAATAAATGCCGGTGGAAATGCCATGCTTCTTCCTCCTTTCAGTATATCTGTTAATTATAGCACATTACCCTCTCACATGCCACCCCATGGGGATGAAAATGTGGGAGAATTTATCGACAGCATATTTATCCGTCATACCTGCGATGTAGTCGCAAATCGTCCGTTCCATGCCGTCGAAGGACAGCTGGGGCTGGAAATCCTCCGGCAGCGCCTCCGGGTGCTGGACATAGTATTCAAACAGCCGCTTCAGCATATCCTTGGCTTTGGTTTCTTCTCCCTTGGCCACCGGATTACGATAGACGTGTTCAAACATGAAAGCCCGCAGATCCTGCAAAGCCTGCTCCACCTTGGGTGTCAGCATAATGTCCCCCGCCTCCCGAGAGGTGGTGATGATATCGCAAACCAGAGTATCAATTCGGTCGCTGTTGTTGTGCCCCAGAATATCTGCAATACTTTGCGGAATATCGTCGTCAGACAAAATTCCGGCACGGATCGCATCGTCAATATCATGATTGACATAGGCAATCTGATCACTGCGGCGTACCAGTCTTCCTTCCATGGTCTCTGCCCATGTGTCTCCGGTGTGCTGCAGGATGCCCATGCGTACTTCATAGGTCAGATTCAGGCCATGGCCGTCACGCTCCAGCATATCCACCACACGCAGGCTCTGCTCATTGTGACGGAAAGGTACTCCCATCATGTCCGTCAAAGCAGACTCACCGGCATGACCAAAGGGGGTATGTCCCAGATCATGTCCCAAAGCAATGGCCTCGGCCAAGTCTTCGTTCAGTCCCAGCGTTCTGGTCATGGTACGGGCAATCCGTGCCACCTCCAGCGTATGCGTCATGCGGGTGCGGTAATGGTCACCTTCCGGACGCAAAAACACCTGGGTTTTGTGCATCAGGCGACGGAATGCCTTACTATGTATGATCCGATCCGCGTCCCGCTGATAGCAGGTACGGACATCACTTTCCCGGGGTTCCTCAGGGTTCAATCTGCCACGGCTCTGGTCAGCAAAAGCCGCCTTTGGGTGGTACATCCGATGTTCCCGCCACTCCAGTTCTTCACGCACTGTCATTCTCATTTCCTCCTGCTGCATTAGGCTACCGGGAATGCCCGGTATTCCTGTCCGATTTCCATGCCGTCCACCGTTCCGGCGGTCATGTCCGTCAGCCGGTCCAAAAAAGGCTGTGCCTGCGCTTCCGGCGTCAGGATCTCCAGTTCCACTTCCGCACCGAACTGGGTATCCCGGATGATGCCGCCAAAAGCGGCCACCTCCAGCTTCACCCGTTCGTAGTAGGTATAAGGAATCGGCACATAAAGCACCGTCCAGATCCGCTTCATGGATTTTCCCGCAGCATCTACGGCAATTTTGGCTCCCCTGGTATAGGCACGAACCAATCCGCCGGCTCCAAGGAGAATGCCGCCGAAATACCGTGTCACCACGCACACCACGTTATACAGCCCCTCCCGCTGCAAAACCTGCAGCATGGGCATCCCTGCCGTGCCGCCCGGCTCTCCGTCATCGGAAAAACGAACAGCGCCGTCTTTGATGATATAGGCCCAGCAGTTGTGCGTGGCATCATAGTGCTGCTTTTTCATTTCCTGGATTTTCTCCAGTGCCGCTTCTTCTGTTTCTACAGGCCAAATTCTGCCGATAAAGCGGGATTTTTTCTCTGTAAATTCCTCCTCACCGAAGGCCGTAGGCACCAGATATTCTTCCAAGGGTCAGCACTCCTTTATCATTCTGTCTTTCAGTCTGCCATAGAGAATCTCATCCACAATGGTCTCCACTTCGATTCCCTCTCCTGTATACTCCACATTCAGCACCTGGGCGCTGTCATGCAGGGTTTCCAGCATTCCGCCCATGGAGTAAGGCAGGTTCACCACAATGTGATGTCGGCTGTGTCCCAGAGCTTTTTCGATGGCAGCAAGCAGATTCTCCATGCCAACGCCCTGCTTTGCGGACATTTTTACCACATCTTCCCCCACGGGAATATCCTCCGCCGGAACCAGATCCGCTTTGTTGTAGCACCGCAGAACCGGGGTTCCGGGCTTTGCCAGTTTGGCAATCAGCCGGTCCACCACTTCGATATGCTCCTCCCGGTTGGGATCGGCAGAATCGATAACGTGCAGCAGAAGGTCTGCATATTCCAGCTCCTCCAGTGTTGCCCGGAACGCATCCACCAGATGGTGAGGCAGCTTGGCAATGAATCCCACCGTATCGGAAAGAATCACATCCAGATTGTCGGAGACCGTCAGCTGGCGGGATGTGGTATCCAGTGTATCAAACAGCCGGTTATTGGCAGGAATGCCGGCACCGGTCAGTTTGTTGAGCAAGGTGGACTTGCCGGCGTTGGTATAGCCGACAATTGCCACCACCGGCACGGAGTTTTTCATTCTCCGCTCGCGCTGGACACTTCGCACCTGACGCACCTGCTCCAGCTCGCTCTGGAGCCGTGTAATCCGCTCGCGGATATGTCGGCGGTCGGATTCCAGTTTGGTTTCGCCGGGTCCTCTGGTGCCGATGCCGCCGCCCTGGCGGGAAAGGCTCTTGCCCATACCGGATAGCCGGGGCAGCAGATACTGATACTGTGCCAGCTCAACCTGCAGTCTGCCCTCCCGGGTTTTGGCCCGCTGGGCAAAAATATCCAGAATCAAAGCGCTGCGGTCCAGAACTGTCAGGCCGATAATTTCCTCCAAAGCCCGGATATTTCCGGGAGAAAGCTCGTTATCAAAGACAACCATGGTCGATTCCGTGGCTTCTGCCAGCATTCTGACTTCCTGAGCCTTGCCCTCGCCGATAAAGCTGTGGGCGTCGGGGGTATGTCTGTTCTGCAGCATTTTACCGGTGCAAAAACCGCCGGCAGTTTCCAGCAGTGCTTCCAGCTCTTCCAGTGTTTCGTCCGTAGCTGTCTGCGCCTGCGTAAAGCAATCGGCATTCAGTCCTACCAGCACTGCCCGTTCCTGAAATGTATCCTTCAAATTCTCTTCCATAATTTCCTCCCGCATCTCGGCGTTTTCTGGCTTGCGGAGCCTAAAAACGAAAAAAAGGCATACCAACCACTTTCTGTCAGTATACCACAAACCTGCAGAAACACACAACGTTTAAATACAAATAAATACAAAAAAGTCCGTACTACGAAACGCAGTACGGACTCTGTCTTACTTCAGACCAAATCTCTTGTTGAAACGATCAACACGTCCACCGGTGTCAACCAGCTTCTGCTTGCCGGTATAGAAAGGGTGGCACTTGGAGCAGATTTCAACCTTGATGTCCTTCTTGGTAGAACCAGTGGTAAAGACATTGCCGCAAGCGCAGCGAATCGTAGTCTGTTCGTAATTGGGATGGATACCTTCCTTCATGTTGTTCACCTCTTTCTCATCATATAAAAGGGCATAACTGCCCTAAGCAATCTTTAATCGCTCGGATATAATAACACATCCTGACAAAGAATGCAAGTGTTTTTTAATATTTTTTTAGTTTTCCTGAAAATCAGAATGCCCAGTTACCATTGCGGAAGATGGGAACCAGCTTTCCGTCACGGCAGTAGGCATCAATATTCATGGTATCGCAGCCGATCATGAAATCTTCGTGGATCATGGAGTGGTTGATGCCCATTTCCTGACACTCTTCCAGGGTTTTGTTGTGATAATCGCGAATGGTGTCGGTGAAGCCTCTTCCCAGAGCCAGATGGCAGGCAGCATTCTCATCAAACAGGGTATTGTAGAACAGCAGGCCGCTCTCGGCAATGGGGCTCTTCTGGGGAACGAGGGCGCACTCACCCAGATAGGCTGCACCTTCGTCCATACCGATCAGGGTCTTCAGCAGTTCCTCGCCCATCTCGGCGTGCACTTCCACAGCTTTTCCGTTTTCAAAACGAACAGAGAAATTGTCGATCAGCTGTCCCTGATAGGACAGAGGCTTGGTGGAATATACAATACCCTCTGCCTGACCCTTCATGGGAGAGATGAAGCACTCCTCTGTGGGGATATTAGGATTAAAGGTGATGCCCTGACGGGAATCCTCACTGCCGCCGCAGAAGATGGCCTCGGGAATCATTCCCACCGTCAGATCAGTGCCGTTGTCAGCGGTGTAGTGGAGCTTTTCAATACCAAGGCTGTTGAGATAGTCACAGCGGCTCTTCAGGTTTGCGTTGTGTTCCTCCCATGCCTTTACAGGGTCCTCATTGACACGAGAAGTGAAGAGAATCGCCTCCCACAGCTTTTCGATAGCCTGACTGGTACGCATACCGGGGAATACCTTCTTAGCCCACTCAGCACCGGGAACTGCAGCAATACACCACTGCTGCATACCGTCACAGCGATCCATGTAAGACTTCAGGATCGGATAGCTGAGCTTGCGAGCCTTGGCGACCTTTTCCATATTCATACCCTTCAGGCCATCAGGGTCATCGGAGATCAGATGGATCTTGCAGGGCAGCGTCTCACAGTAGTGTTCCTGACGTGCCTTCTGCCACTCGTGAACGGTAGCCATGGTCTTGACGGACTCATAGCGAACGCGGATCTTTTCCAGAGGCTGATACTGCCAGAACACGGTAACTTCCCGTGCCTTGGCCTTATAGGCTTCTTCCACAACCAGCTTCACAAATTCAGGCTGATCGAGGCCGCAGTAGATCAGCACATCCTGTCCTTTCTGGACATTGACGCCGCTGCGAACAATCAGTCGGGCATACTCCCGCAAAACTGTTTTCTTCATAATATTAAGGACTCCTTTTTTCCATTTTTCTCCATTCTAACAGACTTATTGCCATTCGTCAATGATTCTTGCATTCTTTTCTTCAATCCTTTATAATAGGTACCATATTCTGAACAGGGGGTTTTATTATGCTCACCAAAGCCGCATTTCATGAAAAAATTTCTGCCGGTCTCCGGTTTCTGGACGGTGCTACAGGCTCCAACCTTCTGCTCGCCGGAATGCCGAAGGGATGCTGCGCCGAAGAATGGGTTCTGGCCCATCCCGAAGTACTGGTAAGCCTGCAGCGTCGCTACGCCAAGGCAGGCTCTCAGATCATTTATGCCCCCACTTTTCAGGCACAGCCGCTGGCTCTGGAACGGGTAAATCTCCAGAATCAGGCCGAAACCGTCAATGCACACCTTGTGGCACTGACCCGTTCAGCCGTCCCCGGCTGTCTGGTAGCCGGAGATATCACGACTTTGGCCGCCTATTGCGACAGCTGGGATGCCGCCAATTTTGACTTACTGGTAGAAAACTACCGACGACAGATCCGCGGCCTCATTGACGGCGGTGTGGATCTGCTGGCTGCGGAAACGCTTCTCTATCCTCAGGAGGCGGAAGCCATTCTGACCGCCGCTGAACTGGAGGGCGCCGGTGCCGCAACCTACACCTTTACCATGCAGTCAGACGGCTGTCTGTTCTCTGGTGCGGAGGCCGGTCCCATCCTGAAGGAGCTGGAGCATGCCGGTGCCTCCGCCGTTGGCTTCAACTGCGTAGCCGCCGACGAGCTGACACCATCTCTGGTAAGCAGGCTCCGCCGCTATGTGGAAATCCCCCTGATTGCCAAGCCCAATGCCGGTGTGCCCGTGATCGGCACAGACGGCCTTGCCCATTATCAGATGGACGCCGAGCAGTTTGCCCGGCTTCTCTCCGACTGTGCCGCCATGGGTGCCTCTCTTCTGGGAGGATGCTGCGGCACTACGCCAGAGTATATCGCCGCCGCAAAAGCCATCCTCCAATGAGGGTGGCTAATTCTTTGTTGCGGATTCTATAAATGTTTGTTATAATACACAAGTTATGGAAAGGAAGATTCATTTTTATGTCAGCCCGAAAAACGTACTGACATGGCTGTCAGCGCTGTGCTTGGTTGGCTCGGCAGTGGCTCGCATGGTGATTCCCTGTTTGAAAGGGTCAGGAGAATCACCCGAAGTGTGGAGTCAAATTGTCCTGCCGGTCACGGCCACCCTGCTCTATGTGCTGATTATTCTGCTGTATGGCCAAGAGTTTTTCTACAAAACGGCAATTCCCGTTTATCTGATGGGAATCTATTACGCCATCCGTCCGCACATTCTCTTGCCTCAGCTCAACCCTCTGGTGATGGGGCTTTATTATACCAGCCTGCTGTTCTACTGTGTGCTGTATACCACCATTACCAGCGGCAAGCTGCGTTATGCATGGCTTTTGGTGCCGCTGCATCTGGCTCCCGTCGGTGCCGTAGTCTATCTGCACCAGTTTTTGATTGGTATTAACCTCTCCAGGCCTGCATATCTCTATGTACTGCCGGATTATCTTCTGTTCGGCGGTCTGCTCATTCTCACGCTGGCCATTCGTATTCATCCGCAGGGTTCCTATCACCCCACCTGGGGCGACAGAGTCGACGGACGGCGGCTGAGGAGCCTGCCTCCCCTGTCGCAGCTGATTCCCTATCTGATGCCCAACCGCAATGGAGCAAACAACCTGTTTGACGAATCCTTTGAGATCACGCATCTGGAACGCTACATACGCCAGAAGAGAAAAGAGGGTCTTACCGATTTCGGCATCACCCATGTTTTGCTGGCGGCATACTGCCGGGGCATTGCCAAATATCCGGCACTGAATCGCTTTGTTTCCGGTCAGAAGATCTATTCCCGGGGAAATGATATTCAGTTCTGTCTGACCGTCAAAAAAGAAATGCGTGTAGATTCCCCCGATACCATCATCAAGCTGCATTTGACCCCCTTTGATACCTGCGAAGAAATCTATCATAAACTGAACGCCGCCGTAATGGACGTAAAGCATCCCAAGCTGGACTCCACATTCGACAACGTAACGATGGCCTTTACCATGATTCCGGGTCTGTTCCTGAAGCTGACCGTTCATCTGGTGAAAACACTGGATTACTTCGGATTGCTCCCCAAAGCTCTGCTGGAAGTATGTCCTTTCTACGGCTCTCTGTTCTTCACCAGCATGGGTTCTCTGGGCATCCGGCCCATCTATCATCATCTGTACGATTTAGGCAACCTGCCCGTTTTCGGTGCCTTTGGCTGTAAACGCAAAGTGCTGGAACCCCAGGAGGATGGTACCGTCATTCAGAAAAAGTACATCGATGTCAAATTTACGCTGGACGAGCGTATCGTAGACGGATATTACTATGCAACCTTCTTCAAATACTACCGCAGTATTCTCCGGCATCCGGAGGTTCTGGATTTCCCCCCTGCCGAAGTCGTTGCGGACGTGGACTAAATTATGAAAAATCAGATTTTGCATATTCTTCCGGAGGATTTCCCCTGGCGGAATCAAATTCAGTGGTATGACGTGATCGACTCTACCAATACAAAAGCCAAGGTTCTGGCCTCCCAGGGTGCTCCAGAGGGCACGCTGATCATTGCCGGATGTCAGACAGGAGGGCGCGGAAGACTGGGCAGGAGCTTTGCTTCCCCAAAGGATTCCGGCGTCTATATGAGTCTGATTCTTCGTCCCAACTGTTCACCGTCCAAACTGATGCATCTGACCTGTGCGGCAGGCGTGGCCGCCGCCGATGCGGTGGAAACCGTCAGTGGCATCCGTCCCGGCATCAAATGGACAAACGATCTGGTATATGGCAGGCAAAAACTGGGCGGCATTCTGACAGAGCTGTCCGTCAATCCCCAAACAGGCATTGCGGACTTTGCCGTGATTGGAATCGGCATCAACTGTCGGCAGCAGCCGGGAGATTTTCCTCAGGAAATCCAGTCACTCGCCTGTTCTCTTCGGATGATGACCGGAAAAGACATTTCCTGTGCAGCCCTCGCAGCCGCTCTCATGGTATCTCTGTACAGAATGAATTGCGGTCTGCATTCTCAAAAGCAAGAAATCATGGCTCGTTTCTCCCGGGACTGTGTGACCGTGGGACAGGAAATTTCTCTGCTGCGCGGAGACGAAGTCCGCCATGGAAAAGCCGTCAGTGTGAACACGGACGGAGAGCTTCTGGTGGAGTTTTCCGACGGCCACCGGGAATCCGTTACCTCCGGTGAAGTGAGCATCCGGGGTATGTACGGATATTTGTAAATTTTTCGAAAATCAAAAAAATTTTGTTGATTTTCCCGGAATCCTTGGTTATACTTATAGTTAGGAATACTTAAACAGGAGGTTACTATTATGAAAATTGTATCCAATATTTTGAAGGTTGTAGCCGCTCTGGCAGCCGTTGCCGGTGTCGTATATGTCATTGCTACCTACGGCGACAAGATTGTAGCCTACGCTAAGAAGTTGCTGGGTAGGAATTCCGACTGTGAGTGCGATGATTGCGAGTTCAACGACGACGGTGAGTGCGTCTGCGACCGTGACTGCGAAGATTGCGACTGCAACGAGTGCGAAGAAGAGGCTGAGGAAGCCGCTGAGGAAGCTCCCGCCGCAGAAGCTGCCGAGGACGCTGTAGAAGCCGCCGAGGCCGATTTCGAGGGTTAATCCGACACAAAAATCCCGGGGATTGATCGGGAGTGCTAAGGACAGTTTACTGAAATTAGTACAATGAGCATTGCATCAGGACAAAAAATGCCGAGAAGGACTGTAAAAAAGTTCTTCTCGGCTTTCCTTTTTATCCGCACATTCGTATTTCAGAACGACTTCCTGTAAAATGTAGATACAATCAAAATACAGGAGGTTAAGCGTATGACAAAGACGATTTTTGAAATCGGTGTATGGGAAAATCACCGCAGGAAATTTCTTAAAGAATATCATAGAATAAAATACGACAACCTGCTGACATCGAGCAAATTGTATCCACACCTTGCAGACGTAGAACAGCAGGCACGGGAGAGCGTTATTTACTCTCCCGTGTACTTATTTTTATTTAAAAGTTGATCTATTATACTTATCCGAATGATTCTACCACTTCTTTAGAACAGATTTACTCAGTTTTCTACCTTCTGTGGAACCTGTACCTGACGGCTTTTTGAGTCGGTTATGGTACGTTTTCCGGAGGAATCCTCATGCTGGCAAGCGGGTCCGCAGGCACAGAGACACAGTACCATTGACAGAGCCAGTAAACAAGCAAAAAACGTTTCATAAAGTCACCTCTTTGGTTTTATAAAAACATTTTAGCAGGAAACGGAACCGGGTATAAGCCGGGAAGGGAGATATTTTACGTTCAAAGTAAAATAAATGGCAGGACACGAATCGTGCCCTG
>JAHHRY010000013.1 GCA_020025535.1 Oscillospiraceae bacterium | reverse complement strand
AATCTGTCTGTATCCGGATCTGCGTCAGATCCGGATACAGAGGGAAAACCAGGCAATGAGGCAGCAGCGGATGCAGTTATTCATTGCCGTTTGCTTCTTCTACGGGCCGGCTGGCTGTCGTCCGGGGGCTTCGGGGGTTGATTATCAGGGCGCCTTGACCTGTGCCTACAATAGGTTAATCCTTCTATATTATAATGTATCCAATGGTGCCTTGCCTGGCGCTGCAACAGCAATTTAGACGACTGTTTTGATGACTGCCAGTGCAGAATTTTCGAAAAAGCCGTGATGGAAAAAACAGAAAGCTGGAAAATTATTCTTCGGTATTTTACATAATACTGGGATTGAATTTACGAAAAAAATTGGCGTTGGTCAATGTGACTAAATATTGGTTACAAAATTATGCATAATAACATCTTGATTTCTTACAAATCGCCCCGTATAATGTGCCCAAGTTAAGTCTCTACATGGTAGGGACTTTGATCCGCGGATCAAACACATTTTTTAGGAGGAAACACACATGAAACTGAAGAAATTTGTAGCAGCACTTTTAGTGCTCTGCATGGTTCTTGTGGCAGTGCCTTTCGGCGTAAGCGCAGCTGAAGCCGACAACACTGCCGAAGAATTCATCAAGATTGCCTTCGTCGATTGTGGACGTAAGTATTTTACCCCGGAATGGATCATTGCTATGATCAAAGAAGCTAAGGCTGCCGGTTATACTCACGTTCAGCTCGGCTTCGGCAATGACGGCCTGCGTCTGCTCCTCGACGACATGTCTCTCGAGGTTAACGGCAAGACCTTCACCAGCGAGCAAATCACTGCTGGCATCAAGGAAGGCAACAAGAAGTACCATGACTGCGGTGAGGTCAACGAACTGACCCAGGCTGACATGGATCGCATTATCGATGCTGCCAACAAGATCGGCATCGAAATCATCCCCCTGGTCAACACCCCCGGCCACATGGATGCTATCCTGCATGCTATGAACACCGTCGGCATTAAGGCTGATTACATGGGCTCTGTCCGTACTGTTGACGTTACCAATCCTGAAGGCGTTGCTTTCAGCAAGGCTCTGGTTAGCAAGTATGTCGATTACTTCAGCTCCAAGGGCTGCAAGTACTTCAACATTGGCGCTGACGAGTACGCTAACGATGTATTCTCCGGCGGCGGCATGGGCTTCGGTGCTCTGTCCAGCAGAGGTCAGTATGGCAATTTCGTTGATTACATCAATGGACTGATTGCTGTTGTCAAGGGTGCCAACATGACTCCCATGGCTTTCAATGACGGCATTTACTACAACAGAAACACTCAGAAGGAAATCGACAAGTCCCTGTTCGTTTGCTACTGGTCTTCCGGCTGGTGGGGCTACAATGTTGCTTCTGCTGCTTTCCTGGAAGAGCAGGGCTTCAAGATGGTCAACACCCACGGCGATTTCTACTACGTTCTGGGCAAGCCCGACAAGTTCGATAATGACTTCTCCTTTGCTTCCGGCTTCAACAAGAACAGCTTCTCCGGCAGCAATGTAAACAATCCTGTTGGTGCTATGTTCTGCATCTGGTGTGACTTCCCCGATGCTGAAACCGAGCAGGTTGTTGCTCAGAAGGTCCGTCTGCCCCTGCGTGCTATGGGTCATGCCATGAACGAGCGTTACGACGCCAACATGGATCAGTCCGTAGTTCCCGGCGGCTTCAACGAGGATGGCTCCATCAATGTTGTTCACGCTAACGGCGTTACCCTGGACAAGGAAAGCGCTGAGATGCACATCGGCGACACCCTGACTCTGACTGCTACTGTCGAGCCCGAGGACGCTGTCAACAAGAATGTTATCTGGACTTCCGACGCTCACGAGGTTGCTACCGTTGAGAACGGTGTTGTTACCGCTAACGGCTGCGGCACCGCTACCATCACTGTAACCACCGAGGATGGTGAAAAGTCTGCTACCTGCGTTATCACCATCGCGCACGAGTTCGAGGATGCTACCTGCACACATCCCAAGACCTGCAAGCACTGCGGTGCAACCGAGGGCGAGGCTCTGGGCCACGACTTGGTTATGGTTCCTGCAAAGGAAGCAACCACCACTACCGAAGGCAACATCGAGTACTATGTTTGCTCTGTCTGCGGCAAGTACTTCTCCGATGCTGAGGGCAAGAACGAGATCTCTAAGGACAGCGTTGTGATTGACAAGCTGCCTCCCGTTGATCCTGATGTTCCTCCTCAGGTTGGTGACAACTCCAACGTTGTTCTGATGAGCAGTGTTATGGTTATGTCCGTTGTTGCTCTGGGTGTTGTTCTGTACAACATGAAGCGCAAGAAGGCATAATTGAGAGTTATCCTTTCAATCAATAAGTTTTCCCGGAGTGGCGCAGCTTATGCTGTGCCACTCCATTTTTTATAGCTCAAATTGCAGCGAACTGCACGAAGAGATTGTGCTTTTTGCTGAAAAAGAGATATTTCCGTGCAGCATTTTGCTGACAGCACCTCTGTGAGGGCTACACGGGTCGCGTATGCCGGATTCTCGCATCCCCGTGAGAAAACATATTCGGAAAATGCTTGTCCGCTGTATGCACGCTCAGAGGGATGAATGCCTGCCGGCCCGAATGACTGCATTGCCTGCGGCTTGGCGGATATCCGGCAGGAAAGCAGCGTTGAGGCGGGCGGCGGAGAACGCTTCTGATTTCCGGTGGCAGGGCAGAAAACTGCCTGCACAAAAAGAAGAATTGCGTTGCGATTTTTGTTCTGTTCCCGTCAGAGAAATCCCTGCCAGCAGGGACTGTTTTTTTGCATGGGGAAGGGGAGCCTGTAACGATGACACAGGTGCGAAGCTTGCAATTTACGTTCGCCTGCAGTAGAATATCCATTAAGTAAATGCCAATCAGATATGAGTGGGAGGGAACAATATGTGGTTTTGGTGGATGATGTTCGTGTTCAATTTGTTCATTCCTGTCCTTATGATCGTGATAGGAAGAATGATGTGGAAGCACTTTCCGGAGGATATAAACGATTCATTTGGATACCGGACGAAACGATCCATGCAGAACAAAGATACATGGAAGTTTGCCCATGAGTATTGCGGACGGTTGTGGTGGAAGCTCGGCTGGATTCTTCTGATTCCGACCGTATTCTTTGAAATTCTTTTTTATGGGCTCCACAGGGAAGCAATCTCGGTTTCTTACCTGATTATCATGTTCCTTCAGACAGCGGTGTTGCTGCTGACAATTATTCCCACGGAGAGGGCCCTGAAAAGGAAATTTGATGACCACGGAAATCCTCTTTAAAGTGGTTTTTCAGGTAGTTTATAACAGAAGCGGAGTGTATCGAAATTCGGTACACTCCGCTTTGAATTATTGTGCGTTATCAGATCCGCGCCCACATTGCAGGTGACCGTGGTAATCAGTCTGACATCAAGCTCCCCGGAAAACAAAGCAATGGCAATTGCCAGAGTATTATCGATTTCCGGATCGGTATCCATTATAATAGGCCGTTTCTTCATGCTGTGATTCCTTTCTATGTTGGTAATATTATTTTTCTTCTTCAGATTGCGGCGCTGCCAGCTTTCCGGAAATGGGAATTGACCGTTCCCGACCGGAAGGCTTTGCAGGGATGTTCCGTACAGTCAGGAAAATCTGCACCGGAAATTTACACCGGGAGAGGGGATATGTCCTTTCCTGAGCTGATACACTATCCCCGGGCGGCGGCAAATTCCTGAACCTGCTCCCAGGTGGGGATGCTGTCGGGAGCGCCTTTTTTGCTGACCGCAAGTACGCCGATCTGAGCGGAAATCCGCAGCACTTCCGGAATTTTCAGACCCTTGGCAATGCAGGCCAGAAAGTAGCTGCAAAAGGTATCTCCGGCGGCAGGGAATCCATGACCGGTACACGGAAAATACCCTGACGGGCTTTTTCTTCCCGGGCTGCCTGTGGGCATATGCAGACGGTGTGAAAACCTTTCCGGCGCACGGCACGCCAATTCCCCTGTGCCGATTCTACCGGGCAGTTTGCTTCTGCTGCAGTATCCATATCGGCGGGCACAGCAGCAAGAAAATAAAACAGGGGAGAAGGGCAAAAGGGAAAATGAAAGCACGCCAAAGCTTGCAAACAATACCATCTTCTGATAAAATGAAGAGGATTGTTGTTTGGAGGCGTATTTTATGGATAAGCAGACTTTGCGT
Organism: Oscillospiraceae bacterium; assembly: GCA_020025535.1. Classification (GTDB taxonomy): domain Bacteria; phylum Bacillota; class Clostridia; order Oscillospirales; family Oscillospiraceae; genus Faecousia. Next base: position 28,901 of record JAHHRY010000013.1, on the reverse strand, counting down.
AAGGCAATCCGGGAAAAAAAGCGTGCTATGACAGAACAGCAGATTGAAGAAGCCAGCCGCAGGCTGGGGACTTTGTTTGCGGAATCGGAGCTTTATCGGAATGCAAAAACAGTTTACGGCTACCTGCCTTATAATCAGGAGGTGCGGACTGTCCCTATGCTGCAGCAGGCAATTGCAGATGGCAAGCGCGTAGCGGTGCCAAAGGTTTACGGGGACGAGATGCGTTTTATCTATCTGGACGACCTGACAAAAGTGGCTAAGGGCTATGCGGGCATTCCCGAACCGATTGCCGATGAACCTGTTGCGGACGATCCTACGGCATTGGTTCTTATGCCGGGACTGGTTTTCGATGCACAGGGACACCGTATCGGATACGGCGGCGGTTTTTATGATAAGTTTCTGGCGAATGAACCCAATCACCCTACATTAGCACTTTGCTATGATTTCCAGATGGTGGAACATCTGGAAACAGAGGCGTTTGACATTCCCGTGGACTGCGTCCTCTGGGCATAATGAGGTGACTGATATGGATATGATATTGGTTGCGTGTGCAGTCTTTTTACTTTGTTTCCTGGTGGACAAGGGCTTTTCCAGAATTTTCCGCAATCAGGCACAGCACAAAAGCGGCCTGTCGGTTCGGCTGAATAAACGCTATGCCACCGCCGGCATTATTCTGTTTGCACTTGCCGTAATCGCCGGATTCAGCGGAATCAGCGGAAAAGATGTTGTCCTGACGATTGGCGCCGTGGTGGTATTTATTACCAGCGTTATTCTGATCGTGTATTACCTGAGCTTTGGTATTTATTACGATGATGACAGCTTTATTCTCTCCACATTCGGGAAGAAAAGTGTTACCTATCAATTTAGCGACATTCAGTCCCAGCAGATCTATCGTAACGGCGGAAGCATTCTGATTGATCTTTATTTAAAGGACGGACGCAGTGTGGCCATTCAGTTCGGCATGGAGGGCGGCGAGGCGTTTCTCAATAAAGCGTTTGAGGGCTGGTGCCGTCAGAAGGGACTGAAGGAAGACGAATGCACCTTCCACGACCCGTCTAACAGCTGCTGGTTCCCTGCGGCAGAGGAGAAGTAATTATGCATATACCCAGCGGAACAACGGCGGAACTGGAGCTTCTGAGCTTCCGACAGGCACTGGAAGCGGCCAACACCCCCAGCGACACTTACGATATTGACCGGTGGCTGTATGCCCCCAATTTTTATTCGGAATACCGGTACATTTTGGGAACCAGAGGAAAGAATCCACTGATTTGTATTGGCATCAATCCGTCTACTGCGGAGCCGGACAATCTGGATAATACGTTGAAATCCGTGGAGCGGATTGCTCTGGGCAATGGTTTTGACAGCTTTATCATGTTTAATGTATACGCCCAGCGTGCCACCAATCCGGATGCTATGGAAAAGGAATGCAACATGGCCCTTCATCGGGAAAACCTGGAGGCGTTTCGCTATGTGCTGTCCATTTCTCAAAAGCCTGCGGTCTGGGCGGCCTGGGGCGCAATCATTGAAAAGCGTAAATATCTTTCAGATTGTCTGAAAGATATGCTGGAGGTGGGGGAGGAGTACGGCGCCGCATGGTACTGCGCCGGTGCCATTACGAAAAAGGGACATCCTCATCACCCGCTTTACCTGCGCAAGGATGAAAAACTGAAGCCTTTTGACATTGCCGGATATCTGGCAGAAAGATAGGAGATCATTATGAAATTTGTAATTGCGTCAGACCTGCATGGCTCCGCCTTTTGGTGCGGCAAGCTGATGGAGGTCATCGAAAACGAGCAGCCGGACCGGATCCTGCTGCTGGGAGATCTGCTTTACCACGGCCCGCGGAACGACCTTCCCCGTGACTATGCCCCCAAGCAGGTGATTCCGATGCTGTCCCGATATGCAGACAAGATTCTGGCGATTCGCGGCAACTGCGAAGCAGAGGTAGATCAGATGGTACTGCCGTTCCCGTGCATGGCGGATTATGCGGTGGTAAACGATCAGGGGCTGACCATCTATATGACCCACGGTCATCATGCCTCCCCAGACCATCTGCCTGCACTTCCTGAAGGAAGCGTGTTCCTGTCCGGCCATACCCATGTGAAGATGGATGAGGTGCGCAACGGTATCCGCTGCATCAATCCCGGCAGCGTTTCCATTCCGAAGGACGGAAGCCACAGCTGCATGATCTATGAAGACGGCGAATTCCGGGTCCGCATTCTGGAGGCGTGAACATGGGAACCGTTGAATGCGATACCTGCTGGTATTATGATTACGACGAGGAATTTGACGAATACTACTGCATGATGGATCTGGACGAGGACGAGTACTACCGTGCCTTTGCGACGCCGGATGGGCGCTGTCCGTTTTACCGTCAGGGCGATGACTACACACTTGCAAGAAAACAGTAAAAAAAGACCTCTGTACCAAAGGTACAGAGGTCTTTACTATAGATATTAGCCCTTCAGAGCCTCTTCCACAGCGACAGCTACGGAAACGGTGGCACCGACCATGGGGTTGTTGCCCATGCCCAGGAAGCCCATCATTTCGACGTGAGCGGGGACGGAGGAAGAACCTGCAAACTGTGCATCAGAGTGCATACGGCCCATGGTATCGGTCATACCGTAGGAAGCGGGGCCGGCAGCCATGTTATCGGGGTGCAGAGTACGGCCCGTACCACCGCCGGAAGCGACGGAGAAGTACTTCTTGCCCTGCTCGATGCATTCCTTCTTATAGGTGCCTGCAACGGGATGCTGGAAGCGGGTGGGGTTGGTGGAGTTGCCGGTGATGGAAACGTCGACACCTTCCTTGTGCATGATGGCGACACCTTCGCGGACGTCATCGGAGCCGTAGCAGCGGACGGCGGCACGCTCGCCCTTGGAGTAAGCGATTTCGTTGACGATGGTCAGTTCGCCGGTGTAGTAATCAAACTTGGTCTGCACATAGGTGAAACCGTTGATTCTGGAGATAATCTGTGCGGCATCCTTGCCCAGACCGTTCAGGATGACGTGCAGAGGCTCCTTACGAGCCTTGTTGGCGGAACGGGCAATGCCGATTGCGCCTTCGGCAGCAGCGAAGGATTCGTGACCAGCCAGGAATGCGAAGCACTTGGTTTCGTCACGCAGCAGCATTGCGCCCAGATTGCCGTGACCCAGACCGACCTTACGATCCTCGGCAACGGAGCCGGGAATGCAGAATGCCTGCAGGCCGATACCGATAGCCTCAGCGGCCTCAGCGGCAGACTTTACGCCCTTCTTCAGAGCGATGGCAGCGCCTACAGTGTAGGCCCAGGCAGCATCCTCGAAGCAGATGGGCTGGATGTTCTTGGTAATGGTGTAGGGATCAAAGCCCTTAGCCTGGCAGATCTCGCGGCACTCTTCTACGGAACCGATGCCGTACTGAGCGAGGACACCATTGATTTTGTCGATTTTTCTTTCGTAGCCTTCAAACAAAGCCATTGTGCTATCCTCCTCTTATTCCTGACGGGGATCGATGTACTTGACAGCACCGTCGAAGCGGCCGTAGTGACCCTTGGCCTTCTCCAGAGCGGTGGCGGCATCGTCGCCCTTCTTGATGAAGTCCATCATCTTACCCAGATTGATGAACTCGTAACCGATGATCAGATTGTCTTCATCCAGAGCGCAGCGGGTAACATAGCCCTCTGCCATTTCCAGATAGCGGGGTCCCTTCAGCTTGGTGGCAAACATGGTGCCAACCTGGCTGCGCAGGCCCTTGCCCAGATCCTCCAGAGAAGCGCCGACAGGCAGGCCGTCTTCGGAGAATGCGGACTGGCTGCGGCCGTAAACGATCTGCAGGAACAGTTCACGCATAGCGGTATTGATGGCATCACACACCAGATCGGTGTTGAGTGCCTCCAGAATGGTTTTGCCGATGAGAATTTCGGAAGCCATAGCTGCGGAGTGGGTCATGCCGGAGCAGCCCAATGTTTCCACCAGAGCTTCTTCGATGATGCCCTCCTTGATGTTCAGGGTCAGCTTGCAGCAGCCCTGCTGAGGAGCACACCAGCCGATGCCGTGGGTGAAGCCACTGACATCCTTAATTTCTTTGACCTGAACCCACTTGCCCTCTTCGGGAATGGGAGCGGGACCGTGGTAGGCACCCTTGGCCACGGAGCACATATCCAGTACTTCAGTGCTGTAAATCATGGCGATTATCCTTTCTTTTCAAAGCCGTATAAGACTTGTAATATACAACGTAAACAGGGGAATTTCAAATTCCTCATACATTATACTTGGGGCACGGACAAAAGTCAATTTACGGTGGGATAGAAATGCCATGACAAAAAGTGCGGTTTTATAGGCAATATGGCAAAAAATGAGTGTTTATTCCTGTATCAGCTTCACAAAGGCGGCCTTGTCTTTGGCGCCAAAGTAGGCAGAACCGGCCACCAGAACCTCGGCGCCGTTTTCCTTGCACAGGGTACAGGTCTTGGTGTCGACACCGCCGTCCACCTCCAGAATACAGCCGGGATTCACTTCGTCAAGCCAGGTACGCAGGGTCTTCAGCTTGGGCATCATGTCGGCCATGAATTTCTGCCCTCCGAAGCCGGGTTCGACGGTCATGACGAGGATCATGGCGCACTTTTTAAGGTAAGGTTTGGCGGCTTCAGCAGGGGTGCCGGGCTTCAGAGCGATGGCAGGCTTACAGCCCAGAGAGGCAATTTTGTCCAGGGCAGCCAGATTGTTTTCCAGCGTGTCGGATTCGATGTGGATGGTAAGATAATCGGCACCGGCCTTAACAAACTGCTCCACATAGCGGATGGGGCGGTCGATCATCAGATGGACATCCAAAGGAAGGGTGGTGACAGGACGCAGAGCTTTCACTACGGGGATACCGATGGTAATATTGGGGACGAAAAGACCGTCCATTACATCCACGTGGACCCAATCGCCGCCGTTTGCGTCGATACCGCGGATCGCGGTTTCCAGATTTGCAAAGTCGGCGGACAGAATGGAAGGTGCAAGCTTTACCATAAAAAGCCTCCTAAAAAAATGATATAAAAAAGTATATCACGGAATTGGATGAAATGCAATGAAATGGGAAACTTTGCAGGGATGAAATTGTGCTTTTTGGTCATACTACTTTTGCATCCCAAAAATAAGGAGGAAAAAACAATGGACTGTCATGCTAACAAGTGTATCGAGTGCACCGTCAATAACTGTGCTTATCACTGCGCCGGTGAGAACTACTGCTCCCTGGATCGTATTCTGGTGGGTACCCACGAGAGCAATCCCACTATGGATCAGTGTACCGACTGCAAATCTTTCCGGAAAAAGTAAAAAAGAAAAAAGCGGCGGCGGTTGCCGCCGCTTTTTCTGCGTCTAAAGCTACTGGAAACTTTCTCCTTGACGAAAGAGTAATAATTCTGTATGATTGTGTCGTAAAACGACAAATTTATAAATCGTTTCGTACTAGTACATAATTTATCCATAAATATTGTATTACAATAGTGATAGTCTATAATACTTCCAATGGAGGAACGAATATGGAGAACTTTGAAAACGAACAGACTGAAAACACTCAGCCTGAAAAGGTAACGCCAACAGAATCTACAGGAGAAGCAGAACAGGCTCGTCCTCAGGGAACGTCTCAGCCTCAGGGAACGTCTCAGGCTCAGGGAACGTCTCAGCCTCAGGGAACGTCTCAGGCTCAGGGAACATTCCGTCCTCAGGGACAGCCCCAGCAGTCTGCATGGAATCCCGGCTGCAATCCCGGCGGGGCACCCAGAAGAGAATCTCCTTTTGCGGATTCTCCCTATGTAGCCTATCACAATCCTCAGCCTCAGGGCGGGTATTATCAGGTGCCTCCTCAGCCTGCCGCACCCAGAAAAAGCGGCAAAACTGCCAGAAGAGTCCTGGCTGCAGTGCTGACGGTTGTTCTGGTTTTCGGCGCTTGCGGTGTGACGGCAATCGGTCTTACCTATTACTGGAAGGATCAGAATAAAAAACTGTCCATGTATTACGACGAGAAACTGCAGATTATGCAGGATCAGATCGATGCCGGAAAGCACAACGCAGACAATCAGCCGGTTGTTCCTATGGAGGGAATGACTCCCAGCCAGATCTACCAGCAGAATGTAAAGAGTGTTGTGGCGATTACAAGCACAGCCACCTTGAACAGCATGGGACAGATCATGGAAACCAAGTCCACCGGTTCCGGCTTTGTGATGACGGATGACGGTTATATCGTCACCAATTACCATGTGATTGCCGGTGCCGAAAAGCTGACGGTTACCACTTCCGACGGATCTGTGTATGATGCAAAAGTTGTGGGACATCTGTCTACCAATGACGTGGCCCTGCTGAAGGTGGAAGCCACCGGCCTGCAGCCTGTGGTGATCGGCAGCAGCGACGCACTTGCCGTTGGCAGTCAGGTGGTTGCAATCGGCAACCCTCTGGGCGAACTGACCTCTACTCTGACGGTGGGATATGTCAGCGGCATTGACCGTGACGTCACCACCGACGGCAATATTATCAATATGATTCAGACCGACGCTGTCATTAACCCCGGCAACTCCGGCGGCCCCCTGTTCAATGCCAGAGGTGAGGTGATCGGAATTACCACCGCCAAGTATTCCGGAACAACGGAATCCGGCGCCGTAATCGAGGGAATCGGCTTTGCTGTTCCCATTGATGATGTGATTGGCGTTCTGGAGGATCTCCGAGAGCATGGTTATATCACCGGCGTCCTCATGGGCGTAAAGGTTAAGAGCGTGGACAAGAAAATTGCTGAAGCTTACGGCCTGCCTCTGGGTGCTTTTGTGACAGAGGTGGTCAGCAACAGCTGTGCAAGTGCAGCCGGCATTCGTGCTAAGGATATCATTACCGCAGTGGGCGGCTATGATGTCAAAAATCTCAATGACCTGACGCTGGCACTTCGGAAGTTCAAGGCGGGCGATACGGCAACGGTAAAGGTATGGCGCGCCGGTCAGGAAGTTCTGCTGACCATTGTTTTTGATGCAAAACCGCTGCCCAATGCGTAATGCAATAAAAGGCGTTCTTTTGGGAACGCCTTTTTGCCTACAAAAAAAGATGCGAATCTTGTCGAAAAAATACTGGTATTTTTGTAAATTGCGTGTATAATATTATACTGCGTGTCTCAAGTCAATTTTGGAGGTGTATTTGTGCTGGAAGAAAACAGATACGATGAGCAGCACGACTCGGAAAATAATGAACGTCGGAAGGGCTCCGGCAAGAAAACGGCACTGATTGTGATATGTTCCATACTGGCCGTTATTCTGCTGCTGCTTGGTGGTATTTTAATTTATGTAAACCATTTACTGGGACTGATGAATCGACCGGAACCGATACCCAGTGGGGAGTCTGGTCTGACGCTGCCCCCGGAGGAAACCGTGCCGCCGGATTTTACAGGCCCTACAGTAGAGGTCACCTGGCCTACAGAACCGGCCAAACCCGTGGAGACAGATAATGTCATCAATATTATGCTGCTGGGCGAGGATAACCGTTCGGGCTATTATCGAGGCAGAACCGATTCTATGATCCTCTGCACGATCCATACGAAAACAAAGACTGTGACGCTGACATCCTTTATGCGAGATATGTATGTGCAGATTCCCGGCTGGGGAGATAACCGTCTGAATGCGGCATTTGTGTTCGGCGGCATAGAATTGTTTGAAGAAACCTTCATGTACAATTTCGGCATCCGGCTGGACGGCGTTGTCATTGTGGAGATGATACGGTTTGCAGAAGTGATTGACCTGCTGGGCGGCGTGGATATCGACATGACCCAGAGAGAAGTCGACCATTTCAGAAGAGCATTCGGCTGGGATTTCCATGAGGGCGTGAACCATATTACAGGCGAACAGGCACTGTGGTATTCCAGACTTCGTGAAATCGACTCTGACTTTGAACGTGTCAAACGGCAGCAGAAAGTGGTTACATCCATTATCAATGCCTACAAGCAGAAACCGCTGACACAGCTGCTCCCGCTGCTGGAACAGCTTCTGCCGATGGTGACAACCAATATGTCCAATGGGGAAATCATCAATTACGCGATAGATATGTTCCCCATGCTTTCGGGCTGTCAGGTGGTCAGCCAGCGGCTTCCGGCCGACGGAACCTATCAGGTAGGTACCATCAATGGTATGTGGGTCATGGTTGTGGATATGGAAGCAACCCGTGAACAGCTGGCTCTTTTGATGAAACCCCAATAGAAAACTACAATGCCCCGAACGATGACCGTTCGGGGCATTGCTGTATTTTTTAACCAGAAAACAGCTTTTTAACCTTAATCTTTTCGGTTCCTATGCGAATTGACTTTCCCACCGGGGAGAAACTATACTATATTAAAATAATGGAGTAATAGCGACATTCGAGGGACTTGCATATGATTAAAAAATGGTATATTCAAATTCCTGAACTTTCCGGTGAGCTTCAGCGCAGAGCATACATTTACCTGCCGGATGACTGGCATACTGCCGGACGGCGGTATCCTGTCATGTATATGTTTGACGGGCACAATGTGTTCTTTGACTCGGATGCTACCTTCGGAAAATCCTGGGGCATGGGTGAATATATGGACCGGACAGGCAAGCAGCTTATCGTGGTGGCCATTGAGTGCAATCACGAAGGAAACAAGCGCCTGGAAGAGTATTCGCCTCTGGACTTTAACCTCCCGGATTCCAGCTGTATTCATGGCCGGGGAAGAGAGTACATGGAATGGCTGGTGAATACGCTGAAGCCGTATATTGATGCCCATTATCCTACTTTGCCGGATCGGGAGCATACCAGTATCTGCGGCTCCTCCATGGGAGGCCTGATGGCACTTTTTGCTGTCTGCCAGTATAACCATATATTCCAGAAAGCGGCCTGCCTGTCGCCCAGCTTCTGGGTATCAAAGAATAAGGTGCTGGACATCGTTTCTTCCGCATACCTCAATGAAGATACCTGCGTCTATATCGACTACGGCAGCGTGGAACTTCCCAATCACGCACCCAGCTCGGAAGCCCTGATTTCTGTGGCAAGACTGCTGCTGACCAGACATATCAATGTGGCGCTGCGGATCATCCCCGGCGGTACGCACTCTGAAATCTCCTGGGAGCGGCAGATTCCCCAATTTATGGAATATCTCAGCCTTTAAGCCTGAAATCCCACCTGCTGATGCAGATGGGATTTTCCCGTTTTTTGGGGAAAGAATACGGAAAACAAACAGAAAATTTCCCCCTTGCAAATAAAAACAATCTTGCTATAATAAGCCTTATAATGTCCAAGTTATGCCTATTGCTGTAGAAGAGAGGATCATCCATGTCACAAAATGGAAAAATGTATCACCTGTGGATGCACAGGCGACGTACAAATATGAGTGCAACGCAGGTAATTGCATTGGCATTTGCCGGAATTATCTTGCTGGGAGCGATACTCCTGACGCTTCCCGTTGCATCCCGAAACGGTGTGTCGTGCGGCTTCCTGACGGCGCTGTTTACCGCTACGTCATCTACCTGTGTTACGGGCCTGGTGGTGGCGGATACCTGGGTACAGTGGAGCGGATTCGGCCAGATCGTCATATTGATTTTGATTCAGATCGGTGGCCTTGGCTTTATGTCGGCTGCCTCTCTGGTGTTCTTCCTGCTGCGAAAGCGGGTGGGCCTGAAACAGCGGCTGGTTATGGCGCAGGCCCTCAGTGTGACGGAAATGCAGGGCGTTGTGCGCCTGCAGAAGCTGGTGCTGATTGGCAGCCTGACCATTGAAGGTATCGGTGCACTGATTTTGATGGTGCACTTTTGGCCCACATACGGCTTTTTGAAAGCCCTGACATGGGGCATTTTCCATTCGGTTACGGCTTTCTGCAATGCCGGATTTGATATTTTCGGTTATCTCCAGCCGGATTCCAGTCTGTCCCTTTTCCAGTCTGACCCGGTGGTACTTCTGACCATTGCAACCCTGATCGTTCTGGGCGGCCTGGGTTTCCTGGTGTGGGAGGAACTGGCACATTTCCACACTCGGCGCAGACTCAGTGTGTATACAAAGCTGGTTCTCATTACCACTGCTGTGCTGATTGCAGGCGGCACGTGCGCGCTGCTGCTTCTTGAGTGGGACAACCCGGCAACACTGGGATCGCTGTCCCGGGGGGACAGGGTCCTCAATGCGTTTTTCCAGTCCGTGTCCAGCAGAACCGCAGGATTTGCCGCGATTGACCAGGGCGGACTTACCGATGCCGGCAAGATGGTGACTACCTTGCTGATGCTGATAGGCGGATCTTCCGGATCTACGGCCGGCGGTATCAAAACGGTAACCCTGATGACCCTGATGCTGTTCCTGTGGTCCCGTGCCCGGGGCAAGGGAACCGTGTCGGTAATGAAAAGAACCATCCCTGCAACACAGGTCATGGATGCAATGACTGTTGCGGGCATTATGATCAGCCTGGCAATTTTTGGAGGCATTTTCATCAGTGCCGTGGATTCTTTCGGATTTATGGATTCTCTGTTTGAAGCGGCCTCTGCATTGGGTACCGTGGGATTCACCACGGGTATTACCTCCAGTCTCAGCGTGGCATCGAAAATTTTAATCATTGTTTATATGTATTTTGGGCGTGTGGGTGTGATGACCCTTAGCCTTGGTTTTTTGATGGGCAATCAGGCAGAGGAACGTTTCCGCTATGCCCAGACTAACTTGCTCATTGGTTAAGGAGGAAATAAATGATGAAATCTTATCTGGTAATTGGTTTGGGACGATTTGGCTTTGAGGTGGCACGACAGCTGTACAAGCTGGGCTGCGAAGTCATGGCTATGGACACCAGAAGTGAACTGGTACAGCAGATTTCCTCGGAGGTCACCCACGCAGTAGTTGGTAACGGACAGGATAAGGAAGTCCTTCGTGCTTTGGGCGCAAGAAATTTTGACTGCGCCGTAATCGCCATTGGCGACAGCCTTTCCGACTCGGTTCTGGCCACTATGAACGTGAAGGAACTTGGCGTCGGCTATGTCGTATGCAAGGCTCACGATGAGGTGCATCGCAAGGTGCTGGAAAAGCTGGGTGCAGATCGGGTGGTTATCCCCGAACAGGAAAATGCTCTGCGCCTTGCGCGGAGTCTGTCTACGCCCAATGTGCTGGACTACATCGAGCTGTCTGAGGACTATGGCATTATTGAACTGCCTGCCCCTCACAGCTGGAACGGAAAATCTCTGAAAGAAGCAGATGTTCGTGCTAAATTGGGCGTGAACATTCTTGCCATTCGCCGCAATGGCGGCATTACGGTCTCTCCCAACGCGGACTTTGTCATGATGGACGGAGATATCATGGTGGTGCTGGGAGACAGCATCGCGCTTAAAAAGGTACAGAAGCTGTGATGGAAGTCAGAATTACAGCGAGGAAAAATCCGCTGCTGCAGCAGGTGAGGAAACTGCTGAATTCCCGGAAAGAGCGGGAAAGCACAGGCCTCTTTGTGGCAGACGGCACGAAACTGCTTGAGGAAGCGGTTCGCTACTATCCGGGATTGGATACGGTGATTTTGTCCGACGGGGTAGAAGCACAGGTGCCGGAGCGGGTTAAACTTGTCCGGGTTCCGACGGATGTGATGGAGTCGATTTCTCCTATGTCTGCCCCTCAGGGTGCGGTGTTCCTTTGCCGACTGCCGGAAAAAACGGCGTTTCGGCCTCAGGCACCCATGCTCCTGCTGGACGGGATTCAGGATCCCGGCAATCTGGGCACGATCCTGCGGACGGCGGATGCGCTGCGTGTGCCGGTGGCTTTGCTGGAAGGCTGCGCCGATCCCTACAGCCACAAGGTAGTGCGCGCCAGCATGGGTGCCGTATTCCGCACACCGGTGGTACAGACTACCTGGCAGGAAGCAAAGGCGGCGCTGACGCAGGCCGGTATACCCGTGGGGGTGACGGCACTTTCGGACAGAGCCAAGGATATTCGTCAGGCAGCCACGGAAAAAATGGCCGTGGTGATCGGAAGTGAAGGTCAGGGTGTACGTCCTGAGATTCTCGCTCAGGCTGATGCGGAACTGATTATTCCCATGAATCCCCATTGCGAATCCCTGAATGCTGCGGTGGCCTCATCCATTGTGATGTGGCAGATGCAGCAGGTGTAATCAAGTATAATATAGAAAAGAGGTATCCCGAATGCTGATTCACTGGATATGGCTTGCGACCCGTCCTGATATGACAGACCGTAACCGCATGGTGGTACTGCAGCATTTTCAGGATGCGGAGGATGTATATTTCGCAAAGCCTGAGGCCTATGCCTCAATCGAGCTCCTGTCTGCGGAAGGGAAGCGGGCTTTGCAGAACAAAAATCTGACAGGCGCAGAGAAGATTCTGGCGGAATGTGCGGAAAAGAACATAAAGATTTTAACCTACGCGGATGCAGACTATCCCGAAAGACTTCGGAATATTGCGGATCCTCCGCTGGTGCTCTATTACAAAGGCCGTCTGCCGGATTGCGATGAAATGCCGTTAATCGGCGTGGTAGGCACCCGGCGTGCAACGGCCTACGGCCTGACGACAGCCAAACGGATGGGGTATCAGATTGCCTCCTGCGGCGGTATTGTGGTGTCGGGTCTTGCGTTTGGCATTGATGGCATGGCTATGGCCGGTGCGTTGATGGCAGGATCTCCGGTGATCGGCGTTCTGGGCTGCGGTGCGGATGTGGTGTATCCCATGTCCAATCGCCATCTGTTTGAAGATGTGGAGAGAAACGGCTGCATATTAACGGAGTTCCCTCCGGGCACGCCGCCCAAACGGTGGAATTTTCCCAGAAGAAACCGAATCATCAGCGGTCTCAGCTGTGGCGTTCTGGTAGTGGAAGCACCGGAAAAGAGCGGCGCCCTGATCACCGCTCAGCAGGCAGCGGATCAGGGTCGGGATGTGTTTGTGGTGCCCGGCAATATCGATGTCAGTTCCTGCGCCGGAAGCAATGCCCTGCTGCGGGACGGCGCTGCTGCCGTCAGCTGCGGCTGGGACGTGATGGAAGAGTATGAATCCCTGTATCCCGGTAAAGTACGGTGCAATATGGGGCCTGCTCTGGCCGGAAAAAGAAAGATTCGACACGAAGTGTCAGAACAGACACTGAAAGTGGCACAGAATCCCAAGATTTTGGATGAAGGCAAGGCACAAAGGAAGCTCCCGAAGAAAAAAGAGGTTGACAATAACGCTTCACGGTCTTATATTGACGCTGAAGTAAAACTTCCGGCACTCTCTGCCAATGAAGAGAAAATTGTTGCGCTTGTAAAGCAGGGAACGACTCTGGCCGATGAAATCATTGCCCAGACGGAGTTGCCTGCCAATGTGGTGCTTTCATCGTTGACCATGCTGGAAATCAAAGGCGTGATTCGTCGGCTCCCCGGCAAGCGCGTAGAAATGAAAAAATGAAAACCAACTTGAGAATGGAGTAATTGCATGGCAAAGCCTTCCAATCTTGTGATTGTAGAGTCGCCATCCAAGGCGAAAACCATAGGAAAATATCTGGGCCCCGACTATACGGTAAAAGCAAGTATGGGCCACCTGCGGGATCTGCCCAAGAGCACAATGGGCGTAGATCTCGAAAATAATTTTGAGCCGCAGTATGTGCCCGTTCCCGGAAAGGAAAACCTGATTCAGGAACTGCGGGATGCTGCGGCGGCAGTGGATACCATTTATCTGGCAACTGACCCGGACCGCGAAGGAGAGGCAATCTCCTGGCATCTGAAAGAACTGCTGGAGCTGCCCGATGAAAAGACCCACCGTGTGACCTTCAACGCCATCACCCAGAAGGTGGTGACGGAAGCCATCAGCCACCCCCGGGATATTGATTATTCTCTGGTGGATGCTCAGCAGGCACGCCGTATTTTGGACAGAATCGTAGGCTATCAGCTTTCTCCGCTGCTGTGGAAAAAGGTTCGCCGGGGCCTTTCGGCAGGTCGTGTCCAGTCTGTGGCTACTCGTCTGGTGGTGGACAGAGAAAATGAAATTCGTGCCTTCCAGCCCCGGGAATACTGGTCTTTGGATGTCAAGCTGGATCGTATTGCAAAGGCCGGCTCTTTCCTTGCACGCTACCATGGCGAAAGCAAGAAGCGGGAGCTGGAAAACGAAGAACAGGTACAGCAGATTATTGATGACATTACCGGTAAGGAATTTACCGTTACCAATGTGAAAAAAGGCGAGAAGAAGCGCACTGCTGCGCCTCCTTTCACCACCTCGACTCTGCAGCAGGAGGCATCCCGCAAGCTGAATATGACGCCCAAGCGTGCAATGTCCATTGCACAGCAGCTGTATGAAGGCGTGGATGTGGCCGGAGAGGGCACGCTGGGTCTGATTACCTATATGCGTACCGACTCCCTGCGTCTGAGCGATGAAGCGATGACGGAAGCTGCGGATTTTATCAAAAACCGTTATGGAAATGACTATTATTACGGTTCTTTCCATGTGTTTAAAACCAAGAGCAATGCACAGGATGCCCACGAAGCCATCCGACCCACCCATGTGGAACTGGATCCGGAGCGGATTCGCAGCTCACTGACCACCGACCAGTATCGGCTGTACAAGCTGATCTGGAGCCGCTTCCTGGCTTCTCAGATGGCGAATGCCGTCTATGATACCGTGCTGATCGAAACGGAGTGCAGTGGACATCTGTTCCGTTCCAGCCATCAGAGTATGCGCTTTGCCGGCTTTATTGCCGTGTACGAGGAAGGCAAGGATGACGAAGAAGAGGCCGTAGGCACTCCGCTGCCGGATCTGCAGGCAGGGGAGAAGGCAACGGTATCCGAAATCAAAAAGGAACAGCATTTCACCCAGCCTCCTGCCAGATACACCGAAGCAACTCTGGTCAAGGCCATGGAAGAAAAAGGCGTGGGCCGGCCCTCCACTTATGCCTCCATCGTGTCCACCATTCAGGACAGAGAATATGTCAGCAAAGTCGACAAGCGCCTGAGCCCCACTCCTCTGGGAGAAGTGGTGACCGGCTTGATGATGGAGCGTTTTAACGACATCATCGATGTGGAATTCACCGCCAATATGGAAAACCGTTTGGACGAGGTGGAAGAGGGCAAGCGGAAATGGAAGGATGTTCTTGCTGACTTCTATCAGGATTTCCATCAGGAAATGCTGGATGCGGAAGCTGCTTTGGAGGGGGTCCGTCTGAAGGTGCCCGACGAGGTGACGGATGAAATCTGCGAGCTTTGCGGCAGAAACATGGTGGTGAAGACGGGCCGTTTCGGCAAGTTCCTTGCCTGTCCCGGCTGGCCGGAGTGCAACAATACCAAACCCATCGTGGAGCGGATGCCCGGACGCTGCCCCAAGTGCGGCAGCGGTATGCTGAAGCGAAAGTCCAAGCGGGGATATGCCTATTATGCCTGTGAGCAGGGTGCTGCCTGCGGCTTTATGACCTGGGATGTGCCCACGGCGGAGGATTGCCCCAAGTGTGGCCAGACGATGTTCAAGAAATCCGGCAGAGGCCGTATGAAGCCCTTCTGTATCAATGAAAACTGCCCCAACTTCCTGCCGGAAGATCAGCGGGGATATTACAAGAAGAAAACGGAAGAGACACAGCCGGAATCCGAAGAAAAGGCAGAATCCGGGAGCACAGAGAAAATCACGGAGAAGACTCCCGAGAAAAAACCGGCTGCCAGAAAGAAAACCGCAAAGACAACGACAAAAACTAAGAAAACGACAACGAAAACCACGAAAAAGACGACCGCCAAAAAGAAAGGGGAATGAGCATGCCTACCGTCAAAGTAATCGGCGCCGGACTTGCCGGCTCGGAAGCTGCATGGCAGCTGGCTGAGCGTGGCGTGCAGGTGGAGCTGATTGAAATGAAGCCCCATAAAAAATCCCCTGCACATCATAGCGACACCTTTGCGGAGCTGGTTTGCTCCAACTCTTTTCGCGGGGACAAGCTGGAAAATGCTGTCGGTCTTCTGAAAGAAGAAATGCGGCGGCTGGGCAGTCTGATTATCTCCTGCGCCGATGCCACCCGCGTAGAAGCGGGCGGATGTCTGGCGGTTGACCGGCAGGGCTTTTCTCAGCTGGTCACGGATAAGCTCCGCAGCCATCCCAATATTACCGTTTTGGAAGAGGAAATCACTCAGGTGCCGGAAGGGCCTGTGATTATTGCCACGGGACCTTTGACCTCCGATGCCCTTTCCGAGAATATCGGCACTTATTTTGGCTCTGAATACCTGCATTTCTTCGATGCGGCAGCACCTCTGGTGACGGCGGAATCTTTGGATATGAACGAAGCCTGGTGGCAGTCCCGCTACGACAGGGGTACGCCGGACTATATCAACTGCGCTATGGATCGTCAGCAGTACGAGGAATTTGTCCATGCACTGACCACGGCAGAAGAGGCGGATGTCCACGGCTTTGAAGATAAAAACGTCTTTGAAGGCTGTATGCCCGTAGAGGTCATGGCCCGCCGGGGCTTTGAAACCCTGCGGTATGGCCCCCTGAAGCCCGTGGGCCTGGTGGATCCCAAGACCGGCAGGGAGCCCTATGCCGTGGTGCAGCTGCGGCAGGATAATGCCTCCAAAACCGTATTCAATCTGGTGGGATTCCAGACACATCTGAAATTCGGAGAGCAGAAACGGGTATTTTCCATGATTCCTGCGTTGAAGAATGCGGAATTTGTCCGGTATGGCGTAATGCACCGCAACACCTTCCTGCGCTCGCCGAAGCTGCTGGACAGGTACTATGCTGACCGCCGGAATCCGCTGGTGGCGTTTGCCGGACAGATGACCGGCGTGGAGGGCTATGTGGAAAGCACGGCTTCCGGTTTCCTGGCAGCCGTAGCTATGGCGGCCAAGGTGCAGGGAAGACCGCTGCCCGTGTTCCCCAGAACGACGGCTATCGGCGCACTGGGACTTTATATCAGCGATGAATCGGTGGAAAACTTCCAGCCGATGAATATCAATTTCAGCATCATTGCTCCGCTGGAGCAGCGGATTCGGAAAAAAGCAGAAAAGAACCTTGCAATCGCTAACCGTTCCCTGGAAGAAATCGACCGGCTGGCGGAGCAGGGCGTGTAATGGAAAGCGAGAGTATTATGCGGATTATTCTTGATGCAATGGGCGGCGACAATGCCCCAAAAGCACCGGTAATGGGTGCGATTCAAGCAGTAAAAACCTACAATGTTCCGATTGTTCTGGTTGGCCGCGGAGAAGAAATTCTGAAGGCCATGCGGGAAGAGGGAATTCAGGAACTTCCCGATGGCGTGGAAATCTGCAATGCAGACGATGTGGTGGATATGCATGATGACCCTGCGTCCATTGTACATAAGCGGAAAAATTCTTCCATGGTGGTGGGACTGAAGATGCTGGCAGACGGCCAGGGAGATGCGTTTATCTCTGCCGGCAGCACCGGAGCCCTGCTGACAGGCGCTACCTTGCTTGTGAAGCGTGTCAAGGGAATCCGCCGTGCAGCCATGGGTCCTGCCATGCCCAATAAGGCGGGCGGCAAAACCGTCCTTCTGGACTGTGGTGCCAATGCCGAATGCACGCCGGAATTTTTGCTGCAGTTTGGTTTGGTGGGTTCTCTTTACGCAGAGCATTCTCTGGGAATCCAAAAGCCGAGAGTGGGCTTGCTGAACATTGGCACAGAGGATTCCAAAGGCACACCTCTGCAGAAGGAAGCGTATGTTCTGCTGAAAGAAGCAGGGGATCAGGGACTCATCCATTTCGTCGGCAATGTGGAAGCACGGGACGTGCCTCTGGGCGCTGTGGATGTGGTGGTCTGCGACGGATTCTCCGGCAACGTGCTGCTGAAATCCATCGAAGGTACTGCCATGTTTATGGGCAGCCTGATGAAGCATATGTTCTACAAAAACCTGCTGACGAAAATCGGCGGCTTGATCTGCAAATCCGGAGTCAACAATATCAAGAAACTGCTGGACTACCGGGAAATCGGCGGAACCCAGTTCCTGGGCATCCGCAAGCCGGTGATCAAGGCACATGGCGCCTCGGATGCGCTGGCATTCCATAATGCTATCGGACAGGCCATTGACGCTGCAAAAGCGGATTTTTCTGCGGAACTGGAAGAAAATCTGCAGCAGTTGTCCGCACTGAAGGAGAAACAGAATGATTAAAGATCTGGAAGCAGCAATTGGATATCGTTTTCGCAATATATCGCTGCTGCAGAATGCCCTGGCGCATTCTTCCTATGCCAACGAACGCTGGCATGACAGTTTAAAGAGCAACGAACGGCTGGAGTTTTTGGGTGACTCCATTTTAGGTATGGTGGTGGCGGAATATCTCTATCACCATTTTCCGGAATGCCCCGAAGGGGAGCTGACCAGAATGCGTGCCGATGCGGTCTGTGAGAAGGCACTTGCCAAGGTGGCGGCCAGAATCCAGCTGGGACAGCATCTGCTGCTGGGCCACGGAGAAGAGCAGGGAGGCGGCAGAAACCGGGACTCCATTCTGGCAGATGCCGTGGAATCTGTGATCGCAGCCTGCTTCCTGGACGGTGGTATGGAGGTTGCCAGCGACTTCATTCTCAATTTTGTCCTCAGCGAGAAGCCTGCCAAGAAACTGCATAATGTGGATTACAAGACAGCATTGCAGGAACTGGTGCAGCAGAAGAAAAATCAGGTGCTGCAGTACGAACTGGTGGCAGAGAGCGGCCCCGATCACAATAAGCAGTTTGATGTGGAAGTGACCCTCAACGGCAAAGTGGTCGGCAAGGGCAGCGGCAGCAGCAAAAAGCGTGCCGAACAGGATGCGGCCAAAGCTGCTATCGAAGCACTGTTTCCCGGACAGCTGTAATTCAATATCGGAAGGAGTGGGGAAACCCACTCCTTTTTGCATAAAAAAGTCGGGGGAAACCTGTGCAATACTAAAGAAAAACTTGCAATTTTGCATATTCCAAAGTATAATAAACTGAATTGTTTTTACTCATTTTTGGAAGAGGTAGAGTTAGTGTATTTAAAATCTTTGGAAGTACAGGGATTTAAATCCTTTCCGGATAAGACATTGATCCGCTTTGGTGATGATATTACCGCCATTGTCGGCCCCAACGGATCCGGTAAATCGAATATTTCCGATGCGATTCTCTGGGTCATGGGTGAACAGAGCAGCAAGACCCTTCGAGGTGCCAAGATGGAAGATGTCATTTTCAGCGGCACCCAGAAGCGTGGTTCTGTGGGATTTGCGGAAGCAACCCTGACGCTCGATAATACGGACCGGGCCTTACCCTACGATGCGGACGAGGTGATGGTGACCCGCCGCTATTATCGCTCCGGCGACGGTGAGTACTATATCAACCGCCAGTCTGCCCGACTGAAGGATATCAACGAGCTGTTTATGGATACCGGCCTTGGCAGAGAGGGCTATTCCAACATCGGCCAGGGCAGAATTGACGAGATTCTCTCTCTGAAAAGCGGCGACCGCAGAGAAATTTTTGAAGAGGCAGCAGGTATTTCCAAGTACCGCCATCGCAAGGAAGAAACAGAGCGAAAGCTGGAACGCACAGAGGATAACCTGATGCGTATCGGGGACAAAGTCTCGGAGCTGGAACTGCAGCTGGAGCCGCTGAAACAGCAGTCGGAAAAAGCCAAGCGTTACATGGAGCTGAAGGATGAGCTGCAGGGAGTGGAAGTGGCCGTGTGGCTGGACACGCTGGACAAGCTGTCTGCGGCGGCCAAAAAGGCGGAAGAAGACTACAATAGCGCTTCTTTTGTGCTGCAGCAGGCGCATGACGATTTGGATAAGCTCTATGCCCGGGCGGAAGCAATGGGAGATACCCTCCGAGAGCGGGACAGCGAGCTGGAGAATGTCCGTGTAAAGGTGAGTATGCTGGAAGCAACCCACCAGCAGCTGGATGGCCAGATGGCGGTTCTTCATGGCAATGTGGAGAATAATACACAGAATATCCTCCGTATCAAGGAAGAACTTCAGGGACAGGAAGACCGCAACGGCGGAATTGCGTCCCAGATTCAGCAGACCCGGCTGCGTATTTCGGAAATCGAAACTACCCTGGAGGAAAAACGCAGAAGCCTGGAGACTCTCCGGCAGCAGCTGACGGAGATGACCTCCAACGCACAGGGCATTACCCGGCAGTTCCTGGAGCTGCGCGGAAAGGAAACCTCTCTGGCGGCGGATATTGCCGGCAGAGAAGCGGATGTCCGGGGCCTTCAGCAGAGTCTGGAGCAGACCCAAACGCGTGCCGCTGAATTGGACGGCGACCTGTCTTCGGGTGAAGACCGCCGCAGTCAGGCACAGGAGAATCTGGACAACACCCGAAAAGAGCTGTACCGTGCACAGGAGAATGTAACGGCTGCCAATAATACCATTGCCGGTTATAATCTTCGGCTGAATACACGCATTCAGAAGCGGGATGCGCTGGCAGAGCAGCTGCGGGATCTGACGGGAAAACTCAATTCTGTTTCCGCCAAGGCAAAGGTATTCCGTGCCATGGAGCGGGATTTTGAAAGCTATCAGAAATCCGTCCGTATGGTGATGCAGGAGGCCCAGCGGGGCACGCTGCATAATATCCACGGCCCGGTGTCCCGGCTGATCCGCACGGAGGATGCCTATACGGTGGCAATTGAAATTGCTCTGGGCGGCGCCATGCAGCAGATCGTTGTGGATCAGGAGCAGGATGGTAAGGCGGCTATTTCTTACCTGAAACGTACCGGCGGCGGTCGTGCGACCTTCCTGCCGCTTTCCACTATCCGTGGAAAGAGCCTTCAGGAGAGCGGCCTTGAGCGCTGCCGCGGATTTGTGGGAGTTGCCTCCGATCTTGTCAGCAGCGATGAACGGTACCGGGGCGTTGTGGAGAATTTACTGGGCCGGACGGTGATCGCGCAGGATATTGATGCCGCGATTGCCATGGCCAATCAGTATCGTAACCGATTCAAAATCGTTACCCTGGACGGTCAGGTCATGAACCCCGGCGGTTCCATGACCGGCGGTTCTGTCAATAAAGAAGCGGGTATTTTGTCCAGAGCCAATGAGCTGGAAAAACTGACCCGGCAGGAAAAAACATGGAATCAGCAGAAACTGGCGACAGAAGCGGAACTTCAGGAAGCCCAGCGAGGGGTGGATCAGGTGCAGTTCCAGCTGGATACCGCCAGAGAACAGCTGCGTGAAGCGGAGGATCAGGTGCTTCGCCTGCAGGGACAGGAAAAGCAGCATGAAATTCTTCTGGATACCATTGCAGAGGCGGTCGCCTCTGCACAGCGGGAACGGAAAGCCCTGCAGGATCGGGAAACCGGTGATCGGGAGCGCTGTGCTGCCCAGCAGGCAAAAATTCAGGTTTATACCGAGCAGCTGAGCCAGATCCGGCAGCAGATTGCCCGGCTGGAAGGCAGCCAGAGCGAAGCTGCAGCTGCTACCGCATCTATTTCCGATACCATGACGGCGCAGAAAACCGAAGAAGCAGCTCTGGAAGCAGAGCGTGCCACGGCGCTGAGCCATATTGCAGACCTGCAGAATCTTCGCAGCGCCATGGAAGGCGACCGGGAGAAAAAGCTGGCGCTGGTGGAGGCTACTGCCGAGGAAAATGCCCGGCTGGAAGAGGAAATTGCACTTTTGCAGACGAGACAGCAGGAAAACGATGTGCAGGCCGAGGAAATGCGAAGCAATATGCAGGCAATTCTGAAGGCCCGCGCGGAGGCGGAAGCAACCAAGACCCGTTCCGAACGGGAATCCCAGGAGAAGAATAAAGACATCCTCACCATGGAGCGTGCCTGTGCCGCTTTGGAGCAGAAGAAAATTACTACATCCATGGAGGAACGGCAGATCATCGATAAGCTGTGGGATTCCTACGGCCTGACTCCCGGCACAGCCGGCGAGCATCGCGGACAGATCGAGTCCGTGTCCGCGGGAAACCGGCGCATTGCCGAGCTGAAGCGAAAGATCGGCGCTCTGGGCACTCCCAATCTGGGCGCCATAGAGGAATACGCCCGCGTCAATGAGCGGTATACCTATCTTTCTTCCCAGAGGGATGATGTACTGACCTCCAAACGGGAACTGGAAAGCATTATCAAGGGAATTACACAGGAAATGACCACGATATTTGTGTCGGAGTTCCAGAAAATCGACCATTATTTCGGCCAGACCTTTGAAGAAATGTTTGGCGGCGGTAAGGGTCAGCTGATTCTGGAAAATCCGGAGGAGCCTCTGACCTGCGGCATTGAAATTCGTGTGCAGCCTCCCGGAAAGCAGGTCAAGACCATCACACTGCTGTCCGGCGGCGAAAAGGCGTTCGTGGCAATTGCGTTGTATTTCGCCATTCTGAAGGTACGCCCGACGCCCTTCTGTATGCTCGATGAGATTGATGCCGCACTGGACGACCGCAATGTTGAACGATTCGCCACCTATATGCACAACCTCAGTGAAAAAACCCAGTTTATTGTCATTACCCACCGCCGTGGCACGATGGAAGCTTCCGATGTGCTCTACGGTGTGACCATGCAGGAGCAGGGTGTTTCCAAGCTGCTGCGGCTGGATTTGAACCAGATGGAAGAATATCTTGGGATTATCGAATAAAGGAGTATGAAAAATGGGCTTTTTTGACAAAATCAAGGCCGGCCTCACCAAAACAAGAGATGCGCTGAACAGCACGCTCGGCAGCGTGTTTTCCGGCTTCAGCCAGATTGACGATGACTTTTACGATGAGCTGGAAGAGAGCCTGATTCTTGCGGATCTGGGCGTGGAAACTTCCACGAAAGCGGTGGAACGGCTGCGTAAGGCAATTCGTGAACAGCACATAAAGACACCTGAGGAAGCAAAGAATGCTCTGAAGGACATCCTGGTAGATATGCTGAATGTGGGAGATACCGCCCTGAATCTGTCCACGAAGCCTTCGGTTATTCTGGTCATTGGCGTCAATGGCGTAGGCAAGACCACCACCATCGGCAAAATTGCTACGCAGCTGACCAAACAGGGCAAGGATGTCCTGCTGGTGGCGGGAGATACCTTCCGTGCCGCAGCGGCAGATCAGCTGGAAATCTGGAGCAAGCGGAGCGGTGCTGCGATTGTGCGCCAGCATGAGGGTGCGGATCCGGCTTCCGTAGTGTTCGACGGCATTCAGGCAGCCAAGGCCAGAAATTCCGAAGTTATCATTATCGATACCGCAGGCCGCCTGCACAATAAGCAGAATCTGATGAATGAGCTGAACAAAATCAGCCGCATCGTGAACCGCGAACTGCCGGATGCAGCCAAGGAAGTGCTGCTGGTTCTGGATGGCACTACCGGACAGAACGGCCTGATTCAGGCAAAGCAGTTCAAGGAAATTGCCGGTGTTACCGCAGTGGCACTGACAAAGCTGGACGGCACCGCCAAGGGTGGCATCGTGATTGCCGTCAGTGATGCCCTGCAGATTCCCGTGAAATTTGTGGGCGTAGGTGAACAGGCGGACGACCTGATGCCTTTTGTGGCCCGGGATTTCGTGGATGCGCTGCTGTAAGAGGGGGAAGAATATGAAGGTTGTTTTGGCTAGTAAAAATCCCCATAAACTGGTGGAAATCAGTAAAATTACGGAAAAATTTGGTTTTGAACTGGTGCTGCAGTCCCAGTTGGGCGTGGACATCGATGTGGAAGAAACCGGCTCCACCTTTGAAGAGAATTCCCTCCTGAAGGCGGAGGCGGTGATGAAAGCCACAGGCCTTCCTGCTATTGCCGACGATTCCGGTATTGCGGTGGATGCTTTGAACGGAGCACCGGGCATTTACTCCGCCCGTTACGGATTTGATGAAAGTCTGGATGACTGGGGAAGACTTCAGCTTCTCCTGAAGAACACGGAGAATGTACCCGACGGACAGCGTCAGGCACAGTTTGTATGCGTAATCACCTTTATAACCCCGGACGGCAAGGTGATTCAGGCTCGTGGAGAAGCCCACGGTGAGCTGCTGCGTGCGCCCGCCGGAGAAGGCGGCTTCGGATACGACCCTATTTTCTATTATCCGCCCTTTGGCAAAACTTTTGCGGAGGTTTCTCAGGAAGAGAAAAATAAAGTTTCCCATCGGGCTTTGGCACTGAATCTTTTAAAAGAGAAACTCAAGGAGGCAAATTATGCTGACAAGTAAGCAGCGCGCAGAGCTTCGCGCCCAGGCCAACCCCCTGGATACAACATTGATCGTAGGCAAGGACGGCGTTACGGACGCTGTCATCGAAGAGGCGGAGCGTCTGCTGACCGCCAGAGAGCTGGTCAAGGGAAAGACTTTGGAAACTTCCCTGATGACCGCACGCGAGGTGTCCGATGCCATTTGTGAGGCTACCGGTGCCGACGGCGTTGCCTGTGTGGGCTCCAAGTTCGTCATTTATCGCTTCAGCGAAAAATGTCAGGAAGAACGCAACCAGACCGGCCGCGCCAAGCGGAAGGCAACCCCTGTTTCCCGGATGGACCCTGTTCGCAGAAGCGAAAAGGCCCGCCGTATGGCTGCCAAGCAGCAGCGGGAACAGCGCAACGAATATTTCCGCCAGCAGGCGATCGAAAGAGCCATCGAGCGTGAACGCGAAAAACAATTGAGAAATCAGGACTGAACCACGGAGTAAGGCAGAACTACTTTGAAGAGCGGAGGTAATTATGGAACGAATCGGTATTTACGGCGGAACCTATAATCCCGTTCATGTAGGACATTATATGGCAGCAGTCCGTGCAGTGGATGCGCTGGAGCTTGATAAACTTCTGATGATTCCGGACCGCATTCTGCCCCATAAAGTTCTCCCGGAGGATTCTCCCACCCCTGAGCAGCGGCTGGAAATGCTGCGGCTGACGGTGGCGGGAAATCCCAGAATCGAGGCATCGGATCTGTCCATGCTTCGGGAGGGACCCAGCTACACCTATGAAACCGTGGCACAGGTACGGAACCTGTACCCGGAAGCGGAGCTGTTTCTGCTGATGGGCAGCGATATGTTCCGGACGGTCTGTCAGTGGAAAGAACCGGAAAAAATCTTTTCAGAGGTAACCATCGGTGTTTTCTACCGTGGCGACCGGGGAGAACGGGAGCAGGCGGAACTTCAGAAAGCGAAACTCGAAGAGATGGGAACCCGTGTGATTCTGCTGGATAATCCGGTGATTGATATTTCCTCCACCCAGCTGCGGCGGATGCTGGTGTTTCGGTGTGCGTCTTCGTTCCTTTCGGAGAAAGTGTCGGCGTATATCTACGGACACGGCCTGTACGGCACAGGCAAGGATTACCATAACCTGCCGGTAGAAGAGCTGGAGCAGGTGGTGGTGCGCCTGCTGAAGCCGAACCGTGTTGCCCATGTGCTGGGCTGCCGGGATACGGCGGTGAGGCTGGCAAAGCAGTGGGAAGCAAATCCGGTGGATGCGGAACGCGCCGCATTGCTTCACGACATTACCAAAGCCCTGGACGGGGAACTTCAATTGACATTATGCCGGGAATATGGTATAATTTTAGACAATTTTTGCGAGAAAAATCCGAAAACTCTCCATGCGCTCACCGGAAGTCTGGTGGCACAGCGGATCTTCGGAGAGAATCAGGCAGTCGTGGATGCGATTTGCTGCCATACCACCGGCAAACCCGGTATGAATATGCTGGAGACAATCCTTTATGTGGCGGACTACATGGAGCCAAGCCGGAATTTCCCCGGAGTGGAGGAACTGCGGCATCTGACAACGGTAGACATGAATCAGGCGCTGAAGCGCGGTCTGGAAATGACCATCGCTTTGCTGCAGGAGCAAAAACAGGAGATTTCTCCCGAATCCCAGCAAACCCTTGCCTATCTTGAAACATTACAATAGAAGATACATTCCAGAAAGGATGTTAAAGTTATGTTAACTGCAAAAGAAGTTGCTTACGAGGTCACCAAAGCTCTGGACGCCAAGAAGGGCGTCGATATCAAACTGCTGAGAATCAACGATGTTTCCAGCCTTGCGGATTATTTCCTGATCTGCACCGGTACTTCCAATACCCACGTCAAAACCCTGTGCGATTATGCAGAATACACACTGGAGCAGCTGGGTGAGCCGATGCTGGGCCGTGAGGGCCATCGTGGCAATACCTGGGAGCTGCTGGACTTCGGTTCCCTCGTTGTTCATGTGTTTACCGAGGAAGCCCGGGAGTTCTATGGCCTGGAGCGCCTGTGGGCAGATGCAGAGCAGGTAGACCTGAAAGATATTATTATTGACGAAACCAAGTAAGAGAGGGGACCAGTCATGAATTACGATTTTACTGCCATTGAAGCCAAGTGGCAGAAGATTTGGGAAGATAAGAACCTTTACGAAGCAAAGAACGGCAGCGACAAGCCTAAGTTTTACGGACTGGTAGAATTTCCGTATCCCTCCGGCGCAGGCCTGCACGTGGGCCATCCCAGACCCTATACCGCTATGGACATCATTGCCCGTAAGAAGCGTATGGAGGGCATGAATGTGCTGTTCCCCATGGGCTATGACGCATTCGGCCTGCCTACGGAGAACTATGCCATTAAGAACCATATTCATCCCAGAATCGTTACCGAGAATAATATTGCCAACTTCCGCCGTCAGCTGAAGGCTTTGGGCTACAGCTTCGACTGGAACCGGGAAATCAACACGACAGATCCCAAGTATTTCAAGTGGACTCAGTGGATTTTCCTGCAGATGTACAAGCATGGCCTTGCCTACAAGGCAAAAATGCCTGTCAACTGGTGTACCAGCTGTAAGTGCGTTCTGGCCAATGAGGAAGTGGTGGAAGGTGTCTGCGAGCGCTGCGGCTCTCCCGTTATCCGTAAGGAGAAGAGCCAGTGGATGCTGCGGATCACCAAGTACGCAGACCGCCTGATCGACGACCTGGAGGATGTTGACTACATCGACCGTGTCAAGGCGCAGCAGATCAACTGGATCGGCCGCAGCCATGGTGCCGAAGTGAAGTTCCAGTCCACCCTTGGTGATGAGATCCTGGTTTACACCACCCGTCCCGATACGCTGTTTGGCGTTACCTATATGGTACTTTCTCCCGAGCATACTCTGGTTGCCAAGTGGATGGAGCGTCTGGGCAATGCGGAGGAGGTCAGGGCCTATCAGGCTGCCGCCGCTGCCAAGAGCGATCTGGAGCGTACCGAGCTGAACAAGGATAAGACCGGCGTAAAGCTGCAGGGAGTCATGGGCATCAACCCTGTCAACGGCAAGGAAATTCCCATCTTCATTTCCGATTATGTGCTGTCTACCTACGGCACCGGTGCCATTATGGCCGTGCCTGCCCATGATGACCGTGACTGGGCTTTTGCAAAGGCTTTCGGCTGTGAGATCATTGAGGTCGTGGCCGGCGGCAATGTGCAGGAGGCTGCCTTTACTCTGAAGGACGATACCGGCATTATGGTCAATTCCGATTTCCTCAACGGTATGACCGTTAAGGAGGCCATTCCCGCCATTACCAAGTGGCTGGAAGAGAAGAAAATCGGTCAGCCCAAGACCAATTTCAAGCTGCGTGACTGGGTGTTCTCCCGTCAGCGTTACTGGGGCGAACCGATCCCCATTATTCACTGTCCCAAGTGCGGCGAGGTGCCCATGGATGAGTCCCAGCTGCCTTTGCTGCTGCCGGACGTGGAAAGCTACGAACCCACTGATGACGGTGAAAGCCCCCTGTCCGCCATTACGGACTGGGTCAACTGCACCTGCCCCAAGTGCGGCGGTGCAGCCAAGCGGGAAACCGATACTATGCCCCAGTGGGCAGGCTCTTCCTGGTATTTCCTGCGTTATATGGATCCTCACAACGACGAAGCACTGGCTTCTCCCGAGGCACTGGAATACTGGGGACCGGTAGACTGGTATAACGGCGGCATGGAGCATACCACGCTGCATCTGCTGTATTCCCGTTTCTGGTACAAGTTCCTCTATGACATCGGCGTGGTTCATACCAAGGAGCCTTATGCCAAGCGTACCAGCCATGGCATGATTCTGGGTCAGAATCCCCATTATGTAGGCAATTTTGAAACCCAGGAAGAGAAGGACGCCATGGTAGCCAAGTACGGCTCCGATGCACTTCGTCCTGCGGTTAAAATGTCCAAGAGCCTGGGCAATGTTGTGAATCCCGACGATGTGATCCGCACCTATGGTGCCGATACCATGCGTCTTTATGTCATGTTCATCGGCGACTTTGAGAAAGCTGCCACCTGGTCTCCCAATGCGGTCAAGGGCTGCAAGCGTTTCCTGGATCGTGTGTGGGCCATGGCAGAGGGTGTTACCGATCAGGAGACCGAGTACAGCGCTGCAAGCATGAGCATGATGCACAAGACCATTAAGAAGGTTACCGAGGACATCGACAACCTGAAGCCCAACACCGCCATTGCCACACTGATGGCGCTGATGAATCACTTCGGCGAGAAGAGCTGCAACCGTGCGGAACTCAAGACCACGCTGCAGCTGCTGAGTCCCTTTGCACCCCATATCTGTGACGAAATTTGGGAGATGAAGGGATTTGAAGGCATTTGCTCCGTATCTCAGTGGCCTGTGTATTCCGAAGAGAAGTGCAAGGATTCTGAGATCAATATCGCCGTGCAGGTCAACGGTAAAATGCGCGGCACCGTGCTGATGAGCGCAGACCTGGCAGATGCCGATGTGGTGGCCAACGCAGTAGCAGACGAGAAGATTGCCCGTTTCCTGGAAAAGCAGGGCGGTTCCATCATCAAGACCATTGTGGTCAAAAACAAGCTTGTCAATCTGATTGTGAAGTAATTCCCCGGGGAATTTTAAGAATTGACAGAAAAAATACGGAATTCATGCTTGACATTCCGGAAAACAAAGCTTATAATATTGAAGCCCACTAAGTTGGGCCCTGAACGCATCCAGGAGTGAGCCGGATGCCATCGGAGGGAGGGAAAACGATGTCTGAAATTCGCGTTAAGGAGAACGAATCTCTGGAGAGCGCTCTGCGCCGTTTTAAGCGCAGCTGTGCCAAGGAGGGCGTTATTGCCGAAGTTAAGAAGCGCGAGCATTATGTCAGCCCCAGCCTGAAGCGTAAGCAGAAGTCTGAAGCTGCCCGTAAGAACAAGAGAAAGTTCTA
>JAHHRY010000012.1 GCA_020025535.1 Oscillospiraceae bacterium | reverse complement strand
AGGAAGGTTCAACGCAAACCAACCTCGGAATTCTTTATATTTGGAATCACACATTTGTATCTCAGGACGGCTTCCTGTAAAATGTAGATACGATCCCAAATATGGGAGGTCAAAGAGATGGCAAACACATTCTTTGAACAGAAGGGCAGCTTTGATTAACATTTGTATTTTCTCCTTGATTATTATGCCTTACTTTGGTATCATGGAGGTGTCCCGGGTAGGGCTCCCGGGCACCTCGTTTCAGGGGTAAGAGAGGCGTTCTTAGCGGGGCGGCCTCTCTTTTTTACATTTGTGTCGGAATAGGTGACAGTAGCGTCAATCAGATTTGCAGTGTTTTTTTAGATATCAATTGATCTCTGCCTCGTGTCTATCAATTACGCAGCAAAGTGTGATGTATTAAACTTTTGCTTACATTGATTAGTTAAATGTGAAAAATATAATTGACAAGATATATATTATCTTCTATGCTTGGGACGAGGAGGGATTCTTATGGATAACTTAACAACACCTGAAAAGATTCGATTGATTTCAAAGCGGCTAGGCAAATCAATGGGAGATCTGGCTGAGGCTACAGGACAGACTCGGCAGAACCTGTCAAACAAAATGGGACGAAATAATCTCAGTGAAAAAGAGATTGTGGCCTTAGCTGAAGCTATGGACTGTACTGTTGAGGTCAGATTCAAGCTGCCGGATGGCACCGAAATATAAAAAGTCCCGGACATTCATTTGTCCGGGACTTTTGGGAGTGTGCTACTTACTGTGAGCATATTCTTTGCCAGTGCGGTATTTGATTTGCCGCTCACTGTTTGGGACTCTGGTGATAAGGTCTTCAAGGTTGCAATCCAAGGCCTCGCATATCAGATCCAGATGCTCCAGATTTACTCGCTCGGTAATCTCGTGGTAAAGATCATTGATAGTAGAGGGGCGTATGCCGGTTGCTCTGGCGAGATCTGCCTGCGTCCACCGCCGCTCGCCAAGCCGGGTGGACAATAAAATCCTAATCATAGCCATGCTCCTTTTGCATTTTATTCTACCAATATATTTCATATCCCGCTGTGAAATGTTAGAAAATAACGCATTTCGTTATAGCTATGTCCCCAAAGCCTTTCAGGGCGGTTGGAAGTTTGCCTGCTTCTGACCGCCCTCTTTTTTATCAGCGCAGAGAGATATACTGGGGAATAGTGGACTTTATTGAACCTCAAACGACAACGATAGTCATGTTGAACCTTAAAATGAACCTTAAAAAAGTTAGTTTTTTATGCTAAACTTTGCTAGGCATACCGGAACATTAGAATAAGAAAAACCCCGGAATCGTTCGGATTCCGGGGAGTTTTTCGTATAATCCTGAGAGAAATTATCTCTTGGAGAACTGAGGAGCGCGACGTGCGGCTTTCAGACCGTACTTCTTTCTTTCCTTCATTCTGGGGTCACGGGTCATGAAGCCAGCAGCCTTCAGACCTGCACGGTACTCGGGGTTCATAACCACCAGAGCACGGGAAATGCCGTGACGGATAGCGCCGGCCTGACCGGAAACGCCGCCGCCTGCAACGGTGACAACAACGTCAACCTTACCCACCAGATCGGTGGTGACCAGGGGCTGACGGACGACCAGCTTCAGGGTCTCCAGACCAAAGTAATCGTCGATATCACGGCCGTTGATGATGATGGAACCGGTGCCGTTCTCATAGACACGGACACGGGCGACGGAGGACTTCCGACGGCCGGTACCGTAGTTATACTTCTTCTTGCTCTCGTACATAGTCGTTTACCTCCAAATCAGTCCAGGGTCCAAGCTTCGGGCTTCTGAGCAGCGTGGGGATGCTCGTTACCCTTGTACAGGTGCAGACGAGTCAAAGCGTTACGGCCCAGGGTGTTCTTGGGCAGCATGCCCTTAACAGCCAGCTCGATAGCGTAGTCAGAACGCTTTTCCATCATGATGCGAGCCTTGGTTTCCTTCAGACCGCCGATCCAGCCGGATACACGGTAGTACTTCTTCTGCTCCATCTTGTTGCCGGTCAGAATGGCCTTGTCGGTGTTGATAATGATGACATTGTCGCCGCAGTCAACATTGGGGGTGAAATCGACCTTGTGCTTGCCACGCAGCAGGTTGGCAGCGATAACAGCGGTGCGGCCCAGGGGCTTGCCAGCTGCATCGATGATGTACCACTTGCGCTCAAGGGTCTCCTTCTTAGCGAGTGTAGTAGACATATGCTTTCCTCCGAAAGTTAAAATATTTTGACAAATTCAGGCGCAGGGAGTACAATACTCCTAAGCGCCTGTATTTTATACCATATTAAAAATCAAATGTCAACAGCTTTTTGAAAGAATTTTACGGAATGAGATTTAAACTCTTAAATGCTCTTGAAATCTCTCAAATGCTCTTGAATGCTAACTTGCTATTTTTCACTAAATCGGAGGAAAAACAAACAATGCAAAAACTAATGGGCCTGATGCGCCGGTGCATTGAGGACTATGATATGATTCAGGAAGGGGACAGAATCGCTGTCGGCGTGTCCGGCGGAAAAGATTCTCTGGTCCTTCTGAAATTACTGGCGGGACTTCGGAGCTATTATAATAAGTCATTTACGCTGGAAGCCATTACCATCGACATGGGTCTGGGGATGGATTACAGTGGAATCGAAGAACTCTGCCGTTCGCTGGATGTGCCCTATACCATTGTGAGGACGCAGATCGGGCCGATCATCTTTGACTATCGCAAGGAGAAAAATCCTTGCTCTATGTGCTCCAAAATGCGAAGAGGTGCTCTCAACGAAGCAATTTTGGAACGTGGCTTCAATAAACTGGCTCTGGGACATCATTACGATGATGCTGTGGAAACTTTCGTAATGTCCCTGATTTTTGAAGGGCGGATCAGCTGTTTTCAGCCGGTAACCAATCTTGACCGTACGGGCATTATCCAAATTCGCCCCATGCTCTATATTCACGAGAAAACGGCAGACAATTTTGCCCAGCGGATGAACCTGCCGGTCATTCGGAATCGCTGCCCTGTGGATAAGCAGACAAAGCGGGAGGAGGTTAAAACACTGATTTACGATCTGACCCGGACGTATCCGGATTTGAAAGATAAAATTTTCGGCGCTATGCAGCGATACCCGCTGCCGGAATGGGAGCCTCATGGACGCTACAAGCGACCGAAAGAACAAGAATAACGGGAGGTAATATTATGAAGAATGCCAATCGAATTATGCAGATCCTGGAGGAAACAGCCTATATTCGGACAGGCGGATCCCCTGAAGAGCTGCGCTGCGCCGAATATATTCTTGCTCAGTGCAGAGAAATGGGACTGGAAGCAAAGCTGGAAGCATTTGAAGTGGACATGGCAGACATTCAGAACGCGGAGCTCATTGCTGACGGAAAGCATATTCCCTGCAAGGGGTATCTTTGTGCCGGAAGCGGCGAGGTGGAGGCTCCTCTGTATTATCTGACCGCCAAGGACGCGAACAGCCTGAAAAACTGCCGGGGCAAAATTGTGCTGCTGGACGGCTACCTGGGCTGCTGGACGTATCGGGATCTGCTGGAAAACGGTGCCCTTGGATTTATCACCTATGACGGAAATGCCAACTATGCAGATTCTGACATGGATCAAAGAGAACTCCGCAGCTACGTTAGTCAGGGAAACAAAATTCCCGGTGTGAATATCAATGCAAAGTCTGCAATCGAATTGATTCGTGATTCTGTGAAAACGGTGAAAATCCTCCTGAAGCAGGAAGAAACCAAAGGCGTTTCTCATAACATAGTTCTGGATTTGCCGGGCGAGACAGAGGACGTGATTGTGCTCACCGCCCATTACGATTCTACGCCGCTTTCTCAGGGCGTTTATGACAATATGTCCGGCTCTGTTGGAATCCTGGAGATTGCCCGGTATTTTGCCGTCAATCCCCATCGCAGCAGTCTGCGCTTCATCTGGTGCGGCTGCGAGGAAAGAGGACTGCTGGGCTCCAAGGCATACTGTCAGGCACATACCGAGGAACTGGATAAAATTGTCCTGAATATCAATCTGGATATGATCGGAAGCATAATGGGCAAGTTTATTGCCTGCTGCACATCAGAAGAAAAGCTGGTTCATTACATCCAGTATATGGGCTCTGAGCTGGGCAGAGGTGTCAACGCTTATCAGGGTGTTTACTCCAGTGATTCCACGCCTTTTGCTGACCGGGGAATTCCGGCGGTCAGCTTTGCACGGGATGCACCTGTCAACACGGCAACCATTCATAATCGCTATGATACCATAGCGGTTATGAAGGCCGAGCATATGCAGGAAGATATAGACTTTATTCTTGCATTTACGGACCGTATGGCAAATGCCAAGGGTTGCCCTGTGGCAAAGGAAATGCCGGAAAACATGAAGGAGAAACTGGACATTTATCTGTGCAGAAAACGCGATAAAAAATAAAACCCAATAAACAAGCCTGCCTTTCCCGGGTAAACGGGAAGGGCAGGCTTTTTAAGATGCTGTGTTAATCAGCCAGAGCCTGAACTGCGGCCCGGATTCTGGCAACGGTGCGGTCGTAGCCAAGAATCTGCATGACGGTGTACAGATCAGGGGAGTTGGTCTTGCCTGTGACGGCCAGACGGATGAAGGCGGATACATCGGCCACGGTGCCCGGGAAAGCGGTGGGGTCAGCCTTGTATGCCTTCATATCGGCAGTAAAGCCGATCTCGGCGGTAATGGCTTTGACTTTGTCAAACCAGACGGTAGAATCATCGGCAAAATCGTAGGTAGCCAGGAATTTGTTCAGTACGGAAATAATGATGTCCTTGCTGAACTTGTCGCCAAAGTCGGGCTTCTGCATATATTCATCGTAGAAGAAGCCCATGTAAGGCTTGGCTTCGTTCCAGGTTGCCAGATCCTTACGAGGCTTCTTGCCGCCTCTGCCAATGGCCAGAATAGAGGTGGCGTAGGCAGGATCTGCAGCCAGCTTTTCGGCAAAGTCGGGATCAAATTCTCTGGCCCATTCCAGCAGCAGCGTGTAAACCTTTTCGGCAGACATTCTGGAAATTTCATTCTTGGAAACGTCCATGAGCTTGGCGTAGTCAAACAGATTGCCTGCGGGATTCAGCTTCTTGGGGCTGAACTTGAAGTCGGTAGCAGGGGCAGTGGGGTTGGCACGGCGCCAGTCCTCATAGTTGGAGTTCAGCAAAGTCATGATGTATTCATACACGGCTTCAACAGGGAAACCCTCTGCTTTGTAGAAGGTCAGGGCCAGTTCCGGATCCTTCCGCTTGGAAAGCTTGCGCTTGGAAGTGCCGTCCATTTTCATCAGCGGTCCGATGTGGACATACTTGGGCAGCTTGAAGCCCAGAGCCTTAAACAGCTGAATGTGGAAGGGCAGGGTAGGCAGCCACTCGTCGCCGCGAACCACATGGGTGGTACGCATCAGGTGGTCATCCACAGCGTGGGCGAAGTGGTAGGTGGGAATGCCGTCGGACTTCAGAAGGACATGATCGATGTCGTTTTCGGTGATGGTCAGTTCACCCTTCACGAGATCGTTGAATTTGAACTGATTGGCGATATTGCCGGTGGAGCGAAAACGCAGTACCCAGGGGTGGCCGGCATCCAGCTGTGCCCGGATATCTTCTTCGGAGCGGTCACGCCACATGGCGTATTTGCCGTAGTAACCGGTGGTTTCCTTGTTGGCTTCCTGCTTTTCACGCATGGCAGCCAGTTCCTCTTCCGTGCAGAAGCAGGGATAGGCCATACCCTCGGCAACCAGCTTCTTGGCATACACATGGTAAATAGCGGCACGCTGACGCTGACGGTAGGGGCCGTAATCGCCCTGATCGCCGTCAATGGTAGCACCCTCGTCAAAGAAAATGCCGTAGTGCTTCAGTGTGTTGATCAGCACTTCCACGGCGCCGGGGACTTCCCGCTTGGCGTCGGTATCCTCCACGCGCAGGAACAGCACGCCGCCGGTCTGATGGGCAAGACGCTCACTGGTCAGACCCTGCACCAGATTGCCCAGGTGGACAAAGCCGGTAGGAGAAGGAGCCATACGGGTAACAACGGCACCTTCAGGAACATTTCGCGGGGGGAACTTTTCTTCCAGTTCCTCGGGGGTCATCGTCACATCGGGGAACAGCAGATTGGAAAGGGTAATGGTGTCCATAAATATCTCCCTCATTATGTCATAATTTCACAAAATAGAGTATAGCATAATACTTTCCGGAAATCAATTGCGCAGTTTTCCGGGAAGAAAATAATCTTGCACAATTTCGTTACCTGTGATAACATATCCATAATGTTGTTAAATACAGGAAAGAAGTGTGACATTTTATGAGCGATATGATTCAGGAGACCGCTCCCAAGAAGAGAATGCTTTCTGGCATCAAACCCAGCGGCGATATGACTTTGGGTTCCTATCTCGGCGCAGTGAAGAACTGGGCGGAGCGCGCGGACGAATATGACTGTTAT
Organism: Oscillospiraceae bacterium; assembly: GCA_020025535.1. Classification (GTDB taxonomy): domain Bacteria; phylum Bacillota; class Clostridia; order Oscillospirales; family Oscillospiraceae; genus Faecousia. Next base: position 37,402 of record JAHHRY010000012.1, on the reverse strand, counting down.
TATTTTATGGCAGATCTGCACGCTATTACGGTTCGGCAGAACCCGGCAGATCTGCGACGCCGTACTCTGGAGCAGCTGGCACAGTATATTGCCTGCGGTCTGGACCCTGAGAAAAATACTTTGTTTATTCAGAGCCATGTCCATCAGCATGCGGAAATGGGCTGGATTCTGAACTGTTATGCCATGTTTGGCGAGCTGAGCCGTATGACTCAGTTCAAAGATAAATCTGCCAAGAATGCGGATAATATCAACGGCGGCCTGTTTACGTATCCCAGCCTGATGGCTGCGGATATTCTGCTGTACCAGCCCGACCTGGTGCCTGTGGGCGAAGATCAGAAGCAGCACGTGGAATTGACCCACGCCATTGCCCGTCGCTTTAACAGCGTCTACGGGGACGTGTTTAAGCTTCCGGAACCTTTTGTTCCCAAGGTGGGCGCCCGCGTCATGAGTCTGACCAATCCCACTGCCAAGATGTCCAAGTCTGAAAATGATGACACCGGCAGAGTCCTTCTGATGGACAGTCCCGACGTCATCATGCGCCAGTTCAAGCGTGCAATTACCGATTCCGATACGGAGAACTGTGTGCGCTACGACAAGGAAAATAAACCCGGCGTTGCCAACCTGATGACGATTTATTCTGCCTGTACCGGCAAGACCTTCGAGCAGATCGAAGCAGAGTTTGCCGGCAAGGGCTATGGCGCATTCAAGCCTGTAGTCGGTGAAGCGGTTGTCGAGACGCTTCGCCCCATTCGGGAAGAAGCGAGCCGCCTGATGAAGGATAAGGCATATCTGGAAAGCGTATATCACAGCGGCGCAGAGAAGGCAGGCTACATGGCTGAAAAGACCCTCCGCAAGGTATATAAGAAAGTCGGCTTTGTGGCAAGATAGCAAGATAAAATGAATCGCCCATGGAAGCACAGTCTTCCATGGGCGATTTTCTTGGGGGTATACCATCCGGTTTTGCCATTCTACATAACAAGATACAGCACAAGTGTCAGTAATGCAGTATTTCTGTCCTCTTGGCAGTCACCAGCCAGTAAAAGTAAGAGCAGCACGATGATTAAGTCACCGGTGTCAAAATCCTTGGGGAGAATTTGCCGGAGAAATCCGCCCACGCTGTCGTGCCGATCACATCTGGAATACTCTGCCGGCTTGTGACAGGATGACGGACAGGAAGAAGAATCCGGATGTTGCGGACAGGGAGAAGGGCCCGGCTGCGGGGGGCAGGGATGTGGACCCGGACGTGGTGGGCAGGGAGAAGGGTCCGGATGTGGGGGACAGTGACACTCCTGGGGCTTGGGACAGCAATTCTCAGGAGGACAGTGCTGCTCCTCTTTGGGCGGCTCCCTGTAGTTACAGTTTTGCGTTTGCCATTGATTTTCAACCCGGCTGCGGCGAAATGAGCCGTCCGGTTGGGGAATATAGCGGTTATACATGGAATTCACCTGCCTAATAGGGATGACAGGCCTCCCTGCCCAAGAGCAGAGGAGGCAATTTTTGCGATTTTAGCGGCCTTCATGGCTCGCTCCAGCTTTTGTAATCGCTCATTGCTTAAGTAAGCGCCCAAAGCTCGGAGCAGGGCTTGCTCCCGCTTGTCAATGCGGCTTTGCCTGGCAAGCCCTGATATTTTCTGCACCATCCCCAAATCAATATCCGGAGCAAAGGCCTCACGGGTGGGAGATTCTTGCTTCTTGGGCGGTGCACTGTTGTTTTGTGCGGAACCACCGAAGGATTGGGCCATGGACATGATTTGCTGCATCATCTGGGGGTTATTTAGAATTGCCCCCAGTTTTTCCTCCATATCATCCATCTGACTCCTCCTGCAGCTGTCTCAACAGCGCTTTTATTCTTGGATCTGACATAAAACCTGCCAGGGATTGCTGGGCTTGTTCCATCTGACCGGCGTTGGCGTATTCCTGAACGGCCTGCATGGTGGATGCATGCTCTCTTTGCAGCAGTGCGAGAAGCTCCTGTCCGGCGGGACTCCGTGCCAGACGCAGGGTTTCCTGCATGGAATAATTATCGAAATTTTTCTGCATGTGATTGCCTCCTGTCAAATTGCCTGCTATAATAAAATAAACTTAGGATCAATATTACTATATGCGAAGACAGAACGGTTGGTGAAGTATGAAAATTTTAGTGTTGTCCGATTCTCATTCCAGCTTGCGGTTTATGCGGCTGTGCATCCGGACAGTGAAACCCGATGCCGTGGTGCATCTGGGAGATTATTATGACGATGGGGAAGCCATGGCGGAAGAAAATCCTGAAATTCCTTTCTTCCGTGTGCCGGGAAATTGCGACCGCAGCCGTGGCTGGATCCCGGACCCGGAGATCAGAATTGAAAAAATCTGCGGTGTGTGGCTTTATCTGACACATGGACACCTTCACGGTGTGAAATACGACAGACATCGTCTGATTTGCGATGCACGGGCGGCAAAAGTACAGGCGGTTCTGTATGGTCATACCCACTGTGCGGAATGCTATCAGGAAGAAGACGGACTCTGGGTGCTGAATCCGGGTACCTGCGGATATGGCAGCGGAAGCGCCGGCTTGATTGAAGTGCAGGACGGTAAGATTCTCGGCTGCCGTATTCTGACGCAGGAAGAAGTGAACCGGGGTTAAATCGTCCGGACCCGGCAAACAGGAAAGTTTTGCAACATTTCTTCCTGTGTATTGCATCTGTAGCAATATTATGTTATGATAACAGTTAATTAGAACATTCGGAGGTAGTGTATGAACTGGATCAACAGCCTCATAATAAAATGGAACGATTTTTGTGAGAAGATTCGTCCCGGTGTGCAGAAAACGGGAACTGTCTGCCGCAGACTGGGAAGCGACCTGTCTGTCATTGGCGGCTATATGTATAAATTCCGCAGTATCATTCTAGCGGCACCTGTGGCCGCCGCCGCTGCTATTCTGGCGGTGCTGAATGCCAGCAGACTGCCGGAAGCCGTGCAGATTACAAAGGTTACCTTTGACACCATGTCTGACAGCGCGTTGTTTGGAGGATTGGTTTTTGTAACAGACCATGTATCAAGGGCTGTTGCTGTGTATGGTCCTCTGGCGGTAACGGCTGCCTGTCTGATGCTGATGTTCTGCTCCAAGCGGACGCTCTATCCGTGGGTGATCAGTGTTTTCTCGCTTGCGCTGCCGCTGCTGCTGTGGATTACCAATATTTCCTGATTTATGAAATGAATATAAAAAAGTTGCTGCCGTGAGGCGGCAACTTTTTGCTTCTTCATAACCAATCGCATTGTGTATGAATAATTTACCATGTGGGCATACTGCCGGTAAAGGAGTGGATAGAGTGGTAAAAGGTGTGTCCAAACAGGTGATTGTGGTGCGTTCTCCGGATCCTGAATTATTTGAACAGGCAATTTTTATTTTGAAGGAGGATGCGGCGGCTCGCGGAATCACCGACGAAATGCTGCTGAAAGAGGCGTGCAAAGCAGCACAGACCGGCAGAAAGAAACGAATTCTGAACAATGGGCCTCTGTGGGCAGGCGGCGGTGCTGTGGTTACGGGACTTATTTGGCTGATAACCGCCTTGTTGTGACTTGCGAAAAAGCGCATAATATGTTATAATCCCTCAGTCTGGAGGGGAGGATAACATGAGAATCGGCAATTTTGAAGTGGAGAATCCACTGGTTTTAGGCCCTATGGCCGGTGTGACAGATTGGGCTTTCCGGGAGATATGTGCACAGCTCGGTGCGGATATTACGGAGACGGAGATGGTTTCCTCCCGTGCGCTTGTATATAAAGATAAAAAGACGGCTGCTCTTTTGCGGCGAAACGATCACTGTATCTGTGGTGCACAGATTTTCGGCAATAATCCGGAAATCATGGCGGAGGGCGCAAGACTGTCACTGGAAATCTCCAAGTGTGATTTTCTGGATATCAACATGGGATGCCCTATGCCCAAAATTGCCAATTCCGGAGACGGCTGTGGCCTGATGCGTACTCCGGAGCTGGCTGGGCAGATCGTTGCGGCGGTTGTCAAGGCGGTAGATGTGCCCGTAACCGTGAAGTGTCGTTTGGGCTGGGACAAGGGCAGTATCAACGTGCTGGACTTTACCAAGCGAATGCAGGACAGCGGTGCATCCATGGTGACCATCCACGGCAGAACCAAAAGTATGCTGTACTCCGGCGTGGCGGACTGGGATTACATTCGCAAGGCCAAGGAGCATCTGCAGATTCCGGTGATTGCCAACGGAGATGTTGTGGATGGCGAATCTGCTCTGCGGTGCCGGAAGTGGACGGGAGCGGATGGCCTGATGATTGGAAGGGCCACCTTTGGCGATCCCTGGATTTTTGCCGAAGTTAAAGCGGCAATGGCGGGAAATACGGACTATGTGCGTCCTGCTTTGAACAAGAGAGTAGAGGCGGCTGTTCAGCAGTTTGAGCTGGCACGCCAGGACAAAGGCGAAAAAATAGCCTGTCTGGAGGCGAGAAAGCATTTCGCATGGTATCTGCGGGGTGTCGCACACAGCAGCTACTACAAGGAGCAGATTTCTTCCATCACATCCATGGAAGATGTGTACAGAATTGCTGAAGGAATTTGCAAAGATCTGAAATAATTGGCAGGAATGTTTTGTCCGCCGTTTCACAACCTATTCCAAGAGGTGAATGGGTATGAAACGGCGGATTTTGATTTTTATTTTATTGCTGTCTATGACTGTCCCGGCATATGCGGCTCCTATTCGGTGGGTGGATTTTGCGATTCCCAGTGAATCGCTGAAATACGTTATGGAGCAGGATATTGCTACATTTGAAACGGAAAAGCATATTGGATGGATCGATGCTCTGGCATTGGCAGCTTGCCGCACCGGAGGAAAATGCGGACTGGCGGCAGTAAAAAAAGCAGTGGCGGATTTGAAAGGGGACAAAGATCCATCAGAACTTTTGGGTGACACCTACAAGTATTACAACTACTATCATGAGGCCTATACAGCAGCGTTAGGCGGCTTGATGGGCAGCTTCGCAATTTATCGCGACGGCGAATGGGTGCCCCAGTATGGCCTCAAGGCTTTTTCTCCTATTGCGGCAGGTTATGGTTATAGCCATTGTTCAGATTTTGGCGTAGGACGAAGTTTTGGATTCCGAAGAAAGCACCTTGGAAATGATCTGATGGGCAGCCTGGGAACGCCGATTGTTGCTGTAGAAGGTGGTGTGGTGGAAGCGATGGGCTGGAATCGCTATGGTGGTTGGCGTGTGGGCATCCGCTCTTTCGATTCCAAGCGCTATTACTACTATGCTCACCTGAAAAAAGATCAGCCGTTTGCTCCGGGGCTGAAAGTTGGGGATATGGTACAGGCGGGAGATTTGATTGGCTTTATGGGAAGAACCGGCTATTCGGATAAGGAAAACACCAATAATATTGAAACGGTCCATCTGCATTTTGGTTTGGAACTGATTTTTGACGAAAGCCAGAAAGAGTGCAATTCAGAAATATGGATTGACGTATATGATATTGTACGGCTGTTATCCGCCCATAGAAGCAGTATTCGTAAGACAGAGCAGGGATGGGAACGGGTATACCCATTTAAGGATTTGGATATTGAGGAATTTCCAAAATAAAAGTGCACCGCAATAGCGGTGCACTACATAAGTTGTCAAATCGGTTCAACAGCCTGAACCGTGAGGGTGTCATCTGCAACAGTAAAACGGATGTCACAGCCTGCAAAGTTCAGTCCGTATACCCGTTCCGGTGTGCGCTGATAGGAGGGGCGGGGATCGTGGGACAGAACACCCACAGCGGCCTCGCGCTTGTCCTGGGGGAGAATCTTCAGCAGTTCGTCCGGGAAATCCACCTTCAACAGAAAATCACCCGCATGATCGGTAAAACCGCCGGTGGCATCTGTGTGACAGTCTCCATAGGGAATATAAGGCTTGATGTCGAAAATGGGAGTGCCATCCATCAAATCAGCACCACCGACATGGAGCACGGTGCCGTATTTTTCAGTATGTTCTACCTGCAGCAGCTTTACACTGGAAAGTCCCAGGGAGTTGGGACGGAACGGAGAACGGGTGGCGAAAACGCCCATCCGAATGTTGCCGCCAAGCCGTGGCGGACGGACGGTAGGGGACCAGTCACTGCGGACGGCTTCGGAAAACTGCCAGATGAGCCACAGGTGAGAGAAATTCTCAATTCCACGAAGAGCTTCCGGATTGCGGAACTCCGGTTCAAATACGATGGTAGAGCGCAGTTCCTCTACCAGTCCGCTTTGACGCGGAATGCCGAACTTAGTGGGGAAATCACTGTGCATCCGGGCGATTGCCTGAATCGTAGCCTGTTCCATATTAAGCCCTCCACTTTCTCAGGAAGAATGTGACAGCGAATACCAGTGCCAATGTCAAAGAAATGGCGGCACCTGCGGAACAGCCCCAGGCATAGGAGGCAACCAGACCCAGAATGCCGGCAATCAGAGCAAACAGCACGGAGAAGCTATGGTACTGGCGCATATTCCGGGATACATTGCGGGAGGCAGCGCCGGGGAGTACCAGCAGGGAGTTGAGGATCAGAAGTCCCACGGAGGAAATGGTGAGGGTTACAACCACGGCGACAATGGCGGAGAACAGTCCCTGCGTGACGTTTACCGGGATGTTCCGGGAAGAAGCCAGTTGAGGATGCACCACTGTGAGTGTCAGACGATTGGAGAAAACGGCCCATATGGCGAGAACAGCCAGCAGAACCAAAGCAAGCACGCCGATTTCCCCGGGGGAAACGGAAAGAATATCACCAATCAGATATTTATTGTACTTGGTAAAGCTTCCACCGCCCAGTGTGGCGACAAAAATACCTAAAGCCACAGAAGCGCTGGAAAATACGCCGATGAGGGTATCAGCAGTCTGGTTGCTGCGGCTTCGTACAAAGGAAAAAAGTGCGGAGAAAATCAAAGAGAAGAGCACTGCTGCCCAGATAGGAGCGGCAATGCCGCAGATACAGCCGATGGCGATGCCGGTGAAGGCGGAATGACCCAGAGCGTCAGAGAAAAAGCTCATTCGGCCGGTGACGATCATGGTAGAAAGAATGCCAAACAGAGGTGCCATGATGAGAATTGCCAGCAGGGCGTTCCGCATAAAATCCCACTGAAACATTTCAAGAGGGATGAGGTCACAGATTGCATACCAGATAGTCATTCCTGATCTCCTCCTCTCATGTGGAAAGCACAGCGGAATTCTTCGGACTGAAGCACTTCCGCGGGGGTGCCCTGTTTTAAGACGGCATGATCAATCAGAACCACCTGATCTGCATAACGCTCCAAAGTGGAAAAATCATGGGTAATCATGAGAATTGACAGATCGTATGTCTTGCGGATTTCGTCGAGCATATCCATGAGGGTTCCCATACCCTCTACGTCCACACCGGAAAGTGGCTCATCGAGAATCAGAATGTTAGGCAGAGGCTCCAGTGCCAGTGCCAGCAGCACACGCTGCAGCTCTCCACCGGATAGAGTGCCTACACGCTTGTCAACGAGATCGGTGGCGTGAACACGGTCCAGACAGTCCAAAATCTTTTCACGCATGGCTTTTGAGATGCCTAAGAAATTAGGACGGCGGCTCATGCAGCAGGCAAACAAATCTGCAACGCTCAAAGGGTCGCCGGGATCAAAGGTGGGACTTTGAGGCACATAGCCGATGCGGGGCTTCCGTTCCCGCTGGCCGGGGGTGGAAAAGGCAATAACGCCATCGTAATCCTGATGGCCGAGGATGGCTTTTAAAAGAGTGCTTTTGCCGGCACCGTTTGGCCCGATCAGGGCAACCATTTCTCCACAGTGAACGTAAAAGTTCACATCCTTCAAAATGACGCTGCCGCCGATTTGAATGCACAGATCCTGAATTCGCAGGCAGCAGGAATCTCCGCATCCGCCGTGAAAAAATAATCTCATCCCAAGGCCTCCCGAACGGTGTCAATATTTTTGTACATCGCTGCAAAATAGTCGTCGCCGGACATGGCCATGGAGAGGGTATGAATGGCAGCACCGGTTTCAGAGGAAATTACCTTTGCCGCAGCGCTGGAACCGTTTTCTTCGATGAATACTGCGGGAAGATTGTGGGTTTTCACAAGATCGATCAATTTGATCAGCTCCTGAGAGGATGCTTCGCTTCCTGACTCCTCTTCCACGGCGGCTAGAATGTTCAGATCAAAGGCCTGGGCAAAATAATGAAAACCATCATGGAAGGTAATCATATCCCGGCATTTCAGTTCTGCAAGGGTTTGTTTGCCATAATCCAGAAGCTCCTGCAGTTTCTGATGCAGCTTCTTCAGATTGGCTTCAAAGACATCGGCGTGTTCAGGATAGTTTTCCTTGAGAGCCTTGCAGATATTGTCCGCCATTACCATGGCGTTGGCAGGGGAAAGCCAGATGTGGGGATCATGTTCATGATGGTGGTCTGCGTCCTTTTCATCATGGGAAGCTCCAAGCAGGGCGATTCCTTCGGAGGCATCGACCACGTTTTTGTTGGCCAAAATGTCAGACATAAAATCTTCCAAACCTGCACCGGAAGTAATTACGATTTTAGCGCTTTCCACAGCCTTGACCTGAGAGACACTGAGGGAATAGTCATGGAGGCAGGAAACGCTTTCAGATACCAGTCTGTTAACTGTGATCGATGTTCCTTCGCAAAGAATGCTGGTAAACTGGTACACAGGTAACGTGGTGGCAGTGATATGCTCAGCGGCTTGCTTCGGAGCCGCACAGCCGGTCAGCATTGCGGCGAGCAAGAGAACAGCCAATAGCATGGGCTTCATTTTCATGGATTATCACCTTATTTGCAAATTTATCTAATGATATCATATCATATCTGTCAAGAAAAAAGGAGCTTACTCCGGGCAGAGTAAGCTCCATATATGTAGCTCAGTTAATGGTTTTCCATCCATGCGTTAACCTTGGCTTTTGCCATGCGCAGGATATTCTCTGTAGGATAGGGAGAGGTTTCACCGCCGCGAACATACAGGAAGTACAGGCCTGCGGGAGTCTGGAAAAGAATTTCCTCATAACCGGCAGGGTCACCATAGACACCACTGGTGTACTTCTTGACCATGGTAGCGGTTTCAGTATCGTATTCCTTTTTGCAGATGATCTTCTTCATGGAATTAACCTCCTTTCGAGACTGATACTGAAGATAATTATATATTGTTTTTGACATAATGCAAGGCGCTACTGGGAAAATACCTGTATTTAAAAGGAAATTTGTTTGAAGCAATGAGTTTTCAAAGAGAAACTGGTAGGAAAAGAGGTCATAATGAACAAACGGATAGTTGCGAATCATCCCAAAAGATAGTATAATTCCAACGTAGAAGGAGGGCGTGCATGAAAGATATTCCTGTGTTCACAACAGAAAACGGTGTTGCCAGTTTGTTCCTGCGGGAAGTGTCCTATCGGCAGGAAAGTTATATTTGCTTCCGGGATGTACAGCCACAGTGTTTTCCTGCGTTTTTAGAGGAATGCGTCGGCTTTTGCAAAGCGGTTGGTGCGGAGAAAGTCTATGCTGCAGGCCATCCTGAGCTGGAGAGCTTTCCGCTTCACACTGTCATATATGAGATGCAGGGAAGAGTAGAGACGGAAACTTCGGATATGGGGAATCTCTGGCCGGTGACAGAGGAAACGGTTTCCCAATGGCGTCAGATCTACAATGAGAGAATGGCGGACGTTGACAATGCGGCCACATTGACCCAAGCGGACGAAAAACGGATCCTTAGCTCCGGCGGCGCCTATTTTGTCCATGATGCCGGGCAGCTGCTGGGTATCGGCTGGCTGGAGGAAGGCTGCCTGATGGCACTGGCTTCGGTTCTGCCGGGTGCCGGGAAACGGGTGCTGAGAACGCTGCTCTCAACTGCAAGCGAAGAACACATTGGTCTGGAAGTGGCTTCCACCAACGAAAAAGCAATTCATTTGTATGAAAAAATGGGATTTATCAAAACGGCAGAGAAATCCCGGTGGTATGATGTAAAATTGTAAAAAGTTTGGAAAATAATCTGTCGCTGTCAAGGAAAAATACTTGACAAACCCTCCTGCATAGTGTATGATAGCCAGGTGTCAAGGGAAATGCCTTGACAGCAGGAGGACGCTATGGAATCGTTGGAACTGATATTGCTGTATGATTACTATGGTGACCTGCTTACTGAGCGGCAGCGGATGTGCTTTGATCTGCATTACAATCAGGACCTCTCTCTGACGGAGATTGCCGAGGAACTGAACGTGAGCCGACAGGGCGTGTACGACAATCTGAACCGTGCAGAAACGCTGCTTCGCAATATGGAAGAAAAAACCGGTTGCGTCCGCAGGGAAATGAAGGTGCAGAAGGCCCTGCAGAGTATTCGTGCCGCGGCACTGCAGCTGCAATCCCAGCCGGATCCCCAAGTATCCCAACTGGCAGCACAGATTCTTCTCCAAACCCAAGGACTTGAGGAGTAAACTATGGCATTTGAAGGATTAACTGAAAAAATTTCCGCAACCTTCAAGAAGCTCCGTGGCAAGGGCCGCCTGAAAGAGGCCGATGTCAAGGAGGCTATGCGCGATATACGCATGGCTCTGCTGGAAGCGGATGTCAGCTATAAAGTTTGTAAGGATTTCACCAAATCCGTCACCGAACGGTGCGTTGGCGCCGATGTGCTGGAGTCCCTGACGCCTGCCCAGATGATCGTCAAGATCGTCAACGAAGAGCTGTGCAAGCTGATGGGTTCCGATATTAAGCATATCACCATTAACCCCAACGGGCCAACGGTTGTTATGCTGGTAGGCCTTCAGGGCGCCGGTAAAACCACCAACGGCTCCAAACTGGCAGGCCTGATGAAGCGCCAGGGCAAAAATCCTTTGCTGGTTGCCTGCGATATTTATCGTCCCGCAGCCATCGCTCAGCTGAAGGTCTGCGGCGAGAAGCTGGGAATTCCTGTGTTTGAAAAGGGACAGCAGGACCCGGTGACCACTGCGAAAGAAGCCGTTTCGTATGCCCGCCAGCATGGCCATGACATGGTATTTCTGGATACTGCCGGTCGTCTGCATGTGGATGAAGCTCTTATGGAAGAGCTGAAGAACATCAAGGCAGCCGTCAAGCCCGATGAGATCATGCTGGTTGTGGACGCCATGACAGGTCAGGACGCTGTCAATGCGGCCCAGAGCTTTAACGAATGGCTGGATATTGATTCCGTCATGCTTTCCAAACTGGACGGTGATGCCAGAGGCGGCGCGGCACTGTCTGTCCGTGCAATTACCGGTAAGCCGGTAAAGTTCTCCGGTATCGGCGAAAAGCTGGAGGATATTGAGCCCTTCCATCCTGATCGGATGGCTTCCAGAATTCTGGGAATGGGTGATGTGCTTACTCTCATCGAAAAGGCAGAAAAGGCTTACGATGCCAAGAAAGCCGCTGAGATGGAGGAAAAGCTCAAAAGCAACAAATTTACACTGCAGGATTTCTACGACCAGATGGTGCAGCTGAAGTCCATGGGCTCCATGCAGGATATTCTGGCACAGATGCCCGGCGGTGCAAATCTTAAAAACATTCAGGTGGACGAGAAGCAGATGGCTCATACGGAAGCCATTATCCTGTCCATGACCCCGAAGGAACGGGAGAATCCCGGTATCATCGGCTCCAGCCGGAAAAAGCGGATCGCTGCCGGTGCCGGCTTGAAGGTAGAGGACGTCAATCGTCTGCTGAAGTCGTTTGAACAGATGCGTCAGCTGATGAAACAGTTCTCCGGCCCCGGTATGGGAAAGAAAATGAAGCGCATGCGCGGCATGGGTGGCTTCGGCGGTTTCCCTGGGCTTTAAAAGGTTCGCTTTAAGCATTTGCTTTGCGATATGAATTTAAATTCTAATTTTTTATGGAGGTGAATCTTAATGGTTAAGATCAGACTGAGAAGAATGGGTGCTAAGAAGGCTCCTTTCTACCGTGTTATTGTTGCTGACTCCCGTTCTCCCCGTGATGGCCGTTGCATCGAAGAGATTGGCACTTACAATCCTCTGAGCGTGCCCGTTGTCATCAACATTGACGCTGAAAAGGCTCAGACCTGGATCAAGAACGGCGCACAGCCCACTGATACCGTCCGTGCCCTGCTGAAGAAGGCTGGCGTGCTGTAATCCCCAAAGGAGTAGCGCAATGAAAGAACTCTTGCTTTATATGGCAAAGAATCTGGTCGATAATCCCGACGAAGTCACCGTTACCGAAATCGACAACGAGGACGGTAAGGTGCTGGAGCTTCGTGTCGCCGAAGGCGATATGGGTAAGGTTATCGGCCGACAGGGCCGGATCGCAAAAGAGATCCGTACCATTGTGAAAACCGTTGCCCAGCGCACCGGTGAAAAAGTCACGGTGGAAATCGTGGATTAACGGGTATGCGTGGCGAAAGTCACGCATTTTCCCTTTTATTGGGTAAAATCGAGGAGAAGTTGCTATGAGACTCCAATTTATTGAAGCAGGCGAAATCGTCACTACACACGGTGTGCGTGGAGAGATGAAGGTTTTGCCCTGGGGCGATTCCCCGGAATTTTTGTGTGAATTTTCCCGTGTCCGTATTTGCGGCACGGATTATCGGGTTGCAGACTGCCGTGTTCAGAAGACCTGCAACCTCTTAAAGCTGGAAGGCATCGATACCATGGAACAGGCGCAGGCTATGCGGGGCAAGACGGTGGAGGTCTACCGGGAAGATGCGCCCGAGGAGCTGGTCTTTGCGGCTGAGCTGATTGGAATGGATGTTCTGTTCAACGGCGAAACCATCGGTAAGGTGGAGGACGTTCTGGACTATCCGGGGAATAAGGTCTATGTGGTGCGTGGTGAGTACGAGTACATGATTCCTGCTGTCAAGGCATTTGTCCACAGCGTGGATCTGGACAGCAACACCATGCAGGTGCAAATCATCGAAGGGATGCGTACCGATGAGGATTGATATTCTGACGCTGTTCCCGGAGACTTTGGGAGATGTGCTGTCTGAAAGCATTCTGGGCCGCGCACAGGAACGGGGATACATCCATATTGACACCCACCAGATTCGGGACTACACAGCCAATAAGCAGAATCAGGTGGATGACTATCCTTACGGCGGCGGACGGGGTGCCATTATGCAGGCGGATCCTTTGTATCGCTGCTGGGAAGCCGTATGCGACGAAGCTTCCGGCCCGGTGCATACCATTTATATGTCTCCCTGCGGGCACACATTTAAGCAGGCCGATGCCATCCGGCTGAGCAAAATGGAAAACCTTATTCTGGTTTGCGGCCATTATGAGGGAATTGACCAGAGATTTATTGATGAGTGTGTGGATGAGGAAATCTCGCTGGGAGACTTTGTCCTCACAGGCGGCGAAATTGCCGCAATGGCCGTGACGGATGCGGTTTGCCGCATGGTGCCGGGGGTGCTGGCTGATCCGGAGTGCTTTGAAGATGAAAGCCACTATTCCGGTTTGCTGGAATATCCTCAGTACAGCCGTCCAGCTGTGTGGCATGGCAGGGAGGTGCCGGAAATTTTGCTTTCCGGAAACCACCAGAAGGTGGCTCAGTGGCGCAGGAAACAGGCTCTGCGCCGCACCAGACAGCGCCGCCCGGATATGTATGAAAAACTGGATCTGACAAGCAAGGCAGACAGAAAGCTCCTGAAAGAAATGGAGGCAGAAGATGCGGCAGCTGGAAGTGTTGAAGAAATGGGTGGAAGAGAGTAAATCCATCGTATTTTTCGGCGGAGCAGGTGTGAGCACAGAGTCGGGGATTCCTGATTTTCGCAGCGTAGACGGCCTGTACAGTCAGAAATTTGAGTATCCGCCGGAGACGATTATCAGTCACAGTTTTTATTTGCAGAAACCGGAATACTTTTTCCGTTTTTATCGGGAAAAGATGCTTCCACTGGGATTTGAGCCAAATGTGACCCATCGGGTTTTGGCTGAGTGGGAAAAAGAAGGAAAGCTTTCCGCGGTCGTGACACAGAATATTGACGGTCTGCACCAGAAAGCCGGAAGCAAGCGTGTCTACGAGCTTCACGGAAGCGTGCTGAGAAATTACTGCACCAGGTGCGGAAAGTTCTATCCTGCGGAATTTGTGAAAAACTGCGACGGAGTTCCTCGCTGCGACTGCGGAGGTATCGTTAAGCCGGATGTGGTGCTGTACGAGGAATCTTTGGATCAGGACACCATTGAAAAAAGTGTGTCCGCCATTCAGAATGCGGATATGCTGATCGTTGGGGGTACCAGCCTGACGGTATATCCTGCTGCCGGACTGATTCACTACTACAGAGGAAACCGTCTGGTCCTGATCAACAGGGATGAGACGCCTTTTGACAATCAGGCGGATCTGGTGTTCCATGAAAGTCTGGGAACGGTATTTTCCAGTTTATAGACAGAAAAAGACGAGTGCAGGGAAAACCCTTACACTCGTCTTTTGATTTACTTTTTAGGGGCATTCTTATGGATGTGTTCGGCTTTCCAGACGCTCCACATCCGAACGGAGGTGGATACCAGCAGGATACCTGTGGCCATCATACCGGCCAGACCGGTGGTGAACATTCCCTGAGTGGCCAGTTTTTCTGTTTCGCCCTGAACGGCATAGTTCATTGTGTAATACAAAGCAGAACCTGGTATCAATGGTATCATTGACACAACCAGATAGCCGATGGTGGGACATTTGCGAATCCGGGCCATCACTTCTGCATAGACAGCGGTGAGGGCAGAGGAGACCAGCATGGCAGCAAGGTCGTCACCGCCGAACTTAATCACGAGACAGTAGACACCCCATCCGAATATGCCTCCAAGCGTACAGAGCAGCATACCGGGACCATGTATGTTAAACAGGAATGAAAAACCAATGCAGCCGAGCGTGGCACCGATGCATTCGACCCAGAAGCTGTGGTCAATCTTGGGGACGCTGACGGGTGCACCCCAAAATGCAGTGACAATTCCCCAGGCGGCAGCGGTACCGCAGGCGATTGCTACGGCAATCATTACAACCTGGACAATGCGGTTTACACCGGAATTGGTGTCACCGAAGATAATGTCACGCATGGCATAGGTAAACAGCAAGCCGGGAATCAGAACCATGACGGCGCCGGTAGTAGCGGCGTCAGCGTTGGGACAGAATCCGAAATGGTTGCTGATATAGGTTACAAGAGCAAGAGGCAGAGCTGCCAGCAGAGTTTTGAAGAAGTTGTTTGCTTCAAATCTGTCCATAAACATCAGGCAGGCACCGGTGACAACACCGCTGAAACCACCGCAGATGGTATCGATTACGTTTCCTCCAAAGAAAAGGCTGAATCCGGCAGCACCAAGAAAATAGCCGATCAGCTGAATGATACGGGGGTGAAAACGCATGGATTTGCGTGCTTCCTCCAGTAATTGCTCTGCAACCTCCACATCCGGCTTTTCGTAACAGATTTTTCGGCTGAGGTTGGAGAAAAGCTCGACGCCATCCAGATTGTTGCCATGAAAGCCCATGCGGCGCATCCGCGTAAGAGGAGTTCCGTCCGGAAGGGTGATACTGACGATGATGCTGTTGGGAATGGCAAATACCTCACAGGGCATGCCATAGGCTCCAAGAATTCGGGTGATACTGTCTTCTACACGATAGGTTTCTGCCCCGCACATGGATAATTCATACCCAAGATCGGTTGCGAAATCCAGCAGTCTGTTATAATTCATTGCAATCCCTCACAAGAATAATCCTAACCATTGCAAGTATATCACGGATTCCAAGAAATACAAGACAAAAACCACCGCCGAACGAAAATTTCGGCGGTGTGTATTTGAATTTCTCCTTACTTGCGAACGAACAGAACACCCAGTGTTCCGGGACCGCAGTGGCAGGAAACGGTACAGCCTGCACTGGTTTCGTAAACGTTCTGGAAGTGGCCGTACTCCCTGACGACCTCCATGACGGCACTGTGGCATTCGTCGGAGATGGGAGTGTTAGTGACGAACAGGGTTTCTCTTGTTAAATCCTCTCGGTTGGCAATACGATCCCTGGCATAGTTTGCAAGGCACTTTGCGTATTTGCCGCGATACTTCTTAACAACTACCATCTTGCCGTCTTTTACTTCGATACAGGGCTTCAGATTCAGCAGGTTGGCACCCAGCGCAGTGGCAGAGGAACAACGACCGCCCTTGACCATATACTCCAGCCGATCCAGAAGGAAGCTGGCTTCTACCCGGGGAGTGAACGCACGCATCTTTTCAGCCAGTTCGTCCAAAGAGGTGCATTCCTTTGCCAGACGGCATGCTTCCAGTACAACCAGGCCCTGGCCGGTGGACAAGTTCTGAGAGTCGATAACACGCACGTTGGGAAATTCCTCCGCAGCGATGCAGGCGTTCTGATAGCAGGAGGAGAAGCCGGAGCCGATATTAATGTGGACCACGCCGTCATAATCGCCGGCATACTGTCTGAAGTATTCCTGATACTCGCCGACGGAATTGGCAGAGGTGGTACACAGACTGCCGCCGGCGGCAACGTGCCGGAAGATGTCATCAGGGGTGATGGTAATGCCATCTTTGAAAGATTTTTCGTCTTTGATAATGTTTAAGGGCACAATGCCGATGTTATTACTCTTAATAAGGGATTCAGACAGGTCACAGGTACTATCGGACAAAATCTTTATGTTCATAATCTGTTCCTTTCGATGTTTGTTTAATTAGTTGAAATGAGGATTCGGCTGGATTCGATCTGATGCTGGCAAAGATATGTATTGCCCCAGTCCCGCATTGCATCGAGAATGGGCATCAAGCTTTTCCCAAGCTCCGTCAAAGAGTATTCCACCTTAGGCGGTACTACGGCATACACTTCCCGGTGAATGAGACTTTTTGCTTCCAGTTCCCGCAGCTGCTGTGTCAGCGTTTTTGGGGTAACACCGTTCAAAAGATTACGCAGCTGGGAATAGCGAAGCTTTTTCCCGGAGAGGTGCCATAAAATCAGCGCTTTGTATTTTCCGCCGATTAATTCCAGTGTTGCTTCAACAGGACTGTTTTCTTTCTGTTCCATTCAGAATCTCCTTAGTTTCCAAAAGGATAGTATGATACAATAGGATACATATATATCCCATTCATACATAGCGTCTGAATAGTAACACGGTAAAGATATTATGTCAATAAATTTTTTGGTTTATGGTTGATTTTTGTGGGGAAATAGCTGATAATATAGATATAAAAGTGAGGTGAGCGTCATGCACATGAATTTTTATTATCCATCCTGCGGAAAAGGAACAATCCATGGCTGTCGGTGGGAGCCGGAGGGAAAACCTCGTGCAGTTGTACAGATTGTCCACGGTGTTGCAGAATATGCGCTCCGTTATGAGACCTTGGCGTCCCGGTTGTCGGAGCAGGGCTATCTGGTGGTTGCTGAGGATCATATGGGCCACGGTGAGTCTGTCGGCAAGGAAGGCACGCTGGGCTATTTCGACGGCGGCTGGCTCAAAGCTGCGAACGATACCTATCGTCTGATTAAAAATACCCGTCTGGAATTTCCGGATATACCCTATATTTTGCTGGGGCATTCCATGGGCTCTTTCCTGGTGCGTACGATTCTTGCGAGGTATCCCAATTGCGGTATTTCGGCAGTGATTTTGTGCGGTACTACCTGGCTGCCCCGTGGTATCATTAATTCCGGTATGGCAGCGGCTTCTATGGCCTGCAAGATGCACGATGAGCGAAAACCGGCGGATCATTTGCAGAAGGTTGTGCATGAGCTTTTTAACCGGAAGATAGAACATAAGCGCACCGAGTACGATTGGCTCAGTCGCAGCAACCGGTGCGTGGATGCTTATATTGCAGATCCTCTGTGCAATTTCACACTGTCTGCCGGCCTGATGCGGGATATAATGACGGGGCTGCTGTACATTCAGGAGCCCAGCCATTTGCAGCGTATGCAGAAGGATCTGCCGGTATTGTTTGTTTCCGGCGGGGATGACCCGGTTGGTCTGTACGGTGACGGTGTCAAACGAACGGTGAAAGCGTTCCAGGACGTGGGGATGACTAATGTAACTATGCGGCTCTATCCTCTGTGCCGGCATGAGCTGCTGCACGAGCTGAATGAGAAAGAGGTTTTCAGTTACATTTCTACCTGGCTGGAGAAGCAGGAACTGTAATTCTTATATTCAGGAAAAAGAAGGGAAATATATGAGAAATATACGGTTGGATATTTGCTATGACGGAACACGCTACCGTGGATGGCAGCGGCATCCCGGCATCGACAATACCATACAGGGAAAGCTGGAAACAGCGCTTTCCCGAATATTAGAGGAAGAAATCGAGGTTTTCGGCAGCGGACGTACGGATGCCGGCGTGCACGCAAACGGTCAGGTTGCCAATTTCCATTGTGCCAGCGATATGCCGACGGAAGAAATCCTTTCGCAGCTGCGGCGGTATTTACCCGACGATATAGGCATATATTCCTGTAAAGAGGTTTCTGAACGCTTTCATGCAAGACTGAACGCCAGTAATAAAACCTATTGCTACCGCATCTGGAATAGTGATACCCCCTGCGTGTTTGAGCGGCGCTTTATGACGGTGTACCCGGAAAAGCTGGATCTGGAAGCCATGAGACGGGCGGCGGCCCATTTGGTAGGCGAACATGATTTTGGCGCTTTCTGTGCGAATGCGAAAATGAAGAAATCCACGGTTCGCACGATCTATTGTTTGGATATTCAGAAAAAAGGTAATGAAATCCGTATTTCTATAACCGGAAACGGTTTCCTTCGTAATATGGTGCGGATTCTGGTGGGAACCCTGCTGGAAGTAGGCCGGGGAGAGCGGACGGCTGAGAGCGTTCCTTCGCTTTTCAGAAGCGTGCGTGCCGATGCAGGCTTCATGGCTCCGCCGCAGGGACTCAGTCTGATGGAGGTAAATTATTGAACATTCAGATTTTTGGGAAATCAAAGTGCTTTGATACCAAAAAAGCCGAGCGTTACTTCAAAGAACGCAGAATCAAATACCAGTCCATTGACCTGCTCCGTTTCGGAATGTCTCCAAAGGAATTTGACAGCGTCCTGAGGGCTGTGGGCGGGATTGATAAGCTGATCGACTGGGACGGTAAGTCTCAGGAGATTACGCTGATGAAATACATGGATGACACCCGAGCCAAGGAAGACAAGGTATTTGATGACCCCACACTGATGAAAACACCTGTTGTTCGCAACGGAAAGCAGGCAACAGTTGGATATTGTCCGGAAATCTGGGCCACATGGGAATAACACGAAAGCAGTTCCTCAGCAGAGGGACTGCTTTTTTTTACCAATTTTGTTTCGGTAAAAATTACTTGAAAAGCATATTTTAGCATGATATTCTAGAGGTGATCGTATGACGGATTTCGTTAAAACTGTTTACAATGTCGTATGGGGCGCGCCTGCGTTGATTCTGATTTTGTCCGTGGGCATCTATCTTACCTGCCGGACGGGATTTATTCAGATGCGGCTTTTTCCGCCGGCGGTGCGATGCTTTTTCTCCAAATTCAGGAAAGAGGAAAAGCAGGAGGACGGGGTGTCCTCTTATCAGGCCCTGTGTACGGCACTGGCGGCTACCGTAGGCACCGGTAATCTGGCAGGTGTGGCCGGAGCAATCGCAATCGGCGGTCCGGGCGCAATTTTCTGGATGTGGATTTGCGGCATTCTGGGAATGGTTATCAAATTCGCTGAAGCGACGCTGGCAGTACGCTACCGTGTGAAGAATCAAAACGGAGAGTTTGTCGGCGGCCCAATGTATATGATTCGTGAAGGGCTTCCCAGGGGCTTTGCACCCCTGGCGGGAATTTACAGCTTCCTTGGCGTTGTTGCAGCCTTCGGTGTGGGAAATGCCACACAGATCAATACTCTGGTGGCAAGTATCAATGATACCCTTGCTGTCTTTGGCGTGGCAGAAAGCAGGACAGGGAATGTTCTTATGGGACTGGTGCTGTCTGTTATCATAGCCGCCATGCTGCTGGGTGGTGCCCGAAGAATCGGACAGGTGGCGGAGCGATTAGTGCCATTCGCTGCGGGTATGTATTTGCTGATGGGTATGCTGGTACTGATCTTGCGAGCAGATGCCGTCCCACAGGCGTTTGCAGCCATTATTCAGGGCGCAATCCACCCACAGGCGGTAACCGGCGGCATGATCGGATCGGCGGTTGTAGCCCTTCGTACGGGTGTATCCCGAGGGGTGTTCACTAACGAAGCCGGTATGGGTACGGCATCAATTGCCCATGCATCTGCAAAGGTCTCCCACCCTGTGGAACAGGGGCTGATGGGAATTATGGAGGTTTTTCTGGATACCATAGTGATTTGTACGATGACAGCTCTGGTAATCCTGTGCAGCGGTGTTGAGATTCCCTACGGGGTGGATGCCGGCATCCGGCTGACTACCAGTGCCTTTGCCTCCGTATTCGGAGACTGGATTTCTATTTTGATTGCTTTTGCCCTGTGCCTGTTTGCTTTTGCCACGGTTTTGGGCTGGGGACTGTACGGTGTACGGTGTGCACAATATCTTTTGGGGGATGGTGTCTGGAAGAAATTTGTGTTTCTTCAGATTGCTGCCGTGATGATCGGTGCGGTGCTGAATACAGGTACTGTCTGGGCTATTTCGGAAATTGTAAATGGTCTTATGGCAATCCCGAATCTTGTCGTCCTTGGGGCGCTGACACCCGAGCTTTTGCGCCTTATTAAACAATATACAGAACAGAAAGGCAGCTCTGCTGCCAAAGGAGGGAAACATGAACATTTCAATCAATGCCAATCGCTGCGAGCCGTCTCCAATGCGGAAGTTTCACCCCTACGCTGTAGCCGCCAAGGAGAGAGGAAAGAACATTTATCACCTGAACATCGGACAGCCTGATTTACCAACACCACAGGCATTCTATGATGCCATTCAAAGCTTCGACAGAAAAACGCTGGCGTACGCGCCGTCTTCCGGCATCCCGGAGCTGATCGATGCCGTTTGCCGTTATTATCGCAAGCTGGGCGTGGAACTGGAGCCGGACGATGTGCTGATTACAACCGGCGGCAGCGAAGCGCTGATGCTGGCTTGCCTGAGCATTCTGGATCCCTATACGGAGGTCATCATCCCTGAGCCTTATTATCCGAACTATACTACCTTCGTGCACATGGCCGGCGGCGGTATCCGTGCACTGCCGACCAATGCAGAGGAAGGATTTCGTTATGCGGTTCGTGAGCGAATCGAAAGCCTGATTACCAAGAACACCCGTGCCATCATGATCACCAATCCCGGAAATCCCACCGGTGTTGTGCTGACGCAGGAAGAAATGCGGATGATCGCAGATGTGGCGAAAGAGCACAATCTGTACCTGATCAGCGACGAAGTGTACCGGGAATTCTGCTACGGAGACGGCGACGGTGTGCCTACGATGGGACGTTTCCGTGACATTGACGAGAACCTGATTATTATTGACTCGGTTTCCAAGCAGTTCTCGGCCTGTGGTGCCCGGGTTGGATGTGTGATTACGAAGAACAAAGAGCTGCAGCATGCCCTGCTGAAATTCTGCCAGTCCCGTTTGGCGGTGGCGACCATCGATCAGATAGGAGCGACGGCACTTTATACGGTGGATGCGGACTATTACCGCAAATGCAGGGAAGAATACCGGAAACGCCGTGATCTGGTGGTGGAACAGCTGCAGAAGATCCCCGGCGTAATGGTTCAGAAGCCGATGGGTGCGTTCTATATTATGGCGGGTTTGCCTGTTGACGACGCGGACAAATTCCAGAAATGGCTGCTGGAAGAGTTTGATGACAACGGGGACACCGTTATGTTTGCACCCGGTGCACCTTTCTACGAGACTCCGGGCAAGGGAATCAATGAAGTACGTATTGCTTATGTCCTGGAGGAAGAAAAGCTGGTGCGCGCCATGGAGCTTTTGGAAATCGGTATCCGTACCTACCGAAAAGACATTATGAAGGTTCAGGAAATATAAATTCTGAAAAACTTGACAATACTACCACTATGGTGGTAAAATAACCCTAATTGTATATCGCTGTGAACGGAAAGAGTAACGGAAACCAATTCCTCAGAGAGCTGCGGGTCAAGGCTGGAAGCCCGAGCGGAGGCGGCCCGTGAAAGTGCGTCCGGGAGCGAATTTTTACCAGAGTGATAAACGAGAGTGGAACCGCGAGTATAATCTGCCCGCCTCTTGTACCGTAAGGTACCGGAGGCGGGATTTTCATTATAAAATCATCGAATGGAGGAAAAGCTGAATGTATCTATACAATTCTCTGTCCCATAAGAAAGAACTGTTTACCCCCAATTCGGGCAATGAGGTAAAAATGTATACCTGTGGCCCTACGGTCTACCATTTCGCGCATATTGGCAATCTGCGCACCTATATCATGGAAGATGTTCTGGAAAAGTCTCTGAACTATCTGGGTTACCATGTGACCCGCGCCATGAACATTACGGATGTTGGCCACCTGTCCTCGGATGCCGACACCGGTGAAGACAAAATGCTGAAGGGCGCCAAACGGGAGCATAAGACCGTTATGGAGGTCGCTCAGTATTATACGGATGCTTTCTTTGCTGATTGTGACAAACTGAATATCAAACGGCCGGAAATTATCCAGCCCGCCACCGGCTGCATTTCTGAGTTTATTGAAATCGTATCCGGTCTGCTGGATAAGGGTTACGCCTATGTCGCCGGCGGCAATGTTTATTTCGATACTTCCAAACTGGAAAAGTACTATGTTTTCAATGACCACGACGAGGAAGATCTTGCTGTCGGCGTTCGTGAGGGCGTTGAGGAAGATACCAATAAGAAAAATAAGAATGACTTCGTTCTGTGGTTTACCAAGAGTAAGTTTGAAGATCAGGCCCTTAAATGGGATTCTCCCTGGGGCGTGGGCTATCCCGGCTGGCATATTGAATGCTCCGGTATTTCCATGAAGTATCTGGGAGAATACCTGGATATCCACTGCGGCGGCATTGATAATGCCTTCCCGCACCATACCAACGAGATTGCACAGTCGGAGAGTTATCTGGGCCATAAGTGGTGCAACTACTGGTTCCATGTACACCACCTGAACAACGAAACCGGCAAAATGAGCAAGTCCAAGGGTGAGTTCCTTACGGTTTCCCTGCTGGAGAGCAAGGGCTATGATCCTATGGCTTACCGCCTGTTCTGCCTGCAGAGCCATTACCGCCGGAATCTGGTGTTCAGCTGGGAGAATCTGGAGAATGCCGCCGGTGCTTATCAGAAGCTGATTAGTAAGATCGCCGCTCTGAAAGAGGAAGGCGAAGTGGATGAGGCAGTTTTCGCACAGCTGAAGGAACGTTTCTGCAATGCCCTCAACGGCGATCTGAATACTTCTCTGGCTGTGACAGCGCTGTATGATGTGCTGAAGGCCAAGACCAACGATGCCACCAAGCTGGCAGCGCTTTCTGATTTTGACCGGGTGCTGTCTCTGAACCTGATTTCTGCGGCCGAGGCTGTCCGCAAGAAGGCGGAGGAAGAAAAGGCTGCATCTGCCGATCCTGAAATCGATGCACTGGTAGCCGCCCGTACCGAGGCTAAGAAGGCAAAGAATTTTGCGGAAGCTGACCGTATCCGCGATGAGCTGAAGGCCCGCGGTATCGAAATTATCGATACGCCCCAGGGCACAAAATGGAAGAAAGTATGAAACTACTGATTTTAGACGGAAACAGCATCATTAACCGTGCATACTTTGGCGTAAAGCCCCTGACTACGCGGGATGGCCTGTTTACCAATGCAATTTTTGGATTCCTGAATATCCTGGACAAGATGGAGAAAGAAGAACAGCCGGATGCAGTCTGCGTTGCTTTTGACCTCCACGGTCCCACATTCCGGCATCTGCAGTACGACGGGTACAAGGCTACCCGTCACGGAATGCCGGAGGAACTTGCTCAGCAGATGCCGGTGATGAAGGATGTCCTTCGTGCCATGAACATTCCCATTTACGAATGCCAGGGATGGGAAGCGGATGACGTGATCGGAACCGTGGGCCGCATTTGCAGCAACAATGACTGGGAATGCGTGATTGTCACCGGTGACCGGGACAGTTTGCAGCTGATTGACAGGAATGTTCATGTCAAGCTTGTGATTTCCCGCCCCGGACAGACAACAGCAACGGTTTACGACGAAGAAAAATTTCGGGAAGAATATGGATTTGAGCCGAAGAAGATCATTGACCTCAAGTCTCTTATGGGAGATTCTTCCGACAATATCCCCGGTGTTGCAGGCGTCGGACCGAAGACGGCAACGGATTTGCTGTTGAAATTTGGGTCTCTCGATGGTGTCTATGCCAATATTGAGGATCCCTCTATCCGGCCCAAACTGCGGGAAAAGCTGCTGGCGGGCAAAGAAAATGCCTATATGTCCTATGATCTGGCAACCATTCGCTGTGAAGCGCCCATTGATTTTGAACCGAAGGATGCGATTATTCAGCCGTATAATCGGGTGGAACTGTATAACCTGTTTGTGCGGCTGGAGTTCATTCGCCTGATCGACAAGTACGGCCTTCGCGGCGCAGAGCAGGAGGCTCCGAAGCCGGAAGTGAAATGCGAGGCGCTGGAAAGAACCTCTGAACTTCCGGAAACACTTGGGGAGTTTGCGCTCTATGCGGCGGAAGACGGCTCTGTGGGCATTGCCTGGGAAAAGGGCGTGTGTGTGGTAACGCCCATGGAGGCCATGCGCCTTGATAGAATTTTGACCGAGGGGAAAAATCTTGTCTGCCACGACCTGAAATCCACGCTCCACCGTCTGGATGAAATGGGCTTGCCGTCTGGAAGCTTTGCTTTCGATACGGCGCTGGCCGCATATGATTTGAATCCGTCTCAAGCAGAGTATCCTGTTTCCAAGCTAGCGACCAATTTCCTGGGTCAGACCGTGGAGGACGGAGACGCTGCCGCCTGTGCGGAGGCCGTTTGGAATCTGAGACCTATCCTGATTAAGGAACTGGAAGCGCAGGGGATGGATAAGCTGTACAGCGAAATCGAGCTGCCGCTGTGTCCGGTGCTTTACCGAATGGAAAAGCAGGGCATTGCCATTGACAGAGAACAGCTGGTACAGTTCGGCCAGATGCTTTCCGAAAGAATTGCGGATTGTGAAAAACTGATTTTCTCCTATTCCGGCGAACCGTTTAATATCAATTCCACCAAACAGCTTGGGGAATTGCTTTTTGTAAAGCTGGGTCTTCCTCCTGTAAAAAAGACAAAGACCGGCTATTCCACCAACGCTGAGGTGCTGGAAAAAATCAAGGCTTATCACCCGATTGTTCCTGCCGTGATGGACTATCGAATGCTGACAAAGCTCAAATCCACCTATGCGGATGGATTGCTGTCTCAGATCGGCGCAGATGGCAGGATTCATACCACGTTCCAGAATCTGGTAACGGCTACCGGCCGGCTGTCCTCGATGGAGCCTAACCTGCAGAATATCCCTGTTCGGACGGATTTGGGCGCAGAAATTCGGAAAATGTTTATTCCCAACCCCGGCTGCGTGCTGGTGGATGCGGACTACAGCCAGATTGAATTGCGGGTTCTTGCACATATCGCAGATGACGAAGTGATGCAGAATGCGTTTATCAGCGGTATGGACGTTCACACAGTGACGGCTTCCCAGGTTTTCGGTGTGGCGCCGGAGGATGTAACTCCCTTGCAGCGCCGCCATGCCAAAGCAGTCAATTTCGGCATTGTCTATGGTATTTCCGAATTTTCTCTGGCAGAGGATATTGGCGTATCCCGATATGAAGCAAGGGACTATATTGATAATTATCTGGCAAAGTATCGCGGCGTCCGGGATTATATGAAGCAGGTAGTTGCGGAAGCCCGGGAAAAGGGCTATACCGAGACCCTGTATGGCCGCAAACGCTATATTCCGGAGCTGAAAAGCAGTAATTACAATGTACGTCAGGGTGCGGAGCGGATTGCGCTGAATACCCCGATTCAGGGCACGGCTGCGGATCTTATCAAGCTGGCCATGATCCGGGTGGACGAAGCGCTGCGTAAGAATTATCCGGAGGCAAAGCTGCTGCTGCAGGTGCACGACGAATTGATCGTGGAATGCCCTGAGGAGCTGGCTCCTCAGGTGGCGGAGCTGATCAGCCGGGAGATGCAGGAAGTTGCACCGCTTCGGGTTCCCTTGACAGCGGAAGCAAAAATCGGTAAAAGCTGGTATGAGGCAAAATGATAGAGATTAAAACCATGGAGGCTCAGCATGTGCCTCAGGTCGCAGAGCTGGAAAAGATATGTTTTTCCGATCCCTGGAGTGAAAACAGTGTCCGTTCAGAACTGGATAACCCACTGTCTTACTGGCTGGTGGCGGTGGATGGGGATACGGTTGCGGGTTATATCGGTTCCCAGTCAGTGCTGGGAGAGGCGGACATGATGAATGTGGCAGTTTCTCCTGCGTACAGACGGCAGGGAATAGGTGAATGCCTGGTGAATGCTCTGGTACAGGGACTGAAACAAAGAGAGGTAAGATGCCTTTCTCTGGAAGTGCGGGTTTCCAATGCGCCCGCCATTGCCCTTTATGAAAAACAGGGATTTGTACAGGTTGGACGTCGTCCCCGTTACTATCATAATCCCAAAGAAGATGCTCTGATTCTCAGAAAGGAGTGGGAGATTTGAATATTCTGTCAGTGGAATCGTCCTGTGATGAAACAGCAGTTGCCATTGTCCAAGATGGCCGCAAGGTGCTGACGGACTGCATTGCTTCCCAGGTGGCACTGCACCGGGAATACGGTGGAGTTGTGCCGGAAATCGCATCCCGGAAGCATATCGAAGCGATTTACGGCCTGGCGGATCAGGCTTTGGCGGAGACGCAATTGACCCGTGAAGATATTGATGCCATCGCTGTCACATATGCCCCCGGACTGATTGGTGCCGTGCTGGTGGGTGTGAATTTTGCAAAAGCTGCAGCTCTGGCGCTGAATAAGCCTTTGATTCCCGTTCATCATATCCGTGGCCATATTGCTGCGAATTATCTGGCGTATCCGGAGCTGGAGCCTCCGTTTCTTTGCCTGGTGGTTTCCGGCGGCCATACCATGATTGTGGAGATTCAGGACTACACGAAGATGCGGATTCTGGGTACAACTCTGGATGATGCTGCAGGTGAATGTTTTGATAAGGTGGCCCGGGTGCTGGGAATGCCTTATCCCGGCGGTGCGGCGCTGGATCGGGTGGCAAAGGAGGGGGACGAGACCAGGTATAACCTTCCCCGTTCCAAGCCCGGTGCCAATCCTTATGATATGAGCTTTTCCGGCCTGAAAACGGCGGCACTGAACCTGATCCATCACGCAGAACAGGTGGGCGAGGAAGTGGATATTCCCGGCCTTTGTGCTTCTTTCTCTGCGGCGGTTTCGGATACCTTAGTACCGAGAGTAGTGCGGGCCATAGAGGAAACCGGACTTCGTAAAATTGCCGTTGCCGGTGGTGTTGCTGCCAACTCCCGGATCCGCCGGGACATACTGGCGGCGGCAGAGAGACTGGGAGCAGAGGTGTATATGCCTCCGCTGTCTCTTTGCGGTGATAATGGTGCCATGATTGGCGCGCAGGCTTATTATGAGTATCTTGCCGGAAATGTGGCAGATATGAGTCTGAATGCCTACGCGACCAAGTCTATTTTAGGGGAAAAATTGTAATATGCTAATGATAGCAAATTCTCTCCGGCAGCTGAACTTCAGTGCCTTGATGACGGTGTATGCCGAAGGAAATCGTGAAAATGGTCTGCTGTGGTATCCTGAGTTGTCTCCGCAGGAACAGCTTTTACAGGTGGAACAGGGCTTTTATGAGTTTCTTCGTGAAGAGTTTTTCCGTTCGGCGGATGAGCGCTACTGGATTCTGGAAGAACAGGGGATCTATCTGTCAGCTCTGCGGCTGTGTTCGTTCCGGGATGGCTTGCTTGTGGAGGCGCTGGAAACAGCCGAAGAGTATCGGGGAAGAGGATTTGCGTACAGTCTGGTAAGGGAAGTGCTGATGCAAAATCCGGGTCGGAAAATTTATTCCCATATTGGTAAACGCAATACAGCATCATTGCGGCTGCACGAGAAATGCGGATTTCGCCGCATATCGGATTCTGCCGTTTACCTGGACGGTTCCGTAACGGATCGTTCTTTCACCTATCTTTATGAGGCATAAAAAAGGACCGTGTCTTATGCATATACCAGATAAGGAAGTAATTCGGAAATCTTGAAATTCTTTTATCCGGAAATGCAAGGCAACGCAAATGGAACAATTCCGAGGAAGGTTCAATTGAACCGACCTCGGAATTGTTTTATTCTCAATTGCACATTCGCACTTATCGAAAGACTTCTGTAAAATGAAGCTACCATCAAATTATAGGAGGTCAAGACTATGGTACAGACTTTATTTGAACAGAATGGCGGTACTTACACCCAAAAGGGTGATTACCTACTACCAAATGTTAAACTGCCCGAGCAGCTGGTATATGAGATCGGTGTTTGGGGAAATCGCCGTAGGCAGTATCTTAAGCAGCATCACCGAATTAAGTATTACAATATGCTTACCAGGTGTACCCTCTACCCCTATCTTGAGGATATTGAACAGCAGGCACAGCGGATGTTTGACGATCTGGTAGACCAAATGGCAAAACAGGAAGGTATCACAGAACAACTAAAAGCTGAAGATATGATGTTATGGGTAAGAAAAATGAATAGCGTTAGGAAACAGGCAGAAGAAATTATAAATCACGAAATCATCTTTAATTAGGCTAAAAGAGTGCGTAGCTTTTGGAAGGTTACGCACTCTTTTTATCTTAATTTAGTGTTCTAACTTTATGATTAGTATCGCAAGAATATGACAACTCTTTCAATAAGTTGACAAAACAATTGAGAATATGACATTTATATGTTATAATTAGGAAAAATATGTACTGGGGGGCAACATCCTTGAAAACAAGTTATAAAAAGCTTTGGAAACTGCTTGTGGATTTGAATATGAGTAAAGCAGATCTGCGGAAAGCGACCGGTCTTGCAAGCGGAACGATGACGAAGCTGCGCAAGGGAGAAGATGTCTCTATGGAAGTTTTGAAGAAAATTTGCTCTGCCTGCCAATGTGGAGTAGCTGATATTATTGAATTTATTCCTGACTCAGGACGAGATGAGGAGGAATTGCCATGATTCCCGTTCTACCGAAAAGCCAGATGTCCGAAGAGGACATCAAACTCCAGTACATTACGCCTGCGCTCACATCCAAATGGGATATACATAAAATCACGATGGAAACGCAGATTACCGACGGCAAAATCAATCTGAAGGGAAACTTCGTATTCCGTGAAACACCGAAACGAGCAGACTATGTTCTCTACCTGAACACTAACAATCCCATTGCCATTATTGAGGCGAAGGACAACAAACACAGCATCTCCTATGGCCTCCAGCAGGCTATGACCTATGCGCAGATGCTGGACCTGCCCTTTGCATACAGCTCCAACGGCGACGGCTTTGCGGAGCATGATTTTCTGACGGGTACGGAGCGCCAGATTGGAATGGATGAATTCCCGACGGAAGCGGAACTGATTGCCCGATACAAGGCAGAATCCGGCCTGACGCCTGCCCAGGAACAGGTCCTTCAGCAGCCATACTATTCTGACCAGAATACTTA
The DNA here is from genome assembly GCA_020025535.1 of Oscillospiraceae bacterium. Taxonomy (GTDB): domain Bacteria; phylum Bacillota; class Clostridia; order Oscillospirales; family Oscillospiraceae; genus Faecousia. The sequence continues at coordinate 7,880 of JAHHRY010000012.1, read as the reverse complement.
TTCACCCCGGTATTATCAGCGAATTGCCATCAACCGTACCGTCGATGCGATTGCACGGGGACAGAATCGGCTGCTGCTGGTGATGGCTACCGGTACTGGCAAGACCTATACGGCATTTCAGATTGTTTACCGGATGCTGCAAAGTGGTATGAAGCGGAAAATTCTGTATCTGGCTGACCGAAATATTCTGGTGGATCAGTCTATCCAGCAGGACTTTGCGCCGCTGGAGAAGATCACCCATAAGATCAACGTGGCAAAGGACGACAGAACCACCATCACTTCTCATCAGGTGTATTTTTCACTTTACCAGCAGCTGGTGGGCGATGACGACCAGGAGCATTTCAGTGAGCTGTTTAGCCCGGATTTCTTCGATCTCATCATAGTGGACGAGTGTCACCGAGGCTCTGCAAAAGAGGAAAGCCGCTGGCGTCGCATTCTGGATTACTTTCAGTCGGCAACTCAGATCGGTATGACAGCAACCCCCAAGGAAACCAAGTATATCTCCAATCTAACTTATTTTGGCGACCCCATCTACACTTACAGCCTCAAAGAAGGTATTGAGGACGGCTTCCTTGCCCCGTTCAAAGTCATCAATGTGATGACGGATATCGGTGAGGGCTGGCGTCCGAGAAAGGGACAGCTCGATGTTAACGGGATGGAGATTCCAGACAGGGTCTACACCAACAGCGATTACGACTATAATATTGTCATTGAAGACCGCATTCAGCAGGTGGCAAACGAAATCACCCGTTATCTGAAATCTACGGACAGAATGGCGAAAACTATCGTGTTTTGTGCTACTGAGGATGCAGCAGAACGGATGCGGCAGGCGCTGGTCAATCTAAACTCTGATATGGTGAAGGAACATCCGGACTATGTGGTTCGGATCACCGGTAGTGATGTGTACGGCAAGAGCAAACTGGATTATTTTATTTCGGTTTCTTCCAAGTATCCGGTCATTGCTACCACATCCAAGCTGTTATCCACCGGCGCAGACTGCAAGATGACAAAGCTGATTGTACTGGACGAAATGATCGGTTCCATGACCGAGTTCAAGCAGATCATTGGCCGTGGCACCCGTCTGCGGGAAAAGGAAGGCAAGACCCATTTTGTTGTTATGGATTTCCGTAATGTGACACGCCTGTTTGCTGACCCGGATTGGGATGGTCCCATCGAAATCGATCCTGGCTTTACACCAGGAGGCCCTAAACCTCCGGTTGGCCCCGGGGACGATCCTGTTGCCCCGCCTGTGCCGCCCGTTGATCCCAGACAGAAGCCTATCGTGGGCAGGGACGGCTGCAAAGTAGAGATCATCCACAAAACCGTTTCGGTGTACGATGCAAATGGTAAGCTGCTGCGGCAGGAAAGCATCGTAGATTACACGAAGGAAAATGTACGGGGCGAATATGCTTCCCTGGATATTTTTATCCAGCAATGGACGGCAGAAGAAAAGAAAGAAAAAATCCGGGAGCTGTTTTTAGATCGTGGAATTGATCTGGAAGCAATGAAGGCAGATCAAAATATGAGCGATGTGGACGATTTCGATTTCATCTGCCACGTTGCCTTTGACAAGAAGCCTCTGACCCGTCGAGAACGGGCCAACAATGTCAAGAAGCGTGACTTTCTTAGCAAGTACAGCGGCATCGCCCGTGAGGTCCTGGAAGCACTTCTGGATAAGTATATGAACAGTGGCATTTACGATCTTGAAAAGACAGAAATCTTGAAACTGGATCCCTTCCTTAAGCTGGGTAAGCCCTCCAAGATTGCCGGCTACTTCGGCGGCAAGGCCGGATATATCCGGGCTGTGCAGGAACTGGAACAAGCCATTTATGAAGATGAGGTAGTATAAAGAATGAGTAATTTATCTGGATTTGTAAAACGAGTGCGGGACATTATGCGCAATGACGCGGGCATCAACGGCGATGCCCAGCGTATTGAGCAGATTGCCTGGATGCTGTTTTTAAAAGTATATGATTCCAAGGAGCAGGAATGGGAATTTGATGACGATGACTATGTATCCATTATTCCCGATGACTGCCGCTGGGCAAACTGGGCTCACGACGATAAGTCCGGTACTGCTATGACAGGTGATCCACTTCTGAATTTTGTGAACAATACGCTGTTTCCTACGCTGAAGACCCTGCCGGTGGATGCCAACACCCCCATCAAAAAGGCAATCGTTCAGACCACCTTTGCCGACGCCAACCAGTACATGAAAGACGGTGTTCTGCTGCGGCAGGTCATCAATGTCATTGACGAGCTGGATCTCAGCGACTATGAAGAGAGCCATGCGTTCGGCGAGATTTATGAAACGATTCTGAAGGAGCTGCAAAGCGCCGGTTCTTCCGGTGAGTTTTATACACCCCGTGCAGTGACGGATTTTATGGCCCAAATGATTATGCCACAAATCGGCGAAACCATGGCGGACTTTGCCTGCGGCACCGGCGGCTTTATCACCAGCTGGCTGAAAGAGCTGCACAAGAAGGTGGAAACTGTGGAGGACGAGGAAGCCTATGCATCTTCGATCTACGGTATGGAGAAGAAGCAGTTCCCCTATATGCTGTGCATTACCAATATGCTGCTGCACGATCTGGATGTGCCCAAAGTTTACCACGGTAACTCTCTGCTTCGGGATGTGCTGGACTATACCGAGGATGACCAGTTTGATGTCATCCTAATGAATCCTCCTTACGGTGGTTCTGAAAAGGCTGATGTAAAAAATCATTTTCCCGATGATTTAGCCAGCTCTGAAACAGCCGATCTTTTTATGTCGGTCATTATGTATCGACTGAAGCAGGACGGCCGTGCCGCTGTCATTCTGCCGGACGGGTTCCTGTTTGGCACAGACAATGCGAAAATTGCCATCAAGAAAAAGCTGCTGAGCGAGTTTAACCTGCACACCATTATCCGTATGCCGGGCAGCGTGTTCTCTCCCTATACGTCCATCACGACGAATATCTTGTTCTTTGACCGGACGCATCCCATGGAGGAAACCTGGTTCTACCGTCTGGATATGCCGGAGGGCTATAAGCACTTCTCCAAGACAAAGCCCATGAAGTTGGAGCATTTTGCACCCGTTGTCGAGTGGTGGAACGACCGTCAGGAAATCACCGTGGACGGCTTTGACAAGGCGAAGAAGTACACCGCAAAACAGCTTGCCGAGGACTTTGGCTACAATCTGGATCAGTGTGGCTTCCCCCACGAGGAGGAAGAAATTCTGGCCCCCATGGATCTGATGCAGCGGTATCAGGAGGAGCGCTCCTCCCTGAATGCGGAGATTGACCGTGTGCTGGCTGAAATTACCAATCTTCTGGGAGGAATGGCAGAATGACCCCACAGGAACTGAAAAACAGCATTCTGCAAATGGCTATTCAGGGCAAGCTGGTGGAGCAGCGCCCAGAGGAGGGCACCGCCAAGGAGCTTTATCAGCAGATTCAGAATGAAAAAAAGCATTTAAAAATCAAGGATAACAAGAAAGTAGTCCCGATTAACGAAGAAGATTTACCATTTGATATCCCTGATAGTTGGAAATGGGTCGTTTTCGGAGACATTGCAGATTACCATATGGGTAAAACACCACCTCGTGCTGAGGCTGAATGGTGGAACGAAGATATTCCATGGGTATCTATCGCAGATATGCCTGAAGGCGGACATATTTCATATACAAAAGAAAAAATAAGTCAAATTGCATTAAAAGAAAAATTTGGCGGTGTGATGTCCAAAGCGGGTACAATGTTGATGAGCTTTAAGCTAACAGTTGGGCGTGTATCTATTCTGGATGTTGATGCCGTACATAACGAAGCCATTATTTCAATTTTTCCATTTTGTAATAATGAAGGAACTATGCAGAATTATTTGTTTGAGATTCTTCCTCTTATTACACAATTTGGCGACAGCAAGAATGCAATTAAAGGAAGGACATTGAACGCAACCAGTATCAGCAATCTTTTAATCCCTCTCCCTCCTCTTGCCGAACAAAAGCGCATTGTTGCCAAAATCGAGGAATTGCTGCCACTGATTGACCGGTATGAAGCAGCATGGACAAAGCTGGAAGCCTTTAATAAGCGTTTTCCGGAGGATATGCAGAAATCCATCCTCCAGCAGGCCATTCATGGCAAGTTGGTGGAGCAACGCCCCGAAGAAGGCACCGGCGAAGAACTCTATCAGCAGATTCAGGCAGAGAAGCAGCGACTCATCAAAGAGAAGAAAATCAAGAAGGACAAGCCCTTGCCGGAGATCACCGATGATGAAAAGCCCTTTGATATCCCCGATAGCTGGAAGTGGGTCCGGCTTTCTGAGTTAGGAACTTTCAGTAGTGGTAAAACCCCTGATATGACTAATCATGAATTCTGGGATGACGGCACCGTTAATTGGATGACTTCCAAAGATATGAAACAAAAATTCTTAACTGAGTCCTCGATGAAAATTACCGAATCAGCCAGTAGATCCATGACTGTATATCAACCTGGAACATTGTTGATGGTGGTTAGAAGTGGAATTCTAAAGCGAATGCTACCGCTTTGTATTTTAACTCAGAAAAGCACCATCAATCAGGATCTTAAAGCATACTCCCTTATAGATTTAACTATGTCGTCATATGTCTATTATATGTTGAAAGCGTTGGAGCCTAATATATTGTTTAACTATACAAAGAGGGTTACAACAGTAGACAGTTTGAAGTTTGACGAGTTCTCCAAGCAAATGCCTGTGCCTCTCCCACCCCTTGCGGAGCAAAAGCGCATTGTCGCCAAAATCGAGCAGCTCCTGCCGATATGTGAGAGATTGAGATAATTTAAGTATAATAGGAGGTGTTTAGCTTGAATTTAAGCCATAAATTACAACAATTATTGGATGGTCCGGTTAAAGCTTTTGAAGTAGCATTTCGCTGTTATGTCGCAGATACATTACTTACCAACTATCCGACCGAAACAAAGCTTAAAACAGAACTGCAGAACCGTGTTGACGAAACTAACGGCAAGGAATTTTTGCTTGCGGGGAAACTATCATCCGCAAAAAGTTTGCTGAACAACAGCGAATGGAGAAAATTCTGGGATAATATTACATTCATTCGAGAGTGCTATGTGCAGAAAAAACACTTTGAAAGTCATGATGTCACTGACCTTGGTGATACTATATTGATATCCTATTTATTCCAGAGGAATTTTAGAACTGTAGCCGAGGCTTTTGGTAAAATCGAAAGCTATGTTGCACATATATCGGCATATCATAGCGTTCGCAACAGTCTTTCACACCAGGGATCGTATTTTATTTCTGAAGAAGATGCAAAAGCATGTGCGGTATTTATGGTAAAAGCTGGATCTGTAATTGACTCTGGGTATTTTTGGTACTATTCTTTCGATGACGTTAAAAGGGATATCGATGACTTTGAGAGTGCACTGCAACAACCGCAGAGCATAACTGGAAATTTTGAGTCGATTCCTTTTCCTATTAATCGTATTGTATGTCGTGAGCCAGAAATAAAACAATTATTTAAGTATATTTGTAGTTGGGACGGTGTTCGGAAGTTAAGGAATTACAAACATCTTGTGTGTATATCTGGATATGGAGGTATTGGAAAAACATCTCTGGTAACGGAATTTTTATCTCGATTGCTTGATTCTGTGGAAGATAGCAATTACGGTGGGTTTAGGCCATCATTTATTTTATTCTATTCTGCTAAAGTTGAAATGATGGACTATGATCGTGTTTCAGGAGAGATCTATCTCAAAGAGCAAAAAAGCCAGTTGCAGGATTTCGATTCTTTTACCGCCAAACTCTACAAGGATTTATCTACAGAAAAGTTTGACGATGATTGGGATCAACATGGTATTTTGGTCATTGACAACTTGGAGACATTGGCCAATGAAGAAAGGGAAAAAATTCTACACTTCATTGAGTACGATGTTCCTATGGAAATACGCACGATTATTACAACCAGAATACCTGAACATGCTGATGAGCAGATTCAACTAAAGGGTTTTCAAAACGAAGCCGGCGTTGAATTTATTGAAGAATATATTCATGAAAATGGAATCAATCTTAGTTTAACAACCGATCAGGAACAGGAATTAGTAAAGTGTTCTTATGGAAACTCGTTGGTTCTTGTTTTAGCGATCAAACGATTAGAATCGAGGAAAGTGTCTTACCGAACAATCATAGACGAGATGCAACGCCTACCAAAGAATACACAGGATAATTCAATCAGCCATTTTATGTACCAAAATACGATTAATGAATTGTTGCTGACCTATCCGCAGTATGATTCGCTGATTAAAAGTGTTCTCCTTTGCCTTTCTTTACGTCATGAGGCGCTTTCTACAGAGATTTTGACAATAGCGCACCGAAAGGCGAAGGCCTCCTATGAGGAAATCAAAGAAGTTTTACATTTGTTAACAAACTATCTTGTGGTTGAAAAAATAGCGGATTCTTACATCATCAACGAATTTGCAAATGCCTTTGTTTTAGTAAGCTTAACTCCTGCTCCTGGTTTAAAAGCAGAGTGGGACACAAGAATTGCCTCTGCTATCAACGAAATTGAGCGACAAATGATGACGGTAAAGGAGTACACGGATACCTATCCACAATTATCAGAAGTTATTGACGAATGGATGGGACGAGGCGAAACAGAAAGTCTATCAATATGTCATGCGTTTGCTATGTATGACATTAAGAATAGGATTACCACTGGAAATGCCGCATATGAAATAGACAACATGAATCGAGAGTTTGATGACATAGAACGTCGATATATTGCGCATCCCTATACCTATTACCAAAGAGCGAGAATCTTAAAAGAGTTGCGGCAAGATGGAGTGATAGGAGATACTTACAACGAGCAAATCAAAAACAACTATGAAAGCTGTTTGATGTTAATTGATTCTCCGCAATTTAAGCAAATTAAAAATACTAAGACATATCCCTCGATTTTATGGATATTCTCAATGTTCTTGCTATCCAGCCGAAACTTTAGTGAAGCATCACGTTACGCAAATGATGCTGTGCAAAACTACAAATTATTGAAAATTCATTCCTGTGACTCGGATGACGCTATGGCTGTCTGGGGAATTGCAGAATGTAATTTATTCAATCCGTTAGATGGCAACACAGAGCATTTGAAGAACGCAAGAATTGCTCAAGAAAAATTGAAAAAGGCCAACTGGAAAGCTCATAATTTTATGGACCATAAAAAGCAATTAGATGAAGCTGTGGGTAAATTTACAAGGATAAAATTATAAGTATTAATTCAAGTGTAGTTGTGGGGGCGTACAGCCATCATCGAAGATGGTTTCAAAAGGGAAAGTTGGGCACTTCACCAGTAAGCAATCTTTGCAGATATGGCCCGCGGGCGGATCTGTAAAAATGAGGAAACCTGTACAGGTTTCTCTTGCTTACTTCTTTGGAGCAGGCACTTTTTAGACTTCTTTTCTGTGCACTACTAAATGATACATCGGTAGATGGTTTACGGGAAATCAAAGTCCTCTGCTTTTATATTTTAAAATTAGACTGAAGGCAGGGTGTGACAGGATTTTGAACAGGCGGATCCGGCTGGGATGGCTCCGCATCTTAGCGAGCATACTGTTTATACTCCCAAGAGTCGTAAAACAGTACAATCGTTAGGAGCACACTCCTAAAACCTCCCCAAGAAAGTCTACCGAAAAGGCCGGCAGGTGCCGAAAGTTTCCGGCACCTGCTGGTAAGATGAAATGATTTAGATAGAGTTCAAAAAAGAGAACCCATTATGCAATGATCCATGCTGCATAAAGGGTTGACTTTTGGGAAGTCAGTGATTATAATATGACTATATCGAACAGATGTTCTTATTAGAACACTGCCGATATGAAAACTAAATATGTTACGATTTCTAATCGAGCAAGCGGAGC
>JAHHRY010000011.1 GCA_020025535.1 Oscillospiraceae bacterium | reverse complement strand
CCAAGTTCTCCAGCCGCCGCTACAACCGCTGCAAGATCTGCGGCAGACCTCATGCTTACCTGCGCAACTACGGTGTTTGCCGTATTTGCTTCCGGGAACTGGCCTACAAGGGCGAGATCCCCGGCGTCCGTAAGGCCAGCTGGTAAGGTAAGGCGAATTAATGTAAAACAGGTGCGGTTCGTCCCGGGAACATGGAGTAGTCTTCTGACTACTCGCATTCCCTGGATACCCCCGTACCTTAACGGTTTTAGACCGTAACTTCTATAAGGAGGATTATTAACATGCAAATCACCGATCCCGTAGCAGATATGCTGACCCGTATCCGGAACGCTAATTCTGCAAAGCACGACACCGTTGATGTTCCCGCTTCCAACCTGAAGAAGGCTATTGCCCAGATTCTGCTGGACGAGGGCTACATTAAGTCCTACGAGCTGGTTGACAATGGCAACCAGGGCGTTATCCACATCTCCCTGAAGTATCTGGCTAAGAAGCAGCAGGTCATTTCCGGTCTGCGCCGCGTTTCTAAGCCCGGCCTGCGTGTTTACGCCGGCGCCGAGGAGCTGCCCAAGGTTCTGAAGGGCCTGGGTATCGCTATCGTATCTACTTCCAAGGGCGTTATGACCGACAAGAAGGCCCGTGAGCTGCACATCGGCGGCGAAGTCCTGGCCTTTGTCTGGTAAGGAGGATTCACGGTATGTCTAGAATTGGTAAGAAGCCGGTTATGATTCCGGCAAATGTCACGGTTTCCGTTGCTGAGGGCAACGTAGTTACCGTGAAGGGTCCCAAGGGTGAACTGACTCATACTTTTCATCCCGATATGATCCTGAATCTGGAAGGCAATGTTCTGACTGTCGGCCGTCCCGACGAAGAGCATCTGCATAAGAGCCTGCACGGTCTGACCCGTACTCTGATCAACAACATGGTCGAGGGTGTCAGCAAGGGCTACTCCAAGGAGCTGGAAGTCAACGGCGTTGGTTTCCGCTGCGAGAAGAAGGGCACTCAGCTGGTCATGCGTCTGGGCTTCTCTCACGAGGTTATCGTGGACGAAATCCCCGGCATCACCATTGACGTTCCCGCACCCAACAAGATCATCATCAACGGCATCGACAAGCAGGTCGTCGGCCAGTTTGCCGCAGAAGTCCGTAGTAAGCGTCCCCCCGAACCCTACAAGGGCAAGGGCATCAAGTATACTACCGAGGTCATCCGCCGCAAGGTTGGTAAGACCGGTGGTAAGAAGTAATGGAGGTGTGCCGAAATGGTCAGCAAGGTTAATAAGAATGCAATGCGCCTGAAGCGGCATGTCCGCGTTCGTGGCAAAATCTCCGGCACCCCTGAGTGTCCCCGTCTGAATGTGTTCCGCAGCAATGCGAACATTTATGCACAGATCATTGACGACGTTAACGGCGTGACTTTGGTTTCCGCCAATACGCTGGAGAAGGAATTTGAGGGTGCCGCCGGCAACTGCGAAGCTGCCAAGAAGGTTGGCGCTGTCCTGGCAGAGCGTGCCAAGGCTAAGGGTATCGAAGTGGTCGTATTCGACCGCGGCGGCTATATTTATCATGGCCGTGTAGCTGCTCTGGCTGAGGGTGCTCGTGAAGCCGGACTCAAGTTCTAAGTGTTAGGAGGAAAAGAAATGGCTTACAATAAGACTTCCAACAATGAAGCACCTGAGCTCATTGAGAAGGTCGTCTACCTGAACCGTGTCAGCAAGACCGTTAAGGGCGGCCGTGTCATGAAGTTCTCTGCTCTGGTCGTCGTCGGCGACGGCAAGGGCACTGTCGGTTATGGCCTGGGCAAGGCAGCAGAAGTTTCCGAAGCTATTCTGAAGGGCATCGCTGATGCCAAGAAGAACATGGTAAAGATTTCTCTGGCTGGTACCACCATTCCTCACGAGGTCATCGGTATCTTTGGTGCAGGCACTGTTCTGCTGAGACCCGCTCCCGATGGCACCGGCGTGATCGCCGGCGGCGCTGTCCGTGCCGTTATGGAGGCTGTGGGCATTCAGAACATCTGTGCTAAGTGCCTGCGTTCCAACAATCCCCAGAATGTTGTCAAGGCCACTATGGCTGGTCTGACTTCTCTGCGTTCTCCCGAGCAGGTTGCTGCTGTTCGTGGCAAGAGCGTCGAAGAAATCGTTGGTTAAGGAGGGCAATTAACATGGCAAACCTGAAAATTGAACTTGTTAAGAGCCTGAACGGCCGTCTGGAAAAGCACATCGCTACTGCCCATTCTCTGGGTCTGCGTAAGATTGGCAATGTTTCCATTCAGCCCGACAACACCCAGACTCGCGGTAAGATTGCCAAGATCGGCTACCTGCTGCAGGTCACCGAAGTCGAATAAGGAGGAGAATGGGTATGAAACTTTCTGAGCTTTCTCCTGTCCTGGGTTCCACTCAGGTAGGCAAGCGTAAGGGTCGTGGCCACGGTACCGGCAACGGTAAGACTGCAGGCCGCGGTCACAAGGGTCAGAAGGCCCGTTCCGGCGGCAAGGTTCGCGCCGGTTTCGAAGGCGGCCAGATGCCTTTGGCTCGTCGTATCCCCAAGCGTGGCTTTATCAATAACTTTGCAAAGCCCCTGACAGCTATCAATGTTGCTGTCCTGAATCGCTTCGAGGATGGTGCCGTTGTCGACGCTGCTGCCCTGATCGAAAAGGGCATCATCTCCGAGTGCACCTATGGTCTGAAAGTGCTGTCCAACGGCAACCTGACCAAAAAACTCACTGTAAAGGCCGCGGCTTTCTCTGAGTCTGCGAAAGAAAAGATTGAGCAGGCAGGCGGAAAGACCGAGGTGGTGTAAGTGTTCAAAACACTGAAAAACGCCTGGAGTATTCCGGAGCTTCGTAAGAAGATCCTGTTTACGCTCTTTGTCCTGTTGCTGTATCGGTTTGGTAACGTAATTCCCGTTCCCTATGTCGATACGGTGGCCCTGGCCTCATTCTTTAAGGAAACCTTATCCAAAACGATTTTGGGCCTGTACAATGCTATGTCCGGTTCCGGTTTCTCCCGTGCAACCGTCCTTGCACTGTCTATTCAGCCCTACATCAACGCATCTATTATCATCCAGCTGCTGACCATCGCCATCCCCGCTCTTGAGCGCATGGCGAAGGACGAGGGCGAGGAAGGCAAGAAGAAGCTCAACATGATCACCCGTATCACCACGGTTGCTCTGGGCCTTCTGATGGGCTGGGCATATTATTCTTTGCTGTCCAGCTATGGCATGATCGTGTCCAAGGGATTCCTTCCCGGACTGGTAATCATTGTCACCTTTACTGCCGGTTCCGCTATCGTTATGTGGCTGGGTGAGCAGATCAACGAGTTTGGTATCGGCAACGGCATCTCCGTGATTCTGTTTGCCAACATCATCTCCGGCATTCCCGCTACCCTGAACATCCTGTTCCATCTGGCTTGGTGGGAAACCCTGCTGATCGTGATCGGTCTGGCTGCGCTGATTGTCTTCATCGTATTTATCAATGATGCAGAGCGTCGTATCCCCATTCAGTATGCAAAGAGAGTGGTTGGCCGTAAGGTTTACGGTGGCCAGAGCACCAACATGCCCGTCAAGGTGGCCATGTCCGGTGTTATGCCCGTGATCTTCGCACAGTCCATCTGCACTCTGCCTGCAACCGTCTTCACCTTTTTCGGCGGCACCAAGACTTGGGCATACAAGTATATCTTCTCTCCCACCTGCTGGGTTTATGTGGTCGTATACGGTCTGATGATTTTCTTCTTCAGCTGGTTCTACGCTTCCATCCAGTATGACCCGGTGGAGATTTCCAATAACCTGAAGAAAAACGGCGGTTTTATTCCCGGCTTCCGTCCCGGCAAGCCCACTGCCGACTTTATCAAGAAGGTTATTGCCAAGATCGTGGTATTTGGAGCTGTATATCTGGCATTGGTTGCCCTGCTGCCCATCGTGGCCGGCAATATCATGAAGGATATCAACTCTCTGGCTATCGGTGGTACTTCCGTTATCATCGTGGTTGGTGTTGCCCTTGAAACGGTGAAGTCGCTGGAAGCTCAGATGCTGATGCGTCACTATAAGGGCTTCCTGGATTAATCAGGGGGTATGGCAGGATGAATCTAATCCTACTGGGCGCGCCCGGCGCCGGAAAGGGGACTCAAGCCGAGCTGCTGGTAAAACAGCTCTCCATCCCCGCCATTTCTACCGGGAATATGCTCAGAGAGGCCATGGCGAATGGCTCCGAGCTGGGCAAAAAAGTTAAACAGATCATGGACAGCGGAATGCTGGTTCCCGATGACCTGATTCTGGCACTTGTGTCCGACCGGATTCAGCGGGAAGACTGCAAGAACGGTTTTATCCTGGATGGGGTGCCTCGCACCCTTACCCAGGCGGCCGCTCTGGATGCAGCCGGTATTTCCGTGGACTATGCAGTTTCTATTGAGATCGATGACAGCGTGATTGAAAGCCGGATGTCCGGACGGCGTGTCTGTCCGAAATGCGGTGCCAGCTATCATGTTGTTAACATTCCCCCGAAAACCGAAGGTATCTGTGATTGCTGTGGCAGTGAGCTGAAGGTCAGAGTCGATGACCTGCCCGAAACGGTTCACAAGCGTCTCGCAGTGTACCACGCAAGCACGGAGGTACTGAAAGAGTACTACGCCAAGCAGGGCAAGCTCTGCCTGGTCAACGGTGATCAGCCCGTCGGCGATACGAATCGGGATGTTCTCAAGGCTATAGGGGCGAAGGTATGATTATAATCAAAAATGGACATGAAATTGAGGCTATGCGTCAGGCTGGTAAAATTACCGCGGCAGCCCGTGCCTTGGCAGGGGAAATGGTAAAACCTGGCGTTAGCACCAAGCAGATTGACAAAGCCGTACACGATTTCATCGTGAGTCAGGGCGCAAAACCGTCGTTCCTGAACTATGGCGGCTTCCCTGCAAGTGCATGCATCTCTGTTAACAGCACCGTGATCCACGGGATTCCCGGGAACTACGTGCTGAAAGAGGGCGACATCGTATCTGTCGATGTGGGCGCTTATTACAAGGGATTCCATGGAGATTGTGCTGCAACCTTCCCCTGCGGTGCTATCAGCGCCGAAGCACAAAAGCTGATTGAGGTAACAAAGCAGAGCTTCTTTGAAGGACTGCGCTATGTTACCCGCGGACACCGTGTGTCCGACATCTCCCACGCCATCCAGACGTATGTGGAGTCTAACGGTTTTTCGGTTGTGCGATCCTTCGTAGGTCACGGCGTCGGCGCACAGCTCCATGAAGACCCGGAGGTACCGAATTACGGTGCTCCCGGTCGTGGGCCAAGATTGATTCCCGGCATGGTCATTGCGATAGAACCAATGGTCACGGCTGGCACTTACGATGTCCGCGTCCTGAAGGACGGCTGGACAACCGTAACAGCTGATGGGAAGCTTTCCGCCCACTATGAAAATACTGTACTCATCACCGACGGCGAGCCGGAAATACTCACCGTCACCGAAGGGCTTTAATTATGGAACCAGGTAAACCTGATATATGTATTTCTGATGTAGTGGCTTCCACCGCTGGCAGAGATTCCGGGCAACTGTTCTATGTAATCGGAACAGATGGTGTGTATGCGGAACTTGCAAACGGTAAGGATCGCTCTTTGGAAAAGCCCAAACTGAAGAAAATCAAACATGTAAATAAAGTCCTTCGCGCTGAGACCAGAGTTGCCGCCAAACTGAGAAGCGGCGACAAAGTACTCAACAGCGAATTACGCAAGGACCTGGCTTATATCAGCCAGGAGGTAAACAGTCACAACCAAGGAGGTTAAAATCTTGGCAAAGGACGACGTAATCGAAATTGAGGGCATCGTTGTCGATGCGCTGCCGAATGCAATGTTTACCGTTGACATTGGCAACGGTCACACCATTCTGGCACACATTTCCGGCAAGCTAAGGATGAACTTCATCAAAATCTTGCCCGGTGACAAGGTAACCGTTCAAATGTCTCCGTATGATCTGACTCAGGGTCGGATCACCTGGAGAAGTAAGTAAAACAGAGATTCGTTCTCATATGGAGGTTAAACAGTATGAAGGTAAGACCGTCCGTTAAACCCATGTGCGAAAAGTGCAAAATCATCAAGCGCAAGGGTCGCGTTATGGTAATTTGCGAAAACCCCAAACACAAGCAGAGACAAGGCTAATAGGAGGTGCTGATAGAGTATGGCACGTATTTCTGGTATCGATCTTCCCCGCGATAAGCGAATTGAAGTTGCTCTGACTTATATCTACGGCATCGGACCTGCTCGGGCCGCCAAGGTTCTGGAGACCACTGGAATCAGCGCTGATACCCGTGTTAAGGATCTGACCGAAGATCAGGAAACCCTGCTGCGTGAAGCTATTGAGCATAACTACACCATCGAGGGTGACCTGCGTCGTGAGCTTGGTATGAACATTAAGCGGCTGAGCGAAATCGGCTGCTATCGTGGTCTGCGTCATCGCCGTGGCCTGCCCGTGCACGGCCAGCGTACCAAGACCAACGCTCGTACCCGTAAGGGTCCTAAGAAGACCATCGCCAACAAGAAGAAGTAAGGAGGGATATGTAAAATGGCTGCTAAAGCTGCTGCTAAGAAAGTTGTAAAGCGCCGTCGTGAGCGCAAGAATGTTGAAAAGGGTGCGGCACATATCCGTTCCTCTTTCAACAACACCATGGTTACCATCACTGACCTGGAAGGCAATGCCCTGAGCTGGGCTTCTTCCGGCGGTCTGGGCTTCCGTGGCTCCCGTAAGTCCACTCCCTTTGCTGCCCAGACTGCTGCAGAAACTGCTGCAAAGGCTGCAATGGAGCATGGCCTGAAGACCGTTGAGGTCTATGTTAAGGGCCCCGGTCAGGGACGTGAGGCCGCTATCCGCGCTCTCCAGTCCGCTGGTCTGGAAGTCGTAATGATCAAGGACGTCACTCCCATTCCCCACAATGGTTGCCGTCCCCCCAAGAGACGTCGTGTCTGATTTTGCAATAGGAGGAATATTTCAATATGGCTAAGAATATGCAGCCTGTACTGAAGCGTTGCAGAAAGCTGGGCGTTTCTCCTGCCGCAATGGGTTATTCTAAGACTTCCAACAAGAATCCCGGCGGCCAGAGAAGAGCTAAGAAGTCTGAGTACGCTACTCAGCTGACCGAAAAGCAGAAGGTCAAGTTTGTTTATGGCATTCAGGAGAAGCAGTTCCGTAATTACTACGACAAGGCCGCTCACGCAGAGGGCAACACCGGTGAAGTGCTGCTGACCTTGGTGGAGCGTCGTCTGGACAACGTAGTATATCGTCTGGGCTTTGCTAACTCCCGCCGCCAGGCTCGCCAGCTGGTGAACCATGGCCACTTTACTGTCAATGGCAGCCGCGTCAACATTCCCAGCTATCTGGTGAAGGAAGGCGACGTTGTTGCTGTCTGCGAAAAGAGCGTTTCCAACAACTTCTTCAAGAAGCTGAAGGAAGATGACACTTTCGTTGCTGCTCCCAAGTGGCTTGACCGTGATAAGAATACCCTCACTGGTAAGGTCGTTGCTATGCCTACCAAGGCGGATATCGACTTCGACATTGCTGTGCACCTGATCGTCGAGTTGTACTCCAAGTAATTGACCCCCTATTGTTCGGATTTGTGTATAGTGGGGCGTTTACGCCCCACACCCAAAAAGGAGGGTTATTGTCATGGTAGAAATTGAAAAACCTCGCATTACCTGTCTGGATACCCCCGATGATACTTCCTACGGTAAGTATATTGTGGAACCTCTGGAGCGCGGATACGGTATGACTCTGGGCAACTCGTTGCGTCGGATTCTGCTGAGCAGCCTGCCCGGTTATGCAGCAACTTCCGTGAAGATTGCCGGTGTCCAGCATGAGTTCTCCACCATTCCCGGCGTTACCGAGGATGTGACAGAGATCGTTCTGAATGTGAAGCGGATCATTGTGAAGCTCCACAGCCAGGATGTAAAGACCGTCTATATCGATGCAGTCGGCCCCTGTGAGGTTACTGCAGGCGATATTAAGGCTGATGGCGAGGTGGAAATTCTGAACCCAGATCTGCATATCTGCACGCTGGGGGAGGATGCCACTTTTAATATGGAAATCACGCTGTCTCAGGGCCGTGGTTACGATTCCGCTGACCGGAACAAGACTCCGCAGACTGTTATCGGTGTGATTCCTATCGACTCCATCTATTCCCCTGTCAAAAAGGTGAATTACACGGTGGAGCCCACTCGAGTCGGTGACAAGACCGATTTCGATAAACTGACCCTTGAGGTCTGGACCGATTCCACCATCACTGCGAAGGACGCTGTGTCCCTGGGCGCCAAGATCCTTTCCGATCATCTGACAGTGTTCACCAACCTGTCCGATGTTGTCGGCAACAGCTCCACCGTCGTGGAGAAGGTTATGGATTGCCCCGACGCTAAGCTGTCCATGACCATTGATGAGCTTGATCTGTCCGTCCGCAGCTTCAACTGCCTGAAGCGTGCCAACATCAACACCGTTGCCGATCTGATCAACAAGACCGGCGAAGATATGATGAAGGTTCGTAACATGGGCAAGAAGTCCCTGGACGAAGTTCAGAAGAAGCTGGAAATGATGGGTCTGTCCCTGGCCAGTGAAGATGCTGGCAGCAACAATTAATGTAACCTTTCATAAAGGAGGAAACGTTCATGTTTGGCACTCGTAAGCTGGGCAAGACCAGCGAACAGAGAAGAGCTCTCCTGCGTCAGCAGGTCACTGACCTGTTGGAAAACGGCAAGATGGAGACCACCTTCTACCGCGCCAAGGAAGTTCAGCCCGTGGTTGAGAAGATGATCACCCTGGGCAAGAAGGGCAACCTGGCTGCATACCGCAAGGCCATGGGCTTTGTAACCAAGGAAGATGTTGTCCAGAAGCTGTTCAAGGAGATCGCTCCTAAGTATGCTGATCGTAACGGTGGCTACACCAGAGTGACCCGTACCGGTCCTCGCCGTGGTGACGCTGCTGAGATGGCAGTCATCGAACTGGTCTGATTCAGTACAACTGATAAATGAAGAGCGTACCGAGTTTCGGTACGCTCTTTTTTTATTTCATAGCAGAACTGTTGTTCAGAACGGTCGTACTATAGAGAAACAGCACATCCTGATTGCTGAAGGTCAGGAAACGATCCAGAATGCCGGAGGAAATATATCGAATATCCACTAGAGTCACGGTTTTATAACCGTGAACAAGCAGGGGAGCAATGCTGCTGCCGAAGGAATCCCGGAACAAAATCAGATGCCTGTCATTTTGGGACAGAGGATTCTCAATCCTGAGAAGGGCAGATGCACCGGATAAATAGATGTCATAGGGGTCAAGACTGCTTTTTTTGCTGCTGTCGTAGATGGTGGTATACTGATTTGTTTCGTAGTTGTAGACCCTGCAGGCATCCAGCAGAGAGTTTTCCATGGTGACGATCTGATCCGGTGCCATGGAAAGAGCACCCTGCCCCCGGTAGACTCCGTAAAAGGGTACGTCCCATGGAACCTTTCCGTAACTCTGGTGAGAAGCGGGCGGGATGCCTATTTCTTTGCAGATAGCGTCCGCCGCCGGGAGAAGACATTCCTGCCGCCAATGAGGATCGGTGCGATAGTAGTCATCAATATCCAGCGTGCCGAAAAGAGAAATCATATCGAAAGTCGGAAGGGCTTCGGCAATGGCATGGGTCATGGCCGTATAATCCAGTCGGGGATAGCCGCCGGTCGGTGCCAGATAGTATCCCTTGTCCGGAACCAGGGCGAAGAACATACGGCAATCCGTATTTTCCAGATTGTCTCTGTAGATTTTCTGAAATCGCCCGATTGCGTGTTCCACGGAGGCTGTGTTCAGGGGGTATTCGATTTTAGCGGCAAAGCCATTTTGAATATAGACTCCGTTGTTATCCATTTGTCCCAGAATATTACGTTGGAAGTGCGACTTGATTTCCCGGAAAGCTTCGCGGGCGGGAAACTGATCGGCGGCATAGTTTTCAAAGGCAGAGGAAAAACTGCCGTTCAGGAAACTGGATTTCTGAAACGGCGGCAGCTGCGCCAGTTTTCGCCGCTCTGAGGTGGAAATTTCCACCGGCCGGTGGAACCATGCGGTCACACTCAGCGCCAGCCACAGGCCACAGAGCAGGACTGTGCCGGCTTTTCGGATGGTATTACGATTCATATTGTCCTCCTAAAAGCGGAAATACAGGAAAGGATTGTAGGAGCCGTCTACCAGATAGGCGGTGCAGACCAGCAACAGAACCGCCAGTGCGGCCGGCCGGAGAAATTCCAGAACCCCGCCGCCCATCCGTTTCTGAAATCTCAGAAGCAGGTTCCGGGGACCGGGAGTAGCCCCGACTGCGGACAGGAGCAGCAAAACGGCGTTGCTGCGCAGATAGTACAAGGCGGCCTGATTGACGAAGGGAAGGCCCCCGGCTCCGAAAAGCCCGCGAATATCTCCCACAGCCTGAGAGAGACTGTCTGCGTTAAATAGAACAAAGCTGAGGGTTACAACAAACATTACATATATATGCCCCCAAAAGCCGGGGAGCGCCCTGAGAGACGGTATCCGCTTTTCCAGGACCAGCATCATGGCAAAAAGCAGGCCCCACAGGACAAAATTCCATGCTGCACCGTGCCAGAGACCGGTGAGCATCCAGACAAGGAAAATATTCCGAACCCATCGGAGGAAATCCACGCGGTTGCCACCCAGTGGAATATAGACATAGTCACGAAACCAGCGGCTGAGAGTCATGTGCCATCGCCGCCAGAATTCCGTAATGCTGCGGGAAACATAGGGATAATTGAAGTTTTCGGGGAAGTGAAAACCATAGATTCGGCCCAAACCAATGGCCATATCCGAGTAGCCGGAAAAGTCGAAATAGATATGCAGCGTGAACGCAATGGCGTATAACCAGTAAAACACCACGGATGGCGCAGGGGATTCCCGGAATGTCCGCACCAAAAGTGCCAGATTGTTGGCGAGCAGCACCTTTTTCCCCAGTCCTGTGAGGAACCGGGGAATGCCTTCTGCAAAATTCTCGAAGGTGTGGCTGCGGGAAATGAGATCGTTTTCCACATCCACATAGCGTACGATGGGGCCTGCAATCAGCTGAGGAAAAATGGATACGAAGGTACCGAAAGCGACAAGGTCTGTCTGAGCTTTGGCATCTCCACGGTATATATCCACGGTGTAGCTGATACATTGGAAGGTGTAGAAGCTGATTCCTATGGGGAGTGCCAGCTTCAGCAGGGGCAGGGAAGTGCCGAACGCTTCGTTGAAGCTGCTTAAAAAGAAATCGCAGTATTTAAAGATTCCCAGCAGCGCCGCACCGGTGATAACCGAGAGAATCAGCCAGCACTTTTTGCAGCGTCCTTCGCTGCGGGCAATCAGCAGACCAAAGGCATAATAGAGCAGAATGGAAAACACCATCAGTATTACATATTTTGGTTCGCCCCAGGCGTAAAATATCAGGCTGGACAGCAGCAGAACGGTGTTTTTCAGAGAATTCGGTGCCAAAAAATAGAGAATCAGGACTGCCGGGAGAAAATAGAACAGAAACGGGATACCGGAAAACAGCATTTATGCCTCCTATAAAACAAGAGCAGCGGCTGAGCCGCTGCTTTTTCTTACCGTATTTGTAGGGTCAGACTGCCGCCGCAAACCTTGGCAAATGCATCCGTCAGACTTTGAGCGGTTGCCTCGTCGGCGTACTGGGAGCTGATCATAATGAGCATAACCACATCTCCGCAGGCGGAAACCATAAGATCATCCGCTTCTACGCAGACCCATTTTCGCTGGTCAATGCCGTCAGCCATTTTACGGGCAATCACGGCAGCATCGGCTGAATCCTTCAGGCGGCACAGCACGAGAGAGTAAGCCTGCGCGCCGAAACCGGACTCAGATGCAATTGCTTCTTTGATGGCGTCACCGTTATCGAGACCCAGATAGGATTTGACGGAATAGTTGTCGCTTAAATCCACCTCGGTGGTTTCCAGTGTCAGTTCCATGGGGTGCTTTTCATAAATACCGCTGAGAATTTCCTCCAGGGACGCTTTGAGAGCCGGGGAGGTGGTGGAGGCAGGCTGGGAAGGCGCATCCCTGTCGGCGCAGCCGCCTGCAGCTCCTGCAATCAGCAGAATGGAGAGAAAGAATGCGAGAATTCGTTGCATGGGGATTCCTCCGTGAGACACTATTTTTTGTGTTTTGTGTAAATAGTATACCCAATCAGAATCACAATCATTCCTGTGGCAGCGCCGCAGCTGTCCAGAAGAACATCCGCAAGGCACCCATAGCGGCCGGGAACAAAACGCTGCAGCAGTTCATCGACAGCGGCAGCCAGAATGCCGCCTGCAAGGGTCGGGATGACGGCTTGTCCTGTTTTTTTGAAACACATTCCTCCAAGCCAGAACAAAAGACCGCCCAGAACAAAGAATTCTCCGAAATGAGCAAGCTTGCGGATCATATGACCGCTCTGGGGACTCTCCGGTGAAATGAACGGGAAAATACGCCCGATCCACTTCAGCAGGTTGCCGCTGAAGCCGCCGGAAACATCCCCCGGCATCAGAGAATTGCCCCAGATCCATCCAAGTGTCAGGACGGTCAGGACGATACACACCGTCAGGCGTCCTTTTGTGCGTTTTATCATGCGATTACCCCCAAGTGTTCCAGCAGAATTTTCACGCCCAGTAAAATCAGAATGATACCGCCCAGCGCTTCTGCTTTCTTTTGAAACCGACTGCCAAACAGATTGCCGATTTTGACACCTGCAGCACAGAGCAGGAAGGTCACAAGGCCAATCAGAGCAACAGCAATTAAAATGTTCACGTTACCCGCCATGGCCAGAGAAATGCCCACTGCCAAAGCGTCAATACTGGTGGCAACAGCCAGAATGCACATGGTTTTTGCAGAAAAATCGCAGCTGTCAGCATCCGGCTCCTGATCCTTTGAGAAAGCTTCCAAAAGCATATTTACCCCGATCAGACCCAAGAGACCAAAGGCGACCCAGTGATCAAAGGCGGCAATGGCATCGGCAAACATAGCACCCAGATAAAAGCCAATCAGGGGCATTAGTGCCTGAAAACCGCCAAACCATATGCCACAGATTGCCATTTCTTTTGCGCCTGCTTTCTTTACAGAAAGCCCCTTGCATATGGATACTGCAAAGGCATCCATGCTCAAACCTATGGCCAGCAGGAACAGTGTACCGATCCCCATACGTTTACCCCCAGAAATCATTTTATTATAGCAATGGATATTTTGCGTGTCAATTGCGCCCTGTCGGGAAGAAGAAATCCGTCGAAAAATCACCGGATTTCTTGACAATTATTTCATACTATGGTATAAAACTAATATACTGCATGCAGGCTGCGAAAGCAGCCTGCTTTAACTGTAGGTCAAAAAACAGGAAAGGTACGATGAATTACTATGAAGCGTTCTACAAAGCAAGTAGTTGCAATTCTGTTGCTGGCAGCGATGGTACTTGCCTTGCTTCCTCTTGCAGCATATGCCGCAGGTCCGATTACAACGGATCCGACCGGCTACACCCAGGCATCGGATGTAAACTACAAGACGGCTGGCAAATATGTGCTGAACTGGGGTGCCCGTGACGAAGACTGCGTGTTCTTAAGTAAGTACGCAGAGAGCTTCTACACGGGAAATTACACTTTCGATGAGCTGTCTCAGAAGAATGGCGGCAGCACGCAGAGCGATGCGCACACCAGCGAGCTGTACATGGCTCTTCAGAGCATGATGAAATCCAAGCACAGGCATGAGACCAATTATCAGGAGACCCGTGATCTGTACCGCTACACCGATTGCCTGAAAAACGACAGCAGACATATCTCCTCGTTCTACTCGGGAATTGAGCTGAATGGCAAATGGGACAGCGGCAAGACCTGGAACCGTGAGCATACCTGGCCCAACAGCAAGGGTATGAACGGAAACGACGAAAATGATATTATGATGCTCCGTCCCACTTCCGTAAAGGAAAACAGCAGCCGCGGCAATACAGCTTACGGTCAGGGAAGAGGCTATTATGATCCCGGCGAATCCGTGCGGGGTGACTGTGCCAGAATTGTGCTGTATGTCTACGTCCGCTGGGGCAATACCCGTATGATGTGGGGCAAGAGCGGCGTCATGGAAAACCTGGACGTTCTGCTGAAATGGATGGAAGAAGATCCCGTCGATACTTGGGAAATGGGCCGCAACGATGCCGTCCAGTCCATCACCGGTACCCGTAATGTGTTTGTGGACTACCCCGAATATGCATGGATGCTCTTTGGCCGGGAAGTTCCTCAGAATATGGCTACTCCTTCCGGGGAAGCCAATGGCAACAGCACTCCCTGTGCACACGCACACAAGGAAGTCCGCAATACCACCGAAGCTACCTGCACAGAGGATGGCTACACCGGCGACACCTATTGCTGCGACTGCGGCAAGAAGCTGTCTACCGGCAAGGTAATCCCCGCTACCGGCCACACGGATGCCAATAATGACCAGATCTGCGACAGCTGCGGCGAAAAGCTGGAATGCAGCCATGCGGAAACGGAAATTAAAAATGCCGTGGAAGCCACCTGCGGAAAAGACGGTTATACCGGCGATACCTGCTGCAAGCATTGCGGCGCGGTGGTTTCCAAGGGCGAAGTGATTCCCGCTACCAAAGAGCATACTTTCGGTGAGTGGGTAGTTACCAAGGTACCGACTACCACTGAAAACGGCATCAAGGAGCGCGTTTGCTCCGGCTGCGGACATAAGGAAGTTGTAGTACTCCCCATGCTGGACAAGCCCGAACCCACGGAGCCCGAGCAGAGCAAGCCTGATACCACGGAGCCCGAGCAGAGCAAGCCGGATGCCACGGAGCCTGAGCAGAGCAAGCCTGATACCACGGAGCCCGAGCAGAGCAAGCCAGACGCCACGGAGCCCGAGCAGAGCAAGCCCGATACTACGGAACCTGAGCAGAGCAAGCCGGATACTACGGAGCCTGAGCAGACCAAACCGGATGCAACCAAACCCAGCGAGACCAAGCCGGAAGGTTCGAATCTGGCAAACAATGCAACTGTGATTATTACCGTCGTGATAGTCATTGCTGTTGTGGCAATCGGTGCAGGCGTAGCTGCAGTTATTATATTCAAAAAGAAGAACTAATATCTGATTTCTGAAAAACACCGCATCCGGCCGGATGCGGTGTTTTTTTTCGGGTGAAGATACCCGGCGTGGCAGGGGAACAATCGGAATCCGGCTTGCTGAGGAAAACCGCTTGGCCGATATGGCTGCCGTTTCAGTACAGCCGGAGCGGTTCTGCATCATTTTTTGCACGGAAAAGGCGCAGTACCTTTTTGGAAACAGGAATCAACTGCTCCGGTTCGGTACTGCGCCTTGCCCGCATATGTTTGCGGGATAAAATCTGGTGGACTTGAGGAGATTCGAACTCCCGACCCCCACAATGCGAATGTGGTGCGCTCCCAACTGCGCTACAAGCCCATACACTGCTCAAATTATATGCTTCTTAACGGGATTTGTCAAGTTCTTCCGTGGGTACAGTTTTTTCCCTTTTCTTTCCCAAGAAATTGTGGTATGATACAGCGTGATTTCAAAAGAAGGAGAAAAATATGACGATTGCAGAAATTCTGTCTCAGGAACTGGAGCAGAAATTACAATATGTGGAAAACGTGATTGCTCTGATCGATGAGGGCAATACCATCCCTTTCATTGCCCGTTACCGTAAGGAAATGCACGGCGCAATGGATGATACCGTACTTCGTACGCTGGAAACCCGGCTGGTATATCTGCGGAATCTGCAGGGACGTCGGGATGAGGTGAAAAACGCCATCGAAGGGCAGGGAAAGCTGACAGAAGAACTGTCCGCAGCCATCGATGCTGCCGCTACGCTGGCCGAGGTGGAGGATCTGTACCGTCCCTATAAGCAGAAACGCCGCACCCGTGGTTCCATGGCTCGTGAGAAAGGCCTGGAGCCTCTGGCACAGGCAATTTATGCACAGGACGGAAGTGACCCGGAGAGCCTTGCACAGTCTTATATCGATCCTGAGAAGGGCGTTAACACGGTGGAAGAGGCACTGGCAGGTGCCAATGATATTATTGCAGAGAACTTGTCGGATGACCCTGCTATCCGCAAGCAGCTGCGGGAGCTGATTGGACGCCGCGGAAGTCTGGTGTCCAAGGCGGCGGATCCTGAGGCGGATACGGTTTATCGACTGTATTATGATTTTTCTGCGCCTGTCTCCAGACTGCTGGATCACCAGATCCTGGCAATCAACCGGGGAGAAAAGGAAGAAATCCTGAAGGTTTCCGTGACCGTACCCGGCAATGAGGGTGCGGCTCTGGTTTGCCGTGCAGCGCTGAAGCCCAGCGCTTTTGTATCCCAGTTTGTCCGCAATGCGGCGGAAGATGCTTACGACCGGCTGATTTTCCCTTCCGTACAGAGAGAAATCCGCAGCGATTTGACGGAGCGTGCTGCACAGGGCGCAATTGCCAATTTTGCCCTGAATCTGAAGCCCCTGCTGATGCAGCCCCCTGTTAAGGGCTTTGTCACCATGGGCCTTGACCCCGGATACCGCAACGGCTGCAAGGTGGCGGTGGTGGATGCGACCGGCAAGGTCCTGGCTACCTCCGTGGTATACCCGACTTTCAGCGAACGGAAAAAGCAGGAAGCCATTACCGTTCTCTCCGGGCTGATGAGAAAATGGCACGTTACCCATATCGCCATCGGCAACGGAACCGCATCCCGGGAGACGGAGGCCATGGCGGTGGAAATGCTGCGGGATTTCCCGGATGCCAGCTATATGATCGTCAACGAGGCGGGTGCCTCCGTGTATTCTGCATCGCCTCTGGCAGCAGAGGAATTCCCGGAGTATGATGTAAACCTCCGCTCCGCGGTCTCCATTGCCCGACGTCTGCAGGACCCTCTGGCAGAACTGGTGAAAATCGACCCCAAGGCCATCGGCGTGGGTCAGTATCAGCATGACTGTCCTCAGAAGGAACTGGATACGGCGCTGAACGCCGTGGTGGAGGACTGCGTCAATGCCGTGGGTGTGGATGTGAATACGGCCTCCCGCAGTCTGCTGCAGCAGGTTTCCGGACTGAATGCCACAACGGCAAAAAATATTGTCGCCTACCGAGAAGAGAACGGTGCTTTCACCAGCCGTACACAGCTGAAAAAGGTGCCCAAGCTGGGTGCAAAGGCATTTCAGCAGTCCGCAGGTTTCCTACGGGTGCCGGAGAGCAAGGAACTGCTGGACAATACAGGCATCCATCCTGAGTCTTATGGGGCTGCCAAGGAGCTGCTGACCCTTCTGGATCGGAAAAAAGGAGACAATCTGGCGGACCTGCCCCAGTGCCTGGAAGCCTTCGGCACGGCTGCCGCTGCCCAGCGCTGCGGCGTCGGTGAGCCGACCCTGATCGATATTGCCAAGGAACTGAGCAAACCCGGCCGTGACCCTCGTGATGAGCTTCCTGCCCCCATCCTGCGGAAGGATGTGCTGGAAATCAAGGACCTGAAGCCGGGCATGATCCTCAGCGGCACGGTCCGCAACGTCATCGACTTTGGCGTGTTTGTAGATATCGGCGTCCATCAGGATGGTCTGGTACATATCTCTCAGGTCTGTGACCGCCGTCTGCGTCACCCCAGTGAAGCAGTGAAAGTGGGCGATGTGGTGCAGGTTATGGTGCTGGAAGTGGACGAAAAGCGTCATCGCATCAGTCTTTCCATGAAGCAGGCCAAGAAAAAGTAAAAACAGCAAAAGGGCAAAACCTTCCGTGAGGTTTTGCCCTTTGTTTTTGCGCGGGATTATCGAATGTAGTTGGTGTTTATGCGGTCTTCCTTTTCCGGAAGGCCGTATTTTTCCTTGCCCAGAGCGATGCTCTTCATCAGGAAAGTCATGTTTCTTGCCAGAACACGCATGGTCTGCAATCCTTCCAGGTCTTCGGCTGCTTCGCCGGGAGCGCCGCCATGGACGCTGTTCCAGTATTGACTGGATGCAATCGGCATTCCCGAGATGGTAAAATACTTGTTCAGCTCATCGAAGGTGGCGGAGCATCCGCCTCTTCTGGCAACGGCTATGCTGGCACCCACTTTCATGCTCTTGTCAAAAAATGTGCTGTGCCACAGGCGGTCCAGCAATGCGATCAATGAGCCGTTGGCAGAGGCGTAATATACAGGGGTGGCCAGAACCAAGCCGTCACAAACGGCAAATTTGGGGGCCAGCTGGTTGACAATGTCATCAAAAACACATTTTTTCAGCTTTCTGCACTGGCCGCAGCCGATACAGCCGCGGATGTCCAGGTGTCCTGCCTGAACGGTCTCTACTTCCAGACCTTCTGCAATAAAAACCTTTTCCATTTCCTTCAGAGCCAGAGCGGTGTTGCCGTTGGCTCTGGGACTGCCGTTAATCATCAGAACTTTCATGTTATTCCCTCCAATATGCTGCAGAATCCGTTGACGGATGATTAATGCTTATTTTTCGCTTACCAGCTCTTCCAGAGCCTTCCGCTTCTTGGGACGCAGAACATCGTTCTCCTTGGCGTAGCCCAAAGAGATGACCAGCCGCACCGGGTATTTGAGGTCACAGATTTGGCGGATCTTTTCGTCGTCCAGCCAGCCCAGAATGCAGGTGCCAAGCCCCTGAGCGGCGGCCTCCGCAGTCAGATAAGCTGCGGCAATTCCAATGTCCATGGAACGATAGTCGTTTTTCTTGACTTTGGAACCTACGGCGGCGGTTTTTACATAGGGCATTTCGGAAATGACCAGCATGATCGGTGCCTGAACGGCGAATTTGTTCATGCCCATACCTGTGACGGCTGCAGCGACGGCTTTGGCGGTCTCCCCGCGGCATAAAGTGATATGATAGGGCTGACCGTTACAGGCAGACGGAGCCAGCCGGACGGCCTCCAGAACGGCGTCCAGCTTTTCCTGTTCCACAGGTTTTGTCTGGTTATAACTGCGGCAGGACTGGCGGGCCTGCGCGATTTCCAAGAAGTTCATCGTGTAACCTCCCGATATAAATTTTGAATATTATAGCAGATCGATGGTGAAATGAAAAGAGATTACTGAAAGTTACAGTGGGATTATATGCTTTGCGGACAAAAAGAAAACACCCGCAGGCATACTGCAGGCGTCGCCGGCATGGATTGCGAATGTCCGTGATCGGGTTGTCCGGGAAGAAACGCACAGTCATTTGGGCAGAGAAATAGCCCCCGACTGATCATCCGCTTGGTCTGTCAGTCAGGGGCTATCCCTCTTCCTGCTTGGGTTCGATCATCTTTGGCTACCTCACGTTTCTACAGATTCAGACGTTACTTTCTACCATACATCCATTCCCAATCATTATCATCTTCATCCACCACTCTCAAGCGAGTCCACTTATATACACCGGAACTTCTCTGATTATGGAAAGTAATCGTCTGTCAGCTCAAGAGCTTTGCCTGTGAGCTTCAGGTGTTGTTACCTGTACATTGGTATCACCCTTTCTGACTATAATATAACAAACGGATTGCGTTTTTTCAATCCGCAATCCTGTATGAAATCCATGGAGTGTATTTGTGTGAATTACAGAATTACACGTCAAGAGGACGGTAACCGTTGACAAAGTGCGTATGCACCTGATATAATAAATCTGTTCGGCGGCTGTATAGCTGCCGATTTTTGATGAAAAAGCTGCAGAAATACCCGTGTATCGAAACAATTAAAGGGCGTATCGAATTTTCGATACGCCCTTTTTGCAGCCGCATTTGTTTGAATATGGAAGAAAGCTCTGCCGAATCATCCCTCTGAATAACAGGGATTTACATTGCTATGTACTTAACTGTATCACATTTTTGGCAGAAAGACAACCTGAACGGATATGCACTGCTCCGTCGGGGAACTTGGAAGATAAAAGCAACAGCTCAGTCAGCTGTCTGCTGCTTTACAGGCACACAGCAAAATCTCTGAAGTTTTTTAGTTTGTTATGGAGAATAGTTTTTTCTGGGGCAGCAGATAGAAAATATTGACAATTGGGGAGGATGGCCATATACTCGTATTGATTACGGTGTGCAGAGGATCCTTACGGCGGATTCCTGCATTTATGGATAAGGAGATGTTCTGTGTGGATTACGCAAAAGAATCCCTGCGTCTGCATCAGCAGTGGAAAGGAAAAATTGAAGTAATAGCAAAGGTGCCTGTGGCAACCAAGGAAGATCTTTCCCTTGCCTATACCCCCGGTGTGGCACAGCCCTGTCTGGAAATCAAAAAAGATGTCAATAAATCCTATGAGCTTACAAGACGGCACAATCTCTGCGCCGTGATTACCGACGGCTCCGCAGTGCTGGGTCTGGGGGATATCGGCCCCGAGGCGGGTATGCCCGTTATGGAAGGCAAATGTGCTCTTTTCAAGGCGTTCGCGGATGTGGACGCGTTTCCTCTGTGCATTAAGAGCAAGGATGTGGACGAATTTGTCAATACTGTCTACATGATTTCCGGTTCCTTTGGCGGCGTGAATCTGGAGGATATTTCGGCTCCCCGCTGTTTTGAAATCGAACGCAAGCTGAAGGAAAAATGCGACATTCCTATTTTCCATGATGACCAGCACGGTACTGCTGTGATTACTCTTGCCGGCCTCACCAATGCACTGAAGGTAGTGGGCAAGAAAAAGGAAGAGGTCAAGATCGTTACCGTCGGTGCCGGTGCCGCCGGTATTTCCATTGTCAAGCTGCTGCTTTCTGCCGGCTTTAAGAACATTACCATGTGTGATAAGCAGGGCGCCCTGTATGTGGGAGCAGAGGGAATGAACTGGGCACAGGCGGAGATGGCCCGCTGCACCAATCCCGATCAGACACCCGGCACTTTGGGGGAGAAGCTGGTGGGTGCCGATGTGTTCATCGGAACTTCCGCTCCCGGCGTCATTACAAAGGAAATGGTGGCTACCATGAACCGGGATGCAATCGTATTTGCCTGTGCAAATCCCACCCCGGAAATCTTCCCGGAGGATGCCAAGGCGGGCGGCGCAAAAATCGTTTCTACGGGCCGCAGTGACTACCCCAATCAAATCAATAATGTGCTGGCTTTCCCCGGTATTTTCCGCGGCGCTTTCGATGTTCGCGCATCCGATATCAACGAGGAAATGAAAATGGCTGCTGCCAGAGCCATTGCCGACCTGATTCCTGACGAAGAGCTGAATGCGGACAATATCATCCCCAAGGCGTTTGATCCCAGAGTGGGTACTGCGGTGGCAAAAGCGGTGGCAGAAGCTGCCCGTGCTACCGGTGTCGCAAGAATCTGATAAGTCTGTCTGTTAAGTCTGTATGTCGGCGCCGCGGCAAGAGAAAAATTGTTGCGGCGCTTTCTATATAGCAGAAAAGGGCCCTAAAAGCCCCAAAAACAGGGACTCTACTGGCAGTAGAGTGAAATTCTACAGGACTCTACCAGTAGAATACTGCCACGATACCCCGTAAGAAGCACAGTAGATTGCCATGAACCCGGAGACGGATTATAATAATCAGGTATGACAGACTTGGTTCAGATGCCAACAGGTGCTAGGAGGATATTATGAGTTTTGAGATTATGACAGATACATCCGCAAACCTGCCTACCCCCATGACGAAAGAGAAGAATATTAAAGTCATTCCTCTTTCTTATGTCGTCGACGGTGCGGCGCACGTTTGTCTGGATACAGAAGATTTTGATTATAAGGGATATTACGACACCATGAAGCTGGGAAATCTGGTCACCACTTCTCAGATTAACCCCCAGAAATACATGGATGAAATGGAGCCGATCCTCAGGGACGGAAAAGATATTCTGTTTGTAGGTATGTCCGCAGGAATCAGCGGTTCTTTTGCGTCTGCTACCATCGCACAGGAGCAGCTGCAGGAAGAATACCCCGACCGAAAGATCCGGCTGGTGGACAGCATGGGCGCATCTCTGGGTGAGGGCCTGCTGGTTTTGAAAGCGGTTGAGTGCAGAGAACGGGATATGAGCCTGGACGATACTGCAGACGAGCTGCTTCGCCGGCGCATGAACATCTACCAGCTCTTCACGGTGGATGATCTGATGTACCTGCGCAGAGGCGGCCGCCTTTCCAATGCTGCGGCTCTGGTGGGTGTACTCCTGCATATCAAGCCGCTGCTGAAGGGCAACGAACACGGCAAGATCGTATCCTTTGCCAAGATCAGAGGACGCAAGGCGGTGATCGAACAGCTTGCCAAGCATTACGACGAGCTGGTAGTTTCTCCGGAAACACAGGTGGTGGGCATTTCCCACTGCAACTGCCGGGAGGATGCGGAGCGTCTGGCCGAGCTGATTAAGCGCAACCGTCCCCCCATGGAAATCAGAATCGTAGAGCACGAACCGGTTACCGGCTCCTATCTGGGACCGGGAGGCCTTGCAATCTATTTTGCGGGCGACGAAGATGTGCGCTGCCGCTAAGTCTCGCGGGAGTCACGACAGAAAGGATATTTGTTTGTGGAAAAGCGCAAGGTGATTTATTACACAGATGAACTGAATGACGAATTTTCTGTGGCACAGATCACTCCCAGAACCATCGACGGGAATTACTGCTACTGCTACGATTCCCGGTTTAAAAGGTTTACCCATTTTTTCTGGTACCGGATGGTGGCAACTCCCGTTGCATGGCTTTATACCAAAATTGTTTTTCATCATAAAATCATCGGCAGAGAAAAGCTGAAGGCTTTTCGGGGTTCCGCTTATTTCCTTTACGGAAATCATACTCACGACGTGGGAGATGCGTTCATCCCCAGTATGCTGAACTTTCCCCAGACAAACTATGTCATTGTCCATCCGAACAATGTTTCCATGCCGGTTCTCGGCAAGATTACCCCTTCGCTGGGAGCACTCCCTTTGCCCGATGATATGCACGCGTACCGCAACTTCATGAAAGCCGTCGAAAGACGGATTTCGGAGAACCATACGGTTGTGATTTACCCGGAGGCGCATATCTGGCCGTATTATACGAAAATCAGACCCTTTGTGGATACTTCATTCCACTATCCCATCAAGCACGGTGTGCCGGCCTTCTGCTTTACCAACACCTATCAGAAGCAGAAGTGGTTTAAAAGACCCAGAATGGTCACCTATATCGACGGGCCGTTCTATCCGGATAAGAGCCTTCCTGCGAGAATGCAGAAGCAGGAACTGCGCGATCAGGTATATCAGTGTATGTGCCGGCGCGCGGAAAACTCCAATTATATAAAAATAGAGTATCGAAAAAAGGATGCAGAACATGGTTAATATTTTATTTTGCGGCAATGACCGTGTATTTGACGGTATGCTGACCTGTGCGCTGTCCATCTTGAAGCGTACAAGCTCCCGGGAACCCTTTACATTTTACGTGTTTACCATGGACGTTTCCCATATCAAAGAATCTTATGTGCCGGTGAATGAGCGGCAGATGGCATTCTTTGAAAAGGTTATTCGGGAATACAACCCCGAAAACCGGGCGATTAAAATTGATGTTACGGAGTTCTATCGCCGGGAATTCAGCAATTGCCCCAACGAGGATGCCTATTGCTCTCCCTATACCCTGATTCGCTTGTTTGCGGACTGCGTACCGGAGCTTCCGGATAAAATCCTCTATCTGGATGTGGATATCCTTTTCAACCGGGATGTGCATCTGCTGTATGATACGGATGTGGAGAATGTGGAGTACGCAGCGGCCAGAGACCACTACGGAAAGTATTTAATCAGTCCCAATTACGTCAATGCCGGCGTACTGCTCTTTAACCTGAAGCAGATGAAAGATACCCATATTCTGGAAAAGGCAAGAGATCTTCTCAAACATAAAAAGCTGGTGTTCGCCGACCAGAGTGCTTTGATCCGGTCCACAACCAGGAAGAAAATGCTCCCGCAGAAATTCAACGATCAGAAATTCCTGCATGAATCCACAGTGGTGCGGCATTTTTCCAAGCGGCTGTTCTGGCTGCCGTATCCCCACACTGCCAACATCAAGCAGTGGCAGGTAAGCAGTGTTCATAAGATTTTCCGATATTATCAGTTTGATGATATTCTTTATGAATACATTTACTTAAGAGAAAAATACAACAGAGAGGTGTCGGAAAATGCATAATCAGAACATTCCGATTTTTTTTGCTTGCGATAACAACTTTGTAAAATTTACCATTGTATCTTTGCAGTCGATGATTGCAAATGCATCCAAAGAGTATAAATACCATGTGTATGTTCTGCATACGGATATTACGGAAGAAATGCAGAAGAAAGTATTTGCTCTGAAGAATGACAACTTTGATATTACATTTGAGGATGTTACCGACTACCTCAAATCCATTTCCGACAAGCTTCCGATCCGGGACTATTACTCCAAGACTACATATTACCGGCTCTTTATCGCAGAAATGTTCCCCGAATATGATAAGGCCATCTATATCGACAGCGATACCATTGTCCAGGGAGACATCAGTCAGCTGTACTTTACGGACATCCGGGATGCCTATGTGGGCGCCTGCCATGAAACGGTGATGATCCAGGAGGATGTGTTTGGTACCTATGTGGAAAAGGTCATTGGCATTTCCCGGTACAATTTCTTCAATGCAGGTATTCTGCTGATTAACTGCGACCAGTTCCGTACCCACTTTGTGCTGGACAAGTTTATCGGTCATCTCCATACCTACAATTTCGTCGTAACGCAGGACGAGGACTATTTGAACCTTATCTGCAAGGACCATGTTTACTGGCTGGATCAGCGCTGGAACACAGAGATTTTCGGAGAGATTCCCTATCCTGTGGAGGAGGCCAAGATCCTGCACTACATCATGACCAGCAAGCCCTGGCACTACGAGGATTGCAGATTCGGAGACATCTTCTGGAAATATGCCAGAGAAACCGTGGTTTATGAGGAAATCCTGCAGATTCTCAAATCCTATTCAGACGAGGAACGGCAGAGAGATGCGGTGTCCGGTGAAAACCTGGCCCGTCTGGCCATCAGCGAAACAAACCGGGAAGATAATTACCTGAACCGCGTCAACGGTGCCAAACGCGCCAAAGACCGGGTGGCCATCCTCAAAAAAATCGAGGAATACGAAAGAGAAGGCCGGTTTGACGAGGACGTGGAGGACGATCCTCCTTCCAGAATGCTGGCTCCGGATGAGATCGATTACATCCAGAAGACCATGAGCCAGAAGCTCAAAACAAAGGTCGCTTTTATGGTTGCCAGAAAGTTTGTACGCAATCTTCTGGATGACAAGAAGATGATCATCAAGGAAATCAAGGGCTTGGAGAATTTCCGGAACCTGCAGAGTGGTGCGGTCATCACCTGCAACCATTTCAATGCCTTTGACAGCTTCGCCATTCAGCTGGCCTATGAAGCGGCAAACCAGCCCGACAGACTTTTTTACCGTGTGATCCGGGAGGGTAACTATACTTCGTTCCCCGGATTTTACGGCTTCTTGATGCGCCACTGTAATACACTGCCCCTGTCTTCCAATATCTCCACCATGAAAAAGTTTATGCTGGCAGTGCAAACACTGCTGAGCGAGGGTCACTTCATTCTGGTGTACCCGGAACAGAGTATGTGGTGGAATTACCGTAAGCCGAAGCCTCTGAAGAAGGGCGCTTATGTGTTTGCAGCCAAGAGCGATGTGCCGGTGCTTCCCTGCTTCATTACCATGAAGGATTCGGATATTATGGGCGAGGATGGATTCTTTGTTCAGGAATATACGATCCATATCGGAAAGCCGATTTATCCGGATCACGAAAAGCCCTACCTCCAGCGGGTGACGGATATGATGGAACAGAATGCGGAAGTCTGGAAGGACATCTACGAGAAGGAATACCAGATTCCTCTGAGCTATACCACGGAAGTCAAGGGTGCAGTCACCCCCAATCCGGTAGAAGGTTAAAAGAAAACAACCGCCGTATTTGCGCTGAAAAGCACGGATACGGCGGTTTTTAATGCTTGTTCTGTTTTGGAGAATACCGGATGTCCATGGGAAACGGGAAGCTTTTGTAAAGCCGTCACGCTTTGCAGACGGCGGGAAGCGTTCGCACCAGTGCCGGGGCAGAAGCGTATGGAAAAGGAGACTGGCTACAAAGAACAGAACAATCCGGCACAGAATCTTTTGATTCTGTGCCGGATTGCTGTTTGCTCTATTCGGGATCCATGCCGCAGACTGCAATTCGCTTCCGCAGCCAGGTGCCGCGGAAATATGCAATAAAGAAAACGGTTGCGGCCAGCACCCAGCTTAAAGGATATGCAAGAGCCAGCATTTGCAGGGTGTGCCAGCGACTGACCAGCACCGTTACCCACACCACACGGAAAAGGCATACACAAACGCAGGTGATGACGGTGGGCATAACCGAATAACCGGTGCCGCGCATGGTACCTGCAAATACTTCCACGGGCATGAACAGAATGTTGAAGGGGACAATCCACATCATGACCTGAGCACCCACGGAGATGACCTCCGGATCGGTCGTGTAGATGCTGAGAATGGGCGAGCGCAGCCAGAGCAGCAGGGAGCTGGTTACAACCATCAGAGATACGCTCATGGCCATACAGACCCAGACGCTCTGCCGGATACGGGAATATTTCTGTGCACCGAAATTCTGTGCCACAAAGGTGGTGATGGATACACCGAACGCACCGGAAATCATCCAGGAGATGGCGTCGGTTTTAGAGTAAGAGGTCCAGGCTGCGATTGTCACATCGCCAAAGGAGTTGATGCCGGACTGAATCAGCAGATTGGACAGGTCGAAGGTGATAAACTGCAGACCGGCCGGAATGCCAATCAGCAGGATTTTTTTCAGCAGTCCGAATTTCATGCGGATTTCGCGGAAGTGAAACCGTATATCCTCAGGCAGCCTGAGCAGCACTGCAAGTACCAGAACGGCACTGATTATCTGGGAGGCTACCGTGGCAGCAGCGGCACCTGCCACACCCATTTTCAGCACGACGACACAGAGAAGATCTGCAAAAATGTTGACAATACAGGTAATAATCAGGAAAATCATGGGCCTTTTTGAGTCACCCATGGCACGCAGAATGCCGGCACCCATATTGTAGATCATGGAAGCGACGGCACCGGAAAAATAGATTCTGGCATATATGGCGGCACCTTCCATGCAGTTGTCCGGGGTTTTGATCAGCCGCAGAAGCATCGGGCTGGCGGTCAGACCGATCACCATAACGAGGATTCCCAGAATCAAAGAAAGAGCAACGCCGGTATGGAGGGCGTCGTTCACGCCTTTGCGGTCATTGGCCCCGAAGGACTGGGACAAAACCACGGCAGCACCACTGCTGAGGCCGATGAAAAAGCCGTTGATCATATTGATCATGGCCGAGGTGGAGCCTACGGCAGCCAAAGCCTGCGTGCCTACAAAGCGGCCGACGATAATCGTATCGACCGTGTTGTACATTTGCTGAAAGAAAGTACCCAGCAGAATGGGGAAGAAAAAAATCAGCAATTGTTTCCATATTACGCCTTCGGTGATTTGCTGTACTGCAAGTTTGCGTTGCATTTTATCATTTCTCCTTCCGTTTATTCTTTGTTGAGGCCTACAGATTTTATCACAAAAATTGCGGCCTGTCTATGGGAACGGGAGCTTTTCGGCAGCTTTTGCCCCAATTGCCCATGTATAAAGCCGGTGTACTGCGGTAGTATGCAGCAAAAAGCACAGTGCAGTTCTCCATAGGCGGATTTGGTAAACAGCGGCTGTTTTCGGCGACAGAAGACGGCGTAACGAAAGTTACGCCGTCTTCTTAAAACAAAGTGTTCACTTTTTACTGTATCACAGACAATGCCTTTGGGAAAAGGCTGTTTGGCGACCCGGAACGGACTCGAACCGTCGACCTCCAGCGTGACAGGCTGGCGTGCTAACCGACTGCACCACCGGGCCGTATGTGACTCACAATGGGGTGCATTATAACAGAAAAATCGATATTTGTAAAGAGGCAAAACAAAAATATTTTTTCTTTGCGGATACACCTGCGCGTTCGGCAACACCGGTCATGGCAGCGGAAATGTTTTTTTAAAACAGACGAATTGGTGATTGCAAAGGGAACCGGCATATGCTATTGTTTGGTTAGCGGATGCTAACTGCAAAAACAAACCGATTCCGCACCTTTTCCCCAAAGAGGGAAGATGCCGGCCTTTCCAGTGCCCTTCGGGTGGGCGGTATGTGCGGCAATTTCAAATTTGTGCCAATTGAAAGGGGAAAACAAGATGACCAATTTCAGTACTGTAGAAGATACGCTTTTCGTGCGCCCATGCTGGGCAGAATTTATGCCAGCAAACATTTTCCGCACATTCTGAATGACAGGAAAGCGATGGAGCTGAAAGGCAAACTTCCTCAGAATATAAAAGGACAGAACACTCAGACCCAGTATACGCTGATGGCCGGTGCGGTGCGTTCGGCCAATATGGACAGATACATAAGGGATTTTCTGAAGCGAAATCCGAACGGCATTATTGCAGAACTGGGCTGCGGTCTGGAAACGACCTTCTACCGAAATGACAACGGAAAAACGCGGTCTCAAATTCGGAACCTCTTTTACCATGAAGGCCTCTGACTGCTTTAAAATGGTCAAGATGATCCATATTCGGATGAATGGCTGAGAAAACAGTGTGTGTGCACAGGTTTCCCACACACACGCTGAGCGGACAGAATTTGTGCAGAACGAAAAGCCCGCTTGCTATAAATACAGAATGCCGACACGCAGCTCTCAAATCCGAGAGCTGCGT
Organism: Oscillospiraceae bacterium; assembly: GCA_020025535.1. GTDB lineage: Bacteria > Bacillota > Clostridia > Oscillospirales > Oscillospiraceae > Faecousia. The sequence continues at coordinate 16,988 of JAHHRY010000011.1, read as the reverse complement.
GTCGGCTTTTTTAAGTTCGGGAGCGGAAAAATCTCATGGCCGGGGGAAGTGCACAAAATGCAGGACAGCCGTTTTCCCGGCAAAAGTTTTGCGATAGACTATTTCCTGCTTTTTTTTTCGGCGGCCACGGGAGACAACGGTTGACTTTTTTACAGTAATCCAGATAGGCTTCCCCGTACAGTTCGGTGAGCCATTTTTCCTCCGTTGGTTTTAACATAACGGTCATCAGCAGAGGATATACCGGGCACAAAATCAGCAGAAGCAGATTACCGCTCCAAAGCAGCAGTCCCCACATCAGCAGCATGATAGCGGAATAAATGGGGTTTCTTACCCAGGCATAAGCGCCGGAGGTAACCAGTTCGTTTTTCCGGATGTGCTGCGTAATCTTAGAGATAATGACTGCATTGCACCACAGAAGCCCCGCCGCCAGAATACAGGCAGTTCCCACCAGCTTCAAAAGAGGTTCGACAGGCCGGAACCGAAAGTCCGGAAGCACATGGAACCCGTTCAGAAGAAGGGCTGCAAGAGTCAGGGCAAAGATCGATGCCGCATAAAACGGCCCTATACCAAATTGGGACAACGGTTTTTTCTCTTCCATCGGATCACCTCAGAATATTGGTTAGTTATGGCTAACTTGTACGATGATAGAATAGCACACTTCTTCTGCTATTGCAATCCGTTAAGGAACAAAAGATTTTTTGCTGCAGTTTTTCCTGTGTTTGGTATTTGAAAGCGGAAGCCAAAGAAACGGAGTTAAATTGTCCGGCATCAGGATTTGACGGCAGGAAAAAGAGTCGTACACATACAGAGGCGACATTTGCACAGGCCGGAGTGTGAAAGAAATGAATTATGCCCAAAAACGCGAAGAAGACAGCCGGTAATCTCGCCTGACAATGAAAGAGATCCTTCCTGCCGGAGCGGACTTGCGGCGCCCCGACGCTTCCTGCCGCAAAAAACGCTTTCCGGTATCGGACACACGGAAAACAGGTGTATTTATGGCAGGTAATGTCAGAATCCCGTCAATCCGGAGGACGGAAACTCACGGCAGATTCCATTGACAACACGGCAAAAATGTGTAAAATGGCTGAAGGAAATTCTTGGAGTTCCGACAAGAGAGGGGAAAAGACAACAGGCTGAAAACCACGGTTCATCCTGCCGTGAAGGAAATCTGGATTATAGATACATCGCAAACTTTTGGTACGGAAAAAATCAGCAAAATTCTGCTGAGAATTGCGCCGCCCGTTATGCTGGCACAGCACAGAATTATTCGGAAGATTGCGGAAAACGGGAGCTGTGTTATTGTGGGCCGGGCTGCGGACTACGTCCTGAAGGATCTGGATAATGTGGTAAAGATCTTTGTTTACGCACCGGAAGAATACAGAGTCCAAAGAGTTATGGAAGTTTACAGGGATACGCCTGAGGAAGCCGCCTGCAACATCCGCCACTCCGATTATGCCCGTGGGGCCTATTATAGGAGCATTTCCGGCAGCGAGTGGGGAGAACGGCACAGTTATAATCTGATGATCGATTCTTCCTGCGGCGTGGAAAAAAGTGCGGACTGCATTGTTCGGTATATTATGCAGCGGGAATCCGCCGGAGCAAAAATCAAATGAATGAAAACACCGCCGCAGATGCGTCTGCGGCGGTGTTTTTGTCTTCGGTATATTGGGGCTTTACTTGCCCGCAATGGATAGTCCGTCCACCAGTACACTGGGAGAGCCGAATGCAGTGGAGCCCATGGCGTATGGCAGTTTGCAGTTATCGGCCAGCGCGCGGATATCCTTCAGCACCTGATAGAAATTGCCGGCGACAGTAAAGGACTTGACGTAGTCTGTTTTTTTGCCGTTCTCAATCATGAAGCCGGCAGACTGCAGGGAAAAGTCGCCGGAAACAGGGTTTGCACCTGCGTGCAGACCGTCCAGAGAATTGATATACACGCCGTTTCCGGCTTTCTCCAGCAGCTGCTCTTCGGTACAGCTGCCGTTTGCCAGATACATGGTGAAGGGACTGATGGAAACGGAGGAAGCATAGTCACCCTTGCAAGCGTTTCCGGTGGTTTTCTTTCCGGCAACCGCGGCAGTTTTCAGATTGTACAGCAGGGTGTTCAGTCTGCCGTTTTCAATGACATTCTTGCAATGGGTGGGACAGCCTTCGCCGTCAAAGTTCCGGGGGCTGGGATTTTCTTTGTGGAAAGGATCATCAATCAGCGTGACGCAGGGAGCCGCCACCATCTGACCTTCCAGATTTCCCAGACGGGACAGACCCTTCTGTGTGTTCTCGGAGGAGAAGATAGAACTGAAGGTGCCCAGCAGGCTGCTCATGGCGTCCGGATTAAAGATGACGGGATACTGTCCGGTGGGAGCAACGTTGCCGCCCAGCTTCTGCACGGCGTCACCGGCGGCCTTGGCGGTTATTGCGGCGGTATCCAGCTTGGAAAGCTCGCCCAGCTTGATTTCGTAGCTGTCCGCCATTTCGGTTCCGTCCGAAACCACGGCAGAGACGACAATGCCTGCCACCTGATTTTCATAGTGCAGATCCAGTCCTCTGGAATTGTAGATGGCAATTTCGCTGGTTTCCTTGAGAACCTGCGTCTGGCTGCCGTCAACCACGGCGGAATTGGCAGCATACAGCTTTTCCTGGGTGTCCAGAGCGCAGGCTGCCAGCTCCTCGGTGGAGGGCAGGGGATAGGCCCGGTCTTCCAGAGGCTCATAGGTCTGTCCGCCGTCACAAAGGAATACCTTTTCCTCGGATTCCAGAACGGACGCACTGTCAGCAGCCCAGATAACAAGGTTCTTTGCCTGTTCCTCGCTGAAAGACTGGGTGGAGGCGTAGCCAATCTTTCCGCCTGCGATGCAGCGGAAGCAGACACCGCCTGCTTCGGAGGAAGCAAAATCGTTGATCTCGTGACCAAACACGCCGATGCTGGTATTTGCACCGGTTTCGTAGTACAGTTCATAGTCCTCAATGCCCATGGCTTCGCACTGGGCAATGACCGCCTTCTTAAAAAGTTCGTAATCCATGTCAGTTTCCTCCTTATCTGCCGCCGACGGTGATGGACGAAACGCGGATCATGGGCTGTCCCACGTTCGTGGGAATGGAGCCGCTGGAAGAACCGCACATACCCTGTCCCATATCCAGATCGCTGCCGACCATATCGATATTCATGATAACATCGCTGCCCTTGCCAACGAGACTTGCTCCGCGGACGGGCTCACAGATCTTGCCGTTCCGGACGATATAGCCTTCGTTGACGGCAAAGTTAAATTCTCCGGTAGTGGGATTGACGGAGCCGCCGCCCATCTGTTTGGCAAAAAGACCGTATTCCATAGATGCGATGATGTCTTCGTTTTTGTCATCGCCTGCCGCAATATAGGTGTTGGTCATACGGGAGGTGGGGGTGTAGGCGTAGCTCTGACGGCGGGAAGAACCGGTGGAAGCCATGCCCATCCGGCGGCCGTTGAACTTGTCGATCATATAGGATTTCAGCACACCCTTTTCAATGAGGACATTTTTCTGGGCAGGGGTGCCTTCGTCGTCGATGTTGATGGAGCCCCAAGCGTTGGGGATGGTGCCGTCATCGATGGCGGTGACTTTTTCGTTGGCAATTTTCTGCCCCAGCTTGCCGGTAAACTGGCTCTGTCCGTAGGCAACGGCAGATGCTTCCAGTGAGTGACCGCAGGCTTCGTGGAAGATAACACCGCCGAAGCCGTTGCCGATGGCGACAGGCATTACACCTGCCGGGCAATAGCCCGCACCGGCCATGATGACTGCCTGCTTGGCAGCTTTCAGACCGATACCCTTGGGATCAATGGTATCGAACATTTCCATGCCCATCCGGCGTCCGGGAGAGCAGGAACCGGTCTGGGATTCGCCGTTGACTTCTGCAACGGCACTGATGGCCATACGGGTACGGATCTGACGATCCTGTGCGTACAGCCCTTCAGTGGAAGCAATGAGGATGTTGTGATCCACATCCAGCAGCGTGCCGCTGACCTGACTGATGCAGGGATCGTATTCTCTGGCGGCGAAATATGCCTCTTTGAGTACGCCGATCTTCTCCTTGTTGGACATGGAGGAAGGGACGATCTTTATGGGGTGGATGTCGCCGAACAGCCGCTCTTTCAGAACGATGTCGATCTGGGCGCTGCCCTGACCCAGCGCTTCCGCAGCCTGTTCAGCACATCGCAGAAGACCTGCTTCTGAGGTGTCGATGGTGGAAGCCATTACGCTCCGCAGGCCCTTGTAGACCCGTACGGAGGCACCGGCGACTACGGCATCATTGATGGCGTCAACTTTGCTTGCAATCATGCGGATGGAATGATTTACGGTATTTTCCGCAAATATCTCCGCATAGTCGGCACCGGTAGACACCGCCTTGTGCAAAACACGCTGGCAAATTTCTCTGGATATCATAGTGCTAGTCTCCTTTGTTGTTTTATTGTACTTAGAGCCATTCTAACATAGGGTTCATGGCAATGCAACAGAATGTGAGAAAAGAAAAAACCGGAAATCCCACATTTTTCGGCATACCGTCCCGGGCGTGTCGTGATGATGAGCGGGGCGTAACTTCTATGGTATGTATGCGCCGGGACCGGGCGACGGTCTGTGGGAAATGCGGATCAGATTCTGGTGGTGGAAAAGGGCCGAGGACTGGCAGATGTAACCGGAAGGCTTTTGCCGGAGACTTCCCAATGATGCTGCGGAAAACCCAAAAGGCCTGGAAGCGAAAGCTTCCAGGCCTTGATTTTATGAGAACGGAGAGGGACTATGGCAGCATGAAACCTGCGCTGCCGAATACACGCTGCGCTCCTGCTTTGAAATAGCCGGCTGCTTTTGAGACGGAAAATCAGGAACGGACGCGTTCTGCATTGTTCTCCCTGATGCGGTCCGTTAAGCGCAGCGGATCCGGGCGGCGCTGGAAAGACTCGGTATAGCGGGAAGTGATTGCTGCAAAAATCAGATAGATATAGGGCATACCCAGATTGGTTTCCAGAAGGGAATTGACAATCAGAGGCATGAGCTTTTCTGACATCGTGGCGAAACCTGCACTCCTTACGCCTCCGATCAGAAGACCGGCTTCCCATCCGAACTGCACCAAAATGCCGATGGCCAGAAGCCAGGGAATATGGATTTTTTTGGAATTATCCTTCTGAAACAGGTTATAGACGATCAGCCCGGCATAGCCGATAAACAGAATCAGCGCCATGTAGCCGTGATAGGAGCCTGTAGTGCGCTGAATCATAATAGGCACTTGGTTTCCGGAGAAGACAGCGGCGATCATAGGACAGCAGAACCACCAGCAGAGAATCAGCAGGGACCACTCAAAGAGATGCTTGTCTTTTGAAATCCAGAGCCATATCCAGGAAAAATTAGTGAAGCCGTAACTCATGGACATCCACAGAAGCACCCAGAACAGATTGCCGCCGGTAATACTCCGGGAATGACAAAGAAGATGAAAAATACCATAATCTACCACCATATAGATGACACCGAATATGATACCCACGGAAAATGTCATATATTTCCGCTTATACAGCAGAAGACCTGCAAAAAAGATCAAAAACAGAATATCCAGCCAAATGTACGCAGGCGTAAATTGCCGCCGTGCGATCAGTTCTCCCATTTTTAAAACTCCCTTCCAAAGCGGTAACAGTATTATGCAGTGTAATGCAGGAAATGTTCAGCCGGGAAGCACGCCTGTCTCGGCTGAGAAGTGCGAAAACAGTGCTCTTTTGTTTGGTGCAAGCCCTCCCTTCGGCATCGCTTCTTTTATAAAGTTATATTAACTCAGAATGGGCAGACTTTTCAATAGGGAACTGCCGGATTTCCTGAAAAAAGGGGGGCAGATAATCGGGGAAAACGCACACATTGCGTCCGTGCGTGATGACGGGAAAAGCTTTCGGTCAAATCGGGAGAGCTGGTGCCCGGTCATGGAGGGGAACAACAGGGAATGCCGGGAATGCAGATTCCATCCGCACAGAGAAGGAAAGTCAAAAGGGGGCACCGGTACGGTGACAGGGTCAGAGCGCTTTTGCATCTGCAGCAGAAAACAGTAATCTTTTTGTGTACAGACCCGTGGAAGTTGTGATATACTGTCCTTATTGAATCCGTATGGCGCAGGCACAAAACGCTTTGCGTCCGGAGAGGAGCGGTTTCCGTGATACGCAGACATATTATCTTTTATGGCAGGGTGCAGGGCGTCGGGTTCCGGTACTATTCCACCCATAAAGCCCAGGAACTGGGGCTGACCGGCTGGGTCAGGAACCTGTACGACGGAACGGTTGAGATGGAAGTACAGGGCAGGAGCGAGAATATCGACCGGCTGATTCGGTATCTGGACGGACGCCAGTGGATTGAAATTGAAAAGATGGATGTCCGCAATCTTCCGGTTACAGAAGAACGGGACTTCTGCGAGCGATGGTAAAGGCGAGGAGGAACAGAATGGGACATATCTATTTCGTCCGTCATGGACAGACGGTCTGGAATGTGGAAAACAAAATCTGCGGTTCGACGGACAGCCCTCTGACAGAGCTGGGACATGAACAGGCGAGGCAGCTGGGACAAAAAATTCTGGCGGAAGGGATTCTTGCTGACCGGATACTGTACTCTCCGTTAAGCAGAGCACGGGATACGGCAATGGAAATTTCTGCGATTACCGGCATTCCGGCAATGGAAGAAAAACGCCTGACGGAGCAGAATTTCGGAAAGTGGGAAGGGACACCCCGGGACGGAAGAGATTTCCGCGAGGATAAACGAAACTTTGTTACGGATTTTGAAGGCGGCGAGTCCATGCTGAGAGTCTGCCAGCGTATTTATAATCTTCTGGATGAACTGAAAGGGCAGCCGGAGAAGGTATATCTTCTGGTGGCGCACAATGGAATTGCCCGGGTGGTGCACAGTTATTTTAACAATATGAGCAACGAAGAATATGCATCCTTCGGCATCGGAAACTGTGCGATCTGCCGCTATGATTTCTGAGGGGCTTGCGCCTGTGCCATAGGAATGGATTCTCGGATAAAAAACAGAAGAGAAAAACCGCCGGTAATGGCGGTTTTTTGCTTGTTCCGGCGGCTTTTGTATGGCGTTTTGGCGCGGATATTCCAACGGTTCAGACAATAAAAAATTCGGGTAGTCCGTTAAGACTGCCCGAACGGGTGCGGGTACCCGTAACAGATTCACTGCCGATGCGTGCGTCAGTAACAAATAAAAATGAGAGCCCCGCACGCGAAACGCGTGTCGAGGCTCTCATCTGGTCCGGATGACAGGATTCGAACCTGCGGCCCCATGCTCCCAAAGCACGTGCTCTACCAAACTGAGCCACATCCGGATGCAGCGCATGAAACATTATACACTATCTGTTTTTAAAATGCAAGGGCGGCTTTTTGATGAAGAAAAACACATTTTGGGGATTCTGAAAATATCGCCCCGGGAGATCTCCCGGGGCGATAAACGCATTATACATTGAACAGGAAGTTGACAATGTCGCCATCCTTCATGACATATTCCTTGCCTTCGCTGCGGACAAGTCCCTTTGCCTTGGCGGCGGCCATGGTGCCGCATTCTTTCATGTCCTCAAAAGCAATCACTTCGGCACGGATGAAACCACGTTCAAAGTCGGTGTGAATCTTACCTGCAGCCTGCGGTGCCTTGGTGCCCTTCTTGATCGTCCATGCACGGCACTCGTCGGAACCGGCGGTGAGGAAGGAAATCAGACCCAGAAGTGCGTAGCTGCTGCGGATCAGCTTGTCCAGACCGGACTCGGCAACACCCAGCTCTTCCATAAACATGGCCTTTTCTTCCGGATCGTCCAGCTCGGCAATATCAGCCTCCAGCTTGGCACAGATGGGAATCAGCTGGCTGCCTTCTTCCTCGGCCAGTGCTTTGACAGCCATGTAATGCTTGCTCTTTTCCGGCTCGTTGACTTCGTTTTCTGCCAGGTTTGCTACATAAATAGTCTTCTTCAGGGTCAGCAGATCGGAAGTGGCGATAAGCGCCATATCCTCTTCATCGGCCTCAAAGGTGCGGGCCAGCTTGCCTGCGTTCAGATGTGCCAGCAGATCGGTGAACAGCTGGGCTTCCCGCAGGAACCGCTTGTCACCGCCCTTGGCAGCCTTCTGACACTTATCAATCCGGCGCTCTACCATTTCAATATCAGCCATGACCAGCTCCAGATTGATGATATCGATATCACGCAGAGGATCGGTGCTGCCCTCTACATGGGTAACATTGGAGTCTTCAAAACATCTGACCACATGGACAATGGCGTCCGTGGTGCGGATGTTGCTGAGGAATTTGTTGCCGAGGCCTTCACCTTTGGAAGCGCCCTTCACAAGACCGGCGATGTCCACAAACTCGATGACTGCGGGAGTGGTCTTTTTCGGTGCGTAGAATTCGGACAGCCACTGCAGACGCTCGTCCGGCACGGACACAACGCCCACGTTGGGGTCGATGGTACAGAATGCGTAGTTGTCGGCAGGGACGCCTGCGTTGGTAATGGCGTTAAAGAGAGTGGACTTGCCCACGTTGGGGAGTCCCACGATACCAAGTTTCATATATGATATGTCTTCCTTTCGGTGAATTACATGTTCTTACGACGGTTATAGAAACGAGCCAGACCACCTTCACTGGTTTCCTTGTACTGATGCCCCAGATTCAGGCCGGTTTCGTACATGGCCTTGCAGACCATATCGAAGCTGATGTTTCGGGTGCCGCAGAGGAAATAGCTTAAATTACAGGCGTTCAGGGCGCGCATGGCGGCAACGGCGTTCCGCTCGATGCAGGGGACCTGCACCAGACCGCAGATGGGATCACAGGTCAGACCCAGGTGATGCTCCATGGCTACTTCTGCGGCATATTCCACCTGATCCAGATTCAGACCGTACAGCTCTGCAAGAGCAGCTGCCGCCATGGAACAGGCGGTGCCGATCTCGGCCTGACAGCCGCACTCTGCGCCGGAGATGGAGGAATTCTGCTTTACAAGGTTGCCGATGATACCGGCGGTGGCAAGACCGCGGAGAATTTCGTCATCAGACAGATGACGGGTTTCCTGCACATATCTCAGAACTGCAGGAAGCACGCCGCAGGCACCGCAGGTGGGAGCGGTGACGATGGTGCCGTTATCCGCATTCTGCTCGGACACGGCAAAGGCATAGGCGCAGATGATCCGGCATTCCCGAACCTGAGGAACTTCGGTTTCCAGCTCCTGTTCAATCAGGTATTTGGCCTTGCGCTGTACGCCGAGACCTCCGGGGAGTGTACCGGTGGCATTAAGACCCTCGTCAATGGCACGCTTCATGGTTTCCCAGACTTCCCGGAGGAAGTCCCAAATCTCGGGGCCTTCGTTCAGCTCTACATAGTCGCTGAGGTTGGGCAGGTAACGCCATTTACAGAAGTCCACGACTTCTGCAAAAGAGTTTTCAGGATAGATTTCATCATCGGCATTGCTGGTCTTGCCGGCAATACGAATATCACCGCCGCCGACGGATTCCACACGCATGGTGCCGATTTCCTTGCCGTCTTTCAGAGCGAAGAAATCCAGGGTGTTGGGATGAGCTCCGGGAATGTCCTCTTTGCAGAAGACAATTTCGGCAGGCAGAGGAGAGAGAACTTCTCTCAGGACGCGGTCGGTGCCGTGCCCCACGCCGGTCTTGGAAAGGGAACCGTACAGAAGTACACGGAAAGCATCTGCATTGGGATACTCATCACGGAATATTTTAGCGGCACGCTCCGGACCCATGGTATGGGACGAGGAGGGACCCTTGCCGATTTTATAAATATCTCTGATAGACTTCATAAAAACTTCCTCACTTATTTAATTACTTCAACAGTCTCCCACAAGTATAGCAAATGTTCTTTGGAAATACAATGTTTTTCTGAAATTATTCCTGAACCCGGGGCGGCGATTCTCCGGCTTTCTCTATGCAAGCCCTTGACAAATGTGATAAAATAAAGTGTAATATAATGCACTCCGAGAGGATGATAAATATGGCAAAAGAAAAGAAGGTCGAGCAAATTACCGATATGGAGGTAGATTTTGCTCAGTGGTTTACCGATGTGTGCAGAAAGGCACAGCTCATCGATTATTCTTCCATTAAGGGTATGTTCATCTACCGCCCCTATGGCTATGCCATCTGGGAGAACATCCAGCATATCATGGATGCTGAGTTCAAAAAGGTAGGTGTGGAGAATGTTTATATGCCCATGCTGATTCCTGAGAGCCTGCTGCAGAAGGAAAAAGATCACGTTGAGGGCTTCGCCCCCGAATGTGCATGGGTTACTTACGGCGGCAACGACAAGCTGGAGGAGCGCTATTGCATCCGTCCTACTTCCGAGACTCTGTTCTGTGAGCATTTCAAGAATGTAATTCAGTCCCACCGGGACCTGCCCATGATGTACAACCAGTGGTGCAGCGTTCTGCGCTGGGAAAAGACCTCCCGTCCTTTCCTGCGTCACAGAGAGTTCCTGTGGCAGGAAGGCCACACCATGCACGCAACTGCGGAAGAGGCCCGGGGAATGACGGAAAAGATGCTGAACGTCTATGCAGACTTCTGCGAAAATGTGCTGGCCATGCCCGTTACCCGCGGACAGAAGACCGACAAGGAAAAGTTCAATGGCGCAGAAGCTACCTACACCATTGAGTGCATGATGCACGACCGCAAGGCTCTGCAGGCCGGCACTTCCCACTACTTTGGCGACGGCTTTGCCAAGGCTTTTGACATTACCTTTACCGATCAGAACAACCAGAAGGTATATCCGCATCAGACTTCCTGGGGCGTGTCTACCCGTTTGATCGGCGGCATCATTATGACCCACGGCGACAACAACGGTCTGGTTCTGCCTCCCAAGATTGCGCCTGTGCAGGTCGTGGTTCTGCCCATTGCTCAGCATAAGCCCGGTGTCCTTGAGGCTGCTGCGGATCTCAAGAACCGTCTGGTGAATGCCGGTTTCCGTGTGAAGATGGACGACTCCGACAACTCCATGGGCTGGAAGTGCGCCGAGTACGAAATGAAGGGTGTACCTGTTCGTGTTGAGTGCGGCCCCCGTGACCTGGAAAACGGTCAGGTAGTTCTGGTTCGCCGCAACGATGGCGAAAAGGTGATTGCAAAGATCGAGGACCTGGAGAAGGAAGTTGCCAAACAGCTGCAGCTGGTGCATGACGGTATGTTTGCCAAGGCCAAGAAGAATCTGGATGAGCACATTTACGAGGCACATTCTCTGGAGGAAGCCAAGGAGCTGCAGGAGAAAAACGGCGGCTTTATCAAGACCATGTGGTGCGGCGACCTGGAATGCGAGCTGAAGATGAAGGACGTGGCCGGTATGTCTTCCCGCTGCGTGCCTTTTGCACAGGAGCATCTGGATGATATTTGCCCCATCTGCGGCAAGCCTGCCAAGAAGATGATCTACTGGGGCGTTGCCTACTAATATCCACTGATAACGCTATAAAAAGTCCCCTCATCGAATGCCGATGAGGGGGCTTTTGTTATCTTTTGAAGCGGGGGAGAATATCCTGTTCAATGGTGCTTACCAGCTTGTCCAGTTCTTCCTGCGTAGTGTCCCGGCAGATGGAGACGCGGAAGGAACCATCAATGGTTTCAGGAGACAGATTCATGGCGCTCAGCACATGGCTGCGGTGTCCTTTGGCACAGGCAGAACCGGCGGAAACGCAAATGCCTGCATCCTGCAGGATGTTGAGGGAGTTCTGCGTGGGGACGCCGGGAATGGAGACGGACAAAATATGGGGAGCTTCATGAGCACCGTTGATTTTGATGCCGTCGAGTTTACATAACCTTTCGGAAAGGCCGTCCAGCAGGTTTTTCTCCCTGGAAACGTCAGCTCTGAAGGTAGATTCGGCTGCGGCACAGGCAGCGGCAAATCCGAAAATGGCGGGCGTACCCTCCGTACCGCTGCGGAATCCGCTTTCCTGACCGCCGCCCAGCAGCAGGGGCGGGAAGGATTTCAGACGGGGGCTGATATAAAGTGCTCCGGCACCCTTGGGGCCGTGCACCTTGTGGGAAGATACGGAAATCAGATCGGCGCCCAGTGTTTTTGCGGAGAAGGGGACTTTCAGGAAGCCCTGCACAGCGTCGGTGTGGAAATAGGCATCCGGGCACAGCTTGTGGGTCAGCTTCGCCATCTGAGCAATGGGCATGACCGATCCGACTTCGTTATTCACCATCATAACGGAAACCAGAATGGTGTCCTTTCTGAGTGCGGCTTTCAGCGCGTCCGGAGAGATGCGGCCCATGTCGTCCGGCTGGAGGTAGGTAACTTCAAAACCCTGTGCTTCCAGATCTTTCATGCAGTTAAGAATGGCATGGTGTTCAATGGCGGTGGTGATAATATGTTTGCCCCGTTTGCCCATTCGTTTTACGGTACCGAAAATGGCCCAGTTGTCGGCCTCCGTGCCGCCGGAGGTGAAGAACACCCGGTCGGCTTCGGCACCCATGGCGGCGGCAACCTGACCTCTTGCGGTTCTCAGTGTCCGGGCGGTATCAATGCCGAAATGATAGAGGGCACTGGGATTGGCCCAGTTTTCGGTCAGAGCGGCAGTCATGGCTTCCACTGCTTCCTTACAGGGCTTGGTGGTGGCGGAATTGTCTAAATAAATCATAGTTTTCACTTTCCTACGCAGAATCTTTCAAAAATCCGGGCGGTAATATCTTCCCGGACGGTGGCACCTGTGACTTCACCCATGGCGGACATGGATTCTTCCACGTCAATCAGAACGGCGTCCGGTGTCAGACCCAGCTTCAGCCCCTGCAATGCAGAGAGCATGGACTCGTATGCCCTGCGGATGGCGTCGAACTGCCTTGCGTTGGTGAGAATCGAACCGTCGCAGGGAGCGCCGTCGGAGAACATTTCCTCAATCACGTCTGCCAGCTGCTCCAGTCCCTCGCCGCTTTTTGCACAGACGGGGATCACGTTCATAAAGGGCAAATCACTGGGAAGTACGACGGTGCCTTTGTCGGATTTGTTGATAAGCGCAATGGCATTGGGGGAATCTGTGCACAGCTCCATGATTTTCTGGTCGTCCTCTGTCAGAGGAGAAGAGCCGTCACATACAAAAATCACGAGATCTGCGTTTTCGGCAGCGGCACGGGAGCGCTCTACGCCCATTGCTTCGATTTTGTCCTCGGTTTCCCGGATGCCGGCGGTGTCAATCAGTCTCAGCTTTACGGAACGAACCATCACGGTTTCCTCTACGGTATCCCGTGTGGTACCGGGAACATCGGTGACGATGACCCGTTCAAAGCCTGCCAGCGCATTCAGAAGACTGGACTTACCCACATTGGGCCTGCCAAGAATGGCGGCGGAAACACCCTGACGGAGAATCCGTCCCCGGGAATAGGACTGCAGCAGCGTATGCAGCGCCTTAGCACTGTCCCGAAGGGTACCGTAGTAATTTTCCAAGCCGAAATCTTCGATATCCTCATCCGGATAGTCCAGCACGGCATGGAAATGACTGCACAGATCTGTCAGCACATTATAGATGGGGGACAGTTTCTTTTGCAGCACGCCGCCCACCTGACCGGCGGCGTTGGCAGCCGCCTCGGGAGTGTCTGCCTCGATCAGATCGATGACGGCTTCCGCCTGTGTCAGATCCATGTGCCCGTTCATAAATGCCCGCTTGGTAAACTCCCCTCGCTTGGCGGGGCTGGCTCCGGCAATATACAGCGCCTCCAAAGCGGCGGCCAATACGGCGGGTGAGCCGTGGCAGTGAAATTCCACGGTGTCCTCACCCGTATAACTGTGAGGCCCGCGGGTATACACGGCCATACACTGGTCGATTGTGCGGCCTTCTTTATCCTTCAGCGTACCCAAAACCAGTTTTCGGTTAGGAACCTGGGAAAAAGACGGATAATTCTGTAAAGCAAACACCTTTTCGGCAACCTGGGCACAGCCGTCGCCGGACAGCCGGATAATGCCGATGGCGGTCACCTGATTGCCGGTGGAAACGGCGGCAATAATGTGGGACATGGTATCCCTCCCTTGCAATTTTTGTTATCATAGCACAATTTATAAGGGATTGCAAATACGGAGCGAAAAGGAAAATTTATATTTCTGACCGATTTGGGGACACTACCCGGGAGGTGAGAATATGGAGCAACCATCGACAGGCAAAAAAATACAGTATCCCGGAGCACTGACGGACGAAAACATCTGCGCTATTTTCCAAGGTGCCGGGGATTTTGTTTATAGAAAGCTGCAATGCGACAAGTTTACCTTATATACCTACGGAATTGATGGCCTGATTTCCGGCGGTGATGCTTCGGACTACATTTTCAAACCAATTACAGAGCATCTGAGGGGAGAAACGATGGCGTCCATTTATCAGTCTGCGCTGGATGGGGCAATCTATAACTCGGTAGCCAGTCCTTGCGAAGATCTGGACGCGGTGGCGCTGAAATTGGTAAACGGATTTTGCGTGGTGCTGTTTCCGGAAGTGGGGGCACTTGCGTTTGAAGTAAAGACCGGAGAAAAGCGCAGTGTTTCTCCGCCGGAAGTGGAAAACACCATAAAAGGGCCCAAGGATGCTTTTGTGGAAACTGTGCGCTCTAATACCAGTCTGATTCGCCGCCATTTGCGAAGCCCGGATCTGCGGATTTACGAAACACAAGTGGGCAGACGAAGCCTTACCAATGTTTCGGTGGTGTATCTGGAGGGAATCACCAATCCGGAACTGGTGGCGAGGATGAAAAGACGGCTGCTGGAAATTGATGTTGACGGTATCCTGTCCCCTGCGGCGGTGGAAGAATATGTCACCGGCTCCCGGGCAACGGCGTTTCCTTTGATGCAGTACACCGAACGATCAGACAGATTTTGCCATGGGATTCTGGACGGCAGAGTGGGACTGCTGGTGGACGGGCTGCCGCTGGGGTATCTGGCACCGGCGGACTTGGGCTTCCTGATGGAAAGCCCCGAGGACAGAGGCAGCGATTATGTTTCCGCTTCCTGTATAAGAGTGCTGCGGTATGCGGCTCTGCTGCTGAGTCTGGTTATTCCGGGATTCTATATTGCCATGGCAACCTTTCATCAGGAAATGATCCCGCTGCCTATGCTTCGGGCCATGATAGAAAGCAAACAGTCGGTTCCTTTTTCCACTGCGGTGGAAGTGCTGGGCCTGCTGATTGCCTTTGAACTGCTGCAGGAATCCGGTATCCATTTGCCACAGTCTATCGGACAGTCGGTTTCCATTATCGGCGGCATTGTGGTGGGAACGGCTGCCGTGGAGGCAAAGCTGATTTCGCCGGCGGCGCTGATTGCGGTGAGTATTGCAGGTGTCTGCGGCTTTGTGCTGCCAAACCGGGATTTTGCTCAGGCAATCCGCGTCTGGCAGTTTGTGGTGGCGGTACTGGGAGCAATCGCAGGTTTGTTTGGCGTGACGGTAGGTGCGATTGCGCTTTTGATTCATTTGTCCCAGCTGACCTGTTTGGATGTAGCTTATTTAGCACCATTTTCAAAAATTAAAGGTGCCACAATTTTTCGGCGGCGGTTACGATACTCTAAAGAGCGCAATCCGGAACTGCATCCGCAAGACAGGAGGAATCAGCGTTGAAACGATGGTCGGTACTGGCATTTTTGGTACTCCTGGTGATTGTATTTGGAGATCACTTGTTTGTCGGGACGGATGTGGCGGAGCTGCAGCCTGTGGAAGTGATTCGAGTCGGTGTTTGTGAAGAGACGATTACTGTGGAAACGGATACGGGAGAATCAGGCAGCGGAGCAACATTGGAAGAAGCCTTTGAAAACCTGAAAGAACATGCCATGGGTGAAATCTTTCTGGAAACCGCGGACTATCTGATTATCACGCCCGAAAGCGAAGTGCTAATCGAGGAACTGACAGACTTTCTGCGTCCAACTTGCTATGTGTGTATGGAAGCGGGTCAGACGGATATGAAAAAGGCGGCGCAATTTCTAAATGCACACAAACCGGGAAAAACGCTGCTGGAATGCCATAGGCGGAAAGGGGATATTCCGCTATTGATTACCGAGGAAGGGGGAATGCGACTTGTTTCGTAAGAAAGTAACTGCAATACAGCTGCTGGCATGGCTGTTTGTTGCGTTGACGGCGCCTGCAGCGCAGCTGCTGGCAGGATACAACTGGATTTATGTGACAGCAATTGGCGTTGCGTGCATCGCAGCCGTCGGGGTGGTGCTGCGAATTACGGAAGAAGACAATATCCCCAAATGGCTGGCAGTTGTTCAGGCACTGTGGCTGCTGGTGGTAATCGGTCTGTTTTCCAAATTTACGGGCGAAAGCTGGCCGATGGGAAAAGGCGACCCGGTGATTCCAGTTGTGCTCTTGTTTCTGGGCTGCTGGTCTGCTTCCAAAGGGGCAGAAACGGCGGCAAGAGTTGCGGGTGTTCTCTTTTTTCTAATGGTAATGGGCTATGGACTGATATTGAGCTTTGGCCTGTCTCAGACACGATGGGAAACACTGATCCCAGACAGCGAAAGAATCGGCTGGCTTGCCGTCATTGTACTTCTGACACCGGCTGCTGCTATTTGTATTCCGAGAGAATCATTGGGGAGAAAGAAAGCATGGCTGCTGGTACTGCCGATATTTACCGGCACAGCTGCAATGATCGTTGGAAGCGTGCTTCCTGCGGAGGTGTGCAGCGGATCGGCAAATCTTATATATGAAATGAGCCGCAGTATTCAGGTGCTGGGAATCAAAGGACGCCTGGAAGCGCTTGTGTGCGCGCTGGTTACGGTTGGGTGGTTTTCGCTCACCAGCTTCCTGTTCAGCGGCATCGGAAGCGCGGCGGAAAAGATACTGCCGGGAAAAGCAAAGATTGTGTTATGGTGTGTGCTAGTTGTTGAAGTAATCCTGTCGGTTATGAATGTTCCCATACAGAAGTGGATAGTGGCAGTAATGGCAATAGTGATCTGGATTATACTGCCAATTCTTGTGTCAGGAATAGAGAAAATAAAAAAGTCAAAAAAAGTAAAAAAAGGTATTGACAAAAGCGGTAGTAAATGATAAT
>JAHHRY010000010.1 GCA_020025535.1 Oscillospiraceae bacterium | reverse complement strand
TTTGGTGCCTCCGGTCGGAATCGAACCAACGACACGAGGATTTTCAGTCCTCTGCTCTACCGACTGAGCTACAGAGGCATGTTGTGCAGAGTAAAAAACTCTGCACAGATGCATTAAATTGGCGACCCGGAACGGACTCGAACCGTCGACCTCCAGCGTGACAGGCTGGCGTGCTAACCGACTGCACCACCGGGCCAGATAATGGTGGGAACAACAGGGCTCGAACCTGTGACCCCATGCTTGTAAGGCATGTGCTCTCCCAGCTGAGCTATGCTCCCTTACCGCTTGCCGCCTCAGTTCGTGTTGCTCACCTCAGCGACATGACACATTATACACGAGCCCCCCTGTTTTGTCAAGCATTTTTTTATATTTTTTTCAAAAATATTTGTATGCCATTTCCCCGGGAAATAGCCAGGGAAATGGCATAAAATCAAATTTTTTTGATCAATTCCGCAATATCTTCCGGCGTGAAGGTGTAAACCGTATCGCAGAACTGGCACTCTACCGGAAATGCCTTTCCTTCGTTCATAATCTCCGTCAGCTCCTCTTTTCCGATGCTGATCAGAGCTGCCGTGACGCGTTCACGAGAGCAGTAGCATTTATAGCCAACCTCTACCGTTTCCAGGAAAACAACTCCCAGTTCGCCGCAAACCTGACCGAGAATGTCCTCGGGGGTCATCCCCTGCTCCAGCATGGGTGTTACGGCGCCTGCACGCTGAATTCCCTTTTCCAGCGCTGAAATTGTCTCCTCCGGTGCGCCGGGCAGCAGCTGCACCAGATAGCCGCCGGCTACCTTTACAGACTGATCTCTGTCCACCAGAACGCCCAGAGCACACGCTGTAGGGATCTGCTCACTCTCCGCAAAATAAGCCGTTACATCGTCACCGATCTCGCCGGAAACCAGCTTCACGGAACCCACATAAGGCTCTTTCATCTGAAGATCCCGAATAACGGTAATCGTTCCGTCGGTGCCAACGGTAGCGCCCACATCCAGCTTACCGGGGTACTTTTCCACCAGCGGCACCTTCGGCTCCAGCACATACCCCCGCACATTGCCGATAGCATCCGATACGCAGGTAATGCCGCCAATCGGTCCGCCGCCCTTGATCTGCATGGTCATGGAGCCGTTGTCCACCTTCTGCATATTGCCCATCATGGAAGCCGCCGTCAGCGCCCGTCCAAAGGCGGCTGTGGCGTTTGCCGTTGTGCCATGGATCTGTGCCGCACGGCTGACCATCTCCGTGGAGCGGATCGCCACGACCTTTACAAAACCATCCATACTCATGCCGCGCACTAAGTAGTCTTTCATTTTCTGATTCCCTTTCTTGCACTGAAATAAATCCGCTGTTCTCCCGCTCCGGGAGCTTCCAGCTTTCCGTCGGCATACACGCGAATGTGCATAAATCCTGCCTGCCGCAGATATTCGGTCAGTTGTTCCTGAGAATAGGCATATTCCTGATGCTCTTCAAAGCTGCGGTTCCATACGGAACCGCTTCTCTGGAACAAATCCATGCCGTAGGAGCAGACATTGGCTTGCTCGTCAAATTCGCCCCGCCAGACACAGTATACGTCATCGTCCTCATCCAGGAAAACCTGTCCATCCATTGCCCGGAGTTTTTCCGGCGTGTTCACATCAAAAATGAAGATGCCGCCGGGGTTCAGCGCCTTATACACACGCTGAATTGCCTTCTGACAGTCTGCCGGATCCAGAATATAATCCAGTCCGTCCAAAGCACACACCGCCATATCCACCGCTCTAGGCAGCTGCAGATTCTGCAGCCGCTGGCGCACAAACATCGGCGGCTGAGACAGTTCCTCGGCCCGCTGGCACGCCACAGTCAGCATTTCCTCCGACATATCCACACCGATGACCTGATACCCTTTCTCCGCCAGGATCAGCGCCACGGAGCCGGTACCGCAGGCAAGGTCTGCCGCGGTTCTTGGCTGTACCCGTTCCCGTTCCAGGATCCGGTGATAGAATGCCACAATCTTTTCATAGTCCACATCGCTGGTCAGCCGGTCATAGCTTTCCGCAAGGGCATGATAAGCGTCCATAAAAAAATCCTCCTGTCAGAAAAAACATCCCGGACAGCCAGCTGTCCGGGATGGGGATTTCTGCATTAGCGACGGAAGAGATTGAAGATCTCGTCCACATCGCTGCTCTCGCTGGGCTTTGCGGTGGAAGCAGCGGAAGGCTTCTCGTTCTTTTCCACGACTCTCTGATCGAAGCCGGTGGCAATGACGGTAACCCGCATCTCATCCTCAAACTCGTCGGAAGAGGTTGCGCCGAAGATGATGTTTGCTTCGGGGTTAGCGTTCTCCTGAACAATGCCTGCAGCGGTCTCCACATCATCCAGAGTCAGCTCGTTGGAGCCGGTGACATTCACCAGAACGCCGGTAGCACCGGTGATGGCAGTTTCCAGCAGGGGGCTGGAAATAGCAGCCATGGCAGCCTGCTCAGCCTTCTCGCGGCCGGAAGCAACGCCCACACCCATGTGTGCACGGCCTGCGTCCTTCATGACGGCAGACACGTCGGCGAAGTCCAGGTTGATGATCACGCGGTCGGAGTAGCCAACCAGCTCGGAGATGGAAGTAACAGCCTGCTTCAGCACATCGTCAGCGATGCCGAAAGCGTTAGCAAACGTAATCTTCTGATCGGTCACATACTTCAGGCGGTCATTGGGAATGACAACCAGAGAGTCGACCTTCTCGGACAGGTTGATAATACCCTGCTCAGCCTGACGCATACGGTTTGCACCCTCGAACTTGAAGGGCTTGGTAACAACGCCAACGGTCAGGATGCCGGCCTCGTGAGCCAGATCAGCCACGATGGGTGCTGCGCCGGTGCCGGTGCCGCCGCCCATACCGGCGGTGATAAAGACCATATCCGTGCCCTCGAGGACCTTGGAAATGGCGGCTCTGGACTCTTCAGCGGACTTCTGGCCGATCTCAGGCTTGGAGCCTGCGCCCATACCGTTGGTCAGCTTCTCGCCGATCTGGAGCTTGTTGGCACAGATAGACTTATTCAAATCCTGCTTATCGGTGTTCACGACGACAAAATCAACGCCCTCCACACCGGAGTCAATCATTCTGTTAATAACATTGTTGCCGGCGCCGCCGACACCAATTACTTTAATTTTTACAACACGATCCTGGAAATTCTCAGACATATACTATCCTCCTATGTATAATTGCAGTCAGCACGGCCTGCTGCTGCCTATAGCTTCATTTGTACCCATATATTCTATATTGAAAAATGGATTTGGTCAATAGAAATTCTTCTTTTTCGTCAAACTTTTTGCAAAAAATTTGTACACTTACTCAAACGGCTGATAGTGTATCTTGTCGGGGAAGGTGGTAAAAGAGGCATCCAGCACACCGGTCTGGCGCTGTCCCATCTGCGCTACCGCCTGTTTTGCAGCGGCGATTTTGTAATCCAGCCTCTGCTCATTGCCAAGCTTTACCTGATAGCGATCACCGTACCAGATCTGCAGATCCTGCAGATTTGTCACGTCCACCCTGGTTACCTCGCCCAGAACCTCATTCATTTCCAGCTGCTGCAGTACCATCAGGGAAATCTTCAGTTTGTCCGCAGCCGTAATGACCTCCGGATGAGCCGGAGTTTCGCCACCCTGCGCGGGCTCCGCAGCCACCGCCTGCTGTCCCGCAGCAGGACTGGCCAGCCGGAAACCGGCAACCGTGGGATACTGATCCGCTGCTGCGTCGTCGGCCTGTTCTGTGATGCGTCCTTCCGACGTCATCAGCCACAGGCTGCCGTCTGCTGCTTCCACAGAATACACAAGCGGAACTTCTTCAATAATTATATTGACCGTTCCCGGCAGACTTATTCCTATCCGGACATTTTTTACATACGGCAGCGCATCTAAAATTTTACCTGCCACACTGGGTCTGCGAAGAAACAGCAGGCTTTCGCCCTCCTGAATGTCCGATTTGTCCCGAATGGTCTCTACGGAATATTTTTCTGCACCCGTTACCAAAACCGTGTCCACCTTGAAAAAAATCGACACGCCCATGGATACGGCCAGCACCACCGCAAACATCGTAAGCAGCTGGAGCAGCAATTTTTTTCGCTGGAAATGCTTGGGCTGCGTATAGACCACTTCCGGTACATTTCTTTTGGGCTGCACGTTCTCAGTGCGGCGCCTTCTTTCGCCGCCGGAGCCATTTATCTTTTGTCTAGGCATAGCTCTCTCCTCAGGTCTTTTGAGCGGACAGTTCTTCAATCATATCGCAGATACGCTCGGCAGAATCCAGCAGCACCATTCCCCGCAGAGAGGCGGACATCTGCTTGCAGCGTTCATGGTCGCCCAGCAGTTCGGTGATAGTATCATACAGATTCTGTGCGCTGCAGTTATCTTCCGTAATGACAATGGCCGCACCTCTGCCTTCCAGAATGCGGGCATTTTTCTCCTGATGGTTATTGGTGACATTGGGAGACGGAATCAAAATGCATGGAGTACCGGATGCGCCGATTTCGTTGCAGCTGGACGCGCCCGCACGGCTGATAATCACGTCGGCAGCTGCCATGACGGTCGGCATATTGTAGATATATTCCCGCATATCGATGCCGGGACAGTTTTCCAGATCCACGCCGAGAGATTTCACATGTTCCGGCATCCACTCCCAGCCATAGGAACCGGTAGCATGGATATGCTGGAACGGCAGTCCTGCTTCCTTCTCCAGCTTGAACATCTCCGCCACCGCAAAGTTCATATCTCTGGCGCCAAGGCTTCCGAAGGCGGACACGATCAAAGGACGTTCGTCCAGTCCCAGTTCCTTCCGGGCCATTTCCTTGGTAGTGCTGATAAATTCCTTACGCACCGGCATTCCCACCACTTCCACCTTTTCAGGCTTGCGGTAGTACTGTGCGCTTTCTGCAAACGACACCAGAACACGGGTCGCATGGCTGGCCGCCATTTTGGTGGTAAGTCCGGGAACCGCATTGCTTTCGTGAACGCAGGTGGGGATCCCCATGGAGCTTCCGGCATAGAGAGCCGGGAAGCTGGCATAACCGCCGGTACCCACGATTACATCCGGCTGAAATTCCCGAATGATTTTTTTGCACTGGCTTACCGCAGTAAGCACACTGCGAACCGCTCTGGCATTTTTCTTGATTCCCTCCAGATTGATCTTTCTGGACAGGCCGGAGCCGGGCAGACATTTCAGGTCGTAGCCTGCCTTGGGCACCAGTTTTTCTTCCATGTGGTCCTTGGCGCCGATAAACAGGATCTTGCAATCCGGATGGCGCTCCTTCAATATATCAGCTACAGCGATGGCGGGGTTGATATGTCCGCCGGTGCCACCGCAAGTAAAAATCACATTCATACAGCTTCCTCCTGTATCTTCGGTTCGTTTCTATGTCGGGATATACTGAGAACAATACCCATTTCTCCTAAATTTACCGCCAGCGCCGTACCGCCGTAGGAGAAAAACGGCAGTGCGATTCCGGTAGACGGCAAAAGATTGGTGACCACGCCCAGATTCAAAATGGTTTGCACGGCAATCAGGCTTACGAGTCCTGCCGCCAGCACAGTGGAAAACCGGTCTTTTGCCCGCAGGGCGATCCAATAACCGCGAAGAATGGTCGCGGCAAACAGTGCAACAATCAGCAGCGCCCCCACCAGTCCCAGCTCTTCGCAGACGATGGCAAAGATATAATCGTTATACTGAAATGGCAAATACAGATATTTCTGTTTGGATTTGCCCAGTCCAAGGCCAAACAGTCCTCCGGAGCCGATGGCATAGAGGGACTGCAAAATCTGATAACCGGTGTCGCCGGGGTCCTGCTCCGGATGGAGCCAGGCAGTTACCCGGTCACCGGCATAGCCCATAAAAGTGATGTAAATCAGCAAAAACACAACTGCCGCGCCTGCGCCGGCCGCCAGCCATTTGGGACTGGTTCCGGCCACAAACATCATCACCACGCCCACCATGCCCATCAGCATAATGGCGGAAAGATGCTTTTCCAGTGCCAGGGGTACCAGCAGGCCCAGCATGGCCGCGCCAAAGCCCAGAACGCCGTAACGGAATTCTTTTGTATTGGAACCAAACTGCTTTGTAAGCCTTGCCAAAAGGACAATCATGGAAAACTTGGCAATCTCCGACGGCTGAAACTGAATTCCGGCAATGTTGATCCACCGGCGTGCGCCGTTGACCGACTCACCGACCACCAGCACGCTGAGCAGCAGTACGATGCTCACACCGTAGATCACCCAGGCAAACCGGCTCCAGACTTCTGCGGGTATGCGGCTGAACAGCCACATACACCCCAATCCCAGCAGAGCACAAACCGCTTGTTTTTGCAGATATTTTGTTGAAATGGTGTAACTGGTGTCATACTCGCTTTGGGCGTAGCTGGCAGAATACAGCATCACCAGCCCCACCACAAGCAGGAGCATAACCAGCACCAGAAACGGGATATCGACGCTTGGCACTCCCTCAGGCTTTCTCAGGGAGCGGTTCTCTTTGGCATGCAGAAGCTTGCGCTCTACCGCCATAAGATCTCCTTTCGCTTATACTCTGCCGGCAATACCGAACCAGGCCAGCACGCACATAAGAGCGGACACAAGGGTAAAGACAAGAACGATTTTCACTTCTTTCCAGCCGCACATCTCAAAGTGATGATGGATCGGAGCCATTTTGAAAATTCGCTTGCCGTGAGAAATTTTGAAATAGGTCACCTGAATAATATCGGACAGGGTTTCCACGATGTAGACAAAGCCCACCAGAATCAGGATCAAAGGCATATCCAGTGCAAAGGCCAGAGCACAGACGATGCCTCCCAGGAACAGGGATCCGGTATCGCCCATAAACACTTTGGCAGGGTGCCAGTTGTAGAACAGGTAGGCAGTCAGACCGCCCACCAGACAGGCAGGCAGCAAAGCGACCTCATACTTGCCCATGGAATAGGCAGCCACGGTAAAGAACACCATTACAGGGATGGTTACGGAGCCGCACAGGCCATCGATACCGTCTGTCAGATTCACCGCATTGACGCAGCCCACCATGACAAACATAGCAAAGAAAATGTACACAATCGGGTGCAGATAGAAGGTCACATTGAAGAAGGGCACATAGATGTCGCAGGTCATGATTCCCTCGGTATAGAGAATGTACAGATAAATCGCCGAGACAGCCATCTGCAGAAGTGCCTTCTGAATGGCAGTCAGGCCAAGATCGCGCTTGAACTTGACTTTGCAGAAATCATCCAGGAATCCAACCAGTCCAAAGCACAGGCCAAGTACCAGCACATAGAACACGGAGTAATCTACCATAGCCGGGATGTTGAACAGCAGGCACAAAATTGTGGCGAAAATGAACATCAGGCCGCCCATCAGGGGCGTACCGGCTTTGTTGTTGTGCCAGGTAGGGCCGATTTCCCGCATGGACTGTCCTGCCTTCAGTGCCCGCAGCACAGGCAGCAGCAGGAAGCCCAGTACATCCGCCAAAACACAGGCCACAATACCTGTAACGATAATTCTAACCATTGGATTCTCCTCCGCTTATGTTTCATCTTTCAGGAACTGCTCCAGAACCAGCTCCATATGCATTCCATTGCTGCCTTTAAAGAGCAGTACGTCCCCGGGACGGGCAATCTGTCTGAGCATCTGCACCAGCTTCTGCCGGTCTTCAAATGCGCCCAGCCGCTTATCCGGCATACCGCCAGTAATTGCACCGCTGACCACTCTCTGGCTGTTGGGGCCGTAAGCATAGACAATATCGGCATTTTCTGCCGCAATACGTCCCACCCGATAGTGTTCCGCCTGCGTGCAGCTGCCAAGCTCCAGCATATCGCCAAGAACCGCGATCCGGCGTCCGGAACGCTTGCCCAGCACTGCCAGTGCCGCCTCCATGGACTCGGGGCCTGCATTATAGCAGTCCTTGATGATGGTCAGGCCCTTGGTTTCAAAGATTTCCTGCCGGCCTTCCATGTTGCGGAAATTGCGGAGTCTGCTGCAGATGTTTTCCTTTGTCACACCCATCGCCATACCCACAGACACGGCTGCAAGGGCATCCGGCACATAGTGCAGGCCTTCCACAGGGATCTCAAGTGCAAACGTCTCTTCCCCGTATGTCACCCGGAAAGAGATGTGTCCGTCCTTTTCCACCACCTGGCTGCCGTGGACGTCACACTGGTCATTCTTGGCGCCGAAATACATAATAGGCCGGGAAGCCCGCTCGTGATACTGCCAGAGCAGATCATTGTCGCCGTTGAAATAGACCTTGCCGTCTTTCGCCAGGCCCTCCAGAATTTCCAGCTTTGCCCGCAGGATTCCCTCCCGGGAGCCGAGATGTTCGATGTGCATGGTTCCCACATTGATAATCACCGCCGTATCCGGTCTGGCAATCTTCGTCAGGTAGGAAATCTCACCGGCGTGGTTCATGCCCATTTCCAGCACTGCTACCTGCGTATCCTCCGGCATGGCCAGAATTGCCATGGGCATACCAATGTCGTTATTGAAATTGGCAGGGGTCTTGCTGACAATATAGTCCCCCTCCAGAACACAGGCAATCATTTCTTTGGTGGTGCTTTTTCCCACGGAGCCGGTCACGCCTACCACCTGCATACCCAGTCTCTTGCGCTCTTCCGCGGCAATCTGTCCCAGTGCAATCCGGGTATCCTCAACCACAATGGCAGGATAGTCTCCGTCGCAATGGGTGCACAGGGCGGCGGCTGCGCCCTTTTTAAAGGCGGCACCGATAAATTCGTGACCGTCACGGATATCCGTCAGGGCAACAAACAGCTGCCCGGGCAGCAATTTCCGGGAATCGTTGTTGGCACCCAGGAAGGTAACCTCTGCATATTTTTCATCAATACGGCCGCCGCACCATGCCGCAGCCTGTCTGAGTGTAATTTTGCTCATTTGCTTTCCTCATTTCCGACAGGTATTGTGCCAGAATCTTTCGTTCGTCCATGGGATACCTGATGCCCATGATTTCCTGATAAACTTCATGGCCTTTTCCTGCCAGGACTATTATATCATCATTTTTTGCTATGTCTATTGCATAATGAATTGCTTTTTCGCGATTTTCTATCACTATATAGTTTTTTGCCCGGCCAACACCCCGTAAAATATCGGAAATAATGGCCATTGGCGCTTCCGTTCTGGGATTGTCGGTAGTGATAACCGCCAGGTCAGCCAGCTCTGCTGCCACCTTTCCCATGACGGGCCGCTTTTCGGTATCCCGGTCTCCCCCGCAGCCAAATACCACAATCAGCCTGCCCCTGCAGAATTCCCGAAGGGAGGAAAGTACGTTCCTGAGTCCGTCCGGAGTGTGGGCATAGTCGATCAGAACCGTATATCCCTCGCCGGGTGTGGGAACCACTTCCACCCTGCCCCTGACGCCGTGCACTTCTTTCAGTGCCGCCGCCAGCTGCTTCAGAGAAAACCCCAGCCGCAGCGCAATGCCTGCCGCCGTCAGCACATTGTACACGGTAAACTTTCCGGGAATCGGAACCGTGATCTGCACTTTTTCGTCGCCGTGGACGGCCGTAAAGGCAACACTGTCCGCACTCAGGCGGATATTCTCCGCATACAGGTCGGCTCTGCTGCAGGCGGAAGTGGTAAACACCTCCCCCGCGGCTCTGCGGATCATCCGTTCCGACCAGATGTCATCCCGGTTGATCACCGCACAGCGGCACCGGCCGAACAGTTTCGCCTTTGTCTCGCAGTAATCTTCCATGGTTTTATGGAAGTCCAGATGGTCCTCCGTCAAATTGGTAAAGGCAGCCACATCAAAATACAGGCTGCTCACCCGATCCAGCGCAATGGCGTGTGAGGAAACCTCCATCACCACATACCGGCAGCCGGAATCCCGCATCTGTGCCAGCAGCTTCTGCAGCTGAAGGCTTTCCGGCGTGGTGCGTTCTGCCGGGAACACCTCATTGCCAATTTGGTTTTCAACGGTGCCGATCAGCCCTGCCTTTTCACCGGTGATTTTTTCCAAAACCTGTTTGAGAATATAAGTTACCGAGGTTTTGCCGTTGGTACCGGTGACTCCCACCATCGTCATGGACTCTGACGGGTGCCCGTAAAAATTGGCACTGATTTGTTCCAGCGCCCGCCGGTCCGACCGGACCAGCACATAAGAGATTTCCGTGTCAGGTCTTTGGGCCGTTACGACAGCCGCCGCCCGATTCCTTACCATGGGAATAAAACGGTTGCCATCCACGGCAAAGCCGGAAACGGCTACAAACAAATCTCCTGCCGCCACCTGTCTGGAATCGCAGCGCACACAGGCAATCTGCGTATTTTCATCGGCGGCCCATTCGAGAACATCTACTCCGTGCAGCAATTCCTTCAGCGTCATAAGGCACCCGCCGCATTCCGCTAATCCCGGACGTTCATGTCCGCAAATTCCAGTTTGATCGTCGTGCCCACAGGAACCTCCGTTCCCGCCGGAACGCTCTGGAATGTTGCAATGACATTGGCATCCACAGACGGATTTCCGCTGACCAGAATATACAGTCCCAGTTTTCCCGCAGCATCGCTTGCCTGCTGACGGTTCATTTTGGAGAAATCCGGAACCTTCACCGTTTCTTGCGCGGGGTTTTCGCCCAGATAAATCAGCACTTCGCTTTTTCCCGGAACCATCTGCCCGGCAGCAGGAATCTGTCCGGTAATGGTTTCGCCGGTTCCTGCTGATTTGAACGAAAGATTTTCTTTCTTCAGCAGCGCCTCCGCTTCTTTAACGGTGAGCCCGGAAAGATCCGGCATAACCACAGCCTGCCCGGCGGCATCATCCTCCGTAAAGGTCTGCTCGACTCCCAGATACGGCAGGATATCCGCCATCACGGCGCCGACCGTGGGGGCTGCCATAACGCCGCCGGAAATATAAATTCCGGTGGAGCGGGAGGGAGTATCCAGAGCAACCAATACAATATACTCCGGATCGTCCATCGGCGCAATCCCCACAAATGATACGATTTTATCCAGGACACGCTGGCCATTCTCGTCAAAAACATCAATTTTTTCACTAGTACCGGTTTTCCCGCCAATGCGGTACCCGGCAACTGCTGCATTTTTGGCAGTTCCTTCCGTCACCACCGATTCCAGCAGTCCGCACATGATTTTGGAAGTCTCCGGAGAGATCACCTGCCGGATCACGGTAGGTTCCTGCTTGAGCACCGTTTTGCCGCTTGCGTCAATCACTTCCGACACGATATACGGCTCCATCAGATTACCGCCGTTCACCACGGAGGAAATCGCCCGCACCAGCTGCAGCGGTGTCAGCTTGAACGTCTGTCCGAAGGAACCGGAAGTCAGAGACGCCGTTCCCCATTTGTCCGTGTCCGTTACCAGCTGCTTGTCAAAAAACACGCCCTTGCCCTCGCCGGCAAGATCCACGCCGGTTTTTTCCATAACGCCGAAGCGCTGGACATAATCGTAGAACCGTTCGCCCCCTAATTTCAGAGCGATGTGGGCAAAGGCAATATTGCAGGAATTCTGCAGTGCCTGCGGTGTCTTCTGAGAGCCGTGACCGGAATGACGCCAGCAGTGCAGCAGCTGTGCTCTTCCGGGAATATGCTCGGAACCACCGCAGTGGAAACTGGTTTCCAGATTGATTGCGCCGCTGTCCAGCGCCGCCGCCATGGTAAGTACCTTGAAGGTGGACCCCGGCTCGTAGCCGTCGGAAATGCAGCGGTTTCGCCACTGCTTCAGCTGTGCCTCATGCAGAGCATCCCGGTACAGCTTTTCTGCAGAAGCATATTGCTCGCTTCCCTCTGGATGAAGCAGGCAGTTCTGCCGCAGCTGCTCCACCTTTTCCGCCACCGTCGTATCATAGATTTCCAGATACGCATTGGGATCGTAACTTCCCAGGGTGGACATCGCCAGGATTTCGCCGGTCTTGACGTTCATTACCACGCCGAATGCTCCGTTTTTCACATCGTACCTGGCGATGGCTGCCTGCATCTGTTTTTCGAGGCAGGCCTGCACCGTGGCATCCAGCGTCAGCACCACGCTGCAGCCGGGAATGGATTCCACATACTTTTCGTAGGAGAAAGGCATATCCATTTCGTTGTTGCCCTTGGTGGTAATGACCTTTCCGGCAGTACCCTCCAGATAGCGGTTATAGGCCGCTTCGATTCCTTCCGAACCTACGTTGGAAGCGTTGGTAAAACCGATCAGCTGAGCCGCCAGAGATCCGAAGGGATAGTACCGCTTGGAATTGGGCTCCAGATGAATACCGGAAATTTTGTTTTCATTGATATATGTCCGGATTCTTTCGGCCGTGGCCAGATCAATGGCCGCTGCCACCTGTTTGTATCGCTTGGTGATATCCTTCGCCTGTTTTTCAATCCATTCGGCATCCAGCTCCAGAATTTCACTCAAAGCTTTGGACACGGCGGCGATATCCGCCTTGGACTGCTTTAGCTCGTGGGGATCCAGGTATACATTCTCCACGCTCTGAGAGCAGGCGAGGATATTCATGTTGGTATCGTAAATCGTCCCCCTGTCTGCCATAATCTTGGTGGTACGCGTCTGATTGCGCAGCGCCAGATTGGCATAATAGTTGTAATGGACTACCATCAGATCGTACAGCCGCAGCGCCATCGGCACAAACGCAAGCAAACCAAGGATCGCCATAATTGCCAGAATCCGCTGATGCTGCCCGCTGTCCGCCCGCATACGATTGTACTGTACCTTCTTTTTGGCTGTCTTTTTCATAGGTCACCGGCCTTTCGCTAGGATGATACAAATGGGCAGCAAGGGAATCCCTCACTGCCCATGCTACTATCCTAATCTTATTTGCCGGAACAGCTGTTATGCAAAAAGTCCTGCCAGAAATGTAGTAATCGATTCCCAGACAGACATTTTTGTTTCCTCCTGCGGAGGCATCTGTACCTCAATCTGAATTTCTTCAGCCTCTTCCGCAGGCACCATACCGATGGATTCGGCAAATTCCCGGATTTCCTCGAGATTGTAACCGTCCTTGTATGTTTTTTCCAGTTCTGCGTTCTGCTGCCGCAGCTCCGTTACATAGGAATCCATCTGCTGTGCCTGCTGACTGTAGCTCTGATACTTGAAAATACCTGCCACAATGGCAAACAGCATCACTACAGCAGCCGCCACTCCACACAGGGCAATCGGATCAATGGCTACTACTTTTCTGTTAACACGGCTGACACGACGTTTTCCGGGTGCCTGCACAGTCTGTCTGCGGACAGGCTCTTTTTCCAGCTTTCGTGCCGTATTGCCGTCAATATAAAATTGCACATACTGAATATCAGGCTGCAATGATGCCATGATGCATACTCCTTCTCTTTATTCTTCTATATTCTTGTTCACAATCATTCCTAAATCTTTTCACAGATCCGAAGCTTTGCGCTTCTGGCTCTGGGGTTTCGTTCCAGCTCTTCGTCGCCGGAAACAATGGGTTTGCGGGTCAGCACCTTTACCTGAGGCTTCTTTCCGCAAACGCAGACAGGGAAATTGGGCGGACAGGTACAGCCTTTCGCCGCATTTGCCATGCCGCACTTTACAATCCGGTCTTCCAGAGAATGGAACGTAATAATCGCCAGACGTCCGCCGGGAGCCAGACAGGAAACCGCGTCCTTCATGACTTTCTCCACAGAGCCAAGCTCATCGTTTACGGCTATGCGGATAGCCTGAAAGCTGCGCTTTGCCGGATGCTGTTTTTCCCGAAGGGCTGCTGCCGGCATGGCAGAGCGAATAATATCGCACAATTCCAACGTGGTCTCGATGGGCTTCTCTTCTCGCCGGCGGCAGATCGCAGCCGCAATCTGGGGCGCATAACGCTCTTCACCGTAATCGTAGAGAATCCGCTTCAACTCTTCCTGCGACCAGGTATTGACCACTGCGTGAGCCGTCAGAGAATCTCCCCTGTCCATCCGCATATCCAGCGGGGCATCCGCCATGTAGGAAAAGCCTCTCTCTCCGTCATCCAGCTGCGGGGAAGAGACGCCCAGATCCAGCAAAATACCGTCCACGGCTTCAATCCCCAGATCCTGAAGAACCTGCCTGATTTCGCAGAAGTTAGAATGCACCAGCGTCACCCGATCCCCGTAGGGCTTCAGGCGTTCCCCTGCTGCTTTCAGTGCCACAGGATCCCGGTCAATGCCGATCAGACGGCCGGTAGTCAGTTTTGCCGCAATGCGGCTGGAATGTCCGGCGCCGCCCAGAGTGCCGTCCACATAAATTCCGTCGGGTTTGATATTCAGACCTTCCAGACATTCTTCGAGGAGCACGGAAACATGATAAAAATCACTCATAGTCCGATTGCCTCCAGAGATGCCAGAAGTTTTTCGGGCGTCAGGTTCTCAGCCTCGAAGGCTGCAAATTCATCGGCTGCCCAGATTTCCGCCTGACCGGCACGACCGACGATTACAACATCCCGGTCGATTCCTGCAAAATCCAGCAGGTTCTGGGTCAGGGAAAAACGGAACTGCTTATCGGGAGTGCACTCAGCTGCATTGATAAAAATCAGGCTGGTGGCTGCACCTCGCTGAGAAAGGGGCAGACTGTTATAGTTTTCACTCAGGCTCTGCCAGTCTGCAGTCGTGTAAACAGTGAGGCATTTACGACCGCAGTTCACGCCCAGGGTAACATAAAATGAGCTGCCAAGCTCTCCACGGAGCTTTGCAGGCACGAACAGACGATTCTTGTCGTCCAGCTTTGCCGGGTACTTACCGATCATTTCGCCTCACCTCCTCCATTTTACACCACTTTACATCCACTTTGCTCCATTTAAACACAGTATACCAATGTGTTAACAAAAAATCAATCTTTTTTGCAGATTTTTCGAAAAAAATCTACAACACACGTCAAATTCCGTATTTTTGAACGTCTGTTCTAATATAAACGCAAACAGATAAATTTCCTCAGCTGTGCACGCGCACGCTTCCCTGCTCCAAATCCACCTGGATTTTCCCCGGTTTTTTTGCAGTTTTCAGCAGCAGAGACGCAATGGGTGCCTCCAGCTCTTCCTGCACCATTCTCCGCAGCTGACGGGCGCCTCCCTTTTTCCGGCAGTGTGCGCCAAAATAGCCGGCCAGTTCCTCAGACAACTCCAGTTTGATCCCCATACCCTCTGCCCGGCGGCGAAGCTGGGAAAGATATTTTCCGGCAATGGCCTCCACCGCCGTCTGCTCCAGCGGGGAAAAATACACAATCTGATCCAGCCGTCCCAGAAATTCCGGTGAGAAGGTCTGCTTCAGTGCGTTTTCCGTTTCACCGTTTCTGCCGGCCGGGCGGAAGCCAAGGCCGTCTCCCTGCAATTCTCCGCCCACATTGGAAGTAATAATGATGATGGCATTTTTCAGGCTGACTTTTCTTCCGGTAGAGTCGGTCAGTTCTCCTTCTTCCATGATTTGCAGCAGGATTCCCGTCACATCCCGGTGTGCCTTTTCCAGCTCATCAAACAGCACAAGGCAGTAGGGTCTGCGCCGCACCGCCTCTGTCAGCTTGCCGCCCTCCTCGTAGCCCACATATCCCGGAGGTGCACCGATCAGACGGGCAACGGACTGTTTCTCCATATATTCCGTCATATCCAGACGAATCATGGCATCTTTGCTGCCGTACATTTCCTCCGCCAGCACCCGGCACAGTTCCGTTTTGCCCACGCCGGTGGGACCCGTAAACAGCAGACTCACCACCGGACGATTTTCGTCACGGATTCCCGAGAAGCCACGGCGAACTGCCTCTGCCACGGCGTGCACCGCCTTTTCCTGCCCCATCACCTTCCGGGACAGAATTTCTTCCAGATTAAGCAGCCGCTCCCGTTCGCTGGCTGTCAGTTTTCCCACAGGTATCCCCGTTCTGGCAGAAACCGCCCAGGCAATATCTTCGCCGGTCACCAGCCGGGAGCGTTTTCCCTCCCCTGTCCGTACCAGTTTCTGCATTCTGTCCCGAAGTTCCGCAGCCTTTTCAAACTGTTTCTCCATCACCGCTTCATGCAGCTCCAGTTCCAGCTCTTTTCTGGGAGAAAAATCAAGGCGGTGCAGTTCTTCCATTTTGGCTCTGGCCGCACCTTCGTCCAAAAGGTCAATCGCCTTGTCCGGAAGATACAAATCCGGAAGATAGCGGGTGGACAATCGCACCGCCTCCTGCACCGCTTCCTCCGTGATGCGGATGTGGTGGTGCCGTTCCAAGCCCGGACGGAGTGCCTGCAAAATCGCAACGGTGCTTTCCTTACTGGGTTCTTCCACCATCACCGGGCGGAAACGCCGTTCCAGAGCCGGGTCTTTTTCAATATACTTTCTGTACTCCGTCAGTGTAGTGGCACCCAGCATCTGCAGTTCTCCCCGACCTAACGCGGGTTTCAGAATATTGGCAGCGTCAATGGCTCCTTCCGCTGCACCGGCACCAACGATGGTATGCATTTCATCCACAAACAAAATCACATCGCCGCACCGGCGGATCTCCGCAAGCACGTCCCGAAGTCGTTCTTCAAACTCGCCCCGGTACTTGGTGCCTGCCACCAGATTGGCCATGTTCAGACTTACCAGCCGCTTATCCTTCAGCTGGGGCGGTACATTGCCGATGGCCATTCTCTGCGCCAAGCCTTCGGCAATGGCGGTTTTTCCCACTCCCGGCTCCCCGATCAGCGCCGGATTATTTTTGTTTTTGCGGCACAGAATGCCCACCACCATATCAATTTCCTTCTCCCGACCGATCACCGGATCCATGGATGCCGCTTTTAAAATCAGATCCTCACTGAATTGCTCCAACAGTTTCGTAGTACATACCTCCTTTTTCGGCTTCGCCGCTGATGCTTTTTCCAGCATCATATATTCCACAGCCAGCGTGAACACCTCTCTGGTATCCACACGGCAAAGTTTTAACAGTTCCTGCGCAGTGGTATTTTCCAGTCTGGTCAGCGCCAGCAGAATATGACCACTCCCGATTTCCCGGCAGTCGCAGTGCCGGGCCTCCCAGGCCGCTCCCTCCAGAATTTCCTTTGCATCCTCCGAAAAGCCCTGCAAAAGCGGCAGTCCTCTATGTCCCAGGCCGTAGTACACCACCGTCAGATCCCGCAGCAGGTCTTCTTCTGCACCAAAGCTTCGCAGGATCTGCCCCATCCAGCCTGTCTGGCGGGTCAGCTCCAGAAGCAGATGCGCCGATCCCACATAGCTATGTCCCATTTCTCTGGCACGGTCGGCGGCGGCCGTTATCAAATTGCAGCTTTCCTGATCGTAACGCACATCCATCCCCTCCCATTCCCGCCAATTCTCCCCAACCGCTTAAAAAAATATACGAAGAAATTTGAAAATAGGAATTGCAATTTCTGAAATCCATGCTAGAATGAGTGTTAGCTCATCACCTGGCGTGATGAAAATATACACTAATGGAGGGAAACATCATGGCTTACAAGATTACTGACGCTTGTGTCAAGTGCGGCTCCTGCGCCGAGAACTGCCCCGTTGAGGCTATCTCCGAGGGTGACGACAAGTACGTCATCGACGCTGATGTCTGTGTTAGCTGCGGCTCCTGCGCCGAGAACTGCCCTGTCGAAGCTATCGAAGAGTGCTGATTCCTGAGAATCTGCAGTTGGCCTGTGCACCCGTCCCGGGTTGCACAGGCTGATTTTATATGACGGAGGTTCCCATGGAACAACTGCCTAACGGTTTTACTTTGGACACCGGGAAGGAATCCTTCCCCCTGAGCACCGACTCAATGATTTTGTCCGGCTTTGTGAAGCTGCCCAAAAACGCCAGCGTTCTGGATCTGGGTTCCGGCTGCGGCACTTTGGGCGTGCTGCTGTGCGCCTCTGACCCCGGCTGTACCGTCACCGGTATTGAGCTGAACGAAAAAGCACATCAGGCAGCACTTCAGAATATTCAGCGCAACAACTTGCAGAACCGATTGTTCAGTATATGCGCCGATCTGCGGTCAGTTGCGCCCCGGCTTCCGGCCGGTTCCTTCCATTGCTGCGTATCCAATCCCCCCTATTTTTCCGGCGGCCCTGCCAGTCAGGCACACCCCCTCGCAAGGCGGGAGGATTGCTGCGCCCCGGAGGAACTGTTTTGCACAGCAGAGCGTGCTCTGAAATACGGAGGCGACTTTTTTCTTGTCCACCGTCCCGAACGGCTGGCGCAGCTTTGTGCCTGCGCCGTATCTGCCGGATTGGAGCCGAAGCGTCTGCGTCTCGTCCGCCACAAGGAAGGCGGTGATGTGTCGCTGATTCTCCTGCAGTGCCGCAAAGGTGCCAAACCCGGTCTGATTCTGGAAGAAATGTATTTATTTGACAAAAACGGCATTCCCTCTCAGGAATACCGAAAACTATATCATCTTTAGGAGGACAATATGGCCGGAATGCTGTATCTCGTTCCCACCCCCATCGGCAATTTGGGAGACATCTCCATCCGCTGCAGACAGACGCTGGAGGAAGCGGATTTTATTGCCGCCGAGGATACCCGGGTAACTTTAAAACTCATGAACCATCTGGGGCTGAAAAAAAGCCTTGTCAGCTACTATGAGCATAACAAGGCCTCCAAGGGCAATGTGATTCTGGATCGGATTCTGGCAGGCGAAACCTGCGCTCTGGTCTCCGATGCCGGCAGTCCTGCCATCTCCGACCCCGGAGAGGATCTGGTGAAGCTGTGCGCCGAAGCCGGTGTCACCGTCTGCGCCATTCCGGGGCCCTGCGCTGTCATTACCGCATTGAGCATTTCCGGTCAGTCCACGGGCCGCTTCTGCTTTGAAGGCTTTCTCTCAACAGCGAAAAAAAGCCGCAGGGAGCATCTGGAATCTCTTGTGGACGAAACCCGCACCATGATTTTCTACGAAGCCCCTCACAAATTGCTGACCACATTGCAGGACATGGCCTCCGTTTTCGGCAGTGAACGTCCTGTCAGCCTCTGCCGGGAACTTACCAAACTGCACGAAGAGGTAATTCGCACCACTCTGGGAGGTGCCATTGCTCTTTACACCCAGCAGCCGCCAAAGGGAGAATTTGTACTGGTGATTGCCGGCGCACCGGAGCAGGTTCACGATCTGCCCACAGCCGATGACGCTGCCGTCAGAGTCGCAGAGCTGGTGGAGGAAGGCATGAGCCGCAAGGATGCCATCAAGCAGACTGCCAAAGAATTGAATCTGCCCAAAAATGTCGTCTACGATGCCGCTTTGCAGGCAGAAGAAGAATAGCAAACAATCCCCCCTATGCAGATGCTTTTCTGCATAGGGGGGTATGTCTGTTCGAAAACGATTTTTATAAACAACGTGCCTGCAAATTCAGCCGCTTATATAAAGCGTTCCAAAGTCCCCTCAGATATCAACAGCACCCCATCCACAGGGCCATGTTCCATGCCGTCCTGCAGATGGGGTGCTGTTCCATTTATAAACAGATCCGTCTTCCGTTTAATCTCTCTTAAAAATATCTCTGGTATAGACTTTGCTCCGGACATCATCCAGACAGCTGTCATAGCGGTTTGCCACGATGGACTGACTTTGCTTCTTAAAGGTCTCCAGATCATTCACCACTTTGGATCCAAAGAACGTGGAGCCATCCTCCAGCGTGGGCTCGTAGATGATTACCGTAGCCCCCTTCGCCTTGATGCGCTTCATAACGCCCTGAATTGAGGACTGACGGAAGTTGTCGGAGTTGGACTTCATTGTCAGGCGGTATACTCCCACAATGACTTCCTTTTCTTTGCTTTCGCTCCACTCATCGTTGGCCTCATAAGCACCTGTCAATTCCAGAACCCGATCAGCAATAAAATCTTTTCTGGTACGGTTGGATTCCACAATTGCAGACATCATATTCTGCGGAACATTCTGGTAGTTGGCCAGAAGCTGCTTGGTATCTTTCGGCAGACAATAGCCGCCATAGCCAAAGGAGGGGTTATTGTAGTGCGTACCGATGCGGGGATCCAGGCAAACACCATTGATGATCTCCTGCGTATTCAGGCCCTTCATTTCGGCGTAGGTATCCAGCTCATTGAAATACGAAACGCGCAGAGCCAGGTAGGTATTGGCAAACAGCTTGACTGCTTCGGCCTCGGTGAAGCCCATGAACAGGGTATCGACATTCTCCTTGATTGCGCCTTCCTGAAGCAATTCCGCAAAAGTGTGTGCCGCCTTTACCAGTCTTGCATTTTCGGTATCCGTACCCACAATGATTCTGGAGGGATACAGATTATCGTACAAAGCCTTGGACTCCCGCAGAAATTCCGGGCTGAAGAGGATGTTGTCGCAGTGATATTTTTCACGGACAACAGCTGTGAAGCCAACTGGAATGGTCGACTTAATTACCATAATTGCTTCAGGATTACACTGGATTACAAGTTCAATCACGGCCTCTACGGCAGAAGTATCAAAGAAGTTTTTCTTGCTGTCATAGTTGGTGGGAGCCGCAATGACGACAAAATCAGCATCCGTGTAAGCTCTCTTTGCATCCAAAGTGGCAGTCAGATTCAGGTCTTTTTCCGCCAGATACTTTTCGATATAGTCATCCTGAATGGGAGAAATCCGATTGTTAATCTTCTCCACCTTCTCAGGCAGTATATCTACGGCTGTCACCTGATGATGCTGAGCCAGCAGTGTTGCGATGGACATTCCGACATAGCCGGTACCGGCAACTGCAATTTTCAAATCCTTAAAGTCTCTCATTTGTTCTTCCTCCATCAGATTTTGTAAAAAATCTTGTACCATTCAGCAAATCTGCGCAATCCGTCACGAAGGCTGGTGGACGGCTTAAATCCAAAATCCCGCTCCAGTGCAGAAGTGTCCGCATAAGTAACGGGTACATCTCCCGGCTGCATGGGCACCAGTTTCTTGTGCGCCTCAAAGTCGTAGTCGGCTGGAAGGACTTTCGCACGAATCAGTTCTTCCTGAAGGATGGTCACAAAATCCAGCAGGTTCTCCGGCTGGTTGTTACCGATGTTGTAAACCGCATAGGGAGGAATCGGAAGTCCGTCTTCGCCGTTTTTCTTCTCCGGAGCCTTCATCATAACACGCTTTACGCCCTCTACGATATCATCCACATAGGTGAAATCCCGTTTGCAGTTTCCGTAGTTAAAGATGCGGATGGTCTCCCCCTTCAGGAGCTGATTGGTAAAGCCAAAATAAGCCATATCAGGACGACCCGCAGGGCCGTAGACAGTAAAGAACCGCAGTCCCGTGGAAGGGATGTTGTAGAGTTTGCTGTAGGCGTGTGCCATAAGTTCATTTGACTTCTTGGTAGCGGCGTAGAGCGAGACAGGGTTGTCTACTTTGTCATCGGTCGAATAGGGCACCTTCTTGTTAGAGCCGTAGACGCTGGAACTGGAGGCGTAAACCAGATGCTCAACACCTTTTCGGCCATTGTCGTAGGAATGCCGACAGGCTTCAAGAATATTGTAGAAGCCGATGACATTGGATTCCATATACACATCCGGATTGGTTATCGAGTAACGGACACCGGCCTGCGCCGCCAGATTCACCACAATGTCAGGTTTGTATTTGTCAAACAGTCTCTCAATCAGAGACTTATCTGCAATATTCCCCCGGGCAAACGTCCAGGAAGCATTCAGGCGGCCTGCCGTTTCATCAATCTGCTGCAAGCGGTATTCCTTAATGGAGACATCGTAATAATCGTTCATATTATCGATGCCGACCACACGAACCGAAGACTGAGTCCTGAGCAACTCCAAAACCAGATTAGAGCCAATAAATCCGGCTGCACCGGTCACCAGAATTGTTTTATTTGTGAGCTCTGAAAGCATGATATCCTTCCTCTCCAGTTTAGCTTTGTAATTCAGTTTGCTTCCAAAATATCCGCAATTCGTTCGCACGCTCTGCCATCTCCATAGGGGTTATTGGCCCTGGACATGGCATCATAGGTTTCCTGATTAGTCAGGAGCTCCGTAAAGCTCTGGTAAATCACTTCTTCATCCGTGCCAACCAGCTTCAGCGTACCGGCTGCAATGCCTTCGGGCCGCTCGGTGGTATCCCGCATAACCAGAACCGGCTTTCCCAAAGACGGTGCCTCTTCCTGGATTCCGCCGGAGTCCGTCAAAATCAGGTAGGATTTTGCCATGATGTTGTGACAGTCAAAGACCTCCACCGGATCAATGATATGTATGCGATCCAGTCCGCTCAGTTCTTCCTCGGCAGCCTTGCGAACCACGGGATTCATATGGATGGGATAAAGTGCCTTCACATCAGGATGCTCCTCCATGACCCGCCGGATTGCTCTGAACATATGATGCATAGGCTCTCCCAGATTCTCTCTGCGGTGTGCCGTAATGAAGATGAGGCGGCTGTCTTTTGCCCATTCCAGTTCAGGGTGGGTATAGTCATCTCTGACAGTGGTTCTGAGCGCATCGATAACGGTATTGCCGGTAACCCAAATTCTGCTTTCGTCTTTGCCCTCACGGAGAAGGTTTTCTTTTGCACGGATGGTGGGAGCAAAGTTGTAAGCAGAGATAATGGACACGGCCTGCCGATTGAATTCCTCGGGGTACGGGGAGTAGATATTATGTGTACGAAGGCCGGCTTCCACATGACCCACGGGAATCTGCTTATAAAAGCAGGCAAGTGCGGTAACAAACGTAGTGGACGTGTCGCCGTGAACCAAAACCACATCGGGCTTCACCTGCTCCAGAACGTCGCCAATTCCGTTCAGGATATTGGAAGTAATATCAAACAGGGTCTGTTTATCCTTCATAATAGAAAGGTCATAATCCGGAACCACCCGGAATGTTTCGAGAACCTGATCCAGCATCTGACGATGCTGACCGGTAACGCAAACGACTGTTTCGATATTCTTTCTTCTCTTTAATTCATTCACCAGCGGGCACATTTTTATGGCTTCCGGCCGTGTACCAAAAACCAGCATCACTTTTTTCATACGTATCTCCTTGTCTCTCGAAGCGCTTGTCTTCTGCATTTCTAACAAATCCGGATAATGTCTTCCGAACCGCTGTTACTGATAACTTTTGCAGGAATTCCGCCAATAGAAACGCCCGGTTCTGTAAAACTCTTGTTGACAACGGCGTTTGCCCCCACCGCAATGTTGTCAGCAATGGTAATGGCACCGTACATTTTAGCCCCGGGAGCAATGTAAACTCTGTTGCCGATCTGCGGCGCTTCTTTGCCGTGTCTGGCATCCGCACCGATGTTAACGCCAACATGAATCCGGCAATAATCACCCAGTTTTGCATAGTTGGAAATGATGACAGGGCCGATATGCGCCAGACAAAGTCCTTTTCCGCACGTATTCAGCGGAATGGTAAAGCCACACTTTATTCCCAGTCTGAAACGACGATACCTGTACAGCTGAAGCGGAATGCGTCCCCACTTTTTATGTACATTAGTGTAATATTCGCATTTTCGAAGAAGGATCTCGTACTTCCAAATCAAGTCGTTCATTTTGGGTGAACGTGTGTTCCGTCCCAGTGCCTTTTTATCCGCTTTCAAATATTCAATATAGTCTTTTTTACAAGTAATCATTTTCTTCTCCGATGGACAGAGTCTGTCATTCACACCCGTAAGCGCAATAACAGAGA
Source organism: Oscillospiraceae bacterium (assembly GCA_020025535.1). Lineage (GTDB taxonomy): Bacteria > Bacillota > Clostridia > Oscillospirales > Oscillospiraceae > Faecousia. The sequence goes on along the minus strand of JAHHRY010000010.1, from coordinate 23,124 downwards.
ATTGTTTTTATAAATCCGAAGGTCTGGAGGAAGGAAGCAGCAGTCTCTTGACCTTTACGCCGCACTTCATGACCTTTTCTTTTACGAACCGTTTCATATTGGAGGCACGAACCATTGGCAGTCTGCCCGCTTTGGCAAGTCCCTCTTTGATAAATGTCTGCACAAACGCATCCGCATTTTCCGGGGCTGAAATCGGATGAAAAATCGCTCTGTTGGCCTCGGCTCCACGCTGCTGGATGGGCGTAAGATGAAACTCACTGCCCAACAGAGAAAGCAGCTTTTCTCCCTGCTGGTTGTGCACCAGAATGGAAGAAACTCCGTGGGGGTTATATCCCTTCATGCCCTCTTCCACATAGTGATAATCGCCAAGCATCAAGTCTCCCCGCAGCGCATTTCCCTTGATGGGACACGCATAGCAGGAAGGTCTTTTCAAATAGCGAAACGCCGCGCCGTAGGAGCTGCTGTGGAACTTCACCAGATGCTTTTTCCCGTTCTTCGTCCGGGCGAAAATATAGAACGGCTTCCACTGTCCCCTGTTTTTGTATCTGCACGAAAAAAAGTCCAATGTTCCACCCATGGTTTTCTCAATATCATCGCAGTACTGCTGATGGACTTTTGCAGAAGTTGGGCCATGGCAAATCAGCTCCGCCGTATACAGGTTGGGATATTTCTCAAATACGCCTTTCACGGCTGCCACATCGCACGGCAGTCCAATGAACAGCACATCGATTCCCTGTTTCAAATCCTTCTGAATGGATTGATAGGTCATTCCCTTGTCTGCCTGTGCATATTTGGAACCTTTCAGTCTTTCCAGATCCTGCGGTTTGTCCGCCCGAAGGTAAAGGATGTCTTTCCAGTCATCCGAATAGGCAGCGCCGTAAACCACGCCGCCGGCACGCAGGAACCCACTGGAAATTGCCGTTGCGGCACCGCCGGAAGCGCAGGAAATTGTTTCTTCGTTCTCCGCAAAACTTCCGGCATAGTAATCCGTAAATTGGGAGGTTTGCTTTTGGACATTTTTGATTGGACAGACATTGATACATTTCCCGCAGCTGATGCACATGGCTTCCTCTTTTATGGAAGGATACAGAAAGCCCTGCTCATCCGGCTCCATGACAATGGTACCTGTGGGGCACATATTAGCGCAGAGACCGCAGCCGCAGCATTTATCTTTTGTTTCAAATAGTTGACTTATCATGTTTATCTGCAATCCTTCAAGGCATTCGTCAGGAAATCCATGGACATTTTTCTCTTTTGTTCAATTTTTTGGTTGACCGCAGTGTAATCAATCGGCTCAGAGGTAAAATCCTCCACTGCTGCATCATTCAGTATCAGGCGGTTCTGCAGTCCCCAAGTGTCCAGAATATTATCGATTCTGGAATTTCTGGAGTTTTTACTTCCCACCAGCGTCCTGTAAAACACATAAAACTGTGTATGATTGATAACAGAAAATGCAACACCGTGGAACGAGTCGGTCATAACAAATTCCGCATTTCTGACCAGATTGATGAACTTATCCGGTCCGTAACCGGTAATAACCTGATCCGCATAACTGACATCGATGTCAGAAACGCTTTCCGTGCTTAAAATTGTTACAAGTTTAAGCCCGTGCTTATCGGCAAATTCCCTTGCCAGCTTTTTATGTTCCTTCGTATTTCCCAAGAAATAGCACAATACATATTTTTCAGGCACGATTTTCTCGTACGGGATCAGCTCCAGCCACTGTTCATAAGTAAGCAGGTAAGTAGGATCCAGTACCACCTGAACGGGAACATCGCAGATTCCGGCAATAATCTGTCTGCCCTGTTCTTCCCGAACGCTGATATGATTGATCCGCTTCAGGAAATTCGCTGCGCTGCTTTTGCAGTAGTAGGGATACTTGGAAACACCAAGACTGGTGGCGTAAGATATTTTATTCATATCATCCGGAGCAAAGCGAAGGGTGGTAAAATTTCCAAACGCGGCATCGGGCGGCCAGATCTGATCACTGCCTACCAGAACTCCGTTGTAATGGGAAGCAGCGTGCTTTTCCAGCTCCAGAATGCCGTCGCATTTGACCCTGTGCAATAATCTCTTTTCAATGAATTCGTTGGAAACTGCCTTTCTGTCCGCAATGTTTTGCTTATGAAGTTCATCCAGCACCGGTTTTTCCTTATTCTTCTTCTGACGCTTAATGAACTCAGAGGCAACGTATACAGGAAGCCAGGGGGTCATTCTTATATGCTTATAGCCATTTCTTTTATAGTCTATAATTTCCGTTTCATATCCCAGCCCCTCAATCACCCGCTGGGTAGCGTAGGCCTGAAGCAGCATACCGTAGTTGACGCCTTTGTAAGCCAGGCAAAGTCCAACTTTCATGTCTTAAACCTTCTTTCTAGTGTTCCTTGGTCAATTTATTGTCCTCTTGTTTTTACAACCCGAGCTGGATTGCCCACGACTACGGAGTAGTCAGGCACATCCTTGGATACGACCGCACCGGCACCGACTACAACTCCCCTGCCCAGCTTAACACCCGGTAGGAGCATTGCACGGCAGCCAATCCAGCAGTCATCGCCTATAAAGACTTCTCTTTCTTCCGTATTTCCCTGATACTTAATGGGAATATCCACACGGTCGGTCCTATGATTCATGGTAAATATGCAAACTTCGGGCCCCATAATCACATTGTCTCCGATTGTGCACGCACCTGAAATATTTGCGCGTCTGCCAATTCCGGAGTTGTTTCCCAGTTTGACTCTCGTGGAAAAGCTCGCATGGTCACAGATGTTTACATTTTTCCCACAGCGTTCCAGCATCAGTTTTCCGCAAAAGCCGCGGAAGCGCTTGGCAATATAACCAAGTGCCCTGATTCTGCAATCCGGTCTGGGCAGCCATCGGCCGATTCCATAATACAAGACACATCCAGCAATCTTAGAGAATTTCGCCATTTTCAAATACTACCCTTTCTTGAATGAATGCTTGCTTTTGCCTTTCGTTTTATGCAGCATATCCAGTGCCATCTTTCTCTCTTCCGGGAATGCAAGCAGGATTGCTCCGTACACGGCCATGCATACCAAAATTCCTCCGACGGAAGCGAAGAAGCCATGGCTGTGCCGGGTCAGCAGCCATGCCGCAATCGACATGACAACCGTTGCCGCATACATATGCCGGGAAGTCATCCACTGATCCTTCGGAGAAATTTTGCATATTTTATGCATATAATGCAGTTCAGGCACAATCAAAATCAGTCTTGCCAGCGAACGCACATATACAAACTGCCAAAAACCCACCTTTAAGGAACAATAGCACAGGGGGATTGTAATTACCAAATCCAGCATCTGAAGAATCAGGGGAACCTTAAACTCGCCCTTGGCCCGAAGAACATCTCCGTTTAATCCCACATAAATCAGCCGCAGGACAGTTGTAATTGCCGTGATGCCGATGATATCGGCCGCTTCGCTCCACTGGCTTCCCAAAAGGATACCCGTAGCAAACTTCCGATAGAAATATAACCCCATTCCCGTAGGCAGCAGGAATAAGCACAAAAAGCTCTGGACATTCAGGTACATCTTCCGGAATCCTGCTTCATCGTCCTGCAGTTTGGACAGAGAGGAAAAAAGGACCGGGACAATCGATGCAGTTACGATGCCAAAAATCGAAGTCATCATGCCGGTGGTATTCTTGTACAGCCCAAGGTAATAGTCAGACATAAACCTGCCGATAAGAAATGCGTCAATCCAGGACGTCAGCCAGGTAGCCAGTCCGTTCAGGATGGTCCAGATGCCATAGCTGAGCATTTCCTTCAGGCATTTCCAGGAGAAGTACAGTCTGGGCTTGAAAGCCTTTACTGCAGTCAGCGTTAATGACTGCACCACAATTCCTGCGATATTTCCGATAATCAAAGACCAGTAATCGCATCCAAGGAATGCCAGCGGTACCGTGATAAAGAGCGGCACAAGAGATGAGGCAATTCTGACGTAAAACAGCTTTTTGAAATTGAGCTGCTTTTTCAGATTGCAGCTTTGAATACCAATAATACCATACAGTGGGATTGTCACACCGGTAATGACAATTAAAAAACCTTTTCCGGGATTTCCTACCAGTTCGGCAATCTGGGCATTAAAAGCACTGATAATTCCCCAAATACCCAGAGAAATCGCAAGGTTCGCCCAAAAGGCCACACTCATGTACCTGTTTGCCTCATCCTCGGTGAAAAAGACATGCTGAATCAGGTATTTCTGAAATCCCTGTTCCACAAATATCTCAGAGAAAGAAATCACCATTGTGACCGTTGCAAGCACACCAAACGCTTCCGGAGCCAGGATTCTGGCCAGGATCATGCTTGTGATGGGCGTAATGCACTTTGCCGCTATTTCGCTTATTGTAGACCATTTTGCTGCTGCAAATGTTCGTTTAGTGATACTGTCTTCCATTCTTATACGCACTCTCTTTCTTTTTGCCTTAGTTCCAGTCTTTTCTTCTTTGTAACATTTGTCAGTGCAGCCAGCAGGGCCAGAATGTAATAGAAGAAGACATCATAAAGGAAAACGACCGCAATTCCCGCCACGAGAACACAGATAACAAACCAAAAGCCGTAGAGATTTCTGAAGCGCGTAGCCGTATCCAGCATCGAAACTGCCTGACAGTTTTTATGGAACTTAAAAAGATACCAGCCAAATCCTGCCACGAGAATAATAAGTCCGATTGTGCCGGTACAGGCAAGTGTCTCATAGTACATGGAGTGGCTGTAAACACCGATTGCGCCATCAACGCCTCCCAAACCGACGCCAATGAGCGGACTGCCCTTAAACAAATCCTGTGCAACCGCTTGATAATACTTTCTGGACGCGTCACCGCTGGTTGCACCCAGATTTCCCATAAATCTTTGTATGATGACCCAGTCTTTCATCCGGTCACCACACAGGATAATCGCCACATATGCAGCTGCAAAAATTCCGCCGAATGCGATCAGGCCCTTCAGCAACTTGTTTTTGCTCAGCTTTATCTTGTTGACGGAGTACACATACAGCAGAAGCATCAGAATATGTACGATTGTTCCTCTTCTGGAAGCCACAAGAAGCTGTGCCGCCAGTTCCAAAAGAACCGCAAGGTAAAAGAAAACCTTTGCTGATTTTTTCTTCTGACCGTACATACACAGCAGCGTTGCAAAACAGCCTACCATAAGATTGCAGGAAAGCGTATTTGTGTTATAGTCTCCCACCGTAATCGCAGTCGAGGAAGTCAGCGTTCCATGAAAAATAACGGTTGCCGACAGCAGCAGCGTTGTAATGAAGAACAAGGAAAGAATATTGTTAAATCTTTTTTCTTCGCTTCCAACATACAGAATGATTGCACACATGGGCAGCATATATTCCAGTATTAAAACCAGCATTCTGTTAAACGAAGCAGGATATTTGGCAAAAACCCAGCCAGTGATTCCCGCAAATACAAAAAAGACAAATATGAAAATTACAGATGAAAGTGCATATTTTCTTTGGGACAGCAACTCAGCAGCGCTTAACCCCACCAGAGCGATGCCGCAAATAGGCAAAAATCCTGGAATGACCTCAAACGCATACTGATACCACACTGTATAGACTACAAAAACAGATATCAGCCCAAAAAGCAGTCTGTCGATAAGAGCACCCTGTGATAATTTTTTTATTCTAATTACAGAAAGATTTTCCATAAATATATAATGTCCCCGTTTCTGATACGACTGTCTGATTCTGGGATTCCTGTCTGACGCCATCCATGCACTGTATCTTTTAAATCAACCAGCACAGGTACTAGATCAAGCTTTCGATAAAATCCAGAATCTTTTCAGCCCGCTCAGTAATGCCAAAATGTTTCGCCGTTTCCAGAGAACGCTTTGCAAGCGTCTCTCTGTACGCTTCATCTTTGTAAACTCTGGCGATTGCAGCTTCGATTTCATCAACTGAGTTAGGGTTTATCCGGATTGCGTTTTCATCCGTTAACGCGTCATCGTTAAACGGCAAATCCGACGAGATAATCGGGCAACCGCAGGCCATCGCTTCCACAATGGCATTACAAGAGCCTTCCGCCAGCGTAGGCAGTACAAACACATCTGCTGCGTTCAGCAGGATAGGAACTTCTTCATGTTCCATAGGGCGGCAGAACAAAACCTTTTCTCCGCTGGGAGGATTGTCTCCCCTGCCGGCAAATGCAGCATACACATTGTCAAGCCGTTCTACAGCCGCCATAAGGCGTTTATCTCCCTTTCTTTCGATAAAACCACCCACAAATCCAACCACGAATTTATCCTGTGGAATGCCCAAAGTTTTTCTGCATTCCGACTTGTCGAGCTTGTGGAACAAGGAAAGATTGGTAGCGTTCGGTGCCGTAATAACGGGAACTCCCTCAGCAAAGCCAAGATCAAGCAGCTGTTTTGTATTCTTCTGAGAAACGGAGATGATTCCGGTGAGTCCCGCAATTTCATCTGGCTTCGGAAGGCCGTAAGTGTTGCCGACTTCGGTATAAAAATCACATTCTCCAAACGCAAAGAAAGATGGAATATGGAGTGCACGGCCAATCTTAATGGCAGCCAGTCCGCCGTAAAGGACAAAATGTCCGTATACAAAATCAAATTGTCCATCCAGAGACAATGCCGTTTTCAATGCGCTTTTTTCAAAAAGCGCCTCGGAAATTTTCTCTGTATTGAACTTGCCGATCTGCTTGGAAGATGCGGAAATATATCTAGGATAATACACGGACACCTTATTCCCCTTGGGCGTTGTATGTTCCTGATGTCTGGGAATCTCCTTTATTCTGTTTCTGTATTTCGTAACAGGAACAGGAGAAATCACCGTACAGTCCACACCGGAATCCGCAATCTCAAAAATCAGGTTCTGAAAAAAAACATTCCTGTATTTATTCACATTGTTGGGATACATACCGACAAATAACGCTTTTCGGATCTTGTTATGCTTCTCCATTTGATTAACTCACTTTTTCTATAAATTCATCTATCTTCTGAATATACATATCATCTTCCTGCAGGATTCTGTCCAGTGCCAGACTGCAGGAGGTGTCAAATTTTTCTTTGTCTATATTCATGTAGTATGCATACAGTTCATCTGCCAGGGATTCTGTTGCCTCCAGTGCAATACCCACCTGAGACTCCCCGGTAATTGATGCTTTATAACCGTCCGGCTCCACCAGCTGCGGGATATGATAGATCAGCCCATCGTAATATCGGTTGGAAACCGCGTATCGAAGTTCGTCACCGCTGCTGCCGCCGTAGCAGTTATTCAGCATATCCGCATCTGCCAACAGTTTTTGCTTGTCCTTATTGTCGTAAGGTCCGGTAAACACAACATTTTCAACGCCGTTTTCCTGGCAGTAATCCCGATACCTTTGCAGATCCGTACCTGCGCCATGGTATACCATTACAAATCTGGAGTCATTTTTCAGGGCATCTATGTATTTCTTCTGGAAGTCGAAAAATCTGACGGTTCCATTCCAGACAAGCCGTATGGGAAGATCCCGTTCCTTCATGGAAGGCTCCGTGATCATTTCGTTTCTGTTGAAGTTGTGAGCAATCACATACGCATACTCAGGCAAAAAGGCCTGGAAGCCTTTGGAGGAAATCGCCGTAAAATAACTGTTCTTAATGATTTTTTCTTCAATAAGCCGAAAAAATCCAATATTCTCATAGCTATAATCTCTGATATCGAAAACATAACGGTTACGGTATTTCTTCAGATCCGGATACAGCAACACCGCTGTAAGTGTCGACAGCAGAATGATTCCGTCACTGTGATGTGTTTTCAGATGATTCTTGATCCATTTTCTGAATCCGAGAAAATCAAAAAGCTTCCTGGACTTACTTAAACTCTCTGCCGATGGCGAATTATAATAGTAATAATTCCGGGGCAGATTCAATTCCAGCCCGGCTCTGTTCCAAAACAGGACCTCATATTCCGCAGCTTTCTGATCCAGTCTCTCCGTGTATCTTTTGATATACGGACAATACCGCAGGTCTCCGCAAAAAACTAATGTAATCATTTTACCCGTTCCATTTCTTTAGCAGTGCTAACTTGTGCACTTTCAAATATAAAATCGCTGGACACGATTGGAAATGCAGCAGACAACTTCATAACCAATTGTACCAAGCAGCTGCGCCATATCATCTGCACTAATTATCTCATTCCCGTTTCTTCCCAAAAGTGTAACGCGATCCCCCATCCTTGCTTCCGGGATATCCGTCACATCCACTGTCATCTGATCCATGCAGATCCGCCCCACAATCGGAGCACGTTTCCCATGGAGCAATACATAGCCGCAGTTGGACAGCCCACGGTTGTAGCCGTCGGCATAGCCCGTTGTCAGCGTGGCAATCTTTCTTTTTTCCGTTGCCTTGTATGTTCTGCCATATCCGACCGTTTCATCCACATTCAACTCTTTAACCATGGAAACCGACGTTTCCCATGTCAGGACAGGCTTGATTTCCTCTGGAATGGTATTGGAATAATCTGGTTTCAGGCCATAAAGGATGATTCCCAGACGAACAATCCGGTCAATTCCCTTAAATTCCACGCCTTTATTCAGGTGAAAAATTCCAGCCGCAGAATTGCAGCAGTGAATATAAGACAGGTTAAGATCCGCTACGGAATCCACAACTGCCCGGAACTTTTGAACCTGCTCCCCCGTAAACCGCACGCACGCTTCCTGATCCGTATCCGCAACACAGAAATGCGTAAACAGGCCGCAGATCTGTAGCTTTTCCTGGTATGTGCGAATGATCCGCTCACACGCATCAACATTGTCCGCATCCAGACCGATTCGATTCATGCCCGTATCTATGGCAAACTGGCATCTGACAGGTATCCCCGTTGCCGCCAGTGCAGCCGCATGTTCCTCCGAAACAATCGTCTGAATAATATTGTGCTCCAGCAGCACATCTGCCATATCTGCCGCTGTATATCCGAGAATCAGGATTTCACCGGTAATTCCGGCCTGACGCAGGGTAACGGCTTCGTCCACATTGGAAACCGCAAACATGGAAACACCATGCTTTTGAAGAGCAGCAGCAACCTCGGAATCCCCATGGCCATACGCATTTGCCTTAATCACGGTCATCACTTTTGTGTCCACTTTCAGTGACCTTTTATAGATCTCGTAATTACGGACCAATTGATTCAGGTCAATTGTCGCCCAGGAACGTCTTTCTCTCTGACACACTCTGGATTCCATTTATGCAACACACCCTTTGTTTTCACCTTACCCATTGCATACGGTATCGGCTGTCGAGCCCGTATGGCATTCTGTTATTGTTTGCTGTGAGCTTCGACACCCAGTTCTGCAATTCGCGTCACGAGCTGCCCAAACGAAATTCCGGCGTACCGCGCCGCATCCGGGAACAGGCTCATCTGCGTCATGCCGGGGAGTGTGTTCACCTCAATCACCATGGGACCTTTTTTCTCGTCAATGATAAAGTCAATTCTGGATGTACCGCAGCAATCCAACGCTTTATATGCTTTTCTACCGATCTGCTGCACCTTCGCACGATTTTCTTCGCTGATTCTTGCAGGAAGGATATGATGACACAGGCCACTGGTATACTTGGCCTTATAATCGTAAAACTCCCGTTCGGAAGTGATTTCAATATCAGGAAGAATGGTTAATTCTTCATTTCCCAGAATCGGCAGAGTGATTTCGGTTCCGTTGAGAAATTCTTCGGCCAGAAGCTGATTGCCGTACTTAAAGACCTCTTCCACTGCTGCCGGCATTTCTTCACGGTTCTTGACAATCACAACGCCAATGCTGGAGCCCTGACACGGAGATTTCAGAACCATGGGGAGTCCCAAAATATCGATCAGCTCCTCCGCAAGGACGGGAATATCCGAGCATTCTGCTTTGCTTTTTACGACAAACTTCGCCGTGGGGATGCCGTGCATCTGCAGGATCTGCTTGGTCAGAGTTTTGTTCATGCATACCGCACTTGCGGCGACACCGGGCCCCGTATACGGAATATTGGCCAGTTCCAGCATGCCCTGAATGCAGCCATCCTCGCCGCCTTCTCCGTGCAGCGCCAGAAACGCAATATCAGGCTTTTCCTTCAGAATATCTGCCATGTTATCCTGTGTAAGGTCGAAAAGCATGATATTCTCAAATCCGGCATCCTTCAGTGCACCGTACACAGCTTCACCGCTCCGCAGAGAAACATCCCTTTCCGTAGAGACGCCGCCGCAAATCACCATTACTTTTTTCTGCTTCAACATTTAGTTGCCTCTTTCATTATATCCGAAATATCAAGCTTTTTGCCAAGCTCAAGGTCTGCTTCTGTCGGATCAAAAGGAATCAGAGCGCCGCCGGGTGTAAAAGTCAGCTCCGACAAAATAATTCTTCCGCCCACATCAAACAAATCCACACGCACCAGCGGGAACTCCTTTGCAAAAAATTCCGCCAGTTCTTCCATCTGAGGCAGCAACGCAGACAGCTTGTCCGCAACTGCCGGGAAACTCTTATTCTTAAAGGCGGCTACGGAGCCGTCCGGATTGTAGTATGTCAAATGCTCGTCTTCCCCATTGCCCAATCCGCCTGCAACAGAAAAAAACGTTACCTTTCCGTTGAGACAATAAATATTATAATTTATGACATCGTCCCCAAGGTATTTTTCACAGATAATCTTTCGTTTAATTTTTGCATAATGGGGTTCTGCATTAAACTTGGAAAAGTCCTCATGCATCCATTTGTTCAGTTTTTTTCTAGTCTCTGCTTCGTCCAGATCACTCTTGTTTTTGCAGATGATGTTGTACCCGCATCCGTGGTTGCATTTCAGGACGAACTGTTCCGGCAGCTTGTCCCAGTCAATTTCTGAAGCATCGTCCCACGCAAAGAGAATGTCATTCAGGATTTCGCCTTTGCCGATAGACTGAACATAAGACCGCACAGCGTATTTATCCGCACACTGAATTGCCGCTTTCTGATTTTTCCAGTAATTGATTTTCAGCCACTGAAGCTTTTCGTTGAATGTCTGAGGATTCTTTAGATTCAGTTTCTGCCCAAGCACAATTTTGAAATACACTTTCGACATGAACTCAGGTCCAAAAATGTCGTATGCAAGCAATTGCATTTTTCTTCGGATATTATAAACAGCGCCGTGATTACTCATGAGAATCTCCTTCTGCTAATTGTAATATGATGATTAAACAATCTTTTTTTCGTAAAATTTCTTTTTCAGGATTCCGTAGAACATATTCCAGCACGCAAACCAGAGCGCCGCAGGTGCACAACGCTCATCACAGAAGTGGAACAAATCATAATGGCTTTTCAATTTTTTGCTCAGCTTATCATGAGAGATGGATTTTTTACGGATTCTGTATTGAGCCAGGTTCTCGGGCAAAAGATAGCAGTTCGCTTTCTTGCAAAGCTTCAGCAAAATAGCATAGTCATTGTTCTTCTTGATGTCCTTGATCTGAATCTGTCCAAAGGCTTTTGCGCTGTACATAAAGGTCAGGCAGCCTGGATAGCCGTAGTTATACATCTTACGTTTTGTCACGATCTCAGGACCTGTTACATAAATACTCAGCGGCTGAGATGCTTCGTCGATCTTGACGTAATCGTGGTACGAAAACACATAGCCGTTTTCTTTCATAAAACGGAGCTGCTTTTCCAGCTTCTCCGGCGCCCACAGATCATCCGAATCCAGGAAAGCAATCCACTCACCTCTGGCTTCCCGGATGGCCCGGTTCCTCGTAAGGGCTGCGCCGCAGTTCTTTTCGTTTTTCAAATACCTGATTCGGTCATCGTGGAAGGATCCAACAACCTCGTCAGTATTATCCGTCGAGCAATCATCTACGATAATCAGTTCCCAATTCTGATATGTCTGCTTTCTCACAGACTCTATGGACTCAGCAATAAAGCGTCCTGTATTCCAGGAAGGCATAATAATGGATACCAAATCACCGGACATTCGCTGCACTCTCCCCTTCCTTAGACACATTACTGTCTTCATACTTCTTTCCGCACACTGCAAAGAATGTCATAAACATCAGTTTAATATCTCCCCAAAAAGAAAACTTTTTAATTCCTTCAAGGTTATATACCATTTTCTGCGGAAGGACTTCTTGAATATACACTTTATCTGTATCCGCCGCCGCGCTGAGCAGCGCCGCTTCGCCGGCATAGTAGATAGATGTGAGATTGGTCACGCCTGCAGGCAGAAGAAAAGTTGCCTTCATTTCTGCCGTATAATGCTCCACATACTTGGGAACCTCAGGACGGACACCCACAAAGGTCATCGTACCCCGAAGCACATCCAGAAGCTGGGCAATCTCATCCAGCCGGCAGTTGCGGACAACCTTTCCCACCCGGGTAATACGGCTGTCCCCGCCGACCGTAACCTGACTGCCCTTGTCGGCTCCGGTTACCATCGAACGGAACTTATGGATTCGGAACGGTTTTCCATACTGCGTAATTCTGACCTGCCGATAAAAAACCGGTCCCTTGGAGTCCATCTTAATGGCGATTGCCAGAATCAGAAACACCGGCGACAACAATATCATCAAAACCAAAGACACCGCAATATCAAAAAGCCGCTTAAAGAACAGGCTAACTTTTTTCTTTGCCAGCAGATCATAATAGGGGCGTACTTCTTCCGTCTGCATATCCGCAGGAAGATCCTCCCACTTTTTCAACATCATACTCAGATATATTCCTTCACAATTTTTGCGTAGTTTCCAATCACATAGTCCACATCTTCATCACTCAGCCTTGTATGCAGAGGCAGCGTAATCTCATTGGCAAACCGGGCATAGGCATTGGGGTAGTTGCTGATATCAAATCCCAGATTTTTATAAGCCGTCAGCATGGGCAGCGGCTTGTAGTGGACATTGGTTGCAACACCGCACTCGGCCATTCTGGTGATGATTTCCTGCCGCTGCTCCGTGGTGATACCAGGCACGCGTGTAATATAAAGGTGACCAGAAGACTGGTGATCCTCGGTATAATGCGGCAGAGTCTCTACTCCAAGAGTCTTCAAGGCAGCATCATAGCGACCGATGATCTCCCGTCTGCGCTGAAGCATTTCGTCATAGCGGCGAAGCTGCGCCAGACCAATACCCGCCATAATATCCGTCATATTGCATTTGTACCACGGGCCGATGACATCATACTCCCATGCGCCAAGACGGGTCTTGGCCAGTGCATCCTTTGACTGACCGTGGAGCGATAAGAGCTGAATCTGGCGGTAGATTTTCTCGTCGTCGATGCCGGGAATGGTCTTCCAGGTCAAGGCACCGCCTTCTGCTGTTGTCAGGTTTTTGACCGCATGGAAGGAAAAGCTGGAGAAGTCGCCGATGGCTCCCACTTGTATTCCCTTTCGGGTAGCGCCGAAGGCATGGGCTGCATCCGTATTGACCGAGATGTGGCCCATGGCCCGCTGAATCTCGTTGTCAGGACGGAACAGATTTCTTTTCTTCTCTACAATCTCATAAATCCGTTCGTAATCACAGGGGACGCCTCCCAGATCCACAGGGATGATAACTTTTGTGTGTTCGTTGATAGCCCGTTCCATCTGGTCGTAGTCCATCTCCAGACTGTCTTTCTGTACATCCACCAGCACCAATTTGGCACCCACGTGGCAAACTACAGAAGCCGTAGCAGTATATGTATAGGCAGGCACAATGACCTCGTCACCGGGACCGATGCCCAGAATGTGAAGCGCCATCTCAGCACAGGCAGTCTGGGAATTCAGGCAGGCAGCCTTTCGGACTCCGCAGCGCATAGCAATCTGCCGCTCAAATTCTTTTGTTTTGGGTCCAGTGGTGATCCAGCCGGACAGGATAGTCTCTCTTACTTCCTGGACTTCCAGTTCGGACATATCGGGGGGCGAAAACGGAATTTTTCTAATATTGTTCATATCTGCACTCATAAAATAATACCCCTCTCCTTTTTGTTACGAAAGTTTAAAAACCGTAGATTCATCAATGAAAGCATTTGGGCGCTGCAGATTCATTTTCCATAAACCTCTCTGCTCTCCACCAGTGTTTTTTCCGGCACATAGGCATCTCTGCGCACAATGCAGCCGCTGTCCAGATGGCAATAATTGTCAATCCGGCAGCCGAAGCTGGCCATACTGTTGGGCGCAATGATGCAGGCATTGCCAATTTTGACACCGGAATTCACCGTAGCCTGCGACATAATAATGGTACCTTCTCCAATTTCCACATCGTCAGAAACAATAGCGCTGGGATGGATAAGTCTGGGAAGCAAAAAGCCCGCCTGTTGCAATCGTTTTGTCCACATTTCACGCAGATCGTTATCGTCAAAAGCAGGAAACGCCAACGGGAATGCCCGGAAATACGACAAATAATCTTCGTATTTTCCAATAATATCCAAACCTTCTTCGCTGTCATCTAGGAACTTGATGGCACTGAACACGCCTGTCATTTCGGCAATTTCTTTCACGCCGTGTCCATGGCTGCCCGCCCCCAGAATCAGAAGATTCATATGGCGGATATCCCTGTTTTCCCCGATACGGCAATAGTGATCCAGCCGTTTGATGTCCATAGGCGTTGCCTTGATGTACATACCGAAGTAACGATAAAGCGTCTCTTTATCTACACCGGTAAGCAGAGAAACCGTTTCAATGTTCAGGTTGGATTGCAGACACCGGCGGATAAATGTACTGCGAAGAGCTTCTGCGGACAAATCTGCGGCATCCATCCATGGACTCAGCAATTTACGAAAACTGCTTTCAATTTTTCGGATACTTTCCACCAGTTCGGCAGAATCCGTGAAAACATAGTAGTTTTTTTCTTTTTTCTGCAAGCCGCGCCTGGTTAAAAGCCAAATCACATAATCTGTCATGGGAATGGCTCTGGGTTCCACGCTGACAGGAATCAGTTTTCTGTTTTCGCTCACAGCATTTTGAGAAACCATCACCATATGGGTTGTAAAATCTAGATCCCCGTATCGCAGTACCGCCATTTCCCCAATGGACAACCCTAAAAACAATCCCAAAAAGAACGCAGTACTTTCCGGTGTGTTGTTCTGGATCAGTATAGTTTGGATACTGTCACTGATTTGGGGATTAAAGGACTGCTTAAACTTTTCTTTCTTCATGAAACATCTCGTTGCCTTCGTATTTAAAACTGTGCAGGTACTTACTTCCGGATTTTGAGATGCCAGAATAGAGGTGTCTGCACCTGCCACATTCAGTTCTATCAGCTTTTCAGTTCTTTTTTTCACGGCTTCCTCCTGTGTTATGCCATAGGTGTAGCCATAAACAACCCGGTCGTTTTCATCGACGCACTTCTGATAACGAGCCTCCCAGCGGCCATCTGAACGAAGATACACATTGGGGCCAACTCTCATGAAATATCCTCCAAAATCAATGCTGTATACTGCCAAAATCACAATTCTCGCAAATAAAACAGTTTTTTCCAAAACCCGAACTATTATACAGAGTTTCCCCGTCAAAATCAATAGTTGCCGCCATCATTTTGTTATATTATCATTGTATTTGTTACTTTTTATCAAAAATCGTCAGCAAAAACATATTTGCTTTTTCAAATTTATTCGCCGTCAAACACTTTCTGTCACAAAAATAGTCCGGATTTCCGCACTGCGACAATCCACGCCATTTAAAAATACAGAAAAGGGCGGTGTTCTTCTCTTCTTTCGGTATATATGTCGCTCTCTCTTGCCGTGCTCCGGCCGCACTTGACTGCGGACGATTTCTCCTGAATCAGTCCGTGCTGTTTTCAACCGCAAAGGCAGCCTATTCCGTAAATACCGGTGGCAGCCGTATCCCGCAAACTGCCCCAAGTTCGCCTGTCCGCTAATTGTCCTTCTGCTGTATGCAATGTAATCATTGAGCCGCCCCCGGCCTAATTTTATCGGCGCTCGGGTGCTTGTCAGAGCAAGGCGTGCATAAGCTGTCCACGGAGGGATGCTTATGGTGCTAAGCTGGGTTTTTACCGGTATTCTACTGATTTCTATTCTCTTTTCCCTGATACTCGGAAACGGAAACGCTTTGGGTGCCGCCGTCCAGCAGGGGGCGCAGTCGGGAATCACCCTGACCATTTCTCTGGCAGGCTCTCTTTGCCTTTGGGCCGGAATCGGAAATCTGATGGACAAAGTCGGAATCACCGCTTTTCTGTCTAAGCTTCTGCGTCCCCTCCTCTGCCGGCTGTTTCCGAGCACAAAAAAAGACGCAGAGCTTGCCGGATTACTTTCCGCAAACATCTGCGCCAATATGATGGGCCTCGGAAACGCCGCCACTCCCATGGGCATCCGTGCCGCCAAACGACTGACCGATCCTCGCCATCCCCAGATGGCCACGGATCAGCTTTGCCGTCTGATTGTGCTGAACACCGCCTCCATACAGCTGATTCCCACCAATGTGGCAGCGCTGCGTGTCAGCCACGGCTGTTCCACGCCTTTCGATATTCTTCCGGCGGTATGGCTCACCAGCCTCTGCTCTGTCGTCATGGGATTACTGGCGGCATTCGTTATGGGAAAGCTGTGGCGCCATGACTGATTACATTGTTCCGCTGATTCTCTTCGTCATATCTGCCATCGCTCTCGGGAAGAAAGAAAATCCCTATGACCTGATGCTGGCCGGTGCTGCCGACGGTCTCAAAATGCTCCTGTCCATCATCCCCGCTCTGGTGCTGCTTCTGACCGCAGTGACCATGCTGCGCCAGAGCGGTGCCATTCAGGTGCTCAGCGGTTTTCTGGCACCCTTTTTCAATTTTTTCGGAATACCGCCGGAAACCGCCGTACTGATGCTGGTACGGCCCATCAGCGGCAGTGCCGCCCTGGCGGTAGGTGCAGATCTGATTGCCACCCACGGCGTGGATTCTCTGATTGGCAGAACCACCGCCGTCATGCTGGGCTCCACCGAGACTACTTTTTACGCCATCAGCGTATATTTCGGTTCTGCGGGCATCCAGAAGACACGCTACACTGTTCCGGCCGCACTGATTGCGGATTTCACCAGCTTTCTGGTAGCTTCTTTCAGCGTTCGTTTTTTGGGCCTCTGAAAATAAAAAAACTGCCGCAGCAGCTGCTGCGGCAGTTTTTTACATGATAGGAAGATTACTCTTCTTCGTCATCCTCGTAGGTGAACTCCAGCTTTTCGCCGCACTTGGGGCAAATGATGGAGCCATTCTCCAAGGTGTCCTCGTCGAAGTTAATCACTTCGCCGCAGGCACACTGCACCTCATAGATGGTAGAATCCTCGTCGCCGAAGTCAAAGTCTTCGTCGTCCTCATCGCTGCCATCGTAGGCGTAGTCGTCGTCATCTTCATCGTCATACTCGTCATCGTACTCATCATCTTCTTCGTCCATGATGTAGTCCTCGATGGCATCCAGATCTTCTTCGATCTCATCCAGCTCATCAGAGATGGCGATGGTGGTTTCCTCAACGTCCTTCAGGCGATTTGTAACATCTCCCAGCAGGTCCACGATAGCGGCGATCATCTTACCCTCGTTGGTCTCGGTGTTCAGATTCAGGCCATCCATCAAACCCTTCAGATATGCGGACTTTTCAGAAATCGTCATAAGATTCTCCTTATTTTGCACGGCCCAGATACTCACCGGTGGTGGTATCGATCTGGATCTTATCGCCCTCGTTGATGAACAGAGGCACCTTCACGTCAGCGCCGGTCTCAACAGTTGCGGGCTTGGTTACGTTGGTAGCGGTGTTGCCTGCGAAGCCAGGCTCGGTAGCAGTAACAACCAGCTCAACAAAGCGGGGAGGCTCAACACCGAAAACAGAGCCCTTATAGCTCATGATGGTGCAGACGTCGTTCTCCTTAACAAAGTTGAAGGAATCGTCCAGAGCGCTCTTCTCGATGGGCACCAGCTCGTAGGTCTCGGGGTCCATGAAGTAGTACAGCTCGCCATCGTTGTAGGAGTACTCCATCTTCTTACGCTCAACGTAAGCGGTGGGGTACTTGGCAGAGGGGTTGAAGCTGGTTTCGGTCACGCCGCCGGTGATGACATTCTTCATCTTAACACGGACAAAAGCTGCACCCTTACCGGGCTTCACATGCTGGAACTCGATAACCTGCATAACCTTGCCGTCCATGTCGAAGGTAACGCCGTTTCTAAATTCACCTGCAGAAATCATTTGTTTATCCTCCTAAATCTCTACCCTTTCGGGATTTTGGGAATTTGTTAAATGTTAGCTGGTCTATTCTAACCGAATATCCGCCATTTTTCAAGGGGGGAATGGAATATTTTTAAACGATAATCAAATTTTTGGGGCTATGGGCGATATCCTCGCAGCCATCCTCTGTAAAAAATACCACGTCTTCGATTCTGACGCCGAACTTACCGGGCAGATAGATGCCGGGTTCTGCAGAGCTTACATTACCCTTCTGCATAACAGTTTCGCCGCTGGGACCGGAGAAAGGTGTTTCGTGAACCTCCATGCCCAGGCAATGGCCGTAGCCATGACCGAAATAAGGGCCGTAGCCGGCATCGGTAATGACCTTACGGGCAATGCCGTCAATCTCCTTGCCCTTGAGGCCGGGACGAGTGGCTTCAATGGCAGTGCACTGTGCCTTCAGAACCGTTTCATAAACCTGCTTCATTTCATCGGTAGCATAGCCGACAGCGACCGTACGGGTCATGTCAGAGCAGTAGCCCTGATAGATCACGCCGAAGTCCATGGTAATGAAGTCTCCCTCACGGATGCGGCGCTCACCGGGCACGCCGTGGGGCAGGCTGGTGTTGGGACCGGAAACAACAATGGGGTCAAAGGACAGGCCCTCGCCGCCGTTCTTATACAGGCAGTAAATCAGCTCAGCAGCCAGTTCCTTCTCCGTCATGCCTACATTGATTCTCTCCAGCACCTCTGTAAATGCCTTGTCGGTGATATCCTGAGCCTTACGCATACGCTCCAGCTCCCACTCTTCCTTCACAGCACGGAAAGAACTGATTGCCTGGTTCATGGGAACCAGCTTGGCATTCAGGTTCTTTTCATAGCCCAGCAGTTCTGCTACGGTCAGATAAGCTTCCTCGTAGCCCAGCGTGGTAACGCCAAAATCCGCAATGGCATCGTTCAGGCGCTTGAAATAGTTGTTTTCTCTGTCCATCAGCAGGACTTCAAAATCTTTGATGCCACTCTGTGCGGATTCGATATAGCGGCTGTCGGTAAAGTAGCGGCAGCCCTTTTTGGTGACGATGGCAACGCCCTCGGCGATATCAAATTCTGCGCCGTAATGGCGGCTGTAGCGGCTGGTCAGCAGAAGGCCATCCACCTCGCCGTCCAGCAAGGACAGGTACTTTTCGGTGTTTTTCATTGTGTGATCCTCCTTTTTCTTGCAGCAAAGATAAATGGCATTTCAGCTACATGACGCAGCTTCAGCCAGATATTATGATTATGAATGGACTTTACCAAAATAGCCCGAACTCCGGCATTATTGGCACCCAGTGTGTCCGTAAAAATCTGGTCACCTACCAGGGCGCTTTTTTCGGGAGAAACGCCGTACTTTTCCAGGCATCGGCAAATACCCTTGGCAGAGGGTTTTTTTGCATGGGTAATGCAGTCGATACCGTAGGTTTCACAGAATTTCTTCACCCGGTCGTTGCGACTGTTGGACACCACGCAGACCTTGATCGGGGACGCATTCATCTCCCGCAGCCATGCCGCCATTTTGTCCGTAGGAACATTGGTGGTATAGGGCACAATCGTATTATCAAAGTCCATCATCAAAAGTTGAATATTTTGCTCCGCCAGCCATCCGGGTGTGAGATCGGTCAGTTCCCTTGTGATAGCAAACGGCAGAAAGGAAATGTGCATAAGTCCCCCTACACATACATAGTTTGTAGTATTATATCACGAATGGAGGCATTTGTCCATGCCTTTCCCCTGTTATCTTGCCATGACAGCAGCAGAAATCCAGTGTCACCAATCTCTGCCGGCGCAGGTGGCCTGGATGGCCTGCCATTTTTCTCCCTACGGGCTGGGGTTATCCAATTGTCCTCACATATTACCCGAGGGCAGCATGGTAATCGTCAATGACCGGACACCGGTTTTCATGCACTCTCCCGAGATCATAGCCCGTCAGCTGGGCGAAATCGTGGAAGAATTTCAATGCAGCCGGGTGCTGCTGGATTTTCAGCGTCCCGGCTCCGAGGAAACCAGCAGGATCACAGACGCCATCTGCACTTCCCTGTCCTGCCCTGTAGGCGTATCGGATCTGTATGCCAAAGATCTGGACTGTCCTGTTTTTTTACCGCCTCCCCCGCTGCACATTTCGCTGGAGTGCCATATCGCCCCCTGGAAACACCGGGAAATCTGGCTGGAAGCCGCTATGGATACGGAAGAAATCACCGTTACCGAAAGCGGCAGCCAATTTACCCTCTGCCAGGATGTGCTTTCCCAGTATCCTCATCTCGATTCGCAGCTGCACTGTCACTACTGTATCGACAAGAATGAAGACGCCGTGGTTTTCACCCTGCACCGCACCCTTGAGGATTTAGAGGAACTGGCGCAGGAAGCGGAGCAAATGGGTATTTCCCAATTTATTGGTCTATACCAAGAGCTGGGGGAAGAATAAAACACTATATATGCAAAAAAGCCTCCCTGAATAAGGGAGGCTTTTGCTTACTGAATATGGGTATGGTTATTGATATGATCCTCGCAATAGCAGTAATAGCCATTGCACTTGGAGCAATAACGGAACTCCAGCTCCGGATTGGAAACATCGGTTCTGCCGCAGACTGTGCAGCGATGGGTATAAGGTGCCTTGGGTTTTGCTGTAGTCGCCTGATAGGAACCGGCGCCCGGGAACGGGATTGTTCCGGACTTTCCGGCAGTTTTCTTGCCTTTCTTACGGAAAAGCCGGCTGGCATTTGCGCGCCAGGACATAGGAATTACGTTGACGACATCCTTGCCGAAGAACAGGAAATAGTTAGCAAGGGCCACCACTGAAAACAGATTTACGGGGAACGGATAAACAATCAGCTCATAGACCACCATCACCAGGTCTACCAGAGCAAAAATCCAAGCTCTTACGGGAATGATAAACAGCAGCAGGAACTGGGAATCCGGATACAATGTAGCATAGCCAAGGAACAAGCTCATATTGAGGTACATGATACTGACCAGTGCACTGACATCCAGATTCATGGCTGCGCCCACAATGATTGCATAGACGTCCATCAGTACGATGCCGGAAAGATAAAAGAGATTAAACCGGAAGGTTCCCCAGATATTTTCCATTGCTCTGCCCAAAGAGTAATAGCACAATAGGCCGATGGCAGTAAACAGCAGATTGCCGCCATTAAACGTAAACGCATAGGTAAACAGACGCCAGACCTGTCCCTGAAGGATCAGGTTCAGATCGAAGCGCAGAATGTTGTACAGAATATTGTTTTGAGAAACAATGGTAAACAGGTACACCAGCGCACTGCTCACAGTTACATAGAGCATCAGGTTGGGGATTCCAACATTCTGGTGCTTATAGCAAAACCGTTCAAAACGACTGCGAAGCTTTTTCAAACAATCTCAACTCCTAAGTGGTATTTCTGTATATCATAACAGTTTTGATTGTATTTGTCCATAAGGGAATTATGAACTTTTTTGGTTAAAAAAGCAGAATATTGTTCTTGACTTTCCATAGAATTGCTGTATAATATAGCAGAACTGCATATAGCCTTATCAAGAGTGGTGGAGGGAACGGCCCGATGAAACCCGGCAACCTGTTTATTCAAGGTGCCAAATCCGGCGGCATACGAAAGATGAGGATTCGATAGAGCGCACATCGAATCTTCGATGTGCGGTTTTTTATTGCGCTGAAAGGAAGATAAAAAGAACATGGAAAAAAGATTATTTACTTCTGAATGCGTCACAAACGGTCATCCCGACAAAGTAGCTGACAACATTTCCGATGCTATCCTGGATGCCTGTCTGGCACAGGATCCCGGCTCCCGTGTAGCCTGTGAAACAATGGTCACCACCAATTTCTGCCTGATCTGCGGCGAAATTACAACCAAAGCTGTGGTGGACTACCCCGCTGTCGCAAGAGAAGCCATCCGCCGGATCGGCTATGTTTACCCCGATGCAGGTTTTGACGCCGACACCGTGGAAATCCAGTGCCGTATCCACACCCAGTCTGCCGATATTGCTCTGGGTACCAACGACGAAGTCGGCGGTGCCGGTGACCAGGGTATGATGTTCGGTGGTGCCTGCACCCAGACTCCCGAGCTGATGCCCTTGCCCGCAGCCCTGTCCCGTGCCCTGTCCAATCGTCTGACGGAATGTGTCGCCTCCAACGATCTACTCCGTCCCGACGGCAAAACACAGGTTACTGTGGAATACGACAAAGACGGCAAAGTGGTCGGCATCGATACCGTGGTCGTTTCCATCATGCACAGCGCTGCCTTTGAAATTGAGGAGCTGCGCAAGTACATCCGTCAGGGCGTAATCGCTCCCGTTCTGAAAAACTACGGTTTCTCTATTGACGATGTAAGGCACATCCATATCAACCCCACCGGCAATTTTGTCATCGGCGGTCCCAACGGCGATACCGGTCTGACCGGACGCAAAATCATCGTCGACACTTACGGCGGATATTTCTCTCACGGCGGCGGTGCCTTCTCCGGCAAGGACCCCACCAAGGTGGACAGAAGCGGTGCCTACATGGCCCGTTACATGGCAAAGAATCTGGTAGCAGCCGGTCTTGCCAAGCAGGTTCAGGTGCAGCTGGCCTATGCCATCGGCGTTGCCGAGCCTGTCTCCGTCCGCGTGGACAGCTACGGCACCGGAAAGATCTCCGATGAGGATATGACCGCACTTCTCCGCAAGACCTGCGATCTGACACCTGCAGGCATCATCCGCAAGCTGAATCTGCGTCAGCCCATTTACGCCGCCACCGCATTTGAAGGTCACTTCGGCGTAGCCGACCGTCCCTGGGAACAGACCGATCTGGCAAGTGTTCTGAAAGAACTGTCCGGCATCTAAAAGCAAACAATGCCGCAGCAGGTATTCCCTGCTGTGGCATTTCTTTTTTGTACCGGAAGCGCGCCGCCTGTAAAAAGGCAGCAAAAAACTCCCCGCCAACTGGCAGGGAGTTTCTGAGCATAACAAACGAGAGGGTTATTAATAGAACTTTCTCTTGTTCTTACGGGCAGCTTCAGACTTCTGCTTACGCTTCAGGC
>JAHHRY010000001.1 GCA_020025535.1 Oscillospiraceae bacterium | reverse complement strand
TTTTCCCTTTACGACAGCTTTGGAACCCGCATTTCTGCAGATGCTTTGCGGGAACGGAGGTTTGATTGCTATGACCGGTATTTTGCTTATTGCCCGGTACATGCAAAGAATTGCGACGAAATCATACCGGCAGGAACCTATCTGCAGGCTTTCTGTATCGGCTCTTGGGACAAACTTCCACAGGTTTATGAGCAGATACTACAATATGCACAGGAACATAGCTTGGTACTTTCCGGATATGCCTATGAAGAGGGCTTGAACGAAATGTCGCTGAGCAGTATGGGAATTGAAAACATTAATCTCATGGATGACTATATTACCCGAATCACCATTGCGGTAAACAAAGATTAACTGTTCCGTTTATTCGGATAAGTCTAACACTCAGTGGGTATAGAACAGGGATGCAGTAGGTTATAAAAAATACTGTGTCCCTGATTTTTTATTATTGTATCTCGAACCAATCTGTGGTTAAATCAAATTGCTGAAACGAGCGAAAAGAACGCCCGGTTTCCTTGCGACGAATGGGGCGTAATTCTCGGTGCGACTGAGGGCATCGGTAAGGCGTTCTGAGAAAAAATCGCTGGGGGGCGGCATGAATGTCGTTATGGTGGGCCGCCGATCTGCGGTGTCTATCTGATTGCACGAACGCCGCGGTCACATCTGTGACCGCGGCGTTTTCTTTGCCAAACAGGAAAACGGAGCGTATCGAGATTTGATACGCTCCGTTTTTGCATTCGGATGCTTAGTCCAGGTAAGTTTGAATAAACCGGTCGATTTTTTCGGCATAGGCCTCGGGGTCAGTGTACATCGCCTCAATGTGCCGTGCCTTTTCCGGGAAGAAACAGTCCTTCTCCCCCTGATATCCGGCATACAGCTCCGGACCGTTTTCGTAGGGGACCAGCTTGTCCTGCTGACCGTGGACAAAAAGAATGGGAACACGGGAGGCCGCAAGACTGGCTGTCACATCCGAGTCGTCCCAATCGTAGCCGGCCACCAGACGGTTGATGAGCCGGAGCGGCTGGTACATGGGGCCAATCTGATGATCCATGGAGGCTCTGGCGTTTTTGTAGCCGCTGTCGGAAATGATGAACTTCACATTGTCGGGGCAGTGACCGCTCATCTGCAGCACCGTACCGCCGCCCATGGAGAAGCCGTGGAGAATGATCTGCACATCCGCACCGAATTTTTCCCGCAGGAAGTCGATCCAGAGCAGGCAGTCCCGGGACTCAAACACGTCAAAGCCGATGAAATGACCTTCGCTCTCGCCATGGGCCGTATGGTCACAGCAGAAGAAATCGATGCCCCGGCTTTTGTAGTACTCATAGAAGAGTCCGCCGGTCTCCACATGGTTGGAGCGGTAGCCGTGAATCAGAAAGACGATTTTCTTTCCCTTTGCGCCGCAGGGGTAGTAAAAGCCTTTGAGCGCCTGTCCCCGTTCGTTTTTGATGGTGAATTCCTCACAGGGAACCACCCGCAGCCGGTCCGCAGCTTCGTCACGGACTTTGTAGTAGTTGGGCTCGTGCCCTTTGGAATCAAACAGGCGGATGAAAAGAGCAGAGCTTTTTCGGCAGAACACATAGCGGTAGAGCTCCTCTGTAAACAGTACAAAGAGCAGGAGCAGGACAATCAGAAGCGCAAGGAAGAACATCATTTGGAATACACCTCTTTATTTTACGGGAAGCATGGCTCCGATACTTGCAAGCATTGTACACACGACGACAAGAATCTGGAAGGGGAGTGTGCCGAACCGTCCCACAATCTGGGCGTTGCCGGTGCGCTTGCGGGACAGATGATAGGCGATGATGATGCCGATGCCGGTGACCACCTGAATGATGCTTGCCACGCGGGTAAAGCCCACGAAGGTGGAAATGCCGAAGAAGGCGATGGCAAGGCAGGGAAGGGAGGCGGCAAGCCAGCTGATGTGGATACCCCAGTGGGTCTGCTCATGGACGATGTCACGCAGATTCAGCGTGTTGGCCCAGAAAGAGGTGGCCAGCGCCAGCAGGGTGAAGAGATAGCCGAGGATGCTGACCCAGCCGCCCAGATGGGCCGCAATATCCACAAGAGCGCCGTCCTGAGAAATCTGCTTTCCGGCGCTCAGCAGGGTGATGAGGGTGATAATAAAGATCAGCCCCACATTGATAGCCAGACCGGAGGCAATGGCGCCGCGGATTTTCTTTACGTTTCCCTCCAGACCCTTGACGATCTGGGGCGTGGACATGACGGCGGACAGAGAGAAGGACACCATGCTGAACAAGACCAGTACATTGTTAAATCCGTGCCAGCCGGTGGGAAGGGGGCTCATTTCCGAGCGGAAGGTGGCCACGGCCAGTACAGCCACCACGGCCATCATGGAGCCGACGGCAATTTTTTCGCAGATACCCACCAGTTTCATGCCCACAAAGACCACGCCTGCGCCCAGGACGTAAAACAGGAGCATACCCACCGCATCCGGCAGTCCCATCCAGGAGCGGAAGACCGCGGCGGCACCGGTGAGGAAAGCGCTGACATTGAAGATGACGGAAAGTCCCAGTGTAATAAAGGCCGTCCATGTGAGGATCTTCTTGATTTTGCCGGAGAACAGCTCCGCATCCAGACAGCGGATGAACTGGGCTCCGTCGTTGTTGTAGGACAGCTCTGCAATGATGAGGTGAAGCACTAAATTGAAGAGGTAGCAGAAGCCGAGCACCAGCAGAATTTCACGAAGGCTGTTGTGCGAGGCCAGATAGGGGACGGACAGGATGCCTGCGCCGACGCCGTGACCCACGATAATGCTGGTAGCTTCAAAGAAGGTGAGCTTGGATTCACCGGTTATTTTTTTCATATTGGTTCCAACTTTCCGTCCAGATTGTCAGGTTATGACAAATATGATTATATCGGATTATTCCGTTGCGGTCAAGGAAAGAACTGCTTGCACATGGAGGAAAAACAGAGTATGATGGAGGGAGAAATTTGCAGTGAAAGGGGCAATACCAGAAATGAAGTGCAGAAATTACGGACACCGTGGCTTTAGCGGTGCTTATCCGGAGAATACCATGCTGGCCTTTGAAAAGGCACTGGAGGCTGGATGCGAGGGCATTGAATTAGACGTGCATCTGACCCGGGATGGGGAAGTGGTCATCATCCATGATGAGACCATCGACCGAACCTCCGGTCAGAAGGGATGGGTCAAGGACATGACCTATGGGGAGCTTTGTCAGGTGGATTTTTCCTATCGATTTGCCGGGCAGTTCGGCTTCCAGAAGATTCCCACCCTGCGGGAATACTTCCGGCTGGTGCAGAATCGGGACATCGTCACCAATATCGAGCTGAAAACCGGCGTGTATGAGTATCCCGGCATTGAGCAGGCGGTTTATGATCTGATTCGGGAATACCACATGGAGAAGCAGGTGATTATCTCTTCGTTCAATCACCATTCCGTGCTTCGGATGAAGGAAATCGCTCCGGAGCTGCCTTGCGGCTTCCTGTCCGAAACCTGGATTTTGGATGTGGGAGCTTATGTGCAGTCCCATGGAGTGGAGGCCTATCATCCGCAGTTCCATATGCTGACCGATGAGGAAACCGCCGATCTGAAGGCACACGGCATTCAGATCAACACCTGGACGGTAAATGAGCCGGAGGACATTCGGCACATGATTAACCTTGAGGTTGACGGCATCATCTCCAACTACCCGGACCGGGTGCAGGCTCTTTTGAAGGAATCCGGCCTGCGTAACTAAACAGAGCAAAAATCCGCCCAGACCGGGACTCCGGCTCGGGCGGATTTTTGTTTTGGCGCAGCTTGCAGCACGCGCATGGAGAATCGAATGATGCCAATATGCGGCTGCAAATATAAAAAGTCGGTGAGCTGACATATCATACAAGCACGCATCCCTGTTTTCCGGTGCGCGAGGCAGAGCTGTCTGTGGGGGCGTTCCTGAGACTCCGGACAGCTGAATTTACCCGAGATCAATCCGATAGCTGTTGTCGTGGAAGTTGACCGTGACGGTGGTGCCGTCGCTGTAAGTGGTGCGCTGCTTTTTCCAGTCATGGTCCAGAAACTCATGGCGAACCATTTCGCATTTTGCGATGCGTTCCTGCAGCTTTGCCACAATCTGATAGCGGGCAATTTTCTCGTCCAGCCGGGGTTCGGTGGCGGCTCCGTCGAAAGCACCGTCGCAATTGGGATAGGCGCCTTCCCTTTCCAGATAGGCGGCACCGCCGTTCAGAAGGGCGTAGAGCATATAGTCCTCCTGTCCTTCCAGGTGCTCCATGGGCCAGGGAAGGATCATGCAGTCGTGGTAGACCAGATTGAACAGCGGGGTGGGGATGCCTTTTCTGGGCGTACCGGGTGGCTGCAGCATAAAGTCATAGGGGCCATAGTGGGCAAAGACCAGATTCTTCATGGCCCAGTCGGTGACTTCTTCGGAGCTGGGCAGAATGTTTTTCGACAGAAGATAGGAAAAACAGGCGTTTCGGTATTCAAAACACTCTTTCCTTGTCATTGTGTGCCAGGGGTGGCAGCACTCGTCACCCTCGTTGCAGGTAAAGACATCCAGATAGGAGGCCTCCAGATGGATACCGTGGCGAAGGACCTCCTCGAAATTCCGTTTTACATAGTAGGGGGCCTGAGAAGCACAGAGAAACGTCTGTCTGCCGCCTGCCCACCGGGCCATGTCAAAGATGGAGCCGTCCGGTGCGCGGCAGGCAAAATTTTCGTCAAAGGAAGGAGCGTCAAAGTAGTAGTCCCGGTACTGATCGTGAAGACCGAACATATAGCCGCACGCCTCCACGGTATCGGACAGTTCCTTCAGTCCCTCCCAGCCGCCGGCTTCCTTGCAGGCGGGCAGATAGTCCGGGTGCCTGCTGTCGTAGCCGGGGTCCCCCCAGCCGTCCAGGTGCAGGTACAGCTTTTCAATGCCTTTTTCTTTGTAGTGGCGGATTTCCGCAGCACGGGCGGAGAAAGGAACCAGACAGTCGTTCTTTTCCGGCTCGTTTTCATGGTAGAACCAGGAATCGGGGGACACATGGGTCTTGATGCCCTTGTGAACGATGGCAGAGCCGATGAGCTTGTCCACCAGCGGCGATCTGGCGGCTTTTTCGGCAAGGGAGGTAAAAAGACCGGTCTCTTTCACATAGCTCCGATAGACTTTGCACAGGTCGTTGTAGTCGCAGTCGCCCAGGAAAGTGTATTTCATCACACGGCGGTAGGCCAGTTTTCCCAGACTGGGCAGCCAGCGGACAGACACATGGGAATAAGGCCCGTTGGCGGGGTGATCCACCTGATAGGCAGCATCCCAGGGGTGCTGGCAGATGGCAATGTAGCCGGCACCGGGGCGAACCTGGCCGAACCAGGGCATATAAGCGGCGCAGCTGCACATCTGACCGTCGAAATGGAGCTTGCTTACCTCGCTGCTCCAGGTGTTGGGCAGCAGCAGACCCTGCAGAATGTTGAGGACGCTGTACCAGCGGTCACTGGGCTCGTCAAATTCCATGCAGCCGGGCCAGTAGACGGCCCTGACGGAAAGCCCTTCCTCACAGATGGGCACAAACTCGAAATAAACATCCCCGGAGACGCCTTCCACCCAGACGATGGTTTCAAAGGAGAAGGGAATTGCTTTCCCGTCCACGGAAAAACCCTGATAGGCGGAACGGATGCCTTTTCCGATACCGGTATTCCATGCATAATGCGTGACGGATTCGGCATCGGAAAAGAAGATTTCCCGGCCGTCGGCGGTGACCAGCCTGGGACGGTAAGACGGTGCCCACCGCCAGACCTGTCCTCTGGCCGTTACGGTGAATGCCAGGGTGACTTTATCCAGCTGAAGTGTGGTGCCTGCGTGTTCCACGGTCATTGCATTCATAGAAAGCACTCCTTTGTGTTGTGATTTATGTCATGGTACTACATTTTTGTAAAAATAGCAACATTGCTTCCGGGAAGGCCACATAATGCGAGGCATCGGTCATCCGTGATCTTCGCCGGAGAAAACACCGCCGCCGGGGAGATGCAGAACGCCCCCGTCTTTGTTTCCAAAAACGGGGGCGCTTTTTTGTGCAAAATCTGCATCCGCATTTCTGCGGCAGGGCAGAAAATCAGAGCTTGTTTGCTCTGGTGCCGAAGTTGACGGAGGTGTCACCCTGCAGATCGGCGCCGAATTCATAGTCCTTGCCGGGCAGGAAAGCATTCATCAGGATGCCTACCAGAGCGCCGACCGCCATGCCGGACAGGCTGATGGTGATAGAACCGATGGGAATCTGAATGGCACCGTTGTAGTTGACACCGATGGCAAGACCCATGATCATGGCGGCAATCAGCACGTTGCGGCTCTTGGTGAAGTCTACTCTGTTTTCGACTACGTTACGCACGCCCACGCCGGAGATCATACCGTAGAGCACCAGACTTACACCGCCCATAGTTGCCAGAGGCATTGCCACAATGATTGCAGCGAACTTGGGGCAGAAGGAGAGGACAATGGCAAACACGGCAGCCAGCCGAATCACTCTGGGGTCATAGACCTTGCTGAGAGCCAGAACGCCGGTGTTTTCGCCGTAGGTGGTGTTGGCGGGAGCACCGAACAGAGCGGCAAGAGAGGTGGCAAGACCGTCACCCAGCAGGGTGCGGTGCAGACCGGGATCTGCCACATAGTTTTTGCCGACGGTGGAGGAAATAGCGCACATATCGCCTATGTGCTCCACGATGGTAGCCAGAGAAATGGGAGCGATGGTGACGATGGCGGTAATCAGCATACTGACGTCCAGATCCTTACCGAAGATGGAAAGACCGGTGTTTTCCCAGATTACGGGCAGACCGATCCAGCTGGCCTCGGAGACCTTCTTCACCACATTGGCACGGACAGCGGGATCCACAATCAGGGCGAATACATAAGAGATGACAACAGCCAGCAGGATGGGGATAATCTTGATCATGCCCTTGCCCCAGATATTGCAGGCAACGACCACGGCAATGGCCACGATGGCAACCAGCCAGTTGGTGCCGCAGTTTTTAATTGCAGAACCGGCCAGAGACATACCGATACAGATAATCACGGGGCCTGTAACGATGGGCGGGAAAAACCGCATGACCCGGTTGGGTCCGAAGAGCTTAAACAGCAGAGCAAGGATCAGATAAAGAAAGCCTGCAACTGCAACGCCGATGCTGGAGTAGGTGAGGGGGATATTTGCGCCGGAGGCGGTGACCAGACCGTAGGCACCCAGGAAAGCGAAGGAGGAACCTAAGAATGCAGGAACCTTCCGTCCGGTTACCAGATGGAACAGCAGGGTGCCGATACCTGCAAAAAAGAGGGTGGTGGATACGTTCAGACCGGTCAGTGCGGGGACGAGGACCGTTGCGCCGAACATGGCGAACATATGCTGAATGCCGAGGATCAGCATTTTGCCTGTGCCAAGGGTCCGGGCGTCATAGATCGCTTCTGTGGACTGTTCTTTCTTAGCCATAGAGTAAAATCCTTTCTACCGTTTGCAAATCCGCAAAAAAAGAGGGCATTACCGGAGAGGGGCTCTCGAGTGGAATGTCCTGCTGGTTGAGAAATTTGCTTTTTCCTGTTGAGTATACTCTGGCTGTATAAAAAATGCAAGACAAAAAAGCATTTTCTCCGGAAAAATGTCGAGTGGTATGCCGTACGGCAGGGAGCGGCCGGCATTTTGCGGGAGCCTGCACAGAAACAGCAAAATAAGAACGACCAGTCGGCAGCGACTGGTCGTTCATTTCTGAAAAATCAATAGTTTTCGGCGTGAATCTCAAAGTAGCTCTGAGGATGATTGCAGACCGGGCAAACCTCCGGTGCCTTCGTGCCGACGACGATGTGGCCGCAGTTTCTGCATTCCCAGACTTTGACTTCGCTCTTCTCAAATACCTGAGCGGTTTCGAGGTTTTTGAGCAGGGCACGGTAGCGCTCCTCGTGGTGCTTTTCGATTGCTGCCACCATGCGGAACTTTCTGGCCAGTTCGGGGAAGCCTTCTTCTTCGGCAGTCTTGGCAAAGCCTTCGTACATATCCGTCCACTCGTAGTTTTCGCCATCAGCGGCGTGTGCCAGATTCGTGGCCGTATCGCCAAGGCTGTTGAGCTCCTTGAACCAGAGCTTGGCGTGTTCCTTTTCATTGTCTGCGGTCTTCAAGAAAAGAGCGGATATTTGCTCCAGACCTTCTTTTTTAGCAACAGAAGCGAAGTAGGTATACTTGTTTCTTGCCTGAGATTCGCCGGCAAAGGCGGCCTCCAGGTTTTTCTCTGTCTGCGTACCTGCATATTTATTAGCCATAGTTTTTCCTCACTTTCTTTTTGTGACATTGTGCGGTATCGTGAATTTTACGGTAGCTTTACTCTAACATATCTTGTGCTGAAATTCAACCTTCTAAAAATAAGAAGGTTTTGCCAAGTAAAAAGCCTCCGACTGCTTTTATCTTTCCCCTGTCATTTTTAATGCAATTTCCGCACGCCGAGAGAACTCCACGGGGAAGTGTTTTTGGACTTGTGCGCTGCTTCCTGTGAAAACACCTCCGTACAGGAACGGAGGTGTTGGTTTGCGGATACTGTTATGGTGTGACTGCAATTTTAATAACGCCATCCAGCCTGTTTTCAAAGATATGGTAGGCCTGTTCAATATCCTTCAGTGCAAAGGTGTGGGTAATCAGCGGGGTGGTGTCGATTTTTCCCTGACAGATCAGGGAGAGAATTTCTTCGCAATCACAGCCGTCTACGCCTCCGGTCTTGAAAATCAGATTCTTTCCGTACATATCCGGAAGGGGCAGGGTCTGGGGCTTGTCGTAAAGGGCAACCACCGTAACAACGGCATTGGGGCGGGCGCAGTCCCAGGCCATACGGAAGGTGTTTTCCGTTCCGGCCACTTCCAGAACCACATCGGCACCACCGTGTTCGCTGTTTGACAATACAAATTCTTTGCAGGTTTCCGGCTCCGTAACCAGCACATCGGGATAATGCTCCCGGACAAAGCGAATACGCGCGGGATCCTTTTCGCAGACGATTATCCGCCTGGGCTTTTTCAGCATGACGCAAAGCAGGGTGCAAATGCCTGTGGGACCTGCACCGATAATCAGGACGGTGTCGTTTTCGGTGATTTCGGAGATTCTGGCAGCCCAGAAGCCGGTAGCCAGAATGTCACCGGTGAACAATGCCTGCTCGTCGGAAACGGTGTCGGGAATCTTATTGAGCCCCTGATCGGCGTAGGGGACCCGGACAAATTCCGCCTGTCCACCATCGATCCGGCATCCCAATGCCCAGCCGCCGTTGGGATCGGTACAGTTGTTTACAAAGCCGTGTTTGCAGAAGAAGCATTCTCCGCAGTACGTTTCCACGTTTACGGTCACCCGGTCGCCGGGCTGAAAAGCCGTGACTGCAGATCCGACTTCCTCCACGATGCCCACCATTTCGTGTCCCACGGTAATTCCGGGGACGGCGCGGGGGACACTGCCGTGCTTGATATGCAGATCGCTGGTGCAGATGCTTCCCAGCGTTACGCGGACGATTGCGTCCCGGGGTTCCAGCAGCCGGGGCTTCGGCTTTTCCAGAAGTTCAAATTTTCCGTGCTCTTTGTATGTATAGGCCAGCATACGATCAACCTCCTTGGTACTCTGGGCATATTATAGCGCTGTTTTCCATAAAATGCCATTCAAAAGCAGAGGATTCTATCAGGCCTGCACGCTTTTCTTTCTGCTGATGGAGGCCACGAGGGAGCCTGCGACAATCACGATGCCGCAGATGATGCTCTTTGCATCCAGTGTGCTGTGCAGCAGAATCACGGAGAACACCATTGCCCATGCCGAATAGGTGATGTTGAGCGCCATGGCTTTGGAGGCGCCGATGGTGGCAATTGCCTTGTAGTAGAAAATGTAGGAGGCCGTTCCGAACAGTGCGGAAAGGGCAATGTAGAACATGGCGGATTCGGAGAACAGATCCACGGTAAAGTGCCATCCGCCCAGAATGGGAAGAATCACAATGCCGTAGAATACGGCAGAGGTGATCTGGCGGATCTGGAGAGCCTGTTCGTCGGAAATATCCGGGTCTTTCAGGCCGTAGGCACAGATGACGGCTTCAGCCGCCCAGCCTACACAGCACAGCAGGGCGCAGCCGAAACCCAGAAGCACATTGTTCATGCTGCCGCTGCTGGGCGTATAGCCCAAAACGATTACGCCGAGGATACTCACAATCAGGC
Organism: Oscillospiraceae bacterium; assembly: GCA_020025535.1. Classification (GTDB taxonomy): domain Bacteria; phylum Bacillota; class Clostridia; order Oscillospirales; family Oscillospiraceae; genus Faecousia. Next base: position 299,291 of record JAHHRY010000001.1, on the reverse strand, counting down.
CGCCGATCTGCACGGGGGTCATCTTTTCCTTGAGGAAGATGTAGGACAGCAGGGCGCCCAGGGCGGGGAACAGGGAGGAAATGATTGCGGTATAGGCAGGCCCGATGTGGTTGATGGCGGCCACGTAGCCGGACATACCGATGGGGCCGCCCAGAAGCGCACCCAGAATGATGAATTTTCCGCTGCGGGTTTTCAGGGCGCGGATTACATTTTTGTACTCTTTTTTGATGCCCATGTAAATGAGCATCCAGATGGAGGAACAGGCATCATGCAGGAAGGTGCTGACAAACGGTGCCAGCATGATTGCCTCTGCCGTGGAAACAAAAGGTGTCATTGCCAGGGCAACACCCAGAATGACGGTATCCAGGCCCCAGAGGATACCGGCGGTGAGTCCGCTCCACATATTAGTTTTCCCCCTCCATAAATGTATTGATGTTTTTCTTCAGCCGCAGGTAACGGGCCAGTGCATACTGTTCCATTTCGTCACCGTCGAAGGGAACGCGGGTTTTTCCCCACAGAGTCCACAGGTAGTCCAGATACAGCTTGTTTGCGATAAAACGCTCCCGCTCCTGTTTGGTGGGGGTGTGCTTCAGGTAGGCGTTCAGCAAAAGCTCGTCCATATCGGGTGTATAATCCGCTTCGATGGATACATCGGCCACGTCCCACATACCATCGTTCATGCCGGCGTATTCCCAGTCAATCAGGTACAGCTTGCCGTTGCCCATGACCCAGTTCTCGCAGAGAGGGTCATTATGGCAGGGAACCAGACTGCAGGTGCCGTGGCTGTCGATTTTCTGCTTGATCCGCATTACCTGATTTTTGACGGTGTCATAGTCTTCGTACATGGGGACATGGTTGTCCCGGATGATTTTCTCGTAGGCATCTGCCATTTCAAACACCTCAAAAGGAACGTGGGTGTCCTGTCCGCAGGTGTGCAGAGTCCGCAGCACTTCCGCGGCCATGGGAATAACGGAAGCGTCCCGCATGGTTTCCGGCGACATGGTTTTTGCGTTGGGAACGAACTCCGTAACCTTGGAACCGTTGTCGGCAAAATGCAGCATTCTGGCGTCGATGCCAAGGGAACAGGCCAGTTCGGTGCTTACTTTTTCGTCCATCCGGTTGATCAGCTCTTCGGTGCCTTCACCGGGCAGCCGGACAACGTAAATCTCACCGTTGTCCAGGGTGACTTTGTAGGTATGGTTGGTCAGACCGCCCATGCGCGCAAAGTTCTGAAAGTTTTTGGTACCCAATACCTGCAGGGTCAGTTCCTGTACTTTTTCGTAATCTCCTGCAACAATTTCTCTTGCCATTATAAAAATCTCCTTATTGTCTGTTTCCGGAGAGAGGACGGGGCATACGGAAGAAATCCGGCCGAAAAATCGTTCCGTCCGGCCGGGATGTGCGCTCCGGTACGAGCCGGGAGGGCCTTCTGTGTGCATACTTGGTCTGTGCATCTTTCCGGGAGTGTGTGCTGCGGCATGATAAATGTCTGATCTGCCGCCGAATCAGAATTATTTTACTTCATAAGCGCTTGAAACGCCGACGAAGAGGAAAACGGGGTCTGCCATAACACCGGGATTATTCCAGACGGAATTTTTCGATCATTTCCGCTGCCAGCCGGTAGTAATCCTTGGCGTAACGATATTGTTTCAGGGCGTATGCTCCGAATTCCACGCCCATGTTGCCTGCGCGCTCACACCAGTTGCTCCAGAGCAGCCCGCAGGAAGCGATGTAGCAGTAAATCTTTGCCCGGGTCACGCTGGGGCAGCCTTCCGGGAAATAGGCATCGATCAGCTGCTCCATATGTTCCCGGTCATACTGGGCATAGATGCCGAACATGGCAATGTCCACATGGGGATCCTGCATGGCGGCATATTCCCAGTCAATCAGATAAAGGTCTTCGCCGCCGGCGGCGTTTCTGCAGAACAGAAAATTGTCCGGCACCGGATCGATATGGCACAGCGTCCATTGATCGATATGCCGGCTGATAAAATCCCGGAGGGAAAACACATTTTCCCTGGTTTTTTCGTAGTCTGCGTAGTCGGAGGGGATACCCTCCCACAGGGATTCGAGCAGCCGGATGCGTTCAAAAATGTCGAAGGAAAAATCCACTTTCAAATGGCTGCCGTGCAGCTGCTTCAGCTTGTCCATGCACCGCCTGACATCTTCGGGGTTCTGCTGGTCGCAGACCCGGCTGTCATCCAGATAAGCGGAAATTTTCTTTCCGTCCCCGGGATTCAGGTAATAGATCTCTTCACAGAAGCCCTTTCCCCGGATGGTTTCGTATACCTCCGCCTCGTTCCGGCGGCTGATCAGCTCGTGCCGTTTTTCAAAGGGAATCCGCAGGATATACTTTTTGCCGTTGCAGCAGAAGGAAAAGGTGTGATTGGTCATTCCAATTTTGAGCGGGATGATCTGGCTGATCTGAGAAGGGTCGGTATGCAGCACCGCGGTGATGATCTCGCTGACGGGAGAGCCCTGCTGAAAATATTCGCAGTCCAGCTCCATCAGCTGCTGGCAGGTGTTGATTTCCGCAACCTGTGACGCAGGAAAACGCCGCGCCCGGACAACCATCCTGCGGTCGGAATCGTACAGTGCCTCTTCCCAGAAAGCGCCGTCATAACGCTTTACGGTGTCCATTTGCAGGATTTTCTGCCGTACTGCGGCGGCATCCTCGGGAGTCAGATAGCTGATGCCCACCATGGCATCCCCCGGTGTGCTGCCGGATACCGGAACCAGTTCGGATTTCCGGTTCATGCGGATGTCGCTTTCCGGGGATTTTGCGTCGCTGACCATGTACCAGGAATAAAGCTCGTTTTTACGAAAAGGGTTGGAGCTGAGCCAGAGGTCGCACGGAATCACATAGGCACAGTCCAGATACGCCTGGGCCATGGCCACGGAGTGCAGATTGTTCTTTATGGCATAGGCACTGTTTACGATCAGCTCCACGCCAAATGTGTCCATGAGGTATTCAAAGCGCTCTTTCCTGAAGCCTGCGACCACATAAATTTCACGGATGCCGACTTCCTGAAGATAGCGGATCTGCCGCTCGATGATGCGTTCGCCGTGAATGCTGAGCAGGCCCTTGGGGACCTTGGTGTTGAAAGGTTCCATACGCATACCGGCTCCGGCAGCCAGAATAACGGCCCGTCTGGGCCTGTTTTCCTGCAGAAGGCGCCTGGCCTGCTCCGTCATGGCGTACTGGGAATCCAGATACCCTTCGGCAATCAGCTTTTTCAGTGAGCGGTTGACGATTCCGAGAGAATAGCCGCAGTAAGTGGCCAGTTCCCGCTGGTTTGTATAGGCGTGATCTGCAATTGCCAGCAGGGTGTCGCTCTCTATTGTGTTCACGAAATCACTTCCGATCCTATTTCGTATACGCGGAATTGTAACATAACGGAATTGGGCTGTCAAGCGCCGAAATCCGGCTCCCGAAGCCGGGTTCCTGTTGTGGATGTGCCTGGGCGGCGGAGAGGTGACAAAGGCGCACGCATATAGAATCGGAGAGCCAAAAGCCTGCGGACAGCTGCGGCTTTCCGCAGGAACCGGGAAAGCTCCGGCGGCTTTTCCCGGAGGCTGTCCCTGCAATACAGGGCAGATTCGAGAAGATTGCGTCATAAATTGCACAAAAGACAGGCTGTGTGGCAGATTCAACAGGTTTTTGGGGTAAAAATTGGCTAACTTTTCGGGGCGATTCTGTTGACGCAATCATAGAAAATCCGGTACTATATACATATAGTATACCGGATTGCGGCGGGGGAATATCTTCCGCATAAAAAACGGTATCTGCAGCCTGAAAGAGCGTCTGTAAAAGACAAAAAGGGGATGGGAATGTGCAGGAAAAGTGGAAGCGGATCTGGAATGCGGTAACCACCGTTCTGGTGGCGATTGTCGTGATATTTGCGGTTTTGCTTGTGGGTGTGCGGGTGTCCGGCATTCAGGTCTATTCCGTAATTTCCGGCTCCATGGAACCGGAGTATCCGGTTGGTTCGCTGATCTATGTGAAGAAGGTCGCCCCGGAAGAAGTAAAGGTCGGTGATGTGATTACGTTCACCCTGTCCAACGAAATGCCCGCAACTCACCGGGTCATTGCGATTGATCAGGAAAAGCAGTGCTTTTACACCCGGGGAGATGCCAATTATGATGAAGAGCATTTTCGTCAGACCGGCGAAAAAATATATACCGATGATCCGCCGGTGTCTTTCCGCAATCTCATCGGAAGGCCCGTGTTTAAAATACCGCTTTTGGGTTACGCAGCGCACTATATACAGCATCCGCCGGGTATGTACGTTGCCATAGGAGTCGGAGCGGTGCTGCTGGTTCTGGTATTTGTTCCGGATCTGCAGAAAAAGAAGAAGGAAGCAGAGGATAGTCCCCGTTCAGAGCAGGGGAAAACAACAAAGGGGTAACGCCGAAAGGCTCCCAATATATTTTTCCAGGAGGTTTTGGTTATGAAAACAAAGACAAAAGCGTTGGTTTTGTCCTTGTGTGCGGTGCTGCTGGTGGTTTCCACGGTGTTTGTGACATCGGCATTCCTCACGTCGCAGGATCAGGTTACCAATACATTTACTGTCGGAAAAGTAAAAATCGTACTGGACGAAGCGGATGTAAAACCCGACGGCACGTATGAGACGGATGCAAACTCCCGGGTGAAAACCAATGTCTATCACCTGATTCCCGGACATGAGTACATCAAAGACCCTACGATCCATGTGGATGCAGGCAGTGAAAACTGCTGGCTGTTTGTGAAGCTCGAAAACGGCCTGAAGGGAATTATTGCCCCGACCGCTATCGAGGATCAGATGCAGGCAAACGGCTGGAACTGTATCGACGCAGCCCGTCACATCTGGGCGTACAAGGAGGTCGCTTCCGCCGGTACGGATGTGGTGGTTTTTAAAGAGTTTACCATCGATAAGTATGCGGATGTTTCCGGTTATGAAACAGCCGGCATTCTGGTAACGGCCTATGGTATTCAGGCAGACGGCTTTGCGACGGTAGAAGAAGCCTGGAACGCGGCAGGTACGGGACTGAAGTAAAAGACGTTAGACGTCTTTGAAAATACGGAAAGAAGGAGCGTTAAATATGAAAAAGAAGAGTCTGGTTTTGATTGCGGCAATTGCCGTTGTCATGAGTTTTGCGGTGGGAGGAACACTTGCCTGGCTGGTGGACAGAACCGATCCGGTGACGAATACGTTCACATACGGAGACATCAATATCACCCTTTCCGAGTCGGCGGGGCTTGATCTGAAAATGATTCCCGGCAACCGGATCACCAAAGACCCGAAGGTTACCGTCAGGGCAGACAGCGAGGCGTGCTGGCTGTTTGTAAAGATTGAGCAGTCGGCCAATTACTCCGATTATCTTGAGAACTATGTGGTCGCAGACGGCTGGACGGCACTGACAGGCACAGCCGGCGTTTACTATCGTGAAGTTGCCGCCACTACGACGGATGTGGAGTTCCCGGTGCTCATGGACAATCAGGTTTCCGTGAAAACCACGGTTACAAAAGAGATGATGCAGGCCATTAAGGATGCCGCAGTCAGTGCTCCTACGCTTACGTTTACTGCGTACGCAGTACAGAAAGACAATTTCGCCGATCCCGCTATGGCATGGGCGGAAGCATCCAGATAACGGGATGAAAAGCCCCGCCGGACGGGGCTGAAAGGTTTTTGTACCATTCTGGGAGGAGAGAGCAATGAAAAAGAGAATTTTGTTCCTGTGCCTGGCAGCCGTTATCGGAGTTATGGCAATGACCGGCGCCTCTCTTGCGTACTTCACAGATACGGATGAAGTGACGAATACCTTCACGGCCAAAGGCGTGAGGATTCAGCTTGTGGAACGGCAGAGAGGAGAACACGGCCTGGAAGCGTTCCGCAACGGCAAAGCGCTGTATCCGTTGGTGGGTTCTGCAGAGGGAGAAAAGGACGAATACGGTCTTCCCGTTGCAGGGAACTATCTGGATAAGATTATTACCGTAAAGAATTTCAAAGCGGATGCCTATGTCCGTGTGTACATTGCGATTCCCGCAGAGCTTGACAATACCGCCGATGCCGGACAGCGGATTCTGCACTTTGATTCCGGCAGCACGTTTGTGGCAGAGGGCGGCAAGGCCGATGCGGATGCGGGCAATCCCGACTTTGAGAAAAACTGGGGGGCGGAAACGCTTCTGACCACCGATGTGCCCATCGGCGGTGTCCTTTACAACATCTATTACCGCACATACAGAAAGGCACTTGTACAGGGAGAAGAAACCGGCTCTGCAGCTTATGCAGGCTTTTACCTTGACAGCGGGGTAAACTACGATGCAGATGGCGGTTATTATACCTGCGGCGGGAAAAAGATAGAAATGGATCTGGAGAATATTGCGATTCCCGTATTTGCACTGGGTGTTCAGGCAGCAGGCTTTGCAGATGCGGATACGGCTTTGAACACGGCTTTTGGCGCAGACTACAACCCCTGGGAAAAAGGATAAGAGCCTCAGTTTTGAAGACGGCAGGATTTTGAAAAAACATATATACCCTGCTCCCCGTCAGGGGAACAGGGCATGTATGGATGTCCCACAGGAGAGGTGGGGCATCCATGTATGCCTTGTGGGAAAGGAAATGAGCTTATGAAATATAAAGTGTTGATTTGCACCTGCATTGCAATATGCCTTTCCATTGCCGCGTACGGAACGGCAGCATATTTCACACACGAGGACACGGTAACAAATGTAATCGCTGCGGGAAATGTGAAGATCCGTCTTCAGGAGTGGCGCATTCCGGAAGACGGCGGAGAGCCGGTTCCTTTTGCGGATGCCATAGACGTGATGCCCGGAACGGAGGTATCCAAGATTGTTTCGGTCAGGAACGTCGGCAGGCAGGAGGCGTGGATCAGAATATTTGTGGATAAATCCATCGTGCTTGCACAGGGCGTTGACGGGGATGCGGATACTTCCCTGATCACCGTTGATCTGAACAGAGCATACTGGACCGAGAAGGACGGCTGCTATTATTACAATCAGCCCCTTGCACCCGGTGAAACGACGGAGCCGCTTTTTACGAAGGTCGCTTTTTCGGGAGAGATGGGCAATATGTATCAGCACAGCAAGGCCCTGATTACGGTGAAGGCACAGGCGACGCAGGTGATCCATAACGGCACCACCGTTTTGGAAGCTGCAGGCTGGCCCGATGCGGAGTAAGGAGGAAAATATGAGTAGAAGCAAAATGCACAGGATCCTTTCTCTGGTGCTTGCTCTGGTCATGGTTGCCGCAATGTTTCCCGAGCGTGTTGTCAGCGCGGGTACAGAGAGCCGTGTTTCCACGCCTTCGGGTCCTGATTACGGTGCCGTCATCGGCAATACGGCAAGGCTGAATACAAAAGACTGGCGGCAGTGGTGTGTTTCGACCGAGCCGCCCGACAGTTCGCAGCGGGACGGAAGCGCACAGGAGGCGCAGACCTGCAGAGACTGGGACTCGAATAAAAACCCGTACGATGCCATGGAGCTGATTATTACGGATTACTGCCATGACCCCTTGAGCGGCTGGCTTTGGTACAAGGTAAAGGGAGCACCCGGCACTCATATTCCGGCATGGCTGAAACAGAATCCGTGGATTCTCTATGACGATGCTTCCGGCAGACCCGGCTCCCTGATCATCTCTGCGGGAGGAAAGAATTATGTTCTGGATGGGGAGGGCAGGCCTGTTACCTGTATTTCCCTGACACAGAGTGAAAAAGTCTCTCTTCTGGGAGAAACCAGCCTGCAGGGTTCGGCGGATTATCGGTGGCAGATTCTGGCAGGGGATACCTGGGTGGATATTTGCGGAGAAGACAGCCGGGAAATCACCGTCACACCCGGCATGGTTGCAGCGGTGTGTGACCATAAGCAGCAAGCCAGACTGCGTCTTTTTGCCTGCTCCGCCACCAAAACCGTTGCAGGAGAGGAAATTATCGTGTCCATTGCCCCTGATACCGGAGCCGATATCCCGGCGGCACAGGCAGTCTCCTGCACAGCGCTTTCCACACAGAAATGGATTGCCGGGGCAAAAGTCCTGGTAACGGTGAATTTTGTGTACGGGTCGGATGGGCAGTTTGTGAGCGCCCCCAGAATTTACGAGGTTCAAAAAGGCGGCAGCGTGACGGACCATATTCTGCTTCCCGAAATGGAGGGCTTCCATGCATATCTGGGTGACGATACGGAAACGGTCTGCACGGAATATGACCTGAATCTGGAAAATGTCACCGAGGACAGGACGATCACATTCCGCTACTGGCCTGCCAAAGTGAATTATACCGTTATCCATTACTGGCAGAACGCCGAGGATGACGATTATACCGAACACCATCGTTATACGGCCACCGGCTTTACCGGAAGCCCGGCGGAGGTGAAGGAGACTCTCTATGACGGATTTTATCCTCTGATTTACGAATCCGTGCCGATTGCGTCGGATGGAAGCACCGTAATCAAGGTGTACTATGACCGGCTGTACTATGTAATGAAGTTCAATCTGGACGGCGGTTACGGCGTACAGCCCATCCACGCCCGGTACGGCACGCAGATTCATATTTCCAGTCCGGTGAAAGCAGGATACAGCTTCGTGGGCTGGGATGATATTACATCTGGCGCGGGGGACGGAATCATGGATCCTCTTCCGGCTGCGCTTCCGCTGGGGGGCGGAATTTACAAGGCCATCTGGAAAGCGGATGAAAACGTCAAGGCAACCATCGTTTACTGGGGCGAAAATCCTGATGATGAAGAATACTCTTACATCAAATCGCAGGAAATATATGTAAAACCCGGTACGCAGCTGACGTTTGGTTCCGATCAGCTGATCTGTTCCCTGGAGGAACATATCCACGATGCCAACTGCGTCTGCAAGTGCGGGAAAGCAGCCCATACCCATATCTTCCCGGAGTGCTATGAGCTGACCTGTACCCAAAGCTCTCACATCCATTCCGAATGCGGATGTACGCTGAGCTGCGGCCATACGCATACGCTGCAGTGCTACAGTACCGGCCTTTTTTCTCCCCTGCAGGAGACTGCAAAACCCGATCAGGTTCTCCAGTATGACGGTGACGGCATCTACAGCTATACCGAGCAGCACGGGACGGAAAAACACTATTATCTGAATATCGGGGATAAATGGTACTGTGCCCACAGCTTCCTGGCGCACCAGCCCAACAGTACGGAAAAAATCCGTCTTACCTGCGGCCATTCCCATACGGATGCCTGCTATACCTGCGGACAGAAGGAGAGCACGCATGTGCACAGTCTTGCCGGCGGCTGCTACCGCATAAAATGCCCTTTGGAAGCCCATACCCACACCGCCGCCTGCTACGACTGTGTGGAACACATCCACAATGATTCCTGCTACCTGCGGACAAACGCTATGGATCCGAAGCTTTGGCAGTATGTAACTTCGGACGAGGTTACGGCCGCCGTGGACGGCAGTACCGTTATGAACGTGTACTACGACCGCAGATCGTTTACACTCACGCTGCATTATGACTATGTGGCGGGAGCATACCGCAAAGTAGAAACGATTACGGATAAATGGGGCGCGGAAATCGGTGATCGTGTTTTGCGGATCAGCTCCAACGCAAAGGGAAACCTGTGGAGTACCAATGAGAACGGCACTTCTCCGTGGACATCCTATCTGCAGATCATGCCTCAGGGCTCGGCGGATTATTACTGCAAAAAAACCGGAGATACGCCCAAGTCGGCAGGGTACTATACACAGCAGACAGACGGTTCGTATGCGCTGAGATTTACGGTTGAAGCCTATGCGGACGGATACCTGATGGTTTCCAAGGAGGATTTCTACAGGATGGACGGCTTCGTCTATGATCACGGAACGGACGGAGACGGCGGCAGTATGCCTTCTCCCGGAAGCTACGGACGTTTTGACGGTGCCAAATTCTATTATGCCCTCCGGGGGTACAATCTGGTGTTTAACGACGGCTATGCGGACGTAAAGACGGAAAGTGTTCCGTACAAGGCGTCCCTGGGCGTATACGAAGGCTTTGTCCCTGAAGTGCCCTCGGCGTATGAACCGGGCTCGGTGGAGTTCGGCGGCTGGTATCTGAATCCCGAATGTACCGGAGGGGAGTATGTGCTTTCCCGCCACAGTATGCCGCCCTCCAATCTGATCCTGTATGCCAAGTGGGTTCCCACAAAGCACACGGTGAGATTCTACACGGAAATGAATCTGGTGGGAACCGATTCCACCTATGGGGATGCTTACATAATTCCCCATGGCAAGAAGATTCAGAATCCCTATACGCCGCCCCGGGATCCCGAAAAGGGCAAATACAAATTTGAAGGCTGGTTTTATACGGATGCCGGCGGTGCGGAGCGGTACTGGGATTTTGCCGAGAGTGTAGTTGTCCGGGATGTGGATCTGTATGCCAAATGGAGCTCCAATGTGCTGATGCCTTACACGATAAGGTATGTGTATGTGGACGAAACCGGCAGAGAAATTGAAATTGCGGACAGAACAACCGGCAGCACATTCGGCGGCAACTCCAAGACCTTCCGGGCCAAGGCCAATAAACAGCTCTATGCGGAATATGCGTCCGGATATTATGCCGTGGTGCGCAGCCATACCATCACGGTGGATCTTGAGGACGTATCGAAGAACCAATTCACCTTCTACTATGTGAAAAGGGATCGGGTTCCCTATACGGTGTATTATCTGGATGCGGCTACGGGGAAAAATATGGTCCGCACAGACGGCACCGAAGTTCTGCCTGCGGAGCATCCCCAAAACAACAAAGCCATGGTGACGGAAACCTATCTTCCGATTCCGGGATACCTGCCCGATGCCTATCAAAAGACACTTGTCGTGGATCCCAACGGAGAAAACCAGATTATTTTCTACTATACCAAGGATGACAGAAACGGAATGTATCTGGTTCACTACTGGACGGAGAATCTGCAGGGAGAATATGAAGAGTACGCCGTATTCCAGGGAAGAGGCGATAAAAACTCTACGGTAGGAGCGGTTGTCAGGAATATTGAGAACTTCACCTATAACGGGGAAGATACGAGAAATGTGCTGAGCGGTACGATTTCCAGTGACAGCGTGCTGGAACTGCATATCTACTACACAAGAAACCGCTATTCCTATAAAGTTCAATATCTGGAGCAGGACAGCAACCGGCCGATTGCCGGGGCAAAGCTGGTGACGGGCAGTATGTGGGACGCGGTTGTGACCGAGAGCGCAATACCGGTTGCCTGCTATTCTCCTGTGGGCAAAACGGAAAAGTCTCTTCTGATTCAGAAGGATGGAGAGAATCCTGCGGTCAATATAATCACCTTCTACTACATACAGGACAAGGCGACCATCCGCTATGAAGTCGCCGGCGGCATTGGCGGCACCGTCAGTTCCGGCAGCGAACAGGTAAAGGTCCTCAGTGGAAAGGCCCGGGGTTCCGTGGCAGCCGCCGATCCGGGCTATTACTTTGCAGGCTGGTACAGCGATGAAGCCTGCACAAAGCCGGTCAGTTCCGATGCAGGGTATGTGCCTGTCAAAGCAGAGGGAACAAAGTGGATTGACGGCACCACCTACTATGCAAAGTTCGAGAAGGGAAGCGCTTCCCTTACCGTCCGGAAGTCAGGCGCGCAGAGCGTGGACGAGAATCAGGCATTTATGTTCCGGATTCAGGGAGAAGGCACGGATCTGGTGGTGACGGTTCACGGAAATGATTCCGTAACGGTATCCGGCCTGAAAAACGGCGGTGTCTACACGGTTACGGAGCTTACACGGTGGTCCTGGAGATACGAAGCAACGGACATCCTTGCGTCCGGTTCCGCAGCGCTGGAGTCGGTGCACATCACCGATGCTTCCGCAGTGGTCAGACTGGGAGACGGAGAAAACGTACTGTCGTTTGTAAACGAGAGAAAGAATCCGTACTGGCTGGGCGGCGATTCCGGCAAGGACAATGACTTTCCGGGCAGTAACTAAGAAAAGAGGGAGATAACCATGGCTGGCAGGCAGACAAACGAAAAAAGCAGGCGAGCTTCGTCCCGCCGCAGGGGGATACTCCTGCTGGCGTCTTTCCTGCTCATAGGAACCGTGACGGCCGGAACGGTCCTTGCTTATGTGCACAGCAGAACACAGCCGATTGCCAATGTGTTTTCCCCTGCGGAGGTTTCCTGTCAGGTGCTGGAGTCCTTCGACCAACATGTGAAATCCGACGTGAAGATCCGGAACACCGGTACGGCAGATGCCTATATCCGGGTTGCCGTAGTAGCCACATGGGTTTCGGATCAGGGTACGGAGGTGTATGCGGCCAGACCCAAAGAAGGGGCGGAGCAGGATTACACCGTCGCGTTTGCGGACGACTATCCGGAAAACTGGCTTACGGATGCAGATGGGTTTTACTACTACACAGGAAAAGTGCCGGCCGGGGGAACCACGGCACAGCTGATCAAAACCTGTACCGTCAATGCCGGCAGAGCACCGGCGGGCTTCCATTTGTCCGTTGAAATTCTTGCCTCGGCAGTACAGGCGTCTCCGGAGACGGTGGCGGAAGAACAGTGGCACGTTGTGATAAAGGACGGCAGAATTGTGCAAGTCTCGGCGGACGGGGGGAATACGATATGAAAGCACGGATTATGCGTTTGCTGGGCTTCCTCTGCGCCGTGATTATGATTGTGGGATGCTCCGTACCGGCGTCAGCGGAAGGCACGGTAACCTACGACGGAAATGCGAAGGATTTTATTTTTGCACCGGGAAGCAGATATTCGCCCGACGATTTGTTTGAAGCCTTCAAGGACGTCATGCCCGGTGACAGCCTTACGCAGAATATCACCGTCAGAAACCGCAGCTCCAGAAAGGTAAAGGTGAAAATCTATATCCGTTCTCTGGGAGCAAAGGAAGGCTCTGAGGAATTCCTTTCCCAGCTGCGGCTAAAGGTGACCAAGTCCGAAAACAATACAATGGGGTATATGTTTGATGCGGCAGCGGAGGAAACGGCCGGACTGACCGACTGGATCTGTCTGGGGACCCTGTATTCCGGCGGACGGGTTAACCTATGCGTGACGCTGGATGTCCCAATCACCCTCGGAAATGCATTTCAGGATGCCGTGGGGTATATAGACTGGCAGTTCCGTGTGGAGGAGTTTCCGGTGGATCCGGACGATCCGAATCCACCGTTCACGGGAGATGACCGTGGCCTGATGTTCTGGATGGTGTTCATGGTTGCCAGCGGAAGTGTTCTGATTGTCCTTTTCCGAAAAAACAGAAAGAAGCAAAAAGCGTGAAAGCATCCCGGCCGGTAAACCGCCGGTCGGGACCACAGAAAGCACCGGCTCCGGTATCAGAACGGAGCCGGTGCTTTTTGCACGGGGGACTGTCTGTTGTGGGAATCGCCGATAAAAAAGCGGACGATGCAAGGACGGCAGCAGGTCCCTTTTTGTCAAACTTCACAACCGTCCCTCCACTGAAAATTGCCATATTTCCTTTTCCGGGGCGTACCTGTTGACTTTTGCCGATGGAAAATGGTATACTACGTAGTTGTGCAAAGGGCACTGTCGCTTTGTTGATCTGATGGGAAAAAGTAACCGATACCCATGCGTGAAATAGTAAGAAAACGGGAAAAAGCGAAGGAAAGGGATATTTTGTTATGCAGTTTTACATAGATCCGGGCACGGGCAGTATGCTGTTCACCATTCTGGTGGGCGTGATGGGTGCCGGTATTTACGCACTGAGAAATGTATTTATCAAGCTTCGTTTTCTGCTGAACGGCGGAAAAAAGGATACGGTCAGCAAAAATAAGATTCCTTTTGTGATTTTTACAGACAGCAAGCGCTACTGGAACGTGTTTGAGCCGATCTGCGAAGAGCTGGAGAAGCGGGGACAGAAGGCGGTGTATATGACTGCGTCTCCCGATGACCCGGCGCTGCAGCGGAAGTTTGAAAATGTCAGATGCGAGTTTATCGGTGAGGGCAACAGAGCGTTTGCCAAGCTGAACCTGCTGAATGCGGAGATTGTCCTCTCCAGTACGCCGGGACTGGATGTTTACCAGTGGAAGCGGTCCAAGGATGTGAAATGGTACGTCCATATTCCTCATGCGGCCAGTGATATTTCCGGATACAGAATGTTCGGAACGGATTATTACGACACGGTGCTTCTTTCCGGAGAGTATCAGGTGCGGCAGATTCGGGAACTGGAAAGACTGCGGAATCTGCCTGCAAAGGAATTGCCGCTGGTTGGCATCACCTACATGGATGAGATGAAAAAGCGTCTGGAAAATGCGCCTGCACTTCCGCCCCATCCGACGACGGTTCTGCTGGGACCGTCCTGGGGTGCAAGCAGTATTCTGAACCGGTACGGAAAAGAGATTTTTGAGGCACTGCTTCAGACGGGCTATCATATTATCGTGCGGCCGCATCCCCAGTCCCGCACCTCGGAAAAGGAGATGCTGGATGCGCTGATGAAGGCGTATCCCGACAGCCCGCAGCTGGAATGGAACTATGACAATGATAATTTTGAAGTCCTGAGACGGGCGGACATCCTGATTTCGGACTTTTCCGGCGTTATTTTTGACTTTGCACTGGTGTTTGATAAGCCGGTGATCTATGCGGACACCTCCTTTGACAAGGCACCGTATGACGCCTGCTGGCTGGAGGAGGAAATGTGGACCTTTACTGTCCTGCCGAAGATCGGTCAGCAGCTGACAAAGGAACATCTGCCTGCCATCAAAGACCTGATCGATGAATGCATGAACGACCCCAGATATCAGGCCGGCCGTGAGGCTGCCAGAAGCGAAACCTGGGAGCACATGGGTCAGGCGGCGGTCCGCACGGTGGACTACCTGATGGAAAAGCAGAAGCAGCTGCGTGAACAGACCGAATGTGCAGAGGTTCGCTGAGCCGTGACGGGGAAGATGAGAAACCCATCCGTCCGGGAATGGGTACGGATGCTCTTCCCGGCCGTCGGCTATATGCTGTGTCACGGACTGCTCCGCCTTCTGGCGGCGGGAATACTTTCCCGTGTGCCGCTGTGGGAGGAAAGGGAACTGTCCGATATTGCGGGAGCTGTGAGTTCCTGCCTGCTGGCGCCGCTTCTGGTGCTGTGGTATTGGAAGCGGGAAGGGCGCATACCCCTGCCCACGGTGACGAAAAAAACACCGGGCCTGTGTCTGGAGCTGGCTGCGGCCGGAGCGGGTATGGCGCTCACGACTGCGTTTGTCTGCGTTTTGACCGCAGCGGATCTGCAGGCGGACGGAAACCTGTCTGCGGCGGAAGTTCTGGGCATGGCGGTGGCCGGCCCTGTCTGCGAAGAAGTGATCTACCGGGGGTTGGTGTTCGGACGGGGAGAGAAGCTGCTGGGACGTCCCGGCGCCGTGCTGGTCAGTTCCCTGCTGTTCGGAGCTGCCCACGGCAGCCTGCTGCAGATGGGTATGGCGGTGGCGGCAGGCGTGCTGTTCTGCCTGATCCGTCTGCGAAGCCGCAGCCTGTGCGCCGCCGTCTTCGCCCATATGGGCGTGAATCTGCTGTTATTCCGGAATGAAATCTATTGCCTGCCCAGGGGCGTTTATGCTACGGGCGCTTGTGTGCTGGCAATTGTTCTGGTTTATTTTATTTGCCGTATCCGGAAAGAGTATCCAAAGCTAAAAGAGGGATAATATGTCAATACTTACTGCATTGTATAATCTGATTATCGGGCCGCTGGAGCTGTTTTTTGAAGTGATTTTTTCGCTGGCCCACAGCATGACCGGCAACCCCGGACTGTCCATTATTCTGCTCAGTCTGGTGATGAATTTCCTGGTGCTTCCCCTGTACAGGCAGGCCGATGCCATGCAGGCAAGGGAACGGGAAATCGAAGCAAAGCTGAATCCCTGGGTCACCCATATCAAGAAGACCTTCAAGGGTGACGAGCGGTTTATGATGCTGCAGACCTATTACCGCCAGAATCACTATAAGCCTACATATGCCCTGAGAGGTTCCATGTCTTTGCTGCTGGAGATTCCTTTCTTCATGGCGGCTTATAATCTGCTCTCCGGACTGCAGCTGCTGAAAGGTGTCTCTTTTGGCCCCATCCGGGATCTGGGCGCACCGGACAGTATGCTGGTGATTGCCGGTATTACCATCCATGTGCTGCCGATCCTGATGACAGCCATCAATATGATCTCTGCTATGATCTACAGCAAGGGCTTCCCTCTGAAGAGCAAAATCCAGATGTATGGCATGGCACTGATTTTCCTTGTTTTCCTGTATCAGTCGCCGGCGGGACTGGTGTTCTACTGGACGCTGAACAATGTGTTTTCCCTTGCCAAGAATATTTTTGCACGGCTGAAAAATCCCAAACTTGCCGTGTGTATCCTGTCATCTGTGGTCAGCGTCGTGCTGCTGCCAATCGTGCTGTTTGTTTCTCCCATGCCCACACGGGACGGTCAGACGGCAGCCATTGTGCTGCTTGCGGCATTGCAGCTTCCCATTGTGTTCTACTTCGTTAAGAAGCTGATCAAAACCAGGGAAGTACAGGAAATCACCAAAAGAGACAACATGATCTACTACGCCGGAAGCATATTCATTACGCTGCTGACAGGCGTTCTGATTCCTTCCACGGTGATCAAAACCTCTCCGGCAGAGTTTATCAATGTGGTTACGCTGAATAATCCGCTGCTCTATGTGCTGAATGCCTTCCTGCTGGCAGCCGGTACGTTTATCCTGTGGTTCGGCATTTTCTATATGCTGGCCAGTCCCGCAGGCAAACGGAAAATGGGCTTTGTCATGTGGGCGTTCTCCGGAACGGCGGTGGTGAACTATCTGTTTTTCGGCAAGAAATACGGTAACCTGTCCCCCCAGCTGCAGTTTGATGTGTTCCCGGCATTCCCTGTGATGCCTCAGATCATCAATGCTCTGGTGGTGGCAGCAGTAATTGCGGTGTTCTACATCGTCTGGAAAAAGAAATCGGAACTGGTGAATGTGGTCTACCTTGCGGCAGGACTGGCCACGGTGGGTATGTCCGTCGCGAACATGACGGGCATCCAGAAGGTGGTTACCGCCACCATGAGCGGTATCCAGAGCACCCATCAGCAGCAGGCCACCATCCCCCTGAACAAAAACGGAAAAAATGTGGTCGTCATTATGATGGACCGGGCCATCAGCAGTTACATTCCCTATATGTTCCAGGAAAAACCGGAGCTGAAGGAACAGTTCGCCGGATTTACCTATTACCCCAATACCATTTCCTACGGCGCCTTTACCAATATCGGTTCCCCGGCGCTGTACGGCGGATACGAATACACGCCCGTGGAGATCAACAAGCGGGATGAAGAGAGTCTGGCCAGCAAGCAGAACGAGGCACTGAAGGTGATGCCGGTTCTTTTCAACCAGCAGGGCTATGAGGTCACGGTTTGTGACCCCACCTATGCAGGCTATGGCTGGATTCCGGATCTGTCTATTTATGACGAGTACCCCGAAATCAGAAAATTTATCACCATGGGCAAATTCAACATCACCGATGAGGATGCCAATATCCTGCGGGAGCATTCCATGAACCGTAATTTCTTCTGCTACAGCATTTTCAAGACGGCTCCCGTGGTCCTGCAGCCCGTGCTGTACGGTCAGGGCCTCTATAACGAGGCGGATGCCCTGTACACCATGGGCACGGAAAGCGAAGGCCTGTGGCAGATTCAGAACAGTCTTTCCACGGCGGTGGGTATGCACCATACGTTTATGAAATCCTATGCCGTGCTGAAAAACCTGCCCAACATTACGGAGATTTCCGACAAGCAGCAGAACACCTTCATGATGATCAGCAACGATGCGACCCATGAGCCCATGCTGCTGCAGACACCGGGATATGTGCCCGCACCCGTGGTGGACAATACCGCCTATGATGCCGCCCACACGGACCGGTTCATTCTGGATGGCAGAGAAATGCACATGGATACCACCAGACAGATGACGCACTACCATGCCAATATGGGCAGTATGATTCAGCTGGGCAAATGGCTGGATCATCTGCGTGCCAGCGGTGTCTATGACAACACCAGAATCATCATCGTATCCGACCACGGCAGAAACCTGAGACAGTTCGACGATATGATTTTTGGCGACGAGGCGCATCAGGATGTCATGTTCTACAATCCGCTGCTGCTGGTCAAGGATTTCGGCAGCACGGAATTTACCACGGACAACACCTTTATGACCAATGCGGATGTGCCCACCCTGGCCACCGGCGGCCTGATTGAGAATCCCGTGAATCCCTTCACCGGCAAGCCCATCAACTGGGACCCCAAGCTGGAATCCGAGCAGCATATCCTCTATTCGGATAAGTGGGATACGGCTGTCAACAACGGCAATACCTATCTGCCGGGAAAATGGCTCTCCGTATGGGGCAATATTTTCGACCTGAACAACTGGAAAGAGCTGAACTAAGGCGATTTTACCAAGAACCGGAGGTTTCCTATGTATAAAGTTGACAATGCGATTATTATGGCGGCCGGAACATCCAGCCGGTTTGCGCCTTTGTCCTACGAGCGCCCCAAAGCGCTGATTGAGGTGCGGGGAGAAATCCTCATCGAGCGGCAGATCCGGCAGCTGCAGGAGGCGGGAATCCGGCAGATCGTTCTGGTGACGGGATACAAGGCCGAGCAGTTTCAGTACCTTGGGGAAAAGTTCGGCATTACCATCGTGCATAATCCCGAGTATCTGACACGAAACAATCATTCCAGCATTTATGCTGCCAGAAAGTACCTGAAAAACTCCTATATCTGTTCTGCAGATAACTATTTTACGAAAAATCCCTTTGCACCGGAAGTGGAGGAGAGCTATTACGCCGCCATATATGCTTCGGGAGAAACCAAGGAATGGTGTATGCAGTTTACGGAGGACGGGTACATCACGGATGTGACCGTGGGCGGTGAAAATGCCTGGTGTATGATGGGCCATGTGTTCTGGAACGAGAACTTCAGCCGCCGTTTCCTGCGGATTCTGGAGGAAGAATACGATGCGCCCCAGACCGCGGGGCTGCTGTGGGAAAGCATTTATATCCGGCACATCCGGGAGCTTCCCATGAAAATCCGGCAGTATCCTGCGGATGTGATCTTTGAGTTCGATACACTGGACGAGCTGCGGGAGTTTGATCCTTCCTATTGCGGCAACACCAGATCACAAATCCTCAAGACGATTGCGGCGCAGCTGCAGGGAGAAGAACAGGAAATTACCCAGGTAAATGCGTATAAAGATGCCGACAATGCGGCGGCAGGCTTTACATTTACCTACCGGGGAGCACATTTCACCTACTCTTACGCAGAGAAAAAACTGTGCAAAGTCTAATGAATATACATATCGATTGAGGACGGAGTTATTCTCAAATAATCAAAGCCCTGCTGACTTTTGTAAAAGTCGGCGGGGCTGTTTTTCGTTCCTGGGCAAATGGCTGTGGGAAAAACGGATTGACGGATTTTGCGCCGTCCAAAACTTGGATGGACCGTGTTTCAATAATTGTTGATGTTTAATTGATGTTGGGTTGTAACTGATTTTCTATACTCTATGTAGGGTAGAATGGCAGTAGCTGCGAAGATTCTTCAGCCAGTGCCGATCATTACGAAAGGAATTGTTTTACATGACAGATACAGAAGAACGGGGAAACATACTGACGCTCCCTGATATTTCTCCGGAGCAGGATAAAATCAGAAGCCAGATTCAGACCTACTCGACCCGCTACAGGGAGCTGATGGCCTACTATCGCTGTGCCATCATGGAGGTGGAGACCAAATTCAAGGTGCTCAACGAGGAACTGTCCCTGCAGTATGACCGCAATCCCATCGAGACCATAAAAACGCGCCTGAAATCCCCGGACAGCATTGCCAATAAGATGGCGGTCAACCATCTGGCTCCGACGGTGGATAACATAGAGAAATATCTGAACGATGTAGCCGGAGTCCGGGTGATTTGCGGCTTCCGGGAGGATATCTACAGCCTGGCGGAGATGTTCCTGAGACAGGACGACATTACGCTGATACAAAAGAAGGACTATCTGAAGAACCCCAAGCCCAACGGATACCGCAGTCTGCATCTGATTGTGGAAATCCCTATTTTTCTGCACGACGAAAAAAGGCCCATGAAGGTAGAGGTGCAGTTCCGTACGATTTCCATGGACTGGTGGGCGAGTCTGGAGCATAAAATTCGATACAAAAAGGATGTCACCATACCGGAATCGGTGTCCCGGGAACTCTGCGAGTGTGCAGAAGCCGCTGCCGTTCTGGATAACCGCATGGAGCAGATTCGCAAACTGATTGAGCTTACCAACAAATCCGATGACAAGGCATTGTAAAACCCGGTGATTACATCACTTTCTTGTGGAAAAGCGGGAGACAGTGTGATAAAATAGCCATGTTATGGAAGTGCCTGCGTTTGGCAGACAGTACAATTCTCAGGAGGGATATTGTATGCTCAAAATATTGATTGCGGAAGATGACTGCGAGCTGCGGCAGCTGTTTTCCCATGTCCTTATCAAAAATGGCTATACCGTGAAGGGCGTCTCCAACGGTAAGGAAGCGCTGGATGCGATGTACGGCGGCTATTTCGATCTGATTATTTCGGATGTGATGATGCCCGTGATGGACGGCTACGAATTTGTCCGTCAGCTGCGGGAGTCTGGAAATTCCACACCGGTGCTGATGATCACCGCAAAGGATGCCTTCGACGATATGCGCCGGGGCTTTATGTCCGGCACGGACGACTATATGGTAAAGCCGGTGAATGTAAACGAAATGGTGCTCAGGGTGGGAGCGCTCCTGCGCCGGGCGCAGATGATTAACGACCGTCGGCAGGTGCTGGGCCATACGATTATGGAGTGTGACTCTCTGACGGTGAATGTGGACGGAGAAGTGTCGGTTCTGCCCCAGAAGGAATTTATGCTTCTTTACAAGATGGCTTCCTATCCCGGCAGAATTTTCACCCGGCAGCAGCTGATGGACGAAATCTGGGGCTACGACAGCGAAAGCGACACCCATACGGTGGATGTGCACATCGGCAGACTGCGTGAGCGCTTCCGGGACAATCCGGATTTCAAAATCGTGACCATGCGCGGCGTGGGATATAAGGTGGTCAAGCTATGAAAAAGAACCACAAATCCAGGTTTACCATGCGGGTGTTTTTTACCCTGTTTATCATTGCGGAGCTGCTGCTGACCATCATACTGGCCACTTTTTTGGTGTCTCTTCTGCAGAACTGGTTCCACAATATCACCGGCATTCCGGATACGGTGTGGCTGGTCATTGTCAGTGCGATTCTCGGCAGCGCAATTACGACCCTGCTGATCAGGGCATTTTTTGATCCCATATCCAAACTGGGTACGGCTATGCGAAAGGTGGCGGAGGGAGATTTCTCCGTGCGTCTGGACGAGAACAAGGCGTTCCCGGACATCCGCCAGATCAACAGGAACTTCAACCTGATGACGAAAGAGCTGCAGGCCACGGAAATCCTGCAGACGGATTTCGTTTCCAACGTATCCCATGAGTTCAAGACCCCCATCAACGCCATAGAAGGCTATGCCACGCTGCTGCAGGACACCGAACAACCCATTTCGCCGGAGCAGGCGGAGTATATCAAAAAGATTCTTCTGAATACCGGACGGCTTTCCACGCTGGTGAGCAATATGCTGCTGCTTTCCAAGGTGGACAATCAGAATATTCAGACCCATGTGACCACATACCGTCTGGATGAGCAGATCCGCCAGTCCATCCTCTCTCTGGAGTCCCGCTGGATGCAGAGAAATACCGAGTTTGATGTGGATATGGAACGGCTGGAATACACCGGAAACGAATCGCTTCTGATGCACGTCTGGAACAACCTGATTGAAAATGCAATCAAGTATGGCCCGGAAGGCGGCCTGATCCGTATGAAGCTGGTACGGCGCAGCGATGTGATCATCTTTACCATCGAGGATGAAGGCCCGGGAATCAGCGAAGAAGCGCAGAAGCACATCTTCGACCGGTTTTATCAGGCGGATAATTCCCGCAAAGGCGAAGGCAACGGCCTTGGCCTGGCGCTGGTGAAGCAGATCCTGAAGCTGACGGACGGCACCATCAGCGTGGAAAACCTGCCGGGAAAGGGCTGCTGTTTTACCGTGCAGCTGAAAGCGGCATCCAACTGAAAATAGTTTTAGGCACCGGGAAAGAACGTCCCGGTGTCTTCTTTTTTCAACAATTGTTGAGATTTAATTGATATTGAGTTGTAATTTGCTGTTTATACTGTTTTTACAATGAATGATGTGTAGGAGGGATTCTATTGAAAACCGAAGATAAAACCAACTGTCAAAAGAAAATCCTTACGATTCCCAATCTGCTGTCCCTGTTTCGGCTCCTGCTGATTCCTCTGTTCGTGTGGCTGTATCTTGAAAAGCAGGATTACAGAATGACCACTGTCGTACTGGTGCTTTCCGGACTGACAGATGTGGTGGACGGTTATGTGGCCCGCCATTTCAATATGGTCAGTGATTTTGGCAAGGTGCTGGATCCGGTTGCGGATAAGCTCACCCAGCTTGCCATGCTGTTCTGCCTGCTGGATCGTTTCCACTTTATGCTGATTCCTCTGATCCTTCTGGTGGTAAAGGAACTGTTTGCCGCCGTTACCGGTCTGATGACCATTTACAAAACCAAAGTCGTTCTGGGTGCGGACTGGCACGGCAAAGCCACTACGCTGGCACTTTATACCATGATGATCGTACATCTGGTCTGGTACAGCATTCCCGTGGCTGTTTCCAATATTCTGATCGGACTGTGCGTTGCCATTATGCTGCTGTCCTTTGTCCTGTACGCAATCCGCAATATCCGAATTATCTGCAAGGGGGAGAGCCATGTTTAAGCTTCTGAGAAAAATGCGTGCAAAGGAGTGGCTGCTGTCATTCCTTTGTATTGCGCTGGTTATGGGTCAGATTTATTTTGAACTGACCATGCCCGAATATATGAGTGAGCTGACAATCCTGATTCAGACTCCCGGCTCTGAGCGCGCGGAGATCTGGAATGTGGGCCTGCAGATGCTGGGCTGCGCCTTCGCAAGCCTGGTGCTGACGGCGATTTGCGGCTATTTCGTGGCGCATATCGCTTCGGCCTTCAGCAGAACGCTGCGGCAGGAACTGTTCAGCAAGATTTCCGACTTCGGCAAGGAAGAGATGGATCGCTTTTCCGTGCCCAGCCTGATTGTAAGAACAACCGACGATGTCCGTCAGGTGCAGGTCCTGCTGGCAATGGGTCTGCAGATTATGGTAAAGGCGCCCATTATGGCAGTCTGGGCCGTTATGAAGATTGTCGGCAAGAGCTGGGAGCTTTCCGTGGTTACGGCCGGCTTCGTGCTGTGCCTGCTGCTCCTGATGGTGATTATCCTGATTATCCTGATTCCCCGGTTCAAGCGGGTGCAGAAGATGATGGACAACATCAACCGCATCGCCAGAGAAAACCTGAACGGTGTCAGCGTTGTCCGTGCATTTAATGCAGAGGATTACCAGAATGCCAAATTCAAGCAGGCAAACGACAGCCTGACCAAAACCCAGATGTTCAACCAGCACACCATTGCCGTGCTGCTGCCCGCCATGACGCTGGGTATGTCCGGCCTGTCTCTGGTGATTTTCTGGATGGGCGCTTATCTTATCGAGAGAATCCCCAATATGTTCGACCGCCTGGCCCTGTTTGGTGATGTGATGGTGTTCAGTAACTACGCCGGCTTTGTCATGATGGCGCTGGCGATGATCGTCATGATCTTCATGTT
The DNA here is from genome assembly GCA_020025535.1 of Oscillospiraceae bacterium. GTDB lineage: Bacteria > Bacillota > Clostridia > Oscillospirales > Oscillospiraceae > Faecousia. The sequence goes on along the minus strand of JAHHRY010000001.1, from coordinate 275,584 downwards.
CATTCCTGCGGCGCAGGTCTGCGCCAACCGTATCAACGAGGTGCTGAAAACCGAAATCCGTGTCAAAGGCGGCGACAAGGAACGGGGCACACAGATCGGCACTGTGGAATTTAAGAACGTATCCTTCCGTTACCCCGATGCTGCCGGCAACACGCTGACAGACATCAGCTTCAAGGCAGAGCGGGGAGAAACCGTTGCCTTTATCGGCGCTACCGGCTGCGGCAAGACGACCCTTGTGGATCTGGCCGCCAGAATTTACGATGTCACCGAAGGCCAGGTGCTGCTGGACGGCATCGATATCCGGGAGTATACTTTCGATGCCCTGTATGACAAGCTGGGCTATGTCACCCAGAAGGCCGTGCTGTTCTCCGGCACGGTGGAAGATAATGTGAATTTCGGTCAGAGCAACGCCGTGGTGTCCACCGAGCACACCTGGGAGGCACTGTCTCTGGCAAAGGCCAGCGATTTCGTGGAGAAGATGCCCGGACAGCTGGAAGAGCGTATTGCCCGGGGCGGCGGTAATGTGTCGGGCGGTCAGAAACAGAGAATTTCCATTGCCCGTGCCTTGGCACGCAGACCGGAAATCCTGATTTTCGATGACTCTTTCTCTGCTTTGGACTATAAGACCGACGCATCTCTCCGCGCAGGACTGGAAAGCGAACTGAAGGGAACCACCAAGCTGATCGTAGGTCAGCGAATCGGTACCATTCGCAACGCAGACAGAATCATTGTCCTGGATCATGGCAAAATTGCCGGTATGGGCACCCATGACGAGCTGATCAAAAACTGTTCCGTGTACCGGGAGATCGCCATGTCCCAGCTGTCCGCAAAAGAACTGAGCGAATAAGGAGGTGCTTGCATGAGAATGAAAAGAAATTCGGATGCTTCCACTATGGAAGTGCTGAAAAAACTTCTGAAATACTCCAGAAAAGTGCTGCCCAGACTGATTGTTGTTCTGATTCTGGCGGCAGCAAGCGCCTTCCTGACAATTATCGGCCCTGACTACGTCTCGGAAATTACCCAGTATATTACTGACGGTATTCCCGGCTCCATTAATCTGGAGGCCATCGGGGAAATCGGCTGCTTCCTGGTGGTGCTTTATCTGGCTGCCGCTGTGTTTGGCTTTTTCCAGCACAGAATGGCTTCCACGGCTACCCTGCGCGTTGCCAACCAGCTGCGATATGACATCTCGGCAAAAATCAACAGGGTGCCCATGCCCCTGTTCCACCGGATGTCCTCGGGCGACATCCTCAGCCGCCTGACCAACGATGTGCAGATGCTGGCACAGACCCTGTCCAACAGCCTTCCCACCATGGTGGCGGCAGTTACGCAGGTCGTGGGCTGTCTGATTATGATGTTCACCACCGAGTGGAGAATGAGTCTTGTGGCCATCGGCGCAACCATGCTGGGCTTCCTGCTGATGGGCGTGATTACCGCATCCTCTCAAAAGTACTTCGTAGCACAGCAGACGGCTCTGGGCGAGCTGAACGGCTATGTGGAGGAAATGTATTCCGGTCACCATGTGGTGCGGATCTCCCGCGCCGGTGACAAAATGAAGGAGACTTTCGCACAGCTCAACGAGGCAGTTTATGCTTCCAACCGGAAAGCACAGTTCCTTTCCGGAATCATGCAGCCGCTGATGAGCTTCGTGGGCAATCTGGGCTATGTGGCCGTGTGTATTTACGGCTCCATGCTGGCAATGAACGGCACCATCGGATTCGGCGTCATCGTGGCGTTTATCCTGTATGTGCGGCTGTTCACCTCTCCTCTGACGCAGATTGCACAGGGCATGACGCAGATGCAGTCCGCAATTGCATCCGGCAAACGTATTTTTGACTTCCTGGAAGAAGAGGAGCTGGAGCCGGAGGACGGAAAAATGACGGCTCTGCCTCAGGTGAAGGGCGCCGTGGAATTCCGTCATGTACACTTCGCTTACCCCGACACCCCGGAAAAGACAATTATCAAGGACTTCTCTGCCTCCATTCAGCCGGGGCAGAAGGTGGCAATCGTCGGGCCTACCGGCGCCGGAAAAACCACCATTGTCAATCTGCTGATGCGGTTCTTTGAAATCAACGGCGGTGATATTCTGATTGACGGCGTATCCATTCACGATATGACCCGGGAGGCGCTGCACGATCTGTTCGCCATGGTTTTGCAGGATACCTGGCTGTTCCAGGGAACGGTTCGGGAGAATCTGGTCTACAACAAAGAAAATGTTCCTGACGAAGTTTTGAAGCAGGCCTGCCATGCCTGCGGTGTCTGGGATTTTGTGGAATCTCTGCCGGAAGGCCTGGATACGGAGCTCAGCGAGAATATTTCCATATCCGCAGGTCAGAAGCAGCTGTTTACCATTGCAAGAGCCATGATCCAGAACCGCCCCATGCTGATTCTGGACGAGGCGACTTCCTCCGTGGATACCCGGACAGAGCTGATTACCCAGCGGGCTATGGATCAGCTCTGTGAGAACAGAACCAGCTTTGTGATTGCTCACCGCCTGTCCACCATCAAGAACGCCGACCTGATTCTGGTGCTGAAGGACGGCAATGTGATCGAGCAGGGCAACCACGAGCAGCTGCTGGCACAAAAGGGCTTCTATGCAGACCTTTATACCAGCCAGTTCCAAAAATCTGTCTAACGGAGGGAGAATACTATGAAATACGTTACCATTGAACGGGAATATGGCAGCGGCGGCCGAGCCGTTGCCAAACGCCTGTCGGAGGAAGTGGGCATTCCCTGCTATGGACGGGAGATCCTGGAAAGCGCCGCAAGCCGCCTGAACATTCCGGTTTCTCAGCTGGAACGCTATGAAGAAAATACCACCAACAGCTTTCTATATTCCGTAGTCATGATGGGATCCATCCAGTCTGCGGATCCCGATATGCTGATGCGGGACGGTCACCTTTTTGTGGCGGAGCAAATGGCCATCAGGAACCTGGCAGCCAACGGACCTGCAATCTTTCTGGGGCACTGTGCATCGGAAGCCCTGCGCGGACAAAAAAATGTCATCAAGGTGTTTATCAAGTCCTCCATAGAGGCACGGAAAAACCGGATCATCAGGGAATACGGCATCCCTGCGGAGAACGTAGACAGCACCATCCGCCGCTTCGACAAGAAGCGCTCCGGATATTACATGGTCAATACGGCGAAAAAGTGGCACGATCTGAACAATTACGATGTTGTTCTGGATTCCTCCGTGCTGGGCGTTGAGGGCTGTATGGCAGCCCTGAAGGGAATCCTGCTGCACAATGTGTAAAATCCCGGATATTGGGGAATATGTCATGGTAACTTCATTGTGAAAAGCTTCGGCCTGACCGGCACGAGAGGGAGGAACCATGAACGAGTTCTTGAAATATGTGGCAAGATTATCTGTGATCCTGTGCGTCCTGACAATTGCGCTGCTGCTGGGAACGGCGGCACTGCTGATCTTTGCTCCGGAGCTGTTAGCGAAGATCCTGTGCTGGGTCCTGACCGCAGGCTGTATTGCGGGAGCCGTGTACCTGACGTACCTGCTTGCAGGCAGCCTGCGTCATTCCTGAAATAAAAAACCTCTCCCACAGCAGATACCTGTGTACTGCTGCGGGAGAGGTTTTGCTTTTGAACCGACATAGAATCAGGCGGGACTGACGGCCTTTTGCGGCTTGAGAGATTTGTACCAGAGAATGGTATCCCGGATGGTTTCCCGCAGATCACGGGGCATATAACCCAGTTCGCAGGTGGCCTTGTCGTGGGAAAAACGGTCGTTGCTCTTGAGCGTGTAAAGGGAATACCTGGTATAAAGGGGACGCTGCTTTTTCAGCTTGGCGTACCACTGCATGGCGGGAACGGAGAGCTTTGCCATCCACATGGGCAAAACGGGAAGCTTCCGTCCTTTGGTGATGGAACGTACCATGTTCAGTACTTCCCGGATTTCGTAGTGGCGGTTGGAAAGAATGTAGCAGCTGTCCCGCTTGCCCTTTTCCAGAGCAAGGAGACATCCCTTTGCCACATCCCGGACATCCACAAAGTCATAGCCGCCGGAAACGCAGGCGGGGAGGGCACCCCGGACATAGTCCAGAATCAGCTGTACCAGATGGTTGCCGGAGGGATCGTTGGGGCCGATGATGCCGGAAGGATGCACTACGACAACGTCCAGTCCCTGCCTGCCGGCATCCAGCACGGCCTGAGTGGCGGCGGCCTTGGTGCGGGCATATGCTCCGGTTACGTCATCGGGAGAGAAAGAGTCTGTTTCCGTAATGACCGCATAATTCTTCTTTTCCGGAATGGCGTGGACGGAACTGACATAGAGGAGCCGTTTGACGTGGTATTCCTCGCACAGGGCGATGATGTTTTTCGTACCGTTGATGTTGACATCGTAAATCGCTGGCGTTCCTTTTTCGGAAATGTCGATGATGCCGGCAGTGTGGATTACATAGGTTTCCTGCTCCTCCGCTCCTTCAAACAGCGGCCGCAGGGAAGATGGCTCCCGCACGTCGCCGCGGATGTAGCGGACGTTTCCCTGATTGGTACATTGGTCTTTCGGAAGAATGAGACCTACGATTTCGGCATCGGTTTTGGAAAGCATCCGAACCAGTGTGCTTCCCAGGTGCCCGTTGGCACCGGTAATAATAAAGCGTTTTTGCATACTTAACGCCTCCTGACCAGAATAAATAAACACCGTGTTGATTTTCTCTTCTAAGTGTATTATAATGCACATGAAGTTCAGAAGCAATCGGCAATATTTGAAGTTGCAGAATGAAAATCAACAGATTTGGCGTTTGCTGTACAGAAAAGGAGAAGCGGTTCCCATGAAAAAGAATGACCAGCGCACCAGACTGACCCAGATGCTGATCCGTAAGGCACTGACCTCGCTGCTGAGTCAGAAGCCCATTCAAAGTATTTCCGTAAAGGAGCTGTGTGAGGAGGCCGGAATCAATCGCGGTACTTTTTACGCCCATTATGCGGATATTTACGACCTGTTAGATAAGATCGAGGAAGAAATGATGTGTGATCTGCAGGAGGCGCTGCAGCCCCTTCTGGAAGAAAGAGAAGAAAATCTCACGCCTCTGAAAATCACCACCGGCATTTTCGACTGCATCAAGGAGAATGTGGATATCTGCATCGTCACCCTGGGACCTTACGGGGACAAGCAGTTTGCCGCAAGGCTTCTGTCCGTGGGGCGTGAAAGATGCCTGGAGGGATATTCCAAGTACTTTGAGGGGGCCACGACAAAGCAGATCGAATACTATTATGCCTTTGTCAGTGCCGGCTGTATCGGCCTGCTGGAAAAATGGCTGAATGACGGCATGACCACCAGCACGGCAGAGATTGCCCGGGTGGCTGAAAGCATCATGATGGGCGGCATCCACTTCCTTGCGGAGTAGGAAATGGCAGATACAGCCCAATAACAGAAGAGAAAAAGCCCCTGGCTGTGCATGGCAGCCAGGGGCTTTTTGCACGTTCGTGCTCCGATGGGCGGACAGAAGAACGGGCACCTTTGCCGTGCATTCCGACAAAGACGGCGCACGGAAGAAGCGGGGGAAGTGTATTTTCACGGGGAAGGGGATGTGATTTTTGCCGTGCTTGCCATACTGTGCTGCTGCTTGCCGGGGTGTGCCTTTTAAAAGTACACCCTGAGGTGACAGACGGACGCTAAAATGATTTTGCGGATGGATGCACTAAATGATACGGACGGGAATATAATGGATTATCAGCTGACTGGGGGACGGATAGCCTTCCTGCCGAAAAAGAAAAGCCGGAACGGCCTGCCTGTTTTGCCTGTGCGCCGGTGAAGGACGGAGAGACAGACCTCCGCAAACGGCGGCCTGTTTGCGGAGAACAGATGCTGTCCGGGTCTGGGAGACTTCCGGGTATTCGGGACCGTTTGAAATGCCGTTTTGGATGGAAAAATTTAGGAATTTAATGAAATGACTCGAACCCCGATGCTACCGGCGACATTTCGGTATATATTTGTGCACAATAACTAAAAATGTCGCATAAAGAGGACTTGTGTATTTCACAGAAAAACACAACAAATATTAACCAAAAGCGCCCTATTTTTTAACAAAATGTTAAATCCGGCCTTTAAACTTATTATTTTGTTAAAACGCATTATTTTGCAATTGAAAAAGTTTCAAAAATACTTGACATAGGACTAAACATTGTTATAATAAAGGCACTATTAGTTTTCCAGCAAATTGTTGGAAAACAATAAGTAAGAAGGAGGAAAAGATAATGAAGCAGTTTATGAAAGGTATCTCGTGGGTGCTGGTATTATGTATGATGCTGGCAATGGCAGCCTGTGGCCCTAAGGATCCCAGCAAACCTTCCGATTCCGGCAGCTCCGTAGACCCCAACAAACCCGGCATGGAATATCAAGATCCCTATGCTAAGTATGCAGGCAAATACGATGAACTGTCCGCAGCCCTGTACAAGGACGTACTTGGCGACTTCTATGAAGCCTATCAGGCAGCCAAGGAAGCAAAGTCCGTGTCCGAACGTTACGCTTTGATGGCTATCGCTGAGGCAAAGCTGATGGAAACCGGCGTTATGCTTCCTTTGTTCTCCCATGGCGGTAACTTCGCTATTTCCCGTATGGCTCCCAACACGGTTGGCTACGCCATGTGGGGCAATGACTCCAAAAGATTCCATCAGGCACTGATCTGCACAGAGCCTATCCTGGGCGAGCACAGAGCCGAAATGAAGGCAAAGTGGGCTGAACTGAAGAGCACAGGCAAATACGAAGCCTGGGCTAAGCAGTACCTCAAGGATCATGGCTATGTGCTGAAGGATTCCTACAGCATGGGCTATGCTAGTGACCCTCAGATTTGGGACGTTCTGGCTACTTCCCGTGCCGTTGACTCCGAAGCAATTCTCAATACTTACGACGGTCTGTATGAATATGACAACGAGGGCGTTCTGAGACCCGCTCTGGCTGAAAGCTACACCATTTCCGAGGATGGCTGCACTTATACCTTCAAGATTAAATCCGGTATTAAGTGGGTCGACTCTCAGGGCCGTGAAGTAGCTAAGGTTAAGGCTGACGACTTTGTCGCCGGTTTCCAGCATATGCTGGACGCCAGGGCCGGCCTGGAATTCCTGGTTAAGGGCGTGATTGTCAACGCTGAAGAATACATGGAAGGCGAAGTAAGCTTCAGCGAAGTCGGTGTTGAGGCACCGGACGACAATACTTTGGTCTACACGCTGGCTGAGCCTACAAGCTACTTTGTAACTATGCTGGGCTACGGCATCTTTGCTCCCATGAGCCGTGAGTTCTACATCTCTCAGGGCGGCGCTTTTGGTGCTGATTACGACAACTCTCTGGAGAGCTACACCTATGGTAAGGCTCCTGAAAACATTGCTTACTGTGGTCCTTACCTGGTTACCAACGCAACTCCTGAAAACACCATCGTTTTCAAGGCTAACACCTCTTACTGGAATGCAGAGAACATCAACCTGAAGAGCATCACATGGCTGTTCAACGACGGCAAAGAGCCTACAAAGGCAATTAAGGATACCATTTCCGGTACTCTGGACGGCTGTGGCCTGACCCAGGCTGCTGTTGAATATGCAAAGAGCGTTAAGATCGGCGATAGCAACTGGTTTGAAAAGTTTGGTTATATCTCCGCCTGCGACGCAACTACCTTCCCCGGCTTCTATAACATCAACCGTATTGCTATGGAGAACGAGGCTGATCAGGCTGTTAAGTCCAGCAAGACCGAGCTGGATGTTCTCCGCTCCAATGCAGCTCTGCGGAACGCATCTTTCCGTCGTGCTGTTTCCTTCGCCATCGACCGCGGCGCTTACAACGCACAGAAGGTCGGCGAAGATCTGAAGTATGTTGCCCTGAGTAACTCTTACACTCCCGGTACCTTCGTTTCCCTGACCGAGGAAGTGACCGTTGACATCAACGGCACCCCCACTACCTTCAAGGCCGGCACCTTCTATGGTGAGATCATGCAGGCTCAGATGGATGCAGACGGCGTCAAGATCATGGTCTGGGATCCCAAGGCCGACTACGGCGCAGGTGCTTCCACCGGTTACGACGGCTGGTACAATCCTGATAACGCTGTTGCTGAGCTGAATAAGGCCATCGAAGAACTGGCAGCCATTGGCATCGAAGTCAGTGCTGAGAACCCCATTTATATTGATCTGCCTCACTTCCCCGGCAGCGAAGCCAATGCCAATATGGCAAATGCTCTGAAGCAGTCCGTTGAGAAGGTGCTGGGCGGCAAGGTTATTATTACCCTGACCGTGGCCAACACCCAGAAGGAACTGAACAATGCCGGCTATACGACCGAGCATGGCAACGAGGCCAACTATGACCTCTATACCACCTCCGGCTGGGGCCCCGACTATGGTGATCCTCAGACCTTCCTGGATACCTTCCTGCCTGACTACATGGGCTTCATGGTAAAGTGCATTGGTATCTTCTAAGAACTGAGCGCAGGAACCGATATTGAATGAAATGGAGGAGGGGGGACGCAATGTCCTTCCTCCTGCCATTTATTAAAACTAAAAAGTAATAAGTACGGCATAGAAAAAGCGGTACGCCTGCTCCATCTTAGCAGACGGTAAGAGCCAAGCAAAACGCTTCATTGGACGCTGCTGGCGGCACGCTCTGCAATGTTTGTGAAAACAAAGGCCTTTGCCGTGTGCTCACCTATCAAATATGAGAAGAGAGATGTGCTATGACAAAATATTTATTAAAGCGAATCCTGCGCGGTTTGATCTCTGTTGGTATTGTGGTAGGCGTTGTAATGGTACTGATTTATAGCTGCCTGGACAGAACCCTGATTTTTGCCAACGATCCAAACTACAATAAGCAGAAAAGCAATACTAAAAACATATACCAGATGCAGCAGTGGGAAAAGTACGGCTATGTGGACTATGTTCCTTATGCCGATTATCTAACTGAATTGCTGAAGAACGGGGAAATTGACGAGGCGACTTATAAAAAAGTCGTTCGGATTGCCGACACGCCTGAGAGAGACAGCGATATGGCTCAGGAATACATCGAAAAGTTTACGGAAGCCTACAAAAATAAAGGCTACGAAGTCGTCCGTCTGAATGCCGAGAAAATGGGCAACAGGTACAAGGACGGCGGCAAACCCCGACTGTATGCCTACAGAAATATACCGCTGGTCAACCGGCTGGGTGCCTATCTGTCCAACCTGATTACCATTGACAATATCCACTATGTTAAGGAGGATATTGAAAACCGAGGCATTCAGTTCACTTTCTTTGATCCTGTTTACGGCGGAAAGAAATTCTCGCCGGCGATCATGGGCAACGGTACAGAGCATAAGTACCTGCTGTATTTTGATGGGAATTTCCCGTATATCCATCAGAACCTGATCAACTTCCATCTGGGTACGTCTTACACCGGCCGTCAGGGCGTGGATGTGGTGAACATTCTGGGCGACTCCCAGGGCTCCTACGTCTATTCTTCCGTGACATATCCCACCGGACTGGTTGCGGAAAGCGCGGACGATCTTCACACTGCAACCTATGTGGCCGGCTCTCTGGAAAACGGCAATGCCATCATCAAGAGAAGCTTCGTGGATGACTATACCAACGTCGGCACCCACAAAAACGGCCTCAGCAAAACGGGATACTCCTTTACAATCGGTATTATCTCGGTGCTGATGTCCTACCTGATTGCGATTCCTCTGGGTATCACAATGGCACTGAAGAAGGATAAGCTGGTGGATAAACTGGGTACTGTGTATATCGTGTTTATTATCGCCGTTCCTTCTCTGGCATATATTTTCCTGTTCAAGTCCCTTGGCGGCAAGGCGGGACTCCCCACAACCTTCGATATGGAAAACCCCATATGGCTGATGTACGTGCTTCCGATTGTTTCTCTGGCTTTGCCCGCCATCGCCAATCTGATGAAGTGGCTGCGCCGGTATATGATCGACCAGATGAATGCAGACTATGTTAAGTTTGCACGATCCGGCGGCTTGTCCGAAGGAGAAATCTTCTCCAAGCACATTCTGAAAAACGCCATTATTCCCATTGTCCACGGTATTCCGGCAAGTATGCTGGGTGCCATGACCGGCGCCATCATCACCGAGCGTGTGTATGTGGTTCCCGGTGCAGGTAACCTGCTGACGACTTCCATCAATTCCTATGACAATGGCGCTATCGTGGGTGTGACACTGTTCTATGCCCTGCTGTCTGTAGTTTCAGTTATTCTTGGCGACGTTCTCATGTCTATGATGGATCCGAGAATCTCGTTTGTAACGAAAGAGAGGTAGACGGATATGGCAGACAATTACATCAATTTGGACGATCTTAATATGTCCCAGGAAGAGCTGTTTGCCCCTGTCAAATGGGACGAATTGGAGTCGGAAAAGATCACAGCTCCCAGATATTCCTATTGGCATTCCGTGTTCCGTGTTTTCTTCCGCAAGAAGATCAATGCAGTTATTTTGATCCTGCTTGCTGCAATCCTCGTATTTACCTATGTTTATCCCATTGCCATCGGTTATGATTCGGAGGTTGACCCTTATATCAACCTGCTGAATTCCGATACAAAGCATTTGGGCCCGGCTGCCGCTATGGAAAAATTCGGCACCAACCTCCACTGGATCCTGGGCTCCGGCGCATCCGGTGAATCCACCTTTGATGCCGTCTGGTATGGTGCCAGCATCTCGGTGTCTCTGGCTCTGATCTGTGCGCTGATTAATATGACCATCGGTATTCTGGTGGGTGCAGTCTGGGGCTTCTCGAAAAAGATTGATATGTTCATGACGGAAGTCTACAATATCGTTGCCAATGTGCCGTATATTCTGCTGATCTCCGTGGTCGTGCTGATTATGAGCGCCAGCTTCTGGTCCATGGTCTTTGCACTGACGGTTACCGGCTGGCTGGGTATTGCCTACTTTATCCGTACACAGGTCATCATCATTCGTGACCGTGAGTACAATCTGGCATCCCGCTGCCTGGGCACTCCCATCCTGCGAATCGCAACCAAGAACATTCTGCCCTTCATGACATCCGTTATCGTGACCATTGCCGCAACGGAAATTCCCTCCTATATTTCTTACGAGGTGTTCCTTTCCTATATCGGCATGGGTCTGAGTGATATGTCCCTCGGCAAACTGATCGAGTCTGCTCAGGGTGCAATGGTCACTCCCGGCTGGGGCTTTGAATTCTGGAGCCCCGTAGCGGTTGCTTCCATCATCACAGTGGTTCTGTATGTGGTTGGTCAGAACCTTGGCGACGCCTCTGATCCCAGAACTCATATGTAGGGAGGTAATGGAATGGAAGAAAAGAAAGTATTGCTGTCAGTAAAAGATCTGCGGGTCAAATTCCGTGTCCGCAGCAGAAAGCTGACCGCCATTCGCGGCATTACCATGGACTTCTACGAGAATGAGTCTGTGGCAATCGTAGGCGAGTCCGGTTCCGGCAAGTCGGTTTTTACAAAAACCTTCGCCGGTATGCTGGAGTCCAACGGTTATATCAGTCAGGGCTCGATTATCTTCAACGACGAGGAACTGTCGGATACCCATGTACGGCTGACCGGTTATGCCAGAAGACTGATTCAGAAGGGTTATCGCCGGATGAACGAATACTCCAAGCTGGAGCTGGGTGCGGATATCTACCGCAAGAAGCTGGAGCTGGAGAAAGAAAAGAAAGCCCGCTGCAGCATGAGCGAAGAGGAAGAAGAAAACTTCAACGCTCAGCTCAAGCGACTGAATTATAAGCGTACGGAGCTGTTCAACCAGAAACAGGCCGTAGATGCTTCCAAGGAAAGAGCCCGCTATAAGGCACTGGGTGCAGAAATCTCCCAGCTGGATTGTGAGATCAAGGCACTGAAAAAGCAGATGGCAGAAACCATTGCCACCCGCAAACAGGCAATGAAGAACGACACCGCCTATCAGGCGGAGTACGACAGCCGGATGGCAAAGCTGAAGGAAGAATATCAAGCAGCCATTGCCGGAGAAATCACCCAGGAAACCAAGGACAGAAATTTGATCCTTGCTAAGGAAGTCTATCTTTCTGTCGGACGCTACGGCCTGAAAAAGCGGCTGCAGCTGATCACAAAGCTGCTGAATGCACTGAAACAGGCCATGATGCTGGGCGTGGATCTCAACGATGAAACCATCAGAAACGGTGTGTTTGACGAAGTCGTCTTCCGTGTCAAGTATCTGGATGAAACGGATAAGGTACTGCACGGTACCTGCGTGCTGAACCTGGCAAAGATCCAGTACGCCAAAGACTGGGGCCAGATCCGCGGCAGCAAGATTGCCACGGTTTTCCAGGATCCCATGACTTCCCTGAACCCCATTATCACCATCGGCAAGCAGATTACTTCCGTTATTCTGAAGCATCAGAACTGTTCCGAGTCGGAAGCCAGAGCCCGTGCTCTGGAGCTGATGCGCAAGGTTGGTATTCCCAATGCGGAGAACCGTTTTGATGACTACCCCTTCCAGTATTCCGGCGGTATGCGGCAGAGAATTGTAGTGGCCATTGCCCTGTCCTGCCAGCCGAAGATCCTGATCTGTGACGAGCCTACCACGGCACTGGACGTGACCATTCAGGCACAGATCCTGCAGCTGCTCAAGGATCTGCAGAAGGAATTTAAGTTTACCATTATATTCATTACCCATGACCTGGGCGTTGTCGCCAACATTGCCGACCGGGTTGCCGTGGTGTATGCCGGTCAGGTGGTGGAGCTGGGAACCACCGAGGAAGTGTTCTACGATCCTCGTCATCCCTATACATGGGCGCTTCTGTCCTCCCTGCCGCAGCTGGCACAGCGCAATACCAAGCTGTACTCCATTACAGGTACGCCTCCGTCCCTGTATAACAACATTGAGGGTGATGCCTTTGCACCCCGTAACCCCTACTGCCTGAAAATCGATACTCTGAAGGAACCTCCCATGTTCCAGGTTACGGAAACCCACTTTGCAAAGACCTGGCTGCTGGATCCCAGAGCCCCCAAGATTGAAAAGCCGGAGCTCATTCAGGATATTCACGAAAAACTGGTCAAGGCTTACCATATTTGAGATAAAGGAGGAATAGACAGTGAATAAACATTCTCGTGTTTCTCACCTGCCGGAACATGGTCCTGTGGACGAAAACGGCAGAGAGATATTACTTAGCTTAAAGAATGTGGATATTACCTTCGGCAAGGGCGACAAGGCGGTTCGTGCCGTCAAGAATGCCTCCTTCGATATCTACAAAGGTGAGACTTTTTCTCTGGTAGGTGAGTCCGGCTCCGGCAAGACCACCATCGGCCGGGCGGTGATTCGTGTCAATCCCTGCGCCAAAGGTGAAATCCTGTATAAGGGCGTCCGTATTTCCGGCAAGACCAGACACTCCCTCAATCGGGAAGTGATCCGGAATATTCAGATGGTTTTCCAGGATCCGGCGGCCTCTCTGAACGAGCGTGCCACCGTTGACTATATCGTTTCCGAAGGCCTTCAGAACTTCCACCTGTACAAGAATGAAGAGGAACGTGTCCGCAAGGTAGAAAAAATCATTGAGGAAGTCGGTCTGCTGCCCGAGCATCTGACCCGTTATCCCCACGAATTTTCCGGCGGTCAGCGGCAGAGAATCGGTCTGGCCCGTGCCATGGTCATGGAGCCGGAACTGGTTATCGCCGACGAGCCCATCTCCGCACTGGACGTGTCCATTCGCGCACAGGTGCTGAACCTGATGAAAAAATTCCAGGAAGAACGGGATGTTACCTACCTGTTCATTGCCCATGACCTGTCCATTGTCCGGTTTATTTCCGACCGGATCGGCGTTATCTACAAGGGCAATATCGTGGAGGTCGCCGCAGCGGAAGAATTGTTTGACTATCCTCTGCACCCCTATACCCGTTCGCTGATTTCTGCAATTCCGATCCCGGATCCTGTTCTGGAAAAGAACAAGGTGCTGTTTACCTATGATCCCAGTATGCACGACTACAGCGAGGAAGAACCCCAGATGGTCTGCATTGGACATGATCACTATGTTCTGGGAAGCAGCAAGGAAATCGAGGAGTACAAGGCCATTCGTGAAAAGGGTGTGCCTCTGAAGAGCATCACCATCCGTGATCCCAATGCTCCCGAGGAGGAAACACAGTCCCGGCAGGACGAGCCTGTCCCTGTATCCAAAGAGGAAATTCTGGAACGGCCTCTCCATGACACCGGCAGCAAGTGGTATGCCATTGCATCCTTCTTCCTGCCGCCTGTGGGCTTGATTGCCGGCTGGATATTCAGGCATTTCCGGTATATCCGCAATTACAAGTCCTGCATAAAAGGCGCAGTTACCGGCCTGTGTACCATAGGCGCATTTGCCTTGATATTTGGCCTGGCACTGCTGAGGGCAGTAATCTAAAAAATGAAGTTTCTCCAGTCAAAATTCCGGTTTTGACTGGAGAAACTGTAATACGGAAGAAGTGATTTTATGCGTTCACACGACAGAGAACCCAATGTCCCGAAGATTCAGAGAATTGAACTGTCGGACAAGGACAGAAAAGTGCGGCTGATTCTGCTGTGCATATTTCTGGCAATTGCTGTGGTGGCTCTGGCCATCGGCATCAGCTCCTTGTTTGGAACAGAGTCCGGCTGGCAGAAGATCGAAGCCAACCCGGACGGCGTCAACTGCAGTGATGATTTTGTGTTTCTTTATAATTTCCAGGGAAGCGGCTCCAATGCAGCCGCCGCCAATAAGCAGATCAATCTGCTGTATTCGGAAGCGGTGGTGAAGGCCTACTGGCTGTTCACCCCGGATCAGCCATCAGAAGAGTACCACAATATTCATTACCTGAATCACCATGTGAACGAGGAAGTCACCGTGGATTCCGTGCTTTACGAGGCGTTTGCTCTGCTGAAACAGTATGGCAGCCGCCATGTGTATCTGGGACCGATTTATGTAGAATACGATAATCTGTATTTTAATCAGGGGGATTCTTCCATCGCCGTTCAGGATCCCGCATCCGATCCGGAGCTGGCACCTTTTATCCGGCAGGTGGCGGCGTTTGCCAATGACCCTCAGGCGGTGGAACTGCAGCTGCTGGGAGAAAACCGGGTAAAGCTGCAGATTTCCGAGGCTTATCTGGAATTTGCAGAGGCTCACGGAATTGAGAATTTCATCGATTTCAACTGGATGAAAAACGCCTTTATTATCGACTATTTTGCGGATTTGATGATCGAAAAGGGATTTACCTCCGGATATCTCTCCAGTCTGGACGGCTTCACCCGGAACCTGGACAGGGAGGATGTTTCCTATTCTCTGAACATTTACAATCTGGAGGGAACGACCATATACCCGGCGGCGGTGATGGATTACAGCGGCGGTACCAGTCTTGTTTACCTGCGCGGCTACCCTCTGGGAGCGGAGGATGCAAACCGTTACTGCAGCACGGACGATGGCAGAATCCTGTCCAGCCATCTCAGCCCGGCAGACGGCGCCAACCGCAGGACACAGACGGATCTGGTGGCCTATTCCCGCAAGGCCGGCTGCGCGGAAATTCTTCTGCAGCTGTTGCCGGTGTATATTGCGGAGAAGTTTGATGCCCAGCCTCTGAAGGCTCTGGCAGACAATCAGATCTACAGCATCTGGTGCGAGGATACCCAGATCTGCCATACAGATGCCCAGCTGAAGCTTCGCAGCCTGCTGGACACGCCGGAGAAAAGCTATCAGTCTTTTCTGGTAAAATAGAAAAACTGCCCCTGTAACCACGGTTACAGGGGCAGTTCTGCGTTTATTTGCCGTAATAGGCGTTCAGGAACATCTGCTTGATTTCGCTCATAAGGGGATAACGGGGATTGGCACCGGTGCACTGGTCATCGAATGCCTGCTCCACCATATCATCCAGACGGGCGAGGAAATCCGCTTCGGGGATGCCGTACTCGGCGATGGACTTCTTGATGCCAACCCTGGCCTTCAGTTCATCCACGGCGGCAATCAGATTTTGCAGCTTTTCTTCGTCGGTATTGCCGCCCAGACCCAGATAGTCGGCGACTTCCGCATAACGTGCCAGCGTGTGGGGATGGTCATACTGAGAGAAAGTACCCATTTTGACCGGTGTTTCGGAAGCGTTGAATTTCAGCACTTCGTCGATCATCAGAGCGTTGGCAACGCCGTGAGGCAGGTGATGGAAAGCACCCAGCTTGTGTGCCATGGAATGACACACGCCCAGGAAGGCGTTGGCAAAGGCCATGCCGGCCATGCAGGCGGCGTTTGCCATGTTTTCTCTGGCTCTGGGAGCGGCGGCACCCTTTTCGTAAGCCTCGGGGAGATTGTCGAAAATCAGCTTCAGGCTGCGAAGCGCCAGACCGTCGGTGTAATCGGTGGCCAGCATGGAGGCGTAAGCTTCCAGAGCGTGGGTGACTGCGTCGATACCGGAGGCGGCAGTCAGCCCCTTGGGGGCATTCATCATCATATCCGCATCCACAATGGCCATGTTGGGCAGCAGCTCGTAGTCTGCCAGGGGATATTTGACGCCGCTGCATTCATCGGTGATGACGGCAAAGGGCGTCACCTCGGAGCCTGTACCGGCGGTGGTGGGGATGGCTACCAGGTAGGCCTTCTCGCCCATCTTGGGGAAGGTATACACACGCTTGCGGATGTCCGCAAACCGCATTGCCATATCCAGGAAGTCAGCCTCGGGATGCTCGTAAAGCACCCACATGATTTTTGCGGCGTCCATGGCGGAACCGCCGCCGATGGCGATAATCAGATCCGGCTGGAAGACAGCCATCTGAGCGGCACCTTCTCTGGCGCAGGCGAGGGTGGGATCCGGTGCTACATTGGAGAAGGTGGTGTGCATGATGCCCATGGCGTCCAGCTTGGCCTCTACCGCCTTGGTGTAGCCGTTCTGATACAGGAAGCTGTCGGTGACAATAAAGGCTTTCCTGTGGCCCTGCAGCTCTGCAAGAGCCACGGGCAGACAGCCCTTTTTGAAATAGACCTTTTGGGGCGCACGGAACCAGAGCATATTTTCTCTCCTCTCAGCCACGGTTTTGATGTTCAGCAGGTGCTTGATGCCGACGTTTTCGGAAACGGAGTTGCCGCCCCAGCTGCCGCAGCCCAGTGTGAGGGAGGGAGACAGCCGGAAGTTATACAGATCACCGATACCGCCATGAGCAGAGGGAGTGTTGACTACGATGCGGCAGGTTTTCATCCGTGCGGTGAAGGCGTTCAGCTTATCCCGCGCGGTGACGGTGTCCAGATATACCGAGGCCGTGTGACCGTAGCCGCCGTCCTTTACCAGACGGTCGGCAATGTCCATGGCGTTTTCAAAGTCCGCTGCCCGGTACATTGCCAGTACGGGAGAGAGCTTCTCGTGTGCAAATGCCTCGCTGAGATCGGTGCTGTCGGTCTCACCGATGAGGATCTTGGTGTGTTCCGGCACGGTAAAGCCGGACAGCTTTGCGATGGTGCAGGCGGACTGTCCGACGATTTTGGAGTTCAGGGCACCGTTGATCAGAATGGTGGCACGCACCTTGTCCGCTTCTTCGGGGGTCAGAATATGGCAGCCGCGCTTCCGGAATTCGGCCTTGACGGTGTCATAAATGGAATCTGCCACAATGACACTCTGTTCGGAGGCGCAGATCATGCCGTTGTCAAAGGTCTTGGAGTGGATGATGGAGGATACGGCCAGCAGCAGATCGGCGCTGTCATCAATGACGGCGGGCACATTGCCGGGGCCGACGCCCAGAGCGGGCTTGCCGGAGGAATAGGCGGCCTTTACCATACCGGGGCCGCCGGTAGCGAGAATCAGGTCAGCTTCCCGCATGACCTGATTGGTCAGCTCCAGAGAGGGCTGATCAATCCAGCCGATGATGTCCTGAGGCGCACCTGCGGCCACGGCGGCTTCCAGAAGAAGCTTTGCTGCGGCGATGGTGCAGTCCTTGGCTCTGGGGTGGGGGCTGATGAGGATGGCGTTCCGGGTTTTCAGACAAATGAGAATTTTGAAAATGGCGGTAGAAGTAGGATTGGTGGTGGGGATGACCGCCGCAATCACGCCGATGGGCTCAGCGATTCGCTGATAGCCATAGGCGGGATCGTCTTCGATCACGCCGCAGGTCTTGGTGTCCTTGTAGGCGTTGTAGATGTATTCCGAAGCGAAGTGATTTTTGATGACTTTATCTTCCACAATGCCCATACCGGTTTCGGCAACTGCCATTTTGGCAAGAGAGATCCGTGCCTTGTTGGCAGCGGAAGCGGCTGCCAGAAAGATTCTGTCGACCTGTTCCTGAGAGTAACCGGCGAAAATGGCCTGTGCCTTGCGGCAACGGGCGAGGGCATCGTTTAATTCTTCTGTGTTGGTAATCATAGGATAAGTGTACATAATATCGTCCTTTCTGTATCGATAAAAAGGTATCGATTTATAGGAATATCATACCACGAATTTCCGGAAAGTCAACAAGAAGTTGTTTACAATAAATCGCTGCATTTTTTCGGTGTCTTTTGGTGGAAATCTACCTATCCAAAAGGAAAAACTGACGCTACAAATGCCAGACTGTATTCGGCATCATTATATTCATGCTAAGCAATAGCGTGCTTATGCCGTGACGGGCGTATGAAAAAACTGCTCCCGGCCTGCACGGCTGCAGGTGGGAGCAGTTTTTCAAAAATCGGTAATTTTACGACAGGCGGCAGCCAATTCCCTGAGCGTGCTGCAGCAGACCATGGGGCAGATGGCGGACATGGTCTGGATACTGCGCAGGTAAGGCCATTTGTTCTGAGGAATCGGATTGAGCCAGATGACCCGGCCGCAGAGCTGTTTGGCATCCAGAAGCGACTGAATGGCGCGTTTCTGGTCGATGGTCTTGGTATCCGAGAGAATCAGCAGGGTAGTGGAGGCGGTGAGGGGAGAAGGCCGCATGGAACACAGATGTTCCAGAGCGGTTCCCAGATCGGTGCCCCGCCCGTAGATTCCGGAATCTTTCACATAGCTGCGGAATTTGTCCATATCTTCCAGAGCAAAGGCGTCCGCCTCAAAAATATCCTCGGAAAAAAGGAACGTGCGGGAATTTTCCGATACCCGGTTCAAAGACTGGATGAAACGCAGGGCGAACTCGGAAAACTGCATCATAGACCCGGAAACGTCACACAGAAGCACCAGACTGCGCTTGCGGTGACGTTTTTTGCGGTAGCGCAGATGGTAAAAGGTTCCGCCTGTTTCCAGTCCCTTGCGGATGGTGCGGCGAAAATCCAGCTTGCCGGAGTGACCGCCTGCCTTGCGCTTGGCGGCCAGCTCGCCGTTGATCTGCCGGGCGATGGTCTGGATCATGTCGATGGCCTTGGGGATTTCCGTGTCTTTGAACTGGGAAATGTCCCGGTACATCATGCCGATTTCCGGATCGGAGGCATCAACGCCCATACCGGCATCTTCCATCAGCATTTGCTGTTCCAGAATGGTTCTGGTAAAAACGGAGTGGATGAAATCTCCGTAGAGCTTGGGATTGCGCTCGGCGTTTCCCCGGTATTTCTCCATAAAGTTCTGAAGCCGCTGGCGCTCGGCCTCCGGCATGGAGGCGTAGGTGCGCCACTGCTCCTCGCTGAAATCCATGGGGATGTCCCGGACCCGCAGTTCTTCCTGCGCTTCCGAGCGAATCTGTTCCATCCGGGCTTCCTGTTGCATTTGTTCCTGCGCCTGCTGACGCATAGCTTCCTCTGAAATAAAAAATCCGTCGAACACCCGATTGAATGCCAGCTGCTCGTCCCGGGATTTGGCAAAAACCGTCCGCAGGGCGGTTTTGACGGTTTCCCGGTTCTCAAAGCCCAGCGTAATCAGCAGACGGCTGGCATCGGCGGTTTCCTGAGGACTGATAGGCAGTCCTTCTCTGCGGAGCATCCGGGCAAAAGCGGACAGCTTTTCCAGATAGACGCCCGGATCAACCATGGTGGTGTCCTCCGCAGTTTCCGGTGCAGATGTGACCTTCGGCGCCTTCTTCCTCCAGAACGGCCATGTCATCGTTGTTTTTCAGCACAAAGCCGGCGGTTTTCCGAATGGCATCGGGTGTCAGATCCCGGATGCCCAGGGCGTCCAGCGCCGCTGCCCAGTCCAGGGTTTCGGCGACGGAAGGCTTTTTCAGGATGGCTTCGCTGGAACGCAGCCGCTGGACAGCCAGCGCCACCTGCGCGCACAGCCGGTCATCCACATGGGGAAGCTTGGCACGCAGAATCGCCAGTTCCTTCTCCATATCGGGATAGTCAATGTGCAGGTAGGCACAGCGGCGGCGAAGCGCTTCCGACAGAGGCCGTGCCCGGTTGGAGGTCAGCACCACGAAGGGGATGGAGCGGGCTTTGACGGTGCCGATTTCCGGGATGGAAACCTGCATATCCGACAGAAGCTCCAGCAGGAAAGCTTCAAATTCCTCGTCTGCCTTGTCGATTTCGTCGATCAGCAGCACCACGGGCTTTTCAGAGCGGATGGATTTCAGCAGAGGCCGCTCCAGCAGGTACTCGTCGCTGAAAAGGGAACGGGTCAGGGTGTCTTTGTCCTGATTTCCCATATTTACCTGTATGGAAAGCAGCTGCTTCTGGTAGTTCCATTCGTAGAGAGCTTTGCTCTCGTCCAGACCTTCGTAACACTGCAGCCGCACTAGATCCCGGTCCAGAGCCGCAGCCATCACCTTGGCGATTTCCGTTTTGCCTACGCCGGCTGCGCCTTCCACCAGCAGAGGGCGGCCCAGCTGCAGAGCTACCGACAGGATAATCGCAAGGGTGTCGTCATAAATGTAATGGGCTTCGTCCATTTTTGCTTTTAAGGTTTGCAAGTCCATAGAAAGTCCTCCATTTGAGAATATAAGTTAATATACCAGATTTTCTGTCAGGATTCAATAAGGAAAAGCACCCATGCCTGTTCGCGGGAAATAACAAACGGCCACGCTCCAAGAGCGTGACCGTTTTCGGGTATTCGGGAAAGCCATGCATGACCGGAATCATACTTCCTTGTACATGGCACAGGCATCGTCCTTGCGGACGGTTTCGGAAACTTGGAGAACTTCCACCGCCAGAGTACGAGGCCCCATTGTGATTTCGATTTTGTCACCGATCTTCACTTCGTAGCTGGCCTTCACGACCCGGCCGTTGACGCTGATGCGTCCGTTATCGCAGGCTTCGTTGGCGACCGTACGGCGTTTGATAAGACGGGACACTTTCAAATATTTGTCAAGACGCATAGATTCTCCTTATTGCTCTACAAGATCCCGCAGAGTTTTGCTGGGCTTGAATACCGGCACACGGGCTGCGGGAATTTCGATGGCTTCCTTGGTGTGGGGATTGCGGCCGATCCGGGGTTTACGGGTTTTGGTTTCAAAAATACCGAAGCCGGACAGCTGGACTTTTTCACCGGATGTCAGCTGGGCGGCGATTACATCAAGGGCAGCGTTCAGAGCGGCCTCGGCATCTTTTTTTGTGATGCCGGAGCGCTCGGCGGCCAGAGCAATCAGCTCAGTTTTATTCATACAAATCCTCTTTTCCTTACAGATGCAGCATATTTGCAATTTTTTCACCCTTGGGCAGCAGCAGGCAGTCGCCGCGGGTAATGGCTCCCAGCTTGATGGCGGAGAGGAAATACACAATGGCACCCACAAGAATCGGCAGACCGCAGAGCAGGAGACGGCTGCCGTCGGCACCCAGAATCCGCTCCAGCGCAAACCATGTGCCGTAGGCGAACAGACCCATAATGAGGGCGGCAATCAGTGAACGCATCAGATTCCGGACAATGGCGGGACATTTGGGAATGCAGTGGCGCATGGTGATCAGGTTCAGCACGGTGATGGTGAAATAGCACAGCAGAGAGGCGATGGGCGCGCCGATAATGCCGATATCCGGGTTGCCGGTGAGAATATACACGGCAGCCAGCTTCAAAAATCCGCCGATAAACATATTGACCACCGGCAGATTCACATGACCGTGGGACTGCATCATGGCGTTTGTCATCAGTACCAGAGCGTTAAACACGATGCTGACACCCAGAATGGCCATCATGGGAGCAGCCATTGCCAGCTTTTCACCGGTGTAGCCGCCCAGCAGAGCAATGACCGGCTTGGCCAGAACCGCAAGACCCACGGCGCAGGGCATACAGATCAGACCGGTGACGCGTGTTGCGGATTCTTCCGTGGCACGGGCGGCCCGTTTGTTGCGAAGAGTCAGCTGCGCCGTAATGGCAGGGATGATGCTGATGGTGATGGGGGTGATGAAGGCACAGGGCATATTGAAGATGGTCTTGGTCATGTCGTAAATGCCCTTCATGGTGTCCGCTTCACCCTGCGTGTAACCCAGCCCCAGAATCTGACCCATATAGACCTTGGTTTCCAGCATGGTGAGGATGGAAAGGCCTGCGGAGCCGATGGTGATGGGAATAGCGATGGACAGCAGCCTCTTGGCCGTTTTGCGGTAGGAGCTGACGTGCTCATGGGTAACGGGCATTTCCGCATAGGCCCTGCGGAAGCAGCCGAACAGGTAGAACACGGACAGCACACAGCTGGCGGTTACGCCCAGAATGGCGCCGCCGGCGGCCAGAGGAATGCTGGAAGTGGTTTTCAGCAAAATCACGGCGGCAAGCATACCCACGATCAGTCTGCAGAAGGCCTCCAGAACCTGACTGACCGAGGTGGGGATCATGTTGCTTTGCCCCTGGAAGAAGCCGCGGTATGTGCTCATAAGGCAGATCAGCAGGACGCAGGGGCCAAGGAAGCCGATGGCGGCCCAGGCGTCAGGCTGCTCCTGAAATGCAGCCAGCTGCCGGCAGAAGACGGTCATGAGGAGCGTACCGGTGACGCCGAGAATCAGGAAGATGCTTCTGGCGGTAGAATAGATCCGGCGCACCTCGCTGTAATGTCCCAGAGAGCTGGCCTGTGAAATCATCCGGCTCATAGCCACGGGCAGACCGGCGGTGGAAATCATCAGAAGGACGTTGTAGATTTCGTAGGCGGTGTTGAAATAGGCAAATCCCTGTTCACCGATAATCATGTTCAGCGGGATTTTGTACAGGGCGCCGATGAGTTTCACTACGGCAGTCGCCATGGCCAGCAGAGCGGTACCGTGGAGAAAGGATTGCTTTTTGGATTCAGACATGAAATACTCCTTTACAGTCAATCCTTGCTGTCATCAAACAGACGGGGAATGGCATATGTTGTCAGTTCCTGTACCACATCTTTCAGGTCGATGGTAGGGAACTGGCCGTTTTGATAGAGGATTTTGCCGCGAACCATGGTCATGGCCACGTCGCCGCCCTTGGCACCGAATACCAGAGCGGACAGCACGTTGTGACAGGGCATCAGATGCGGCGCGGAGAAGTCCACCAGTACGATGTCGGCGTCCATGCCTTCTTTCAGCATACCGCATTCTGCGGCACGGCCCTGTGCTCTGGCACCGCAGACCGTGGCCATCATCAGTACGGCCGGAGCCGGCAGGGCGTTGGCATCGCCGGAGGCACTGCGGACGGAAAGGGCGGCGCCCCGAAGGACTTCAAACATATCGAGATTGCCGCATTCCACGGCACCGCCGGTGCCGAGCGCCACATTCATGCCGGCTTTGACGCAGTCAAGAATGGGGGTGCAGGGATTGCCGGCTTTGGCGGAGGCCAGGGGCGTGGCAACGGCGCTCACCTTGCGTTTTCCCAGCAGCACTCTGTCTTCCGGCTCCATGCAGGCACAGTCGGTGGCAGTGGTGGGTACGGCAAACATACGGTGGCAGTCCAGCAGGGCGGCCTGGGAAAGGCCGGTGCGGTCCAGACAGTCATCTGCCTCGCTTCTGGTTTCTGCCAGATGCATCTGCATACCGATTCCCGCTTCACGGGCATAGTCGGAAAGGGCTTCCCACAGCTGATGATTGCTGGTGTACTCGGCGTGGATGCCGGCATCAATGCGAATCCGGCCGTTGTCGTGACCGTTCCATTTTTCGACCAGGCGGCAAAGCTCCCGGCACTGCTCGTCGGTTTCAAAATCAAATTCTTCGTTTTCGTCGATGTAGCGATAGGCCGACAGGGCAAGATTGCCCTTGATGCCGGTTTCGTCGATGGCCTGCGCTGTGGCTTCCGGATAGTAGTACAGGTCGGAGACGGAGGTTACGCCAAACCGCAGACATTCGGCAATGGCCATTTTTGCGGCGGCTTTCGCGGCGCGGGAGTCCATTTTGTCTTCCTTCTGCAGCAGTTTTTCCAGTGCCTCTTTACTGCTGAGATCATCCAGATAGCTCCGCAGGACGGTGGTAGCCAGATGGGTGTGGCAGTTAATGAGACCGGGAATGGCAACCATGCCGGTGCCGTCAATAATGGTGTTTGGCTGCTCCTTGGGAGGCCTTTTGGAGATGGAAACGATCTTTCCATCTTCGATGCCGATGTAGGCACCGAAGAGCACCTCCATCCGTTCGTTCATCGTCACCACGGTGACGCCGGAAATCATAGTATCCAACATTCGTTGCTTCCTTTCATCAGCCGGAACATTTCCTGTTTCTTCTCCAGAACATGATCCAGCATTTCGATGTACTGTTCGGGGTATTTGGGATTGGGGAATCGGCACAGTCTGCCGTCCGGCAGGCATACCTTGCTGACGCTGCCGCCGCCGACGGAAACGATGGAGTGTACCTCTTCCATCATGTAGATGTTATACAGACAGTCCAGACCGTCCCGGCTCCAGCCCACGTTTTCAAAACTGCCGGACATATATTTCTGCCGGTAGAGATAATAGGGTTTGTAGCCTGCGCTGCGAAGGACTTCCGATGCGTAGCTGACCATTTCCGTCACCTCTTCGGCGGTAGGGAGATTCTCACGATGCTGAAACAGGTCGGCATCCTTTTTCAGGGTCATGGTGTGCACGGTGATGTTGGCAGGGCGCAGAGCTGCCACGGTGTCCAGAGACTGCCGGAAGCTTTCCGCGGTATCGGTAGGCAGACCTGCAATCAAATCCATATTGATGGCGGTAAACCCTGCGGCTTCCGCTTCGGCGTAGGCACGGAGCACATCCGCCCCGGTGTGGGGACGGGCGCTGGCACGGAGAACGGAATCGTTCATGGTCTGGGGGTTGATGCTCATGCGATCCACGCCGTGTGCGGCGATGGCAGCCAGCTTTTCGGGATCCAGCGTATCCGGACGGCCGCCTTCAACGGTAAATTCCAGCAGCCGGGATCTGTCGAATGACTGATTGATGGTATCCAGCAGCAGCTCCATCTGCTGTGTGGACAGCGTGGAGGGTGTGCCGCCGCCTATATAAATGGTACGCACGGTGAACCCGGAATTTGCCAGCAATTCGCCGGTCGTGCGGATTTCCTGCAAAAGTGCCTGCAGATACGGCTCGATCAGGTGGGTGCGTTTTCCCACGGTACGGCTGACGAAGCTGCAGTAGGCGCAGCGGGTGGGGCAGAAGGGAATGCCCACATACAGGGAGACATCCTGCGGCTCCAGAAGCGAGGCAGCCTTGGCGGTGGACAGGGAGCAGTCGATTGCCAGTGCCCGCCGTTCCGGTGTGACATAGTACACATCCCGCATCAGGCGGTCGGCGGATTTGGCGTTGCCGCCGGAGAGAAGATGTCTGGTGGTGATTTTGGTGGGACGAACGCCCGCCAAAGCACCCCAGGGCGGGGTCTGGGGGAGCAGCTCTCTGGCAGCCAGATAATAACTCTGCTGCAGAATTTGTCGCCGGCCCTTCACGGTTTCGGCCGCAGCCTTCAGGCGGCGGGATGCAGTGACGGTTTTGCCGGCGACGGTAATTTTGGTAGTGGCGGTGAGCCAGATTTTGCCCCGATGGAGCGTGGAAATCGCTTCTCCATCGGTATTTTCCGGGAACAGAGATAACTGCAGCTGTTCCACGGCGTAACGGTCATCGTGACCTTCCAGTGTCAGTTTCATAAAAGACCTCGCAAATCCTCAAGAGGATGCACGCATATAGGGATTGTACTCCTGTTCTCTTTCCAGCGTGGTGGCGATGCTGTGACCGGGATATACATCATAATGCTTTTGAATACCTGCCAGACGGGCAAGAGACGCCATGATCTGCTGCTCGTCGCCGCCGGGCAGATCCGTTCTGCCCCGGGAACCGGCAAAAAGGGTGTCACCGGAGAAAAGGGCATCTCCCACCAGCAGACATACGGATCCGGGGGTGTGACCCGGGGTTTCCATGACCTGAATGGTAAGACCGGCCAGCTCCAGCGTGTCGCCTTCCTTATAAAGATCGGTATAGTAGAGAGGGCCGTTGGTCATCTTGGGAGGCAGGGACAGATCCCTTTCCTGCAGAAAGACCTTGCAGCTGGTCTCTGCGGCCAGTTCTTTGACGGCGCTCACATGGTCAAAATGGCCGTGGGTCAGCAAAATGGCAACGGGTTTCAGACCCAGTTCCTCCAGTCTGGCAAGAACCTTTTCCGGCTTGTAGCCCGGATCGATAACGACGCATTCTTTGGCGCCTTCCTGATACACGATATAGCAGTTGGTCTGATAAATACCCAGAACCATGGACTCAATTTTCATCATGAATATGTCCTCCTTTTGGTTACCTGCGAGGCTCGTTCATCAGCTGGTCGGTGTCCAGAATCAAAGTCACCGGACCGTCGTTGACGGATTCTACCTGCATATCGGCGCCGAACCGGCCGTGCTGCGGGGGGTAGCCCAGTTCTTCGCAGATTTCCAGAAATTTTTCATAGAGCCGGTTGCCCAGTTCGGGATCTGCGGCTTCCACAAAGCTGGGCCTGCGGCCCTTGCGGCAGTTGCCATACAGGGTGAACTGACTGACTACCAGCACTTCGCCGCCGATCTGCTCCAGACCCAGGTTCATTTTGTCGTTTTCGTCTTTGAAAATCCGCAGACCCAGAGCTTTTTCCGCCAGATAGCGGCATTCCTTTTCGGTATCTCCGGGGCCTACGCCCAGCAGAATCAGAAAACCCCGGCCGATCTTTCCGGTGATTTCTCCGTCTATGGTGACGGAGGCGGATTTGACTCGTGTCAATATTGCACGCATAGCAAATGCTCCTTTTGAGAATATATGGAAGGCATGGCGGCTTTTTGCCATGCCGGAATGCTTAGTATTGTCCTCTTCTGGTGGCCACAACGTCCGGGATGTTCAGCAGTTTCTTGCGGATCGATTCCAGTTCGTCCACGTTCTTTACCTCGAAACGAACGGTGAAGATACTCTTGCTGCCTTCCAGCTCCCTGCCGTTCAGCTCCTTCAGACGGATGTGGTTGGTGGACATGGTGGTAGCCACATCCAGCAGCAGGCCGTCGCGGGTGTTGCAGTCCAGCTCCAGAGTGGTTTCAAAGGGCTGATCCGCCTGACTTGCCCAGCGCACCCGCACCCAGCGGGCGGACTGAATGGGATCGTCCCGGTGTGCGGCGTTGGGACAGTCGCAGCGGTGGACGGACACACCGAAGCCCTTGGTGATAAAGCCGACAATGGCGTCGCCGGGAACGGGTGTGCAGCATTTGGCGAACTTCACCATGCAGGAGTCGATGTCTTCCACGATGACGCCGTTGACGGAATGACGGTCATCCCGGGCGGAATCGCCGGCGGAGTTTTTGGCAGGTACTGCCGGAATACTCTTGTCGCCGGACTGAAGCTTCATTGCCTTGTTGATGTCGTCCCGGATTCTGCCCACGGCTTTCACAGCGGTCAGACCGCCGTAGCCGATGGCGGCGTACATATCCTCCCAGGTGTCGAAGGCCAGCTTTCTGAGAAGCTGAGGGCCGATTTCCGGGTCGATGGTAAGGGGCAGGGGCAGACCTGCACGGCGCATTTCCGCTTCAAAGCTGGCACGTCCGTGCGCCACGTTTTCTTCCCGCTTTTCCTTTTTGAACCACTGCTTGATTTTGGTGCGGGCCTGGTTGCTCTTGCAGATGTTCAGCCAGTCACGGCTGGGGCCGCACTTGCTGGATTTGGAGGTGAGAATCTCCACAATATCGCCGTTGTTCAGCGGCGTGCCGATGCCCATGATCCGGTTGTTGACCTTGGCACCTACCATGGAGTTGCCGACGCCGGAATGGATGGCGTATGCAAAGTCGATGGGAGTCGAACCGGCGGGCAGGGAGACAATGCGCCCTTTGGGCGTAAAGACGAAGACCTCGTCGTTGAACATATCGATTTTCAGAGACTGGAGATAGTCTTCCGCATCGGTATCCTGCTGGCTTTCCAGCAGACGGCGTACCCATTCAAAGTCCTTTTCGTCGCCGTTTCCGGTGCCCTGCTTGTATTTCCAGTGGGCTGCGATACCGTATTCGGCGGTTTCGTGCATATCCCAGGTGCGGATCTGCACCTCAAAGGGTACGCCCTGCGTGCCGATGACGGTTGTATGCAGACTCTGGTACATATTGGGCTTGGGGGTGGAAATGTAGTCCTTGAACCGGCCGGGTACCAGATTGAACAGGTCATGGATATGTCCCAGCACGTTGTAGCAGTCCGGAATGGTGTCCACGATGACACGGAAGGCATACAGGTCATACAGCTCGTCCATGGTTTTGCCCTGCGTCTGCATTTTTCGGTAGATCGAGTAGACGTGCTTGATGCGGCCATAGGTGGTGTTGCGGATGCCCACGGAGGAAAGACGCTGGGAGATGGTATTCTGAATGGTTTTCATGAATGCCTCGTCCTGCTCCTTGTGGGCGTTCAGATAGGACATGATCCCATTGTAATCATCCGGCGCCAGATACTGCATGGCGGTATCTTCCAGCTCCCATTTGATCTTCTGCATACCGAGACGGTGTGCCAGAGGAGCATAGATGTCCATGGTTTCCCGGCATTTGATGATCTGTTTGGACGGGGACTGATACTGCATGGTACGCATATTATGCAGACGGTCGGCAATTTTGATCAGCACCACGCGAATATCCTTGGACATAGCCATGAACATTTTACGCAGGTTTTCCATCTGCGCCTGTTCGGTGGTGGAGAAATTGGCACGGGTCAGCTTGGTGACGCCTTCCACCAGCTGTGCCACGGTCTCACCGAAGAGCTTGGAAATCTCATCGTGGGAAGTGTCGGTATCTTCAATGCAGTCGTGAAGCAGGGCAGCCAGAATAGCTTCGGTATCCAGTCCCATCTCCGTAACGATCTGTGCCACGGCCAGAGGGTGAATGATGTAGGGAGAGCCGTCCTTACGCTTTTGGTTTTTATGCTTTTCCGAGGCGTACTGGATGGTTTTTTCGATCAGCGCGCGGTCGCCGCTGAAAGAGCGCTTGTCCAGCGCATCCTGCAAAGCTTTATAATGGAATTCAAAAGTTTCCATAAAACTCAACTCTCTTTCGCATGCAGCAGGCGCTGCATGGTTGCACTCTGCTGCAGATCGGCTTTGCCGGTTGTAGCAGGCAAATGAATTACAATGTACTTGTTCAGCCTTTTCGTGGTAAGCAGGCCAACGTCGGAAAAAATATCCAGGCAGGTCAGCATTTTGCCCAGAGACAGCGGAATATTGCCTCTGCGAACGATTTTTCTGCACAGGCAAATAGGAGATTCCTGAATGGTATCGCTGCCGGTTCCGGCAAGATACCGCCAGACAACGCCCAGAGTATTCCGGTCGGGCAGAAGCTCTGCGGCCGCCTGAGGGGAGATGGTTCCGGCGCACAGTGTGTGGTAGCTGCTCACGTCACAGGAGCATTCCGCCTGACAGCTGGGACGGATGTCGATGACATTCAGCTGTACGCTTCGTTCTCCCCGGAATTCGTTGACCTGGGGATTGAAGGCCACATCCACCACGTCTCCCTGCTGAATGGAGGCGGATTCCATGGTGGTGGAGAAGCAGATGGCGTTTAAAGTCTGCCGTCCGTGCCGCAGCCGCAGCCGCAGGTGGCGGCCGTTGCCTACGGGGCTTGCCCGGTCAATGACAAGATTTTCAATCATCAGTACCGGCTTGGGGCAGCCGTTTCCGCAGGGCTCCAGCACGTTCAGTGCATCGATGCCCCGGATGGACAGAAGATCCGGCGGGATGATGCAGTCCACGTCCAGTACGGTGCGGGGGCCGGCATCGGCGTAATATTCTTTTGCAAGCTTGCAGATGGCCTGCCGGAAGGCGGGAATCTGATCTCTGTGAATGGTG
This sequence comes from Oscillospiraceae bacterium, assembly GCA_020025535.1. GTDB lineage: Bacteria > Bacillota > Clostridia > Oscillospirales > Oscillospiraceae > Faecousia. The sequence goes on along the minus strand of JAHHRY010000001.1, from coordinate 245,635 downwards.
AAGCCTGCCGCCAGTTCGTGACCGCCATAGCTTTCCAGCAGATCGGAAAGGGCGGTGAGAGAAGCAAACAGGTTAAAGCCGCCGTAGCTGCGGGAACTGGCTTTTCCGTGTTCGCCGTCCAGACAGATGAGGAAGGTGGGGCAGCAGTATTCTTCGGCAATGCGGCTTGCAACGATGCCCACCACGCCCTGATGCCAGTTTTCGTCAGCCAGAACGATTGCTTCCGGCTGGTTGTCTGTGGGAAGCATTTCCACGGCCTGGGTGAAGATCTCCGATTCCACGGCCTGACGCTGCCGGTTCAGTTCACAAAGCCCCTGAGCGTAAGCTTCGGCTTCGGCTTCGTCATGGGTAAGAAACAGCCCTACGGCAATTTCAATTTTTCCGATGCGGCCGGCTGCATTGATTCTTGGAGCCAGCATAAAGCCGATAGAGGTGGCGGTGAGGGTTTCCGGGTCGCAGTTGCATTCTTTCATCAGTGCGGCGATACCGGGCCGGTGGGTGTGGCGCAGAGATTCCAGTCCTCTGGCGACAAATACGCGGTTTTCTCCCAGCAAAGGCATCACATCGGCAACGGTGCCGAGACACACCATATCTGCATATTCGGCGAGAGCTGCCTCCTGATTGCCCCACAGGGCAGCGGCCAGCTTGAAGGCGACACCTACGCCGGAAAGGTTTTTGTGAGGGTATCCGCTGTGGGGGCGGTGCGGATTGACGACTGCAATGGCATCCGGGAGTTCGTCCTTGCATTCGTGGTGGTCGGTGATGACCAGATCGATGCCCAGCTCCTTGCACAGCAGGGCTTCGTCCACGGCGGTGATGCCGCAGTCGACGGTGATAATCAGCTGTACACCTTCGTCGTGCAGCTGATGAATGGCTATGGGATTTAAGCCGTAGCCTTCCTCCAGCCGCCCGGGGATATAGGAGATACAGTTGGCTCCGTTATGGCGCAGAAAGTCTGTCAGCAGACAGGTGGCTGTGATGCCGTCCACGTCGTAGTCGCCAAAGACGGCAATTTTTTCGCCCTTTGCCATTGCCAGCCCCACACGCCCCACGGCGAGATCCATATCCCGCAGCAGAAAGGGGTCCGGCATGGCACAGCTGCAATCCAGATAAGCGTGAGCTTGCCCGGGGGTTTGCATCCCACGGGCAGCCAGAACCATAGCGGTCAGAGGAGCGTATCCGCCGGTAACCAGGGCGTTCACAGCTCCCATTTCAGGATTTGATACTTTCCATTCTCTATATTTCACACTACACACATCCATATAATAACATTTCCTGTTATTATATCAAAAAACAACGGATTACACAATAGGGAGTTTAAATTTCGACAGGGAAACCTGCCTTTTAGCGGCGGCAGGCTTTCAAAATCTGGGAAATTGTCATGGCAAAAACGGGTGCCAGCAGCATCCCGGCAATTCCCATCAGCCGGAAACCGGCATAAATGGAAACCAGTGTCAGAAGAGGATCCAGCCCCAGACCTTTTCCGATCATTTTCGGTTCCAGCACGGAGCGTGTCAGCCACGCCACAGCATAAATCGAAAGAAGTCCCAGAGCAAGGGGGAAATTCCCCTGAATCATAGCAACGATGCTCCAGGGGATGAGGATGGTTCCTACACCTAAAATGGGGAAAATGTCCACCAGAGTCACCAGAAACGCCCACAGGATGCTGTTGGAGATTTTCAGGATCATGAAACCGATCCAGAGGATCAGAAATGTCACGCCTGCCAGCTTGAGCTGGGCGGAAAGCCAGCCGCCCAGTCCTTTACGCAGATCCTTTATGGAAGCGTGGCAGTGTTCTCTCCAGGAAGCAGGGACTTTGCAGCGCAGCCATTCCTTCAGTGCGGGCAGCCGGGCGGAAATCATGTAGCCGGAGATGATGCCGGTGAGAACGGTAAACAGACCGTCAGACAGGCTTCCCAGCACTTTGGAGACCACCTGAGGAAGACGGGTCAGGGTGTCCTCCAGCAGGGTGCTGCCGTCAGAGAAAAGGTTTTTCACAAGCTGCTCCAGACCCTCCCGGATGCCTTCCGGCGCCTGCTGTGCCAGAGAAAACAGCCAGTCCCGCAGGAGAATCATCCCCTGATGGATGGTACCGGTCAGTTGGGGGAGCATGCTGCTGAGACTGCTCAGCTGGCGTATCAGCAGGGCGACGAGAATCGTCAGCAGAGCGGCGGACAGAAGAAAAACGCTGCTGACCGCAAAGGCGGTGGCGGCCCATCGGGGCAGATGCATCCTGCTGCAGAGCATCTCGACGGCCGGCTCGGCGCTCAGCGCTAAAATTGTGCCAAACAAAAATGGAAGTGCAATTGGGAAGAAATAGAATATTCCGATTAAAAAACCGACGATTCCCATAAAAAATATTAGGATTTTTTTGATTAAGCTTTGCGACATAACAGCATCTCCCAAGAATTATTGCGCTTTGGTCTTGCATTTTAGGAAATATGTGCTACAATTAACAGTGGTTTTTCATGTGAAAACTAGCAATATTAACAAACTGAATGGGGAGGATCCCAAATGAATAGCAGTCCCAAGTATTATATCGTCGAAGCCTCTGCACTGCCGGAAATTTTCTTAAAGGTCGCTGAAGCGAAGCGCTTACTTGCTACCGGTGAGGCTTCCAATGTAAACGAAGCGGCCAAAATGACGGACATCAGCCGCAGCGCATTTTACAAATATCGGGATGCTGTACAGCCTTTCCGCAAGATGAATACAAACCGTATTATTACATTCCAGTTCCTGCTGCGGGATGAGCCGGGTGTGCTGTCCGCTATTTTGTCTGCCTTTGTGGTGCAAAAGGCCAATATTCTGACAGTAAACTCCATCACGCCTTCCAATGGCTGTGCCATTGTGACCATCGCAGCGGAGACCTCTGCTGCAAGTGCATCCGTCGATGATATGCTGCGGATGTTCCACCAGACTTCCGGCGTAATCAAGTCCGAAGTGCTGGCAGCCGGTTAGCTTCCGAATATTTGTCTGTTTGTCAGAGAGTCGCCTGTGCAGGGCGGCTCTCTTTTTTCGGCACACTTCTCCCATGGGTCTCATAGAATGTTGTGGAGGTGATGTGTGTGCTGACGGTGCAAAAATACGGCGGAACATCGGTTGCGGATGCGGAAAAAATCCGAAAAGTTGCAGCCGGACTGGTGCGGGCCGCCCAAAACGGGGATCAGGTGGTGGCGGTGGTTTCGGCTCAGGGGGATCTGACTGATCGGCTGCTGGAAAAAATCCGGTCTGTTACAGATGCGCCTTCCCCGAGAGAATCCGATGCCTGTATTTCTGCAGGAGAACAGATTTCCGCTGCTCTGGTGGCTATGGCAATAGAGGAGCTGGGGTACCCGGCTGTCAGCCTGACCGGGTGGCAAATCGGTCTTATGACGGACGGCACCTATGGCAAGGCCAGAATCAGGGCTTTGCAGAACTGGCGCATCCAGCAGGAGCTGAATAAAGGGAAGATTGTGGTGGTGGCAGGCTTTCAGGGGATCGATCTGTCCGGTAATATTACGACGCTGGGAAGAGGCGGTTCCGACTCCACGGCGGTTGCGCTGGCTGCCATGCTGAAGGCAGATCGGTGCGTGATCTGTACCGATGTGGCAGGAGTCTATGACCGGGATCCCAGAAAATTCCCGGATGCCGTGAAATATGAGCGAATCGGCTATGAGGATATGCTGAAGCTGTGCAGAGAAGGGGCACAGGTGCTGCACGACCGCTGTGTGGAACTGGCACAGGAGTATCAAATCGCAGTGGAGGTCAGATCGGCCTTTTCGGACGAGGCGGGGACGATGGTCGGAAACTTGGAATAATCCTACCCCAAACCAACATAAGATATTCTGACAATGCCGGACAAATGCACGGTCCGGAACCCTGACGAAGAAAAAAGTTGCAAAATTTCAGAAAAAGCGCTTGACAGAGAGAACGCACCGTGATAGAATATTGCAGTAATAAAGAAGGCTGAACATCCGCCTCACCGCAAGCAGACTGCAAAGCGGTTAATATTCCCACATTCCCCGGACTGGGGATCAGTGCGAATGTATGCGGATGCTTGGCATCCGCTTTTTTTGTTGTTAATTTGGAGGTGCTTAACATCAGCAAGTTAGATCATCAGCTCAATGAGGAAATCCGGGACAAAGAGGTGCGCCTTATCGGTTTCGACGGTGCCCAGCTGGGTATCGTATCCGGTGCAGAGGCCAATCAGATGGCCGAAGAGCAGGGGCTGGACCTCGTAAAGATTTCCCCCAACGCCGTTCCGCCGGTATGTAAGATCATGGATTATTCCAAGTTCTGCTTCGATCAGAAGAAGCGTGAGAAGGAAGCTAAGAAGAACCAGCGGGTCGTGGAAGTAAAGGAAATCCGCATGAGCCCCAGTATCGATACCAATGATCTGAATACCAAGGTCAAGAGCGCTCAGAAGTTCCTGACAGACGGTAACCGGGTCAAGGTCAGTGTCCGCTTCCGTGGTCGGGAGATGGCACATACCAATCTGGGTGAGAAACTGCTGATTGATTTCGCTGCGGCCTGCGGCGAGATCGCAACCATGGAGAAGAATCCCAAGCTGGAAGGCCGCTTCATGGCAATGTTTTTGACCCCCAAAAATAACAAGTAAGATTTACAAACGATACGGAAGGAGAACCACCTATGCCCAAGCTGAAAACCCATACCGGTGCAAAGAAGAGATTCAACCTGACCAAGAGCGGTAAGGTTAAGAGAGCTCACGCTTTTAAGAGCCACATCCTCACTAAGAAGACCACTAAGCGTACCCGTCATCTGCGCACCACTGCATATGCTGACACAACCAATGTCGCTGCAATCAAGAAGATGATTCCGTACAAGTAAGGTAGAATAGGAGGATACAGAAATGGCAAGAGTTAAAGGCGCAACTATGACGCGCAAGAGAAGAAACAGCACCCTGAAGCTGGCTAAGGGCTACTGGGGTTCCAAGTCCAAGCACTTTAAGATGGCCAAGCAGGCTGTCATGAAGTCTGGCAACTACGCATTCGCTGGCCGTAAGATGAAGAAGCGCGATTTCCGCAGACTGTGGATCACTCGTATCTCCGCTGCTGTCGCTCCCTACGGTCTGAACTACTCCAAGTTCATGAACGGTCTGAAGAAGGCCGGTATCGAGATGAACCGTAAGAGCCTGTCCGAGATGGCTATCCACGATGCAGCTGCTTTCGCCGCTGTTGTGGAGAAGGCCAAGGCTGCTCTGTAATCGAACAGACACAATATATAAGAGAATCGGAGAGATGCCTCGTGGCGTCCCTCCGATTTTTTTGCCAAAAGCAAATTATTTTCCAAAAAGCAGTTTAACTTCCGAAAATCTGGCAATACTGGTTTTCGGAGGTGCAAAAAATGAGTAACAAAAAGAACTTTGTAAGCAGATTTGCTGGTAAGGGCTACTACATAGCCCTGATCCTGTGCGCGATTGCCATCGGGATCTCCGGCTATCTGTATTACCAAAATGCAAACGATGAACCAGCTTCCATGGATCACCCCAGTCCCACGCTGGATGTGCTGAATCCCGACCCCACAATGGGTACGAATGATCTGCGTCCTGTGGAACCGAAACCCGAGCCTACCACACCCCCCAAAAAGCCGCTTAAGTTTTCCAGACCGCTTTCCGGGAAGCTGGTGATGGATTATTCCATGGACTGCCTGTGCTACAATCCCACCACACGGGACTGGAGAACCCATGACGGCATGGACTTTGCCGCACAGGCCGGCACACCGGTCTGCGCCTCGGCAGACGGAGTGGTTTATACCGTCTATGAGGATGAAACCATGGGCAAAACCGTGGTGATCCGTCACGCAGATGGCTATGTCACCACTTATGCAAGCCTGGACGTCAACGTAAAGGTTGCCCCCGGTGACCAGGTCACCATGGGCCAGACTATCGGCTATGTGGGCCATACCGCACTGCTGGAAACGGAACTGGGCGATCATGTCCATTTTGCGGTGACCTGCAATGGCAAAAATGTGGACCCGGAAGATCTGTTCGGAAAAGAATAAGTTTCCTTCCTTCATTTTCTTTCCTCTTTGTTCGAGCCGCTGCGAAAGCAGCGGCTCCTTTTTTGAAGGGAGGATTCCGGCAGAAAAAACGGCACTTCCGAATGGTTCGGAAGTGCCGATCAGTCAGTCGTCAATACGGCGGATGGTGGCGCCCAGCGCGGTCAGTTTTTCAATGAGATTTTCGTAGCCCCGTTCCACAAAGTGGATGTTTTCCACACGGGTAATGCCTTCGGCGGACAGACCGGCGATGACAAGTGCGGCGCCGGCCCGCAGATCCCGGGCACAGACGGTGGAACCCTTCAAGTGGTTACGACCGGTGACGGTAGCGGTCTTGCCGTTGATTTCGATTTTTGCGCCCATACTTTCCAATTCGGTGCAGTAGCCAAAGAAACGGGTTTCATAAACGCTTTCCGTCAGATGGCTGATGCCTTCTGCCAGCGCCATACACACGCAAATCTGCGCCTGCATATCGGTGGGGAAGCCGGGGTAGGGACGGGTCTTGACCGTGGTGCTGTGAAGCTTTCCGGTGCTGCGGACACGGATAGCGTCGTCATAATTGATGACTTCTGCGCCCATTTCCTCCAGCTTAGAGGTGATGCAGTCCATATGCTTGGGAATCACGTTCTTTACCAGAACGTCACCGCCGGCAGCGGTAACGGCAGCCATATATGTACCGGCTTCAATCTGGTCGGGAATGATGGCATAGGTGCCGCCCTGCAGCTGCTCTACGCCCTTGATTTTTATGGTGTCGGTTCCTGCGCCGGTGACCTGAGCGCCCATGGTGTTCAGGAAGTTGGCCAGGTCCACGATGTGCGGCTCTTTGGCGGCATTTTCGATGAAAGTCTGACCGGGCAGCAGCACGGCGGCCATCATGATATTGGCGGTTGCACCGACGCTGGCCATATCCAGACAGACACGGTTGCCCTGCAGACCGTTCTTCCCGGCGGCGAGCTCGACATACTCTTCGGTTTCTTCCACCAGAGCACCCAGAGCTTTAAAGCCCTTGATGTGCTGATCGATGGGGCGGGTTGCAAAGCTGCATCCTCCGGGCAGAGCTACATGGCATTTGCCGAAGCGGCCCAGCAGAGAACCCATCAGGTAGTAACTGGCGCGCATTTTTTTCACCAGAGCGGCCTCCGGCTGTGTGCTGCTGATGCCGGAGCAGTCCAGCACAATCACATTATCGCAGGGATGCTCGACAGTAGCGCCCAGCCCCTCCAGGATGGACAGCAGGATCCGGACATCGGAAATGTCCGGTACATTTTCAATTCTACATTTGCCCTTTACCAGCAATGCGGCGGGCAAAATGGCAACGGCGGCATTTTTTGCGCCGCTTATGGTGACAGTACCCTGCAGAGGGTTACCGCCTTTAATTTCATATCTGGCCAAGGAATATCCTCTCCTTGTAATTTCACTATAGATTTGCAGTCCGGCTGATGAATTGTACCATATTTATGGATTTATGTAAAGTGCTAATTCTGAATTTTTCTGGATAAAATTTCAAAATTATCTCCTCAATCCCTTGGGATAGTGATTTTTCAAGAGATTTCCATCCCCTTTACCCCAGCCAATGGAGTAATTGTCTGCTTGTACAAGACACCATCCGCGTACAGCTGACGGAATCACATCACCGTGGAGATAGGCTTTGATTTCACTGCTTTCCGCCGGAAAGGAAACGACAGTGCTGCAATCCTTCAGCCAAAGGGCGAGGGCGTGTGCCGGCTCAAAGCGGTCTTTTTTTACTTCGCCCAGCTCCAGACCGGGGCGAAGTACTTTCAAACGGGCGATATTCGGTAAATCCGAGGGCGCCCAGTACAGACTGCTGCCGAAAGAAATGGCTTTGCCCTCCGGAAGGGAGATGTTCAGCTGTTTGGCAAAGTCCAGCCACTGTTTTGGAAGCTTTTCGCCGGGGCAGACTTCGGCTGTGGATTCTTCCCCTCCGACTTTCCGCAGGACGGCAGCAAAATGGCCTTCACCCAGCAGTTTGTGGGGCCAGAGTCGGAAAGAATCGTTTTCCCCCGGGGTAAACCAGGGCGCTTCTACGGTATCCGGCTGAAAATCCGGATGCTCCGCCAAGAACGCCGCAATGGTTTCTTCGTTTTCGGCGGGAGCAAAGGTACAGGTGGAATAAACCAGCCGTCCGCCGGGCCGCAGCAGTCTGGCACCGGAACGGAGAATTTCCAGCTGCCGTCTGGCACACATGGAAACGGTTTCCTCGCTCCAGTCGGTAACGGCGGCTTCTTCCTTGCGGAACATACCTTCGCCGGAGCAGGGGGCATCGATGAGAACCCGGTCAAAGTAGCCGGGCAGTCTTTGTGCCAGATTCTCCGGGTGTTCATTGGTGACCAATGCATTGGCAACGCCTAGGCGTTCTATATTTCTGGAGAGAATTTTTGCGCGTTTGGGGTTGATCTCATTGCACAGCAAAAAGCCCTGACCGCCCATGCGTCCGGCGATTTGTGTAGTCTTTCCGCCGGGGGCGGCGCAGAGATCCAGAACCCGTTCACCGGGCTGCGGATCCAGAAGGGAAACCGGTGCCATGGCACTGGCCTCCTGCAAGTAGTATACGCCGGCTTCGTGATAAGGGTGCAGACCGGGACGGGCTTCCGGGTCGTAATAGTGGCCCATTGGTTCCCAGGGGACACCGGCACCGGTAAAGGGAAGCTGAGGTACGGCACCCTTCAGAGGGTTGAAACGCAGTGCCACCGCCCGGGGACGTTCCAGACTTTGGAGATATTCCGGATATTCTTCCCCCAGCTGCTTTTTCATCCGATTCAAAAAGGCCTCCGGCAGCATAGCATCTTCCTCCTTAGCGTAAGTCCCCTTATCATAGCATATAAAACGACATTTTTCCACCGGTTTTTTGCCAAATGGCCTGTGTCTATGAAAATCTTACAATTATATGGAGAAGAGGCCGGGAGAATCATTGACTTTTTAGCGAAAATATGCGAAAATAAAACGATAAATTTTATTGACGAGAGGGGTTTATTCCTATGATCCAATCCAGAACCCATACCTGTGGGGAGCTGCGTCTTTCCGACGCAGGCAAGCAGGTCACCATTGTCGGCTGGCTGGAAAACATTCGAGAGGTCGGTTCCAATTTTGCATTCCTGGTGCTGCGTGACTATTATGGCACGACTCAGGTGGTGGTGGAGACGGAAGAAATGATGCGGATTGTAAAGCCCATCAACAAGGAATCCACCATTTCCGTTACCGGTCTGGTCCGGGAGCGTGAAAGCAAGAACACCAAGATTCCCACCGGCGAAATCGAGGTTGTTCCCGAGAAAATCGAAGTGCTGGGCAAGTGCCGCCACAATCAGCTGCCTTTTGAAATCAACAAGTCCAGAGAAGCTGACGAGAACACCCGCCTCAAGTACCGCTATCTGGATCTGCGGAACCCCGCTGTGAAGCAGAATATCGTTCTGCGCTGCCAGACCGTTGCCGAGATTCGCCGCCTGATGACCGAGAAGGGCTTCCTGGAGATTACCACGCCCATTCTGACGGCTTCTTCTCCCGAGGGCGCCCGTGACTATCTGGTTCCCGCCCGGAACCACCCCGGCAAGTTCTACGCTCTGCCCCAGGCTCCTCAGCAGTTCAAGCAGCTGCTGATGACCTCCGGCTTCGACAGATATTTCCAGATCGCACCCTGCTTCCGTGATGAGGATGCCCGTGCGGACCGTACTCCCGGCGAGTTCTATCAGCTGGATATGGAAATGGCATTTGCCACCCAGAACGATGTTCTGGGTGTCCTGGAAGAGGTTATGGTGCCCCTGTTTACCAAGCTGGGCAAATATGACCGCGTTTCCTCTGCACCTTTCCGCCGTATTCCGTTCAATGAGGCAATGGAGCGTTACGGCTCCGATAAGCCCGACCTGCGTATCGATCTGGAGGTGCAGGATATTTCCGAGATCGTTCAGGGCTGCGGCTTCGGCCCCTTTGAAGGCGCTACCGTCAAGGCTGTCAGCGTGGACAACTTCACTCAGGCCCGTAAGTGGATCGACAAGCTGCTGGTGGACGTGGAAGTTCAGACCGGCAACAAGGCCTGCTGGGTCCGTGTGGACGATCAGGGCGAGCTGACCGGCGGCATTTCCAAGTTCCTGGGCGATTGCAAGGCTGCCTTCATGGAAAAGCTGAACCTGAAGCCCGGTTCCTTTGTCTGCATGGCAGCCGGCAAGAAGCTGGCAGCACAGAAGACTGCCGGTGTCATCCGTACCATGCTGGGCAAGCGTGTACCCGGTCACTTCGACGAAGAACAGTATGCATTCTGCTGGATTGTGGACTTCCCCATGTACGAAATCGGCGAAGAGTCCGGCCAGCTGGAATTCTGCCACAACCCCTTCTCCATGCCGCAGGGCGGCCTGAAGGCGCTGGAAGAGGCAGAGGGCGATGTAGAAAAGCTGCTGGCAATCAATGCCGACCAGTACGACATGGTCTGCAACGGCTATGAGACAGCCTCCGGTGCCGTCCGTAACCATGACCCCGAAATCATGGTCAAGGCATTCGAGATGGTAGGCCTGGGCGAAGAAGACGTAAAGGCAAAGTTCCCTGCTATGTACAATGCCTTCACCTATGGCGCACCTCCTCATGCAGGTGCAGCACCCGGTGTTGACCGCATTGTTATGCTGCTGACCGGCGAGGAATGCATCCGTGAAGTCATTACCTTCCCCATGAACAAGAATGCACAGGATTTGATGATGGACGCTCCCACCGCTGTTTCTCAGAAGCAGCTGGACGATGTCCACATTGCCATCAATATCAAAGAATAAGACAGAAAAATGAGCGATGCCGAACCTGTTAAAGGTCTGGGCATCGCTCATTTTGTTGTTTTTTTATTGGGAAACTTCCCGTGAGGTTTGGGCGGCGTCTGTGCTGCGGCCGAAACAGCGCTCCTGATAAACGTGCAGAGCAGCCAGATCTCTGGCCTGAATAAATTTCTTCTGGGGCGTATCGGGGCGACCGTCCCGAATCAGACGCAGGACTTCTTCAAAGGTGTGCCACTGAACGCTGGTGCCTAATGCAATCTCTGCCTGTGTCAGATGAAGCTTTCCGGAAGAGGAGCCGGTTGTCACCGCATAGTAACTGGCAATCCGTGTGCAGTTGCAGCTGAAGCGGTTTTCTATTACGATTCCCAGTTCTTCCACCTGGTCACAGGAGCAGCCGGTTTCCTCCAGAATTTCCCGGCGCAATGCGGTAATGCTGTCTTCACCGTCTTCAATGCCACCGCCGGGCAGGGAATACAGATTGAATTTTTCGGAATACATGACGGCATACAGACCCTGCTCGTTTTTAACAATGGCACGAGCGGTATACCGGGGTGCGGCAGAAGAGAGCCCTTCGGTGCCCAGAACTTCTTTGTCGGTCAGCAGGCAGATGGTATCCATAATTGTTTGTCCTTTCAAACATAGTATAAAGGAATCCCGCAGGGCGGCTGTGCAGGCAGATTCCGGTGACGGAGGCTAAGAAATACAAAGCGCAGCCTTGGCGGAAACTGCCGAGGCTGCGCTGCCGGGTACTAGTGTGAAGAAATACCGGACAGATCCTTGATGACTTCGCCTGCCAGAATCAGACCGGCGATGCCGGGGATGTAGGAGGTGCTGCCGGGAATCTGACGCTTGCCGATGGCGGCGGCCTCTTCCTCAGCACCCACCGGGGTCAGGGCTTCTTCCGTGGAAAAAACCACCTTCATGTGGGAAATGCCCCGCTTTTTCAGTTCCTTTCGCATGACCCTTGCAAGAGGGCAGACGGTGGTTTTGGAGATGTCCGTTACCTGAAATGCGGTGGCGTTGAGCTTGTTTCCGGCGCCCATACAGCTGATGATGGGAACGCCTGCGGCAAAGGCGCGCTCTGCAAGGCATAGCTTGCCGGTTACGGTGTCTATGGCGTCTACAATATAGTCGTATTGGGAAAAATCAAAGCTGTCGGCGGTTTCCGGGGTATAGAAAACGGGATAGGTATGCACGACGGCTTTTGGATGGATGTCCAGAATCCGTTCCTTCGCCACATCCACCTTCAATCTGCCGACGGTGGCGTGGGTAGCCAGAATCTGACGGTTGATGTTGGTGATGCTGACGCTGTCGCTGTCGATCAGATCCAATGTGCCGATGCCGCTGCGGGCCAGCGCCTCAACGGCGTATCCGCCCACGCCGCCGACACCGAAAACTGCCACCCGGCTGCGGTGCAGCCGTTCCATGGCGGTTTCTCCCAGCAAAAGCTGGGTTCGGGAAAACTGACTGTCTGTCATAGAATCAGTCGGCAAAGTTCAGGACGTCCTTGTAACGCTCTTTGAAAATAGCGTAGACAGCCTGCAGGGTGGCGTCATCCTCGACGGCCAGGTAATTTTCGGTATCCTCGCTGACCGGCTCGATTTCCAGGATGACGATTTCGGTTTCCAGCTGATCGGCGGGCAGCAGAAGCAGGTATTCCTTGCCGTTGTACTCCACTACATCCAGATACTCAAAGGAGGTTTCGTTGCCGTTTTCGTCGGTGAGGGTCAGAATGTTGTCTTCTTCCTCGGGGAGATTTTCATTGATGTTTTCCATGGGAGGTCCTCCAGTAAAATGTTTTATATCTTTGTTATTGTAGCGGGTAAGAAAACAAAAAGCAACTGAAAAAATGGGATATTTTTTGCAGGATTCCCGGGCAGCCGGAAGCCTGTGCGGCAAGGTCGGCCGCGGCGTCGGTGTCTGCAGGTCCGGCAGATGCCGGGACAGATGGAAAGAGTCGGATGAAAGCAGAGAATGCACTCTAAAGCCGTCTTTATGTTCAAAAAACAGGTACCATTTATGGTAGTTTTGCCTAAAACCACAAAAAATAGTGCCTATGTTGGTTTTGCTTGACAAAATTCTGAAAGCGTACTATGCTTTAACATGAGTCGATGTGTAAAGTGCATTTGTCTGTGAACACATAACAAAGCACCCATTTTGCAGCGGCTTCATACAATATAGAATCAAGAAACATAGTATAAGGAGAAAAGAGAATGCGTGAAAGTGGCATTTTAATGCACATCACATCACTCCCCGGCCCCTGCGGAGTCGGCACCATGGGTACGGAGGCTTTCCGCTTTGTAGATTTTTTGAAAAAAGCGGGTCAGCGCTGCTGGCAGATTCTGCCGCTGACGCCTACGGGCTACGGCAATTCTCCTTATCAGTCCTGCTCTGTTTATGCAGGCAACCATTATCTGATCGATTTGGAGACGCTGGTGCAGGATGGCCTGCTCCAAAGACAGGAGCTGGAAACGGTCCAATGGTGCAGCCGGGAAGACAGAGTTGATTTTGGCCTTCAGTATCAGAACCGGCTGAAAATGCTGAAGCTCGCCTATGATCGTTTCCCCGGAAGCGAGGCGTTTGAAACCTTCTGCCGCAGCAATAGCTGGTGGCTTTCGGATTATGCCCTGTTTATGGCTCTGAAAGAGCACTTTGACGGGCAGCCATGGTACGTATGGCCAAAGGACCTCAAGTACCGGGAGCCGGATGCCATATGGCAGGCCAGACACGAGCATGAGGAGAAGATTCGCTTTATCAGCTTTGTGCAGTACCTGTTCTACCGCCAGTGGGATTGCCTGCATGGCTATGCAAAGGAAAACGGCATCCGCATTATTGGAGATGTCCCCATTTATGTTCCGGCGGACTCTGTGGAAACCTGGACGGCTCCCGAGTTGTTCCAGATGGATGAGAATCTGATGCCTGTTGCCGTGGCGGGCTGTCCTCCCGATGCCTTCGGGCCGGATGGTCAGCTGTGGGGAAATCCTCTGTACCGCTGGGATGTGATGAAGAAGGACGATTATCGCTGGTGGAAAAACCGCCTGAAGGCGGCCGGAGAGCGTTACGACGTGATCCGTATGGATCATTTCCGTGGGTTTGAAAGCTACTGGTCCGTACCCTACGGGGACGAAAACGCCAGAAACGGGAAATGGGTCAAGGGCCCGGGCATGGATTTTATCCGCTCCGTGCAGAAGGACCTGCCTCATCTGCAGCTGATTGCGGAGGATCTGGGCTTTTTGACGCAGGAAGTGCTGGACTTGCGGGATGCATCCGGTTTTCCCGGCATGAAGGTGCTGGGATTTGCCTTTGATACCCGGGAGCCTTCCGACTATCTTCCCTATAACTATCCGGCCAATTCCGTGTGCTACACCGGAACCCATGACAATATGACCACCCGTCAGTGGTTTGAAACGGCCGATGCCGACGCCGCAGCATACGCCAGAGAATACATGACCCTCACGGAAGAGGAAGGATTGGTCTGGGGTGTCATTCGCACTGCTATGGCCTCTGTTTCCGGACTTTGCATGGTACCCATGCAGGATTACCTGAATCTGGGCGGTGAGGCCAGAATGAATTTCCCCGGCACAATGTCGGACTCAAACTGGAGCTGGCGTATGGAAAGCGGCATGATTACCGACGACCTGGCAGAAAAAATTCGCCGCATGACGGTACTATATGGCCGTCAGAGGGAGAAAATAGATTTAGTTTCTGAATAAGATGGGAGTTATCTGAGATGAACTATAATTGCCTGAACATTCTGAAATGGACAGAAGCACAGCTGAAATACACCTATGACGTTACCCTGAAGGAGGCAACTCCTCAGGAACTGCATGAGGCACTGGGTCATGCTGTCATGATGGCCATTTCCGATAACTGGAACAACAGCAAGCGGGTGCGTATGCATGAGAGAAAGGCATATTATCTGTCCGCAGAATACCTGATCGGCAGACTGGTGTATTCCAACCTGTACAACATGGGCATTCTGGAAGAGATGAAAAAGATTTTCCTGGAACGAGGCGTGGATCTTGCCTGCCTGGAGGAAATCGAGGATGCCGCTTTGGGTAACGGCGGCCTGGGCAGACTGGCAGCCTGCTTCCTGGACAGCGCCGCAAGCTGTAACCTGCCGCTGTCCGGCTATGGCCTGCGTTACCGTTTTGGCCTGTTCAAGCAGGGCTTTGACAAGAACGGTTCCCAGACTGAGGTGGCAGATGACTGGACGAAGTTCGGTGATCCCTGGTCCTTCCGCCGGTATAACCACACCGTTAAGGTGAAATTCCCGGATCATACGGTTCTGGCCGTTCCCTATGACGTGCCTGTGATCGGCTACGATACCCAGAATATCAACACCCTGCGTCTGTGGCAGTGCGAGGCTGAGGAAGAACTGGACTTCAATGCATTCAACGATCAGGACTATATGCGTGCACTGGCACAGAAGAACAAGGCCGAGGACATCACCCGTGTGCTGTACCCCAATGACTCGACCTGGGAGGGCAAACGCCTGCGTATCAAGCAGCAGTATGTCCTGTCCAGTGCTTCCCTGCAGGACATCATGCGGATCTACAAGGGCAAGCATGGCTCCGATCTGAGCAATTTTGCAGACTTCTATGCCGTTCAGCTGAACGACACTCATCCGGCCATGTCCATTCCCGAACTGATCCGTCTGCTGATGGAGGAGGGCATGGACTTCGAGCAGAGCTTCTCCATTGCCCAGAAGACCTTCTCCTATACCAACCATACCGTCATGGGTGAGGCTCTGGAGAAGTGGGACCTGGATCTGCTCCGCAGCGTGGTTCCCGAAATTGTGGACATCATCGTCCGCATCGATGAAAAGCTGAAGCGGGAGCATCCCGGCCTGTTCATCATCAGGGACAATACGGCGCATATGGCAAACCTGAGCATTTATGTAGGCAGCTATGTCAACGGTGTTGCACAGATTCACTCTGAGATTCTGAAAAATGACTGCTTCAAAGACTGGTATGCCGTGTTCCCCGAGCGTTTCCAGAATAAGACCAACGGTGTTACCCCCCGTCGCTGGATGGGCCTTTGCAACCCTGAGCTGACGCAGATGATCAAGTACCGGATCGGATCGGATTTCCTGAAAGATCTGGATGCCCTTTCCAAGCTGAAGCCCATGATCGATGACGATATGGTGCGCCAGTTCAATTCCATCAAGCGGCAGAAGAAGGAACAGCTGTGCAAGGTCATTGCCGAAAAGGAAGGCGTGCAGCTGAACCCTGATTTTATCTTCGATGTACAGGTAAAGCGCCTGCACGAGTACAAGCGCCAGCTGATGAACGCCCTGTCCGTGGTGGATATTTACTTCCGCCTGAAGGACGGCAGCCTGCAGGACTTCCATCCTACGGTGTTCATTTTCGGTGCCAAGTCTGCGCCCGGCTATGTCCGTGCCAAGGCGATTATCCGCTATATCAACCGGATTGCCAGAATGATCAACAATGACCCGGATGTTGCCGATAAGCTGAAGGTGGTCTTTGTCCAGAACTACAATTGCTCTTATGCGGAGCATATCATCCCGGCTGCCGATATTTCCGAGCAGATTTCTCCTGCCGGAACGGAGGCTTCCGGCACCGGCAATATGAAGCTGATGCTGAACGGTGCTGTGACTCTGGGCACTTTGGATGGCGCCAACGTGGAAATTGCACAGGAGGCCGGTATCCAGAACGAGTATATTTTCGGTCATACGGTTGAGCAGCTCAATGAATGCAGGGACAGCTACTGCGCCCGCGGCATTTATGACATCAATGACCGCCTGCACAGAGCAATCGATACACTGGTGGACGGCACCGTTCCTACGGACGACGCCCAGAGAGAACTGTATCATGCTTTGCTGGACGGCTGTTCCTGGCACAGAGCCGATCATTATTTTGTCCTGCTGGACTACGCATCCTATATGGATGCCAAGCTTCAGGCTAACCGGGACTATGCAGACCGAATCGCCTTTGGCCGCAAGTGCCTGATGAATATTGCCAGCGGTGCAAAATTCTCTTCCGACCGTACCATCCGGCAGTATGCAGAGGAAATCTGGCATATCAAACCCACGCAGTATGTGTAAAATTTTCCCCACTTTCTCCGGAAAGTGGGGTTTCCTTTTAGAAATATATCGGAAAGGCACACTGTTATCTGACAGTGTGCCTTTCCTGTTACAGCTGAGCAACATCAGAAGTTTTCAGCTGAAGCTGCAGCTTATCGGCAATCAGGGCGATAAATTCGGAATTGGTGGGCTTGCCCTTGGTGTTGGAAACGGTGTAGCCGAAGAATCTCTGCAGGGTATCCAGATCGCCTCTGTCCCATGCGACTTCGATGGCATGGCGAATGGCACGCTCTACGCGGGAAGGCGTGGTGGAGAAGGTCTTGGCTACCTGAGGATAGAGTACCTTAGTAATGGCGTTGATCACATCCATGTCGTTGACTGCGATGATAATGGCTTCACGCAGGTACTGATAGCCCTTGATATGTGCAGGAACACCGATTTCGTGAATGATATTGGTTACCATGGCTTCAATGCCGGCCTTGTCGTTCCGGCGACCGTTCACAGACAGCTGATTGTTGCCGCCGCGGATCTCTTCCAACCGTTCTACCAAAGCACTCATTTCACAGGGTTTCAGCATCAGGTAACGGGCGCCGAGACTGACGGCGGTACTGGCTACGTAATCGGTAATAAATCCGGATGTAACGAGGGTGATGGGATGTATATCTGTGTTGTTGAGTGCTTTCAGGATGCTGATACCGTCCCGCTTGGCCAGCATCAGATCCAGAACCAGTACCTGAGGCTTCAGCTCGGTGATGCGCCGGAGAGCCAGCTCGCCGTCGTTAGCAGTACCGACGACCTGAAACCCATCGGATTGCTGTAAGGCGTTGGTTAAGGTGGCACAAAATTCCTCCGTGCTGTCAGCGATAAATACGGTTGTATGATTGTCCATGGTTGATTCTCCTATCATTTGAAATTGATGTTCCGTTCAAATCGGAACCTTTAATTGACACAAATAATGTAGCATAATGAATCGTATTTTGCAAGGAAAAATAGGAACAATCGTTCGACAAAAACGCGCATAATTCATTGAATTGCCGTATAATACGCAACTTTTCGACATTATATGACAAAGCCGGTACAAAAAATCTACTTTTCGACAAAGCGGTGCTTGGTTGACGGGCAGAAAATAATGGTGTACAATGTCAACAGATTTTTTGAAAGGGGAAATACCGATTATGAACGAAATTTGGAATCTAAACCCGATTTATAAGGGATTTGATGATCCCACTTTTGAAGCAGATC
Organism: Oscillospiraceae bacterium; assembly: GCA_020025535.1. GTDB lineage: Bacteria > Bacillota > Clostridia > Oscillospirales > Oscillospiraceae > Faecousia. The sequence goes on along the minus strand of JAHHRY010000001.1, from coordinate 227,584 downwards.
TGACTGCTCTGAAAAATTCCGTATCCGAGCTGGAAGCTTTTGTGGCAAATCTGGAGAATATGGAGCCGGCAGAGGGTCTGCGCAAGGGTATCGAGCTGCAGGAGCGTATGTCCGATCTGACCGGTAAGCTGGTGCAGTACGCTATGCTTCGCCAGAGCGCCAACAGCAAGGATGCCGAGGCCGGCTCCTATATGGGACGGGTCATGGCACAGTACAGCCGCACGGCCGCACCCATTGCTGCTTTCCAGAGCTGGGCTTCCAAGCTGCCCAACCTTATGGAGCTGGTGAAAGCGGACGATGTCCTGCGGTCCTATGAATTCCTCTTTGCCAATATGGCAGAATCCAGCCGCTACCTGCTGCCGGGCAATGGCGAGGAGATTCTGGCAAGAATGCAGCTGACCGGCGGCAATGCCTGGGCTGACCTCCAGGGCTACCTGACCAGTACCGTTCCTGTCACCTATAAGGGTGAGACAACCAACCTGTCCACGATCCGGAATCTGGCACATGATCCGGACCCCGCTGTCCGTAAGGCTGCTTTCGAGGCAGAACTGGCCTGCTACGACCGGATTAAGGATTCGGTTGCATTTGCTCTGAACTCCATCAAGCTGGAAACCATTAACGAGTGCCAGCTCCGTGGCTACGATTCCCCTCTGGACAGAGAACTGAAGGGCGCACACCTGAAGAAGGAAACCCTGGATGCCATGTTCGGCGCCATGGACGAGTACCTGCCCAAGTTCTGGAAGTATCTGAAAGTCAAGGCCAAGGTTCTGGGTCACGAGAATGGTATGCCCTGGTATGATATGTTTGCCCCTATGGGCAAGTCTTCCACCCGTTTTACAACGGAAAGTGCACGGGATTTCCTGGTGGATCTGTTCAAGGGCTTCAACCCCGAAGAGGCAGACATGATTGCCGAGGCCTTCGACAAGGAATGGATCGACTTCTATCCCAGAGACGGCAAGGCCGGCGGCGCTTTCTGCTGCGGAGTGGACTACCTGGGCGAAAGCCGTATTCTCACGAACTTCTGCGGCGACTTCTCCGATGTGGTGACGCTGGCACATGAGCTGGGTCATGCTTACCACAATCTGTGCATCCGGGATCACCGTTCTCTCAACAAGGATTATTCCATGCCCGTGGCAGAGACGGCTTCCACCTTCAACGAGTGCGTGGTCATGGCTGCTGCCATTGCCAATGCTGCCGACAAGGAAGAAAAGCTGTCCCTGATTGAAAGCCAGGTGCAGGATGCCACCCAGATTATCTGTGACATCTATTCCCGCTACCGCTTTGAAACCATGGTGTTCGAGAACAGAGAAGAGAAGTTCATGGATGCCGATGCACTCAGCAGCATGATGCTGGAAGCACAGAAGGAGTGCTACGGCGACGGCCTGGATCACAGCTGCCTGCATCCTTATATGTGGATCTGCAAGGGCCACTATTACGGACCTACTTTCTACAACTTCCCCTATGCCTTTGGCGGCCTGTTTGCCCGCGGCCTGTACGCCAAGTATGAGGAAGAGGGCGAGGCTTTCATTCCCAAGTACAAGAAGCTGCTGTATACCACTACAATCGCCACTGCAGAGGATACCGCCAAGGTTGCCGGCATTGACCTGACGGATAAGGCCTTCTGGCGCAGCGCTCTGCAGACCATCGCAGACCAGATCGACCTGTTCTGCGAGCTGGTGGAGGCATAAGAAGAACATGGATAAGAGAATTCAAAATCTTTGTGCCTTCCTGGATGCTTCTCCCAGTGTGTACCATGCTGCCCATCTGCTGGAGCAGACTCTGGAGCAGGCCGGTTATACCAAAATTTACGAAACTGACAATTGGGATCTGATTCCCGGCGGCAAGTACTTCATGTCCCGCGGCGGTTCCGCCGTGGTGGCATTTCGGATTCCCGAGGGTGCGCCCAAGGGCTTCCTGATGTCTGCCAGCCATTCTGACCGTCCTACCTTCAAAATTAAGGAAAACGGCGAACTGAAGGGCAGCTATACCCGATTGGCTACAGAAAAGTACGGCGGAATGCTGATGTCCACATGGCTGGACAGACCTCTGTCCATTGCCGGACGTGTGATGGTGGAAAAGGACGGCAGAATCGAAAGCCACCTTCTGAACATCGACCGGGATCTGACCATGATCCCCAATGTGGCCATCCACATGAACCGCAAGGCCAACGACGGCTATACCTGGAATCCTGCCGTGGATACCATCCCCCTGCTGGGCGGCAAGGACGCTGCCGGCAAGCTGGATGCTCTGCTGGAAAAGGAAGCAGGCGGCAAGGTGCTGGGGCATGACCTGTACCTGTATGTGCGCCAGAAGGCCTGTGTCTGGGGCATGGACGAGGAGTATGTTTCCTCTGCGGCTCTGGACGATCTGGCCTGTGCATGGGGCTGCACCCAGGGCTTCCTGAATGCGGAAGCCAGCGAGAGCATCCCCGTCCTCTGCGTGTTTGACAGCGAGGAAGTGGGCTCCTGTTCTGTTCAGGGTGCAGCATCTCCGCTGCTGAAGATGGTGCTGGAGCGCATTTGCCGCAGCCGCGGTCTGGAAATGGATCGGATGCTGGCACAGTCTTTCATGATTTCTGCGGACAATGCCCATGCGGTTCATCCCAACCATCCTGAATTTGCGGATGCTTCCAACGCCCCCGTGGTCAACGGCGGTCTGGTGCTGAAGTTCAACGCAAATCTGCGCTACACCACCGACGGTGTGTCCGCTGCCGTTTTCCGTAAGGTCTGCGGCAATGCCAATGTGCCTGTGCAGACTTACTGCAACCGTGCGGATATTCTGGGCGGCTCTACCCTGGGCAATATCTCTCTGGGTCATGTGGCAGTACCTTCTGCTGATATCGGCCTGCCTCAGCTGGCAATGCATTCCAGCTATGAGACTGCCGGCGTGCAGGACGCCATCTGGCTGGAAGAGGCCATGGCTTCCTACTATGGCAGCACTCTGGAGTGCCGTGACGGTAACTATCTTGTAAAATAACAGCATAAAACAGCAAAAGCCCCCGGCTCACGATTGTGAGCCGGGGGCTTGTTATTTGATTTAGCCTTCGGAAACGACGATTTCCTTCAGTTCCAGACCGGGGTTGCGGCGGCAGGTAAAGTCGATGACCCAATAGCTGGTGAACACCAGCAGATTGTTGCCCTTGTAATCTTCCAGAAGCTCTGCGTCGGAGCCGAGATTCAGGTCGGTCAGTTCACCGCTGTAACGGTCGATCAGACGGATTTCCTCGTAGGGGAGCATTTCCATCCGCAGATCCACGCCGTATTCGTTCTTCATGCGGTACTCAAACACATCGAACTGCAGCGTACCCACGACGCCGACGATGACCTCTTCCATACCGGAATTGGGAACCTTGAAGATCTGAATGGCGCCTTCCTGAGCAATCTGCTCCGTACCCTTGACGAACTGCTTGCGCTTCATGGAGTCCTTGGCGGAGACACGGCAGAAATGCTCGGGAGCGAAGGTGGGGATGCCGGAGAAGAGGAACTTCTTGCCGGGAACGGTGATCGTGTCACCGATGGAGAAGATGCCGGGATCAAAGACGCCGATAACGTCGCCTGCGTAAGCTTCCTCGACGATTTCCCGGTCGGCAGCCATCAGCTGCTGCGGCTGGGAAAGACGCATTTTCTTCTTGCCCTGCATATGGTAATACTCGGTATCCCGCTGGAATTTGCCGGAGCAGATTCGCATGAATGCCAGACGGTCACGATGGGCTTTGTTCATGTTTGCCTGAATTTTGAAGACAAAGGCAGAAAAATCCGGGCAGAAAGAGTCGATTTCTCCGCAGTCTGCCACACGGGACAGAGGGGGAGGCGTCATCTTCAAAAAGGCTTCCAGGAACGGCTCGATGCCGAAGTTGGTCAGAGCGGAGCCAAAGAACACGGGACTGAGGCGGCCGTTTTTGACTTCCTCCAGATCCAGATCCCGTCCTGCGGACAGAAGCTCCACGTCGTCAATCAGCTGCTGATGCTTGGTTTCACTGTCCAGCAGCTGGGCGACCTGAGGATCGTAAAGATCAACGGACTGCTTTTCGGCCCGGTTCTTGCCGTTGGCGCCGGAGAAGAAAAGCAGCTGGCTCTTTTCCCGGTCGTAAACGCCCTGAAAATCCTTGCCGCAGCCGATGGGCCAGTTCATGGCGTAGGTTTCAATGCCCAGTTCCCGCTCCACTTCGTCCAGAAGATCGAAGGGATCTTTGGTTTCCCGGTCCATTTTGTTGATAAAGGTGAAGATGGGGATATGGCGCATGGCGCAGACCTTGAACAGTTTTCTGGTCTGGGGCTCCACGCCCTTGGCACCGTCGATGACCATGACGGCAGAGTCCGCCGCCATCAGGGTACGGTAGGTGTCCTCGGAGAAGTCCTGGTGACCGGGGGTATCCAGAATGTTGATGCAGAAACCGTCATACTGGAACTGCATAACAGAAGAGGTGACGGAAATACCACGCTGCTTCTCAATTTCCATCCAGTCAGAGGTGGCGGCGCGGGTGTTTTTCTTGCCCTTGACGACACCGGCCTGTGCGATGGCGCCGCCGTAGAGCAGGAATTTTTCGGTTAATGTAGTTTTACCGGCGTCGGGGTGGGAAATGATTGCAAAAGTCCGGCGTCGGCTGATTTCTTCAGCTAAAGTTGACATAACATTCCTCCGTAATTGATAGACATGAATAACAGGCGAAAAGGAGGAAGCTAAATGGGAGCAGACAGGTACATGGCACCCTCCTGAAAAAGAATATTTTTTAATCAAATCAACTTAGTTTACCACATTTTGAGGTAATTTACAAGAGGCGGACGAAGAAAACGATAAAAAAAGGACTCCCACGCAGGTGGGAGTCCACAGGGAAAATCAATTAAGCCTTGCCGGCGCAGCCCAGAACGTCCACCAGCTTGTGGCGAACCAGTTCCTTGATGTTGGCACGAGCGGGCTTCAGATACTCACGGGGATCGAACTTGTCGGGGTGAGCATCAAAGAACTCACGGATGGTGCCGGTCATAGCCAGACGCAGGTCGGAGTCGATGTTGATCTTGCAGACAGACAGCTCAGCAGCGTGACGCAGCTGATCTTCGGGAACACCGATAGCACCGGGCATCTTGCCGCCATGAGCGTTGACCATGTCCACATAATTCTGAGGAACGGAAGAAGAACCGTGCAGAACGATGGGGAAGTTGGGCAGCTTCTTGGAGACTTCCTCCAGAATGTCGAAACGCAGCTGGGGCTTGGTGCCGGGCTTAAACTTGTAAGCGCCGTGGCTGGTGCCGATGGCGATAGCCAGAGAGTCGCAGCCGGTCTTGGAGACAAACTCCTCGACTTCTTCGGGACGGGTGTAGTGAGAGTTCTCAGCGGAAACGTTGACTTCGTCCTCAACGCCGGCCAGAGCACCCAGCTCGGCCTCAACGACAACACCGTGATCGTGAGCGTACTCAACGACCTTCTTGGTGATCTCGATGTTTTCTGCGAAGGGCTTGCTGGAAGCGTCGATCATGACGGAAGTAAAGCCGCCGTCGATGCAGGACTTACAGGTTTCGAAGCTGTCGCCATGGTCCAGGTGCAGGACGATGGGAATTTCGGGGCACTCAATAACAGCGGCCTCAACCAGCTTTACGAGGTATGTGTGATTAGCGTAAGCACGGGCGCCCTTGGAAACCTGCAGGATCACAGGAGCCTTCTCCTCGCGGCAAGCTTCGGTGATGCCCTGAACGATTTCCATATTGTTGACGTTGAAGGCGCCGATGGCATAACCACCGCTGTAGGCCTTCTTGAACATCTCGGTAGAAGTAACAAGAGCCATTGGAATCATTCCTTTCTTATTATACAGGACTTGCCTGTTTTGTACAAAAATATTATAGCAAAGTCCGATTTTTATTGCAATAATAATATTTGCCAAGGCAAATAATTTATGGTATAATACAAAACGATCAAGGTTTGCAAGGCAAACCTCGGTAAAATGACAAGAAAAATTACGTACTGGAGGTACAATGATATGTCCGAAAAAGCCTTAGTTGGTTCTTTGATCATCGGTCAGTCCGGTGGTCCTTCTTCTGTAATCAACTGTTCTGCCTATGGCGTTATCAAGACCGGTCTTGAGAATCCCAACATCACCAAGGTCTACGGTGCTTACCACGGCATCAAGGGCGTCCTGAATGATGAGCTGATGATCATGGACGAGGAAGATGCTGCCGAGCTGGAAAATATGCTGCACACCCCCTCTTCCGCACTGGGTTCCTGCCGTTATAAGATTGCCGACCCCGATGTGGACGACACCGACTACAAGCGTATTCTGGAGATCTTCAAGAAGTATGATGTCCGCTATTTCTTCTACAACGGCGGCAACGACTCCATGGATACCTGCAATAAGATTTCCAAGTACATGAACCGCGTTGGCTACGAGTGCCGTGTCATGGGCGTGCCCAAGACCATCGACAATGACCTGGCCGGTACCGACCACTGCCCCGGTTTTGCATCCGCTGCCAAGTACATTGCTACTTCTGTGATGGAAGTCAGCCGTGACAGCCAGGTTTACGACACCGGCATGGTTACCATCATCGAGTGCATGGGCCGTCATGCAGGCTGGCTGACCGCAGCTGCCGCTCTGGCAAATGTCAAGGGCGACGGTCCCGATCTGATCTACCTTCCCGAGCGTGATTTTGACATGGATGCTTTCATTGCCGATGTCAAGAGAATCTATGGCGAGAAGAAGAACTGCATCGTCGCTGTCTCCGAGGGCATCCACTATGCCGACGGCACCTTCGTTTCCGAGGCCAAGACCTCCGGTACCGACGGCTTCGGCCACGCTCAGCTGGGCGGTCTGGCTGCACGTCTGGCCGATGTGGTCAAGAAGGAGATCGGTGTTAAGGTTCGTCCCATCGAGCTGAGCCTGCTGCAGCGCTGCGCCGCACACTGCGCTTCCGGCACCGATATTGCTGAGTCCTTCATGTCCGGTAAGGTGGCTGTCGAAGCTGCTGTTGCCGGCGAGACCGACAAGATGGTGGGCTTTGCCTGCACCCGTGACGAGAACGGCTACCGCTGCGAAGCAAAGCTGTTCGACCTGAGCCTGGTTGCCAACACCGAGAAGAAGGTTCCTCTGGAGTGGATCAACGAGGCCGGCAACGGTGTGAAGCAGGAGTTCATCGACTACTGCCTGCCCCTGATTCAGGGCGAGACCGGCATGGTCAAGGAAGACAGCCTGCCCCGCTTTGTTCGTCTGAAGAAGGTTTTTGCCAAGTAAGATACCCCTTAATATGCAGAGCCTGTCCCAATCGGGACAGGCTCTTTTTTTGCTGCCGCCCGCGTGGCTGTGCAGAGACAGTGCGGACAGAATTAACGGGCCTGTTTTGACAGGCCCGTTTGTTATATGTTTGTTTCCCGGTTTTGGCAGGTAAACAGAATTACCTGCTTGTGCTCCGCTTCTTCTTTCAGAATTTTCATGGCTGCGGCGTGACGTACATCGTCAAACCGGACCAGAGCGTCGTCCAGAATCAGAGGGGCATCGGGAGTCAGCTCCCGGGCGACGGCCAGACGCAACGCCAGATACAGCTGATCCATCGTGCCCTCGCTGCGCCACTGGGCAGCACGCAGGGTGTTTTCTCCTTCGGCTCCGGCGTTGACGGACAGATCCTGTGCAAGAGTCAGACGGTTATACCGTCCGCCGGTCAGACTGCAGAACAGATCCTGTGCCTGTTTTGCAATCCGGGGCGCAAAGCGGCGCTGAAGCTCTTCGGTGGCGGCGGTAAGAGCGGCCTGAGCATATTCCAGTGCCTTGTAGGTTTCGTTCAGACGGTCAAGACGCTGATTGGCGGCATTCAGTTGGCTTTCCAGCAGGGAAGCCTGTCCCAGAGCTTCCATCTTTCCCTGATACTGTCCGTAGCGCAGATGCAGCTGCCGCTGCTCAAAAGTGGCATCGGACAGCAGACGGCGGGTATCGGTATCGGAAAAAGTCAAAGTGTCCGGATACTGGGGTTTTTCCACCGGTTTTGCCATGGCTTTCATGGCCTCGGCGTGATTCTGCGCCTGCAGCATCTCCCGGTGTGCATTTCCGAGATTTTCCCAGGCGGTAAGAATTTGATTCCAGTATGCCTGTGCCTGTGTAAGAGAACGTCCCTGGGTGAAATGCTGGATTTCTGCATCGAGAGCCTCTGCGCGGGAATCCAGATCGCCGCACAATCTACGGTATGTCCGCAGAGATTCTGTGTATGCCAGCTGTGTGGCGGCAAAGCTTTCCGCGTCCGGGGACCAGCGGTCAGGGCTGAGCAGAGGGTGACGGTCGTAAAGAAGCTGAATCTCTCTGCTTAAACTCCGGGTTTTTGCGGCACCAAGCAACAGGGTTACCACAACTACAGCCACAATGGCGGCACAGCCTCCGATAAACAGAGGCAAACGCAGAGGGAAACTATACTGCAGCACCGACAGGATAATGAGAGCCAGTGCACTGAAAATGCTCACAAGGAGTGTGCTTTTGCTGTGATGCTTTTTCTGCTCTTCCAGCCGGGAGAGGGCCTGCACGTCCGATAGTGCGGCGGAAACGGCTTCCTCGGGAGGTGTGTTCCGATACCGATCCGGAATTTCCGGCGGAACGGGGGCAGGGGGGAGCATCTGACGCTCCATCTGCAGAGCCATCCACTGCTGCTGGAGATTCTGGGCGGTCTTCAGAGACTGCTGAGCGGTCTCCTGCCCGGGAAGCTCTTCACAGCGCTGTTTCAGTTCGTGGTAGGCTTCTGCGGCGGCATCCCTTGCGGCTTCGGCTTCCGAAACTCGCTGTGCGTTGGTTTTGGAAGCGGCGTATTCCAGAGCGGCCTGATGGTTTTTGAGCTGGAGAATGTAGGCTTCCAGCTCGGAATGGCGGGCCTGTATTTTTTGAGACTGGCTTTGCAGATCCTGCAGTTCCTGCAGCTTCTTTTCCAGCTCATCGCGCTGCTGTTCCACCTGCGGAATCAGACCGGTGCGGTTGTAACGGCAGCGGTTTTTCAGTTCCTTCAGCTTCTGAGCCAGCAGGTCGCCGGAATCGCTTTCGTCACCGGTGGTGACCAATGCGTTCAGCCGGCGGCGCAGAGATTCGTCCTGCGTAACCGGCAGATCCGACAGACGGAGAAATCCTGCCCGGAGGAATACACTTCTCTCCACGCCCAGAAGCGTCTGGCCGCAGTTGGCGGCAGTCAGCTGGGGAACCGGAAGACCGGTCTGCGTTTCGTAGGCAAAAAACTCGCCCATGGGTGTGCGGCCCTTGGTGCGCCGTTCGATGGTAATATCCCGGCCGTTCCACTGAATGTCCATGCGTCCGGACATGGGGCTGCCGGACCAGGGGGCGTAATGGTTTTTGTCGGCAAGGGCGTTCTTGGTGGTCTTTGCCCGGGTGTCCAGACCGTAGAGCATGGTGACCAGAAAGGCACACCAGGTGGATTTTCCCCATTCGTTGGGAGCGTGGATGATGTTCAGACCCGGCTCCAGGGTCAGCGTCTGGTTTTCCAGTTTGCCGAACGTGGCGGTCATGGAATAGATTTTCACGGCAAGGTCACCTCCTGCCCGTCCAGAAGTTTGCGGGAGATTTTCGCGGCCAGTTTCAGAGCGTTCCGGGTTTCGGGATCCTGACACTCCATGGCGTCGTGGAGCATACGGAAGTAGACGCCTTCCAGACTGTCATCCCCAATACAGCTCCACAGATCCGTGGTGGGAACGGTGTGATTTCTGATTTCCAGATAGGGAAAGCGGGAAAACTGTGCTGCCAGCCGGGCGGTGTCCAGCTCGTCGCATTCTCCCGTGAGCGTAATGCGATAGAAATTCTTATTTCCCGCTGCCGGCAGGACGGATGCCAGAGTATCCGCCGGGTCTGTAAGGACTTCGGCGGTGAGATCCAGAAACCGGGGGGTATCAAGAGGGACAAATTCTGCAGATGTGCTGTCCTCCAGCGACACCAGAATCACGCCCTTTTCGCCCAGTTCGTCGAATCCGCGGCCCATTGGACAACCGGGCCAGGCACAGAGCGTGGAACCTGCCCGGAAAGAGCCTCCTTTGTGGATGTGGCCGAGTGCCAGATAGTCCAGAGCGGAATCGGTCACCTGCGCCTGCGTGATGGGACAGTAGGGAGAATTTATCTGCGTGGGGTCTCCGTGGAGAACAGCGATGTGATAGCGTTCCTCACCCTCTGCCCGGAAACCTTCCAGCAAGGCCTCGCAGTCCATGCCGATAAAGCCGGCACCATAGACGCGGCAATCCAGTTCCGGAAGGGAGACGCTTTCAATCACGGGATGCGTGAAAATATGGACATTTTCCGGCCAGATTTCCGTCAGCCAGGGAGAAGTGGGGGAACAAAAATCGTGATTGCCCGGGGCAATAAAGACGGGCACGGCGGCTTCTTCCAGAGCCAGCTTCAGCGCCCGGACGCTTTCTGCGCTGCAGACACCGTCGAACACGTCGCCGGAGAGCAAAAGAAGGTCGCAGTTTTCCTTTTTGCAAAGCTGAGCGATTTTTTCCGGCAGCTGCAGAAGCTGCTGCCGTAAATACTGCGTGATTTCAGCCGAACGCCCTGTGATGGGGGAGTCCAGATGCAAATCAGCGCTGTGAAGAATTTTCATCAGTCAGGTCAATCCTTTCTGCCTTGCGGCACAGGCCGGAGGCGGTGTCGATGGTGAAGAGAACGGCCTCCATCTTGGTGGGGCCTTCCGCCCACTGATAGCGGCTTGTAAGGTCTCCGCGGAATTTGGCGATGGACAGCTCCGGACGGATGCCCAGAATGGAATTTCTGGGGCCTGTCATGCCGAGGTCGGTTACATACCCGGTTCCCTTTGGAAGAATCTGGGCGTCTGCGGTGGGGACGTGCGTATGGGTGCCCCAGACGGCGCTGACCCTGCCGTCCAGCATATGGCCCATTGCCAGTTTTTCGGAAGTGGCTTCCCCGTGAATTTCCACGAAAATCAGCTTTGTTTTGATTTTTGAAAGAATTTTGTCCACCATCAGAAAAGGGTTGTCAGGGCCGTAATCCATATTGCAGCGGCCGATCAGATCGATGACCGCCACATCGCCGAATTTGGTTTCGTAGATTCCCCAGCCCCGTCCGGGAAGCTGGGGGGCGTAATTGGCGGGACGAAGGACGGAAGGGGATTCGTCCAGATAATCCGTGATTTCCCGCTTGCCAAAGGTGTGATTGCCCATGGTGATCACATCGGCTCCGGCGTCCAGAATATCCTCTCCCTGAGAGGGGGTCATGCCAACCACGCTGGCATTTTCGCCGTTGACGACAACAAAATCCGCACCCGTCTGGCGTTTCCAATACCGCAGGGAACGGCGAATCCGTTCCATACCGGGGTTGCCGACCACATCGCCGACGGCCATTACTTTCAATTCCATGGGAATCCTCCTTTGAATACATTGCATTTAGTATATATCAGAAAGGACGCTTTCGCAAGGGGAAGAAAAAACGGAGCTGCATTTTGCAGCTCCGTTGGTTTATCTCTGGTATTCAAATGCGAAATCGTAAATATCCACGGTGTCGCCGTCCTGAATGCCCATATCTTCCAGACGCTTGAACAGACCGCATTTACGCAGCTGCTGGTCAAAGTAGTTGCGGGATTCGTAGTCGTCGAAGTTGATGTTCTGGATGAGACGCTCCAGCCAGGTACCGGTAATAACCCAGGTGCTGCCCAGGTGTTCGATCACCAGATCCTGAGGATCGCCGGCCTCTTCCACCACTTCCACATATTCCGGCTCGTAGATGGTGACAGGGGGAAGTGTGCGGAGCTTTTCGGCAATCACCTGCATGAGATGTCTGGTACCCTGCGTAGTGCCGGCGGAAATCTCGTACAGCTCACAGCCTGCTGCTTCCACATGGGCACGCAGACGCTCCAGATTATCGGAGCCTTCGGGCAGCAGATCACACTTGTTGGCGGCGACGATCATGGGACGGTTGCTGAGATCCACGCTGTAGCTGGCCAGCTCTTCACAGATGGCATCGAAATCCGCAACGGGATCCCGGTCCTCGCTGCCGGATACGTCAACCACGTGTACCAGCAGGCGGCAGCGGTCAATATGCCGCAGGAAATCGTGGCCGAGACCTGCACCGTCGGCAGCGCCTTCGATGATGCCGGGAATGTCGGCCATAACGAAGGAGACGCCTTCTTCCACATAGATTACGCCCAGATTGGGGAAAAGGGTGGTAAAGTGATAATTTGCAATTTTGGGACGGGCGTTGGAAGTGACGGACAGCAGGGTGGACTTGCCCACGTTGGGGAAACCCACCAGACCTACGTCTGCCAGCAGCTTCAGCTCCAGAATCACGTCCCGCTCCTGACCCTTGAGGCCGGCCTTTGCAAAGCGGGGGATCTGACGGGTAGGCGTGGCATAGTGGGAGTTGCCCCAGCCGCCCCGGCCGCCCTTTGCCAGAACAAAATCTTCACCCGTGGACATATCCACGATGATCTGACCGGATTCGGCGTCCCGCACCAGAGTGCCTCTGGGCACCTGAATGACGAGAGATTCGCCGTTTTTGCCGCTGCACCGCTTGCCGGCACCGTTGCCGCCGGCCTGGGCAGCATACTTGCGCTTATAGCGGAAGTCCAGCAGGGTGGACAGATTGTCGTTGACACGCAGGATGACGCTGCCGCCGTGGCCGCCGTCACCGCCGTCGGGGCCGCCGGCGGCTACATATTTTTCCCGGTGGAATGCAACGGCACCATCGCCGCCCTTGCCGCCGATGACGGTAATTCTGACTTTATCTACAAACATTTCCATTTTAAAATCCTCCTGTAGGAAGCATGAAGTTATTTGCTTGTGCTGTCATCAAGGGATATTTACCTGATATCCGTTGATCGCAGCATAAGCTGCATTAAAAAAGGGCTGTCGCAAAGATAGTCTGCAACAGCCCTTCCTCAACTATGCGCAATTACTGCTCAGCGTACACAGAGCACTGCCGGCGATCCTTGCCCTTGCGCTCGAACTTGACGGTGCCGTCAACCAGAGCAAACAGGGTGTCATCGCTGCCGATGCCAACATTGACACCGGGATGAATGTGAGTGCCTCTCTGGCGAACCAGAATGTTACCGGCCAGAACGAACTGACCGTCAGCACGCTTCACGCCCAGACGCTTAGACTCAGAATCACGGCCGTTCTTGGTAGAACCACCGCCCTTATGGTGAGCGAAGAACTGAATGCTAATCTTCAGCATAGGTTTACACCTCCAAAACTTCGATATAATCAGGATATTCGTCCCGCAGGTTGCACAGATAGAGGAGCATACCGGCCAGAACAGCCTGTACGGACTCTTCTTCGTCGCAGGAAGCGGGGAGGGTCAGGGTGATGCGTGCGGCATCTTCTTTGACCCGAACCTTGGCTTTGGCACCGCAAACATCGTTGATGGTGGCTTCAGCCATGGCAACAACAGCGGAAATGGCGGCACAGACAATGTCGGAGCCGGCCTCACTATAGCCGCTGTGACCGGAGACGGAGAATCCTGTAATTCTGTCGTCCTCGGTGAAAAATTCGCATTTTGTCATAATTCAATTACAGTGCGACCTTGGTGATTTCCACCTTGGTGTAGGGCTGACGGTGACCCATCTTGCTCTTCTCGCCCTTCTTGGGCTTGTACTTAAAGACGACGATCTTCTTGCCCTTGCCGTTCTTGACGATCTTGCCCTCGACACAAGCACCCTCAACAACGGGAGCGCCGATCTTGGAGTTTTCGCCGTCCAGCACTGCCAGAACCTGGTCGAACTTTACGGTAGCCTCTGCCTCAGCGTCCAGCTTCTCGATGTAGAGAATGTCGCCTTCGGAAACAGTGTACTGCTTGCCACCGGTAACGATAACTGCCTTCATGATTCATTTCACCTACTTCATTTTTGTAGTCTCGCTCTGGGGGTGAGTGTTTTTGACGCACGAACTTAAAACCCCTTCAATGCGGCTGTTACATTTTAGCATTGAAGAAGGCAAAAGTCAAGAACTTTTTCCGTACTTTTTCACGGTTTTCTCTGTGTTTTGGAGGGAAACGGCAGGCCGATGATGTTTTTTTGAGGAACGGCAGCGGAAAGAACGGAATTCCCGAAAATCCGGTTGCGCCGACGAGCGTGAGACTGTATAATAAATCAAAAAATGAAAGGCGGTATTCTTATGAAACCCAAGGTCTATTTTTCCGATACCATTACCTGTGATAAGGTGCTGGAAATGTATCAGCTGCTGGGCAGGAAACTCCCCGGCAAAGTAGCCGTCAAGGTCCATTCCGGCGAGGAGGGGAATCAGAATTTCCTGCGCCCGGATTTTTGGAAGCCCGTCATAGATTATGTGGGCGGCACCGTCGTGGAGTGCAATACCGCCTACGAGGGCGCGCGCAATACCACGGAGCGCCATCTGCAGACACTGAAAAAGCACGGCTGGAGCGACAGCTTCCCCGTAGATCTGCTGGATGCTGCCGGGCCTGACATGGTGCTGGAAATTCCCAACGGCAAGGTGATCCGGAAGAATTATGTGGGAAAGGATCTGGCAAATTATGATTCTTTGCTGGTGCTGTCCCATTTCAAGGGGCATCCTATGGGCGGTTTTGGCGGAGCACTGAAGCAGCTGTCCATCGGCGTGGCATCTTCTTTTGGCAAGGCTTATATCCATGGTGCAGGTGTACCTGAAAATATCTGGTCTGCCGAGCGCAATGCATTTCTTGAGGCAATGGCGGATGCCGCCTCGTCTGTAGTCGATTACTTCAAGGGCAACGCGGTGTATATCAATGTGATGAAGAATATGTCTGTGGACTGTGACTGCTGTTCCGTTGCGGAGGATCCCTGTATGGCGGATATCGGCATTCTGATTTCCGATGATCCCATTGCCATCGATCAGGCGTGCTTGGATTTGGTCTATGCCTCCAAGGATCCCGGACGGGATCATCTGATTGAGCGCATCGAAAGCCGGAATGGTGTGCATACTGTGGAAGCAGCTGCCGCTTTGGGATTCGGCTCCCGTGCGTACGAGCTGGTCAAAGTGTAATCAAATTCCCGAAAGAGAGGACTCACATGGAAAAATGTTCCGGTAATTGCGACCGGTGTTCCGGTAATTGCAGCCAGTGCGCCGGCTCTCTGGAGCTGACGGTTGGCGAAATTGAGATGCTGGAGCAGCTGGCACAGTTTGCTTTCCTGCCGATTGCAAGACGGGCGGATGATATGGTTCCCGTTTATTTGGAGGAAAATGACCGTCCTGTGGAAGAGTATAGCCTGATTCTGCAGGTTCTGGAGAAAAAGAGATTGGTTTCTCTGGATTATGACCGCCCTCTGGGGAAATGCAATCAGGAGAAATACGCAGCCTATCCCGTTCTGGGCTCTGTGGCACTGACGCAAAGAGGCCAGATGGTGGTGGAAATGATGGAACTGCAGGGCATTTCCTGAAAAATGTATTTCTGTGGAAAATAAGTGTTGACACGATGAAGACACTTTGCTATAATGACCCCATTCTTGAATAGATAAGGCTGAGAAGGGAAGAGTAAGTCTGCTGCATTCGTCCAGAGAGCCCCGGCTGCTGTGAAGGGGTACGCAAGGCGCAGACTGAACATGGTTCCGGAGCTGCACAGGCGATAAGTAGTCTGTGACGGGAGCGCCCGTTATTGCGCAGGAGTGTGCTGGCACTCCCGGAGGCTGCAGTTGTGAGACTGCGGTAAATTAAGGTGGTAACACGGTGATTGAAAGCCGTCCTTTTGCGTAAGCATCAGGACGGCTTTTTTGTTTTTTAGGAGGAAATACTGTGAGTGAACTAATTCGATTACAGCACCTGTCCAAGACCTTCGGTTCCGGTGATGGGCGGGTTTTGGCATTGCGGGACGTGTCCGTGTCGGTGGAACAGGGAGAGATTTTTGGAATTATCGGTCTTTCCGGCGCTGGTAAAAGCACATTGGTGCGGTGTATCAATCTGCTGGAACGTCCGGAGGAAGGACAGATCCTGTTCCACGGGCAAGACCTTGTGGGACTGAAGCGTCGCCAGCTGCGGGAGCAGCGGCGGCGGATTGCCATGATTTTTCAGAATTTCAACCTGCTGGAGCAGCGTACATCTTTGCAGAATATCTGTTTCCCGCTGGAACTGGCCGGAGTTGGCAGGATGGAAGCGCGGGAAAAAGCGCAGAAGCTGCTGGCAATTGTGGGGCTGTCTGACAAGGCAGATGCCTACCCTGTGCAGCTTTCCGGCGGACAGAAGCAGCGTATTGCCATTGCGAGGGCACTGGCATCCGATCCGGAAGTGCTGCTCTGTGATGAGGCCACTTCCGCGCTGGATCCTCAGACTACGGAGAGCATTCTGAAACTGCTGCAGGACATCAACCGGGAGCGGGGGATTACCGTGATTATGATTACCCACCAGATGTCCGTAATCGAGCAGATCTGCCACCGGGTGGCGATTCTGGATCAGGGAACCGTGGCGGAAATCGGAAAAGTGGAAGATGTGTTCTCCAATCCCCGGACGGCTGCCGGCCGCCGGCTGGTGTCCCCTGACAGAGCAATGCCCAGCTCTCACTGGGATGGCCCTGTTGCCAGACTGGCCTTTAACGGCATGACGGTGGACCGGCCGGTGATTGCCTCGCTGGCTGCCGAAAAGGGGATACTGGTGAGCATTCTGGGTGCGGATACCCGAAATGTGGACGGCAGAATGTTCGGCACCATGCTGATCAGTCTGCCGGAGCACGAGGAAGGAAAAAGGATGGCTCTGGAATATTTCAATTCCCAGACCGGCGTTACTGCTGAGGAGGTGCAGAGATATGTTTGAATTTTTGTCCGATCCCAATTTCGTCCAGCAGCTGGAAATCCTTCGGAGTGAATTTCTTCCGGCTGCCTGGGAAACGATATATTCTCTTGTTTTGCAGGTGCTTTTTTCCTATGCCATCGGATTGCCGCTGGGCGTGCTGCTGGTCACTGGAGAAAAAAACGGCATTCGCCCTTTGCCGACATGGCTGATGAAGAGCATCCATGGGGGGATCAACCTGCTGCGAAGCGTACCCTTCCTGATTCTGATGATTGTTGCCCTGCCTTTGTCCAAGCTGCTGGTGGGAACCAAAATCGGCACGGCTGCCACGATCCCGCCTATGGTCATCGCCGCATTTCCTCTGGTGGCGCGGATGGTGGAAAGCAGTCTGCGGGAAGTCAGTCACGGAGTTGTGGAGGCGGCCCAGTCCATGGGCGCATCCGCCATGCAGATCGTTACCAGGGTTCTGCTTCCGGAAGCGATGCCCAGCCTGCTTTCCGGCGGAGCCATTACCATGACGACAATCCTCGGCTACGGTGCCATGGCCGGCATTATCGGAGGCGGCGGTCTGGGAAAGCTGGCAATTGATTACGGCTACTACAATTTCAAGACTTTTGTTATGTGGGTGGCAGTGATCGGTTTGATTGTACTGGTGCAGCTGATTCAGACTGCAGGAACGAAGCTGTCCAAAGTCTGCGACAAGCGGCTTCGGAATCGAAAATAAAGAAAATAAAAAGGAGACTACGGATATGAAAAAAATCTTTGCCATTGTTTTGTGTATGCTTCTGACACTGGGACTTTTTTCCGGATGTCATTCCGGCAGCGACGAAAAGACCATTGTTGTAGCTGCTTCCCCCACACCCCATGCAGATATTTTGCGGGTGGTCAAGGAGGAACTCGCTAAGGACGGATGGAAACTGGAAATCAAGGTGTTTAATGACTATGTAATGCCCAACCATGCGGTAGAAGACGGAGAAGCGGATGCCAACTATTTTCAGCACGAACCGTACCTGCAGACCTTTAACAAAGAGAAAGGGACACATCTGCGGAAGGTGGCGGCCATTCATTATGAGCCGTTCGGCATTTATGCCGGCACCAAGTCCGAACTGAGTCAGCTGGCTGACGGAGATACGATTTCCATACCCAACGATGGTTCCAACCGCGGCCGTGCGCTGCTTCTGCTGCAGGAACAGGGGCTGATTCAGCTGAAGGAAGGCGCAGGGCAGGAGGCCACGGTTCTGGACATTGCGGAAAATCCGAAAAATCTGAAAATCGTAGAGATGGAGGCTGCCCAGCTGCCCAAGACACTTGACAGCGTAGCATTTGCGGTCATCAACGGAAATTATGCGCTGGGTGCGGGACTGAATGCTGCGGAAGATGCTTTGGTTTCTGAAGATGCCACTTCTGTTTCGGCGACCACCTATGCTAACATTCTGGTGGTAAAGGAAGGCAACGAGGAAACGGAAAAAACCAAGGCACTGGTTGCCGCACTGAAAAGTCAGGCGGTGAAAGAGTACATTGAAAAGAATTATCATGGCGCCGTGGTGGCGCTTCCCTGAAAAAGAGAAAAAGCGGAGCGTATCGGGTTTGATACGCTCCGCTGTCTTTGTAATGTAGCAGATATATTCGGATATATCCGGCCGGTCTGCCGGAGTGACAGTCCCACAGGGGAGCACTTTCTTTTGATTCCGCCTGCGGTATTTGTTTTGGCTATTTGTCGAAATCCATGTTCAAATGCTTTCGGAGTGCATTAAACGTAGTGTCGCTGATGGTATGTTCCATTTTGCAGGCATCCTCTGCGGCAGTTTCCCGGTCGACACCAATACGCACTAACAGCTCGGTCAGCAGTTTGTGACGGGCATAAATTTTTTCGCCGATGGCTTTCCCGCTTTCCGTTAGTATAAGAGCACCGCTATCTTCCACGGTGAGATAGCCGTTGCTTTTCAGCAGCCTTACAGCACGGCTGACGCTGGGCTTGGAGTAACCCATATGCTCCACAACATCGATAGAACGAACGATATTCATTTGCTGAGACAGAACGTATATCGTTTCCAGATACATTTCGCCAGATTCCTGAAGCCGCATAAAAGCCCTCCTTAATATTTATTCTCCAATAGAGTACCATGAAATGGATCCTTTTGCAAGTTGAATTCTGTAAATACGCGCGGTGGATTTTAGATGGAAAAAGGACGAGCAGCGGAGAATAGAGTAGAGTGGAGGTGAGGCACATGATTGCCGCCACTTGGCTGATTCTCAGCAGTATGATGTATTCTCTGCAGCTGTCTTCCGGCAGCTTTCCCCGTCCTTTGACAGCACAGGAGGAACGTTATTATCTGGATAGAGCATCACAGGGAGATTTGGAGGCACGGAATATTCTGATCGAACGCAACCTTCGTCTGGTTGCACACATCATCAAAAAATACTATGTGCAGAATTCGGATCAGGAAGATTTGATTTCTATAGGGACCATCGGCCTGATTAAAGGTATTTCCACCTTTGATGCATCCAAAGGCGCCAGACTTGCGACTTATGCAGCCCGATGTGTAGAAAATGAAATTCTTATGTATTTCAGGGCACAGAGAAAGAGCAGCCAGGATGTTTCGCTGTCGGACTGCATCGAAACCGGTACGGACGGAGCATCTCTTTCCTTTATGGATGTGGTAAGTGATGACAGTGACCTTTTGGAAAACATCAGCAACCGGGAATCCATCAGGGAAGTATACGGTGCAGTTCGACGATGCCTGACAGAACAGGAACGGCAGGTGATCGTTCTTCGCTATGGTCTGGAGGGCGGCGTACCACTTCGACAGCGAGAGGTGGCAGACAAAACCGGTATCAGCCGCAGCTATGTATCCCGGATCGAGAAACGGGCACTGGAGAAACTGCGGACGGAGCTTTCAAAGTAGCAAACATCCCCCGGGGAAACGGTAGCTTTCCCGGGGGATGTTTTTTATCTTTTATCTTGACTATTTCTGGGTTGTTCTTTATAATGGGGCAGGATATTGTAATACTTGCTCGAATTTCGCCTGTTGGAAGTTTCTCTGGCAGGCGTATTTTTTGGATCGGGAGGATGCTGTATGGCAAAAAAAATTAACAGAAAAAAGCTTATGTCTCTGCTGCTGGTCCTGGTGGGCAACACCATTTTCGCGACGGCGGTCAAGCTGTTTTTGCTGCCGGCCAATCTGATCAGCTGCGGCACGACCGGTCTGGCGCTGCTGGTGGAACACTATGCACATATTTCCATTCCGGTATTTACCCTGATATTCAACCTGATCATGCTGGGAATCGGCTGGAAAATCCTGGGCACACAGTTTGCGCTGACAACCGTGTTCAGTTCCCTGTATTTCCCGGCTGTGCTGGAAACACTGGACAGGCTGCTGGGAAATTATCAGATCACCACGGAACCTTTGCTGAATGTGTTGTTTGCAGGCATATTTATGGCAACGGGACTTGGAATGGTGATTCGCGGCGGCGCTTCCACCGGCGGTATGGACGTGCCTCCCCTGATTCTGCAGAAGCTGTTCCGCATTCCGGTTTCTTCTACCCTGTGGGCATTTGATTTCTGCATCATGCTGGCCCAGATGTCTTTCCATCCCATGGAAGACCTGCTGTACGGTATGCTGCTGACCATTACCGTTTCCATTACCCTCAATAAGGTGACGCTGTTCGGTACCACCAAGACAGAGGTGAAAATCGTTACCCAGTATCCCGAGGAAATGCGGGATAAGATTCTCTCTCAGGTGGAGCGGGGCGTGACTCTGCTGCATGGAGAGAGCGGCTATCTTCACCAGAATACGGAAGTGCTGCTGACGGTAATCAGCAACCGGGAAGTGGTGAAGATCGAACGCCTTGCAAGAGAAGTGGACCCTGCCTGCTTTATGATTATCAATCAGGTCAGCGAGGTCTGGGGCCGCGGTTTCAGCTATGCAAAGGATGATCCTGAAATTAAGGACTAAGATGTAAAATACGGGCAAGAACAATTCTTGCCCGTATTATTTTGTGGCAGTTTTATACATTGCCATATTGATATATCTGTCTGGCCAGAAAATCTGCCATACGGGATATGAAAGTACCGTTGGTCGGGCGGGGGACGCAGCCGCCGGGAGCGGGATTAAAATACAGCTGCCAGACTCTCTCGTCCCGATTGCGCCAAGCGGCTTCGATGGCGCTGCGGATGGAACGTTCCACCTGCTTGCAGTCTTTGTGGTAGAGCGTAGCGACAGCAGTATACAGTTCCTTTGTGATGGCCTGAGACGGATCCTCGGAATACAGAGGAATGGCGGCCTGTAAATAGCTGAAGCCATCCAGCTTGGTAGGAAAGCCCAGAGACAGCAGCAGATTGGACACAGCCGATTTGGGATCGGTGTGGTAAATGGAAGACGGATGCAGATCGGCGGCCAGATCACTGACTCTGCATACAATGGATTGAATATCACAGGGCTTCATCATCAGATAGTTCACCTCCAGCCGGTGAAGTGCCTCCAACACATAGTCACTGGTAAAACGGGAAGTGGCTAGTACAGCTGGATGCAGACCGGCTTCTGCTGTTCTGTGGAGCAGACTGATACCATCAATACCCGGAAGCATCAGATCCAGAATCAGAATATCGGGAGAAAAAGAATGCATGAGCTCCAGAGCTTGTGAGCCGCTTTGACAAGTGTGGAGGATACAGATTCTACTCAGCGCATCGGAAAGACTTTCACGAAATTCATCATTGCTGTCGACGATCAATACCTTTGGCATATCCATGGCGGCATCCCCTTTCTAATATTTGACACAGCACTTATTAAAATAACAGATTGCCCGACATTTTTCAATGCCATTTTGTGCATATTTGTCGACAAATTTCGACAAAGGCAGGTTGCGAAGTGGATTTAGAAAGTGGCAGCACATTTTTGGGACTCCGGAATAACATGGAATGAGCGGTGAAAACCGCAAAAAAAATGCGGAGGTATGGATTATGTATAACTATGGTAATAACGGTTTCTGCGGTGGTAACGTGTGCTGGATCATCATCCTGCTCATCCTGTTCTGTGGCTGCGGCAATGGCTATGGCTGTGGCTGCGGAAATGGCTGTGGCAATGGCTGCGGCTGCAACTGCAACTGCAACTGTGATCGGGATCACGGCTGCTGCTAACAAAAGAGCGGGCGTCCTTCGGGACGCCCATTTTTTTATAAATGTCAGAAGAGCACCGGTAAATCTATAAAAAAATCCATATTTTTTCGGATTATATAGAAAAAACTACTTGACTTTTGGCAGACAATCCTATAAAATAAATCAGTCTGCAAACACAGACATCCTTGCTCCCGGCGAGTCCGGGGGCCAAAAGTCCAAAAGGAGGTGCAATCAACATGGCTAAGATTACCGGTAAGTACGAGGTGCTCTACATCATCGACCCTGCTCAGGGCGAAGAGGGCATCGCTGCACTTGTGGAAAAGTTCAAGGCAATGGTGGAGGCGGAGGGCACTCTGTCCAACATCGATGAGTGGGGCAAGCGTCGTCTGGCATACCCCATCAACGACCTGATGGAAGGCTACTACGTCCTCATGAACTTCGAAAGCAAGCCCGAGTTCCCTGCAGAGCTTGAGCGTGTTATGAAGATCACCGAAGGCGTTATGCGTTGCCTGACCACTGCTGTGGCCGAGTAAGGAGGAATTCCGATGCTCAACCACATTGTAATCATGGGCCGCCTGACCCGTGATCCCGAGCTGCGCCGTACCGGCAGCGGCGTCGCCGTAGCCAGCTTTAGCCTGGCAGTCGATCGTGACTTCGGTCCGAAGGACGGCGGCGAACGGGAAACTGACTTCATCGACTGTGTCGCCTGGCGTCAGACTGGAGAATTTGTCTCTAAGTATTTCACCAAGGGTCGCATGGCGGTGGTGTCCGGTCGGCTGCAGATCCGCAGCTGGACCGATAAGGACGGCAATAAGCGTCGCACTGCAGAGGTTATCGCCGACAATGTCTATTTCGGCGACAGCAAGCGTGACGGCAATAGCGAATCCTCCTACGGTGGCAACACCTATGGCGGCAATTCCTACGGCGGTAACACTTACAACGCTCCTGCTGCAGCACCCAGCTACGGCGGCTATTCTGCCCCCGCAAGCGCTCCTGCATCCGATTTTGCGATGCTGGAAGACGACGATGCACAGCTGCCCTTCTAAATTACAGAACTTTTTTCACAATGCTTACGAAGGAGGTTATTTCCATGGCTAACGAACAGCGTATGCGTCCCCGCAAGCGCAAGAAGGTATGTGCTTTCTGCGTGGATAAGGTGAACGGCATCGATTACAAGGACACTGCAAAGCTCCGCCGTTATCTGTCCGAGCGCGGCAAGATTCTGCCCCGCCGTACCACCGGCACCTGTGCAGAACATCAGCGTGACCTGACCACCGCTATCAAGCGTGCCCGTCAGATTGCTCTGCTGCCCTACGTCGCTGAATAATTGAATTGACAGATGCACCCGCAGTGAAGCCCCGGGCTTCGCGGATGCCTATTGAAGCGAATCAGAAGCAGCCTCTTTTGGAGGCTGCTTCTTTTTTATACCGCCGCAGAATGCAAAGGTGCCATCCGATACCAAAACAGGCGGGCTCCCGATGAATTTCGGAAGCCCGCCTGTATATTTTCCCGGAAAAACTCAGGGGATATGTTTCGGCTGCGTTTCCGGAACAAATTCCCGACAATGCATGGACAGAGGACATTCGCTGCACCTGGGAGCTCTGGCAGTACAGATCTCCCGGCCAAAGAGAACAATCCGATGGCAGAAATCGCTGCTTTCTTCCGGCGGCAGAATGGCCCGGAGCTGCTGCTCCACCTTTTCCGGCTCCTTGCCGTGGGAAAGTCCCAGACGGCCGCAGATGCGGATGCAATGGGTGTCGCAAACCACACTTCCCGGAGTCCCGTAGAGGTCCCCCAGCAGAAGATTGGCGGTCTTGCGCCCCACGCCGGGGATTTTCAGAAGTTCGGCCATGGTGCCGGGGACTTTTCCGCCGTAATCGGTCAGCAGCATCTGACATCCCAGTACAATATCCCGTGCCTTGTGCTTATAGAAGCCGCAGGAATGAACAAGATTTTCCACTTCTCCAATATCTGCGCCTGCCATGGCTTCCAGTGTGGGGAAGGCGGCAAACAGTGCAGGGGTTACCAGATTGACCCGGGCATCCGTACACTGGGCAGAGAGCCGTACGGCAATCATCAGCTCGTAATCTTTCTGATAGTGCAGCGCGCAGGTGGGATCTGGGTAGCGGGATTTCAAAATATCGATAATGGCTTGTACCTTGTTTTCCATGGACGGCATCCTCCTTGTTTCTGACATCATACCACAAATAATCCCGCTTGCAAAGTTTTTTGCACAAAACTGCCGGCGGATGTATAAAATGGCATAGCTGTTAAGGGAGGGATTGGTATGGAAATCAGTCTGGATGGGCTGCGTCCCGGGATGAAAGCCGTCGTGACCAGAGTTTCCTGCGAGGAGACTTTGCGGCGGCGCCTGGAAGATTTTGGATTGACGGAAGAGACGCAGGTGTCCTGCCGTTATCGCAGTCCGCATGATGATGTGACTGCGCTGGAATTGCGTGGAACGGTGCTGGCAATTCGTAGACGGGATTTGTGCAGAATTTCAGGGAGAAGCTTGTAAATGGGGAAAAAAGAGCTACAAAAGTATACCATTGCCCTCGCCGGGAATCCCAATGTGGGGAAAAGCAGCTTGTTTAATTCCCTCACGGGACTGCGGCGGCACACCGGAAATTGGTCCGGAAAGACCGTGGACATTGCTGCCGGAATGCTCCGTGGGGGAAAAAGGCAATATGAATTTGTTGATTTGCCCGGTACTTATTCCCTGGAGGGAAGCTCAGAGGAGGAAAGAATTGCCGCCGGCTATATTGACAGCGGAGAAGCGGATTGCACTGTGGTGGTCTGCGACGGCAGCGCTTTGGAGCGAAATTTGATTTTGGCGCTGCAGATTCTGAATCGCCGGGAAAAGGTGATTCTCTGCATCAATTTAATTGATGAAGCCCGGAAACAGGGAATCTTCGTGGACGGAGAAAAGCTGTCAACAATCTTGGGTGTGCCGGTGGTTCTGACGGCGGTGCCCCGGCGGGAGGGACTGAATGAGCTGATTGCCCAAATTCAGAAAACCGTTGCCGCACCGCCTCCCGTGCTTAAAAAATGGAACGATCCTCTGATGGATGCCCAGAGCATCGCCGCCCAGTGCGTATCCACCGACCCGGCACAGAAAGAAACCTGGCGTCTGACGCTGGACCGGATTCTGGTGAGCCGCAGAAAGGGCGTCCCGATCATGCTGGGGCTGCTGTTTTTGATCGTCTGGCTGACAGTATGGGGAGCCAATTATCCGGGTATGCTGTTGGAACGCCTGTTTGACTGGGTGTATGCATTTCTGAAGACAAATCTCACCATACTGCCGCCGTGGCTGTTTGGCATTCTGGTGGATGGCGTCTATGCCACGGCGGCAAGAGTTATTGCGGTGATGCTGCCGCCTATGGCGATTTTCTTTCCTCTGTTTACCATTTTGGAGGATGTGGGATATCTGCCCCGAATGGCATTCCTGCTGGATCGGCCCATGTGTCACTGCGGCGGCTGCGGCAAGCAGGCGCTGACTTTCTGCATGGGCATTGGCTGCAATGTAGTGGGCGTGACCGGCTGCCGAATCATTGATTCCCCCAGGGAACGGCTGCTGGGCATCCTGACCAACGCTATGATTCCATGTAACGGCAGATTTCCGGCACTGATTTTACTGGCGAGCCTGTTCTGCAAAGAAGGATGGGCGCCGCTGGCGGTGGCGTTCAGCGTGGTGCTGGGTGTCCTGGGGGCTATGGGTGCTTCGGGACTTCTCAGCAGGACGGCGCTGCGGCATCAGTCCAGCGTATTCCTGATGGAAATGCCGCCTTTGCGGAAACCCAGAGTGGGACAGATTCTTGTACGGTCGCTGATCGACCGCACCTATCATGTGGCAATGCGTGCCCTGAGCGTGGCAGCGCCGGCAGGAGCGGTGCTTTGGATACTGGCCAACACGCCGATGCTGGGAGCTGCAATCCGGTTTCTGGAGCCGGTAGGACTGCTCATGGGGATGAACGGAATCCTTTTGCTGGCATTTATCCTGTCTCTGCCTGCAAATGAACTGTTTATTCCTGTGATTCTGATGGGCATTACCGGCGCCGGAAGCCTGCAGGCGGTAGTGGGGGCGGAGAGCCTGATGGCTACGAACATTACGGCACAGATGGCGGTGTGCGCCATGGTGTTCACGGTGTTCCACTGGCCCTGTTCCACCACGCTTTTGACGATTTACAAGGAAACCGGCAGCGTGTCCAAAACGGCGGCGGCCTTTTTACTGCCGACCGCCATTGGATTTATTCTGTGTGTGCTGTTACACGGTCTCTTCTGTTATTTCGGCTGACAGGGCGGAAATTTCGTAGGTGATCCGTTCCTCCGGCCCTTCGTCGGTCTGCTTGGTATAGCGGCGGCTCTGGAGCCGCCCGCTGATGCGGACGACGTCACTGGTATGGCAGCCGGCAATTTCATGGGCGGTGCGGCCCCAGAGAATGCAGGGTAGATAATCCGCCCGGTGGAAAGCCCGGGGAACTGCCAGCATGGCATCGCAGATTTCCCTTCCCAGAGGGGTCCGGCGATAGGTGGGGGTGCGGCAAAGCGGCCCTTCCAGAATGACATCATTTATGGGATCGCCCTCTTCGGCGGTGATGGATGCGGCAAATACGAAAATCAACAGGCGTCGAACGCCGTTTTCACGGAGATTATGGGAGCGCACCTGACCTTCCACACGAAGCATTTCGCCGCCGGACAGATCCATTTCGTTCAGTATCTGCTCTTCTGCCACGATGGGCAGCAGGTCCACGGTGCCCGACAGACGGGGGACTTCCAGGGTGAAACGATAAAATTTCTTTCCGTGATTCTCGTGAGAGAAGCTGGGCAGTGCCAGCAGAGAGCCGCGGAGTATAACGGAGTTTTCAGTATGTTCCATAAGTACCACCTCAAGTTCAGTTGTATGGAACATCCTATGCGCTGAGGGACAAAACAGAACCCCCACCGGGGTAACTCGGTGGGGGTGTGCCTTTTATGGGGATTATCGCCTTTTTGCCGGACGTTTTCCGGAGGGCTTGCCGGAAGATCTTCCGGAGAACTTTTCCGAAGATTTCCCGGAAGGCCTGCCGGAACGGGAGCCGGAAGCGGCGGACGCTTTCGGCGAAGATTTGGCAGGCGCTTTGGAAGCGGGCGTTTTTGCCGCCGGCTTTCCACCCTTGGCGTTTGCCTTGGCAGGAGGAGCGGCATAACCGCCGGCCTTGGGAGGTACGGCACGAATCAGACACTTGGGGCCGGAACCGATCAGATCTTCCCGGTGAGCGGCCACCAGAGCCTCCCGCACCAGATAATAATTCTTGGGATTGCGGTACTGGATCAAAGCACGCTGCATGGCTTTTTCGTGGGGGTCGGTGGGGACATAGACTCGATCCATGGTTCTGGGATCCAGACCGGTGTAGTACATCACGGTGGAAAGGGTAGAGGGGGTCGGATAGAAGTCCTGCACCTGTTCGGGGTTGTAACCCATATCCCGGATGTATTCGGCCAGTTCCACGGCCTCTTTCATGGTAGAGCCGGGATGGCTGGACATGAGATAGGGCACCAGAAACTGATTCATGCCATATTGCCGGTTCAGCGCGAAATATTTATCCACAAACCGGTTGTATACGGCGTTCCGGGGCTTTCCCATCCGGGACAGAACGGCGTCGGAGACGTGCTCCGGCGCTACCTTCAGCTGACCGGAGATGTGGTACTGCACCAGTTCCTTGAAGAAAGTATCCTTGGAGTCTGCCAGAAGATAGTCAAAGCGGATGCCGCTGCGGACAAAAACCTTTTTTACGCCGGGGATTTTCCGCAGCTTCCGCAGCAGGGAAACATAGTCGGAGTGGTCGGCGTTCATGTTCTTGCAGGGGGTTGGATACAGGCACTGCCGGTGTCCGCAGGCACCCTTGGTCAGCTGTTTTTCGCAGGCCGGGTGGCGGAAGTTGGCGGTGGGGCCGCCGACGTCGTGAATGTAGCCTTTAAAGTCCTTGTCCTTGACCATAAGCTCCGCTTCTTTCAGAATGGACTCATGGCTCCGCACCTGAATGATTCTTCCCTGATGAAAGGTCAGGGCACAGAAAGAACAGGCACCGAAACAGCCGCGGTTGCTGACAAGGCTGAATTTTACCTCTTCAATAGCGGGCACGCCGCCGGCTTTTTCGTAGCTGGGATGGTAATTCCGGCAGTAGGGCAGATCATAGATGGCGTCCATTTCCTCGGTGGTGAGGGGCTTCTGAGGAGGATTCTGCACCACAAATTCCTTGCCGTACGGCTCTGCCAAACGCTTGGCGGTGAAGGGGTCGCAGTTGCCGTACTGAATCTTGAAGGACTCGGCATAGGTGCGTTTGTTGGCTTTGACTTCCTCGAAAGAGGGCAGAATCACGGTGGGCAGGCTTTCGTCCAGCTCATGTGTTTTGAATACAGTGCCGTCGATATAGGTGATGTCCTTTACGTCCAGACCGGAGTTGAGGGCGTCCGCAACTTCCACGATGCTTCTTTCACCCATGCCATACATCAGCAGGTCTGCCTGGGAATCCAGAAGAATAGAGCGCTTCATGCTGTCCGACAGATAATCATAATGGGCAAGACGGCGCAGGCTGGCTTCGATACCGCCGATGAGAATGGGAACGTCCTTGTAAGTCTGACGAATCAGATTGCAGTAGACGACGGTGGCGTAGTCCGGGCGTTTGCCCATGACGCCTCCGGGGGTGTAGGCATCCTTTTTCCGCCTGTGCTTGGTGACGGAGTAGTGGTTGACCATAGGATCGATATTGCCGCCGGTCACCAAAAATCCCAAACGGGGGCGACCAAAGACATCGATGGACTTGGGATCCTTCCATTCCGGCTGGGAAATGATGCCGACGTTGTAGCCATGGCTTTCCAGAACACGGCTGATAATGGCATGGCCGAAAGAGGGATGATCCACATAGGCGTCACCAATGACATAGACAAAGTCACACTGCTGCCAGCCACGATCCAGCATATCCTGTTTTGAGATTGGCAAAAAATTCATGGCAAGCCTCCTGAGCATATTTTCACTCAGTATACCATGTTTTTGACAAAAAGGGAAGAGATGAAACTTTTTTCAAAAAATTTTAAAAATGGTGTTGACAAATCAGGAATGCCATGATATTATGTTCAAGCGTTGAGCGACAGAGCACAACACAATATGCGCGAGTGGTGGAATTGGTAGACTCGCTAGATTCAGGTTCTAGTGTTCACTGCGGACGTGCGGGTTCAAGTCCCGCCTCGCGCACCAGGTAAAAGAGACATGCATCTGCATGTCTCTTTTATTTTTGCCAGGAACGCACTTCGGCAGAGAAATTTGAAAACATTAAATCAAACGTCTGGCATCATACAGGACATCCGTTGGGATGTCCTTTTTTTATGAATCAAATTGTCGGAAATAAAGTTCAAAATAAGAAAAAATAGCATTGATTTTTTCCTGCTGTTGGTATATGATTACAACAACAATCAAAAGTATTACAATTGGTTACAATCTACTTAGCAACATTTTCGGTTAGGAGCGTTGATTATGCTGAGTGAAACTGTAAAAAGCTGGCTGATTGGTAGCATGGGAAACGGCGGTGAGTATGCCTACAAAGCGATTTACTGGTATACTTTGGCGGCTGTTGTACTGGCATTCGGAATTGCTGTTGTACTTGGAGGGTCTAAGAGGCTTACCCAGAA
Source organism: Oscillospiraceae bacterium (assembly GCA_020025535.1). Classification (GTDB taxonomy): domain Bacteria; phylum Bacillota; class Clostridia; order Oscillospirales; family Oscillospiraceae; genus Faecousia. The sequence continues at coordinate 198,126 of JAHHRY010000001.1, read as the reverse complement.
AACGAAGAGAAAGATTCTGGTGGGAATCTGCGTGTTCCAGCTGGGATTTGAAGTGCTTTGGCGGGTGATTTTTGTCCTGGTCAGACATGATTCGGTCATCAGCTGCTGGCCTACATACCCGTGTAATCTGGGCGGCATTCTGATTCCCATTCTGGCTTTGACCGACACCAAAAGAGGCAAACAGCTGTTTTACCTCTTTGGATTTATCGGCGGCGTGCTGACGTTCGCCATGCCGGACGGGATCTTCTGCAGCGATGTGATGACCTTCCCCATTCTGAAGAGCATCCTGCAGCACACCGGCCTGCTTCTCATTCCGGGATTTGAATATGCCAACAGGAGCTATCGCTCCAGCCTGCGGGATCTGGGATGGACCATATGCGGTGCTCTTGTTCATGTGGTGAACTGCGAGGTCATCAGCAGAATGCTGGGCTTTACGGAAGACTATATGTTTTTCCGCAGCGGCCTGCCTTTTGTGATTCCCGGAGTGCCGCAGTATATCACGTTGTCCGTATTTGCAATCATAGTCTTTGCAATTCTGTCGTTCCTTTGCAATACAGACGACTCTATCCGGTTTATCAGGGAATTGCGAATTGTCGGTAAAAAGAAAAAGCACGTATCCATTTAGCCCTTATGACAATAAAAACACGCATCTGCTGAGGCAGATGCGTGTTTTTTGTTAGATGTTCTGCTTTTTCTTCCGCTGGATGAGGTAGCGTGTCAGGAGAATGCCGCCAAAGGTGGCTGCACAGCCCAGACTGATCAGTGTGCCGATTCGGAACGCATCGTTCCTGTAGCGGAATTCAATGGTGTGCTCGCCCTCTGTAAGCGTCAGGGCAATCATGGCATCGCCGATGAGTACCTGCTCCGCCCGCTCACCATCTACATAGGCAATCCAGTTGCCGTCCTGAGGAATGGAGGTGTACAGCAGGCCGTCCCGGTTGCAGCTGATGAAACCTTCCATATGGGTGGTGGAAGAATCTATCAGCTCCAGCGTGGAGGCGTTCAGAATGTCATACCCCTTACGGAAGACGGCTTCGTTCAGTACTGCGGCGTGGATCTGCACTGCAGACTGCACTTCGCTGCCGCATTCCACCATAACCTGCACCGTGTCACCGGGGACTACGTTGCAGACGGCCAGCATTTGGGGAAGACTGTAACCTTCCCGGTAAAGTCTCTGACCGTTGTGCCATACGGTCAGGTTTTTCTGGGCGTAGAGATTCAGATCCAGGCACATGAAGCCTTCCTGCGTCATTTTGTATTCGTAGATCACTTTACCGCCGCCGGAACCGGACTTGAAGGAAGTATAGCCGGAGACGTTGTCAACGGTCAGCGTGACGTTTTCGGTGTCCACGTGCAGATCCTCACTGGAAACCCAGCTCCACACATTGTCCTCCAGACCGGTTGCCGCCTGGAAAAGGCGGTTCTGGAACTGGAAACTGCTGTTTTTGCTGAAGTCCAGATCCTTCAGCTCCGTTTCCGCCAGGAATCCCATGGGAAGATAGGCGTTGTTCCTCAGCAGGGTGACGCCCTTGTAGCTGTGGACCACGTCAAAGCAGGAATTGGGAGCGGGAGCGGTTTCCCGCTCAATCATATATTTGAGGTTCAGGAACAGATTTGCAACGGGAGAAGCATCCTCGTAGCAGTAGCGATTGTAGGTGCTGTAGGCACCATAACCCATCTTTTTCATGAATTCCGTAACTTTTACGTTGGCGGAACTGGTGAAAGTGGATATTCCGTTATAGCCGTTCAGCGGGCCGTCATTCAGAGTCTGCGAGTGGGTGACTTCGGCGCGGTAGAAGGGAGCGTCTTTGCCTTCCAGCTCTTTCATGACACGAATCATGGAGGCGGTCGCGTCACCGTTTTTGGGATAGTCGTAGTTGTAAATGCCAAAGTTTACACCAAAGTTGGCCAGATTCAGCACCAGTTCCAGCACCATGACTGCGGCAATGGCCCAGGCAGCCTGACGACGCCGGGTTTCCGGCGGGGGAAGCGGATCCTTCTGTGGTGCCTTTTGGGGATTTGCTTCCGTAAGAAGCTCCTCCACGGGGGCAGCCGCCATGACGGCCTCTGCCGCTGCAGACTCTTCGGTGACAGGATCGGCGGCGGATTCCGGCGGAAGCTCGGATTCTTCGGGGAAGCCCTCTTCGGGGGAAAGCTGCGCTTCGGGCTTGGATTCGGACGGCTGGGAAAGACGGAAATCCTTGTGACCGTATACCATAGCCACCAGATACAGACCCAGAAATGCCAGATTAAAGGACAAATAGGCCAGATCGCCTTTGCGATTTTCGGGAATCAGAATCAGCCCCAGACTCAGAATGCCGGCTGTGACAATCTGCCAGAGCTTGAGCTGATCCCGCAGAAGCCATACCCGATAGGCCATATACAGCAGTACGAAGCTGAAAAGGAAACTGAATCGGTAGGGAATCTGGTTGGTAAAATGAAAACCGTGCCAGATATAGTCCAGCTGCCGGATGACGAAGCTGATCATAAAGAAAAGCAGCAGAAACACGGAACACAGCTTGTCCCGCACCTTTACATCCTTTGCCAGCAGGAACAGGAATCCCAGAGCAATGGGGAATACGCCGCAGTATAGGTTGGGCAGACCGTCGATGAAGGTGGGGGAGATGCCGCCGCCCATATTGCCGGCTATCTGGGACATGGCACTGGTGAGGGGCGGGAAGGAGAGCCTCAGGGCATTCCAGAAATGTCCCCACAGGGCACCGAAGCCTGCACCGGAGGCCTTGGCCTCTTTGTAGACGTTCCAGGCTTCCTTGGCAGCGCTGACGGCTTCACCGGAGACGATGTTGACATCGAAACCGCTGGGGAAATTGTTCACGCTGGATTGGGTGTTTTGCAGGGCTGCCAGAGCCGGCAGCTCCAGAATTGCCGTCATGCCAATGGCAAGGAACGAGAAGAAAGCAATCCGGCACAGGTCTGTGATCAACCTGCCGAAGCTTTTGAATCTGCAGATTTCGTAGCAGAAAAACAGCAGGAACACGAAAATGCAGATAAAAAATCCGATATAGTAGTTGATGAAAATGGAAAGGAACAGGGAAACGGTATAGAGCACGAACTTCTTGTCCCGCAGCAGAAGAACGGTGCCCAGCACCACCAGAGGCAGCAGGGCGAAGGAGTCCAGCCACATGACGTTCCACTGGTAGCCCAGTGCCCAGGCGCACATTCCGTAGAAACTGCCGAACAGGGAGATGGAAAGGTCATTGCTGCCGAAGAGCTTTTTCAGCATATAGGCGAAGGCCAGACTGGCAAGGCCCAGCTTGATCGGCATCAGCAGGGCAAAATAACCCAGCACGAAGCTGTCCGGGACCAGAACGCTGAGCAGATTCAGAGGAGAGGCCAGATAATAGGAAATAAGACCAAGATAGTCCATACCCATACCGGCACTCCAGTTCCACAGCAGGGATTCACCGGAACGCAGCGCATCCCGGAATGCACGGAAAAACGGATAGTATTGATGGAACATATCCGAGTAGAGCATGGAGTACTTGCCGAAAGGCTGGGCTGAGGTAATGAACATCAGAACCAGCATCAGCGTTGTCGGAATCGCAAAAGCGATGCCCAGATAGTTCCACTTGAATTTTTTGTTTTCCGGTAGTTTCATGGAAAATCCTCCAGGGCAACAGTATGGTGACAGTATACCATATTTTTCAGGTATGGTAAAGGAGAAAAAAAGGACCGGGTGCGATTTTGCACCCGGTTTTCAGATCAGATAATGAGGCAAATCAGTCCTTGAGCGCCTTCATTGACGATGCGGCACAAAGTTCCGCGGAATTTGCTGCGAACTTCTTCCGGTGTGCGCAGCAGCTTGGAGGTCAGCCCCTCCTGAATCAGCTCGTAGACGGATTTTCCGAAGATATTGCTTTCCCACAGCTTCTCCGGCGTCTCCCCGGCCAGATAGCTGATCAGGTCCTTGGACTGCTGCTCGTCGCCCACCATGGGACTGATCTCGGTATCGATATCTACCCGGATCATGTGGATGGAGGGGGCACCGGCCTTCAGTTTTACACCGTAGGCACCGCCTTTTCGGAGAATTTCGGGCTGCTCCAGGGTCATTTCGGAAGCATCCGGCATAACAACGCCGTAGCCTGTGGCCTTTGCAGAGGAAAGCGCATCGGAAATCTGATCGTATTCCTTCTTGATGGCAGAAAGCTCTGTCAGCAGCTTCAGCAGCTCTGCGTCGGTACGGATGGGGATTCCGGCCTTGTTGCTGAGAATTTCGTAGAACAGATTTTCGGGAAGTAAAATAGAACAGGATACGGTTCCGGTGGCCAGATCAACACTGCGCAGGTAGAAGTCCTGCACAGGCTCCAGCTCTTTCAGTGCCGACAGCACTTCTTCCGCCTGCCCCACGGTGGTAATCTGCTGGGCGTATTGCAGAAGGGAACTGTACAGGGTGGATTTTACCGGGTGACTGTCCTCCAGAGCATCCATCCAGCGGGGCAGATGCAGTTCCAGGGACTGCATGGGAAAGGCGTACAGCAGATCCTGCAGCAGACGGCGGATGCCTTCTGCGTCCAGAGCCTGACAGTCGGCAATCACGGAATCCACGCCAAATTCCCGGTCCAGAGAATCCTTCAGAGCTTGCGCTTCCTCGCTCTTGGGATTCCGCGAGTTGATAATCAGCAAAAACGGCTTGCCCGTGGCCTGCATATCGGTGATGGCTCTGCGCTCGGCATCGACGTAATCCGCCCGGGGGATGTCGGTGATGGAGCCGTCGGTTGTGACCACCAGACCGATGGAACAATGGCCTTCCATGACCTTTTTCGTGCCAAGCTCGGCTGCGTTTGTCATGGGAATTTCGTAGTCGAACCAGGGGGTGGTCACCATTCGGGGATTGCCGTCCTCGGTAGCGCCTACGGCACCCTCCACCATGTAGCCAACGGAGTCAATCATGCGTACCCGCAGTTTGGCAGTACCGTCAGGCGAGATTTCAATGGCTTCCTCCGGGACAAATTTAGGCTCAGATGTCATAATCGTCTTGCCGGAGCCGCTCTGGGGCAGCTCATCCCGTGCCCGTTCCCGGAGATAGGGGTCGTCAATACAGGGGATTACCAGTTCTTCCATGATTCGTTTGATGAGTGTGGATTTGCCTGTGCGTACAGGTCCTACCACACCGATATAGATGTTGCCCCCGGTTCGGGCGGCAATATCAGCATAAATGTTTTCCATAGCCAGCCTCCTTCGGCAGGAGATGGCTCCTGCCATGGTTTGCTACAGGGTATGTCCCGGAGGACAGGATTAGAACACTTAAAATCTGGTCTTATATAATTTTCTTAAATTGGCACTTTTAATCATATCAGAAGAGAGTATGATTAAAAATGAAATTAAATAAAGGAGCGTTATTTTTCTTATGAATACACGCAATATGACCATCCGCCGGCTGGTGCTGGCAGCTATGTTTGCCGCACTGGGATATGTGGCAACCATTGTTATTCAGATACCGACGGTTACCGGCTACATAAACCTGGGCGATGCAGTTGTTATCCTTGCCGGCTTTGTGCTGGGACCGGTCTGGGGCTTCGTTGCCGGCGGCATGGGACCTGCACTGGCTGACCTTCTCAGCGGTTACGGTTATTATGCACCCGGCACCTTTGTGATCAAAGGCTGCGTGGCTCTGATTTCCTGCATGCTGCTGAAAGTTTTTTATAAGCACGATAAGCAGCCTTCCGTCCTGCGGCTGGTGATTTGCACCGTGCCTGCGGAAGTGTTTATGGCTCTGGGTTATTTTGCTTACAAGGCTACCATACTGAAGGCAGGTCTTGGTGCTGCCGCCGGCATTCCTGCCGACCTGGTACAGGGTGCCTTCGGCGTTGTGATTTCTGTTGTATTGTTCCGCCTGCTGTACTGTGTACCGGCACTGCGGCAAAGAGTTTGGAAAGGATGATGCTTTTATGTGCGAAGAGATTACACAACAGGCTCGCACAGTTGTGACTGAACTGCTGGAACAGGCCAAAATGAAACCCGGTCAGCTGATGGTTGTGGGCTGCTCTTCCAGCGAAATGGTTGGTTTGCGGATCGGCAAGGGCTCCTCTATGGAGGCTGCTCAGGCTGCGTTTGCGGGTATTTACCCCGTTTTGCAGGAGCACGGTATTAACCTGGCTGTCCAGTGCTGCGAGCATCTGAACCGCTCTCTGATTCTGGAGCGGGAAGTGGCGGAAAGCCGCGGCTATGAGATTGTCAATGTAAAGCCCCAGCCTCATGCAGGCGGCTCCTTTGCCGTGACTGCCTGGAATGCCTTCCGGGATCCTGTGGCGGTGGAGACCATCTCTGCCGAGGCCGGAATCGATATCGGCGGCACGCTTATTGGTATGCACCTGCGCCGCGTGGCAGTACCCGTCCGGGTGAGCCTGAAGAAGATTGGTGAGGCCAATATCCTCTGCGCCCGTACCCGTCCCAAGTATGTGGGCGGTCCCCGTGCAATCTATCAGGATATGTAATTGATTTTTCTTACGAAAAGAGGACACCCGAGCGGGTGCCCTCTTTTTCCTGATTTGTTGGACATTGTGGGTTCGGCTCCCGAAAATAAAAGCAAGGACACATCCTGCGGATGTGTCCTTTTTTGGAGCAGGGTACGGGAGTCGATAAGCATTTTCGCCGGGGCGAAAATAAGGGAAGCGCCGCCCGTCGGGCAGCGCCCGACAGTCCGCCGGACTGTCGGATAGAATGGGTTCGACTCCCGAAAATAAAAGCAAGGACACACCCTGCGGATGTGTCCTTTTTTGGAGCAGGGTACGGGAGTCGATAAGCATTTTCGCCGGGGCGAAAATAAGGGAAGCGCCGCCCGTCGGGCAGCGCCCGACAGTCCGCCGGACTGTCGGATAGAATGGGTTCGACTCCCGAAAATAAAAGCAAGGACACATCCTGCGGATGTGTCCTTCTTGGAGCAGGGTACGGGAGTCGAACCCGCCTTCACGGCTTGGGAAGCCGTTGTATTACCGATATACGAACCCTGCACAGTGAGGTCATTATAACAAACACAACCGGGAAATTCAACCACTATTTGTCGAAAATATATGCTCCCGTTTATATGCGGTCTGCGTTATGGTTACAAAAGCTGAAAAACGGGCGTACATGAAAATATAAGTTGAAATCATTCGATATATATGATATGATATGACTGTATCGATATGGGCGGAGTCTGCCCTAAAAGATAAATGTGAATACGCAATTGATTAATTGCACAGGAGGTAATGAAAAAATGTCTGTTAAGGAAATCTTCGACAATCGTAATGCATTTTCTTTCGAAGTCTTCCCTCCGAAGACTGACGTTGGCATGGAAAAGCTGTGCGGCAAGGGCGGCGTTCTGGAGCAGCTGTACACTCTGAACCCCGACTACATTTCCTGCACCTACGGCGCTGGCGGCACGAATGTCGGTAAGAACCTGGAAGTCCTGGACAAAATCGTTAAGGACGGCAAGACCACCGGTGTTACCCACTTCACCTGCATCGGCAACACCAAGGAAGGCATCAAGGAGCAGCTGCAGAACTATCTGGATCATGGCATCAACCATATGCTGGCTCTGCGCGGCGACCTGCCCTTCGGCTGGAACGGTACCGGCGGTGACCTGCACTACGCAACCGAGCTGGTTAAGTTCGTCCGTCAGGAGTTCGGTGATAAGTTCACCATCGCTGTTGCTGGTTCTCCCGAGGGCCACATTCAGTGCCGCAGCCTGGAGGCTGATATCGCTTTCCTGAAGCAGAAGCAGGACAATGGCGCTGACTACATCATGACTCAGCTGTGCTGGGATATGGATCAGTTCCGTTACTGGCTGGATGCTATCCGTGCAGCCGGCATCTGGATGCCCGTGGACGTGGGTATCATGCCCATCCTGGACCAGAAGGCCACCATTAACATGGCTCTGAGCCGCAACGGCTGCGTCATGCCTCGCGCTCTGTGCGAAATCATTTCCAAGAACTGGATCTTCCCCGATCCCTTCTGCGCTGAACCCTTCGACGCAGACGTGGCCGGCAAGAAGGCAGCCTTCCGTGAGGCTGGTATCGAGTACACCATCAACCAGATTGATGAGTACCGTGCCTGTGGTATCAACGGCATCCACCTGTACGCACTGAACAAGTACGACGATGTCGCTTACATCGCCAAGGAAGCCGGCCTGCTGGACCTGATCTAAGTACATAGGTTATCTCCTGTCCTCCCGGAGGACAGGAGATAACAAAGTGAAGACAGAACGGATGAACCATTGGGGATGGAGCATTTGTCCGGCCTTCATGATTGATTCTAAGGAGAATTAAGCTTATGGCAACACCACATACCATTGCTGTCGCCGGTAAGGGCGGCGTAGGAAAGACCACTACTTGTGGCATGATGATCGATTACCTGTGTAAAAAAGGTCAGGGACCTCTGCTGGTCGTAGATGCCGATGCGAACTCTAACCTGAATGAAGTGCTGGGCGTGGAGGTAGATACCACTCTCGGTGATATTCGTGAGGAAATGGCTCAGGCGGAGCTGAAGGGAACTGTTCCGGCAGGCATGACCAAGGCAGATTATGCAGAGTTTAAGTTCAATTCCGCCCTGATTGAAGAGGACGATTTTGACATGATTGTTATGGGCCGGACCCAGGGCAAAGGCTGCTATTGCTACGTCAATGGCGTTCTGAAGACCCAGGTGGACAAGTACGCCAAGAATTACCGCTATGTTGTCATGGACAACGAGGCGGGTCTGGAGCACGTTGCCCGTGGTACGCTGCCTCATGTGGACACAATGTTGCTGATTTCCGACTGCTCCCGCCGCGGCGTTCAGGCTGTCGCCAGAATTGCCGAAATGATCAAGGATATGGAGCTGAACCCTGGCCGCATGGGCCTCATCATCAACCGCGCGCCCGGCGGTGTTCTGGAAGATGGCGTCCGGGAGGAGATCGAAAAGCACGGACTGACTCTGTTCGGCGTGCTGCCTCAGGATGATGCCATCTACCTCTGCGACTGCAATGGCGATCCTTCCGCCAAGCTGCCCGACAGCAACCCTGTCAAGGTGGCCCTGAAGAACATTATGCAGTCCATCGGACTGTAATAACCGGACATATCCGGGCCGGTATAGGTATCGGCTCCCACACGGGACATTTCGTGGAGGTCGATACCTGTATCGCCCGAGGGCGAGCAAAGCCGATGCTCCGGTATATATATTTTTTAAGTGTGCAAAAATTTTAAACCATAAATCACAAGGGGGATAATTAACATGTCTTTCGTTCCCAAGACGCAGCCCTTCAACGGTAAGATCAATACCGTGACCCTGGGCACCGGTGACAAGGCTGTTGTCATCGGCGGCCAGAACGTGCTGCCCTTCTACACTTTCGATGCACCCATCGAAAATGCACCGAAAATCGGCGTGGAAATCTCTGACCTGGCTAACGAGTGGACTGCTCCCGGCCTGAAGGAATTCTATGCCGGCTGCACCACCATGGCTGAGCGTGCCAAGAAGGCCGAAACCATGCCCGGTGCCGATTTCATCTGCCTGCACTTTGAATCCGCTGACCCCAACGGTGAGAATCGTTCCACCGCTGAGTGCGTTGCAGACGCAGTTGCTGTCGCCGAAGCAATCACCATGCCCATCGTCATCATGGGCTGCAAGAACATGGAGAAGGACGGCGAGCTGTTCTCCAAGATCTCCGAAGCTCTGCAGGGCAAGAACATTCTGGTTATGTCCGCACGCTCCGAGGACTACAAGACTGTCGGCGCTTCCGTCGCTCTGGCTTACGGCCAGAAGGTCGGCGCTGAGACCGCTGACGACATCAACCTGGCCAAGCAGCTGAACATCATGCTGAAGGGCCTGTCCATCGCTCCTCAGAATATCGTTATGAACATCGGCACCGCCGCTGTCGGCTACGGCTACGAGTATGTTGCTTCCACTCTGGACCGCGTTCGCGCCGCCGCTCTGGCACAGTCCGATGCCGACCTGCAGATGCCCATCATCGCCCCCGTATCTCCCGATACCTGGAGCGTGAAGGAGTCCTCTGCTTCCGAAGAAGACGAGCCCGCCTGGGGCAACTGTGAAGAGCGCGCCATCAACATGGAAGTGGCTACCGCTTCTGCTGACCTGATCGGCGGCGCTGACGCTGTCATCATGCGTCACCCCGATGCAGTTGCAGCCATCAAGAAGTTCATTACTGAACTTGTCTAGTCGGAAGGAGGATACATACAATGGCATTGAAAGGTCTTGACATCTTTAAGATGTCTCCTAAGAAGAACTGTAAGGAATGCGGATGCCCCACCTGTATGGCATTCTGTATGAAAGTGGCTCAGGGTGCCGCTTCCATCGATAAGTGCCCGTACTTCTCCGAAGAGGCAAAGGCATCTCTGAACGAAGCTACCGCTCCTGCTATGAAGACCATTACCTTCGGTAAGGATCTGAAGATGGGCGGCGAAACTGTTCTGTTCCGTCATGAGAAAACTCTGGTCAATAAGAACCTGTTCGCAGTTGCTGTTTCTACCGGTATGTCCGACGAGGAAGTGGACAGCAAGCTGGCTGATCTGCAGAAGGTTGACTACGACCGTATCAGCGAGCGTATGTATGTGGAAACCGTATTCGTTTCCAATACACAGAACGATCCCGCTGTTTACACCAAGCTGGTGGAAAAGGCTGCCGCTACCGGCCGTGCTCTGATCCTGGAATGCTGGGATGTCGAGTGCGCCAAGGCTGCTCTGGCTGTCTGCAAGGATTCCAAGCCCATCCTGGACGGCGCAACTCCTGCCAACTGGGAAGCTATGAACGCTGTTGCTGCTGAGGCCGGCGTGGTTCTGGGCGTTTACGCCGAGAATATCTCCGATCTGTATGATACCGTAAAGAATCTGGAAGCCAAGGGCAACAAGAACCTGGTTCTGGATGTCACCGGCAAGACTGCCAAGGAGACTCTGGCAAACGCTGTTCTGGTCCGTCGTACCGCCATCAAGGACGGCGACCGTTCCTTCGGCTATCCTTCCATCGTGAACCTGACCCGTATCGCCAAGGGCGATTCCCATCTGCAGACTGCATACGCAGCCATGTTCGTTGAGAAGTACGCTTCCATCATCGTTATGGAGAATATGTCCATGGCTCAGGCTCTGCCTCTGTACGGCCTGCGTCAGAACATCTTCACCGATCCTCAGAAGCCCATGAAGGTGGAGTCCAAGATCTACCCCCTCAACGGTGCTGACGAGAATGCTCCCTGCTGCCTGACCGTTGACTTCGCTCTGACCTACTTCCTGGTTTCCGGCGAACTGGAGCACGCCAATACTCCTGTCAACCTGCTGATTACCGACGCTTCCGGTATGTCCGTTCTGACTGCATGGGCTGCCGGTAAGTTCTCCTCCACCTCCATCAAGAAGTTCTTCGAGGAGAACGACATCGAGAACAAGATCAAGAACCGTACTCTGATCATTCCCGGTAAGGTCGCTGTCATGAAGGGCGAAATTCAGGAGAAGCTGCCCAACTGGAACGTCGTTGTCGGTCCTACCGAGGCTGTTCAGCTGCCCAAGTACATGAAGAACAAGGAGTACGAGGCCGCTGCCGCTGCCGCCGCTGCTGAGAACGCCGCCAAGGCTGCTACCGGCGCCGCTGTGGAAGTCAAGGAGCTGTCCTTCGACGAGCTGCTGGCTACCAAGGTGCCCAAGATCGAAGTCGTTGACATGGGTGTCAACTACAAGGGCCACAACCCCGATTCTCAGACCTTTGTTACCATCGGTGAGAGAATCCACTGTATCGCTCCTTCTGTCCGCAAGGCTATGGACGAGCGCGATCCCGCTCCTATCCTGAAGCGTGCTGCTGAGCAGATCGCTGCCGGCGCTACCTACCTGGACGTCAACATCGGACCTGCTGAGAAGGACGGTCCCGAGCGTATGATGTGGGCTGTCAAGCTGCTGCAGGAGAACTTCAACAATGTTCCTCTGGCTCTGGATACCGCCAACAAGCGCGCAATCGAAGCTGGTATCAAGGTTTACAACCGTACCAACGGCAAGCCCATCGTCAACTCTGCTGACGCAGGCTCCCGTATCTCCTACATTGACCTGGCTGCTGCCAACGACGCTATCTGTGTCGCTCTTTGCTCTGCCGACGGCATCGCAAAGGACAACGAGGAGCGTATGAAGCACTGCCACAATATGCTGGAGCGTGGCCTGTCTCTGGGCATGACTTCCGACGATTTGTGGTTCGACCCCCTGTTCCTGGTTGTTAAGGGTATGCAGGACAAGCAGATGGACGTTCTGAACGCCATCAAGCTGTTCGCAGACGAGGGCCTGAAGTCCACCGGCGGTCTGTCCAACAACTCCAATGGTGCACCCAAGACTGTCCGTCCGATCATGGACTCCGCTCTGGTTGCTATGGCTATGATGCAGGGCCTGACCTCTGCTATCGTCAACCCCTGTGACCTGCGCCTGATGGAAACCATCAAGTCTTGCGACATCTTCAAGAATAACGTTCTGTACTCCGACTCCTACCTGGACATCTAATCTGTACGGAATTAACGGAACATTTCCCGTAATGTGAACCGGGAGGGAGATACCTCCCTCCCGGTTTTTGCAATTATAATTATGAACAATTATGATCTGATGATGGAAGCGGCAAGAAAACGCTTCCTCACCTATGATTCGGCTGGCTTTGCCGACCGTCCCGGTGTGTTGGATACGGAAAAATATCTGGAGGTTACTTTTTTCGGAGAACCTCTTCGTATAGAGAAGAAAACCGGGCATATTACCGTTTCCTTTGACGGCTTTTGCCATTGCCGGGAGGGAAATTTCGGAGAAACTTTGAGCGTTTTTGACTGGCTTTGTGACAAAAAGCCCAATGCGTCCGCCTCGGACGAATTTTGCTGCGTGGCCAGCCTGCCCGGTGTATATGTGGGCGGAAGCGGTCTTGCGCTGAACGCGGATGTTTTGGCTGCGGATGCTGACAGAGATCCGGAAGGCTTTCAGAGAGCCTGTCTGGTGCTGGGCGGAACCCGGGAAGCAATCGGTGATCTGGGTTTCCGGATGCCAGTATTTCAGGATCTGCCGATGCTGCTTAAATTCTACTTTTCGGACGGGGAATTTCCCGCTGCCATGACTCTGCTGTGGAATAAAAACACCCTGCAGTTTGTACGATATGAAACGGTCTACTATCTTGCCGGATGCCTGCTGGAACGATTGCGGCAGCTGATGGCACAATAAATCTGTTTATTCAGCCCTCGGGGCTTGATATAATTTAGTTTCTACTAATTTTTGGGAGGAATTTACATGAGCGTATTAACCGATTTGATCTATGGTGGCTCCAATGCCGTGGCCGGCCTGACGGAAGGTGCCGTCAATGATGCCATCGCCAAGTACGGTGCTGACAAAGAAATTGCCTTCCCCGATACTGCATACTATTTCCCTACAATCTATGCAGCCACCGGTGTGAAAGTAAAGACCTTGGGTGATCTGCCTGCCTGTGTCGGTGTGCTGAAGAGCCTGATTACCAATCAGGAGGATCTGGGTCAGGCACTGAATGCCGGCCTCGCTACCGCCGTGGGTGCTGAAATCATCGAAGGCCTGAAGTATGTCGATGGCGCAAAGCCCTATGAGAATGACTCCGGCATTGGTTTCGTTCCCGACCCCGTCATCCGCAGCCTGGGTGTTCCCTTGGTTACCGGCGATATCCCCGGCGTTGCCGTTATTCTGGGCAAGGCTGACAATGCCGCCGACGTAGTCAAGGTTGTCAAGGATTACCAGTCCAAGGGCATTATGTCTTTCCTGATCGGCGACGTCATTGAACAGTGCGCCGAGGGCGGCGTGAAGATTGGTCTTGAGTACCGTGTCGTGCCTCTGGGCCACGATGTCACCTCCGTCATCCATGTTGTTACCGTTGCTATCCGTGCCGCTCTGATCTTCGGCAATATCCAGCCCGGTAAGCTGGCTGATCTGCTGGACTACACCAAGAACAGAGTGCCCGCATTCGTAAACACCTTCGGTGCCATCGATTCCGTCGTGGTGTCCGCCGGTGCAGGCGCAATCGCACTGGGCTTCCCCGTGGTCGTGGACATCGACCTGGGCGAGAATCAGGTTCCCGGTGCTCTGGAGTCTGTCTGCGATCACGCAGAGACTGTCAAGAAGTCTCTGGAGCTGCGTGAGATCAAGATCAAGACCACGGAACTGCCGATTCCTGTTGCATTCGCTGCCGCATTTGAAGGCGAAATCATCCGTAAGGCCGATATGCACTGCGAGTTCTACTCCGGCAAGAACCCCACTGCCGAGCTGGTTGTCATGCGTGATCTGAACGAGATCGAGGATCACAAGATCAACATCATCGGACCCGACATGGACGAGGCCAAGGAACTGGCTCTGGCTACCTATGTAGAGGTTGCCGGCAAGAAGATGCAGGTGGACTTTGAGTCCGTTATCGAGCGTAAGTTCCACTCCTGGTTCAACTACATGGAAGGTGTCATGCACACCGGTCAGCGTAACCAGGTTCGTGTCCGTGTCAGCAATGCTGCATACGAGGCCGGCCTGCGCCTGAAGGACTTCGCTGAAGTTCTGTACGTAATGATTATGAACGAGTTTGACGCCGTCGTTGACAAGTGCCAGATCACGCTGATCACCGATGCCGCAGAAGCCGGCAAGTTCCGTGACGAAATGGCAATTCCCCGTTACAACCAGCGTGATGACCGTCTGGCATCCATGACCGACGAAGCCGTTGACCGCTTCTACACCTGTATCCTGTGCCAGTCCTTTGCACCTGCTCATTGCTGCGTGGTTACTCCCGAGCGTCTGGGTCTGTGCGGTGCCGTGTCCTGGCTGGATGCAAAGGCTACCAACGAGCTGAACCCCAACGGCCCCTGCCAGCCCATCTTCAAGGAAGGCTGCCTGGATGAGCGTACCGGCCGCTTTGAGTCCGTCAACAAGACCGTTGCAGAAGCTACCCACGGTGCTGTAGAGAATGTCACTCTGTACTCCATCCTGGAGGATCCCATGACTTCCTGCGGCTGCTTCGAGTGTATCTGCGGTATTGAGCCTATGAGCAACGGCTTTATCATCGTCAACCGTGAGTACAGCGGCATGACCCCCGCAGGCATGACCTTCGGCGAGCTGGCATCCTGTACCGGCGGCGGTGTCCAGACTCCCGGCTATATGGGCCATGGCCGTCACTTCATCTCCTCCAAGAAGTTCATTGCTGCCGAAGGCGGTATCGAGCGTATCGTCTGGATGCCCAAGGAACTGAAGGACGATGTGGGCGAGCGCCTGAACAAGACTGCCAAGGAAATGTACGGCATCGATAACTTCGTGGATATGGTGGCCGACGAAACCGTTACCACCGACTGCGAAGAGCTGCTGAACTGGCTGACCGAGAAGAACCATCCGGTTCTGGGTCTGGAGCCTCTGATGTAAGCGAAACGCTTAACGGAAATAAGACAATCGGATGCGGCGTTGACCGCCGCATCCGACAGTCCTGTAATGGTGAATCCTAAAAAGTAAATAGGAATTTACAATATTTATTTTTGAGAATTCATGATTACTCTGATTGAAAGGAACTCCTGATTATGAAAGTAACATTCCAAATCGAAGGTGCAGCCCCTGTTGTAGCAGAATGTAATGCAGGCGACAACCTGCTGGAACTGGCACGCCGCTCCAATGTGGCAATCGACGCACCCTGTTCCGGCAACGGCTCCTGCGGCAAGTGTCGGGTCAAGTTGGTAGAAGGTCAGATTGAATCCATCAAGAGCCGCCATATTTCCGATGAAGAATATGAAGCCGGCTGGCGTCTGTCCTGTAACTGTAAGGTGATTGAGGATGTTACGGTGTTCGTACCGGACATTGCCTCGGCCTATCAGTCCCGAATGAAGACGGCGGATCTCAGCAGCCCCAAGGAAGTTGCTATCTTTGAAGAGGCACAGGAGAATCTGCAGAAAAGCGGCATCTGTTTTGAAAACCGTTTCCGCGCCGTGACGCTGACCATGGACGAGCCTACACTGGATGATACCATGCCCGATAACGAACGCCTTTCCTGGGCGATTCAGAACGAAATGGGTGTGGAAAAGGTGGAGATTCCTTTCTGCGTGATGACGAAGATGGCTTCTACGCTTCGGGAGAACCATTTCCATGTGACCGTCAAGGGCGAGCTGAAGGAAAATACCTTCCGCTGCATGGAAATCTGCGAGCCTTCCGATACCGCCATCGTGGGCTGCGCCATTGATATCGGCACGACTACCGTGACGATGGTGCTGGTAGATCTGACCAGCGGCAAGATCCTGGCAAAAGGTTCCTCCGGTAACGGTCAGATCCGTTACGGCGCCGATGTCATCAACCGTATCATTGAGCAGGGGAAGAACGGCGGAAAGAAGAAACTGCAGGATGCCATTGTGAAGGACACCCTGGTTCCCGTGATTGCCAGCCTGTGCAAAACCGCAAAGATCTCTGCCAGAAGCATTTTGCGTATGTGCGTGGCGGCAAACACCACCATGAACCACCTTCTGGTGGGCGTGGATGCGGAAAGCGTCCGTATGGAGCCTTATATTCCCAGCTTCTTTGGCTGGGACGGAATGCTGGCAGGGGATCTGAAGCTGCCTGCAAACCCGCTGGCACCTGTGCTGATTGCACCGAATATCGGTTCGTATGTGGGCGGTGATATTACCGCCGGTACACTGGCTTCCGGCATCTGGGACAAGGACGAAATGAGCTTGTTCATCGACCTGGGAACCAATGGCGAAATTGTATTCGGAAACCGGGATTTCCTTATGAGCTGCGCCTGTTCCGCAGGCCCCGCCTTCGAGGGCGGCGATATTTCCTGCGGTATGCGTGCTACCGACGGTGCCATTGAAGCCTGCGTGCTGGACAAGGACACCATGAACCCCACGCTGACCATTGTTGGCGATGCCGGCCAGAAAGCCGTGGGTATCTGCGGCAGCGGTATCATCGATATTATTTCCGAGCTGTTCCGCTGCGGAATCGTCAATGCCAAGGGCCTGTTCGTCCGGGAGGGCGAGCGGGTAAAGCGGGATGAGCACGGCATGGGCCGTTTCGTTCTGGTGAAGCCCGAAGAGTCCGAAACCGGCCGTGAAATCGTCATCAACGAAGTGGATATTGATAACTTCATCCGGGCCAAGGGTGCAATTTTCTCCGCCATTGACACACTGCTGAAGAGCGTGGATATGACGGTGGAGATGATCGACCATGTGTATGTGGCCGGCGGTATCGGTTCCGGCATCAATATGAAGAATGCAGTCAATATTGGTATGCTGCCCGATGTGGAGCTGGAAAAGTACAGCTATATCGGCAACTCCTCTCTTACCGGTGCCTACGCCATGGTGCTCAGCGATGAGGCCAACGAAAAGTGCGCCGAGGTGGGCACCAATATGACATATCTGGAGCTGTCCACCTATCCCGGCTATATGGATGCGTTTGTGGCGGCCTGTTTCCTGCCTCACACTGATTATTCGCTGTTCCCTCACAGCATTCAGGAGATGTAATATGCAAGTAGAAAACCACAAAGAAGAAGTACCTTTTGCCTACTATGAGAACCTGTTCCGTCAGCTGGATGCAGAGGAAGCAGCAAAGCGGACCGATTGCAAATGGGACGGAAAAGAATTTTATGTAAACTTGCTGGGCAGGGAATTCGCCATTGCCTACCCGGATTATGCCATCCGTGCCGTGGATGGCGGCAAGCTGCCGCCGCTTCCCACCCAGACCTTCCTGCTGCGCTATCTGCTGGAAGGCAAGCAGATGCCCTGGGCAGGGGAATGGAAGACCTTCCGGGAAATGCCCTGGGGCGAGCTGTACATCAAGCCCTATACCGGCCGGGTACTGACCCGTGCAGCCTTTACCTTCGGTACGCGTGTGGCAAAGTTCCGGGAAGCTGCCGAGAAAATGGGTGCCGTTCCGGTAAAACATGGCGATGCCGGCTATCTGTTTGAGCTGATCGGCGGTTACCGGATGCAGATTCTGGTATGGGAGGGCGACGAGGAGTTCCCCCCCAACACGCAGGTGCTGTACTCGGATAATTTTGCCGAAGGCTTTGCGGCAGAGGACCGGGTGGTTGCCGGTGATATTCTGATTTCCACCATCAAGAGCTATATGTAAGAAAAAACGCAGTCCGTAACCGTTACGGACTGCGTTTGATTTTATTCTGCCCATTCCGGGAGTCGGGAGAAGCTTTGCGGGGAGCCGTGATAGGGGAAGGTGATACAGCAGGAGAAAAGCATGGGTGCATCCGCTGCATCTCTGGCACCGTATTTGTGATCGCCCACCAGAGGAAATCCCCGGCTGGCAAACTGCACCCGAATCTGGTGGCTGCGTCCGGTATGGAGCCGGATCCGCACCAGAGAGGTTTCACCGGCGGCAAGACGCTTAAATTCCAGACGGGCTTTTTTTACGCCTTTGCGCTCTCTTTTTACCACAAATACTTTGTTTTTGCTGCTGTCTTTCCAGAGAAGATCTTCCCAGTCTCCCTCTTCCGGAGGCGTGCCGTGAACCTGGGCAACATATTCTTTTACCATGGAACCTTCCTGTACGGCTTTGGAAAACGCAGCGGCAGCATCCTTGGTGCGGGCAAAAACCATTACCCCTCCTACGTTTTGGTCCAAGCGGTGAATCGGGTAGAATGTGCCTCCGAGGGCCTCCTGCAGGCAGGCAGGCACGCCGACTTCGGAGTCAAGCCCCACGGGCTTGACACAGACGGCAATGTTCTTGTCGTGATAGCAAATTTCCATAGATTTCTCCCAAACATTTTTCTATTATTATATCATGATTTGTCCGCAGCTCAAGCGGCAAATGGGAGAAAAACGAGATTCTTCTAACTTGCTGTTTACAGAAGCGGTTCGGATGTGATACAATAACCCAAAGGAAAAGAAACCGAGGATACTTTTGATGAACTATATTGTATTGGATATGGAATGGAACCAGCCCTGGCCGGGTTCGCCTTCTTCCAAGAAGGTGCTGCCGGTGCATATCCGGGGTGAGATCATTCAGATCGGTGCCGTCCGTGTGACGGAAGAACAAATGGTGACGGATGAGTTTCAGGTCATGGTCAGGCCAAAGTATTTCCGGAGGCTGAACCGCCGTGTCAGCAAGCTGACAGGCATCAAGGAAAGCCGGCTGCGGGACGAGGGCATTCCTTTTCCGGAAGCAATGGAGCAGTTCCGTGCCTGGTGCGGCGAGGATATTGTGTTTTTGACCTGGGGCTTTGATGATATTGGTATTCTCCGGGAAAACCTGCAGCTGTTCGGCATCGAAGACGGCTGGACGGAAAAATGGTACAATGCCCAGATGATATTCAACGCCCAGACCGATGGCTCCAGTTCCCAGAAGGCGCTGAAGACGGCAATGGAACTGTTCCACATCGAGCAGACCCGCCCGACCCATGACGCACTGGGAGATGCTTACCATACGGCATTGATTTGTGCCATGCTGGATTTGAAGCGGGGAGCAAGGGAATACGACGAGGCTGTGAAAGAACATGAAAATGGCTTTCACGGTGCGGAGCTTCCCGGCTGCATCAGCCGGAAGGTGTTTTACGATTACGCAGACAAGAGAGCTGCGCTGGGAGCAATGTCGGGTGCTGAGAACCAATGCCCCATCTGTGGACGCCAGATGCTGGGTTCCCGCTGGTTTGCTCAGCCGGGACACCGGTATATGGATCTGGCTACCTGCCCGGAACACGGTAAATTTTTAATTCGGGTGCGGCTTTCGGATCAGCCGGACGGAACCGTTCGTGTCAGCCGCCTGACTTATGAAGCTACATCGGAAGCGGCTTCGGCTTACGCACGCAGAGCCGAAAAGGCGGACCCTCAGGAGCAGCGCTCTCCTCACCGCCGTCATCGCAGACTGCCAGCAGAAGACAGAAAAGACTAATGACTGCCGCACATCGGAAGATGTGCGGCTTTTTTCAGGAAAGCAAAAAATATCTTGACAGAGTCACGCAAAAATGTTATAATTTGCCCTGCGTGGTGCAAAGAGCACCTGTGACTTATGGGCCTTTAGCTCAGTTGGTTAGAGCCTCCGGCTCATAACCGGATCGTCCCGGGTTCGAATCCCTGAAGGCCCACCATTTAATCAGCTTTTGCTTTCAGATATAGGGGTATAGCTCAATTGGTAGAGCGGCGGTCTCCAAAACCGTAGGCTCAGGGTTCAAGTCCTTGTGCCCCTGCCAGAGAAAGTTCGATGATTTGCATTTTGTGTAAATTTTCGAACTTTTTCTTTTGAAATTATCATGGTAACTGCGATCCTTTGACGTGCTGCGGTTACTGTTAAAAATAAAAACTGAAGACAGTATGTTTGTTAAAAGGCACTCTATGTTAGAGTGCTTTTTTTGCCGGCTGACGAGATAATTCTGGCAAAGACTGGACATTTTTTCAGTACGGGCATATAATAGAATTCTATGGTACTATCCGGAGGTGTGTGCTATGACGAATCTTTTATTGCGTATGTTTGTAAAAAACAGACAGAATCCTCAGGACACCAAAGTGCGTGCGGCTGTGGGCAAATTGTCTGGATTGGTAGGTATTGTATGCAACCTGTTTTTGGCAATCGGTAAGCTAATGGTGGGCACGCTGGCGGCTTCAGTTTCCATTACAGCCGATGCACTTAACAATTTATCCGATGCCGGCAGCTCCATTGTTACGCTGCTGGGCTTCAAACTGGCTGAATTGCCGGCGGATGAAAACCATCCCTATGGCCATGCCAGATATGAATATCTGTCCGGATTGGCAGTTGCAGGGATGATTTTGATTATCGGTTTTGAACTGGGAAAATCTTCGGTGGAGAAGATTTTTAATCCTTCCCCCGTGACTTTTACCTGGATCACAGGCGGTGTTCTGGTGGGCTCGATTCTGGTAAAACTGTGGCTTTCCCTGTTTAACGGGAAGCTGGCAAAAATGATTCATTCCGCTACGCTGGAAGCTGCGGCTGTGGATAGCCGTAACGATGTGATTTCTACCGTTGCCGTACTGGCAGCGGCTTTGGCAGAGTATTTTACCTCTTGGCAGATCGATGGCTTTATGGGTCTTGCGGTGGCGGTCTTTATCCTCTGCAGCGGCATCAATCTGGCAAAAGAGACGATTTCCCCCTTGCTTGGTGAGGCTACGGACCCGGAATTGAAGCGTCTGATCGTGACTTATATAGGCAGCTGCCCGAAGGTTCTGGGCTATCACGACCTGATGGTCCATGATTACGGCCCGGGACAGCGTTTTGCCAGCCTCCATGTGGAAATGGACAAGGACGAAGATGCTTTGGTCTGCCATGAGCTGATTGACGATATGGAAAGAAACTGTCTGGAGAACTATGGAGTTCATCTGGTGATTCACTATGACCCGGTGGTCACCGATAACCCTGAGCTTGATCGGATGCGTCAGCTGGTGACGGCGATCCTCAAGGTGAAAGATGAGCGCCTGGCCATTCATGATTTCCGAATGGTGCCGGGAGAGGGCCATACGAACCTGATTTTTGATGTGGTTCTGCCCATGGAACTGCGTGGGCAGGAGAAATCCATACAGTCTGCACTGGAAACGGCGCTGAATAATTTGACAGGCGGAAAATATTATACTGTCATTACATTTGATCTGTCTGCATTTAATTAGATAGTAGTAAGCCTCATCTGTGCCGCAGATGAGGCTTTTGGCAGCCTTGCTTTTTTGTCGAATGGTCGTTATAATTGGTAATAGATGAAAGGATGTGGATTCGTGAAAGCCTGGCAGCATTTTAAAACCATTACCCACCATCGCCTGCTGGTGATGTGCGGCTGCTTTCGTGTAGGACTGTACCGGCAGGGATTGACCCATGATTTATCCAAATACTCTCCTACAGAGTTTTGGACCGGTGCAAAGTATTATCAGGGAACTCGCAGCCCCAATGCGGCGGAGCGGGAAGATAAAGGCTATTCTGAAGCATGGATGCATCACAAGGGACGCAATCGGCATCACTATGAATACTGGACGGACATGAATCTGGAAAGTCAGAGCTACGAGCCGATTCCCATGCCCCGGCGTTATCTGGCGGAGATGGTCATGGACCGGATTGCAGCCAGCAAAACCTATCAGGGGAAGAATTATACCGATGCCTCTCCCTTGGGTTACATGGAACGGAGCAGGGAACGGCTGCTGATGCACCCTCAGACACGCAGGGAACTGGAATACATCCTGACGATGCTGAAAGAACATGGAGAAAAGGAAACTTTTCAATATGTAAAAACCTCTGTTCTGAAGGGAAAACCGTTCCCTTGGGAAGTTTAATGGAGAGCTCTTTATAAGACGGGTTTGCCGGTGCAAAAATAATTTGAAAAAAATTAAAAAAGCACTTGACTTTTTCTGAGAATTGCGTATAATAACCATGTTGTTCGCAACATAGAGGATTAGTGTAACGGTAGCACACCGGACTCTGACTCCGTTTGCGGGGGTTCGAATCCCTCATCCTCTGCCATTCTGGATATCAAATGATGTTCAGGTGAAAGTCCTAAAGCCGCAACGGCTTTAGGACTTTTTTATATTGTTTGGTGTTTTCTTGCGATCCGCCAACCGCAGATGTGAATGCAGTCTCCGAAAATCGGCCTTCAAGCGGTGTGGAATGAGGGAGCTGCGCGGCAAGGGCTTACGCCCTGCTGCGCAGCTCCCGTTTGTTTATGTGGAGCAGACATCTTCTGAGAAAGCCCCGAATCGTCGGAGAACGGGCTGACACACTGAAAATAGGAGCGGAAGGAATCAAACGGAGTGACTCAGGGGCGTGCCATTGTGTTTGCACAAATCGATAAAACGCATTGACATATAAAAACGGGAATTGTATAATATTACCATAAAACTGGGGAACGGCCATAAATAACAGTGAATGCTGCACAACACACTTGCTCAATGTGGCCTGCATCACGATTGGGGATGGCGTTTTCCTCTGCGGCGGCCATTGAGTGCAGTCTGTAAATTATCCTGATGGAAATGGAAAGTTCAGAAATTTAAAAAGTGTGCAGCTTTACATGGGCGTGTGTCGGAACAGGGGGTGTAATGGAGAAGGAGAGCGGTAAAAGCGGCAGTGCACAGTATTTGAAAATAGCTGACGGATGCAAAGATTGATGGCTGCATTTACAGGTGAGCTTTGATGACAGATTTAAACAAAAAGCAGCGGCAGATAAGGAGTGAATGGTAATGTCTCATTTTGATAACGTAAAAAGAATAATTGGTGCGATTTTATTGGCGGTTATAGGATATTATGTGGGTGCTTTTGGCTTTGATCACATATGTATGGCTGATGATCTCTGCATTCGGACGATTGGTTTCAGTACACTTATCATTTGCGTATGCATTGCGATTTCCACAAATCAGATCATTAAAGCAATGAAAGATAACAAACAGGAGAAAGAAGACAAAAAGGACGAATCAAAAGAATAAGTATGTACGATTTACGAAAGGGTGCAACTCAGAGCAAACTGTTTGCGTAGCTTTCTTTCAGTAGAAAATTAACGCATTCTTATATCATTTATCATTGACAAAGATGTGTTACCAAGGAGCGATTATTGTTGTCGAGACGGCAGGAGGAGCTTTTAGAAGCAAGACTTCAAAATATTATTCATCCTTTGTCGAGCCACATTCGATGTTCCGAATGTGGCTCTTTATATCGCCGGAAGGTGAGAGAATGCAGCTGAGTGAGCGTGTTCCAAATACGATGAGGATATATATTTATGCAATGCCAACTGCTATGACGAGGAATGACTCTATGATGGCTTTGCAACGATGATCAATAAAATTCACTTACAGTAGAGTTACCGAAGAAGTTGAAGAAAATACAAGTCAGGAAGCTCCCGGACGAAAATGTAGACAGAGATGCCCTTCGGCAGGAACGGTTGGAGCAGCGTCAGAAGATCATCAGGGAAAGGAATCTCCAGCAAATCCCAAGCTTTGTATGCTCCGGATTTGTTTGCATTTCGTGGAGGGACAAGAGATCTTTGACCGCCGGAGACATACTGAAACACATGAAATAAAATATGAGAAACTTGGTGAAAAGTACTTGACAAATCAGGAGCAACTGGCTATAATAAGCGTGTTCTGTTTGAGCCGCCGGTATAGCTCAGTTGGTAGAGCAACTGATTTGTAATCAGTAGGTCGGGGGTTCGAGTCCGTCTACCGGCTCCAGACAGCTAATCAAATATGGGGGAGTTCCCGAGTGGCCAAAGGGGACAGACTGTAAATCTGCTGCATATGCTTCGATGGTTCGAATCCGTCCTCCCCCACCATAAAGAATCCGCTATCGTTTGATGGCGGATTTTTTGCGGCAGACGGTGTCAGGAAGAGAAGAGGGCGGGGTTCCGTTCGCGCACGGCTTATATGTGATCGGAATCCCTTTCCTGACAGCCTTGATGATTAGAATTTATATGTATACGGGGGGTTCGCTATGAAGACCAAAAGAGTGCTGATGTCCCTGTCAGGGGTGATTATTTGCGCGGTTAGCGTGGGCCTGTTTAAACATGCGGCGCTGGGTGTGGATCCGTTCCAGTCTCTGATGAGCGGACTGAATGCGCTGATTCCCATTTCCTTCGGTACATTGTATGCGATTGTCAATCTGCTTTTGCTGGCGTTCGCCCTGCTGACAGACCGGCATAATGTTGGCATTGCAACCGCTATCAATCTGTTTTTTCTGGGATATGTTACCGAATTTACGCTGGAGCAGCTTCAGATCCTGATGCCTGTCATGTCATTGCCCATTCGTGTTGTGAGCCTGCTGATTGCAATTGTTGTCCTTTGCTTCGGATCGTCCCTGTACATGACGGCTGACCTGGGAGTGTCTCCCTATGACGCGGTGGCGATTGCACTGACAGAAAAATGGAAACTGGGCAAGTTCAAATACTGCAGAGCAGGTACGGATATTGTCTGCGTCATCATTGGCATTGTTGTTTTCCTGATTTCCGGCGGCGCTCCCAAGGAAATCCCGACGATTGCAGGCGTCGGCACCATTATCACGGCATTCTTTATGGGGCCGCTGATTGAATTCTTTAACGTAAAAGTTGCAAGACCCCTGCTGAAAACCGAAACAGAAACTCCTCAGAATACAGCCCGGCAGTAACGGCCGCCATTCCATAAAACAGAAACTGCATTGCGGATGAAATCATCTGCAATGCAGTTTTTTTCTGGGAAGCTGCCTGCTTTTGGCGCTGGATGCTGCGAGCAGTTTCCGGGGCGATACAGACACAAAAGCACCATCCTGATTGGGGATGGTGCTTTTATAATGACAATGATTCTCAGGGAGAATCCGGTGCTTCCAGATCCATGGCAGCCACATCTCCCACCAGAATGATGGCAGGAGCTTCCACCTGTGCAGATTTGACGGCATCCTCCAAAGTGGAAAGGGTGGCCCGCACCCGGGACGGATGGGGCGCATTTCCACCTGAGAGAACTGCCGCCGGGGTGTCTGCACATTTTCCGGCGGCCATCAGCCGTGTGGTGATTTTGGGAAGCTGGTGAAGCCCCATAAGGAACACCAGCGTGCCGGAAAGCTGGGCCAGCGCGTCAAAATCCGCCGGGAGACCGTCGGCGGTGTCGGACGTGTGAGCGGTGATGATATGCAGGCTGCGGCTGATTCCCCGATGGGTCACCGGAATGCCGGCCTCTGCCGGAATGCCGATGGGCGACGGAATGCCGGGGACTTCCTGACAGGAAATGCCGTTTTCTTTCAGAGCCAGCATTTCTTCGCCGCCCCGTCCGAACAGATAGGGGTCGCCGCCTTTCAGACGCACCACACGGAGTCCGGATTTTGCCAAATCCACAAGAATTCGGTTGATTTCCTCCTGAGGAGCGGCATGAGCACCGGCACGTTTGCCCACATACACTCTGCGGGCGGATTCCGGAACGGCGTCCAATAGTTTAGTGTCAATCAGATCGTCGTATACGACGGCCTGACACTGCTGCAGCAGCCGCAGTCCCCGCAGGGTGATCAGATCGGCTTTTCCGCATCCGGCTCCCACCAGAGCAACGCTGCCGGATATGGGGCGGGTGAAATAAGCAGAGGCTTCCTCGGCGGTCAGGGGACGATCTGCCGTGATGCAGGCATCAAAGAGCTTCCGGAAGACGGCAGCTCTTTGGGATTGCCGGGGAATTTCGGATTTCAGCAGGGGGCGCTGCTCCTGCAGCCAGAGAAGAATTTCCTCCAGATGGTTGGGGAGCATTTGCCGCAGCTGTTCTTTGTAGTAGGCGGCTGCCACAGGGCTGGCGCCGTCGGTAGAGATACCGGCCGTAAAGCTGCCCTGCTGCACCAGTGCCGGAAAGAGAAAGCTGCAATACGCCGGATCGTCCACGACATTGACGGGAATCCGTCTGCGTCGGCAGAAAAGGGCAATTTTGTGGTTTAGGTCACTTTGATTGGTGGCGGCGATTACCAGCGCCGGGCGTGGGAACAGATCCCGGTAACGAAATTTGCGGCGCTGCAGCCTGAGATTCGGAATTTCCTCGATTTCCTGAAGAATTTCAGGGGCGATGACCTGAATATTTCCTCCGAATGAAGTTAATTTTTCGATTTTCCGAAGGGCGACGGTGCCGCCGCCCACGACGGTTATATTTTGTCCTTCCAGATCGACGAACATAGGAAAGTGCGGCATTCGTTTTCCTCCTTTTTCGGTGTGCAGTAGTATTGCGGTCCGTGAGGCGTATCGGCTCGATGGACTTCTACGGAAAAGACGGTGTCCAGAATACCGGAGCCGAATACGTTTTCCGGAGTGTCGCAGCATTGTAAACAGCCGTTCCCCAGCACGGCGACCCGGTCTGCGGCGCCCAGCGCCATGGGCAGATCATGCAGCACCAGAACGACGGCCTTTCCCAGCTGAGAAAGCGTTCGGGCAGTCTGCATCAGCTGCAGCTGGCGGTGAATATCCAGATAGGTGGTGGGCTCGTCCATAAAAACGGTGCCCGTATTCTGTGCCAGCGCCATGGCAAGATAGACGCTTTGCCGTTCGCCGCCGCTGAGGTTGCTGACATTCACGTTTTCGTAGGGAAGACAGCCGGTGACTTCCATGGCCTGCCGTACGATGGCATGGTCTTTGCTGCTGTAATGACGGGGGTAGGAGAGATAGGGAAAACGTCCATGGAGAACCATTTTTTGGGCGGTGATGGAGGGGGTGTTGCGGCTCTGCGTCAGAAAGGCGGCCTTTTGCGCGATTTCTCTGGGCTTCAGCCGGCGGATTTCGGTGTCGCCATAGAAGACCTCTCCGCTCATGGGGGGCAAAAGCCCCAGTGCGGCTTTCAGCAGCGTGGATTTTCCGCAGCCGTTTGGCCCCAGCAGGACCAGCACCTCTCCGGGAACAAAGTTCAGACTGATATTTTGAATGACCGGCTTTCCGTTGTATCCGGCAGTAAGATTTTGCAAAGTGATCATGTTCTGCCCCCTCTCTGGCGAAACAGCAACCACAGGAAGAAAGGCGCACCGGCAAAGGACAGCACGATGCCTACGGGCAGCTCATAGGGAGCAAACAATACTCTGGCCAGCAAATCGCAGAGGGTGACAAAGAAGGCACCGCCCAAAATGGACGAAAGCAGGAGCGGAAAGCTCTCTTCTCCTGCAAACTGCCGCATAATATGGGGAACGATCAGTCCCACAAATCCCAGAAGTCCTGCAAAACTGACGGCTGCGCCGGACAGTGCGGCGGCGAGGGTCAGAAGAATCAGACGTACCGAGCGAACCGGCAGACCGAGACTCTGCGCCGTGTCGCTGCCCAGAGAAAGAATGTTGATCTGCTCCGACATGGAAAGAATCAGCACCAGACTCACGAAAATCATGACGGCGGCCGGTGCCAGTTGAGACATGGTTACACCGGACAGACCGCCGATGCGAAAATCCGAGACGCCGTTGAGCGCATCCGGGACCAGTGTGACCACTGCATCGATTCCGGCACTGAACAGATTGGAGACGGCAATGCCTGCCAGTACAACCGTCATCTTAGAGGCACCGGTACGTTCGGAAAGTCCCAAGACCATCAGGACACCCAGAAGTCCACCGAAAAAGGCAACAAAAGGTGTCCATTGCTGTGCAAAGGGGGAAACGGCACAAACCAGTGCGACGGCAAGACCGGCACTGGAATTGACACCGATGACGCCGGGGGAGGCCAGGGGGTTATAGAGAACGGTCTGGATGACTGCGCCGGATACCGCCAGGGCAGATCCTGCCAGAAGAGCGGCGCAGGTGCGGGGCAGCCGGGTGTAGAGAAGAATTTTGGCCGCCGCGGAGGTGGTATCCTGACCGGTGAGAACGGCGAAAATCTGCTCCGGTGTCAGAGGGACGGAACCGATACAAAGGCTGAGAATTGCGACAATCGGTGTCAGCAGACACAGCAGCAGCCAGAACAGCTGCTTATTCCGCCTCGTAGAGAATTTGGGCCAAGTGTGCATAAGCTTCCCCCCATCGTTCGTTTGGCTTGAGATTGTATAATTTGGGATCCATCACATAGTAGCGCCCTTCTTTCACGGCAGTAAGGGTTGCCCATGCGGGATTCTTCAGAAGCGTGTTTTCCAGCATTTCTTCGGCTTTGGAAGGGTCTGCGCTTTGCAGAACCACAAAAATATAGTCCGGATCGGCCTGCAGAATGGCTTCCATGCTGAGTTGTTCCAGCAGACTGCCGTTGTTGTCGGCAATGTTCTCACAGCCCAGGTCGGCAAGCATCTCACCGAGGACGCTGCCTTCGCTGTTTTTGACTTTGCAGCTGGAGCCGCTTGCCCGAATATACAGTACGCTGGGGCGGGAACCGTCTGCCAAAGCGATTGCGTGGTTTACCTGAGACTGCACCTGGGTGCTGTAGGTGCCATAGTTTTCCCTGCAGCCGGTGATTTCGGTACACAGCTTCAGCATCCGCAGATAATCCTGAAAGGTGCTGACAGAAAAATAAGCTGCGTTCAGCCCCATTTCTTCCAATGCGGGCTGCAGGGCAATTTGGGAAGCGGTATTGCAGCTGGCAATGACAAAATCGGGTTCACAGGCAAGCAGCTGTTCCAGATTCAGCTGTTTGGAAGATCCGAGATTGACCACGTTCTCATTCAGAGGCAGGTCAAAATACCGCCAGGTGTCCTCGGCGGTGGCGACGATTTGTTTGGTGCCGCCGGCCAGATGCCAGATGTCGGCGAAACTGCCGATCAGGCAGGCGACTCTCTGAGGACGATCTACGGTGATTTCCCGGCCTAAATCGTCGGTAAAGGTAACGGCGTTTTCAGAAGGGGGATCGGAAGGCAGGGGGGTGCTTCCGCAGGCGGACAGCAGAAGCAGGGACAGTGCCATCAGACAGCAAAGCGTGCGTTTCATAAAGGCTCCTTTTGGTGATTTGAAAAAATAAAAAAACCGGTCGCAGGGAAAAGGGTACAAAAATCCTCCTCCCGCAAATGGAAAGAGAGATCATTTTAAAGCCCTTTATCGACCTATGCGATCCGGCATATCTCAATTTTCAGCTGTATTGTATCAAATTCTCAAAAATTTGTCAATTGGAAGATAAAAAATCCGAAGAAGGAAGAAAAATGTTGCAGAATCTGCAGAAAACAAATCGCAGGTATTGCGTTTTGGCAGAAGAATTTGTATACTGTATTGCAATACCATTATAATGGGGGGAGATCCCCGGGAGACAGGAAAGGCGTGAACAGAAATGGAAAAATTATGCGATTTGCATACACACTCCGTCTTTTCGGACGGCACCTATACGCCTGCACAGCTGATTGAGGAAGCACAGGAAATCGGCCTGTCCGGCGTTGCCCTGTGCGATCATAATACGGTTGCTGGACTGCCGGAATTTATGGCGGCAGCAGAAAACACAAATGTGGAAGCGGTTCCGGGTATTGAGTTTTCCACGGATTACGAGGGCACGGAGCTGCATATGCTGGGACTTTTTTTGAAACCGCAGTATTTTGCGTCCGTGACCGAATTGCTGGAACCGTATCTGCAGATGAAGGAAGAAAGCAACAGAAATCTGGTGGAAGCGCTGGGAAAAGCCGGCTACCATCTGGATTTTGAACGGATCAAGGCTTCTACGCCTAACGGGCAACTGAATCGGGCGCATATTGCGGCGGCCTTGATGGAAAAGGGCTACACCACTTCTGTCAAAGAAGCATTCAAAACGCTCCTGTCCAAAACGGGGGGCTTCTACCGGGAACCACCTAAGCCGGATGTGTTTGAGGTGATTTCCTTTATCAGGTCGATTGGTTCGGTGGCTGTTTTGGCGCATCCGTATCTCAGTCTCCCGAAAGAGCAGGTGCCGGGATTCCTTCGACAGGCGAAGAAGAGAGGACTGAACGGTATGGAGATCCTGTATTCGACCTATGATGAGGAGACCACGGAACTGGCAGCCATGACGGCAAAGAAATATGATCTTCTGCCCAGCGGCGGCAGCGATTTTCACGGGGCGAATAAGCCGGATATCCGTCTGGGAAGGGGAAAAGGCAATCTGGCCATTCCTTTTTCCTGCCTCGAGCGGCTGAGGGATGTACAAAAAATGTGAAAAATTGTAAACGAAGCCAGAATCGCAGGAATTCTTGAAAATTAGTGTAGATTTTTGACGCAACTTGTGGTATCATACAACGTGAGATGTTGCGGAAGTAGCACCTTTGGCTATGATTTGGTGATATACACCAGTTTTTTGTGGACTCTCCGGTTTGCTTAAAAATCGGGAGTCTGTTTTGCACCCCATTTTTAAGCGATATTTCCGGGAAGGGAACTGTTACATGACATTTGATATTCAAAAGGCAAATATGTGGAAGAGAATTTCTGCATTTATTTTTGATGGCATTCTGCTGGTAATTCTGGCCATCGGCATTGCACTGGTGCTGTCCAGTGTCCTGCGATATGACAGCTATCACGATACCCTCAATGGCTGTTACGAGAAGTATGCCAAAGAGTACGGCATCTCGCTGGACCTTACCAAGGAACAGTACGACAAGATGTCGGAGCAGGAGCGCAGCGACTATGATGCGTCCCTCAAAAAAGCCAACGAGGCTCTCTCCAAAGATCCCGATGCACAGCATGCATACAGTATGGTGCTGAATCTGACGCTGCTGATTACGACCATCAGCCTTTTGCTGGCCTTCCTTGGATGGGAGTTTGTTGTGCCGCTGATCTTCGGAAATGGTCAGACTATGGGAAAGAAAATTTTCGGCGTTGCTTTGATGCGGCCCGACGGCGTGAAGATCAATACCGTATCTCTGTTTATCCGCACGATCCTCGGTAAGTTTACCATCGAAACCATGATTCCGGTTTTGATTATTATGATGATTCTGGGCAATGCCATCGGTGTGGTGGGCATTGTGATTCTGGGCGCAATTATTGTGCTGCAGGTGATTCTGCTGGCAACCTCCGACAACCGCTCTCTGATCCACGATTTCCTTGCCAATACCGTGGCCGTGGATCTGAGCAGTCAGATGATCTTTGAGAGTGAACAGGCACTCATCGATTACAAACAAAAATTGCATGCTGAAAAGGCAGCACGGCAAGACTACTAATCTGTTGATTTTACGCAAGAACGCGTGGTATCATAAAAAATTTTCAGTATAAAAATTATTTTTATATTAGGAAAGGGAATCGTATGAAAGTTGAATTGCAAAACTTGACAAAAATCTTCCCCAGCCGCAACAAAAAGGCAAATGAGGAAGTCGTAGCAGTTAATAACTTCAATTTTACCATCCCCGATGGCAAGTTGATCGGTCTGCTGGGACCCTCTGGCTGTGGTAAGTCCACAACTCTGTACATGATCAGCGGCCTGCAGAAGCCTACCAGCGGTAAGATCTTCTTCGGCGACGACGATGTGACAGAGCTGTCCACTGAGAACAGAGGCATTGGCCTGGTGTTCCAGAACTACGCCCTCTATCCCCACATGACTGTTAAGCAGAACATTCTGTTCCCTCTGCAGAACCTCAAGGGCAAAGACAAAATGACCAAGGAAGAAATGCTGGAAAGAGCCAACTATGCCGCAAAGCTTGTTCAGATCGATGAGCTGATGGATCGTAAGCCCAGCGAACTGTCCGGCGGTCAGCAGCAGCGTGTGGCTATTGCCCGTGCACTGGTCAAGATGCCCCGTGTTCTGCTGCTGGATGAGCCTCTGTCCAACCTGGATGCCCGTCTGAGACTGCAGACCCGTGAGGAAATCAGAAGAATCCAGAGAGAAACCAAAATTACCACCGTTTTTGTTACCCACGACCAGGAAGAGGCCATGAGCATTTCCGACCTGATCGTTGTTATGAAGCTGGGCGTTATGCAGCAGATCGGTGAGCCTCAGGAAGTTTACGACAATCCCACCAATCTGTTCGTTGCCAAGTTCCTGGGCACACCTCCTATCAACGTGTTCAACGGCCGTGTACATGATGGCAAGATCTACATTGGCGAGGATGCCGTTATGGACGCTCCCGGCGTACAGGATCAGGAAGTTTATGTGGGCATCCGTCCCGAAGGCTTCAATCTGGATGAAAACGGTCCCTTCCACTGCAAGCTGAGCAGCGTGGAAGTCATGGGCCGTGATGTCAGCATCGTTTCTACCAATGAGGCTTCCATCAATCCCATTATCCGCTCCATCATCAATGCGGAAAACAAGGTCGATACCAATCAGGAGTATGTCAGCTACAGCCTGAAGCCCAACAAGATTTTCATTTTCAATAAGGAAAATGAGGAGAGAATCCATTTCGAGGTGAAATAATATGGTTGACAGTAAACAACAGTGGAAAGCCTGGCTCTACCTGTCGCCGGCGATTGTATTGTTGCTCGTGTTCACTGTGTGGCCGATTATCAATACCGTGAGAATGGCTTTCCTGGAAGGCTACAGCGGCCTGGAGGCAGTAGGCGGCGCCAGCTTCGAGTTTGGCTTCGGCAACTTCGTGAAGGTTGTTAAGTACAAGAAGTTTGTGGACTGCCTGAAAAACACCATGCTTCTGTGCGTTACCACCGTTCCTATCTCTACCTTCCTGGCACTGCTGATTGCAGTAGCACTGAATTCTATCAAGCCTCTGCAGAAAATCCTGCAGACCATCTTCTTCCTGCCCTATGTGACCAACTCCATTGCTATCGGCATGGTGTTCTCCGCAATGTTTAACATTGTCGGTCTGACACCCGGCTCCCTTCCCGATACGGTGGGTATTGTCAACAACGTAATCGAGTTCTTTGGCGGCGAGGCAATCAACTGGATCAACCAGGGCTCCTCCTATACGGCCAATATCGCGGTTATGATCATTTACATCGTGTGGAATGCCCTGCCCTTCAAGATCCTCGTCCTGCTGGGCGGCTTGCAGAGCATCAACAAGCAGTACTACGATGCTGCCAAGGTTGACAGCACTCCCCGCAGAAGAGTGTTCACCCGTATTACCGTGCCTCTGCTTTCTCCCATGCTGGCTTACGTTGTCATTACCGGTTTCATCGGCGGCTTCAAGGAGTACACCAGCATCGTCGGTATCTTCGGCGAGAAGATGGGCCCCACCGGTGATCAGGGAAGACTTAACACCATGGTCGGCTTTATTTACGACGCTCTGAAAACCGACAGCCAGGGCCGTGCAAGTGCCGCCGCTATGATCCTGTTTGGTATCATTCTTGTTGTTACCCTGATCAATATGCAGGTCAGCAAGAAGCGAGTTCATTATTAAGAGGTGCCTTATGTCTAAAAATGATACAATTGAAACCATGCATGAAAAAAACATGCAGCAGACATCATTCAGACAGAAGGTTGTAAAGGTACTGGTCAAGTTCGTGGTTTACGTGTTCTTGATCGCCATGGCAATTGTTGTCCTTTTCCCGTTCTACTGGATGATTATTTCCTCCCTGAAAAGCCTGGAGGAATACCGGCTGAATATCCCCACGCTCTGGCCCAGAACGGTTATCCTGCATAACTATGTGGATGCGTTCACCACGGCTAATCTGGGCGTGCTCTTTAAGAACACCATGATCGTCGGTATTGTTTCCACGATTCTTTCCGTCGTCATTACGGTGCTGTCTGCATTTGCCTTTGCCCGTCTGGAGTTTAAGGGCAAGAACACGCTGTTCGCAGCACTGCTGGCTACCATGATGATCCCCGGCGAGCTGTTTACCATCACCAACTACAGCACCGTCAATCAGCTGGGCTGGATGAACACCTATACCGTCCTGATCGTACCCTTCCTGGTGAGCGTGTTCTACATCTACCTGCTGAGACAGAACTTCCTGCAGATTCCCAACGAGCTGTATCTGGCCGCCAAGGTGGACGGCACCAGCGACCTGAAGTATCTGTGGAAAGTTATGGTGCCTCTGGCCATGCCCACCCTGATTTCCATTACCATTCTGAAGATGATGGGCGCATGGAACTCCTATATCTGGCCCCGTCTGGTTGCCAACGATGAAGCACACCGTATGATTACCAACGGCCTTCGCAACGCCTTCACCGATACCACCGGTGATGTCAACTACCCCGTGCAGATGGCTGCCGTTGCAATCGTCTCTGCTCCGCTGTTCCTGGTGTTTATTTTCCTGAGAAAGTATATCATGTCCGGCGTCAGCCGCAGCGGCATCAAGGGTTAATCGGCGAATCTTCGCCTTTAACATAAAACTGAAAAGGAAGGAAGCAAGAACAAAATTATGAAGAAGAAAATTTTGAGCGTTCTCTTGCTGGCTGTCATGCTTTTGAACATGGGCATGCTGTCTGCTTGTAACAAGGGACCCCAGAAGGCAGAAGCAGGCTTTGTGGTACCCGAAGGCGGTTATGACGGAAGTGAAGTTACCATCACTTTCTACCACACCATGGGCGCTAACCTGAAAGAGGTTCTGGACCTGTACATTACGGAGTTCAATAAGCTCTATCCCAACATCCACATTGAGCACAAGCAGGTCGGCAGCTATGATGACGTGCGTGACCAGATCAGCACCGAAATCAATGTCGGCGGTCAGCCCAACATCGCTTACTGCTATCCCGACCACGTTGCAATGTACAATATTGCAAAGGCAGTTGTCCCCATGGACACCCTGATCGGCAGCACCATCGAGGTCAAGAGAGCTGACGGCACTACCGAAGTTCTGGGCCTGACCGATGCTCAGCAGAAGGATTTCATTTCCGGTTACTATGAGGAAGGCAAGGCATATGGCGACGGCCTGATGTATACTCTGCCTCTGTCCAAGTCCACCGAGGTCCTGTACTACAACAAGACCTTCTTTGATGAGCATAACCTGAAGGTTCCCACTACCTGGGACGAGATGGAAGAGGTCTGCAAGAAGATCAAGGAAATCGACCCCAAGAGCATTCCTCTGGGCTACGACTCCGAGTCCAACTGGTTCATCACCATGTGTGAGCAGTCCGGCTCCGACTACACCAGCGCTACCGGCGAGCATTTCCTGTTCGACAACGAAACCAACCGTGCTTTCGTTAAGCGCTTCAGCGAGTGGCATCAGAAGGGTTACGTCACCACTCAGCAGATCTACGGCGCTTACACCTCCGGCCTGTTCAAAGCAGAATCCGGCCAGAGAAGCTATATGTCCATCGGCTCTTCCGCCGGTGCAACCCATCAGCGCCCCGATGCCAACAGCGAGGGCAAGTATCCTTTCGATGTGGGTATCACTACCGTTCCCCAGCTGAACCCTGATAAGCCCAAGGTTATTTCTCAGGGCCCCAGCCTGTGCATCTTCAATAAGAAGAATCCTCAGGAAGTGGTTGCTTCCTGGCTGTTCGTGAAGTACCTGACCACCAATCTGGAATTCCAGGCTGAGTTCTCCATGAAGTCCGGCTACATTCCCGTTCTGAAGTCTGTCACCAGCGTTGAGGCTTACGCCGACTTCCTGAGCAAGGCTGACGGCGGCAACCATATCGCCGCTATGAGCGTTAAGGTTGGTCTGGAGCAGGAGGCTGCTTACTACACCTCCGCAGCTTTCAACGGTTCCTCCACTGCCCGTGACCAGGTAGGTGCTCTGCTGCAGAAGTGCATGGTTGCCAAGGATGCTGGCGACATTGACGCATTCATCAAGAAGGCATTTGAAGAAGCCATTGAAGAGTGCAAGTATCGCACATAAGGAATCCTATGAAAAAAATATTTACCCTGTTAATTGCTGTTTTCCTGGCAGTCGGCTGTTTTGCCGGCTGCCAGAAGAACCAGCCTTCGGTGCCTTCCGAGCCGGAACAGAAGCATGTGGATTATGTTTCGGAAGTAAAGCTGGATATGAAATCCTCCACTGCAAAGCAGGAGGTTACCGTGAAAACCTTCGTCGATGGTGATACGGTGCATTTCAATGTGCCCACCAGCGTGATGGAAACCGGTGTGCTGAAGGCCAGATTCCTGGCAATCAACACGCCCGAGTCCACCGGCAAGATCGAGGAGTACGGCAAAGCAGCTTCCAACTTTACAAAGGAAAAGCTGTCCAAGGCTACCTCCATTATGATCGAGTCCGATACCTCCACATGGAATGCGGATTCCACCGGCGGCAGATATCTGGTTTGGGTCTGGTACAAGACGGCCGAATCCGAGGACTATCGGAATCTGAACCTTGAGATTCTGCAGAACGGTCTGGCAATTGCTTCCAATACCGGTGCCGGTATTTATGGCCAGATCTGTCTGGCTGCAATTGCACAGGCAGAGGCTGAAAAGCTCAACATCTATTCCGGTGAAAAGGACCCTGATTTCTTCTATGGCGGGGCTACAGAGCTGACCCTGAAGGAACTGCGGTGCAATCTGGAAAAATATAAGGGCCAGAAGGTTGCATTCAACGGTGTTGTCACCATGAACAGCAAGAACGGCGTTTATGTTGAGGAATACGATGCAGAAACCAATATGTACTACGGTATGTATGTATACTATGGTTTCAATCTTTCCGGCGAAGGCCTGGAAATTCTGACCGTGGGCAACGAGGTTCGTATTGTTGGCTCCCTCCAGTTCTACGAGGGCGGCGGTACCTATCAGGTATCGGATCTGTCCTACCGCGCTATGAAGCCGGATGATCCCAACAACATCCAGAAGCTGAGTGACGGCCATAAGGCAGCACATCAGCTGACGGATGCCAAGAAATTTGTTGAAAGCAAAGTGACCATTGATGGTCAGGAAGGTCCCATGACCTTTGACTATGCAGAACTGGCAATGTGCACTTCCCTGGAAATGAAGAATCTGAAAGTCGTGGACATCTATACCACTGACAAAGAGGACAGCTCTTCCAAGGGTGCCATGACCCTGACCTGCGAGGTGGATGGCATCACAGTTTACATCCGCACGACTGTTCTGCGGGATGCGGACGGCAACATCATTACTGCGGATGCATACAACGGTAAGACCATCGACGTCAAGGGCATTGTGGATTGTTTTGCCGGCAAGTATCAAATCAAAGTGTTCTCCGCAAATGACATTGCTGTTCATAACTAATTCCATTTGACAAGGAGCTCTAAAATGAAGAAGTTTATCGCGTGTTTACTGATGCTGGTGCTGTGCGTAACAGTGTTTGCAGCATGCAGCGGAAATGAGGAAGCACCTGTTACTTCCGATCTCGATGCTGCAAAGGATTACCTGCATGCTATGTACAAGGACGTAGCTGTTGTAACCCCCAGCGACTATAAGGTTACCGGTGTTGTGACGATTTCCGGTGTTACTTATGAAGTTACCTGGACTGCTGAGATTACCAGCGGTGACAAGGAAGGCGTTAAGATCGTTGTCGGTGACGACAAGATGGTCACTGTTGATGTCAACGAGCAGGCCGCCGAAGAAATCGTCTATAAGCTGACTGCTACCATTAAGGATGCTGACGGCAAGACCGCTACTGTGTCCTTCGATCACAGCGTTCCCGCTTTCAAGGTTACTGCCTGGGAAGAATATGTGAATGCCGAAAAGGGTGCAAACCTGGTGATTGAGGGTGTTGTTACCGGTGTGATGTCCAAGACCAACGGCAACAGCAATAACGCTCTGTATGTGCAGGACACCAACGGTGGCTACTACATTTACGGCATCGCTGCAGACCCCGTGGAGGAAGGCATCGAAGTCGGCATGAAGATTCAGGCTACCGGCAAGAAGGATGTCTACAACGGCACTCTGGAACTGGTTGAGGCCAGCGTAAAGATCGTTGACTCCAACAAGGTCAATGTGGAGCCTGTGGACTTTACCGAGCGCTTCCAGAAGGCTGAGTCCCTGAAGGACGAGAGCCTGACCAAGCAGCAGGGTATGCTGGTCACTCTGAAGGGTGTTGAAATCACCGGCAAGGGCGACAACGGCTACTACAAGTTCAAGCTGGGCAATTTTGAGACCTATGTGCGTATTTCCTCTTCTATGTGTCCTCTGACCAAGGAAGAGCTGAAGACTTTTGAAAGCATCCACGAGGAGCACTTCGGCTGGACTGCTGATGTTACCGGCGTAATCTGTGTGTATGACGGCGCATTCTACCTGACTCCTGTCAGCGTAAACGCTTTCAACCCCCTCAATCAGGTTGAGAAGACCGATGCCGAGAAGGTTGCTTACGAGAAGGGCCAGCTGAAGCTGCCTTCCAACATCGCCAGCGCTACCTCCATCACCCTGCCTCAGGTTGGCACCAACTATGATACCGTTTCCATTGCATGGGCTTCCAAAAGCGAGTATGCCGTTGTTAAGGATGGCAAGCTGGTCATCACCATGCCCAAGGAAGATTCCACTGTTAAGGTAACCGCAACCGTTACCTGCGGCGATGCTACCGAGACCGTTGAGTTTGAGATCAAGCTGATTGCTCGTCAGATGAGCTACGAAGAAATCGTGGACGCAGCTTACAATCTACCTGCAGGTGAGGCTCTGGATGGAACCTACAAACTGTGTGGCACCATCATTTCCATTCCTTCTGAGTACAGCGAGAAGTACAAGAATGTTACCGTTGTTATTCAGATCGGTGATAAGAAAGATAAGCCTATTGAGTGCTTCCGCATGGAGGGCGAAGGCGTTAAGGATCTGAAGGTTGGCGACAAGATCACCGTCGAAGGCATCCTGAAGAATTATGTAAACAAGGATGGCAAGAGCAAGATCGAGTTCGACTCCAAATGTAAGTTTATTGGCAAGGAAGAGGCCGCGGTTGTCGATCAGACCAAGGTAGTGGAAGCTGCTTACGCTCTGGCTCCCGGCGAATCCATGTCCGAACCTTCCGAGCTGAAGGGTGTGATCACCAAGGTCAACACCGAGTGGAACGGTGAGCACAATAACATCACCGTTACCATCGTAGTGAACGGCATGACTGACAAGCCCATTGTCTGCTTCCGCCTGAAGGGCGAGGGCGCAAAGGACCTGAAGGTTGGCGATGAGATCACCGTCTTCGGTACTCTGATGAACTATGTCAACAAGGAAGGCAAGAGCAAGATCGAGTTTGATGCCGGCTGCCAGCTGGTCTCTGTTGAGAAGGCCGGTTAATCGGTAATCGAATTTCAGAACAAAATAGCAGCAGGGCCGCACCGAAAGGTGCGGCCCTGTTTTTTTATTTGAAAGATTATTTGCGGAGAGACCGGAATACATCCAGATTGGTTCTGTCCGCACAGAGCGGGGTAATGGATATGTAGCCATGGAGTGTGGCGTCGGTATCCAGTTCGTAATTGTGACTTTCTTCATAAACGCATTTGCCCATGGGAGAGCAAGTGAGATTCTCAAAGGAAAAATCGTCAGAGTAGTAGGGGCCACCCTGGCGGGTGATGCGAATATCACCGGCTTCCAGAGGAATATTGATGTTGTAAATCTGGTTTTTCTCCAGAAGGCCATTGGAAACAATGTAGTCGTATACCCGGTCCAGGTTTTCCAGTGCGGGGGTGAAGTCGGCAGGATCGGTGGAAATCGCCAGAGCGTTCATGCCAAGACCTGCGGCTTCAAAAGCGGCGCCGGCAGTACCGGAATAGACAATGTCATAGCCGATATTCAGACCCTTGTTGATGCCGGAAATCACCAGATCAAATTTCTGGTGCAGTCCCAGCACCAAAACCCGGACACAGTCTGCAGGCGTGGAGTCCACGGTATAAGCGGTGACGCCCGGCTCAAATTCCACCTGCTGAACCTCAAAAGACTTATGGATTTCGATGCCGTGGCTCTTGCCGCTCTGCTCATATTTGGGAACGGCAACCACAACTTCTCCCAGCTTCTTTGCCCATCTCACAAGGGGCAGGAGAACCTGAGAACTGATGCTGTCGTCGTTTGTGATTAAAATTCTCATAGCCAGCCCTCGTGTGTTTCTTTGTAATCTTTAATCAGTGCGTCGGCATCCTTCAAGAGGGCGCGCATTTCTTTTCTGTTATAGATCGTGGCGCCGCAGGCGCAGTCGTGACCGCCGCCGCGATACTTCTCTGCAATGGTATTAATGGGTACAAAACGGGAACGCAGACGGACACGGATGGTGTCGTCATCGGCTTTGCCTTCGATGAAGGCAATCCAGCACAGACAGCCCTTGATGGAATCCATGAAGGAAATGGCGGTGCTGGCGGTTTCACTGGTAAGACCGAACTTTTCCTGCATGGCACGGGTGACAAAGATATGAGCAACGCCGTTTTCGGTGATCTTCATGCTCTTGTATACCTGTGCCTTGAACTTCAGTTCGTCGAAGTCCCGAAGGTACAGATGGGCAAACAGCCGATCTGTTTCAATACCCTGATCCAGCAGAACGCCGGCATAACGCAGAGTATCGCCGGATACGCTGTTATACTGGAAACGGCCGGAGTCGGTGACCATGCCGGTGTAAAGATAGGTAGCGGCTTCCTTATTGATTTTCAGCTCGTCCCGGAAGGTATAGTAGAATTCAGCAATCATTTCACAGGTAGAGGACTTTTCCTCCTGTACCCATGCACAGTCGCCGTAGGGGGCAATGTTGATGTGGTGATCGATCTTAATCAGTTCTTTGCACAGCTGGTACTTCTGATTGGAAATACGGCTGGTTGTACCGGTATCCAGAACGATACCCAGAGCGTCTGCATACAGCTCGTCTGCAATGGGAGCGTCCTCGGGACCCAGGAAGGCCAGATAATCGGCGAAATCATCGTTCTGGAGGTATACTTCCTTTTCGGGGAAAGACAGCCGCAGAATCTCCTGCAGGCCCTTGGTAGAGCCTACGGCGTCACCGTCGGGGCGGAAATGCCGGAACAGGATGATGCGGTTATATTCCTTTATCTTATTTAAAATGGCTTCTTTTTCTTTCTGATACATAATTATTCTCCTATCAGCAGCTCCAGATCCTTCAGCATGGACATGGCTGCTTCCTTATTTTTGACAGTGGCACCACTGGCTTTGGCGTGACCGCCGCCGCCGTACTTTACGGCGATGGGGTTGATGTTGTAACGGCTGGAACGAAGCTCGCAGAGAACGCCTTCTTCGGTCTCTGTGAAATTGACCCAGATGTCCACATTCTTGATATCCGCCATGGCGCCGACCATGCCGCGGGAAATGGTGAAGGTGTCCACGTTCAGCTCCCTGACCTTCTCCAGCGGGGTGTAGATGTAAGCCACCTTTTTGGGAGTGAACCGGATGTTTAAAATGAACTGTGCCTTCAGCTGAATGCGCTCGAAATCATCGGCATAGAGATTACGATAGATTTCGTTGGTGTCGAAGGAACGTTCCATCAGGAAGGCGGCGTGCCGGAAGGTGGCGGCATTGGTGGAGTCGTAACGGAACCGGCCGGAGTCGGTAACCATGCCGGTGTAAAGGGATTTGGCGGCCAGATCGTTTACAATCAGACCGGATTCCATAGCCAGCTCCGTAATCAGACTGCAGCAGCTTTCGCAGCTGGTGTCGGTGATTTCAATATCACAGATCTTTTCACAGAAAATGTGGTGGTCGATGCGGATGGTTTTATCCGCCATGGTATAGCGTTCGTCGCTGATCAGGTGTTTGGCAGAGGTGTCCAGGACAAAGGCAAGGGCACCGTGATAGGCCTCATCCGGAACGGCATCCATAACAGAGTCATCCATAAAGCTGTAATGACGTGCGTCATCTCCAACAGCGAAAATCTCTTTCTCGGGGAAGGTGGCTTTCAGAATATGCTTCAGCCCTACCTGGCTGCCGATGGCATCACCGTCGGGGTTCTTGTGGCGATGGATAATGATGCGGTTGAATTTGCGGATCTCTTCCATTACTTGTTCAAACATAGGTATCTCCTCGTGCAATCAAAGATGGGGGGGTATTCAGGAATCTAAGAA
The DNA here is from genome assembly GCA_020025535.1 of Oscillospiraceae bacterium. Lineage (GTDB taxonomy): Bacteria > Bacillota > Clostridia > Oscillospirales > Oscillospiraceae > Faecousia. The sequence continues at coordinate 156,147 of JAHHRY010000001.1, read as the reverse complement.
AATCCCTGGTATCGCCGAGAGCGTTACTCTCCATTATACAATATAAATTGGAGTTTAGCAAACTTTTTCTCATATAATGAAGAAATAAGTCACAATGCCGAAAGAATCGCACCCGGCACGCAAAAACCAGCCAGACAGGCCCGGAGACAGCCCTCGGAGAGGGGTCGGCAACGGGAGAAAACGAAAATTTTCTGTGCAAAATAACGGAAAGGTGCAGGGGATAGGGGGAATGGTGAATTGTGCAGAATATACAAAAAATCCTGTATTTGTCATCTACTATGCACATCTTGTCAAAAGCGGAAATATCTGCTATAATAACTCGTGGTGGGAGTTGCCACCAACTGAATTATTGAAGAAATTCAAAAAGGAGACAGTTTAAAATGAATGCTTATGTGGCAAGCGTAATCGATTACGTGAAGAAAAAGCATGCTAGCGAGCCTGAGTTTGTTCAGACCGTGGAAGAGGTTTTCTCCTCCATTTCCCCTGTCATTGATGCTCATCCTGAGTATGAGAAAGTTGACCTGCTGACTCGTATGGTCGAGCCTGAGCGTATGTTCACCTTCCGTGTTGTCTGGTGCGACGATGCCGGCCAGTGGCACACCAACATCGGCTACCGCTGCCAGTTCAACGGTGCTATTGGACCCTACAAGGGCGGCCTGCGTTTCCAGCCCAATGTTACTCCCAGTGTCATCAAGTTCCTGGGCTTCGAGCAGACCTTTAAGAACAGCCTGACCGGCCTGCCCATGGGCGGCGGCAAGGGCGGTTCCGACTTCGATCCCTCCGGCAAGTCTGACGCTGAGATCATGCGTTTCTGCCAGAGCTACATGACTGCTCTGTATCGTTACATCGGACCCGATGTGGATATCCCCGCTGGTGATATGGGCGTCGGCGGCCGTGAGATCGGCTACCTGTTCGGCCAGTATCGTCGTCTGAAGGGCGTTTGGGAGAACGGCGTTCTCACCGGTAAGGGCTTCACCTACGGCGGCAGCCTGACTCGTCCCGAAGCTACCGGCTACGGCGCTATGTACTACCTGCAGGAAGTCCTGAAGCACGAGGGCGAGGACATTAAGGGTAAGACCATCGCTATCTCCGGCTTCGGCAACGTTGCATGGGGTATCTGTAAGAAGGCTCTGCACCTGGGTGCTAAGGTCGTGACTCTGTCCGGTCCTGACGGCTACATCTATGACCCCGAAGGCGTTTCCTCCTCCGAAGAGAAGGTTAACTACATGGTCGAGATGCGTAGCAGCGGCCGTAACCGCGTTCAGGACTACGCTGACAAGTTCGGCGTACAGTTCTTCCCCGGCGAGAAGCCCTGGGGTGTCAAGGCTGACGTTATCATGCCTTCCGCTATGCAGAACGACGTCCGTATGGACAGCGCTGAGAAGATCGTTGCTAACGGCATTAAGTACTACATCGAAGTTGCTAACATGCCCACCACCAACGATGCTCTGGAGTACCTGCGTTCTCAGAAGAACATGATCGTTGCTCCTTCCAAGGCTGTTAACGCCGGCGGTGTTGCTGTTTCCGGTCTGGAAATGAGCCAGAACAGCGAGCGCCTGGTTTGGACTGCTGAAGAAGTCGACGAGAAGCTGAAGGGCATCATGAAGACCATCCATGCAATGAGCATGGAAGCTGCTGCTGAGTACGGCCTGGGCTATGACCTGGTTGCCGGTGCTAACATCGCAGGCTTCAAGAAGGTCGCAACTGCTATGATGGAGCAGGGTGCATTCTAAGCTGTATACCAACATACAAAAGCCTCCGGCTCTGCCGGGGGCTTTTTGCGTCTGTATGCGATTCTGCCCCGAATGCATGGCGGAACACGGATGCCCGAAACCGGGGCACGCTCCCGCAGATGGGTGCAGAATCGAGAGAAGGGGAGAAGGAACGCGTGCCGTGGCAGCAGAGGAACTCCGGTGACCTTATGCTTTCGGAGTTTGTAACCGCGTGTTTCCGGCCGGCGTCAGTATTCGAGAAGCCGGAATAAGAAAAGGCGAGAAGACGCCCACACAGGATAATAAATGGAGCGTATCGGAATCCGATACGCTCCATTGTTGTTTTTGGGATGTTGCCATTTAAGGCGAAGTGTTTTCGCGGGATTAAGCCAGACCCATTTCCTTGCGGACGGCTACGAAGCAATCCACTGCGAAATCCAGATCTTCCTTGCTGTGAGCAGCGGAAACCTGAGTACGGATACGAGCCTTGCCCATGGGAACGACGGGGTAGCAGAAGCCAACCACATAGACGCCCTTCTCCAGCATACGGCGGGCAAATTCCTGAGCGGTCTTTGCGTCGTACAGCATGACAGGAACAATGGGATGTACGCCTTCGGCAATGTCGAAGCCTTCTTCCTTCAGACGTCTGCGGAAGTACTGGGTGTTCTCGTTCAGCTTATCCAGCTGGTCGGAGGATTCCATCAGCATATCAAAGGTGCGGATAGCAGCAGCACAGATGCTGGGGGCCAGAGTGTTGGAGAACAGGTAGGGACGGGAACGCTGACGCAGCAGATCCACGATTTCCTGACGGGCAGAGGTGTAGCCGCCGGAAGCGCCGCCCAGAGCCTTGCCCAAGGTGCCGGTGATGATATCTACACGGCCCATGACATCACAATACTCGGCGGTACCACGACCGGTCTTGCCGACAAAGCCGACAGCATGGCTGTCATCCACCATGACCAGAGCGTCAAACTCGTCTGCCAGGTCACAGATGCCCTTCAGGTTGGCAATGTAGCCGTCCATGGAGAAGACACCGTCGGTTGCAATCAGCTTGGTACGGCAGCCTGCAGCCTGTGCAGCTTCCAGCTGAGCACGCAGGTCGGCCATATCGTTGTTCTTGTAGCGATAGCGCTTTGCCTTACACAGACGAACGCCGTCGATGATGGAAGCGTGGTTCAGCTCATCGGAGATAACGGCGTCTTCGGCACCCAGCAGGACTTCAAACAGACCGCCGTTAGCGTCGAAGCAGGAAGAGTAGAGGATGGTGTCGTCCATGCCCAGGAAAGTAGCAATCTTCTTCTCAAGAGTACGGTGCTGCTCCTGAGTGCCGCAGATGAAGCGGACGGAGGACAGGCCATAGCCCCAGTTGTCGTAGCTGGCCTTGGCAGCCTCAATCAGACGGGGATCGTCAGCCAGACCCAGATAGTTGTTAGCGCACATATTCAGAACGCCCTTGACCTGAGTGGTGTTGATGCGGGCGGACTGAGGAGTGGTGATGAGACGCTCTTCCTTATAGGTACCGGCCTCACGGATGGAAGCCAGCTCTTCGCGGTAACGATTGATAGCAGATTTCATGTTGAATTATCTCCTTTCGGTCCAATCCAGAATGACCTTGCCGGCCTTGCCGGAGTTCATAGCGGCGAAGCCTTCTTCAAACTGCGTATAGTGCAGACGATGGGTGATAATGGGGGTCACGTCCAGACCGCCCTCGACCATAGCCATCATCTTGTACCAGGTCTCGTACATCTTACGGCCGTAGATACCCTGAATGGTCAGGCCCTTGAAGATGACCTCATTCCAGTCCATGGGAGTGGCAGGAGGCTGGATGCCCAGCATAGCGATCTTGCCGCCGTTACGCATATTCTTCAGCATGCTGTTGAGAGCTGCGGGGCTGCCGCTCATTTCCAGGCCAACATCGAAGCCTTCTACAATGTGCTGCTCGGCGAAGATGTCTTCCAGCTTCTCACGGGCAACATTAACGGTGCGGGTGGCACCCATCTTGCGGCACATCTCCAGACGGTAATCGTTCACGTCGGTAACAACTACACTGCGGGCGCCGTTCTTCTTGCAGATTGCCACGGCCATCATGCCGATGGGGCCTGCACCGGTGATCAGGACATCCTCGCCGATCACGTCAAACATCAGAGCGGTGTGGGTAGCATTACCCAGAGCATCAAAGAAGGCGACAACGTCCTCGTCGAGGCCGTCATTGATGGGAATGACGTTGGTGGCAGGAATAACAATGTACTCGGCAAATGCACCGTCACGGTTAACGCCGACACCCAGGGTGTGCTTACACCACTGGCCGTTGCCTGCACGGCAGTTACGGCAGTGACCGCAGACGATATGTCCTTCGCCGGAAACAATCTGGCCCTTGTGATAGGCGGTAACGCCTTCACCCAGAGCATCGATTTCGCCCACATATTCGTGGCCGACGATGTAGGGGGGCTTTACGTTTTCCTGGCTCCAGGCATCCCAGTTATAGATGTGGACGTCGGTGCCGCAGATAGCAGTTTTATGAATTTTGATACGAACTTCGCCGAGGCCGGGTTCGGGGATGGGCATTTTCATCAGGGTCAGACCCTTTTCGGGACCCTGCTTGACAAGAGCATCCATTAATTTTTCAGACATGGTATACACTCCTTATCTATTTTTAATCCATCTAACATTATAAACCTAATTATATAGATAAGCAATAGATTTTTTATGATGCAGATGTAGAAAAAGGGCATCTGCTTTTGGCAGATGCCCCATATTTCCTGTTAGATTTCTACATCCAGAGTTGCAATTACACGAGCACAGCGCTTGCACAGACCGTTCTCGTCGGCTTCCTCGGTGTGCATCCAGCAGCGAGGACATTTTGTGCCTCTTGCTTCGGAAACACCCACGGTGACATCGGCATAATTCATGCCGACACCAACCTCTGCGCCTTCGGGAGCGGACTCCCATGCACAGGAAGAAACGATGAACAGCTCTGCCAGATTCATACCTTCGCAGGCGGCTCTGACTTCGGCGTTGTCGGTGGCCAGAGAAACGTGGGCTTCCAGAGCCTTGCCGATTCGCTTGTCGGCACGGGCCTTTTCGAGGATGCTGTTGACATCCTGACGCAGACCCATGATGACGTTCCACTTAGCCATTGCTTCGGCGTTCAGCGCGTAGGCGGAATAGTCGGTGGGCATCTGATTCAGCAGGATGTTCCGGGTGTCATCACCCTCACGATGAGGCATAGCCTGCCAGATCTCATCACAGGTGAAGGACAGGATGGGAGCAAACAGCTTGGCCATGGCATCCACGATCAGGAAGAGGGCAGTCTGAGCAGAGCGGCGGCGCAGGCCGTCGGGCTCTTCGCAGTACAGCCGGTCCTTGATAATATCCAGATAGAAGCTGGAGAGTTCGACAACACAGAAATCGTTGATGGCGTGAGCCACAATGTGGAACTCATAGTTCTTGTAGGCCTTGCGGCAGGTGGCAATCAGGCTGTCCAGCTTGGTCAGTGCCCACTTATCCAGCTCTTCCATATCCTCGGCGGCTACCAGATGGTTGGGATCGAAGCCGTTCAGGTTGCCCAGACAGTAACGGGCGGTGTTACGGAACTTCAGATAGTTCTGGCTCAGCTGCTTAAAGATTTCCTTGGAGCATCTGACATCCACATGGTAGTCGGCAGAGCCGGACCACAGACGGACGATATCGGCACCGTATTCCTTAATCAGATCGGCGGGATCGATACCGTTGCCCAGGGACTTGTGCATAGCACGGCCCTGTCCGTCAACGACCCAGCCGTGGGTCAGGACTTCCTTGAAGGGAGCACCTTCGCCCAGAGCGCCGACGGAAGTCAGCAGGCTGGACTGGAACCAGCCACGATACTGGTCGGCACCTTCCAGATAGACGTCAGCAGGCCAGGACTTGGGATCGTTTCTGCGCAGAGAAGCTGCATGGGTAGAGCCGGAGTCGAACCAGCCGTCCAGCGTATCGGTCTCCTTCTCGAAGCCGTGAGTGCCGCCGCAGTGGGGGCAGACCAGACCTTCGGGGATCAGCTCGGAAGCTTCCTTCTCAAACCAGATGTTGGAGCCGTGTTCATCGAACAGCTTGGAAATGTGAGCAATGGTTTCGGGGGTGCAGATGGGCTTGCCGCAATCCTTGCAGTAGAACACGGGGATGGGCAGACCCCAGCGACGCTGACGGGAGATACACCAGTCGGCGCGTTCGCGGATCATGCTGATCATCCGGTCTTCGCCCCAGGCGGGCAGCCACTTCAGACCCTTGCAGGCATCGGCAGCTTCGTCCTTGAAGGCAGCCACAGAGCAGAACCACTGAGGAGTTGCACGGAAGATGATGGGGGTCTTGCAGCGCCAGCAGTGAGGGTAGGAGTGCATGATGTCTTCGGATGCAAACAGCATTCCGCTTTCCTTCATGTCTGCCAGAATGATGGGGTTGGATTCGGTGGTGCTGAGACCGGCGTACTTGCCGGCGTAGTCGGTGTGGCGGCCGCGGTCATCTACGGGAACCACCAGATCCATGCCGTAACGCATACAGGTCTGATAGTCGTCAGCGCCGAAGCCGGGTGCGGTGTGAACACAGCCGGTACCGGAATCCATAGTGACGTACTCGGCGTTCAGCAGGCGGGAAGTCTTATCCAGGAAAGGATGCTGTGCCAGCATATTCTCAAAGAACTTGCCGGGATAGGTGGCCAGAACCTCGTAATTCTGGAAGCCGCCAATACCCATGACCTTGTCCATGAGGGCTTCGGCCATAATATAGATTTCGCCGTTCTCGGCTTTCACAAGGACATAGTTTTCACGGGGATGCATACTGATGCCCATGTTGCCGGGGAGCGTCCAGATGGTGGTTGTCCAGATGACAAAATATACCTTGCTCAGATCGAACTGAGACAGCTTGCCCAGATCGTCCTTGATGGGGAACTTGACATAGACAGAAGTACAGGGATCGTCCTGATATTCAATTTCAGCCTCAGCCAGAGCGGTTTCGTCTTTGGGACACCAGTAAACGGGCTTCAGACCCTTGTAGATGTAGCCCTTCTGATACATGGCACCGAAGATTTTGACTTCTTCTGCTTCAAAGTGCTTGTCCATGGTGCGGTAGGGGTGTTCCCAGTCGCCCACGACACCGAGACGCCGGAAGCCGGCCATCTGCCGCTGGATATAGCTCTCAGCGAACTCTGCACAGGCGGAACGGAACTCAGGCACAGGCATGGTCTTGTGGTTGAGCTTGTTCTTCTTGATGATGGCGGACTCGATGGGCATACCGTGGTTATCCCAGCCGGGAACGTAGGGGGTATAATAACCCATCATGGCATGGCTGCGGATGATGAAGTCCTTCAGAGTCTTATTCAGGGCATGACCCATATGAATGTCGCCGTTGGAGAAGGGAGGGCCGTCGTGAAGAACGTAGCGGGGCAGATCCTTGTTCTTTTCCAGCATGGCATTGTACAGGTCTTGCTGATTCCAGCGCTCCAGCATACCGGGCTCACGGGCGGGCAGACCGGCTTTCATGGGAAAATCCGTCTTTGGGGTGATGATGGTGTTTTTATAATCCATTGGAATGTTACCTCCGTTTAGAATGAAAATTCAGCAGGGAAATACAGAGAGTGTATATAAAAAGTGCCTTTGTCCCTAAAATAAGAGACAAAGGCACATCATACCTCTGCGGTACCACTCTTGTTCCGGTTTCCCGGCACTTGTAGACGCTTTAACGGGCGCACCCGGCACAGCCTACTGCCCGAAGGGTTCGGTGTGCTGCTCAGAGGGGATATGAGCCGTGTCACGCTGCTGCCTCGCACCAAAACGGCAGCTCTCTGCAAGCGGGATGGACGGTCACCTGTCCTCGTCATAGCATTGGGTATTCAGATTAATTTCTGGGGTCGTAGTTGCGGCCAAACTGCAGGTTTGCAAATTTGGTGGTAGTATCCGATACGGGATGTTTCGGCTCAATCTTAGGAGCGATGTCCTCTGTTGTGCCTACCAGAGCTTCCAGGTTGGAGGAAATCTCATCTGCAACGGCATCGGTGTTGGAATCGGTAGCCATCACGTCAAACAATTCGGGACGGGGCTTCTGGAAACCGGTGGGGCGGTTTTCGTTCTTGATCCGCTCCAGGGTTTCGATACAGCCACGAAGCTGTGTCTCCAGTTCTTCGATCTTAACGGCGGCAGACTTGCGGGCTTCTTCGACCCGGGCATTTTCTTCTGCAATCATAGCGGTTGCATTTCTGGAATTTTCTGCAGCGGCCTGATTGGCATCGTTCAGCATCTGGGTGCACTTGCTCTCAGCCTCCTTGACCATCAGATCACAGGTCTTCTGGGCATTGACGATAGCATCTTTCAGACTGGCTTCGTTCTTACGGTACTCTTCCAGCTTGCCGACCAGAACACGCATCTTGCTCTTCAGCAGAGCATTTTCCTTGTAAAGGGTGATGTAATCTTCGGTCAGCGGCTCCAGGAACTCGTCCACAGCCTGCATTTCGTATCCGCCGAATGTGGCACGGTTGAAAGAGATCTCTTCGATTTGCTGAGGTGTAAACATAGGCTGTCCTCTCTATTTCAGTATTCTATAAGGGTATCTGCGAAAAAAACGATCAGACGTAGCTTTCTGCCTCACTCTGAATGTTTTCCAGATCGCCCAGTACGTCCATGTTGTGGGGGCAGAACAGATAAGTAGACTGGGCAATCTTTCTGGCCTTGCCGTCCAGAGCGTAGGCGCAGCCGGACAGGAAGTCCACCACGCGGCGGGCCATACCCTTGTCCACATTTTCCAGATTGACGATGACGACCTTCTTTTCACGCAGGTCATCCGCAGCCTTGGAAGCGTCACTGAAGCTGCTGGGGCGGAACAGAACCACAGACTGTTTGTTGGAGCTCATGTTCAGCACTTTGCCGTTGAAGCTGCTGGATTCGGCAGAAGCGGAACCGACGGAATCTGTGGCGGCATTTTCGGAAGTGCGACGGCTGGCGCGGGGAGCGGGTTCATCCTCATCCTCGTAAACATCTACGCCTTCATCATACTCATCATATTCATCATCTGCATAAGGCTGTGCAAATTTTTTTACATTATCCCAAAAGCTCATTCAATATCCTCCTAATATGTTTTATCAGGTGTTGTGCACCTGCGAGTAATCTCTGGCACCGAAGATGGCAGTGCCAATACGGATCATGGTACTGCCATGGGCAATGGCGGCAGTGAAATCACCGGACATACCCATCGACAAAATTTCCATGTGTACATTATCGTATTTTTTTCTCGTTATGTCAACAGAAAGGTTGCACATTTCTTGAAAAAAATTATCGTTGTCCCCCGGATTTTGGCAAATCGGAGGGATTGCCATGAGACCTCGCACCCGGATATTGGGAAAATCTTCCATATGAGCTAAAAATTCCGGAATTTCCTCTGCCTGGAAGCCGGACTTGCTTTCCTCATTTCCAATGTTGATTTCCAGCAGAACATCCTGACAGATGCCTTGCCGGACCGCTTCCTGAGAAATTGCCTTCAGCAGATGACTGGAATCCACGCTCTGAATCAGGCTGACTTTGCCGACAACCTGACGCACTTTGTTGGTCTGCAGGTGACCGATGAAATGGACCTGCGCGCCTTCATAGGCATTTTCTGCCAGCTTGGCAGTCAGCTCCTGAACGCGGTTTTCGCCGCAGCAGGTGACACCGGCACGGATGGCTTCCCGGACGGCATCGGCACCGTTCATTTTGGTGGCGGCGCAGAGGGTGATTTCCTTGGGGTCACGGCCTGCGGCCAGAGCGGCTTCGGTGATCTGTTCCCGGATTCGTTCAACATTTTCGGTAATGGACATGATAAATACACCTTTCTCTCTTGGTGATAATTTAAAACACAAAGGCGACGGGATGCTCCGTCGCCTTTGGTCGCTTATGCAGTGGCAGCTGCGGCTTTGAGCGGCTTGCTGGGGGCCAGGGTGGAAATGGCGTGTTTATAAATCATTTGCTGTTTGCCATCCGACACCAGAACGACGACAAAACTGTCAAAGCCGGTGATAACCCCACGGAGCTGGAAGCCGTTCATCAGAAACAGTGTTACGGGAACCCGTTCCTTCCGCACCTCTTTCAAAATGGCATCCTGTAAATTGATAGCCTCTGACATATGTAAACCTTCTTTCTTTGAGGATGTACATATGTTAACATTTTTCACTTGTCAAATATGCAAGCAATCTGTCGGGCTTCCGCAAGAATTTCTTCGGAGCCTTCACCGGGATTGCGGGTCAGCCAATGAATGCTGGAATTTCGCCGGAACCAGGTCAGCTGACGTTTTGCGTAGTGTCTGGAGGATTGCTGGACCTGAGCAACGGCTTCGGGTATGCTGCATTGACCGTCGAGTGCGGAAACAAATTCCTTATAGCCGATGGCCTGCATGGCAGTACATTTTTTGGGGATACCGGAAGCCAGAAGGGACTTGATTTCCTCCATCAGACCCATTTCCATCATGATTTCCACCCGCCTGTCGATGCGGCGATAAAGCTCGGAGCGTTCGGCAAAATCCAGCCCCAGCCAGATGGGAGCATATTTTGGCGGGATGGCCTGGGTGCGAAGATTGTGTGCGGTAATGGTTTCACCGGTCTCCAGATAAACCTCCAGTGCCCGGATGATTCTTTTTCTGTCGGCAAGGTGGAGTCTGGAGGCAGCCTCCGGATCGATCTCCCGAAGCCGGTTCAGAAGAACTTCAATTCCTTCGGAATCCGCCTGGGCTTCCAGACGCTCCCGGCATCCGGTGGAGGGAAAGGGGGCAAAATCGTTTCCCCTGATCAGAGAATCCATATACAGACCGGTACCGCCGGCAATGATGGGGGTTTTGCCCCGGGCGAGGATGTCCTGCACAATCGGGTCGGCCATGGCACAGTAGCGGCTGACGGAAAAATCCTCGTCCGGCTCTGCAACATCGATCATGTGGTGAGGGATTCCCTGCTGTTCTTCCGGAGTCGGCTTGGCGGTACCGATGTCCATGCGGCGATAGATCTGCATGGAGTCGCAGGATACCACTTCGCCGTTCAGTTCTTTTGCCAGCGCTACTGCCAGGGCAGTTTTGCCCGAAGCGGTAGGACCGGCGATGCAGATGATATTGTTCACCGATTGTCTCCTTCATAAGAATTATGGAAAATCCGTGCTGCTGTATCTGTGTGGAAAACAGCAGCGGTGCCTCTGCTGAAATCAGGAACGCTTGAATTGCTTTTCCAACTGTTTTTTGCTTAAAGTGATACAGGTAGGTCTTCCGTGGGGACAGTGCTTCAAATCGTCCCGGGACATGACCTGCTTTACGAGAGCCAGCAGCTCAGCTTCGTCAGTGTGCCAGCCGGCTTTGATGGCGGCCTTGCAGGCGACCGTGTGGAGAATTTCGTCACGGACGGTATCTTTCTGCTCCCGGCGGCCATCCAGCAGATTGGCGGCGAGGGTTTCTACCGCATCAGCGGCATCATCCGGGCTGAGATCCATGGGAATCTGCCGCAGGAGCAGAAGGTTGTCACCAAATTCCTCTATTTCAAAGCCCAGTTCTTCCAGCATAGCCTGATTGGCAAGCAGTTCGCCGCAGGCGGCAGGGTTCAGACGGACGGAAACAGGGGACAGCAGGACCTGAGAGCTGATACGTTCCTGATTGGCTTTCAGCTTCTCAAAGAGAATCCGCTCATGCGCGGCGTGCTTGTCGATGAGATAGGCTTCGTCTCCCTGTTCGACCAGAATATAGCTGTTATACAGCTCGCCCACCATTCTCCAGGGAATTTCTTTTGGCATGGGAAGCTCTTCCTGTACCGCCTCCGGAAGGATGGGGGCAGGGACGGCGGGAGCGTCAGGGAAAATGGGAATGGTTGCAGCAGGAACTGCAGAAGCGTCAGAAGTGGCAGCAATTCCGGAATCGGCAGGAACGGCAGGCGTGAAAGCGGAGGGCTTGGGGTACTCCTGCGTCCACTGGGGGGGAGCAGCCTGTGCAGCGGAAGCCTGCACAGGGGCAGCCATGGGCGGAGCCTTGAAGACTGGTGCCGAGGTCTGGGGGAGAATCGCCGGATTCCGCAGGAGGGATGCAGAGTCCTGCTCAATTTTTGCAGCAGCTGCAATGGCGGCTTCCTGCTTGAACTTGGGAGGCTCTACCATGGCTGCGGTGTAGGACTTAAAAGTTTCGGTGGTCATGGTACGGAAAAAGCTTTCCTGCCTGGGAGGATGCGCTGCCGGCTGAGCAGCCGGAGCAGGCTTGAACTGTACCTGAGGGCGATCCTGGGTCTTGTTCAGAGCACCCAGAACGCCGTAATGAATGCAGTCGAAAACGGCTTTCTCCTGCAAGAACTTTACTTCCGTTTTTGCCGGATGGACATTTACATCCACGGCATTGGCAGGAAACTGCAAATGCAGCACGCAGGCGGGGAATTTACCCACCATGATCTGATTGCGATAGGCTTCCTCCAAAGCGGATACCATCATTTTGGACTTGACAGGCCGCCCGTTTACGAAGAAGGTCTGCAGATTCCGGCTGGGACGTGCATCACTGGGCTTGCTGACATAGCCGGTCAGGCTGTAGCTTTCCCAGCGACTTTCCACTTTTACCATGTGGGCGCATTCCCGACCATACACGCAGTAGACCGCAGCTTCCAGACCGCCGGTTCCGGGGGTGGATAACACCTGCTTGCCGTCCCGTACAAGAGTGATAGCAACATCCGGATGTGCCAGCGCCTGCAGCTGCACGGCGGCGGCAACACGGCTTCCTTCTACGGTGTCGGCTTTCATAAACTTCATGCGGGCCGGAGTATTATAGAACAGATCCCGGACGATGATGGTGGTTCCGTCCGGACAGCCGACTTCGGATTCTTCCGTGATGTTTCCGGCTTCCAGATGGAGACTTGTGCCGGAAAGACTGCCGGGGGTTTTGGTCATCAGATCGATCCGGCTGACGGATGCGATGGCGGCCAGAGCTTCGCCACGGAAACCCATGGTGCCGATGGCGGCCAGATCGTCCTCGGTGCGGAGTTTGGAGGTGGCATGGCGCAGAAATGCGGTGCGGGCATCCTCGGGGGCCATGCCGCAGCCATTGTCGGTTACCCGCAGAAAAGTCATGCCGCCGTTTTGAATTTCCACGGTAACTTTGGAGGCACCGGCGTCCACGGCGTTTTCCAACAGTTCCTTAACTGCGGAGGCGGGGCGCTCCACCACTTCGCCTGCAGCAATGAGATTGGCAATATGGGTGGACAATTGCATGATTTTAGGCATTCTAATCACCTCAGAGCAAAGATACCCATGGCATTAACAGATGCGTGAATGAGCATAGGTACCAGAATGCAGCCACTTTTTTCGTAGGCTTTTGCCAGAATGAGACCGGCGGGGATGTACTGAATCAGAGAAAACAAAAGCGTCATGCGGTCTGCGGTACCCACATAGCCAATCACATGGATGGCGGCGAAGAAAATGGTGGAAAAGATGTAGGCGGCGGCAGGGCTTTTGCGGTACATGGAAGTAAAAATCAGTCCGCGATGGATCAGCTCCTCGGCAACCGGTACGAAGAATATGGTGCCAATGGACATGATAACGAAATTGTCTGTCAGCATATGAGAGATGCTGGCGTCATTCATATTGGCAAATGCAGGGTACAGCCTGACGATTACGTAGGACAGAAGAAAGTTACACAGCTGGTAAACTGCAAAGCCCAGAATGGAATACAGCAGGAACCTGAGCGTATTTTTCCCGGCGTGGATGAAGGACTTTTTCAGATATTTCTGAAAAATAAGGCACAGGAACAGAAAGTTGAAGAAAAAGTACAGAAAATTGGTCCAGGCCGCATTCAACGGGTGCGTAAGGATGCTGTTGAACGTATTGAGCATCAGGGGGAGAAATAAGAAATCCACCACCAGATAGACATAACCAAGAGCAATTTCCCGGTCGGTCAGGGTAATAGGGAGTTTTTTTGCATTTGCCATCAGTTCAACATCCTTTTCAGCTTGTACAGTTCATTCATGGCTTCAATTGGGGTAAGTGTTTCCACGGAAATGGCGGAAAGCGCATTGCAGACACGCTGGGCATTCAGATCCAGCATACTGATCTGCTCATCGGGTTCGGTGTGAGCAACGGGAGCCGGCCGGCTGCCGCCCTGACTTTCCAGCTCCGCGAGAATCTCACGGGCACGGCTGATGACCGCATTGGGAAGTCCTGCCAGTTTGGCAACTTCCACGCCATAGCTGTCGTCGGCGGCGCCGGGGATGATCTTGCGGAGAAAAATCATCTGGTCGCCCCGCTTTTTCACTGCGATGTTGTAATTCTTTACATTGGGAAGCTCGGCTTCAATGGTGGAAAGTTCGTGGTAGTGGGTGGCAAACAGCGTTTTGGCACCTAAGCGCTTGGGATTGGCGGCATATTCCAGAACGGCTCTGGCAATGGCCATGCCGTCGTAAGTGGAGGTGCCGCGGCCGATTTCGTCCAGAATCAGCAGACTGCGGCCGGTAGCATACTTCAGAATAGAAGCGACTTCTGCCATTTCCACCATGAAAGTGGACTGACCGGAAGCCAGATCATCGCTGGCACCGATTCTGGTGAAGACCCGGTCCACCAGACCGATTTTTGCGGAACGGGCCGGTACAAAGGAGCCGATTTGTGCCATCAGCACAATCAGCGCTACCTGCCGCATATAGGTGGATTTACCTGCCATATTGGGGCCGGTGATGATGGAAACCTGATTGTCTGCTGCGCCGAGATGGGTATCGTTGGGGACAAACAGATTGTTTTTCAGCATGACTTCCACCACGGGGTGGCGGCCGTCGGTGATGGACAGCTCATTGCCCAGAGAAATCTCCGGCCGGCAGTAGTTGCGCTGGACGGCGACACTGGCCAGAGAACAGAGCGTATCCGTTGCGGCAACTGCGGCTGCCGTTTCCTGTACTCTGCCCGCCTGACGGGCCAGATCCTCCCGCAGCTCCGTAAAAATCTGGTATTCCAGAGCGGTCAGACGATCCTTGGCGGTGAGAACCTGATTTTCCAGATCTTTCAGTTCCTGGGTGATGTAGCGTTCACAGTTGGCAAGGGTCTGCTTGCGTATGTAGTGGGCCGGCACCAAATCCATAAAGGACTTGGAAACTTCGATATAATATCCGAAAACCCGGTTGAAGCCGACTTTCAGAGTTCGGATTCCGGTTTTTTCTTTTTCGGCGGCCTCGATGGCTGCGATGGTGCCCGCACCGCCGTCCATGATGTCACGCAGACGGTCGGCTTCGGCATTGGCACCCTGACGGATGATGCCGCCTTCCCGGATGGTGAGAGGAGGTTCTTCCACAATGGTGTTTTCAATGCGGTCAGCCCATTCACTCATGGGGTCAATGGTGGCAGCGAGCTTCTGCAGCATGGGAGAGTGCATCTGAGAAAGCTGGTTTTTAATTTCCGGCAGGGCACGCAGGCCTCTGGCCAGACCCAGCAGATCCCGGCAGTTGACGGTTCCCGTGACAACACGGGCCATGACCCGTTCAAAGTCCGTGACATCTTTCAGGGCTTCTTCCAGTTCGCTGCGGCCGATTACGGAATCCACCAGTTCGGCAACGGCGCTCTGCCGATGACCAATTTCCAGTGCATCCAGCAGAGGCTTTTCCAGCCAGCTGCGGATCATGCGTCCGCCCATGGCGGTGTGGGTTTTGTCCAGCACCCAGAGAAGGGTGCCTTTCTTTTCCTTGGAACGCATGGTTTCGGTCAGTTCCAGATTGCGGCGGGCATCCATGTCCAGCTCCATAAATTTTCCGCTGGAGTAATACTGCAGGGTGCGGATATGGGTCAGATCATTTTTCTGAAGTGTCAGCAGAGACTGCAGCAGACCGCCTGCGGCAATGCAGCCCAGGGGAAGACCGGAAAGACCAAGCACGCTCAGAGAGCAGGAGAAATGCTGCTCCAGCGTGTTTTCTGCACTTTCCGGAGCAAAGAATGCGGGATTTCCCGGAGTGATGCAGCATTTCAGACGATTGACCAGGGCATCGTCCAGAATGTCGCACTGCACCTCGCTGCCGCTGCGGATTACTTCGGACGGGGAAAAACGTCCCAGTTCCGAGGCTGCCGCTGCGGCACTGTCACAGACGGTGACGTAAAACTCACCTGTGGAAATGTCGCAGAAGGACAGACCGTATTTGCCGCCTTCACCGCAGAGCGCCGCAATGTAGTTGTTGCGGCTTTCTTCCAGCATACAGCTTTCCGTGACGGTGCCGGGGGTGACGATCCGTGTGATGTCCCGTTCCACCAGACCTTTGGCGGTGGCGGGGTCCTCCATCTGTTCGCAGATGGCTACTTTATAGCCCTTGCTGACAAGACGGGCAATATAGGAGTCCACGCTGTGGTAAGGAACGCCGCACATGGGCGTCTGTTCCTCCTTGGGCTTGCCTCTGTCCCGGGTGGTAAGGGTCAGATCCAGTTCCTTGGCGGCCAGACGGGCATCGTCGTTGAACATCTCATAGAAATCGCCCAGCCGGAAAAACAGGATGCAGTCCTGATTCTTTTCTTTGATTTCGTGATACTGACGCTGCATGGGGGTCAGTTCGTTTGCAGGTTTTGCCATGGGCGTAACCTCTTTCTGTCTATTTCTGTCTAAATAAATACAAAGTGTGTCAGTCGGCCAGACTGCCGGTGAGACTCCAGGTGGTGGAGCCGGTAATGGTGATATGCCGGAAACTTCCGATCAGGGAATCTTCTCCGGCAAGGCGAACCAGACGGCCGCCTTCCGTACGGGCGGTGAGCAGATCCTTGTCTTTTCCGTCGATGAGACAGCGGAACGTTTTGCCCACATAGCCGCTGTGAATTTCTTCGGAGATCTGATTCTGAACGGCGCAGAGTCTGTCAAAACGCCGGTTTTTCTCTGCTTTGGGAGTGGGATCTTCCATCTTGGCGGCAGGAGTGCCGCCTCTGGGAGAGAAGATGAAGGTAAACAGGGCATCGTAGCGGACCTGCTGAATCAGGCTGATGGTTTCTTCAAATTCCTCCTGGGTTTCGCCGGGGAAGCCGACGATGACATCGGAAGTCAGCACCAGATCGGGCATGACCGATTTTGCGTAATTTACGGTATCCAGATATTTTTCACGGTCGTAGTGGCGGTTCATGGCCTTCAGGACCCGGCTGGATCCGGACTGGAAGGGCAGATGCAGCTGCTTGGCGATTTTCGGATAAGCCGCCATGGTGTCGAACAGCTTCCGGGAGGCATCTCTCGGGTGGCTGGTCATGAAGCGGATAATGAAATCTCCGTCGATCTTTGCGACTTCCGCCAGCAGGTCGGCAAAGTCCATGCCGCATTCCAGATCTTTGCCGTAGGAGTTGACATTCTGACCCAGAAGATTGATTTCCTTGCAGCCGGCGGCGACCAGCTCCCGGCACTCTGCCAGAATATCCTCCGGCTTGCGGCTGCGTTCCCGACCCCGGACATAGGGGACGATGCAGTAGGTGCAGAAGTTGTTGCAGCCGTACATAATGGAAACCCATGCTTTCAGGGTGCTGCTGCGGACGATGGGCAGTCCCTCGGCAATGGAACCGGGTTCGTCTGCCACATAGAACTGCCGCCTGCCGGAGGTCAGCACCATGTATAGAATTTCCGGGAACTGCCAAAGATGATGGGTAGAGAACACGCCGTCCACGTGAGGATAGCTCATTTTGATGCGCTGGGATACGGATTCCTGACCGGCCATGCAGCCGCAGAGGAAGATTTTCTGTTCCGGATGGCGGCGTTTGGTGTGGGTCAGGGCACCCAGATTGCCGAATACTCTCTGCTCGGCGTGCTCACGGATGGCGCAGGTGTTCATGACAACCACATCGGCACCCTCGGGTTCCTGACAGATTTCGTAGCCGCATTCCTTCAGCATACCGCGGATGTTCTCGGAGTCGGCCTCGTTTTGCTGGCAGCCGTAGGTTTCCACATAGGCGGCAGGGGTACGGCCGGCGGCAAGCCAGTAGGCGGCGATTTTATCACAATAGGCAAACTGGGTATCCAGTTGCGCCTGAGAAATTACAGTAGTTTTTCCGTTCATTTCAAAATTCCTCCGAGAATACAATATCAACGACATATTATATCAGTTTTGTTGATTATTTGCAAGCATTTCGGGGATTTTTCCCGTTGGATGGAAATGTAAAATATTTATGGAATCCCTTGATTTTGTTGGTACACCATGATAAACTGACCTAGAATTACACCGAGTTGACGGAGAAAGTGAGTCAAACCTATGAAATGTAAGTTTTGTCAGGGAGAAATGCCGGATGATGGCGTTTTTTGTCCCTATTGCGGCAGGAACAATCAGGAAGAACCGGTTGTTGAATCCATAGAGGATGTAGCTGCGGCGGTAGAGAAAGCAATGGAGACAGACGGAGAAGCCGTTGTGGTCGTACCCGAGGAAGCTCAGGAGCAGAGTGCGGAAGGTTCCGTCGAAAGCGAAATCCTGAAGGAATCGACCCCTGAAGAGGAAGCGCAGTCCTCCGCACAGATCAAAAAAATGAAGCGTACGGCCATCATTTCCGGCTGTATAGCGGCGCTGGCCGTGCTGGCTACGGTGCTTTTCTTTGGCATTACCAAAGGCGGATGGGATGTGGGCAGCTGGTTTGACTGGCTCAAGCCCCGTGAAAACAATATTTACTACAAGGATTCCTACAGCGTCTCTGACCGTAAAGCTTTCAAAAAGCGCGAAGAAGTGGTTGCTGCCATGGGCGACAGTCAGCTGACAAACGGCCAGCTGCAGATCTATTACTGGATGCAGGTGTATGATTTCATCGAGCAGAACGGGTATTATCTGTCCTATATGGGATTTGATTTGCAAAAGCCTCTGGATGAGCAGCAGAGCTACGACAAGAAGAGCACCTGGCAGCAGTATTTGCTGAAGAGCTCTCTGCAGATGTGGCAGAGCAATCAGGCATTCGCCATGCTGGCAGAGGAGAATGGCTACCAGCTGGATGCGGAATATCAGAAAAAGCTGGACAATCTTCTGACAGATATGGAAGAGGAAGCAAAGAAAAAGGGCTTCGAGAGTGTGAACGCCATGCTGCAGAAAGAAATGGGTCCCGGCTGCACGCAGGAAGACTATCTTGCATACATGGAAACCTACTACAAGGGTTATACGTATTTTGGCAAGCTCTATAAAGACATTAACCCCACCGAAGCAGAAGTGGATGCCTATTTCAAGGAGCATCAGACCGATTTCCTCAACAAGGGCATTGCCAAGGGCAGCGGCAATTACTATGATGTCCGTCATATTATGATTGCCGCAGAGGGCGGAAAAAAGGATGACAAGGACAATGTGATTTACAGCGAGGAAGAATGGGCCGAATGCCTCAAGAAAGCCGAAAAGGTACTGGAAGAGTGGAAAAGCGGCAAGCTGACCGAAGAGGCCTTTGGTGCACTGGCAGAGAAGCACAGTGATGATAAGAACACGAAGAACAAGGGCGGCCTGCTGCTGAACCTGAAAAAAGAAGACACCAAGACTCTGTTCGGCGAGGCCGGCGAAACATGGTGTGCAGACGAAAACCGCAAGGCCGGTGACTATGAGCTGGTCAAGGGCAAGAACGGTTACCATATCATCTACTTTGTGGAGAGCGAGGCCATCTGGTATGCCCATGCACGCAGCTCTCTGGTCAGTGAACTGGGTCAGAAGCTGGTGCAGGAAACAATTGACAAGTATGATATAACCATCGACTACAAGAAGATTGTCCTGGGCGTAGTTCCTCTGGGCAAGTAAGCAGCTTCGTTTCAGACATAAAGTGCAACCCCCGATGTGATTTTAGAAAATCACATCGGGGGTTTTCTTTTGTGTCCTCCGCCTTGATGGAGAATATTTTATCCGTTTCTGTGAAGCGTATGGAAAATTTCCTGTGTGATGCTGCGGTATTCGCTGATGTCGGTGGTTTTCCGCAGACGCTTTCCGAGTTTTTCACTGTTATCAAATCGTGTGAGCAGATAGCTCCAGTGCTCTTTCATGCGGAACATGGCGTTACGGGCACCGCCGAAGTTTTCTGTGTAGGCTTCCAGAAGCTCGCCTGTAAATGCTTCCAGCAGGGCGGTGTCAGTGCCGCCGGGGATCAGCATTCCCGGGTCGGCAATCAGACCTCTTCCAAGCATCAGATGCCCGATACCGGGAAACTCTTCGGAAAACTTGCGGATATCCTCCATAGAAAACAGATTTCCGTTGAAGCAAACGGGATTTATGCTGTTTTCCACGCAGTAGCGAAATGCTTTTTTGTCCACGGGACCGGAATAAAAAGCCTTCCGTACTCTGGGATGCAGCTGCAGCTGTACCAGGGGATAACGGTTGAAAATTTCCAGAAGAGCGGGAAACTCTTCGGCAGATTCCAGCCCCAGCCGGCTCTTGACCGAGATCGGGAGCGGGGAGTGGGAAAAAATCTCATCCAGAAAAGCGTCCAGCGCCTGCAGATCCCGGAGCATACCGGCGCCTTTCCCTTTTGCCACCACCGTTCCGGAGGGACAGCCCAGATTCAGGTTGACCTCCGGGTAGCCCTGCTCACGGAGCATTTCTGCTGCCCACAGAAAATCCTCCGCATTCTTTGTCAGAAGCTGCGGGATGGCCACGAAAGGAACACTGTCGGCCTTTGGCAGCTCCCGCTGCTCCTTTGCGGACAGGGTTCGATGCATGGTCGGGGAGAAAAAGGGCATATAGTAACGGTCGATGCCGGGAAAATATTTGTGATGCAGACGGCGGTAGACGCTGTCTGTCAGGCCCTCCATCGGGGCAAAATAGTACTCCATAGGATGCTCCTTCCAAAACGGAAATGATAAATCTTCCCCTCATTAAACCACAAAAGCCTCCCTTTTTCAAGGGAGGCTTTTTCTCAGATTTCCATGATTACGGGCAGGATCATAGGATTGCGTTTTGTGGTCTTATAGAGATAGCCGCTCAGATCGTTTTTGATGGCGGACTTGATCGCAGTCCAGTCACGGATGTGCTTGCGGTTGCAGCGGTCGATGGCTTCCATAGCCACCTCACGCAGTTCGTCCATCAGATCTTCGGATTCCTTCACATAGATGAAGCCACGGGTGATAATGTCGGGGCCGGTGATTACAGAGCCATCCTGACTGCTGATATTTACACAGACCACGATCATGCCGTCCTGTGCCAGATGCTTCCGGTCACGGAGAACTACGCTGCCTACATCACCTACGCCGGTACCGTCCACCAGAACCACGCCGGCGGGAACGGAACCATTGATTTTGCAGGTGCGGGCGGACAGCTCGATTACGCTGCCCACTTCGCCGATGCAGATGTTCTTGGGCAGGGTGCCCATCTGCTTGGCAAGCTTGGCGTGCAGCTGCAGATGCCGCTGCTCACCGTGGACGGGAATGAAGAACTTGGGATTGCAGAGGGCGTGAATGATCTTCAGCTCCTCCTGACAGGCGTGTCCGGAAACGTGCAGACCTTCGCTCTTTTCGTATACCACTTCTGCGCCCTTGCGGTACAGCTCGTTGATAATACGGGAGACGGCCTTTTCATTGCCGGGGATGGCGGAAGCGGAAATGATGATCCGGTCACCGGAGACGATTTCCACCTGACGGTGGGTAGAGAAGGCCATGCGGTACAGGGCGGACATATTTTCGCCCTGAGAGCCGGTGGAAACAATGACAATTTTATCCTTGGGCAGACTCTTGATGGAGGCGATGTCCACGATGGTGCCGGCAGGAACCTTCAGGTAGCCCAGCTCCTGAGCAACTTTCAGCATATTCTCCATGCTCCGGCCGGTGACGGCTACTTTTCTGCCGTGACGATGGGCGACGTTGATAACCGCCTGAATACGGTGCATATTGGAGGCAAAGGTGGTGACCACGATTCGCTGTGAGCAGTCCTTGAACTGACGGTCGAGACTCTCGGCGACGATGTTTTCGCTGGGGGTGTAACCCTGACGCTCCACGTTGGTTGAGTCGCACAGCAGAGCCAGTACGCCCTGCTTGCCCAGCTCGCCCAGACGGGCCAGATCGATCATGCCGTCCGAAGCGGTGGGATCGATTTTGAAGTCACCGGTCATTACTACGGTGCCCACGGGGGTGTGGATTGCAAAGCACACGGCATCTGCAATGGAGTGATTCACATGAATGAACTCCACGGTGAAGCAGCCGGCCTTGACCACGTCACCGGGCTTGTGTGTGATCAGCTTGACCTTGTCGGCCAGATGGTGCTCCTCCAGTTTCAGCTTGATCAGGCCGTTGGTCATTGCGGTTCCGTGGATAGGACAGTTGACCTGCTGCATACAGTAGGGGATGGAACCGATGTGGTCCTCGTGTCCGTGGGTGATGAACATACCCCGCAGCTTCTTCTGATTTTTCACCAGATAGCTGAAATCGGGGATTACCAGATCCACGCCGTACATATCCTCATCGGGGAAGCCGAGGCCGCAGTCGATGACGATCATATCCTTGCCGTATTCCAGAACGGTAATGTTCTTACCGATTTCGTCCAGACCGCCAAGGGGAATAATTTTTAATTTTTCTGCCAATGGTATCAATACTCCTTTCGTAACTTTTACCGAAAAAACGGTACAACAAAGCAGGCAGCCGCAACCTGTCTTCCCGGCCCTGAATCGCCCTTCGGATAGGTAAAAACGCCTGCGTAAGTATTCAAAAAATATGCGGTGTCCGCCGCTGCATCTGCGCGGATACCTGTTGCCCGGGCCTGCCCACCCGGCGCATGCTTTTACAAGTATAGCACAAAAATATGAAAAAGTATACAATTTTTTTTCGTGCGCCTTCGACAGGGAACCTCTAAAATGTAAAACCCCTTTATAAAAGGTGTTGACCTTCTTTTAGAATTTGTTATAATAATACAGATTACAATAGATAGTATGGGTTTGAATGCCCATTTTGGAGGCAAGGATATGAATAAAAAAATGGGACGGCTGCTGCGGCCGGGGTTTAATACCTGTTTTATTGTCATGGCGTGCTTTTGCATAGCTACTTTTTTCATTCAGCACTATGCCCTTGCCACAGTGGAAACAATTGTAACACTGGGTCTGCTGGTGTTCTATACCTTGGACCGGAGCCGCCGGAACAAGGAAATTCAAACCTTTATCCAGAATGCGTACAATACCATGGACATGACCAAGGGCGTGGAGAATCCTCTGCCGATGGCGCTGGTGCGGCTCGGGGACGGCGGTGTTATCTGGGCCAGCGAACGGTTTGCGTCCGTGACCGGCTACCGGGAACAGCTTCCTGAGCAGAGCGTGGAAACCCTGCTGCCGGGTATTACGGTAGACTGGCTGGTAAGCGGAAAAACCGAATTTCCCTACGATGTAACCGTCGGCAGTCGCCGTTACCGCGTCTATGGTACCGCAATCCGTACGGATGACCCCAGCGGCACCATCCTTGGTATGCTGTACCTCAGCGACCTGACGGAGATGTATCAGATCCGGGACGAGTATATCCGTTCCCGCCCTGTGGTTTCCATCATTCTGGTGGATAATTACGAAGAACTGACCATGAACCTGTCGGAAAGCGCAATTTCCACCATGAATGCGGAAATTAACGATGCCATCACCAAATGGGCAGAAGGCTACCACGGCCTTCTGCGAAAGCTGGAGCGCAACCGTTACCTGCTGGTATTTGAAAAGCGGGATCTGGACAGCGCCATGCAGGAGAAATTCACGATTCTGGAAGACATCCATAAAGTGGTCAACCCCAGCGGCCTTGCTGCTTCCATTTCCTTCGGCTTGGGAGTGGACGGTGTCAATTTTGAAGAAAGCTACAACTTTGCTGCCCTGTCCATCGAAATGGCGCTGAGCCGCGGCGGTGACCAGGCAGTTGTAAAGGACCGCCTGAACTTTAACTTCTTCGGCGGCCGTGCCAAAGAGGCGGACCGCAGAAGCAAGGTCCGTTCCCGTGTGACGGCAAACTCTCTGATGGAGCTGATCGGTCAAAGCAGTCAGGTGTTCATTATGGGCCATAAGAATGCTGACCTGGACGCTGTGGGTGCTGCCATGGGTATCAGCTGTATGTGCCGCAAGAAGGGCAAGAAAGCCTATATCGTCATTGACCGGGAGGCCAATGCTGCCAAGCAGCTGGTTGAGGAAATCTGCCAGGTGCCTGAGTATGCCGGCGTGTTTATCTCCGGCGAGGATGCGCTTCTCCAGTGTGACAACCGCAGTACGCTGGTTGTGGTGGATACCAACCGCCCGGATCAGGTGGAGAGCAGACAGCTTCTGGACGCCATGAGCCGTGTCTGCGTGGTGGACCATCACCGCAGAGCGGCGGACTACATTGAGCCTGTGGTGGTCAACCTCCACGAACCCTATGCGTCTTCCGCCAGTGAGCTGGTGACGGAGCTTCTGCAGTACTCCGTGGAAAAGCCGGATGTGCTGCCCATCGAGGCAAAATCCCTGCTGGCCGGTATTTTCCTGGATACCAAAAACTTCAATGTCCGTACCGGCGAACGTACCTTTGAGGCGGCTGCCGTGCTTCGCCGCATGGGTGCGGATACGGTGGAGGTCAAGAAGCTGCTGCAGAACGATTTCCAGGAGACAATGGCAAAGTATCAGATTATCAAGTCTGCACGGCTGTACCGTCAGGAGATCGCCATTGCGGCGCTGAATACCAGCACGACCCGTTCTCTGGCGGCCCGGGCGGCGGATGAGCTGCTGAATATTTCCGGTATCACGGCATCGTTTGTCCTGTACCCGGACGGAAACCAGGTGATTGTGTCTGCGCGTTCCATCGGTGATGCCAATGTGCAGATGATTCTGGAGCCTCTGGGCGGCGGCGGCAACACCGCAACCGCCGGTGCACAGATCAAGGACAGCACCGTTAAAGCGGTTTTGGACAATCTGGTGGCATCCATCGATAAGTACTATGAAGAATAACCCGATAAGGAGAATGTAATTATGAAAGTGATTTTAATGCAGGATGTAAAGGGCAAAGGCAAGAAAGGCCAGATGATTGAGGTTTCCGACGGCTACGCCAGAAACTTCATGCTGCCCAGAAAGATGGCTATTGAAGCTACCCCTGATGCCATCAATACCATGCGTATGAATGATAAGGCTACGCAGGAGCGGATTGCCCGTGAGAAGGCAGAGGCTATGGAAGTCTCCAAAAAACTGCGGGCTATGACCCTGACGGTGACTGCCAAGGGCGGCGGCGCAGGCCGTCTGTTTGGTTCTGTGACCAACCAGGAAATCGCAGATGCCCTGAAGAAGAACACCGGCATTGCACTGGATAAGCGGAAGATTGTGATTTCCGACCCCATTAAGGCTGTGGGTACCTATACCGTTACCTGTAAGCTGGGCTACGAAATCAACGCACCTCTGACGGTGAAAATCGAGGAAGCCTGATTCCTGTTTTTGTGTGCATAAGGCAGAAGAAAGGAAAGGAGAGAAAACATGGACGAGGAACTGTTATCCCGCCAGCCGCCCCAGTCTCTGGAAGCGGAGCAGTCCGTACTGGGCTCGATTCTGATTGACAGCCGCTGTGTTGCCGATGTGATCGGACTTCTGCGCCCGGAGGATTTCTACCTGCAGCAGAACCGGGAAATTTATGAAGCTGTCTATACCATGTTCAACTTCTCTCAGACCATTGACCCGGTTACGGTGCTGGACAAAATGCGGGAGATGGGCGTGTATCGGGATAACTCCCGGGACTATGTCCTGCAGCTGATGGAGATCACTCCTACCGCTGCCAACGCTGTGCGCTATGCAAATATTGTCCGGGACAAGGCCATGCTCCGGGGACTGGCGGAAGCGGCATCGGATATTTCCGAGATCGTGTATACGCAGGTAGGTACCCCCGGTGAGATACTGGAAAGCGCGGAAAAGAAAATCTACGCACTCCGCAAAGGAGAACGGGGAGACTCGCTGGAACATATCGGCACCGTTTTACATAAGGTGTTTGACCACCTGACGGAGCTGAGCCAGGCAGACTCTTTGATTCCCGGCCTTTCTACGGGCCTGCGGGATCTGGATACCAAAACCAACGGCCTTAACAAGTCGGACCTGATGCTGATTGCAGCTCGTCCGGCAATGGGTAAAACGGCATTTTCTTTGAATCTGGCGCTGAATGTGGCAAAAAAGTATAATAAAACCGTGGCAATGTTCAACCTGGAAATGTCCAGAGAACAGCTTGCCATGCGTCTGCTTTCTATCGAAAGCTTTGTGGACGGCCAGAAAATGGCTACCGGCAAGCTTTCCGAAGAGGAGTGGGGGAAGCTCTGCATGGCTTCTGCCGCCCTCAGTCAGACAGATATCCGAATCGACGACAACCCCTCTATCACGGTGGCAGAGATGAATGCCAAGTGTCGCCGTCTGGACAATTTGGGGCTTGTGATGATCGACTACCTGCAGCTGATGAACGGTTCCGGCTATGGTAAAGGCAGCGAGAACCGTGTTACGGTGGTCAGTGAGATTTCGCGTGCCCTGAAGATCATGGCGAAAGAGCTGAATGTTCCGGTTATCTGTCTGAGCCAGCTTTCCCGTGCAACGGAAGGCCGAACCGATAAGCGACCCATCCTGTCTGACCTGCGTGAATCCGGTGCTATCGAGCAGGATGCCGACGAAGTGATGTTCCTGTACCGTGACGAGTACTACAATCCGGATACCGAGGACAGAGGAATCGCCGAGTGCATCCTTGCAAAAAACCGCCACGGCGAAACGGGCACCGTAAAGCTCCAGTGGATTCCTCAGTATCAGACCTTTGCCGACCGGGAGTGGAAGCATGCTGAATGAGATGGCGAATTTTATTCGCAGCTATTCCATGATCTCGCCGGGTGACCGGGTGATCTGTGCCGTGTCCGGCGGCAGGGACTCCATGGCGCTGCTGTGGGGCCTCTATCTGCTGAAGGACAAATGGAAGTTTACCCTGTCGGCAGCGCATTTTAATCATCATCTGCGGGGAGCGGAGTCGGACCGCGACGAACAGTTCGTGCGGGAGTTCTGTGAACGATATGATATTTTGCTGTATGTTGGTTCCGCACAGGTGGTAAAAGGGGAGAAGGGGCTGGAAGCTGCTGCCAGAGAGGCAAGATACGCCTTCTTCCGCACCCTGCCCGGCAAGATTGCCACTGCCCACACGGCCAACGACAATGCGGAAACGGTACTTCTCCATCTGGTGAGGGGTACCGGCCTCAAAGGACTGGGAGCGATTGCTCCGGTCGGAGAAAATCTGATTCGTCCCATGCTGTCCGTTACGCGCCGGAAGCTGGAATCCTTTCTGGAAGAATACCATATTCCTTTTATTGATGACAGCTCCAACGGAAGCGACCAGTTCCTTCGCAACCGTATCCGGCATAAGGTGATGCCCCTGCTGGAGGAGGAAAACCCCTGTCTGGCGGAGAATTTGTCCCGGATGGCTCTGTGCCTGCGGCAGGATGAGGCTCTTTTGGAAAGCCTGACGCAGGAGTGCAAAACGCCGGATGTGGAACAGCTGCGGCAAATGCCGGAGCCTCTGCGCAGACGGATACTGGATGCATTTTTGAAAGAAAACGGCGTGAAGGAGCCAAACTTCTCCCATATTTTACTGGCAGAGGCATTGGTTTTTTCTGACAAACCCTCTGCCAGAGCCAGTTTCTCCGGCGGAATAACGGTGGAGCGGTGCTATAATACCCTGCGTGTACGCACAGCTTCGGAAGCGCTGTCGCCGGTGGAGATTGTCTGCCCCGGAGAAACGATGCTGCCCCGGCTGGGGCTGCGGCTGATCTGCCGGGAAGCGCAGGAAATCGTGAACACGCAGAATGTTTTTACAGTAGCAGCAGAAGGCTCCGTGCAGCTTCGCAGCCGCCTGCCCGGCGATGAGATGCGCCTTGCCGGCGGAACAAAGAGCCTGAAAAAGCTGTTTGCAGATCGAAAAATCCCCGCATCCCAGCGCCCGGAAATTCCTGTTATCGCAGATTCTGCGGGTGTTCTGGGCGTGTACGGTATCGGTGTCAACCGGGACCGTATTCCGAAAAATCAGCCGGCTATGCAGTTTATTTTTGAAAAGATAGAGTATGATACTTTGGGAGGTTTCTAAATGGACAGAGATATCGAAAAGATCCTTTTCACCGAGGACCAGCTTAAAACCCGCATTGCAGAACTGGGCGAAATGCTGATGAAAGACTATGCAGACAAGGACCCTGTTTTTGTGGGAGTCCTCAAGGGCGTTGTCGTATTTTACGCAGATATGGTGCGTGCATTCCATGCCCCCTGCCAAATGGACTTTATGTGGATATCGTCCTACGAAGGCACCGAATCTACCGGAAAAATGCTGGTGCGAAAGGATGTCAGCGCTGACCTGACCGGCCGCCATGTGGTCATTCTGGAGGATATTTTCGATACAGGCCGTTCTCTGGATTTCACCTATCATCATCTGCTGGGAAAGGGCGCAGCCTCTGTAAAGATCTGTACGCTGCTGGATAAGCCGGACGGCCGTGATCCCAGTATTACCCTGAAGGCGGACTATGTGGGATTTGAAATTCCCAAGGCGTTTGTCGTGGGCTTTGGCCTGGATTATAATGAGCATTACAGAAACCTGCCCTATGTGGGTGTTCTGAAACCTGAAATTTATCAGAAATAAGGAGAATTGGCAATTGAAAAAAAGCAAATCTATTTCCATCATCCTGTACATTGTTATTCTGGCGTTGATGTTCGCTCTCATTCTGAATGTTTTCCAGGATTTCAACAAGGGACCCGTCTATTCGGAAGTGGTGAAGCTGTTTAAGAATGAGCAGGTGAAGAATTTCGCCGTTTCCGGCGATAAGATTTATCTGGAGCTGCATGAGCCTTACAACGGACAAACCAAGCTGGAAGCCGTCATGCCGGACGCAGACGCTTTCCGCCGGGAAATGTGGGATCTGATCCAGCAGCAGAGTGCAGATGGCGTTCTGGTCAGCTATAATTTTGCAGCGGAGAAGCATTTCAGCTTCTATGATATTATCATTCCGCTGCTGATTGTGGGTCTGGTGCTGCTGATCCTGTGGTTCTTCCTGATGGGCAGGGCCAATGCCGGCGGCAATCCCATGAATAATTTCGGCAAGGCGCGGACGGTGCTGGGCGTTCCCAACGGCAAGAAAGTCACATTTGCGGATGTGGCCGGTGCCGACGAAGAAAAGGAAGAGCTGCAGGAAGTGGTGGATTTCCTCAAAAATCCGGATAAGTATACCAAGATTGGCGCACGGATTCCCCGTGGCCTGCTGCTGGTAGGCCCTCCGGGCACCGGTAAAACACTGCTTGCCAGAGCGGTCGCAGGTGAAGCGGGCGTGCAGTTCCTGTCCATTTCCGGTTCCGATTTTGTGGAACTGTATGTGGGCGTGGGCGCAAGCCGTGTGCGTGACCTTTTCGAGCAGGCCAAGAAAATGGCGCCAGCCATTATTTTCATCGATGAAATCGATGCCGTGGGCCGGAAGCGCGGCTCCGGTTTGGGCGGCGGCCATGATGAGAAGGAACAGACGCTGAACCAGATGCTGGTAGAGATGGACGGCTTCGGCCATACCGACGGCGTTATTGTTCTGGCAGCCACCAACCGGCCGGATATTCTGGATCCTGCGCTGCTGCGTCCGGGACGGTTTGACCGTCAGATTCATGTGGGCCTTCCCGATGCCAAGGGCCGTGAGGAGATTCTGAAAGTGCACGCCAAAGGCAAATGTCTGGATGACTCCGTCAGACTGAAGACCGTGGCGATGGCAACTTCCGGCTTTACCGGTGCGGATCTCAGCAACCTTCTCAACGAAGCGGCGATTCTGGCTGCGCGGGACAATCGCCCCGCACTCAACATGAGCGATCTGAACGAGGCTATGATGAAGGTCATGGCTGGCCCCGAAAAGCACAGCCGCGTGCGGCGTGTGCGGGATCAGCGGATTACCGCCGTTCATGAGGCAGGTCACGCTGTTGCAATGTACAATCTTCCTGACCATGATCCGGTGCGGCAGATTTCCATTATCCCCAGAGGGCAGGCGCTGGGTCTCACCTGGAGCACCCCCAAGGATGACAGCGACCATATGACCCGCAATGAGATGTACGACAATATCGTGGCACTTCTGGGCGGCCGTGTGGCCGAGGCACTGTTCCTGGATGATATTTCTACCGGTGCCTCCAACGACATTGACCGGGCTTCCAAGCTGGCACGGGACATGGTGGCACGGTATGGTATGTGCGAAAGCCTTGGCACGGTGTCCTACCTTGGCGGCGAAGAGGTGTTCATTGGAAGAGATTACCAGAGCACCAAGAGCTACTCTGAAAAGTTTGCAGGAACCATCGACGAAGAAGTGAAGACGCTTATTGACGGTGCCTATGCAAAGTGTGCGGAAATCCTGAAAACCAACGAGCAGAAGCTGATGAAGGTCGTGGATTATCTGATAGAGCATGAGACCATGACCGGCGAACAGTTTGCCGAGTGCATGGAAGGAAGAGAAATTACAGAGGCCTCCGATACTGCACTTCTGGATGATTATGCGGAAGAATAATCCGAATCCGTAAAAGTACAAAGCTGTAAAAATGACCCGATGCGAACGAAAATCGCATCGGGTCATTTTGCGGATATGGGAATGGAGGCACAGGGCGTGCCCTCAGAGAAATATTACAGGGCATAGAGCCAGATGGAGAAGAACTGCAGGATGGTGCCCAGGACTACGAAAATGTGAAATACGGAATGCATCCAGCGCACTTTGGAGCCGATGCCGTAGAGCACGGCGCCGATTGTGTAAGCGACACCGCCGCTGAAAAGGAGCCAGAAGCCGGTGGGGGTAAGCGCTTCCACTGCCAGCTTCGGAACGAGAATGACGCACCAGCCCATACCGATGTAGCAGATCATGGAGAAGATGCGGAATTTGTGCAGGTCGATGGAGGTAAGGGTAATGGCCAGAGCGGTCATGACCCACTGGAAGATAAAAATCGTCCATCCGATGACCGGAGACAGCGGGCGCAGTGCGGACAGTGTAATTACGGAGTAAGTGCCTGCAATCAGAAAATAGATAGTGCAGTGATCCAGAACCTGCAGAACTTTTTTTCCTGTGCAGGGATAAAGACCGTGGTAGATGCTGGACATGGTGTAGAGAGTAATCATGGAAATGCCATAGATAACGGACCCAACGATGCCGTAAACATTGTGATGACAGATTGCCATTACGATGCACAGGCACATGGCGACCACGCCGAAGCCTCCGCCAACGATGTGGGTAACCATGTTCATAATTTCTTCGCCCCGGGTGTAGTCGGGGAGCGTCCGGTCAGATAGCTTTATTCTTTTTGCCATGGAGGAGCCACCTTTCTGATTCATATCTGATCAATGATCTCAGTATACCAGTATAGAGTAGTAGAATCCACCTACTATTGTGCGGAGAGAACTCTACTGCCGGGAGAGTTGGTCAAAATGCATAAAAATAGCGAGCAATTTTTGGTACATAAAACAAGCGAACAGCCGAAGATTTTCATGCCCTGGCGATTGATTTATGCTATAATATAAGAAGCGGCGAGGAAAGAAGGAAGCCGCTCAGTAAAGGAGTCTTTATGAATAATATCTTGTTTTTTTTGACACCGAAGGCAATGTGCCAATATGTATATGACGACTTCACTGTCCGACAGGCATTGGAAAAAATGGAAAGCGTAGGATTTGCGGCATTGCCGATTCTCAACAGACGGGGTGAGTATCGCGGAACCCTGACAGAAGGAGATCTGCTGTGGGCGCTGAAGAATATGTGCTATATGGATATGCGACAGGCCGAAGCCAGACGAATCATGGAAATTGAACGACGGAAAGATAATGTTCCCGTACGGGTAACAACCACCATGCATGACCTGGTGGAACGGGCAACGGATCAGAATTTCGTGCCGGTGGTTGATGACAAGGATGCATTTATCGGCATTGTTACAAGACGCGGTATCATAAAGTATTGCCAGCAGTACCTGTTTCGTGAAGATTAATTCGGTGTTTCAGCAAGGCAGCAGCCATATGGATGCTGCCTTGCTTTTTTGCAGATTTCCTGCAAATATGGAAGAATCCTATGGATATGGAATGAATAATTGGGTAAACAACCTGCAATTTGGCTATAATTACAGTTGTAAATGAAGTGTGAATGTTGTATAATGTACCGGTTAGTTAACGAGATACATCGGAGGATGTTAATTATATGGATAATCGAAATAACTTGATTAAGCAATATCTCCGCCCCGGAAACCACGTACATCTGGTGGGCATCGGCGGCGTTTCCATGCGCCCCCTCGGGCTGGTGCTGAAAGGAATGGGCCTTACCGTTACGGGTTCTGACATGAATGCTTCCGTGTCGACTGACGAGCTGATCGCTCAGAATATTCAGGTGGCAATCGGTCACCGTGCCGAAAATATCGCAGGTGCCTGCTGCGTAATCCGTACGGCTGCAGCCCATAACGATAACCCCGAAATTGCCGCTGCCAGAGCAGCCGGCATTCCCGTGTTCGAGCGTGCTCAGGCCTGGGGCGTGATCATGCAGGAATATAAGAATGCCATCTGCGTGTCCGGCACTCATGGAAAGACCACCACAACTTCCATGCTGACACATATCCTGATGGCTGCACATAAAGATCCCACGGTTATGATCGGCGGCTATCTGCCCCTGCTTCATGCAGGCCACAGAGTCGGCGCAGGAGATACCATCCTGATGGAGAGCTGTGAGTATTGTGATTCGTTTTTGAATTTCTATCCCACACTGGCAGTGATCCTGAATATTGAGGCGGATCATCTGGATTACTTTGAGGGCCTGTCCCAGATCGAACACTCCTTCCGCGAATTTGCAGAGCTGGCAACGGACCGGATCCTTGCCAACGGTGACGATACCAATACGGTGGAGGCACTGGATGGGCTGAACTACGTTTCCTTTGGCTTCGGCGAGAAGAACCGGGTGCGCGGCGTCCGACCTTCTGCGGACTGGCGTCAGATGGACGTGGAGTGCGACGGCAATGTGTACTGCCATCTGGAGCTGAGCGTCATCGGAAAGCATAACGCCCTGAATGCACTGGCAGCAGTGGGCGCAGCATGGATGATGGGAGTTCCCGGCGATGTGGCGGCAGAGAGTCTGCGGGAGTTCCACGGCGCTGACCGGCGTCAGCAATTCAAAGGAACCTACAACGGTGCAGATATTTATGACGATTACGCACACCATCCCGGTGAGCTGGCAGCGACCATCGAAGCCGTACGGGCCATGAATCCCAAGCGTCTGGTTCTGGCGTTCCAGCCCCATACCTACAGCCGTACAAAAGCATTGTTCTCCGACTTCGTGCGGGAACTGAAAAAGGCGGATGTCGTGGTTCTGGCAGAAATTTATGCTGCCCGGGAAAGAAATACCATCGGTATTTCTTCCAGAGACCTGCAGAAAGAAATCCCCGGGAGCGTTTACTGCGAGACGCTGCCCGAGGTTACCGAGTACCTGCGGAAAATCGCCCAGCCCGGAGATGTCATCTTTACGGTAGGCGCCGGCGATATCTATCGCGCCGGTGAGGCACTGCTGAAGTAAAAAAATCGGGGCGCAGCCCCGATTTCCTTAAAGGTCCAGTGTCAGATGCTGAACGCCGGATGATGCAAATTCATCCAGGTAGTTTTCCATTCTGCTGACCATTTCGTCATAGTTTTCCTGCGTGATTTCTGCGTAGTCCATATCGCGGTGGGATAGTTCTTCCGCCAGAATCTGGTAGAATACATTGTCTTCGTAGTAGGAAATGGCTTCGTGAATGCCGCCCTCAGCGTAGGCCTGTGAGGGTACCCAAGTGCCGTTCCAGCCTTCCACCAGGGCTTTCATGCCGTTGTCCACGCAGAGACCAAACAGTTTGCTTTCTATTTCGTCGTAGTCCTGGAAACGGTCATCTCCCCGGGTGGAGTTCAGGACCCAGTTCCCGATGTATACCAGATCCAGCAATCGGCGGAATTCTTTATTGTTTAGTTGTATGTTCATGGAAGAGACCTCCTTGCAGTGGTTCTTTCAGGTATTATAACACCAATCAAACGAATTTCAAGGAATATTCTGTAGTGTCATGCGGTACTGCAAATAGAGAATGTTAAAATCTCAAGCATGAGGTGAGTTTTGTGAAAAAATTAAATGTTTGTGTTTTGTTCGGCGGAATCAGCCCGGAGCATGAAGTTTCTTTGCGCTCTGCGGAATCTGTTCTGAACCATATGGATGCGGAGAAATATAATGTGTTCCCTGTGGGCATTACAAAGGAAGGTAAGTGGATCCTCTATGGCGGTGCGGATTACGCTCTGCTGCCCACCGGCGAGTGGGAGCAGCATCCCGATAACCGTCCTGTTGCCATTTCCCCTGTGCGTGATCAGGGATTGCTGCGCTTTGAAGGAGATTGCGTGGTGCGGGAACAGATCGATGTGGTTTTCCCGGTCCTCCATGGTGAAAACGGTGAGGATGGTGCCATTCAGGGCCTGATGCAGCTGGCAGGAATTCCCTGCGTCGGTCCTGACGTTGCCGCTTCTGCAGTGGCGATGGACAAGACACTGACAAAACTGGTAGTTGATCATGCCGGTCTGACACAGGCGGCATGGCAGCTGGTTCGCAACAGCGACCTGACTGCCCATATGGAACAGATTCTGGATCAGCTGGAAGGCCGTTTTGCATATCCCATGTTTGTCAAGCCAGCCGACACCGGCTCTTCCGTTGGCGTTTCCAAAGCCGCCGACAGAGCGGCGCTGCAGCAGGCGCTGACGGCTGCGGGCCAATTTGACGAAAAGATTTTGGTGGAAGAGTTTATCCACGGCAGAGAAGTGGAAGTGGCCGTTATGGGCAATGACAGCCCCATGGCCTCCGCCTGCGGCGAGATTGACTCCGGCGCCGATTTCTACGATTATGATTCCAAGTATATCACCGATACATCCACGGCCTATATCCCCGCCAGAATCGACGAGGAAGTTGCCGAACAGGTGCGGGATGCTGCCGTGAAGATTTACAGTGCCATCGGCTGCCGTGGCCTGAGCCGTGTGGATTTCTTTGTTACCTATGAGGATAACCGGGTGGTATTCAATGAAATCAACACTTTGCCGGGCTTTACTTCCATCTCCATGTATCCGAAGCTGTTTGATGCCAGCGGCATTCCCTTCGGCCAGCTGATTGACGAGCTGCTGCGCCTCGCTATGGAGGCCGGCAAATGAAGAAACAGGTTATGCTGTCCATCAGCGGCCGTCAGTACTACCCGGAACAGCAGCCGGAAGTCATCGAACTGGTGACGGAGGGCACACTGGAGTATGCGGATGGGGGCTGGGATATTCAGTATGAGGAAAGTGATCTGACCGGCATGGCCGGTGTGACTACGACCTTCCGCCTGGAACCTGGACAGATTATCCTGAAGCGTACCGGAAAACTCAATTCCCTGATGCTTTTCAAGGAAGGAGTCCCCCATACATCCATGTACCAGATGGAGTTTGGTTCTTTGATGCTGTCAGTGTGTGCCAAACAGATTGAAGCATCCATCGATGAGAAGGGCGGAACTGTAGATCTTACCTACAGCATTGAAATTGAACAGAGCGATGCGGGTTTGGTGGAATACCACTTGGACGTTCGCACAAAAGAATAAGCTAAGAAAAGCGACCTTGCCGTTTGGCAAGGTCGCTTTTGTGTTAATCGTGAGTCTGAGGAGGTGTTTCCGGGTCGGGAGCTTCGGTAGAATTACCTTCGATACGTACCACAATTTGATCTCGTTTTTCGTAGATGGAGGTACCGATGGCAGTTCGGTTAAGCATATCACCGGTTTGCAAATCGTATCTGCACAGATATGTACAAATCTCATAGCCGATAATGGATTCCTGAATCACCTGACCATCCTTGTAGCCCAGCACATTGTCCGCGGTCATGGACTGGTAGATGGTGGTGGGCTCCAAGATTTTTACAATATCATATTCCACCTTCAGCTGATAATCCTTGTCGTCGGTGCCCTGCAGGGTAATGGTTACCTGTCCGTTTTTAGCCGAGGCGAGGATGCGGATGGGAGCGGAAGTGTTGTTGGTAAAAATCAGATTTTCGGAGCCGTAGGAAATGGCGGCATCGGTGCCCATGGGAGTGTAGGGAACGGCATAGCGGTGGCTGTGGCGCTCGTTGATATTTAGTCCCGAAAGCAGGGCACAGTAATGCAGCGCGGAAGCGGTTTGGCTGATGCCGCCGCCGATGGATTTGACGGTGCTGCCGCTGTAGTTAGGTGCGTTCATGTAGCCACGCTCAGGGGTAAGGGGACCGAGCACCTTGTTGAAGTTGAAGCTTTCGCCGACTTTCAGCACAAGACCGTTGATGGCTGCACAGGAAAGCTGCAGGTTTTTGTTTCGGTTGGAATCAGAGGTACCGTCGCCGTTGGACGTATAGGAAGCCAGAGTGTCCTTGAACAGGTTGCCGGTCAGATCCTGTGCGGTGATGTCCGGCATCAGGAAATCCATGGGAATTTCCACCCGCTGACCATATTTGGCGCGGCTCAGCAGATACTGGGCTTCTTCCATGTCAAAACCGTAGCCGTAAACTTCGGGAGTGACATCGAAAGTTACATTGTCAATGGTGGCATCCTTCGGGGTGACGCAGTACTTGTCGAAGATGGCCTGCAAATCTACGGGATCCGGTTCCACCTGGTTGGGAGCTTCATAGTAAAGTTCCAGATGGAACAGACTGTAGGCATCCAGAATTTCTGCATACAGGTGATTGTTTTCCAGAATAAACTGGGGGGTACCCATGGTGATGATCAGCTTCTGGTGATCGACCTCGGTTCGTACGCCGGCAAGCTCCAGAGAAACCCGATTCTCCGAAACATCGGGGGAGGTACTTCTGGGGGGAGTATAGTGCGGGCGCTCGCCGATAATCTCCACGGAGGGTTGGGTGATTTGCGTGCTGTAGCCGGCACTGAAATCATCTACTGCTTTCCGGATGTAGTCCAGATCCAGATTCAAATAGGGAAGCAGGGCGATTGTGTGGACGGTTTTCTTGGCTCTGGCCCGGACCAGGTTGTTATCCAGCTTGGTACCGGAGCGGCCATAACGATAAGCGTCCTCAAGGATGCTTTCTAAATCCAGATCGGCCTTGGTGTCCTCCGGCGCCAGAGTCAGAGAGGCGCCGGGAAGCTTGACAACCATGCT
This sequence comes from Oscillospiraceae bacterium, assembly GCA_020025535.1. Lineage (GTDB taxonomy): Bacteria > Bacillota > Clostridia > Oscillospirales > Oscillospiraceae > Faecousia. Next base: position 119,452 of record JAHHRY010000001.1, on the reverse strand, counting down.
TTTCGTGGAAAACTGATCGCCGATAGCCAGCCGAAGGGCACTTTCCGCATCTTCACGGGACATTCCGCCGATGTTGATGCCGCCAACGTGCACGTTGTCCAAAATCAGACCGTCATCCTTCACAGGGCGGAAAAGGAAATAAAGTCCCGTGGAAATACCGCCAATCAGAACCAGACAGACACACACACATACGGCAATCAGCGTAATACGCTTGTTGCGGGCCTGAATCCGGGCTGAGTGTTTGGTATGACCGTCTGCCGTCATGTGCCGGGCAGAACTCGAGGAGCTGCCGGCCTTTTTGGGAGCGGTTCTGCGGTGTTGATTTTCATTTTCCATTGAGGTGGATCTCCTATCTGTCAGCGGCGTGAGCCGCGCGTAATGAAAACGATTTAGCTACATTGTAACATATTTTTTCAAAATTGCAATGTTTTTGCGTTCTGGCCCCGCCTGTGTGACAAAAGTTGATAGTTTTTTTACATTTGCCGGTAGGTTTTGAATTTTGCGATGAAGGCTTTGGCCTGACGCAGACTGTCCGCGCTTTTGTGCAGTACCAGCCGCAGGGTGGGCTGCTTGGCGGATGCCACGAAGAAAAGACGAGCTTTGTAATCCTCGTCGGCACACATGGCGCTGACGGCTTCAAAGTCCAGATTGGACATGGTAAAGTGAATTTCGCTGGCTTTCTGGCGAATATCCTGAATGCCGCAGGCTTTTGCCTCGGCACGAAGCAGGGCAATGTCAATGAGGTTCAGCACGCCCTTGGGCGGTTCTCCGTAACGGTCAACGATTTCGTCCAGCAGATCGTCTGCATCGCTCTGGGTGCGGATGGCGGCCATACGGCGGTAAAGATCCATCCGCTCCTCGCCACGGGAAACATATTCCTGCGAAACATTGGCGGTAACGTTCAGATCGGCGGTACATTCCGGCTCTCTGGGCTTTTCGCCGCGTTCCTCCAGAACGGCTTCATCCAGCAGCTTCAGATACATATCATAACCCACGCTCATCATATGACCGGACTGCTCGGCGCCCAGCAGGTTGCCGGCACCGCGGATTTCCAGATCTCGCATGGCAATTTTGAAACCGGAACCGAATTCTGCAAAATCCCGGATGGCGGAAAGCCGCTTTTCGGCGATTTCTGACAGGGATTTGTCCGGACGGTAGGTAAAATAGGCATAGGAATGCCGGGTGGAACGACCTACACGGCCACGCAGCTGGTGCAGCTGGCTGAGTCCGAAACGGTCAGCATTTTCAATAATCAGGGTGTTGGCGTTGGGAATATCCAGGCCGGTTTCGATAATGGTGGTGCAGACAAGCACCTGAATTTCGCCTTCTGTCATGGCCTGCATCACGTCACCCAGAGCATCTTCGCCCATTTTGCCATGGGCAACGGCAACGCTGATACCGGGAATCCGGCGTTTGATGGCGGAAGCGCACTGGTCGATGGTTTCCACCCGATTGTGCAGGTAATACACCTGACCGCCCCGTTCCACCTCTCGACGAATGGCATCGTCCAAAATGGCATTGTTATGCTCAATGACGAAGGTCTGCACAGGGTAGCGGTCAGCAGGAGGTGCTTCCAGTGTGGACATATCCCGGATGCCGGAAAGTGCCATGTTCAGCGTTCGGGGGATAGGGGTAGCAGACAGGGTCAGCACATCCACGCCTTTGGAGATTTCCTTCAGCCGCTCTTTGTGACTGACACCGAAGCGCTGCTCCTCGTCCACGATCAGCAGACCCAGATCTTTGAACTGAATGTTTTTTTGCAGCAGCTTATGGGTGCCGATAATCAGATCCACGGTACCTGCCCGGAGGTTCTGGATGGTACGGTTCTGCTCCGCAGGAGAACGGAACCGGCTGAGAACATCCACATTTACCGGGAAGCCCCGGAATCTGGCCACGGCGGTCTGATAGTGCTGCTGTGCCAGAACGGTGGTGGGAACCAGAATGGCTACCTGTTTGCTGTCCATGACGGCTTTCATCACGGCCCGGAGAGCAACCTCGGTTTTGCCAAAGCCCACATCGCCGCAGAGCAGTCGATCCATGGGGGTGGGAGATTCCATATCGGACTTGATCTCTGCGATGCAGCGCAGCTGATCGTCGGTTTCGGGGTAGGGGAAATTGTCTTCAAATTCCGTCTGCCAGGGAGAGTCGGCAGCAAAGGCAAAGCCTTCCTGCCGCTTTCGCGCAGCGTAAAGCTTGATGAGTTCACCGGCCATATCCTTGGCAGATTTCTGGGCTTTCGCCTTGGTTTTCTGCCAGGCGTCGGTACCGATTTTATTCAGTCGGACGTTGCTTTCCTCACCGCCGCCGCCAATGTATTTGCTGACAAGATCCAATTGGGTGGCGGGAACGAAAAGCGTGTCCGATCCCTGATAGGCAATTTTGATATAGTCTTTTACGGCGTTGTCCACTTTGATCTGCTCCATGGCAATAAAGCGGCCGATGCCGTAGTTTTCGTGTACCACCAGATCGCCGGGAGAAAGATCGGTAAAGGAGCTTAGTTTCTGGCGGTTGGTGGCAGTTTTTTTCACTTTTCGCTTGGGCTCTGCCTTGGCAATCAGCTGGCCTTCCGTAAGAATGGCGAGCTTTGCGCCGGGATATTCCATACCATAGGGAAGAACGCCGTCAGACAGCAGAATCTGTCCATTTTTCGGCAAGGTATCCAGAGGAATACACAGGAATGCAGAGAGATTTTTGGTGCGGAGCATTTCCTGAAGAAGCTCTGCACGGCGGCGTGTGCCGCAGAGCACCAGACAGCGGAAATCCATTTTTTGATAATGTGCAAGATCTGCAGCGGCGGTATCCAGGCTTCCGCCGTAGCTGGGAAGCTGTTTGGCGGTCATGGGCAGCAGAACCTGAGGACGGTTCTCTTCCGGATAAGAAGCACCGCTGAAGGCGTCCATATACACCACAATACGATCTTTCAGAACAGCGCAGAAATCCTCCCACTGGCATACATAGTCGCACAGGTCGCCGGCAACCATTCCGCCCTGCAGCATGGAGTCCAGCTGCATACCGATTTCCTCCGTCCGATTCCGTGCGGCACGGTGGAGACTGCTCTGGTCGCAAAGCACCACAATGGCATCTGCGGGAATGTAATCCATAGCATTGGCCACTTCTGGATAAATCAGAGCCATATAGCGGTCAGACGCAGGATTGGACAGACCGTTTTCGTATTTTTCCAGATCTTTTTCCAGAGTTTTGATTAAGGCTTCGTTGGGATTCTTGCGCCGATGCTGCCGGGAAATCATGGAGGTGATGTCTTTGCAAAGACCGTTTAATCCCTGGGGATGGAGGCGGGGCTGGGTTTCGGCAACGGGGAGAATGGTGGCTTTTTCGATATTTTCTGTACGACGCTGGGTATCCGGCTGAAAATAGCCCATGGTATCCAGCTCGTCACCGAAAAATTCAGCACGGATGGGTAAATCCTCTGCGGGGGAGTAAATATCCACAATGCCGCCGCGGACGGAAAACTGGCCGGGACCTTCTACCATGCCGCAGCGTGTATACCCAGAGGAAATCAACCGGTCAAGCAGGTTGTCCAACGGATATTCCTTGCCGGTCTCCAGCGTGAATGTGGCATTTAGCAGCACATCCGGAGGCATTGTGCGCTGACTCAGCGATTCCCAAGTGAGAATCTGCATGGGCACAAGCCCCAGACTCAGCTGATACAACTGCCGCAGGCGCTTATGCTCCCAGCTGCGGGAAACAACGGCACTGTCGTAGAGGGTCAGCTCGCGGCCGGGGAGTACCGGAACTTCTTCACCTAAAAATGCTTTCAGTTCGATTTGCAGCCGCTTGGCTGCAAGATCATCCTGACAAACCATGACCAGAGGGCGTGAAATATCCCGCCGCAGTCCTGCAAGCAGGTGGCTGCGGTTGATCTGACCGATGCCGGTGACTGCTGCGCTTTTGTTATTGCGTACAGCTTCCAGCAGTTCCTGATATTCGGAAATGCTTTTTAAGGCGGAAATTAGCTGTTCCATTGTTTTGCCTCCTGGTCTTTGAGAAAATAGGGGAAATGGGGATGATTTATGACTATACAGCAACGCGGAAAGGGGAATAAAGCTCCCCTTTCCGTGGTAAAATGACAGTATTCGATTAGCTGTGGCTGCCGTTAAAGCGGTTGGCAGCTTCCGGCACGCCGTGGTCGATGATCGTCAGAACAGCATCTGCGGCACGCTCCAGAGCGGGCTGCAGAGCCTTTTCCTCGGAAGAGGAGAAAGTGGACAGCACCCATTTTGCCAGATCAAAATCAGGGTGAGGTTTGGCACCCACACCGATTTTCACACGGGGGAAGCTCTGGCTGCCCAGTTCGCCGATGATGGACTTTATGCCGTTGTGACCGCCGGCGGAGCCGTCGGCACGGATGCGCAGACGGCCGGGTTCCAGAGAAATATCGTCAAACAGGACGATAATCCGCTGGGGCGGCACCTGAAAATAGGCGGAAAGCTGCAGCACAGACCGGCCGGACAAATTCATAAATGTCTGGGGTTTCAGAAGCAACAGCTTCCGACCGCCATAGGTGGTCTGACCGTAAAGCCCCTGAAACTTTGCCTTATCTATTTTGCAGCCCAGCTTGTCGGCGAGCACATCAATAGCGCGGAAGCCGCAGTTGTGCCGGGTTTTTTCGTATTCCCGGCCGGGGTTGCCGAGACCGACAACCAGCCAGTTTTCAGTATTCTTATCAATCACGGTTTAGAACAGGTCAGCGATAGAGGTGCCGCCGTGGACGTGCTCAATAGCGCGGGCAAAGACAGGAGCGACATCCAGCATCTTGATTTTGGAGGTGGGGGCATTCTTGGGCAGGGGGATGGTGTTCAGCAGAACCAGCTCCTTGATCGGGCTTTCGTTCAGACGATCAAAAGCGGGGCCGGACAGAACGCCGTGGGTGGCACAGGCATAAACTTCCTTGGCACCGCCGACTTCTACCAGAGCCTTTGCAGCGTTGCACAGGGAACCGGCGGTATCTACCAGGTCGTCATACAGAATACAGATCTTGTCCTTTACATCACCAATGACGTTCATAACTTCACAGACATTGGCCTTGGGACGGCGCTTATCAACAATAGCCAGACCCATGTGAACCTTGGCAGCGAAGGTACGGGCTCTGCTTACGGAGCCGACATCGGGAGAGACAACAACAAAATCTTCATGGTTAAACTGATCCTCAGGGAACTTGCTGAGGAAGTAATTTACAAAGGTGGGGCCTCCCAGCAGATGGTCAACAGGGATATCGAAGAAGCCCTGAATCTGGGAAGCGTGCAGGTCCATGGTCAGCACACGGTCGGCACCGGCGGCGGTGATCATGTTGGCGACCAGCTTGGCGGAAATGGGGTCACGGCTCTTGGCCTTACGGTCCTGACGTGCATAGCCGAAGTAGGGAATCACAGCAGTGATTCGGCCGGCGGAAGCACGGCGGCAGGCATCGATCATTACCAGCAGTTCCATCAAATGGTCATTGACGGGCTTGCAGGTAGACTGGATCAGAAATACATCGGAACCACGAACAGTTTCTTCCAGAGAAACGGAAGCTTCGCCATCGGCAAACTTATGGACGGTACCCTTGCCCATGGGGATCCACAGTTCCTGGCAGACGGTGCTGGCAAATTCGGGGTTGGAATTGCCACAGAAGATCTTGATGTTGTCGAATGCAATCATCGATGAATACCTCACTCTATATTCTTTTTCTGTACCAAGGCAGAGCCAAGGCCAAACCTCTTTCATTATAGCACTTTTCTATGGGAAAAAGCAACCGCATTCCAAAAGAAAATCTACCGAAAATGGAGAGAATCCTCTGAAGTTTTTTATATAAAAACTGATTTTTTCCACAAAAAGAGAAAGCAAAATTATGTTTGTTTTTTCACTTGTGTGGCAGTACGGCTTATGGTATAATATTCAGAACGATTTTTACAGATAAGGGATACATTATGAACGATACGATTCGCATCCAGGGTGCCAGAGAGAATAATTTAAAAAATGTGGATTTGACCATTCCCAGAGATAAACTGGTGGTATTTACAGGGCTGTCCGGTTCCGGAAAATCCAGTCTTGCATTTGATACCATCTACGCCGAAGGACAGCGCCGATATGTGGAAAGCCTCAGCGCCTATGCCCGGCAGTTTCTGGGTCAGATGGACAAGCCGGATGTGGATTCCATCGAGGGGCTATCTCCGGCTATTTCCATCGACCAGAAAACCACTTCCCGGAATCCCCGCTCCACAGTGGGTACGGTGACGGAGATTTATGACTATCTGCGTTTGCTGTGGGCTCGGGTAGGTGTTCCCCATTGCCCCAAATGCGGCAGGGAAATCCGCCGCCAGACCATTGACCAGATCGTAGACCGGGTGGAATCACTGGGACAGGGAACGCGATTTATCGTGCTGTCCCCGGTTGTGCGGGGGAAAAAGGGCACCCATCAGAAAGTGTTTGAGGATGCCCGGAAGGGCGGCTTTGCCCGTGTGCGTGTAGACGGGATTCTCTATGATCTTACAGAGGAAATTCCCTGCGAGAAAAACAAAAAGCACAATATCGAGCTGGTAGTGGATCGTCTGGTGCTGAAAGACGGTCTCCGCCGTCGTCTGACGGATTCCGTTGAAACGGCCTGTTCCCATTCCGGCGGTCTGGTTACCATCGAATTGCCGGACAGCAAGGAAGAACTGGACTTTTCTCAGAACTATGCCTGTGAAGACTGCGGTATCAGCCTTTCGGAACTGGAGCCCCGGATGTTCTCCTTTAACAACCCTGCCGGCGCTTGCCCGGAGTGTATGGGTCTTGGTTCCCGTCTGGTTGCCGATGCGGATATGGTGATTCCGGACAAGAGTAAGTCGATCCTGGATGGTGCCATTCAGGCCAACGGCTGGAGCAGTGCCCGGACAGATTCCATTTTCCGGATGTATTTTGAGGCACTGGCGCAGAAATATCGGTTCTCTCTCAATGTGCCTGTATCGGAGCTGTCCGATGAAGTGATGGATGTGATTCTTTACGGCACCAAGGGTGAAAAACTGCGGATGACCTACAACCGGGGCAACGGCATGGGTGTTTTGGAACAGCCCTTTGAGGGAATCCTGAATAATATTTCCAGACGTTATCGGGAAACCCAGTCGGATTCTGCCCGGAAAGAACTGGAAGAATGCATGACGGCTTCTCCCTGTCCCCATTGTCACGGCGACCGGCTGTCGGATATTGCCCGGGCTGTGACGGTGGGCGGTATTGGCATCATGGACTTCTGCCGCATGAGTGTACGGCAGGAGCTGGCCTTTATGAATGACCTTCGTCTGGAGGGAAATATGGCCCTGATTGCCCAGCAGATCGTCCGGGAAATCAAGGGCAGACTTCAGTTCCTGGAGGATGTGGGCCTGTCTTATCTGACTTTGTCCCGGGCAACCGGTACACTGTCCGGCGGCGAGAGCCAGCGAATCCGTCTGGCAACGCAGATCGGCTCTTCTCTTATGGGCGTGCTGTATATTCTGGACGAGCCTTCCATCGGCCTGCACCAGAGAGATAATGACAAACTGCTGTCCACTCTGAAGCATCTGCGTGACCTCGGCAATACACTGATCGTGGTGGAGCACGACGAGGACACCATGCGTGCCGCAGACTATATCGTGGATGTGGGCCCGGGAGCCGGCTGCCACGGCGGCGAAATTGTGGCTGCCGGTACGCTGGAGGATATTATTGCCTGTGAGAGATCCCTCACCGGTCAGTACCTGTCCGGCGTGAAGAAAATCCCTGTTCCTGCCACTCGCCGCACAGGAAATGGTCAATTTCTCAAGGTTTGCGGCGCCACGGAGAACAACCTGAAGAACGTAGATGTGTCCATTCCTCTGGGGACGCTGACCTGCGTGACCGGCGTGTCCGGCTCCGGCAAGTCCAGTCTGGTGGGAGAAGTGCTGAATAAAACCCTGCTGAATCGTCTGAATCATGCTCGAGTCCGTCCCGGTGCCTGTCGCTGTGTGGAAGGATTGGAGCATCTGGATAAGGTGATTGACATTGACCAGAGTCCCATCGGACGCACGCCACGTTCCAATCCGGCAACTTATACCGGTATATTTAATGATATCCGTGACCTGTTTGCCTCCACGGCAGATGCGAAAATCCGGGGATACGGTCCCGGACGGTTCTCTTTCAACACCAAGGGCGGCCGGTGTGAAGCCTGCTCCGGTGACGGATTGGTGAAGATTGAAATGCACTTTCTGGCGGATGTGTATGTGCCCTGTGAAGTCTGCCATGGCGCCCGGTACAACCGGGAGACCCTGGAGGTCCAGTACAAGGGAAAAAATATTTCTCAGGTTCTGGATATGACGGCCGAGGAGGCGGCGGAATTCTTTGAAAATCTGCCCAAGATCCGGCGTAAGGCGCAGACGCTGGTGGATGTGGGCCTGGGGTATGTAAAACTCGGCCAATCCAGCACCACCCTGTCGGGCGGTGAGGCGCAGCGTGTAAAACTGGCAACAGAACTGTCCCGGATTTCTACCGGACGCACAATTTATGTGCTGGATGAGCCGACCACCGGCCTCCATGCTGCTGATGTACACAAGCTCATCGAAGTCCTGCAGAAGCTGGTGGATGCCGGCAACACGGTGCTGGTCATCGAGCACAATCTGGATGTCATCAAAACGGCGGACTATATCATCGACTTGGGTCCGGAGGGCGGCGATGGCGGCGGCTGCATTGTGGCAACGGGAACGCCGGAAGAAGTGGCCGCCGTTTCGGAAAGCTTTACCGGCCAGTATTTGAAGCATTATCTTTAGAAAAAAAGAAGCCCTGCCTGCATACGCAGGCAGGGAATCAGTGGATATTTTCAAAACCATACAAGTCGGACGACAGGCAATCGGACAATTCCAGAAGGGCGTGATCCCATTCTCCGGCATAGTCGATGCTGAAGGCAGGGGACTGAATGACGTTTTTGCTGTGACGGATTTCCATGGTCATGGTGACACGGGTGCCGATTTCGCTGGGGTGATCGATCAGCAGTGCGCCGCCGTGAAGAGCGGCTGTGGTGCGGACAAGAATCATGCCCAGACCGATGCCGTTTCTGACATCCTCCAGGGTGGACTCCCGCTGGTAGCGGGCGTAAATGCTGCCCATGGTGGAATTGTCGATTCCGCAGCCCTGATCGGATACGGACAGATACAGCCGGTTGCCCCGGCGTGTCAGCTGTACATCGATCACGGATTCGCGGGGGCTGAATTTAGAGGCATTGGATAACAGATTGTAGATTGCGCGCTCCAGACGTTCGCTGCACGCCAGAGTATAGACGGTTTCCTCAAGTCCGGTGTAGTGCAGAACCATTCCGTTTCGTTCAAACAGATCCTGACATTTGGCAAGGATCTCATCAAAGAATCTGCCGATTTCCAGATATTCCATGCGGGGGGAAGTGTTCTGACTGTATGTGAGCGCATCGGACATATTGCTGACCATGCGCATCATCTGGAACAGCCGGCGATTGAGCTGTGCGGTCTGAAGTTCTACCTTGGGATTTTCGTTATCGGCAATCAGAAGCGGTATCAGACGATCTGTGACGGTTATGACTCCGGCCAGAGGCTCCCGAAGCTCCTTGGCAGCCAGTGCCAGGGCACGAAGCTCTGACTGTGCCTCCTCCTGATCCAGCATAAATATATCCATGTTTTCCATGCGAACAATGGAAACTCCCACATTGTTTTCGGCGATGAGCAAAGTTAAATACAAGCAGCCATCGCTGAATCCTGCGTATTCCTGCGCCCCTGTGGCTATAAGCGACCGAATGTCCACACCTGGAGAAAGCATATATCGGTGTGCTGGCTGATTTACATAAGTGATAATGTTGTCTTCCACACAGAATGCAGGGCGGAACATAAGATCCAGCATTGCATACTTATCATTACGTTCTTCCATGACAAACCTCCTTATGGCATAGGATGTGCAAAAGTAGAGAAAAATATCGTTCGTAGTTTCGACAATGTTTCCATGTCTCTCATTTTACCAAAATTTACGTAAAAGGCAAGGAAAATCAATTGACAGAGGTGAAAAAATGGAAATGCATCAGGGCCACCGGGAAAGATTGAAAAAGCGCTTTCTGGAAGAGGGGCTGGACACGTTTACAGACGTGCAGGCTCTTGAGCTTTTGCTTTTTTACTGCATCCCCAGAAAAGATACCAACCCACTGGCACATCGGCTTTTGGAACATTTCGGGTCTCTTTCCCAAGTGCTGGAAGCATCGGTGGAGGACCTGAAAAAGGTGGAAGGGGTTGGAGATCATGTGGCGACGCTGCTGCACCTTACGACCCAGATGGGACGCTACTATCAGGTGAACCGTACGGAACACAGCAAAATACTGACCACAACGGAACAATGCGGTCAATATCTGATGCCCCGCTTTTTTGGACAATGTAACGAAGTCGTATATCTTCTCTGTTTGGATGCCAAGTGCAAGGTGCTTTGCTGCAAGAAAGTCGGAGAGGGCAGCATCAATTCAGCGGGAATCCCCATTCGGCGCATTGTGGAAACAGCGCTCAGCATGAATGCTACCACCGTGGTGCTTGCCCATAATCACCCCAGCGGCCTGGCTCTGCCCTCCGGGGCGGACATCCAGACCACCCGGCGGATCAGCCTTGCCTTGGATGCGGTGGAAATTACCCTTGCAGACCATATTATTGTAGCGGATGATGATTTTGTGTCACTGGCGCAGTCCGGCTTTTATAAACCTGAGGACTGCTGCCTGCAGATTTAGGAGTATCTATGGATCGATTTCAACTGGTTTCCCCATATAAACCCTCCGGCGACCAGCCTGCTGCCATTGAAGCACTGGTAAATGGTGTCAACTGGGGGCTGCGGGAGCAGACCCTGCTGGGCGTTACCGGTTCCGGCAAAACCTTTACCATGGCATCGGTGATCGAAAAGCTGAATCGCCCCACTTTGGTTCTGGCGCATAATAAAACGCTGGCAGCACAGCTTTGCTCGGAATTCCGGGAGTTTTTTCCCAATAATGCAGTGGAATATTTTATTTCCTATTATGATTACTACCAGCCGGAGGCCTATATCGCCCATACGGACACCTATATCGAAAAGGACGCTTCCGTGAATGAGGAAATCGACCGCCTGCGCCACAGTGCTACGGCGGCACTGTTTGAAAGACGGGACGTGATCGTGGTGTCCTCCGTCAGCTGCCTGTATGGTCTGGGTGACCCTATCGATTATAAAAGCATGGTGATTTCCCTGCGTGTAGGACAGGAACGGCCTTTGGATGACATTCTGATGAAGCTGGCCGAAATCCGTTACGAGCGGAACGATTTGGAGTTTTCCCGTAACAAGTTCCGGGTCAGAGGTGACACGCTGGAAGTTTACCCTGCCTATTGGTCAGGAAAAGCCATCCGGGTGGAATTTTTCGGAGACGAAATTGACCGGATTTCGGAAATCAACGCTGTTTCCGGTGTGGCGGAGCGCTATGTGGATCATGTGGCCATCTATCCCGCCAGCCACTATGTGGCCTCCAAGGAAAAGCTGCGCCGTGCTATGACGGATATCCGTCGGGAATGTGATGAACAGGTGGAATGGTTCCGTTCTCAGAATAAACTGCTGGAAGCTCAGAGAATTGCTCAGCGTACCAATTACGATCTGGAGATGCTGGCAGAAATCGGATTTTGCAACGGCATCGAAAACTATTCCCGTGTCATTCAGGGAAGAGAGCCGGGAACGCCGCCCACGACGCTGCTGGACTATTTCCCCGATGACTTTTTGCTGTTCATCGACGAAAGCCATGTGACCCTGCCCCAGTGCAGAGCCATGTATGCCGGAGACCGAAGCCGGAAAGATGCACTGGTCAATTACGGCTTCCGCCTGCCCTCGGCGTATGATAACCGGCCTCTGAACTTTGCGGAGTTTGACAGCAAGCTGAATCAGGTAATCTATGTTTCCGCTACCCCTGCGGAGTATGAACGCACCCGCTCCGGACAGACGGTGGAGCAGGTGATCCGTCCCACGGGCCTGCTGGATCCTGTAGTGGAGGTGCGGCCCATCGAAGGTCAGATCGATAACCTGATTGAAGAAATCAACAGCCGCAGCGCTCGGAATGAGCGTGTGCTGGTTACGACCCTTACGAAAAAAATGGCAGAGGATCTGACGGTGTACCTGCAAAATGCCGGTATCAAAGTGCGGTATATGCATTCAGACATCGGTGCCATGGAACGAATGGAGATCATCCGGGATCTCCGCATGGCAAAATTTGATGTGCTGATCGGCATCAATCTTCTGCGTGAGGGCCTGGACCTGCCGGAAGTCAGTCTGGTAGCCATTTTGGATGCGGATAAGGAAGGCTTCCTCCGCTCGGAGACCAGTCTGATCCAGACCATCGGCCGCGCTGCCCGAAATGCGGAAGGCAAGGTTGTGATGTATGCCGACACCATTACCCCCTCCATGCGTGCGGCTCTGGATGAAACGGCAAGACGCCGGGAGATTCAGGACGCCTACAATAAGGCACATGGAATTGTCCCCAAGACAATTATCAAATCCGTCCGGGATCTGATAGAGATTTCTTCCCCTACTGCGGAGCGGAAGAGCCGTACCGGCGTGAAGATGACCAAGGCAGAGAAGGAAAAGGAAATTGCCCGTCTGGAAAAGCAGATGAAGGAGGCAGCCCGTATGATGGAATACGAGTATGCCGCAGTGCTGCGTGACCAGATCATTGAGCTGCGGGGCAACGGAATGTAAAGAATGTAAAGAAAACGGTCCTCCCCTCGGAGGACCGTTTTGCTATTTGATTATTCCGAACGCAGCGCAATGACGGAATCTTTGGAAGCTGCGTTGTGTGTGAGAATCAGACCTGCAAGGAAGGTCAGAAAAACGGAAAATGCCACCAGAATCAGTGCGGCCCAAGGATTGAGATGGGCTTTAATATGGATATTGGAAATGTTTTCCATGAAAATATTGATGGGGAAGAGAAGCAGCTGCGTAATGCCTATGCCAATCAGACCGGCGGCCAGACCTTCAATGATGGTTTCGGCGTTGAATACCCGGCTTACATCCCCTTTGGAGGCGCCGATGGCACGCAGAATGCCGATTTCCTTGGTGCGCTCCAGCACGGAGATGTTGGTGATAATGCCGATCATGATGGAAGAAACCAGCAGCGAAATGCCCACAAAGGCAATGAGAATATAGCTGATGGAATTGATAATGGTGGTGACGGAGACCATTCCGGCATACCGGCCTGCTGCATTTGCGAGATGGTAGTGGTGAACTGAAGCCGCTTTTCCTTGGGAAGGGAGGGGAGCATGGACTGAATCTGCTCCATGGTGTAAACGGGAGGCTTTGCGTCCGGATCGGCAAAGGGCAGACCGGTGAAAATATCGGTATCAGGATTGGCTTTCTGTGCCTTTACCACATCGGAAGCGTTGACCAGATGGAGGTTTCGGAGTCCGGTGTGCCGAAAAGCTGGTTGGGGTGCTTGTGAATATGATCTCCCAGGCCTCCTTGGTCAGTGCTTCTATGGCTCTATCTTTTGAATTGCCTGTGAAAACTTACATGGTTCTTCATCTCCGATGTAGACGAAACGGGGCCCCGTATAATCGGGACGCTCTACGGTTTCGTTCCACATAGAGGCAGGTCGCACCCAAAGGTCGTGTTCGCCGTACAGTGCCCGATAGATAACCATAGGCTCCAATGTTTCCGAATGGGTGGCAAGCCCGAGAAGCTCGTATTCTTTGCCTTTGAAGTGGCGGTACTTTCCAAGTTTCAGATTCATGAATACTCCTTAAAAAATGTGCGCCGAAAAAGGCGCACATTTTATTTACTTGTGTGGCCGGCTGGAATCCAGCACGGCGGCTGCATCAAACAAATCCTTAAACCAATCCGCATGGTTCAGCAGATTTTCGCCTGTGAGCATCAGACGGTTGTGACGGACATACAGATCATTTACCTGATTCCAGGGAGCGGAGGAGGCACCGATATAGAAGCGGAAGCCGGCACTGTAGAGAACATTAAACTTGCTGCCGGAGTAAATATCATCGCCTCCGATGTCGCCTTCCCAGGCGTAGACCAGCGTGTCGACATCACCCACAATGGATGAGACTTCGTCTTTCCATCTTTTCAGATCGGACTGGATCTGAGCGGCGTCTACCTTGCTGTAGTCCTGATTCTGGTAGGTGTAGCAGGCGAGCTCGTAGCCGGTGGCACGCAGAGCGTCTGTTACTTCCTTGGCCTTGGCACGCTCCAGCTTCAGGGCTTCGGCGCTCAGCATTCCGGAGTTGATGCGGTAACCCAGAATGCCGTCATAGCCGGTGAAAGCAATAATGGCACGGGCATTTCTGTAGGAGAACTCGGGGTGCTCTGCAATGAAGTTTTCCAGAATGGGGACCATGTCATAAGCGCCGGTGGATACGCTGCCGTCGGCCCGGACGATTTCACTGTAGAAACCGTTTTCTCCGTAGGCAAGCTTGGCGGCAAAGCCGTCGCCGCCGGCATCTTCCTTGCCGTCGCCGTTGCTGTCCACCATGTAGGTGTAGTAGTTGGCATTGGTTTCCGTGAGCATGATGGGCTTCATGCCTGCGGGCAGCTTCAGCACTTTTTCCACATAGATGTCCCGTCCGGAGTCCTCGTCGTAGGTTACGTCATAGAGATCGTCCATACTGACCAGAACATAGCCGTTGTCGTAAAGCTGCTGCAGAATGGCAGAAAACTCGTTGACGGTGATGAAATTCTTCTTGTAGGAGTCACCCAGTGATTTGTCGTTAAAGGCCCGGCTGGGGTCGGCAATCAGCACATGACAGCTGAGGTTGGGAACCTGTCCTGCAGGCCAGCTGACGAGGGCGTTGAGTGCGTCGGTATAGTCTCTGTAGGCCTTCTCCAGATCGGGGAAATCGGAGTGATTACCGGAAAAGGTATCCAGAACCTCCAGAGCCTTTTCGTAATCATAGTCTTCGGCCAGAGCCTCTGCGGATTTCAGCAGTCTGTCGGCTTCGCCTGCCAGCTGTGCTGCGGCGTTGGCATCCATGGCGTTGGAAGAGGGCTTGTTGGAGGCAGCGCCCGGATCTACATCATTTTTGTGGGAGTGGCGGATGATTCCGCCGATAATAAATACGAGAATCAGTACAGCGGTCACAGTCAGAATGATGGCAGGCAAATATACTTCTTTAAACACCTGCGTTTTGGAGCGCTGTTTACGCTGGGAATTTGGCTTGCGGGGGTTGCTGCGGTTTTGTTCCATAATCATCCCTACCTTTCTGGCGCAATTATGATCGCCTGACAGTCCAATAAAATTCGATACTATAATTGCATTATACCGAAAAAATGCATAAATTGCAAGACGGATTTTGTTTCGGCGGCGGCAGCCGCTTTGTCTTGCAAAGAAGAGAGAATTGCGGTATGATATAAGATAGGGAAGTGATAGAATGCAGCTTTACATCAAACAGCGTGTCTTTGCATGGGCGGATACCTACGATGTGTATGACGAAACCGGAGAGGCACGATATTTTGTAGAGGCGGAGCGATTTACCTTTGGACACCGGATTCATGTATATGAAAAACGCAGCGGACGGGAAGTAGGCTCCATCCATGAGCACCTGTTGACCCTTACAGCAGAATTTGATATTGTGATGGACGGACGGGTACAGGGAACGGTTAAGAAACGGTTTACCCTGTTTAACCCTTCCTATGACGTGAATTTCCGTGGATGGCGGGCCGAAGGCGATTTCTTCGGCTGGGATTACCGGGTCATGCAGGGGAATGTGGGAGTCATGTCCATTTCCAAGGAGTGGCTGTCCTGGGGAGACACTTATACGCTGAACTATATCAATCCTGAATATGAAATTCCGGGTTTGCTGCTGGTGCTGGCCATCGATGCGGCAAACTGCGATAACTAGGAGAGAATTATGGAAAAAATTACCAGCTTTACCATTGACCACATTAAGCTCCAGCCGGGCGTTTACGTTTCACGGAAGGACAAGGTAGGCGCCGAGACGGTAACGACATTTGATCTGCGTCTGACCAGTCCCAACGAAGAACCGGTGATGAACACCGCGGAGGTTCACGCAATGGAGCATCTGGCGGCGACCTACCTGCGCAATGACCCCCAGTGGAAGGATAAGGTGCTGTACTTCGGCCCCATGGGCTGCCGGACGGGATTCTATCTGCTGCTGGCGGGGGACTATACTTCCCGGCAGGTGCTGCCCTTGGTGCAGGATTGCTTCCGGTTCATTGCGGAGTTTGAGGGTGATATTCCCGGTGCCAGCGCCAAAGACTGCGGCAACTATCTGGACATGAATCTGCCCATGGCAAAATACTGGGGCAGAAGATACAGCGAACTGCTGAATACGATTGATGAAACCCGGCTGACTTATCCGGAATAAGGAGAACCTATGAAAAAACTTGGAATTATCGGTGCCATGGATGTGGAAGTGGCAACACTGAAGAATCAAATGGAAAAAGTAACCATCTCCAGTCATGCCGGAATGGAATTTTACGAAGGCATTTTGGAGAAGCTCCCCGTAGTGGTGGTGCGGTGCGGTGTGGGCAAGGTCAATGCCGCTATGTGTGCACAGATTCTCTGCAGCTGCTATGGGGTGACCTATCTGGTAAATACCGGCATTGCCGGTTCCCTGTGTGCCGAGCAGGATATTGGAGATCTGGTAGTCAGCAGGGATGCCATGTACCATGATGTTGACTGCAGCGGCTTTAACTATCCTGTCGGACAGGTGCCCGGAATGGATGTGCTGACCTATCCTGCGGATGAAACCCTGATGGCCTACGCCTTTGCGGCGGCAGAAAAGATCAATCCCGGACATACCAAAATCGGACGTGTGGCCAGCGGTGACCAGTTTGTCTGCCAGAAGGAAAAGAAGGAAAACATTATCGCTGTGACCCAGGCACTGTGTACCGAGATGGAAGGTGCAGCCATTGCCCACACCGCGTACCGCAATGCAATTCCTTTTGTCATTCTCCGGGCAATTTCCGATAAGGCGGATGCCAGTGCGGAGATGGATTATCCCACCTTTGAGACGATTGCAGCCCATCGCTGCGCTGCAGTTACCAGCAGCCTCGCCCATAAGCTGGCAGAGGAAGAAGAATAAAATCCATAAGAAAAAGAAGCCGTCCCCAATGAGGGACGGCTTCTTTTTTGTTAGTTGATGGGGCACATTACAGTTCTTTACCGCCCATAAAGACACGGACATGGGTGTAATCGCTGCTGCAGACCAGAAAGTCTGCAATCCTGCCCACGGCGATAGAGCCCACTTTGTCCTGAGCGCCGATGGCGCAGGCGGGGTTATAAGTAGCGGCACGGACGGCATCCCGCTCGTCAATGCCGAAGGCAATGGCGTTTGTCATGCACTTATACAGATTGGTGGCGGAGCAGGCAATGGTACCGTCACCCAGACGGCCAACGCCGTCTTTCAGCCAGGCATCCTGACCGCCCAGCTCGAACTTGCTGCCTTCGGGCAGACCGCAGCAGCGGCCGGCATCAGAAACCAGAATCATTCTGCTGCCGCCAAACATGGAGAATGCAAGACGTACAGCGGCGGGGTGGATGTGATAGCCGTCACAGATGATTTCCGCTCTTACATTGGGATTTTCTACGGCAGCGGGAATGACACCGGGGTTCCGGTGGTTGATGCCCGGCATGGCATTGTACAGGTGGGTCAGATGAGTGGCACCGGCATCGAATGCAGCCTTGGCGTGCTCGTAGTCGGAATCGGTGTGTGCGACCGACACGGTGCAGAGCTTGCTGGCCTTCTCGATGAATTCGGCAGCACCGGGCAGCTCAGGAGCGATGTCCACGATGCGTACAATGCCACCGCAGTCGTTGTAAAGCTTCTCAAAGCCCTCAAAATCGGGATTTTTCAGATAATCGGCGTTCTGGGCGCCCTTTTTCTTCAGAGAGAAATAGGGACCTTCCATCTGAACGCCCATCAGACGGGAATAGCCTTCCGGCTTTTCGTCTGCCAGTTTTCTGGCATTGGCAAATGCCTTTGCCAGCACGTCGTAGGGCAGAGTCATGGAAGCAGGGGCAAAGGAGGTGACACCGCTCTTAGCCAGGTAAGCAGCCATGGCCTTCAGACCTTCGTAATCACCGTCGGAAAGATCGGCGTTGGAGTTACCGTGGTTATGGACATCGATCAGACCGGGGATGACGGTGGCACCCTTCAGGTCAATGGCGTCGTCCGGAACGTTTTCGGGAAGAACAGCGGCGAAAATACCGTTTTCTACCTGAAAAGCGCCGTTTTCAAATTCAAAATTGGTTGTAAAGATTCGGGCATTTTTGTAGAACATTGGATTTCCTTCTTTTGAAAAAATTGTTTATACTTCAGCTTGCCGGCTGATGATGGGCAAACTGGCAGCAGTTACGGATTGTCCCAGACGACGGGTGCTTTCGTCCGGAAGCATGATTTGAATTTTGTCGTTGAGAGCGGGGAATTCGTCTGCGAGTACGGTAAGACAGCTGCGCAGAATGGCCTCGCCGCCCTTGCCGGAAGTGACCCGGCCCAGAATGATCAGATGGCGGATGTCGTAGAACTGACTGTAAAGCTCTACGGCATAGGCAAGGTAAATACCTATGGTTTCAAAAACGGCCTGTGCTCTGAAATCGCCCTGCTCCATCAGCTGCTGGATGACCACCAGCTTTTCGGCGGGCGGGAGTACAGGATCCAGCTCTATGCCGGCACGGGCCGCCAGAAATATGGCGGTGTTCTGGGAGAAGTATCTGCTGCCCACGCCGATGTCCGTGGACCAGGAATCGGGGATTCCCTCTTCGTTCAGGTCAAAGGGGGCAAAAGACAGTTCGTTGATCCAGCCCAGAAGGTTTTTGTTCTTGTCCACATAGCCCACGGCCTCACCGGTGCCCATGGCAATGCCCATGATGGAACCCACATTCAGACTGAGCGCACCGGCAAGAGCGGTGACATCGCCGTCGTTTGCCACCATGACAGGGACATCTCCGATTTCGGCTGCAGCGCGGGTGTAGATGGTTTTGACTTCTTCCCGATGCTCATGGGGAACCTTGATAAACAGGCTGGCAATCATGGGTGCATTATCCAGAATCACGCCTGCGGAAGAGACGCCGATGGCATCCACCCGGGGCATTTTGGACGCAGCGGTGCGGAACGCTTTGACAATTTCATCGAAGTGGTACTTAGGATCGGACTGATTTTTCGGATCCCAGATAACCTCCTCGGAAAAAACACATTTTCCGTCGATCACGGCAGAGACCTTGCGATCGGAGCCGCCTGCATCGAAGCCGATACGGCAGCCGTCCCAGTGACCGCCAATCGGAAGCGGCTCTTCGCTGGCGGAGGGACATTCGTTCAGAGGCAGATTCAGAATCTCCAGAGGGCGGCCGTAAATCCGCTGGAAGAATGCACATTCAAAATTTCGCTCTCCATCCAGAGTATAGGCGGAACGAAGCCGCTGAGCAATGTGGTCACAGCCACAGATATACACCCGGAAACCGCCGATGGCCCAGAGAAGAAACTTCACATACCGCTCCATATAGCGATAATCAGCCTCAGCCATATCGGGGGTGCCGTGAATCACGGTCTGCCGTACGGAAATATGTCCGTTCAGCCGCTCAACGGCAATGGCCACGCGCTTTTTTGCGCCGCTGCGGTAAGCCTCCATCCAGACACCGAAGGGAATAAAATTGGGGTCCAGAACCGGGGGATGTTTCACATTATAGGTAACGCCTAAATATTCCATATTGATTGCCTCCTGTCATCGCAGGTATGTTGTTATGCATAGCGAAGTGTATCTATTTTCATTATTTTAGCACGAAGAAGGTGCAAAAGCAACCTGTATTTGCAGACTCCTGCTATAAAGAAAAATGGTGGGATTTTTGAAGGACAGCATCTTTAAACCGAAAATTTCCTGAAAAAATTCCGTCAAATTCGATTTTCGGCACTGTTCTTCCGAATTGTGCAGGCGGGATGGCGGCAGAATGGGGCTTTGTCCGGGTGTATGTGTACAGATATATTCATAAAAATGAAAATATATGCCAAATGAATGCCGGTTGTACCAAAAAAAGAAAAACATCGTCAAATTCCTTGCTATTTCGGGAAGATTGAAGTACAATAACTGAGAATTGAATTTGGGGAGAGTGCGGCCATCATGATTCATTTGGGCTTCGATAATGATAAATACCTGCAGAACCAGTCCAGCCATATCCGTGAGCGGATCTCTCAGTTTGGCGGCAAACTGTATCTGGAGTTCGGCGGTAAATTGTATGACGATTATCATGCATCCAGAGTGCTTCCCGGGTTTCAGCCGGATAGTAAACTGCGAATGTTGCTTCAGATGAAGGATCAGCTGGAGATGGTGATCGTCATCAATGCAGATGACATTGAAAAGAATAAAATTCGTGGAGATTTGGGCATTACTTATGACAGTGATGTGATCCGACTGATCAATGTTTTTCGGGATTTTGGCCTTTATGTCAGCAGCGTGGTTCTCACCCGCTACAATGGTCAGGCCATTGCCAATGCATTCCAGTCCAGATTGGAAACCATGGGCGTAAAGGTCTATCACCACTACGACATTAAGGGCTATCCTTCGGATATTGCCTATGTAGTCAGCGATGAAGGCTATGGCAAGAATGATTATATCGAAACCACCAGAGAACTGGTGGTGGTGACGGCACCCGGCCCTGGCAGCGGTAAGCTGGCTACCTGTCTTTCTCAGCTGTACCATGAGCATAAGAGGGGCATGAAGGCCGGCTATGCCAAGTTTGAAACCTTCCCCATTTGGAATATGCCGTTGAATCACCCGGTAAATCTGGCCTACGAGGCAGCCACGGCAGACCTCAACGATGTAAACATGATCGACCCGTTCCATCTGGAAGCTTATGGAAAGACTACCGTCAACTATAACCGGGATGTGGAAGCATTTCCTGTTTTGGTTGCCATGTTTGAGAAGATTCTGGGAAAATGCCCCTACAAATCTCCCACGGACATGGGTGTCAACATGGTCGGCAGCTGCATTACCGACAATGATGTGGTAGTCGAAGCATCCTGCCAGGAAATTATCCGCCGTTATTACACAGCGCTTTGCGAGAACAAGCAGGGCAAGACCAGCGAAGCAACCGTTCGCAAGCTGGAATTGCTGATGAAGAAGGCGGGGGTAGAGCCGTCCATGCGCCGAGTGGTGGCACCTGCGATGAAGCGGGCGGGAGAAACCGGCGGCCCGGCTGCGGCACTGGAGCTGCCTGATGGCAGAATCGTTACCGGTAAGACCTCGGATCTTCTGGGAGCGTCCGCGGCATTGCTTCTGAATGCGCTGAAGGCTCTGGGAGGTATTCGGGAAGAACTGCATCTGATTTCGCCGGTGGTTATCGATCCTATTCAGCATTTGAAGGTAGATCATCTGGGAAATCGAAATCCCCGTCTGCATACTGACGAGGTTCTGATTGCACTGTCCATCAGTGCAGCTACCAATCCTACGGCGGAGCTGGCTATGGAGCAGCTGAGCAAGCTCAGGGGCAGTAATGTTCATTCCTCGGTAATCCTCTCCCCGGTGGATGAAATGACCTTTAAGCGTCTGGGAGTGAATCTGACCTGTGAACCCCAGTATAATAATTAAAAGAAAAGCCGCACGAAAGTGCGGCTTTTGCATTACGCAAAAGGGAACAGCGAAGGCTGTTCCCTTTTGTAATCAGTCTGCTTTTTTCTCGCAGTACAGGCAGCGGAGTTCATTCTTCCCGGCACCCGTGCGCTTGAAAATTTGGGGCAGCTCCTGCTCACAGGAGGAAATGCATTTGGGATTGGAACACACATGGTCATACACCAGATCTGCTGTGTCCGGTTCCTCGCGGCTGGGATCCTTTGCGGCTTCCAGCAGCTTGAGAATCAGAGCCATACGCATATATTTGCCGTTGAGTGCCTGACGGAAATAGGCGGCTCTGGGATCGTCGTCCACCTTGACGCTGATCTCGTTGACACGGGGCAGGGGATGCAGAACACGCATATTGGGCTTGGCCAAAGACATTTTGTCAGTGTCCAGAACATAGCTGTCCTTCAGTCGCTCATACACGGCGGGATCATCAAAACGCTCTCTCTGGATACGGGTCATATACAGGACATCCAGCTGAGGAATGGCTTCGTCCAGAGAAGTGACTTCGGTATAGGGAATGTTATGCTTCTGCAGCACATTGGTGCGGATGTAACCGGGCAGCTTCAGCTCCTCCGGGGAAATCAGCACAAAACGGTTGCCTTCGTAACGGCTCATGGCCTCGATGAGGGAGTGAACCGTCCGGCCGTATTTCAGGTCGCCGCACAGGCCGATGGTCAGGTGATCCAGTCTGCCATTTTCGCGGGAAATGGTCAGAAGATCTGCAAGGGTCTGGGTGGGATGATTGTGACCGCCATCACCGGCGTTAATGACAGGAATAGAGGCTGCCCGGCTGGCAACATAGGGAGCACCTTCCTTGGGATGGCGCATGGCAATGATGTCTGCGTAGCAGCTGACGATTTTGGCGGTGTCGGTTACGCTTTCACCCTTGGAGGCGGAAGAAGAGCTGGCCTCGGAGAAGCCCAGTACGCTGCCGCCCAGCTCCAGCATGGCAGCTTCAAAGCTGAGACGGGTTCTGGTGGAAGGCTCAAAGAACAGGGTAGCCAGCTTCTTGTGGCGGCAGATGTCCTGATATTTTTCGGGGTTGGCAATAATGTCCTTGGCGGTTGCGATAAGATCGTCCAGCTCTTCCGTAGACAGATCAAGAATACTAATCAGACTTCTCATACTTTTGCTCCATTCACACTCAGGTAGTTCTTGATACGAGCTACATTTTCAGCATTGGCTTCGTCTTCTTCCAGATATTCGATGATGTCGTAAACATCCACAACGGAGTAGACAGGGAAGCCAAATTCTTCCTCGACCTCGGCCATGGCGGACTTTTCACCCTTGCCTTTTTCCTTGCGGTCAACCATGACGAAGGTGGCCGCAACCTTGACGCCGGCCAGAGAAGAGAGGTTTGCCATGCTTTCCCGGATGGCGGTACCGGCGGTGATCACGTCCTCCACGATGACGACTTCTTCGCCTTCCTTGGGGACGTAGCCGACGAAAATGCCGCCTTCGCCGTGGTCCTTGGCTTCCTTGCGGTTAAAGAAGAAGGGAACATTCAGGCCCTGCTTGGACAGAGCGATGGAAGAAGCGACTGCAATGGAAATACCCTTGTAGGCAGGACCATACAGAACGGTCTTCTTGTTTCCGACTTTTTCAAAGTAGGCGTGGGCATAAAATTCGCCCAGCTTTGCAATCTGATCGCCGGTCTTGATTTCGCCGGCGTTGATGAAATAGGGGATTTTTCTGCCGCTCTTAGCGGTAAAATCGCCAAATTTCAGAACATTTGCACTTTTCAGAAATTCGATAAATTCTCTTTTGTAGTTTTCCATTTGGGGAATCTCCTTTCAATCAGTCGCAGAACTCGGCAATGCAGCGCTCGTAAGCGGCAACGGGATCGGCGGCAGCCGTGATGGGACGGCCGACAACGATATAGTCAGAGCCGATTTCTCTGGCCTGAGCCGGGGTCATGACACGCTTCTGGTCACCTACGTCGCCATCGGCGAAGCGGACACCGGGCGTGACGGTGAGGAAGTCCTTTCCACAGCGCTCGTGAACCTTGCCGGCTTCCAGCGGAGAGCAGACAATGCCGTCCAGACCGGCATTTTTGGCGGTTTCCGCATAGTGCATAACCACTTCCGCAATGGGGGCGTGGATCATAATATCCCGCTCCATGGCTTCCTGATCGGTGGAAGTCAGCTGGGTGACGGCAATCAGCAGAGGACGGCTGCCGTCGGCACGCGTCAGACCTTCCAGAGCGGCCTTCATCATGGCAGTGGTGCCGGCAGCGTGGAGGTTGCAGATGTCGACGTCCAGATTGGACAGGACAGCCATGGATTTTTTTACGGTGTTGGGAATGTCATGGAGCTTCAGATCCAGAAAAATCTTGTGGCCTCTGGCCTTGATCTCACGAACGATGGAGGGACCTTCTGCGTAGTACAGCTCCATGCCGATTTTTACGAACGGCTTTCTGTCGGTGAACTTATCCAGGAAATTGAAAGTCTGCTCTGCGCTGGAAAAGTCGCAGGCAACAATAACGTCCTTACCCATTATCTTGCGCCTCCTATAATTTCACTTAATGCGTTGATTCTGTATTTGTCCATGACGGCAGGGAGTTCTTCGATGATATCCCGGCAGGCATAGGGGTTAATCAGGTTGGCGGCACCCACCTCTACGGCGGTTGCACCGGCCATCATCATTTCGATGACATCTTCTGCCGTGGTGACACCGCCGATGCCCACAACGGGGATTTTTACGGCACCGGCTACCTGATAGACCATCCGTACAGCCACCGGGAAGATGGCGCTGCCGGAGAAACCGCCCATTTTGTTGGCAATGACCGGCTTGCGGGTGCGCAGATTGATTCGCATACCCAGCATGGTGTTGATCAGGCTGATGCCGTCGGCACCTGCATCTTCGCAGGCCCTGGCAATGGAAACAATGTCGGTAACATTGGGAGAAAGCTTCACGATGACCGGCTTCTTGGTCACGGCCTTGACGGCACGGGTGACTTCTGCGGCGGCCTCGGGGTTGGTGCCGAAGCTCATGCCGCCGCCGTGGACGTTGGGACAGCTGACATTGACTTCCAGCCAGCCGACCTGTTCCTGTTCGTCCAGACGGGCGCAGGTGTAGGCGTAATCCTCCACGGAGAAACCGGAAATGTTGGCCATGACCGGCTTGTGGAAGCAGGCCTTCAGCTTGGGCAGCTCTTCGGAAATGACCTTGTCTACGCCGGGGTTCTGCAGACCGACGGCGTTGATCATGCCGGCGGTGCATTCAGCAATCCGGGGTGTGGGATTGCCGAAACGGGGATCTCTGGTGGTACCCTTGAAGGAGAAGGTGCCCAGACAGTTGATGTCATACAGCTCGGCAAATTCATAACCGTAGCCGAAGGTGCCGGAGGCGGGGATTACGGGGTTACTCAGTTCAATTCCACAGAGGTTTACGCTCAGTTTTCCCATAAGATTTCCTCCTTCTGCATGACGGGGCCTTCCTTGCAGATGCGCTTGTAGCCGGTGATGGTTTTGCAGGAGCAGCCCATGCAGGCACCGAAGCCGCAGCCCATCCGCTGTTCAAAGCTGAAGCTGCCGGATGTGGCAGATGCTTTATAAACGGCCTTCAGCATGGGCTCGGGGCCGCAGGTGTAGAAATAGCTGTAGTCAAGTCCGGCCATGGCATCGGTGACAAAACCCTTGACGCCGCAGCTGCCGTCGGCAGTGGCCACAATGACCTTTGCGCCCAGCTTCCGGAAGTTTTCTTCATAGAAAATTTCGCTTTTGGTGTTAAAGCCGAGAATAACGGTGACATTCTTGTGAAGAGCCAGCAGCTTCTTCGCCAGATTGTACATGGGGGGCACGCCTACACCGCCGCCGATCAGCAGGGGATTTTCGCCGGCGAGAGTCAGGTCGTAGCCGTTGCCCAGACCGGTGAGAACATCCAGCTTGTGTCCGGGAGCCATTTTGCTCATGGCTTCGGTGCCCTTGCCCACCACTTTGTAAACGATGGTGAGGGTGTTTCCGTCATAGTCGCAAACGGAAATCGGGCGGCGCAGGAACAGACCGTCCAGCTGAATATTTACAAACTGCCCGGGGGCGGTGATGGCGGCGGTGTCGCCGCCAAGCACCATTTGATATACACTGTCGGTTAATGCCTCATTGCTGAGGATTTCAAAGATAGACTGTTTCATAGAAGCCTCTTAAGCATCGATGGTGGAGATGGTCAGAGTGGTTTCCTCCAGAACATCCAGCAGAACCCGGACGGTATCCAGAGCGGTGAAGATGGTCACGTTGTTTTCGGTGGCCAGTTTGCGGATCTGGCGGCCGTCATTTTCGGAATTGTCGTCCAGTTCCTTGGTATTAATGACGTAGGCCAGATGACCCTGACGCATGACTTCGGGAATTTCGTCGCTGCCATCGCTGATTTTCTTCAGAATGTGGGTGCGGATGCCGTTGGCCTTCAGATATTCGGCGGTGCCGCGGGTAGCCTCGATGTTGAAGCCCAGATTGTAGAAACGGCGGATCAGGGGCAGAGCCTCGTCCTTGTCCCGGTCGGCGATGGTGGCAAATACGGTGCCATAGTTCTGCAGGTGCATACCGGAAGCCTGCAGAGCCTTATAGAGGGCACGGTTCAGCTTGTCGTCATAGCCGATGGCCTCGCCGGTGGACTTCATTTCCGGGGACAGGTAAGCGTCCAGACCACGGATCTTATTGAAGGAGAAGACGGGCACTTTTACATACCAGCGCTTCTTTTCTTCGGGGTAAATATCGAAGATACCCTGCTCCTTCAGACTCTTGCCCAGAATGACCTCGGTGGCAATATCTGCCAGAGAATAGCCGGTGGCTTTGCTGAGGAAGGGAACGGTACGGGAGGAACGGGGGTTGACCTCGATGATGAACACGTTATCGTCCTTGTCTACGATGAACTGGATGTTGTACAGGCCGATGATGCCAATGCCGAGGCCCAGCTTCTTTGCGTACTGCAGGATGGTGCCCTTGACCTTGTCGGAGATGGAGAAGGAGGGGTAGACGCTGATGGAGTCACCGGAGTGGACACCGGTGCGTTCGACCAGCTCCATAATGCCGGGAACAAAGACGTTGATACCGTCGCAGATGGCGTCGATTTCCACCTCACGGCCCTGAATATACTTATCAACCAGAACGGGCTTGTCCTCGTCGATTTCAACGGCGGTCTTCAGGTAGTGGCGCAGCTGCTCCTCGTTGGCGACAATCTGCATGGCGCGGCCGCCCAGAACGAAGCTGGGGCGTACCAGAACAGGGTAGCCGATGGCAGCGGCGGCAGCGATGCCGTCCTCAATTTTGGTGACGGCCTTGCCGGTGGGCTGGGGGATATGCAGCTCAGAGAGAAGCTTTTCAAAGGAATCTCTGTTTTCTGCTTTGTCGATTGCGGCGCAATCGGTGCCAATGATCTTAACACCCCGATCCATCAGCGGCTGAGCCAGGTTGATGGCGGTCTGACCGCCCAGAGAAGCGATAACGCCCTCGGGCTTTTCAAACTCGATGATGTTCATTACATCTTCGGGAGTCAGAGGCTCAAAGTACAGCTTGTCCGCGGTGTTGTAGTCGGTGGATACGGTTTCGGGGTTGTTGTTGATGATGATAGCCTCGTAACCGGACTTGCGGATGGTCATAACGGCGTGAACGGTGGAGTAGTCAAATTCCACGCCCTGACCGATACGGATGGGGCCTGCGCCCAGTACCACGATTTTTTTCTTATTGGTCAGACGAGAGGCGTTCTCGCCGGAGTAGGTGGAGTAGAAATAGGGGATATAGGCGTTGGTGTGGCAGGTATCTACCATGCGGAACACGGGGAAGAGATTGTTTGCCTTGCGGAGATTGTAGACATCGATTTCCTTCTGGTTCCACAGCTTGGCGATGAACTTGTCACTGAAGCCCATTTTCTTGGATTCTTTCAGGGTTTCCAGATCGCCCACATTGGCGCTGAGCTTGCGCTCCATTGCCACGATGTTGCGGACGGCTTCCAGGAAGTAAGCGGTGATCTGGGTGATGCCGTGAATTTCTTCCACGGTGACATCCCGGCGCAGCAGCTCGGCCACGGCGAAAATGTTGTCATCCTTGAATTCCTTCAGGTAATCCTTCAGAGCGTCGGTGCTCATGGAGCTGAACTTGGGCATATGGAAATGGCAGACGCCGATTTCCAGAGAACGGACGGATTTCAGCAGGCATTCTTCCAGATTGGAGCCAATGCCCATGACTTCGCCGGTGGCTTTCATCTGGGTGCCCAGCGTGTTGGGAGCGGAAGCAAACTTATCGAAGGGGAAGCGGGGCAGCTTGGCAATCACATAATCCAGCTGCGGCTCGAAAGCGGCGGTGGTATTGGCAATCTGAATTTCGTCCAGAGTCATGCCCACAGCAATCTTGGCGGTGACACGGGCGATGGGATAGCCGGAAGCCTTGGAAGCCAGAGCGGAAGAACGGGAAACTCTGGGGTTGACTTCGATGAGGAAGTATTCGCTGGAATCGGGATTCAGGGCAAACTGGACATTGCAGCCGCCTTCGATTTTCAGTTCCCGAATCAGCTTGATAGCAGAGTCGTTCAGCATCTTCTTGTCATGCTCGCTGAGGGTCATGATGGGGGCAACCACCAGACTGTCGCCGGTGTGAACGCCTACGGGATCGATGTTTTCCATGCCGCAGATGGTGATGGCGTGGTCTTCGGAGTCACGCATGACCTCAAATTCGATTTCCTTGTAGCCCTTGACGCTCTTTTCAATCAGAACCTGATGGACGGGGGAGAGCTTGAAGGCGTTCATGCCGATTTCAACCAGTTCTTCTTCGTTGTAGGCAAAACCGCCGCCGGTACCGCCCAGGGTAAAGGCGGGACGCAGAACCACGGGATAGCCGATTTTCTGAGCGGCAGCCTTGGCTTCTTCCAGATTGTAGGTGATTTCAGAGGGGATAGTGGGTTCACCGATGGACTGACACAGCTCCTTGAACAGCTCTCTGTCCTCCGCACGCTCGATGGAGGCACTGGAGGTGCCCAGCAGCTTGACGCGGCATTCCTTCAGAACGCCCTTCTTTTCCAGCTGCATGGCCAGGTTCAGACCGGTCTGGCCGCCGATACCGGGGACGATGGCATCGGGACGCTCGTAGCGGATGATTTTTGCAATATATTCCAGAGTCAAAGGCTCCATGTAAACCTTATCGGCGATGACGGTATCCGTCATGATGGTGGCGGGGTTGGAGTTGCAGAGTACGACCTCATAACCCTCTTCCCGCAAAGCCAGACAGGCTTGTGTGCCGGCGTAGTCAAATTCGGCTGCCTGACCGATCACGATAGGACCGGAGCCGATGATCAGAATTTTCTTGATGTCTGTTCTCTTTGCCATATTATATCCTCCTGAATTATCTCTTACTATAAACAACGCTGCCATCACAGATGGTAAGCATACATTTTCCTGACAGTTTGTGGCCTTCAAAGGGGGTTGCTTTGCCCATAGACAGGAACTCAGACGGGTCTACGATAAATTCTTCGTTCAGATCCCATACAGAGAAATCGTTGCCGAGGGGCAGATGAAAGCGCTTCCGGGGATTGGTGACCAGCAGTTCCATCAAACGCTCTATGGTGAGGATGCCCGGTTTTACCAGATGGGTGTAAAGTATCGGAAAAGCGGTTTCGATACCCACAATGCCAAAGGCACTCTTTTCCAGTCCTCTGGATTTTTCCTCTGCGGAGTGGGGGGCGTGGTCGGTGGCAATCATATCGATGGTGCCATCCAGAATACCCTCCAGCAAAGCCTGCCGGTCGGACTCGCTGCGGAGGGGAGGGTTCATTTTAAAGCGGCCGTCCTCCTGCAGATCTGCATCGGTCATTACCAGATAGTGCGGAGCGGTTTCGCAGGTTACATTCACGCCACGAGCTTTGGCTTTGCGAATGGCCTCCACGCTTTCCTTGGTTGAGATGTGGCATACATGGTAAGCACAGCCGACTTCTTCTGCCAGACGCAGATCCCGCTCTATGGGGCGGTATTCGCTCTCGCTGCAGATGCCACGATGCCCATGGGCGGCGGCGTAAGCGCCGTCGTGGATATAGCCGCCGCGAAGCAGGCTGTTGTCTTCACAATGTGCCACAATGCACTTTCCGAGTTTCCTGGCGGTTTCCATGGCAGTACGCATCATGTCGTCGCTCTGTACGCCCCGGCCGTCATCGGAGAAGGCAACCACATCCTCAGCCATATCAGCCATGTCGGCCAGCGTTTCGCCTTTTTCACCCACGGTAATCGCACCGTAGGGGTAGATGTGGACGCAGGAATCGCTGCGGATTTTCTCCAGCTGCGGAGCAAGGTGGGCCTTGCTGTCCGGAACCGGGTTCAGATTTGGCATGGTGCAGACCGCGGTATAACCACCCCGTGCAGAGGCTCTGGAGCCGGAAGCAATGGTCTCTTTATAAGAAAATCCCGGCTCACGGAAATGCACATGCACATCACAAAAGCCGGGAAAAACAGTATATCGGGGAGAATTATAAACACTAAGGCCGGGAGCCAAAAAAACGGAAGAAACACGGGCAGCGAACTCAGGATCACAGGTGGGATTTACCAGATTAACCATCAGTCGTTCCATTGTTGTTGTCTCCTTTTTAAGCATAAAGAAAGGCCGAAACCTGTGGCGTTTTCTCCACCGCAGAATGGCCGCAGGGAATTATAACACAGGGGGTATGCCTTGTCAATGATAAAACACACCAAAAGGTATCAGAAAAGCGGCTTTCAAATTATTCAATTTGAAAGCCGCTGATATGGATCAGTTGGTGTAGTTGTCAAAATAGCCCTGAACCAGGACGATGGGAGTGCCCTTGTCGCCGGAACCGCTGGTGAGGTCACACAAAGAACCAATCAGGTCGGTCAGACGGCGGGGAGTAGTGCCCTGAGAGGCCATGTTGCCGGAAAGGTTGGATTCCTTCTGGCGGATACGGTCTTCAATGGCAGCCTTCAAAGCGGCGCCGGAGAGATTGGCAAAGTCGTTATCTGCCAGATACTTCAGCTTCAGCTCGTTGGGAGTGCCTTCCAGACCCGGAGTATCGGCCACGGAGACGCTGGGGTCAGCCAGCTCCCAGATCTTGCCCATGGGATCCTTGAAAGCGCCGTCACCGTAAACCATGACTTCCATGTGCTTGCCGGTTCTCTCCAGAAGCCGGGACTGGATGTCAAGAACCAGATCGGTGCATTCCTTGGGGAAGAGCTTGATCTTGTCTTCGGTGGACTTGTTGGAGCCCAGCAGACCGTACTTTTCGTTGTAACCGCTGCCATTGACAGGAGCGGTCAGGATATCATCCAGACCGCAGACAGTTTCTGCGCCTGCTTCCTTCAGAATCCGCTTGGTGCGGGCACGGGAATGGATGTCACAGGTCAGGACATTCTTGGTATAGGAAAGGATCGCTCTGGGATTGTTGGCGAAAATAATTTCAACCTCTGCGCCGGATTCCCGAATCAGGTCACCATAATACTGGACATAATCGACCTGAGTAAAGGGGTGCTTATTGACACCGAACAGTTCTCTGTATTTCTCAAGAGTGAGGACATCGCTGTAAGGATTGACACCGGCGGCATCCAGCTTGTCGAGAGATACCAGTTCGTTGCCGACTTCGTCGGAAGGATAGCTCAGCATCAGCACGATTTTCTTGGCACCCTTTGCAATGCCGCGCAGGCAAATTGCGAAACGATTTCGGGACAGGATCGGGAAAATCACGCCGACAGTTTCTCCGCCCAGCTTGGCACGGACATCGGCAGCGATTGCATCGACGGATGCATAGTTACCCTGTGCACGTGCTACGACGGACTCGGTCACAGCGACAACGTCCCGGTCACGCAGAGCAAAGCCTTCGCTCTCGGCGGCCTCAATGACACTGTCAACCACGATTTTCGCCAGGTCGTCACCTTCACGAATGATAGGGCAGCGCACGCCCCGGGATGTGGTTCCGATTTTTCTTTCCATAGTTGTAACCTCGTTTCTTCAGCTATCAGGTAAACTGTAAAGCCAGATGGGATATAGATAATGTATTAAAAGGAAAAGGCTTACTCGCCCCGGAAAACAAAACCGTTTTCGTCTGCTTTGTCAATGATGGCAAGGGATTCCAGTGGGTAGCCCTCGCTCCGCAGGCCGTCACCGCCGCCCTGGAAGCCTTTTTCCACGGCAACGCCGATACCGACAAGCTCCGCACCGGCCTGACGGACAATATCGATGAGTCCACGCATGGATTCGCCCCGGGCCATGAAATCGTCAATAATCAGAACACGGTCATTGGGTCCGAGCCATTCCTTGGAGCAGATCAGCGTGACAGTTTTTTGATAAGTGTAGGAAGTGATCTGACTGCGGTACAGCTCGTTGCCCAGATTGCCGCTTTTTGCTTTCTTGGCATAGATCATGGGAATTCCGT
This sequence comes from Oscillospiraceae bacterium, assembly GCA_020025535.1. GTDB lineage: Bacteria > Bacillota > Clostridia > Oscillospirales > Oscillospiraceae > Faecousia. The sequence goes on along the minus strand of JAHHRY010000001.1, from coordinate 87,538 downwards.
ACTGCAGAGAGCAGACAGTGGCAAGAGCGATTCCGCTTGCCTCAGCTGTGAGAATTTTGGTGGCTCGGGAAATGTCAAACCGGGCTGCAAATTCGTCGGCCAGAAGGCGAAGGAACTGGGTGTCTACCTGGTGATTCAGGAAGCCATCCACCTTGACGATGTTGCCGGGAAAAATTTTTCCTTCCTGCCGAATGCGTTGGTTCAGTATATCCATACACACCTCTGTTACACACAAATTCCACTCTATATTATGCGCTGTTTCAGCAAAAAATGCAAGTGTTATTCTTTCTAAAAATGGGGTTGGCAGCGGGTTTTGAGATTGTTTTTTTATACAAAAGTAAACGGTCGGCGGCAACCTCACCTGAATTATACCACAGCTCGCTGCCGCTGACAACATGAATTTCAGGAAACAAACAGCCGCAAAACCGCAAACCAAAAGCCTGCCGGAAAAGGGCAGGCTTTTGAAAAGAACTGTCAGTTCAGCTGATATTTTTGTGAATAGCTGCGATACAGAGCGTCAAAGCTGGCACTGTTGTTTCGAGCGGAGTGCAGGGCCTGATGGGTGTTCAGATTCCGGTGGTGCAGATCGATGATGCATCCGGCAATGTTGGAGCAGTGGTCGCTGGTGCGCTCCAGATTGGTCAGCAGATCCGACCAGATAAAACCGGTTTCAATGCTGCAGCTGCCCTGCTGCAGGCGAAGAATGTGACGGGTACGCATCTGCTCTTTCAGGTCGTCAATGACCTGCTCCAGCGGTTCGACCTGCCGGGCGGCCTCCAGATTGTTGGAGGTGAATGCAGAGAAGGAAAGATCGACGATTTCCCGTACGGCATCCGTCAGCACGGACAGTTCCTGCTTGGCGCGGTCGGAAAATACCAGTCCTTTCCGGTTCAGCTCTTCGGCGGATTCCACCAGATTCACGCTGTGGTCGGAAATGCGCTCGAAGTCTCCGATTGCTTTAAGCAGGGTAGCAGCTTCGGCAGAGTCTGCGGTACTGATTTTCTGCGCGCTGAGTTTTACCAGATAGGTGCCCAGAATGTCCTCGTAGTGGTCTGCGAGGGATTCCTTTTCACAAATACGCTTGGAAAGTTCGGGGGTATAGTCGGTGAGAGCAGAGAGGCTGCTCAGCAGCGCTTCTCTGGAACAGTCTGCCATGTCGAATGCCACAGACTGGCAGCGCTGCAGAGCCACGGGGGGCGTGCTTAACAGCAGCTCGTCCAGCTCGGAAACCTTTTCCGGTTCTTTTGCATCGGGGACCAGTCTGCAGACGATTTTTTCCAGAAGCCCGGACATGGGCAGCAGCAGGGAGGTGGAAATGATATTAAAAATGGTATGGCAAACGGCAATACCCAGCTCGTTGGTGCTTTCCCCAAGAATGGCGGGAGCGAACAGCCAGTCCACCAGTGCAAAGAGAATCAGACAGGCGGTAGTGCCCAGAATGTTGAACAGCAGGTGCACAAAAGCGGCACGCTTGGCATTCTTGGTGGTGCCCACAGAAGAGATAATGGCAGTAGCACAGGTACCGATATTCTGACCCATAATGATGGGGATGGCGGCTGCGAAGCTGATCTGACCGGTGGAGGACAGCGCCTGCAGAATACCCACAGAGGCGGAGCTGGACTGGATAACGGCAGTCAGCAGTGCACCCACCAGCACACCCAGAATGGGGTTTTCAAACATGACAAACAGCTGGCGGAAGGCGGGGACATCTTTCAGACCTGCAACAGCGGCGGACATGGTGTCCATGCCGAACATCAGGGTAGCGAAACCCAGAAGAATCATGCCGGTGTCCTTCTTCTTGTCGTCCTTGAAGAACATAAAGTAGATAATACCCACCAGTGCCAGAATGGGGCTGAAATTGGAGGGCTTCATCATCTGAATCAGGAAGTTTCCGCTGTCGATGCCGCTTAAACTCAGAATCCAGGAAGTAACGGTGGTACCCACATTGGCACCCATGATTACGTTGATCGCCTGACCCAGTGTCAGCAGACCGGAGTTTACAAAGCCCACCACCATGACTGTGGTGGCGGAAGAGCTCTGAATCACGCCGGTTACGGCAAGACCCGTGAGAAAGCCGAGAAACTTGTTGGTGGTAAGCTTTTCAAGGATGGTCCGGAGACTGTCACCGGCTCTGCGTTCCAGAGAAGAACCCATTACATTCATGCCGAACAGGAACAGACAGAGACCGCCAATCAGCGACAGGACATCGTAAATTGTCATAGTTTGCACCTCTTTTGTTTAGTGGACGTCATCAGTCTACAAAAGAAACATCAAATCCACTACCGGAGAAGTGTAAAGCTTATGTAAAGTCCGGCTTATTTTGGGAGATTTACGCAGATGGAGGTGCCTTGACCGGGGGCGCTTTCCACATGGATTTTTCCACCGTGAATCAGAACGGCGTGCTTGACGATGGAGAGACCCAGACCGGTGCCTTCTATGTTTTTGCTGTGGCTCTTGTCCACACGATAAAAACGCTCAAAAATTCTGTCCAGATCTGCGGCAGGAATGCCGATTCCGGTATCCTGTATGCACAGACAGGCGTATTCTCCCTCGTCGGAAACAGTGACGGTTATGCTGCCGCCTTTGCGGTTGTATTTGATGGCGTTGTCACAAAGATTGTGCACAACGCTGGAAAGCAGCTGCCGGATACCGGAAACAGCAACCTCGGAGCCGGTCAGAGACACGGTCACATCGGCCTGCTTGGCCTTGGAAGCCAATTCTGTGAGCGTTTCGGAAGCGAGGGCGTAAAGCGGGACGGATTCCCGCTGCATATCAGCAGCACCCTCGTCAAGACGGGACAGACGGATGATGTCTGCCACCAGACCGATCAGATGCTGTGCCTCCTGATAGATTTTTTCGGAAAAAGGCTTTACGTCTTCCGGCTTTACAATGCCGTTTGCCATCAGCTCTGCATACCCGGAGATGGATTGCAGAGGGATTTTCAGTTCGTGGGAAACATTCGCGGTAAACTCCCGGCGGAGCAATTCTGCTTTGTGCTTTTCCGTTACGTCCAGCATCAGCAGCGCCACACCGGAAAGACAGCCGTCGGAAAAAACCGGGCTGGCATCCACCTGATAGCTGCCGGAAGGCAGGGTGACGGTCTGTTCACTGCGCCTGCCGGAGAGCGCATCCAGAATCAGTGCTCTCATTTCGGGTGTGCGCCCAAGAACCATGATGTCTTCACCGGAGGTGGGAAACGGGATTCCCAGAAGCTGAGAAGCGGCCTTGTTGATGCTCAGGATGATACCCTTGTTATTCAGGAGAACCAGACCTTCCTGCATATCGGCGGTGACGGTATCAAATTCATTCTGCTTTCGCAGAAGTTCCGCCTGATGCAGCTGCAGCTGCCGCTGCTGAGAGTCGATACGCTGCAGAAGGGGCGTTAATTCGTCATATTCCTTATTGGACATGGGCAGATCCAGATTCAGCCGGTTCAGCGGGTCGGCGATGCGTCTGGACAGCCGGAAAGCCAGCAGAAGCGCCAGCGCCGAAATCAGCAGAAACACCACCGCCGTGGCAGGCAGCATTTCAAGAATCAGGTTCAGAGGAGAACTGTGTACGCTGGACAGCCGAAGCACAGTGCCGTCCGGCAGCAGCTGGGCGGTGTAGATGGTACGCTCCATCAGCGTGTCGGAATGACGGAAGCTTTCGCCGTAGCCGGTTTGAAGGGCCTGGGCGATTTCTTCCCGGTCCAGATGATTGGGAAGTGTGGTGATTTCCACTTTGTTATCATAAAGGACATTGCCTTCCCGGTCAATCCAGGTCATACGGCAGTTGCCGGTATCGAGATTCTGAAAATAGGCTTCGCCATTCAGGGCGACACCCTGTGCAGCCAGGGCGGTTTCCAGACGCAGCTGCTGCCGCTGCACTTGTGAAAAATAATTGTACAGCACGCCCATAATCATGGTCATGGACACCAGAAACACAATCAGAGCCGCCGTCAGAATGGAACGGAAGATTCGTTTGGTCATAGATGTTTCTCCAGACGGTAACCCACGCCCCGCACGGTACGGATATATTCGCCGCAGGAACCCAGCTTTGTGCGGAGGGTACCGATGTGAACATCCACGGTGCGGGTTTCTCCGTAGTATTCCGTGCCCCATATGCGCTCAAGCAGCTGCTCTCTGGCGTATACTCTTCCCGGAGTCTCCATAAAGAGCTTCAGCAGCTCAAATTCCTTCAATGTCAGTTCCACGGGATTGCCGTCGATTTTCAGAGTATGTGCGCTGATGTCCATTTCCATGGGGGGTACGACGAGCTTTGTATTCTGTTCTTTCGGCGATACACGGCGAAGAACAGCCCGCACCCGGGCGACCATCTCCATCATGCCGAAAGGCTTGGTCAAATAGTCGTCTGCGCCCAGGTCCAGACCGTTTACCTTGTCAAACTCCGTACCTTTGGCGGTGGCGAATATGACAGGGATGGAGCGAGTGGCGGAACCGGAACGCAGTGCTTTCAGAATTTCCGTGCCGTCCATGCCGGGCAGCATAATGTCCAGCAGGATCAGCTGCGGCCTGCACTCCTTGAGGGCAGCGAACAGGGCTTCGCCGCTGTCAAAACCCTGCGCTTCAAAGCCTGAGGCTCTCAGCGTATAAAGAATCAGCTCCCGGATGCTGTTGTCGTCTTCTACACAGTAAATCATATGTGATACCTTTCCGGTGTGTATTGGGAAAATCACCCTGTTTTTCAGTATAATCTTTTTCTGCCGGCAATGCAATAGAAATCCCGGCGACGAAAAGCAAAAGCCCCTCCGGCCATTTCGGAAGGGTCTTGCATTTATGCCAAAACAGTCCTGGACAGCTGCCAAAACTTCTTTTCGGCCGGGAATTTTACCATGTTTTCAGGATTTCGAGAATGTCTTCCTCGTAGTTGCCGGTAAAATCCTCGCTCCGTCCGCAGGTGCGGATATTGCTCTCAGCTCCCCATTCCGGGTCGTTAAATTCCCAGATCCGGTAGGACAGTCCTCTGTGAATAAAATTGATGCTGCCGCAGCCGTTTTCCTCAAAATACTGGTAGGGCATATGGTTGTCGTCCATAAACTCCCGAATTTTTGTCAGACGCATTGCTAAACACTTCTTTCTCTTCCGGATTTGCTCCGATTTGTCTTTAGATAATGCCATTTTATCCTGTTTTTCTGAAAAATGCAACACAAACCAATGTGAATTTGTCAATCGTACTTTGACTTTCCTGCGGTGGGAGGCTACAATAAATTTTAAGCTCTGGCGGATAAATCAGGGGCCGGGACGGTTCCGGCAATACGGATGTTGATCTGCGCCTCTTATGTTTTGCAGGGAATTTGACATTGGAGAAAGGAGCAGCTGTGATGAGATTGCGCCGCCGCCCGTAACCCGTCATTTTTTCAGGCGTTCAACAGCCGGAAGTGATTCTTTTCACAGAAAAGCTTTCTTTCTTTGCGAAGCCTGCTGATTCCTGCAGACAGTCCGCTGCGGTCTGCTTCCGGATGGTCGCCCCAAGCTGGACGAAGGGAATTACGCAGACAAACTGACAGAAATTCTGAAGCAGAACCATCCGTTCCGTGACGCTGGTGCGGATGCAGGTTTCCTGCTACGGGGGACTCGCCAGAGCCCTGCAGACGGCAATGGGGAGAAGCGGAAAATCCATTTCTATGGAAACGTATATTTTACCCCGGAAGGGGCCATTTTGGGAGAACAGGAAATTCTGGGAAGTGAAAGTAATTAGCGTTATTTCTTGACAACCTATGCGCCAATACATACTTGTACGCCCTGATGGGAGATTTTTTCAACCAGAATGCGGTTATGATGCAGAAAGGGGATTGCGGTCCGGGCTTTCCTGAGAAGTCGTTGAAAATGAAAAAATGCCGGGAAGCACGTCTGCTGTGCTTCCCGGCGATTTACTTATTCTGTTGTTATGCTCATCGCCCTGCTTTCGGCAAGCCGTCCTCAGCAGAGCTCTGCATCTGTCGGAGCCGTAGGGCGTTTATGCCAGAATGGGCTTCAGCGCATCCGAGAGCACAGCTTTTTGCGCCTCGGCTTCGGCCAGATCTCTGCCCAGAGTGGTGAAGTAGGTTTTGATCTTTGGCTCGGTGCCGGAGGGACGCACTACAACCGTGGCACCGCCTTCCAACGCATAAATCAGCACATTGGCTGCGGGCAGACCGGTTTCTTCGGGCTTCTTGTAGTCGGTCACCTTCAGAACCTTGTAGCCGCCGATTTCTGCGGGGGGATTCTTTCTCAGGGAATCCATGATGGAGACCATTTTATCCATGCCGGACAGGCCGGGGAATTCGTAAGAATCCACCTTGTTGAGGTAACGGCCGAACTTGCTGTAAATGGCCTCCAGCCGTTCTTTGATGGAAGAGCCGATGCTGCGGTAGTAAGCGGCCATTTCGCAAATCAGCATGGAAGCGATGATGGCGTCCTTGTCCCGGACATAGGGGCCGGCCAGATAGCCGTAGCTTTCTTCAAAACCGAAGAGGAAACGCTCCACTTCGCCGTCCGCTTCCAGACGGGCAATCTGATCGCCGATCCACTTGAAGCCTGTGAGTACGCTGCGCATTTCTACGCCGTAGCTTTCGGCAACGGCGTCAGCCAGAGGTGTGGAAACGATAGATTTAACTGCCACGGGCCGTTCGGGCATGGTGCCCTTTTCAATGCGGCCGGCGCAGATGTAGTCCAGCAGAAGGACACCCACCTCGTTGCCGGAAACCAGCTGGTAAGAGCCGTCAGGGCAGCGGATGGCAATGCCTACACGGTCGGCATCCGGGTCAGTAGCCAACATCAGGTCTGCACCGGACTTCTTTGCCAGCTCCAGTCCCAGACGCAGGGCTTCGTAAATTTCGGGATTCGGGTAAGGACAGGTGGGGAAATTGCCGTCGGGCCGTTCCTGTTCGGGCACTACGGTGATGTCGTCAATGCCGATATCTTTCAGAACACGCATGACGGGAACCAGACCGGAGCCGTTCAGGGGAGAGTACACCAGCTTCAGCCCTGCGGTTTTGCAGAGACCCGGACGGACGGCACGGGCCTTGATGGCATCATAAAGCGCTTCCTTGCAGTCTTCGCCCACATACTGAATCATGCCGCTGGCAAGACCTTCCTCGAAGGAGATGGTTTTGGCACCGTTCAGAATGTCGGTTTTCTGGATTTCGGCATATACAATGTCGGCGGCTTCGTCCGTCATCTGACAGCCGTCGGGGCCGTAGGCTTTGTAGCCGTTGTACTTGGCGGGGTTATGGGATGCGGTGACCATGATACCTGCATTTGCGTGATAGTAGCGGGTGGCGAAGCTCAGTGCAGGCACGGGCATCAGAGTGTCGTAGATACGGACACGGATGCCGTTGGCGGCCAGCACGCAGGCGGCTGCCTGAGCGAACAGGTCGCTTTTGATGCGGCTGTCGTAGCTGATTGCCACGGTTTGCGTGCCGCCCTGTGTCTTGACCCAGTTGGCCAGACCCTGGGTGGCCTGACGGACAACATAGATATTCATGCGGTTGGAGCCGGCACCCAGCACGCCGCGCAGACCTGCTGTGCCGAATTTCAGAGAGACGGCAAAGCGGTCTTCGATTTCAGATTCTTTTCCTTCGATGATGGCAAGTTCTGTGGAAAGATCGGGATCTTCCAATTTAGCAGCGCACCAGCGCTTGTAATCGTCCATATACATAATTATTGCAAGTCCTTTCGGTGAATTTTAATAATGCGGAAAATGCCATAAAATGGCGGTGTCTCAAAGCCGCTGACCGATGCGGGGAACGGCAGATGGGGGTGCGAAGAGAACGTGTGCTGCGTTATCCGACGGGGGGATGCTCTGCAATGTATTCATCCAGAATCCTGGCTGCCAGCATGACCATACGGGTGCAGGGACGCTTTTCGTAGTATTCCTGCGTCCGGGGAGAGGGGGTGGGATCGGAGGGAGGATTCTTCAGAATCTCCCGGCAAATAATACTGCCTGCCTGCTCACGGAATTTTCCGGCAAGCTCCTGAACCAAAGCGTACTGGGCTTTCTTGCCTGCGTGATCTCCCGGGGTGTCGTAGCCGTACAGAAGTCCGACTACCATCAGCATACCGCTGACACTGCCGCATACTTCCCGCATTCTGCCCATTCCGCCGCCAAAGGAGGAAGCCATTTTTGCGGAAAATTCCGGTGTCAGTCCAGTTACGTCGCAAAAGGCAACGGCGACGGCCTGGGCACAGTTATATCCTTTCAAAAACAGCTCGGCGGCATAAATATCATGTTCCATAGGGATTCTCCTGTATTCTTGTGCATTTTAAGGAATGCACTAATTATAACACTTCTTACCCCTGATAGACAAGAGAAGATTATGAAAAATTATGGGAATGCTGCACAAAAGATGTCGGATTGAATTGGAGAGTGCGTGTAAAGCGGCGTGTATTTTGCTGTATCGGTTGACGATAATCGGCTGCGGTGGTACACTGGTCGCAGAAAAGAGATAGGAGGGAAAACAAAATGAAAAGATTGTTTGTAATTGCGTTGGTACTGATGCTGTGCCTGACCTTCCCTGCTATGGAGGTTTCGGCGTTTGGCAGCGTACCTGCTGAAGAACATTTGACGGTAGAAAGCGTCCTCACCATGGTCAGCGATTGTGACAGCGGGATGATCGGAGAAGATTGGGCAGCGGATGCAGTATCCAATCAGATGCTTCAGATGGGAGAAAAAATCTGGCAGATTACATACCCCAATGTACCCGGAGAAGAAAACTATCAGGTAATGGTTGCTCGGTGTTTTGAACTGGGGGGAGAACAAAATGGTTCTCAAATTACCACCGATGTGGCGGAATTGGAACCGGTTGCCCCTGTAAAAACGGAGAATACGGGGGATAGCATCATCACGCTGAATTTTGTTGCAGGCATGATGATGCTGACGGCAACGGTTGTGCTGGTGATCGGCAGAAAGAAACTGTTTCGCCGGAAGTAGTCAATAATGAACTGTACAGAGCCGCACGGCGAAAGCGTGCGGCTCTGATTTTTGATTTCTATTGCATTCTTTCTGATAGAATGGTAAAATTAAGAAAATAGCTGCAAAGAGGTTTATGTTATGAAAGTGTTGGTCAGTGCCTGCCTGCTGGGAAAAAACTGCAAGTATAACGGCGGAAATAATTACAGCGAAAAGGTGGCGGCATTTGTCAGCGGCAAAGAAGTGATTGAAGTGTGCCCGGAGGTGCAGTCCGGTATGAGCATCCCCAGAACGCCGATTGAGATTGTAAAAGGTGTCGTGCTGGACAGGGATGGGAATAATGTGGATGCAGCCTTGCGTCGGGCAGTGGAACAGATCCTGCAGGACATTGCCGAAGAAGAGATCGAGTGTGTGGTTCTGAAGTCCAGAAGCCCCACCTGCGGGGTTAAGCAGGTATATGACGGCACGTTCTCCGGGAAACTGGTGGATGGTTCCGGCATTCTGGCGCAGGCGCTGATGAATGCCGGCTATCGTGTGATCGATGCAGAAGATTTGCCATAAAGGGCAAAAGTTAGGAATATAGTTCTATTGCGCCAGAATAGGAGTGATGTTGTATGGCGATGAATTTGGATAACAAGATGGTTGTGGGAATTTCCTCCCGGGCATTGTTTGACCTGGAAATGGAAAACCGCATTTTTGAAGAGAAGGGCCTGCAAGCCTATCTGGATTATCAGGTCCAACACGAGAAGGATATTTTGAAACCCGGCACGGCATTTCCTTTGATCAAAGCGCTGCACAAACTCAACGAGGGCGGAGAACCTCTGGTGGAGATTATCATTATGTCCAAGAACAGCGCAGATTCCAGCCTGCGGATTTTTAACTCCATCGAGTATTACGGTCTGGATATCAGCCGGGCAGCACTGGTAGGAGGAAATAAGATTTCTCCGTATCTGACTGCGTTTCATACAGACCTGTTTCTTTCTGCCAATGAGCAGGATGTGCAGGAAGCGATTGATGCCGGCATTGCGGCAGGCCTGATTTGGTCGAACAACGATTTGAATATCGAGCCGAATGCGGATATCGATCAGATCCGCATTGCGTTTGACGGTGATGCGGTGATTTTCTCCGATGAATCGGAGAAGATTTATAAATCCGAAGGACTGGCAGCTTTTTCCGAGCATGAAAAGGAAAACGCCAAAAAGCCGCTGCCGGAGGGACCTTTCGCCAAGCTCCTGACAACGATTTCCAAGGTGCAGAAGCATTTCCCGGAGGACCGGATGCCGATTCGTACGGCGCTGGTTACGGCAAGAAATGCACCTGCACACGAGCGTGTCATCCGGACTTTGATGGCCTGGGGCGTGCGGATTGACGAAGCGTTTTTCCTTGGCGGCGTCCAGAAATGTGATGTGCTGCAGGCGTTCGGCGCCCATATCTTCTTTGACGATCAGGCCGTGCATATGGAAGCAGCCTCCCGTCTGGTTCCGGCCGCCAGAGTGCCGTACAAAACTGAGCAGGATCAAAATACAGCCAAATAAAAAGAGCCCCGGCGCAATCACAGAAACCCTGTGATTGCGCCGTTTTTTTGTCCAATCTGCGGCAGCGGCAGACTGGTTCGGTATAATCCTCTGACTTGTTTCTTTGCCGTCTGACGGATTAAGAGTTGCTTGAATTGAATTTGCATAGACAGAGAGATTCCTCCCTGTCTACAATACTGCCGGAGATAAGAAAGAATTGCTGCTTCATTCGTTCCAAAAGCCGGCCTGCCGAGAATAGCAGCCGCAGGGATGCATTCCACCCGGATGGCTTGTCGTGAAGAAGCTAAATTTCTAAATAATTTTATTGACTTTTACGAAATAGGAGAGATGATATAGGTATAAGCAATAAAAATGCTTGTTTGTTCAGAAAAGGAGAGAAAGATGTGAAGATGAGAAAGCGTGTTGTGTTCAAATGCTTTTTGACAGTAATACTGACTGCGATGCTTCTTGCCGGCTGCGGAGCGAAAGATGCGGATGAGGGTTTCAATTGTGATTCGATTCCGGGAGACGCAGAGCTGACGGTATCCCCTACAAAAGGAACGGAACCTGCAGAAACCGATGCATTGACACGGCCAATTCAGCCTTCTGAACCTGAAGTGAAGCCTTCCAAGCCGGAAACTCCCGTTCAGCCTTCTGAGCCGGAAGTGAAGCCCTCCGAGCCGGAAACTCCGGTTCAGCCTTCTGCACCGGAAGTCAATCCCTCTGAACCGGTGAATCCCCCCCAGCCTACGCAGCCGGTAGATCCTCCCAAGCCTACACAGCCGGAAGTGAAACCCACTCAGCCGGTAGATCCTCCCAAGCCTACGCAGCCGGAAGTGAAACCTACTCAGCCGGTAAATCCTCCCAAGCCCCCCAAGCCGGATGAGGTTCACAAGCATAAGTACACCGACAAGGTAGTTGCTCCCACCTGTACGGAAAAGGGATACACCCTGCATACCTGCACCTGCGGTCACAGCTACAAGGACAGCTACAAGGATGCACTGGGTCACAAGTTTGAACTTCAGTACACAGTAGAAGCCAATCTGTCCCATGGCAACGGTGCTGCATATGCCTGCCCCAGATGCGGTACATGGCACATGGAAGAAACCGGTGCCCCTTATACTCCGGAGGCTTACCAGAAGGCAGTTGTAGATGCAACTCTGAAATACATAAACCAGTTCCGTATGGAAGAAGGCGCACCTGCCGCAATCATGCTTCCCGGTCTGACCAAGGTAGCACAGCTTCGTGCAGTACAGCTGCAAACTAATTACGAACACTCTGTAGATGACCTGCGGGCGGCACTGGCGTACTACAAGTATGGAGAATGGATTGACGGTACACAGTATGGCGGAAAAGACCAGTATTACTCCATCAACGGCCCGGAAGCAATTTGGAGAAGCCAAAATTTAGATGTTGGCCCTGATGCGATGGGCCTTGAAATCGCCCGTACATTCCGCAGCAGTTCTGCCCACTGGTCATATCTGGGCAGTGCTAAATACCGGTATATCGGTATCGGCATTACCTATGATGCCAAAGCTCCGGACGGCTGGAGATGGAAGATCTGTACTTTGCAGACCAACACCAATTACGGCTAAACCCACCGATTAAGCGATTAGCAATTAAAGAAAGGCTACTTGATTTCAACGATCAAGTGGCCTTTTTGCGCCATTATACACCAAAAGAGGAGGGTACAAATGAAACCTTTCAAAATCCAATGGAAGCGATGCTTGTCCTTTTTCCTGGCATTGCTCATCCTGGTAAGTCTGCCGACGCCTGCTTTTGCGGCAGCGGACGGATATTATGAAAAACTATGAGCAGATCCGTAAGGAAGAAATCGAAAATTACAAGTGCATACTGTCTATGCCCAATTTGGTGTCGTCTGAGGCTATTGCAGTGCTGGAAAGAAAGGGGGTTCGCTGGTACAGAAGTGGAAATGCTCATTTGAAAGAACGTATTATGTACATCAACCATGAGCTGCTTAACCGGATCAATAATTGAAAAGAACTATTTCCTCTGTGGCTTGATTGGGAATATGTACGCACGCTGTTTGTAATGCCGCAGGGGATGTCGATTGAAGGAGTACGGGCTGCAAAAAAACTCTATCGTGAAAAATATCGTTACTACCCTTTCAGAATGTATTTGAACTGGAATCCAGACGAAGGCGAAGGAAATATTCTGAGTAACGATAGAAAGATAGTCAGCATTATGTTCGGTCGCAGATCTTAGCGGAGCAGCACCATCAGGACCTGTCAAAACTTGCAGCGCTGTATGGCTTTTCTGTGGCTTTTGTCAGTGGCTAAAGGCTGCCGAAGGCATCTCGTACAATGCTGGAGGAGGGGATCGCCACCGGCCGCTATAAATTGATTGTCGGGCCTTTTTGCCTCTGCCTATCGATTTGAACGACTGGTATTGGTCGTAGAGGATGAGGAGCATAAGTACGGTGTTTTGCAGAGGGAGGCTCTGGTAAAAAAGACTGCAGAGGGAAACCATACGATTTCCATGAGCGCAACACCGATTTCCAGGACTCTGGCCCAGACAATTTACAGCGACGGCCTGGAGCTGTTTAACATCCGGAGCAAACCTGCCGGCCGGTCCCGGTTAAGACCGGGATTGCCAATCAATGGATAACGTCTACAAATATCTCCTGCAGGCAAATCTGGCCGGCAAGGGCCACACCCCTCATAAGCTCTGCCACACCACCGGAGCGACATTGGCCAAAGACGGAGCGGATCTGCTGGCTATTCAGAATATGCTCGGACACTCCAGCCTGGTTACAACGCAGATTTACACGCATCTGGACAATTCGGATGTGGCAAGAGCGGTCCGGAAATCAAGTCTGGCAAAACTGGGCATAAAAAAAGAGTCCTCTGAACCATGAGAACTCTGAAATAAAAAGAGACTATTTTGAAATATAAATTGAATAATCTGTCAAAATATGCTACAATACATGGCTGGAATCCGCCGCTGTATACCTAACGGTAAGGACGGGAAAAAGACAGTTGCCTGAAATCCCGCAAGAGCGGAATGGATGGTGATGTAGAAACGCCTTGCGGGAAATTTTTCCCAAAGGGGGATTTACATAGTGCTTTCTAATCTAAGTGCAATCGCTACGATTGTTGGTTTGATTATCGACATAGTAGTTCTGATTGTTTCTTATAAAAAAGGAAAGTGAGCCGTCTGCTGCAACAGATGGCTCACTGATTTGAACTCGTAAGAGTTCTCTGAAGATAGAGTCGATATGTGGCAACCGTCTGCATTCCACACCAATATCATAGCCCTTGACACCCAAAATGTCAAGGGCTATGTCTTTTGCTGCTTGTTAGTATCAATATAAACGACTAATTTGGTACGCTTTTAGGAAAGAAAATTGGTATGGAGAAAATTTACGGGTATTGCCGGATCTCAACACCGAAGCAAAACTTGGCTCGGCAGATTCGCAATATCAGAAAAAGGTATCCGACAGCCATTATTGTTGAGAAAATCTACATCGGCACAACCAGCAACCGAAAAGAGTGGTCAGCGCTGATGAAGGTGGTACGGGCCGGAGACTGCATAGTTTTTGATTCGGTATCTCGTATGAGCCGAAATGCAGAAGATGGATTTGAGGATTTTATGACTCTTTACGAGAAGAGTGTGGAACTGGTTTTTCTGAAAGAGCCGCACATCAATACGGCGGTCTACAAGTCTGCCCTATCCAATCATATAGCAATGACTGGCGATAGGGTAGATATAATCCTGCAGGCAGTAAATCAATACCTCATGGAGCTGGCGAAGGCTCAGATCAGACTTGGCTATGAGCAATCAGAAAAAGAGGTCCAGGATCTGCGGGAGCGAACCAGAGAGGGCATCCAGACAGCAAGACTGCAGGGAAAACAGATCGGCAGAGCGGCTAATCGAAAATATGAAACCCAAAAGAGCATTGCCGTTAAAAAGACCATAAAAGACAGTTGCCTGAAATCCCGCAAGAGCGGAATGGATGGTGATGTAGAAACGCCTTGCGGGAAATTTTTCCCAAAGGGGGATTTACATAGTGCTTTCTAATCTAAGTGCAATCGCTACGATTGTTGGTTTGATTATCGACATAGTAGTTCTGATTGTTTCTTATAAAAAAGGAAAGTGAGCCGTCTGCTGCAACAGATGGCTCACTGATTTGAACTCGTAAGAGTTCTCTGAAGATAGAGTCGATATGTGGCAACCGTCTGCATTCCACACCAATATCATAGCCCTTGACACCCAAAATGTCAAGGGCTATGTCTTTTGCTGCTTGTTAGTATCAATATAAACGACTAATTTGGTACGCTTTTAGGAAAGAAAATTGGTATGGAGAAAATTTACGGGTATTGCCGGATCTCAACACCGAAGCAAAACTTGGCTCGGCAGATTCGCAATATCAGAAAAAGGTATCCGACAGCCATTATTGTTGAGAAAATCTACATCGGCACAACCAGCAACCGAAAAGAGTGGTCAGCGCTGATGAAGGTGGTACGGGCCGGAGACTGCATAGTTTTTGATTCGGTATCTCGTATGAGCCGAAATGCGGATGAGGGATTTGAGGATTTTATGACTCTTTACGATAAGGGCGTGGAACTGGTTTTTCTGAAAGAGCCGCACATCAATACGGCGGCCTACAAATCGGCCCTATCCAATCATATTATAAAAATGATAATTTAATATTATGACACTAAAGTGGCAAGCAAAAGAATAAGCGGTCACACTTTTGTGTGACCGCTTATTCTTCTTTGCGGATTGGAGTTGCCTGCACCGTTTTTCGGCCCTGCTATAACCGTAGTACCGAGGCAATCTGGGTAATACAGATATGCACGGGCAACAATATTTGAATGCATTGTGAGAGAAATGAGCTTAGATGGGAGGCTATGCAACCATTTTACGCACAGAACAAGCACAAAACATACATAGTTGATTTTGCGGTAACTGCATACAGGCTTATACAAAGTATAATACTCAAATTGGCGCAGACCAAACAGCAGTATCCCGCTTTTTCGACTATGCGAGAAAACGGCATAGGTGCGGATGGCCGAAGCTGCCAAAAGACAAAACACTTTGCAGGAAATGTGGTATTGTCATTCGTTGTTGTCGAGCAGAGCGAGCGACATACGAAAGATAACCTTTTTTTGTACACGAGGACTGGCGCACAGATACAAGGACAGCCACCGCTGCTGTCTTTCATCCAGCGGCTTGCCGTCTAAGAGTGCCTTGTCACTATAATCCTGCAGCAGAAAATAATCTGCAGCCAGATCAAGGTCGGAGCAGTATTTCAGCATCATGGTGTTGACTCCGACTGTAGTATCGATATTTAATTGATTGTCTTTTGCATAAGGCGAAACATTTGTGGCGAAAAGCTGTATCATTGCCCGCCACTGGTATGGTGAACAATAAGCTGCAACTTCCAGTCGAGATTTTGGCTGCCCCAAGGAGAATATTTTTTCCAAACATCGTTCTTTCAGAATGAAATAGGGCGTATCTACATCGAGATAACCTTCTTCCAGGGTTTTACAAATGCTCTCCTGCAAGTCAGAGGGCATCTGAGCCATCTGTCGCAGGAAGGATGCAGTCCTGCCAAACAGGATCACCGGCTTTTTTATACCGAACAGCAGTTCATGGCAGGAAACGCCATACCGAACGGAACAATATACAAGACAGGGCAAAAGAGGATTGATGTTCTGAGACTTTTGCTTGAGAGAACAAACAATAGCTGCCCTCGTATTATCCGAGGCGTAAATCAACTTGTGGGCGGGAAGGTTGGGAAGTGGCTCATTATTCAAATAGCAATCTTTGATCCGCTTGCTAATTGCTAATTTCATATCAAGGCGATTTAATTGAACCCACTTTTTCTGAGCATATGCCGGATACTGAGCAAACGCAGTTACGTCGATCCGTTGGGCACACATATCAGAAGTATTGATGATTTCTACTCCATCCTCCATCTCTTCGGTAAATTCCGGACCCTCGGCGGATTCCATAATTTCAGCGGCAGACATAAGCGTTCTTCCCTCCTTTATATATAATGTGACAAGTATATATAATGTGACAAGTCGCCGCTCAAAAAAGTCATGGCGAGTTCCCGGAAATCCTGCCACTGTTCCGGCTGGAGCAAGGTGTAATAATCAAAAAGTTCATCTGCAAGCTGCGAATTGCAGAACAGAGGGTTCTTTTGAATATTCATTATCCAGTGCAGGGATACACCGGCAAAAGTAGCTAAATCTGGATAGAGGTCGGTAGGAAAACAGTAAGCATAGCGTTTGCTGCAGCAACGGCTATATTTGCGAAGAATGGGGGAAATGTCATTTTCAAAGTGCTTGTAAGTGGGGACATTTTCCATCCGCAGCTCTCCGTGTACACGCCGGGTAAGCAAAAACCTAAATCTGGGGTCTGGCTCAATCTCTGTGCACCGCATAAAAGGGTTGTCCCAATAAAGAAATACTGCTTGTTTCATTGCGAGTAGCTGTTTTTCACTCATGGCATTCAGCATAGCAATAACAATAGCATCAAAAGGTGTGTACATTGGCACAGGCGGCGTCAGCGTTCCGTAAAAGAAATAGCACATCGGCAACTTAGATGCCTTCGCATACGCATCCAGACTGGTGTATAGCAACGCTCTGTAATCAAGTTGAGGACGAGTACGGGGCAAATTCAAATAGTGTTGTTCCTTGAGGCGGATAATCGTTTTCTCATTACAAGCCTCCAGTCCTCGCACTATATTGTCACTTATAAAGCCGGCGTCAAAATCCGGAACAATAGGCATGACGATCACTCCTAAAAATAGTAAAGCACAAAGTAAGTATTGACACATAATTATTTTATCCTTATTATAGGCTCATAATAACGCATAATAAGAGAATAGTAAAGAGTAAAAGCATTTTGCGTCACATAAATCATGCTTTTGATATTCTAAGGAGGAATAAAGAGTTCCTGAGAAAAAAGAGAAAAAGTCATTTGCGGAAGTGTTTGGCAAGCTGCCTCAGCCTATACAGGTGCGGCTTCTGAAACAACTGTTTGGGGTATTTCTTATTTCACTTGTCACCATCATCTGTATTGCCGTCTTTCGTGCTTGGGAATACAGCATCGGTTTTTTGCTTGCAGGCTATATTGACTGGATCGGCATCAATCTTCTGCAAAGATTGATGCAGGGAAAAATCGTATGCAAGCCAATGGTCTGCATTAAGGCTAAAAAAACTCTGCTGAATAAAGATAAAATAATGGTTGTTTTGAGAGAACAGGAAGCCGAGCCGGGAGATGAAAAAGCAATCCATAAATACTGCCTGTCCGCTCTGGATAAAACGGCAGCATTGATTTCCGAACATACGATCCTGAATGTGTACTATGATATAGATGATCCGGAGAATTTGGTTGCCTGGATACTTACAGGAGAAGAAGCACAGGAAAATAAGTAAAAATAAAGAGGGGTGGCGAACGCTCCCTCTTATTGCATTTGCCCTTGACAACTCGTAAAATATGCTTTACTATAGAAGCATATTTTACGAGTTCTTTTTACAACATATATTACTTTATTAGGGCTGTTTTCTTAAAACTTGGCCCTCTGGCTGTTGCATTCCCTACAATGGGAAGTGCAATGGTGTTGTCCCCTGCAGGGGGACAGACCCATAAATTATAAATTAAGAATTTTCATATCAAATCACCATCTGGTAAATGCGTTGTGCAAATACTAGGTGGATTTTTTGTTTTTTATCATAAAGAAAGATATTTTATAACAATACAAGAAGCCATCTGTACCGGTATTTATTGAACTATGGGACAGTTGACTTCTTTTTTTATATAGCAATACAAAAAAGGAAGTAGCCTATCGACACAAAACCGCAAACAAAGAATACAATAATATTTTATGAAAAGGAGCGAAGTATGAATATCAACGAAGAAAGCCGGGAAGCCATCAATTTTCTGGCATCCGTGCATAGCACAGAAAGATCGCAAGCCCTTTTGCGTTTCGCACGAGAAAGAGGGCTGGAAAAAATGTAATTCTCTGCCCAGATGGTTCTGAGCATTCCGCAGCCATGTTCTGCTGGCAAGTCTACTGCAATGCAGATGTGTTAGCTATGGCGGAAGCGGCGGATGAAGAAACATTCCAGATAGTTTCCTTGATGCTGACTATGGCAGAAAGCGAAAAAAACACCTGGACATATGGCTCGAAACTGCTCTACGAGATGCGAGTGGCGGGAATTGTTCCTGCCCGCAGAGAGGTCGCCATTCTTCTTGCTCAAGATGGCAGCGAAAACCAGGCAAAGAGTCAACTTTTAGAAAGTGAACCTTTGGCCGTGCATTTTTACAATGCAAAATTACTGACGCTTTGCAATACGCTGACAGAAAGGAACCTCTGCTACAAAAGAGGCCAGGATGCTATAAAATTGCCGGAGCGAGAAGCAAACCCTGCCGCAACTATTAAAAAACTGGCTATGACTTATATTCCGGCCTGCATCGGTCAAGATCAGGCGGAACGAGTTAAAACCTTTCTGGCATGGTTGGGTGGCAAACGCTCGGATTTTTACACGAAATATTCCGGAACTGAAACAACCTTGGCGGAACATTCACTTGATGTAATTGACAACCTGGTGCGGCTCACACGCCCCACAACGGAGGCACAGTTGGGTGAATGTATTCTGGCTGGCTTGGGGCATGAAATCGGAGAAATCGGCGTCTATGCCAATGGAACGGCCTTTGACCCTATGCCTTTTGGTTACGGAAGAAAATCCCTCTATATTATGAGCGGATTTTTTGAGAAATATTTGCCGGAAAGAGTAGCAAATGCCATTGATGCCCATATGTGCGACCAGAGTACAAATCCCTATGTGCTCCAGCAGATGATGCAGGAACCTTTGGAACTGTATTTGCACATGGCAGATGTGATGGCAACCTATATTGATAACAAATAATATAAAATTAAATTTTGGAGGAATTTTTATGCTGAATCATATTGTTGTAATGGGTAGACTGACTCGTGATCCTGAACTTCGTCGTACCGGAACTGGTATTGCGGTGGCTTCCTTCACGCTTGCTGTAGACCGGGATTTCACATCCAAAGACGGCGGCGAACGGGAGACTGACTTTATCGATTGTGTCGCTTGGCGGCAGACCGGCGAATTTGTTTCCAAGTATTTCGCCAAGGGCCGCATGGCGGTAGTATCCGGACGGCTGCAGATCCGCAGTTGGACGGATAAGGACGGAAACAAGCGCAGATCTGCAGAGGTTATTGCGGATAATGTGTATTTCGGTGACAGCAAGCCTAATGCTGCTGCTGGCAATACTTGCGGACAGGCTCCTGCTAATGCGGGCTATTCTGCTCCCTCTACAGCTCCTGGTTATGGCAGTTATTCTGCTCCTTCTGCAGCTCCTGGTTATGGCGGATATACTGCACCCGCAAATGGTGCTGCATCTGACTTTGCCATGCTGGAAGACGACGATGCCCAGCTCCCCTTCTAAATAAGGAAGTTGCCTTTCTAAATGACAAGCTGGGTGCTTCATAAAAACGAAGCACCCAGCTAAGAAAACATAGGAAACAAGGTAAGCAATTCAAACACTGGAGGTAATTAAAATGTTTACTATTACTGAAAATACCGTGCTTAACGGGATAAATGAAACCGGCCTGTCTGTTGGACACATAAATCACTGTATTTATTGCCGGCATGGAGATCCAGAATATTCCTACTTCGGTAAGTATGTTCGCAAAGGAACCGTTGATCTTTATACTAAAATTGGTACTTTGACAATTCGATTTGATGAAAAAAACGGTTGGGCAAGAAGCGTAACTGTTGTTTCTTTGCAAAAGAATGTGTAACAATTGAACTACGATTATCAGGAGGGGCCATGCAGAGAGCGTCCCTGGTTTGAAAATTGCGAAGCTATGGATCTGGAGGTTGCTGCCGATGCGTGGCCTACCTTCTAAGCGCCAAACAAAAAAACAATGAATTTTATGTGCAAAATGTTGTTTTCTTCGTGCAAATAGCGTATACTATAAGCACCAGTAGAAAGGAGCTGATATTATGGCTGGAACCACCACAAACATCACTATCCGTATGGATTCGGATTTGAAAGTACAGGCTGATACTTTGTTTGCTGAACTGGGCATGAATCTTACCACGGCGTTTAATATTTTTGTGCGTCAGTCGATTCGAGAGGGAGGAATTCCTTTCAATGTAAGGCTGGAACAGCCCAATAAGGAAACAATCGCAGCTATGCTGGAAGCGGAAAGGATTGCGGATGACCCGTCTGTAAAGGGCTACGATGACCTTGACGAGTTGTTTGCTGATCTGAAAAAATGAGAAGAACAAAGTATACAATCAGGCTTACCACACAGTTCAAAAAAGACTATAAACGAGCCTTGAAACGGGGGTTGAAAATAGCTCTGTTGGACAAAATTGTGGAATTGCTTGCAATGGGCGAAGCGCTGCCTGAAAAGAACCGTGACCATGAGCTGTCTGGAAACTGGGTAGGACATAGAGAATGTCACATTCTTCCGGACTGGCTGCTTGTTTATCGTATTGAAAACGATATTCTGGTGCTGACTTTGACTCGCACCGGAACGCACAGTGATCTGTTTGACCAGTAAGCGGATTCAACGCCTTATGGAAAAACTAATACCCTTCTCGGCCGTTGTAAACGGCTGTACTGTCAATGAAAAATACTATTTGGGTAATTGCGTAAGGTATTATGCGTAAGCACCCCAAAAAAGAGCGCACCACTCAGCTAACCGGCTGTGTGGTGCGCTCAAATTATAAGATAGGGAGTGCTGACCTTCCCTCTGGAAAGGATAGGAAAAGTTGAAATGTGGATACCATTGGCGCAGATGCTGCTGTTGGCTGGAAGCGGTTGATTTTGGAAGCATCCGGACGCCCACCACCCAACCACCATCCTTTGTCCACCCTCCTTCCCGCCGCCGCCCCCTCGGAGGCTGCTTTATAAAAGGAATGAAATGATTTTTATATGAAATAAAACGGGTTTTTCCATCATTCGATGCAGCTCAGACAACGAAAGAAGCATGGTTGGGGCAGTAAAACAAACAAGAAAAACGGCAAATAAATAATAAAACAATGAATAGAAAAATCAAAATAAAATAATTGACACGAAATATAAATTACTATATAATACTAACAGATAAAAAATCGAATAAAAATAATAAATAACATCGTAATTTCAGGTCGCCTTGCGATCCACATTTAATATAATCATGTAATTTCTCAGAATTGCAGAAAAGGCATATCGTATATTATGAAGTTTTCCTTTGCTATTGCATCCGTTTTCTGATAAATTGTTATAATATTTTATTACAATTGAGGTAAAAGAAATGTCGAGCTATCTTCCTGATAATGAATCGCCGCCGGACGATTACGGCAACTGCCCGGTGTTCCTGGAGCGATATTTGGAATACTGTAAAAACAATCTGGGTAAACGCCCCACTTCCCTGGTGGAGCAGTGCCTGATCCTGCGGGAGTTCTGCCAGTACATCCACTACTGTCGTGCCCAGGATGAAAAGCCTGATTTCAAAGATGCCCATAAGGATATGAATATCTGTAAAATGGAAATCTCGGAGCTGGCCTGTGTCTGCCGTGAAGAACTGGAAGAATATATTTGCTTCCTGGATGAAACCGTAGGCAATTCTTCCGCCACCGTGAGAAAGAAGATCATCTTTATCAGGCAGCTGTTTGCCTACCTGGTACGGCTGCAGGACGAGCTTGGGATCTCCTTCCCTGACGGTGATCCTGCTGCTGAATTACCGCTGCCGACCGTCAGGGCTTCAGAGGCAACCGTACTTACCGTCAGGCAGATTGAAAAATTGCTGTCTTCCGTTGCCGGCGAAAATGAGCTGAGAGACAGGGCAATGATTCTGTTGATCGCAACCGCTGGCCTGAGCTTGTCTGAGGTGGCGGGACTGAATCGAACAGATGTAGTAAACGAAGAGTGGCTGCGTGTCAGAGGCGCAAACAAAACACGCTATGTTTACCTGACAGTTAACTGCCGTGCCGCTCTCAGGAGCTACATAGCTTTCTGCCGGAGCTTTGAAGATAACGAGTGCGACACCATGTTCAGCGCCATCCGTCATCCGGAGAAGCACTTAACTGCCCGCATGATCCGCAACTGCGTTGCCAGAGCCAGTACAGCAGCCGGATTGGAAAATTTAGGAATCACGCCCAAAACCCTGCGGGATACCGCTGCTGTCATTATGACGCAGACAGCGGGAGAAAGCGGCAGATTTCAGGTGCTGGATTACCTGGGCTACAAACTGGATTCCCGGCTGAAAAACCGTTTCGATGATACGCAGCAGGAGCTAAGTGCTGAAAACCCTTTTATGAAGGATATTGTAGAGCGCTCTCCACTAAATGAACTTGGGGGATGATATGGATAAGAGATTCTGGAAAAAAGTGCTGCAATTGACACCATATATACTCATTGCTGCCATAGCTGTGGCGACAATGCTGTGCTGCAGGTTCGTAGTTACAGATGGCCCAAGTATGCAGCCTACCTACACCCCCGGCGATAAACTGCTGTGCGTCCGATATTTCGGACAGCCACAAACCGGTGACGTCGTTATCATAAAAAAGGACGGAGTGCTGATGGCAAAGCGCATCCGGGCGGTGGCGGGAGATAACTATACGAACAGCTATGACAGCAGATACGAAGAATTTGGCCTTGTAAAGCTCACGGATATTTGGGGTCATGTCGCTATTAAGTTTTAGTAATAAATAAAGATAAAATTTTGGAGGTATAAAAATATGGAGATCGTGCTGATTGCTAATGAGAAGGGCGGAACAGGCAAAACGGCTACGGCAATTTGTCTGGCCAATGCACTTACCGGACTGGGATATAAAGTTCTGGCGGTGGATTTTGACCCGTCCGGAAGCCTTTCCAGCGGAGCGCTGCCGGAAAATCCTGAATGGGTACTGTATGATGTATTCATCGGCGCTTGCCCTCTGGATAAGGCCATTTATCATACAGATATTTGCGACATCCTTCCGACAGTCAAGGAAATTGACGTGGATGTTGCCCCTGCAGAGGGGTTTTTACTGGGTACAAGGGACAACAAATCTCTGACACGGCTTGCGGACCGGTTAGCCGGAAGAGCGGGTGCAGAGCAGGTGCTGCGTAGTCTGCTTCGCACCAAGCAGCACCACCTTGCCGAAAAGTATGATTTTATCATCATCGACTCTGCGCCTTCTGACAACATCCTGGTCACAAATGCAATCGTTGCTGCAGACAGCATCCTGATTCCCTGTGAGCCTTCTGCAGACTCTCTGGACGGTATCTGGGAATTTATGTCCTCCATGATTGCGGCCAGCAGAAACTATGTGGGAGCCAAAGCACAGGTAGACGGTATTGTGTTGGCACGATGCTCTGAACAGTATGCGTGTTATCGCAGCAGCATCCAGGATATTCAGACGGCCGCCGACACACGGGGACTTTACCTTTATAGGACCAGAATGAGAATGTCTGCCAATATCCCGGACGCTATGCGGAACTACCGCCCCATATTGGATTACCTCAACAGCTCCGGTGTCGGCGCTGTAGATGCCTTGAATCTGGCATTGGAATTCCTTGAGTCCAGAGGCCTGGAGCCGAAAACGGAGTTCCCCGGAGTCTGGAAAGATACAGAAGGCCATCTGTTTTACAGCCGTCCCAAAGCGGCTGTCCAGAGGTGAGTTATGCCTGTACAAACGCAAAACCTTATTTCGGTTGAAGGCAGGCAATTTGATGAAGACACGCTGACGTTTCGGATTTCCGATGGCAGTAAGCAATGAGAGTGCTGCGAACTGAGGAGGTAGAATATGGCACATATCAATCTCGATACTAACTGGACGACAAACCGGAGCGTTCGCCTGAATCTGGAGGCTGCTTCCGGAGAAAATCAGGGATTTATTCCTATTTCCACGACGGAGGAATCGTCCGTACCTGCTGCCAATGAAGCAGAAGTGCCGCAGCTCCCAACCACACCGTTGGCGGAAGTCCAGCCGGCGGCACCCGTTATGGAAGAACGAAAGAAAACGTCATCAGATAAGCGCTCTGCAAAGCCAACCAGAAAACCGGGCAGACCTCGCAAGGAAGAAGCTTCACCCGATAGAAAAAAGCAGGCGTCGTTATATCTGCTTCCGGAGGACCACAAGCGCCTGCGCCGCCTGTGCCTTGAGATTGATACCTCTATGACAGAATTTGCAGAGGCTGCGTGTTTGGATGCTGCGTATTTTACATACCGCTGCCGAGAACCGGACTGCAACTGTGAATTCACAATGCGGCGCAATATGAACGATGAAGCTCTTACCCCCTCTGTTTGCCCCGCCTGCCAAAGTAAGCGCATCAATCTGGTCTACAAGGTTTAAGGGAGGTATCAATATGAATATCACACCACACAAAAAAGGAGATCCCGGAATCCTGACTCTCCCCTTGGTTGCCAATGTGCCGGAAGGTCATGCTGATTGGCGAAGGCGAAAATGCCCCATCTGTGGAGCTGAATGCTGGGAATCCAGTCTGGCAAAGAGATTGCTGGAGGAAGAACCGGATCTCCATGCTGCCTGTACAATGTGCGCTCTCAAATCTGCACGGGGTGGTAACCGGCGTAAGGCATAGGAGGAATATTGTATGTGGAGAGGTATTAAACCAATCAGTACGGTTGAGTTACGGGAATTTGAAAATGCATTCCGGTTTCGCATTACCCCTGTTTTCCGTGAATATTTGCTGGAACATAACGGAGGTATTCCTACTCCTGGCATTTTTCCGACAGAGGCGAACAGAAACAGAAAAATGCAGCGATTGTTGGACTTTACTGATCGGTATACTGTTCAAGAGGCGTGGTCTGTTAATACGAGGCTGCAGGAGGCAATCGGAGAAAAGCGTATCGTGATCGGGACAGATACTGTCGGAAATTTTATTTGCCTTGAACGTGAATACAAGCGTCAGTATATTGTCTTGTGGAATCATTTAACCGACCAGTTCGAGAGAAGTTTGCTGGATATTCCGGCGTTTCTTGATACTATCGGATAGATAGGAGTGGGCTTATACAGCCCACTCTTACTCTTGACAATGAGAAAAATATGCATTAAACTATAGTCATATTAAAGGAATTCTTCATCTATAACCTGATTTTTTGGCGGGGCAGAATGCTCAGGCCACTCAGCTGCGGTCCTGCAGCAAAACAAAACGGGGGAAATCCCCGCCCGCTGATTGAAAGCTTTTTGAATACAACGTAACACCATCCGGTCGTGCGAAAATGCATACTGGGTGGTTTTTGTTTTTATATACACAAACTAAAGATTGTTTTATCAATTCAAGGAGTTATCTTACCCATTCTATGGCGCGGATGACTCCTTTTTTATTATACATACAAATAACGAAAGGAAAAGGAGTAATAGCAATGCAGGAATTATATCAAGACGAATTCTATCGAGGGTTCAATGGAAATTCGGAATATGATGCCCTCAAAGAAGCACAAACAGAATTAGAAGATGCAATGATTTGGGAGAAAAATGCCTCCGGATTTTCTGTGATTCCAATTGCAACGCCTATGGATGCAGAATTGCGAGCAACAGATCCTGTCAATTCCATCCCCAAGGCGGTCCTTTTGGATACTGCCGAAAACTCAGAAATTATACTCTGTAATGAAGTAAGAGTTTTATTTGCGGAAGTACATTCTTGAAAGACACAGCTAGAAATGCTATACTTATATTGGAATGTTAAACTATAAGGAGTTAAAAGCCTGCATAAACAAAAACAGATGACTTGATTACGAAAAAACACAGTTTGAAAGCTGGTGAAAAATGGAGAATTTACATTTTTATTTGATGCACAGAGATAATCCAATTTGCCGTGTGACAATTGATCCTGTAACTGGAACAATGCTGAAGGTTAGTAAACCGGTGGCACCGGAATTTCTTCCTCCCGGAGGATGTATGGATGCTGCTATGCTGCGGAAATGGTGGCAGCGCAGAGCAGTACCGAAAAATCAGGGTAATATCCAGCACATCTTGGAACAACTGAATATTGCAACCCCACAGGAATACCTGGTTAAAAATCTGGGCCTTAGCCTGACCGACCAGTATTGGATCAAGCCTCTGAATATGGAACTTGATTGGAATGCTGTGAACTTCTTTACGAACGATTTCCGTGATCCTGTAGCAGATATGGAATTCTCATCTGGCTCCGATGGCGCCTGTTTGCCGGAGAATGCCTATTCTCCAAGTTCTTCAACACAGGGCGAGCTGCAAAAAAAGTGGATCATCGTTAACGGAAAGCGCTGTCTGGTGAAAGGAAATCACGGTAGTCACTCTCAGGAAAGCCTCAACGAAGTAGTGGCATCGCTGATCCATAAAAAACAAAATAAAATGCCCTATGTACACTACAAGCCGCTGAAACAGCCTGAAATGAGTCAGATTTCTTGTATTTGTGAGAGCTTTACTTCGGATGCGCTTGAATTTATCCCTGCTATCGATGTGGTGGAATCTCAAAAGAAGGATAACGCAATGTCACTGTTTGAGCATTTTATCTCCGTCTGTGCTCGGCATGGTTTAAGTGAGGATATTACAAGACCTTTCTTGGAGTATCAAATTCTGACTGACTTTGTAATGACAAATGTGGACCGGCATCTGAACAACTTTGGCGTTCTTCGGAACACCAATACGCTGCAGTGGGTTTCTATGGCCCCGATTTTCGACTCTGGTAATTCTATGTTCTGGAAAAATCCGAGACTCCCAGAATATGATGATCTGGAGAACATCAAGGTCAACAGCTTTCGGCAGAAAGAGACGCAGCTTTTACAGTATGTCCAGAATCCTGATATTCTGAATCCGGATTTACTGCCCAGTTCAGAAGAACTTCAACACATCTATGAAAAGGATGACATGATCCCTTGCGTGAATTCCATCTTGAAAGGCTACCAAAAAAAAGTAAAGTTTTTAACTAAATAATTCTCCAATATTGTTACTGATTGAAGATCGGTCAATGGTAACTTGTCAGAGCAGAAGCGCTGCTGGTACAATACGATCGGTGCAAACAATGGGCGGCAATAAGTATACACAACAGGGCAGAGGGTTCTTCCTCTGCTCTGAATTTTTTATGACTTTCAGAATCAACAGTCATAATATAAATAGACAATCTTAAAGATGACAGGAGATTTCTTAATACGGTAAAACAATATTGAAATTAAAAATATTGGAGGATTACTATGTCAAGACCTAAAGTGTTAGGTATGCAGAAGGTCTACATACCTAATTCCAAGGCTGATGCTAGATATAGGATAAAATTTCTTAATGGTATATATAGACAGCTTTATCAATTGGACCTTTAGCTTAGTCGGTTAGAGTGGGTAACTCATAATTACAAGGTCGACGGTTCAATCCTGTTAAGACCCACCAATTCAATTGATATAACTGTGCAGATCATCCCTGCAATAAACGATTGCAGGAAGCTAGTTTTTTAGGCTGCCATTATAACCATAAAAACATATGTAACAGGAATGAAATCAAGTGTCCAAACAAAACGATGCAACGACATTTGATCGATTAGCGACTCTGAAAATCAGAAGCGGGCTTATAAAGCCTGCGCTATACGCTTGACAATGAGGCGAGAGATGCATTAAACTATAATCATATTAAAGGGATTTTTAATTTATAACTCGATTTTCAGGCGTGGCAGCAATGTCCGTGCCACTCAGCTGCGATCCTGTGACCTGCATGAGCAGGCTGCTGCAGTAAAATAAAACGGGGCTACCCAGCTCACTAATTGAAAGATTCCTTATACGATGTAACCATCCGGTCATGCTGAAGAGGCATACTGGGTGGCTTTTGTTTTTATATACATGAATTAAAGATCGTTTTACAATTCGAGGAACTATCTGAACCATTCGCGGTGAAGATAGCTCCTTTTTTATAAACATATTAATGATGAAAGGAAACAGATAATGAAAAGGAGAAAATTTTATGCCTCACTACCCAACAACAAATCTAACATCAATCGTATCGTACTCAGAATGAGGAGCGGGCGGCCAAAACACATACTGCGGGAACTGCTCTCCGAGGCTTATCGAGGATTTGATTGGCTTCTATCAGCCGGCTACAAGTGCGGCTGCGGTACGGGAAAAGATGCAGCCAATAAATGTGGTATTACCAGCTACATTTACGATCTGGACATGGGCTTTGATTTGCTTAACTGTGAAATTCCGGAAAATTCGGAGTTTGCGTTTGGGCATCCACATGACCGGCAATTCATCCGTACAACACGGGGAATCATCCCGATGATCCTTTCCGGAAGCAACAACTGCACCGAGTTTATCTGGGACGCTCGTGGAAGAACCCACGAACGGAGAGAGCGGCGCTGGTGGGCCTGGGTTCCCGGCAATCTCCTGACGATGGATCATTCTGAAAAGGAATACGCAGTAATTCCGCTTCTTCCGAATAGGGAATGTCGTATTTAAAAATCGTCTTTCGGCTGTTATCCGTGCAGCGATACGCTGTGTAGTAATCTCCTTGCCAGGCGAAATGATCTTTCGTACAGATGTCATTCAATTGCATGGAAAAACTCATCTGCGTACAAGCAGTTTTTTGCATTCATACATTTAATATTCTAAATGTATCATAGCAAAATAACATAATCAAGGAACTAATAAATGATATGTACGGCGTTATGAGATCTGAATTATTAAATTCGTGTACCGAAAAAAGTAAAAAATCTAAAAATTTTTATTGATATATAAATAAAATGAGGGATAATATTAGTATAAACGAATGGGAGAAATGCTCGTTTATTACAGTAAATAGCAAAAAGGGAGATTAACGTGATGAAAAAGAATATATCTGCAAAATGGATCGCAGCGATGCTGATAGCTGTGGCAATTGCACTTGCTGGATGCGGAGGAGCAGAAACGAACGAAAACCTGCAGAATGGTTCGGAAGCGACGGAGACAAGTACGACTCCCTCTGATACTGCAGAGGCTTCCAGACCCGATGCAATGCCGGTTCCTTCTCTGACACCTGCGCCGGAGGCTGCAGTACCTCCTGCACAGCCGGATGTGCCTGACGGGGCAGAAGAACATGAACACACTTACGTTAAAGTAAATGAGGTAAGTCCCACCTGTGTAAGTGACGGCTATGCGGAATATGAGTGCTCCTGCGGAGATACATACAGGGAAACACTTCCTGCACTGGGACACAGCTTCGTCAATTACATCAGCAATAATGATGCGACCTGCACGGAGGATGGAACCAAAACCGCTGTCTGCGAACATCCGGGATGCAAAGAAACATCTACGGTGGCGGATGTCGGCAGCGCCAAAGGGCATCGCTATAGCAAGGAAGTGACCGTGCAGCCTACCTGCTCCGAAAAGGGTGCAGCCAGATATACCTGCACCTCCTGCGGTCACAGCTATACGGAAACTCTGCAGGCACTTGGCCATGATTTTACGCACTATGTCAGCAATGGCGATGCGACCTGTACGGAGGACGGCACAAAAACTGCTGTCTGCAATCATAAAGGATGCCATGAGACTCATACTGTGGCGGATGTCGGCAGTGCTAAGGGCCATCGTTACAGCAAGGAAGTGACTAAACAGCCTACTTGCACCGAAAAAGGCGTTGCAAAGTATACCTGCACCTCCTGCGGTCACAGCTATACGGAAACCCTGCAGGCGCTTGGCCATGATTTTACGCACTATGTCAGCAACAATGATGCGACCTGTACGGAGGATGGAACGAAAACTGCTGTCTGCAATCATAAAGGATGCCGTGAGACTTCTACGATTACGGATGTCGGCAGCGCAAAGGGACATTCGTTCAAAGTGGAGATTGTACCTCCCTGCGGGGACCGGGAGGGATACAGCATTTACACCTGTGCCTGCGGCTACAGCTACAAAGACTGCTATGTATACTCTGCGATTCCTGATAAAATGATGGACAATTCTCTGCTTCGGGCACTGGCGTACACCGGATATGATGTAAATGCCCTGAAAAAAGCACAGCTTCTTTACAATCTGAAGTATATTTCCGGTGAGCTGGAGGAAAATCGGCCTGAAATCTTGTCCGGTATTCACTACAGTGATTCTGGCCTTGGAACGGTTATCCGGTATGATCCGGTGCTGGGCAAAAATGTCCCGGACATCGAAAAGATGAAGGCCACCGGTATGAGCTGTACTTCTTTTGTTGAGTATTATTTCCTGAACTACCTGAGAAATGTTGAGGGAGTTAAAAACGGTAAACTTATGACGCTGCACTACGAAGCTCGAATGAGCTTTGTATATGGAACTAACCGGTACGGCGATCTCTGGACAGAAATTTGTGAAAGAGCAGTTCGGGAGGGCTGTGCCGCCGCTTGCTACAGCGGCCTCAGCGACAGCCAGAATAATACACCAGCTTATCAGTCCATTTATAACAAAATCAGGATCGGAACCCTGATCCGTTTTGGTAATGAAGATTCTCCTTATATTCATTATGCTATCTATGCAGGTACTTACAATGGCCGTCATTATGTTATTCATGTGGGCAATGATCGGGGGCCGGAAATTACACTCGTGGACTACATGGGTAAAGAAGACAGTGAGATAAGATCCTGGCCTGTTGCCTTCTATACCTTTGCGTTCGTCTGATGCCGGAGCACTTAGCCTGACAATGCCATTTTGAATTGAATATAAAAAGGGACGCTTGGCTCATTCAGATGCCGAGCGTCCTTTTACGTTCTGCCATATCGTTGTATGTTATA
This sequence comes from Oscillospiraceae bacterium, assembly GCA_020025535.1. Classification (GTDB taxonomy): domain Bacteria; phylum Bacillota; class Clostridia; order Oscillospirales; family Oscillospiraceae; genus Faecousia. The sequence goes on along the minus strand of JAHHRY010000001.1, from coordinate 56,432 downwards.
ATATTTATTTGTGATAATTAAAAAATGGCTAAAAAATCGGAAATGTGAGTGGGGGCAGAGGGAGAGAAATATTGGTTTCGGCATTACCTATGACGCAAAAGCTCCGGATGGCTTGAGATGGAAGATCTGTACTTTGCAGACCAATACCAATTACGGCTAAACCCACCGATTAAGCGATTAGCAATTAAAGAAAGGCCACTTGATTTCAACGATCAAGTGGCCTTTTTGTGCCATTATACACCAGAAAGAGGAGGGTACAAATGAAACCTTTCAAAATCCAATGGAAGCGATGCTTGTCCTTTTTCCTGGCATTGCTTACGCTGATGAATCTGCCGACGCCTGCTTTTGCGGCAGCGACGGTTGCTGCAAAATATCGGTAAAGAAAAAACCTCGGGGACCGAAGTACCCGAGGTTTTGTGGAGCTGCTATCCAGATTCGAACTGGAGACCTCATCCTTACCAAGGATGCGCTCTACCGGCTGAGCTATAGCAGCATGTCTCAAACAGCTTCGCCATTATATAACAGAAATACGGAAATGTCAACCCCTATTCTCAAAAAAATTACATTTTTTTTGAATGGTGATTTTTGCGGAGAATTTTTGCTGAAATTCTCCGCATCGGGGAAATATAAACCATGTCACGGATAACGGGGAACAGAGCTGCCGGTCATAGGATTCTTTTCGGGATCGCTGGGAGTTGCGAGAATGATTTTCCATAAAGAACCGGCCTTTTCCGGATCAATCTGCTGCCAGGGAGAGGAGCCCGCCTGAAAATAACGATTGTCCTTGATCCGGTAGATTTTCCGTGTCTGATCTGCACAGGTCATGACAATGCTGATCGTATTTCCGTCCAGAAGCTCCGGGTCGGTGTCTGCCGAAAACGTGTGGCCGATTTTTCGGATGAATAACAGAATCGGCTGCATTTTTTTGCCGGTGTTGTAATAGCGTCTGGTAAAATCGCTGCAGGTTTCGCAGGTGATGGTAATTTCCGTAACCATCTCCGACTGAATATTATTCGTCTGCGGAATCCTGCTGCAGCCGGACAGCAGAAGAAATATCCCAGCCATCCACGCGGAAAAAGCTTTTTTCATGCCGATTGCCTCCTTCTGGACTTGTGATAAATCTAGTGTAATCGGCTTGAATGGGAATATCAGGGCCAATTTGCGTAAGGAAATACAAAAATTGTGCAAAGTGCGATAAATCCTTGCATTTTTTAACATCTGTGTTATAATATGTGCATTACAAAACAGAAAGGAGTCTCCAATCGTGGAAAGAGGAGATACACTATATCAGCAGTTCGTTGCCATCCTGGAGGAAGAGCTTCGACCTGCCATGGGTTGCACTGAGCCTATTGCTTTGGCATATGCAGGTGCTAAGGCCAGAGAAATTCTGGGAACCCTGCCCGACCGCATTGAGATCTATGTCAGTGGCAACATTATCAAGAACGTTAAAAGCGTTGTGGTGCCTAACACCGGTGGAATGCGTGGCATTGCCGCAGCTGTCTGTGCGGGTGTTGTAGCAGGTGATGCCTCCCGTCAGCTGGAAGTTATCAGCCAGGTGTCTCACGAGAAGCAGGAAGAATTGCACAAGTATATGTCCGGTGCAGATGTGAAAATCATTCCTTCTTCCTCTGAGCTGGTCTTTGATATTGACCTGCGCCTTTACGCCGGCGAAGACTGCGCCCGGGTGCGGATCATCAACCACCATACCAATATCGTACATATGAGCCACAACGATGAAGTGCTGCTGGATATGCCGATTGAAGAGTCCTCTGAAGACCACCTGACGGACAAATCCTGCCTGTCTGTGGATCGTATCGTAGAGTTCGCCGATGTCCTGAACGTGGAAGATGTCCGCGGCAGCATCGGCCGTCAGATCCAGTACAATATGGCCATTGCCCGTGAAGGCCTGAAGAACAGCTGGGGCGCCAATATCGGCAGCGTCATATTGAACCGTCAGACCGACTCCGTGGAGCATCGTGCAGCTGCCTATGCGGCAGCCGGTTCCGATGCCCGTATGAGCGGCTGCGAGATGCCGGTTATCATTCTTTCAGGCAGCGGCAACCAGGGCATTACCGCCAGCGTGCCTGTGGTGATTTATGCGGAGAATATCGGCGCTTCCGAGGAAGAACTGCTGAAGGCTGTGGCCGTCAGCGACCTGATTACCGTACATCAGAAGACCGGTATCGGCAGACTGTCCGCATACTGCGGCGCCATCAGCGCCGGCTGTGGTGCAGGCGCCGGTATTGCTTACCTGCTGGGTGGCCGCAAGGAGGCTGTTGCCCATACCGTGGTCAATGCAATTGCCGTGTTGTCCGGTACCATCTGTGACGGCGCAAAGCCGTCCTGTGCCGCCAAGATCGCTTCTGCCGTAAATGCCGGTATCCTGGGCTACAATATGTATCAGGAAAATCAGCAGTTCTACGGCGGCGATGGCATCGTCACCAAGGGAGCAGATAAAACCGTCAGCAATGTAGGCCGCTTGGCAAGAGAGGGTATGCGTGAAACTGATCGCACTATTCTCAGAATTATGCTGGATAACGGCTGCTAATAATGTGGATAATTCGTAAATTTTTAGGAATAATCCCGTTTTTGCTTGCAAAATCGAACAAATAGCGGTATAATGCTCCGGGTCTTTGGAAGACTCCCATATCAATTCAGAAAAGAGTGAGTATTATGCAAACCGCACAGCTGGAAAAAACGGCAGAGACCAAAACCTATGTTGCACCGCCGGAGAAAAAGGGCTATGAGATTTGCAAGCGCATTTTTGATCTTGTCATGTCCACTGTGGCGCTGATTGTGCTGAGTCCCATGTTGCTGGTAGTGGCATTGATCGTGTGGCTGCAGGACAGAGGCTCCCCTCTGTACTCCCAGATTCGCCTGACCAAAGGCGGCAAACCTTTCAAGATGTACAAGTTCCGCTCCATGTGTGTCAACGCAGATGCACAGCTGGAGCAGCTGCTGGATTTGAACGAAATCGACGGCCCTGCCTTCAAGATGGAGAATGATCCTCGGGTTACAAAGTTCGGCCGTTTTATCCGAAAAACCAGTATTGACGAACTTCCTCAGCTTTTCAACATTATCAAGGGTGATATGTCCATTATCGGTCCCCGTCCGCCCCTGCCCAGAGAAGTGGCACTTTACAACGAGTATCAGATGCACCGTCTGGATGTGAAAACCGGACTTGCCTGTTACCATGAGTGTCAGGGTCGCAGCGATGAGAAAAACTTTGACAAGTGGGTGGAATCTGACCTGAAATATATCCGTGAGCGCAGTATGCTGACGGACATCAAGGTAATTCTGTGGACCATTCGGGCAGTCGTCACAGGAAAAGGTGCGGCCTAGCCAAAAAACAAAATGCGGTGGTTTCTTTGGAAACCGCCGCATTTTTTGCTGTAATTGGGAAAAGATAACCTGGGAGGGATAGCAATGACCGATAAAGAATACGGAAAACTGGTGTCCGATATGGCACCCAAATCACCCATTGGCAAGGATTGCCTCAATGCTTTCTGGATCGGAGGGCTGATCTGCGTTCTGGGACAACTGGCAGTAAGCGGTTATATGGCACTTGGCCTGGAAAAAACAGATGCCTTTATGGCGGCTTCCATGTCCTTGGTGGCGCTGTCTGCGCTACTTACGGGGCTCAGCGTCTATGACGATATTGCAAAGGTGGCAGGTGCCGGTACGCTGGTACCCATTACAGGCTTTGCTAATTCCGTTGTTGCTCCGGCTGTGGAATTCAAAACCGAAGGCTTCATCCTGGGCGTGGCGGCAAAGATGTTCAATATCGCAGGGCCGGTGCTGGTCTATGGTACCGCCTCCGGAGTGGTGTACGGACTCATTTACTGGATTGCGGGGATGTTCTAAGGAAGAAAGCCCTCTGCACACAAGCTGTGCAGAGGGTTTTTCGATGACTGGAGACAGTGCAATTGTGCATTTTGTTCCCGCTCCTGTGAAAATGTGATCATTATAGCGAAACATAGTTGCAGATATGGGGGAATATGAGTATAATGATTGGGATAAGGAGGGGGAAGATGTGAAAACGAAAGAATTTTGGAAAAAGTCACCAATGATGATTTTCCTCAGCTACTTCGGAAATCACAAAAAGATTTTTGCTGTGGATGTACTGTGTGCGGTAGCAATTGCTGCCATCGATCTGACATTTCCGCTGGTGACACGGAGTGCACTGTACAATATGCTGCCGGGAGGAATGTATAAGACCTTTTTCCTGGTGATGGGTATTATGGGCGTTACTTATGTGTTGCGGACATTGTTCCACTATATTGTCTGCTACTACGGCCATACCTTCGGCATCCGGGTGGAAGCGGATATCCGTTCGGATTTATTCCGGCATATGCAGGAACTGAGTTATGATTTTTACGATCATAACCGTACCGGCCAGCTGATGAGCCGGCTGACTTCTGATTTGTTTGAATTGACCGAGCTTGCCCATCACGGCCCGGAGGACCTGCTGACTTCTGCACTGACCATCATCGGCGCCCTGATTGTCATGGCAACCATCCAGTGGCGGCTTGCGCTGATTGTTGCCATTATGATTCCGATATTTCTGGTGGTGGCATTCTCCATGCGAAACAGCATGGGAAAAGCCTCCAAGGGGGTCAAGCAAAAGATTGCCCACATCAACACGGAAATTGAGTCCAGCCTTTCGGGAATCCGTACCGCAAAGGCTTTCGGAAATGAAGATGTGGAGAATCGGCGCTTCAGCGCTGCCAATGACCAGTTCAAGGTCTCCAAACGGAATTTTCACAAGGCCATGGGCCGCTTCTCCAGCACCATGGAGTTTTTCTTGGTCAGTCTGAATGTGGTGGTGATTACCGCAGGCGGATATCTGATTATGCGCAATCAGATGGACTACCGGGATCTGCTGACATTTACGCTGTATATTTCCACCTTTGTTACACCCATGCGGAAATTGGCAAACTTCTCGGAGATGTTTGCCAATGGCTTTGCAGGATTGAACCGTTTTGTGGACATTATGCGCACGGAGCCTACCGTTCAGGATCGCCCCGATGCCAAGGAGCTGCAGAACGTGAAGGGCGCCATTGACGTGGAGGATGTATCCTTTGCCTATAACGGGGATCTGGCGGTGCTGCACAATGTGAGCCTGCAGATAGCTCCCGGAGAAACCATTGCCGTGGTTGGCCCGTCCGGCGGCGGAAAAACCACACTGTGCCAGCTGATTCCCAGATTCTATGACGTGACTTCCGGCAAAATCAAAATTGACGGAATGGACGTCCGGGATGTAACCCAGCATTCCATTCATCAGAATATCGGAATTGTGCAGCAGAATGTGTTCCTGTTTGCGGATACGATTTTTGAGAATATCCGCTATGGCAAACCGGATGCCACCCGGGAAGAGGTGGTGGAAGCTGCCAAAAAGGCGGAGATCTATGAGGATATTCTGGCGATGCCCGACGGATTTGACACCTATGTGGGCGAGCGGGGAACGCTGCTTTCCGGCGGACAGAAACAGCGTGTGGCGATTGCCCGTGTGTTCCTGAAAAACCCGCCGATCCTGATTCTGGATGAAGCCACTTCTGCGCTTGATTCGGTGACCGAGTCCAAAATCCAGAGAGCTTTTGATAATCTGGCCATTGGCCGTACAACGCTGATCATTGCCCACCGGCTGTCCACAATCCGATCCGCGCATCGGATTGTTGCCATTGCAGACGGTAAAATCGTCCAGTGCGGTACCCATGAGGATCTGCTGAGGGACGGAGGCATCTACGCAGAACTGTACAACACGCAAAACGCAGACAATTGGGGATAAAAAGAAGCGGCCTCACGAATCTTTCGTGAGGCCGCCTTATTTTGTAGCCGTTACATCTTATCGGGGGCGGAGAAACCCAGCAGATAAATGCTCTGCTCCAGTGCCCGCTTTGCCAGGGCGATCAGAGCAATGTAGCCGGCCTTCAGGTCTTCGTTCTCCTCACCCAGAATCCGGGTTTCGTGGTAGAACTTGTTCACAGCGCCGGCCAGCTCATAAATGTAAGCACAGATGAGGTTGGGGGCGGAGGACTTGAGGGCGGACTCCATAGTGGGAGCAAACTTGGTGATAGCCAGCATCAGTTCCTTTGCATAGTTGTTGGCAGGAACCTGAATGGGCAGATTCTCCCATGCACCGTACTTTGCCAGAATGGACTTGATACGGACGATGGTATAAAGGATATAAGGACCGGTGTTGCCTTCAAAGGCGGCAAAACGATCCATATCGAAGATGTAGTCCTTGGTGGGCTGGTTGCTCAGGTCGCCGTACTTCAGAGCGGCCATGGCAATCTTCTTGGTGGTTTCTTCCACATCTTCCGGAGCAACGATCTGATTTTCCACCACCTTGGCACGGACGAAGTCGGTGATGTCGGCAATCAGCTGTTCCAGACGCATAACGCCGCCGTCACGGGTCTTGAAGGGCTTGCCGTCGGCACCGTTCATGGTGCCGAAGCCAAGGAATTCCAGCTCGGTTTTATCGTTTACGATACCGCACATATGGGCGGCACGGAACACCTGCTCAAAGTGGAGACTCTGACGCTTGTCGGCCAGGTACAGCATCTTGTCGGGGTGGAATTCCTGCATACGCTGCACCATAGTGGCCAGCTCGGTGGTATCATACAGTACGGCACCGTCGGACTTGATCAGAATGCAGGGAGGCATTTCCTTCTTGTCGCCTTCCTGAGCCACGGGGAACACCAGAGCGCCGTTGGATTCCATGGCACAGCCTTTGGCTTTCATGTCGTCGATCATGGCGGGGATGAAAGGATCCGCATCGCTTTCGCCCAGCCAGGATTCAAAATGCACATCCAGATTGTCGTAGATCTTGCGGATGTCGGAAAGAGACACATTCATAATGTGCTTCCAGATGGCACGGTAGCCGGGACGGCCGTTCTGCAGCTCGTAGGTGGCGATGTGTGCCTTTTCCGCAAAGGCTTCATCCACCTTTTTCCGCGCGGAGGCGGCAGGGTAGATCTGCTCCAGCTCGGAGAGAGTGAAGGGAGGCTCGGCGGGGTATTCGCCGGTGAAGTCCGGGTCAAAGTAGGGAAGATCCGGCTGCTGCTCCTGCAGTCCTGCCACGATCAGACCCATCTGCAGGCCCCAGTCACCCAGGTGAATGTCGCCGATGGTGTGATAGCCGAAGAATTTGTAGATTCGCTTCATGCTCTCGCCGATGATGGCAGAGCGGAGGTGACCGATGTGCAGGGGCTTGGCAACATTGGGTCCGCCATAGTCCACTACGACGGTCTTGCCCTCGCCGCACTTTTCAACACCGAAGTCGGAGACGGTACGCATTTCTTCCAGATACTTCTGCAGGAAGCTGCCGGAGAGCTTCAGATTGATGAAGCCGGGCATAACAGCCTCTACCAGATCATAGTCCTCGGCGTTCAGGTTGGCAACAACAGCCTTGGCGATCTGGATGGGGGCGCACTTATACTGCTTAGCGGCGGACAGAGCGCCGTTGCACTGATATTCACACAGGTCGGGACGGTTGGAAACCGTTACCCGGCCAAAAGAAGCATCATAACCGGCAGCAGCAAATGCGCCCTGCATCTTTTGTGTGATAATATCAAGGATTCTTTCCATGATTATTTTCCTTTCTGCTCAGAAAGCCAGTTGAGATAATCATCATAGGTTCCATAACGGTCTACGATGGTTCCGTCCGGCTGGAATGCGATGACACGGTTACATACAGAGGTCAGCATTTCGTGGTCATGGCTGGCAAGGAGGACAACGCCGGGGAAGGCTTCCAGACCCTTGTTGACAGCCTGAATGGATTCCATATCCAGATGGTTGGTGGGCTGGTCCAGCAGCACCACGTTGGCGCCGCTCAGCATCATCTTGGAGAGCATACAGCGCACCTTTTCGCCGCCGGAGAGGACGTTTACGTGCTTGAACACGTCTTCGCCGCCGAAGAGCATACGGCCCAGGAAACCACGCAGATACACGTCGTCCTTTTTGGCGGAGTACTGACGCAGCCAGTCCACCAGCTCTTCTTCGTTGCCCTCAAAGTAGGGGGTATTGTCCTTGGGCAGGTAGCTGCGGGTAGTGGAGACGCCCCACTTGACGCTGCCTTCATCCGGTTCCAGCTCGCCCATCAGCACCTGGAACAGAGCGGTCTGTGCCAGCTCGTTTTCACCGACAAAAGCGATTTTGTCGGTTCTGCCCACGGAGAAATATACATTGTCCAGCAGCTTCTCGCCGTCGACGGTGACGGAAACGTCCTTTACGGTCAGAACATCCTTGCCAAGCTCCCGTTCGGGCATGAAGCCGACGAAGGGATAACGGCGGGTAGAGCAGGGCATTTCTTCCACGGTCAGCTTGTCCAGCAGCTTACGGCGGGCGGTAGCCTGCTTGGCTTTGGCCTTGTTGGCGGAGAAACGCTGAATGAACAGCTGCAGCTCTTCAATCTTTTCCTGATTGCGCTTGTTCTTGTTGCGCATCATGGCCTGAATCATCTGGGAGGATTCGTACCAGAAGTCGTAGTTGCCCACATACATCTTGATTTTGCCGTAGTCGATATCAACGGTGTGGGTGCAGACGGTGTTGAGGAAGTGGCGGTCATGGGAAACGGCGATGACCATGCCGGGGAAGTCCAGCAGGAAGTCCTCCAGCCAGTTGATGGATTCGATATCCAGGTTGTTGGTAGGCTCGTCCAGCATGACGATGTCGGGATTGCCGAAGAGAGCCTGCGCCAGCAGGACCTTAACCTTCAGACGGGGATCGGTGTCACCCATGAGGTCGTAGTGATTTTCGACGGCGACGCCCAGACCCTGCAGAATGCGGGAGGCGTCGGATTCGGCTTCCCAGCCGTCCAGCTCGGCAAATTCCGCTTCCAGCTCGGCGGCGCGCAGGCCGTCCTCGTCGGAGAAATCGGGCTTTTCGTAGATGGCATCCTTTTCCTTCATCACATCATAAAGATGCTGGTTGCCCATGATGACGGTGTCCATGATGGTGTATTCGTCATAGGCGTTCTGGTTCTGCTTCAGAACGGAAACACGCTTGTCCGGATCAATTGTGATGGAACCTGTGGTAGAATCCAGTTCTCCGTAGAGAATGCGCAGGAAAGTGGATTTGCCTGCACCGTTGGCGCCGATGACGCCATAGCAGTTACCGGGAAGAAACTGCAGGTCAACATGCTGGAACAGCCACTGACCGCCGAATTGCATACCTAAGTTGCTAACTGTGATCATACTTACTCCTTAATCCTTACATTTTCTGTCTTTTCTGCAGATGCCTGAGACACAATCTGTCAAAGGCACATAAATATACATTCTAAAGTATAGCATACAATTATAAATAATTAAAGAACTTTTTGCAGGAATACTTGCTTTTTTTTGAAACAGCGTTATAATATTAGCACTCGAACAAAAAGAGTGCTAATAACAATCAATAAGGAAGTGTCCTGTTTTATGGAAAAGCAGCAATTCAAGGCCGAGTCCCAGCGGTTGCTGGATCTGATGATCAACTCTATTTACACGCATCGGGAGATTTTCCTCCGGGAAATCATCTCCAATGCTTCTGATGCCATCGACAAGCTGGCTTATACCGCTCTGACCGATGACAAGGTGGGCATCAACCGGGAGGACTTTGCTATCACCATCACCCGGGACCCGGAGAATCGGGTGCTGACCGTTTCGGATAACGGCATCGGCATGAGCCGCGAGGAGATGGAGGAAAATCTGGGCACCATCTGCAAGTCCGGCTCTCTGGGCTTCAAGCAGGCTATGGAGAAGAACGAGGATGTGGACATCATCGGCCAGTTTGGCGTTGGTTTCTATTCTGCCTTTATGGTAGCTTCCTCTGTGACGGTGATTTCCAGAAAGTACGGTGAGGATACCGCATGGAAATGGGTTTCCGACGGCGCCGACGGCTACACCATTGAGCAGACTCAGCGGGATATGCCCGGTACCGATGTGATCATGACGCTGAAGGAAGACACCGAAGAGGAAAAGACCTCCGACTTCCTGGAAGAGTATCAGATCCGCAATCTGGTTCGCAAGTACTCCGACTACATTCGTTATCCTATCCGCATGGAGGTCACCAAGTCCCGCCGCAAGGCAGATTCCACCGACGAGAAGCCGGAATACGAGGATTATCAGGAGATGGAGACCCTCAACTCCATGGTGCCCATCTGGCAGCGGAACAAGAAAGATGTCACGGAAGAAGAGTACGATAACTTCTATCGGGAAAAGTTCTTTGATTACAACAAGCCTCTGCGGGTAATCCACTCCAGTGCGGAAGGCAGCGTCTCTTTTAAGACTCTGCTGTATATCCCCGGCAAGGCTCCCTTTGATTTCTATTCCAGAGATTATAAGCCCGGCCTGCAGCTGTACTCCTCCGGCGTTATGATCATGGATAACTGCGAAGACCTCCTGCCTGCACATTTCGGCTTTGTCCGCGGCATTGTGGACAGCCAGGATCTGTCTTTGAATATCAGCCGTGAAATGCTGCAGCACAACCGTCAGCTGACGGTGATTGCCCGGAACATCGAGAAGAAGATCAAGACCGAGCTGCTGTCCATGATGGAAAACGAGCGGGAAAAATACGAGCAGTTCTACAGCGTATTCGGCCGTCAGCTGAAATACGGCACCGTGTCGGAGTACGGCACGCATAAGGATGCCACCAAGGATCTGCTGCTGTTCTACAGCCACAAGCAGGGCAAGCTCATTTCCCTGAAGGAGTATGTGGACGCCATGGCAGAAGGCCAGGAAAAGATCTACTACATTCCCGGCGAAAGCAAGGAACGTCTTGCCAAGCTGCCTCAGGTAGAGACTCTGGAGAAACACGGCTACGACGTGCTGCTCTGCACGGAGGAAGTGGACGAGTTCATTCCTCAGACTCTGATGACCTACATGGAAAAGTCCTTCTGCAATGCAGCTTCCGAGGATCTGGGTCTCCAGTCCGAAGAGGAGAAGAAGGAAATCGATGCCAAGGCCGAGGAGATGAAGGGCTTCCTGACTTTTGTGAAGGAATCTCTGGGTGACAGCGTCAAGGAAGTACGTCTTTCCGCTAACCTGGGCAGCCATCCCGTGGCGATGGTACCCGAAGGCAGTATCAGCTTCGAGATGGAAAAGTATATGAAACGGGCAAATCCGGAATATGCCTATCCTGTAGGCCGTATTCTGGAGCTGAACATGGAGCATGATGCGGTGAAGGCACTTTACTCGGCCATGACCGCAGACCCTGTTCTTGCAAAGGATTATGCGGCATTGCTTTGCTATCAGGCACAGCTGATGGCAGACCTGCCCATCGACGATCCTGTTGCCTATACGGACCTTGTCTGCAAGCTGATGAAATAAAAACCGCAGCCGTTATGGACGGCTGCAGGATATGTTTCGTGAGGCTGCACAGTAACCAAAACAAAAAAGAGAGAAACCTGATTTCAGGTTTCTCTCTTTTTGCATCTTGCCCCCCGGCGGCCCCGGATGGATTGCTGCCGGCATATTGGACTTTCCGGGAAGACAGATGACACGAATGGATGCGTTCAGCGATATTGACTACAGCAATATTTTACTGTATTATACAAATATTAGAAATACCATTGACGTGAGACCGAATAGAATTTGCTTTGCAATCATTATAATCGCAGTAATCGGCCATATAATCATTCGCAGTGTAGAATATATCGACTTGTCGCCAACTGGTACATATAGTTTTTGACCTTTTTACGCATTCAGCTAAACTATGTGAGCGAACAAGTCTTGCCTTGGCAGACTGTTCGCTCTTTTTGGTATGCAGGATTTCTTTCATTGTTTATTACTGTTTTGAAAGGACTACTTCTATGAAAACGCTTTGTTTTGCTGTCTGTGATCTGTTTAAAAATTTCAAACAGTCCTTCGTTCTTGCCTTGGTAATTGTACTTGGAATATCATCTGCACTGTGTACTCATTTAATTGCTTCCGGCGTAATAGAGTATAACACTGCAGAAAAGAGCGAATATGCCATATATAACACAATAACATATTGTAATATAGAATCCTTTGACCAAAGTACTTACGATAAACTGGCCGGAAGAAAAGACATTGTAAACGCATTCTGTTTTTTCAATGCGAAGAATGAAGATTACGTTTTGGTAGGATGGCTGGGAAATAAACCGGGCAACTGGTTTCCGCTGGGAGAAGGAAAATTTATTTCTTCGGAGGATTCTGCCAAAACGGCTTATGTTTCTTCCAACATAGCCCAATATACACCGGATAAAACACAGATAATATCGATTCATGGGTGGGAATATGAAATTGTCGGCAGTTCAACCTTGTGGGGATTAAACCTGACCAATGGCCTCGATGAAGCCTTTGTTTCTGAATACATTTCAGAAGATTCATTTGTCTTTGTTGATTTAAAGGAACTTCTGGATATGGATATTTCAAATGCATGTCTGAGAATTCAGTTTGAAAGCCCGGAACACAGAGATGCCGGCAGTTTTCGCAGGATTGCAAATGAATTGTTTGATTCAAATTATCAACCTGCAATTCTGCCTGCGGATCCCTTATCCGATTATATGCTGACAAATGCCGTGTTTTTTGTTTTGGTCGGGTTGCTATGTTTGCTTTCATATATGAATATAGTGGCAATGTATTGGTATTTCCTTTCTGTGCAAAACAGAAGGTTTCAGATTTACGCAATAGTTGGTGCAAAGCCCAAAACACTTTTGTCGGTACTTCTTTTGCAATATTTTGCTATGTTTGCCGTTTCCTACGTTCTTTCCATAATTGTGGCATTGGCTGCGAAATCGCTGTTTCGGATGATTCAGGTAGAATATTTGTTGACGCCTAGAAACCTTGTTTTCGTTTTCGTATTTGAGTTCATCATCACTCTCGCGATCAGTTGGCCGAAAATCAAAAATGTCATCATCGTGAATCGCGATAAAGGAGCAATCCTTAGAAGAGGTAACGGATAATGAAACTACTGTATTTGATGTATAAGTCCTGCTCAAGACTATTTATAAGAGAACTCTTTCTTGTAATCCAGATGGCAGTCGTGATTGTACTGTTAAATACTGCAATCACACCATTCGTAAATTACTATCAGATTGAGGGCAGCATAAACAAGGGAGTCCCGGAAAATGTAGTTTATTACTCTGTGCCCACATTTTCCGGTGACAGCAATGAGAAAATCAATTATTTCGAGAAGTTTGAAAATGATAAAGATGTAAAGGCAATCTGTTTAACGTACAAAACCTACGGTGAAATTAACGGACTGCCTGCAGATATTCTCCTGTATAACGAGGATGTATTCAGCTGCCTCTCGTCCTCGTTACAGTCTGGAAAATGGGAATATAATACCTCCTGCATTTACGTTAATGAACAACTTGCGGAATACACAAACGACGATAGTGCCGAAGTCGTTTTCGCGGAGTCCGGTATATCCGAACCTGTGCGGTTAACCGTTTCCGGAGTTACAAATCCGAGAGATATTGTTTATGATTTCGGGGCTGCCGGTTCTCAGCCGGAACTGACGAGACTGGCTTCTGATTTCCAGTATATCAGAGATACAAGTGTACAACACACTCCGTTTTTGGCGTTAATTCCTTTTGACTTTGATGCCAGTCCATATGTTTCCCTGTCTGCACAGGGGGCCATTTTGGTGCTGGCAGATGATATCACTCCAGACGACATTATGGATAAGTACGCAGATATTGATTTGAATGGCAGCCTTTATCGAAAATCTACATTGACCGGCAACTCATTAAACCGCCTTATCAGCACTTATAAATTTGATGCCATGCTTGCGGTATTACTAATGATTTCCACAATCTTCGGGATTGGCGGATACACATATCTGAAAGCCAAGTCCCTGCAAAAACAGATGGGAGTTTACAAACTGCTTGGGTGCAGAAACAATACATTTTGCAAAATAGTACTTTTCACGAATGCGGTGTTGGTTGTTCTTGCCTCTGGTATCGCCCTGGCTGTTCAGCAATTTGTGGTTTTGGGAGAAGGAAACAGCCAGATGGCAAGCGGTATTATTGCGATTGCATTTATGGTGATTATCAGTATTGTTCCGACAATTCTGACACTGTATTCTTCAAGCAGACTGGCATTTACGGAGCTGATATATTACGGAGATTAGAGAGGTGGCATATGAGTATCATTAAGCTGTGCAATTTTTCGTTCTCATATAACAAGGGAAAAAGCAACGAGGTAAAAGCAATTCAAAATATTTCTCTTGATATTTCCGAGGGCGATTTTGTCGGGATTGTCGGAGCGTCAGGATCGGGAAAAAGTACGCTGCTTTATCTGCTTGCTGGGCTGCTGGAAGCGGACGAAGGAAAATACATATACGGTAATACCGATATAACCCACGCATCTGATAACAAAAAAGCGTCACTCAGAAACACGGATTTTGGATTCGTACTTCAGGATTTTGCGTTGTTGGGTGACCGGACTGCTTTGGAAAATGTGTGCCTTCCTTTGATGTTTTCCAAGTGTAAATGGTCCGAGGTAGAAAACAGAGCGCTTAAAATAATGGAGAAACTGAATGTCGAAAAGCTTAAAAACAAAAGGATAGGAGAACTGTCCGGTGGACAATGTCAGCGCATTGCAATTGCAAGAGCACTTGTCCATAATCCAAAGGTTATTCTGGCTGACGAGCCAACCGGTGCGCTTGATTCGGAAAATACAAAAATTCTGATGGACTTGTTATCCGAAATTAACAGTTCTGGAATAACGGTAATTTTAGTTACTCACGATTTGGCAACGCTGAGTCACTGCAACAGGGTGTATGAGTTACAGGATGGTGTTCTAAGTACAAGAAAGGATGTAATCAATGAAACGATTTAAAATTTTTTCGATAGTTTTTGCGATCGCTATCTTGATTGCTTCTACCGCTGTTATCACTTCTGCGGTAAGCGACAAGGCTTATGGGAAAAATGGTTGCGGCGAGTTGTAGGTTTGTACCCAAAACGGACACTGAGACTTTTAGCTGACCGACCGGATTGTAACTCTCAAGTATGTAAATAGAAAAGCACCGGGAAAACCTGCTTGCAGCTTTGGTTGGGAGTGCTAAGGACAGTTTACTGAAATTAGTACAATGAGCATTGCGACTGGGAAAAGAAATGCCGAGAAGGCCTGCAAAAGGTTCTTCTTGGCATTTTCTTTATCCGCACATTCGTATTTCTAATCATCCTTCTGTAAAATGAAAGTACAATCAAAGTGCAGGAGGTCAAGATTATGGAAAAGGCATTATTTGAGCAATGCGGTGGAAGTTACTCCCAGCAAGGCAACTATTTTCTGCCGGATGTAAAGCTACCCGAACAGCCGGAGTTTGAAATCGGTGTATGGGGTAATCGCCGCAGACAATACATCAAGCAGCACCATCGAATCAAGTATTACAATATGCTGACACAATGTACTCTCTAACCGCATCTTGCCAATAAAGAGAGTGTAACAGCAAAACCCAAAACTGAAGATTAAATGACCTGTGTGCAGCGGATGAACAACATCCGAAGCAGAGCAATGGAAATCGTCAATGCCGAACGAATCTACGCATAACAATCACCGGATGAGGGCTGAATGTTTTCTTAAATTGCTTTTCAGAAAACAAGCTGTAAATACAATTAGATTTTAAGATTATGTTGCTTTTGTAAAGCCTGTTGCTATAATTATAGTTGTATTATGCAAAAAGTATTTCACCAGAAAGGAGAAGCTGCAATGGCAAATATGAAGCGGATCTTCGCAGACACCTTAATTGAGATGTTGAACGAAAAATCTCTTAACACCATTACAATTACGGACATTGTCAATCAGTGTGGTGTATCCAGACAATCGTTTTATTACTATTTCGACGATATTTATGATTTGCTTGAATGGCATTTTATACAGGAAACAGAAAAAGCGTTAAATGAATACTCTGATATTGACAGTTGGCAGACTGGATATATCCGTCTTATGAGATGGGCTCAAAAAAACAAGCCACTTGTGATGAACACATATCGTTCCATACAGCGGGAATATGTTGAATTCTTTATGTACCGGGTGTTGTACCAATACATCATCAAGGTAGTAAATACGGAATCAGAGGGACTGCAGGTTTCTCAGGAGCAGTGTGCTTTTGTTGCCAATTTCTATACACTTGCAATTAACGCTGTATCGCTGGACTGGATACGCAACGGGATGAAGGAGGCACCGGAAGAAATAGCGCAAAATGTAAACTTCCTCATTGAAGGCGATTTCAGAAAGGCGCTTCTGAAATTTCAAAAAACAAATAAGAAATAATTTTTACACAACAGGCAGTCTGTCAAGATCCTTTTGACAGACTGCCTGCTGTGTAAAGGCATAATACCCTTCAAATGTGTACAATAATAACAGAAGAAGCAAATTGCTTTCAAATTACAAAACAGGAATCAATAAGGAGGAGCATTATGTTTTACACTAACGGAAACTATGCCGCATTTTCAAAACCCCGCAAGCCCAATAACATTGAAGACCGCAAGGCGTATATTGTGGGCGGTGGCCTTGCAGGACTGTCTGCTGCCGCTTTCCTTGTTCGGGATGGACAGATGCCCGGAGAAAATATCACAATTCTGGAAGAACTTCCACTAGCCGGTGGCGGCTGTGACGGTATTCGTGATCCCAAATTGGGATATATCATCCGTGGTGGCCGTGAAATGGAAGACCATTTTGAGTGCCTTTGGGATCTTTATCGGTCGGTGCCCTCCCTTAAAAACCCGGGACAGTCTGTTTTGGATGAATTTAATTATCTCAATATGGATGATCCAAGCAGTTCTCCGCTCCGTGTTACAGAAAAGCAGGGTCAGGATGCACATACGCTTCATAAGTTTGGATTAACCGACAAAGCAGCCATGGAATTGGCACAGCTTTTCCTGACACCGGAAAAAGATCTGGATGATAAACGCATCACCGATGTCTTTACCAAAGAGTTTTTTGAATCCAATTTCTGGCTGTTTTGGCGCACGATGTTCGCTTTCGAGGATTGGCACAGTGCCATTGAAATGCGTCGGTATGTGACAAGATACATTCATCATGCTCACAATATTACCGACATTTCGTGCCTGAAATTCACAACATATAACCAGTATGAATCCCTGATTCTTCCCTTGCAGAAATACCTTGAGGGCCACGGCGTTAAATTTCAATATCAGACGATTGTAAGAAATGTTGAATTTAATATGCAGGGCGGTAAAAAGAAGGTTACACGCCTGATTTGTGATGTAAGCGGCGAACCGAAAAACCTGGACATCAGAGCCCAGGATCTGGTATTTATCACTCTGGGTTCTAACACGGAGCAAAGCGGCTTTGGCGACCAGACACACCCTGCTGTTGTTCCGGACGGTCTTGGAGCAGCTTGGGAATTGTGGGAGAATATTGCATCTCAGAGTGATGACTTCGGTAATCCCGAAAAGTTCTGCGGAGATGTAGCCGGTTCTAATTGGGAAAGTGCAACGATTACCTGCTTTGATGACAGAATCCCCAGCTATATTGCAAAACTGACCGGTCGAGATCCCTACAATGGGAAAATCGTCACAGGCGGTCCTATCACTGCCAGAGATTCTTCCTGGCTGATGAGCTGGACAGTCAGCAGACAGCCTCATTTCGCCGTACAAAAGCCCAATGAAATCGTAGCTTGGGTCTATGGCCTCTTTTCTGATAAAGAGGGCGATTATGTCAAAAAGACAATGGCAGAGTGCACTGGTGAAGAAATCTGCATGGAGTGGCTTTATCATATTGGTGTACCTGTGGAAGAAATTCCTGAACTGGCCAAGCACCATTCGGTTACAATTCCGTGCATGATGCCGTATGTGACTTCGTATTTTATGGTAAGACGCGCCGGAGATCGGCCTAAGATCGTAGTAGACGGTGCAGAGAACTTTGCATTCATCGGCGAACACGTAGAAACACCCAATGATACGGTGTTTACTACGGAATATGCAGTTCGCACCGGTATGGAGGCCGTGTATACCCTGCTGAGTCTGGATCGTGGAGTTCCGGAAGTCTTTGCATCTCAATATGATTTGCGTATTTTGCTGCGTGTAACGCATCATATGTTGGATGGACGGAAAATCACCGATCTGTCTCTGCCGTTCCCTCAGAAATTTGCCCTTAAACAGGTAATTAAGAAACTGGAAGGAACGACAATTTATGAAATGATGGTAGAGAACCAGCTCATTTAATTGCATGTCCAAGACTAAATGTAGATATATGGCACAGTATCGGTACGCTGTAAGAAGTGCCGAGACTGCTCCAACACGCCTTTGGTTCTGTCGGCGGGGGTAAGTCTAATAAGCAGAACTCGACTTTAATCTGCAAAGCCGGTTACATTTGATATCCATCCTTTCAAAGGGAAAATCTATCCCTTTTGATTTGGCTGGTACATCAAATGTACCGGCTTTTTTGCTTTTTCAGCCGGTGACAACGGAATGGCCGTCCGCTGGAAATACGATCTTGCCATAACCGGGGCCCCCGCAAAGCCTGCTTTGTGGGGAGAGGAGCAGCGAAATGCGTGAGTTTTCGTGCTTGCACGGAAACAAACGATAGGAAGCTTGTGATGACGAGAGCGAGACAACACCGCTTGAATGAGGCAGGAATGGGCGCTTTTCCTGAATCCGGAGACAGACCGCCGTACTTACAACGAGCTGTGCCATGACTGTGCAAGGGGTTGTAAGCAAAGCTTTCGGGCTGAGATTGTCGAGTGTCCACGGTACTTATCAAAGCGTGCAGAATGCAGCACACCGGCTGTACCGTCAATTTCAAATCCACCACGGTCAGCTATAAGGTTCACAAAACGGTTTATAATGACGCTGAGAATTGGGCTGTCATTCCCAATATGCAGGAGCCAATCATCGATATGGACGCTTGGGAGCGAGTACAGGAGATAAAAAAACCGCCGCAGAAATACTGCAACGGGGCATATCCGCAATGTGGTGCTGGAGCAGATGGTGCTGAAAACCATCCGTGAGGCGGCAGAGTATATTACGGAATATGAGCCTGTGTTCTAGTATCTGTTTGCAAAGCAGCACAAATTAAGCATGGTACTTAAGATGATGAACGCTACGCTCGCTTGGCAGCAGGCTACGAGCAGGAGCAGAAAGAACTGATATAGACGGTGGCTGAGGCAGAGCAAACACTCTTAAACGCAGAACAGGAAAACATCGATCTAAGAAGTTTTCTCGCAACGATCCGTCAGTGTACTGACATTCAGGAACTGACGCCTGCCCTTGTCAATCGGCTCATTTCAAAAATCGAAATCTTTGACAGCTACAAGGACGAAAACAGGAAAAAGCGTGTTCCCATTAAAGTACACTTTGTCGGTGCAGGCGTGATTCAGCCACCCGATGCAAAAATGATACGGGAAACACAGGAGAAAATCTGTAACACCGGTAGAACCGCTTGAAAAACAGAAAACGGTGCAGCCCGACTGGGCTACACCGCATCCTACATTCCAACTGTCCTTAGACGGCTCCGGCTTTTTTTCGGTACTCTTTTGGTTTTCCTCTGCTGTGTCTGATAATTCAGCAGATGTTTTCTGAATTACTTTCTTACAAGACATCAGCATTTTTGATTGCGCTCTTTTTGTATCTTGAACGCCCGGCGGCCCCGGATGGATCGAGGGGACGCGCCGGGAAGCTCGGTTATATGGCTGGCAGGGGATCACCAAAGCATTTCCTCTATGTGATAAATGTAGTCCAGACTGCGCAATGCCTCAATGATTTCTTCATGGGTCTTGTATTTTTTCAGTTCCTGACTGCTGATGGAAATGGCAATGGAATACACGCTGAGTCCGGAATTTGTATATGCGGGGTTTTTCTCAATGTCATCGATCTTCAGCCCCAGCCGACGGATGGTGCTTACAAAATTCTGAAGGTAGCTGCTGTTTTTTAATTCCAGATGTACTTCAAAATGGTTGGAACGATTCTTCAGGTACCTTTCGGTTGCAGGGAACCATAAAAGACAGCAGAGCAGTGCGGAAAACGCAATCAGCGTCACCGTATAAAAGCCCGCGCCTGCGGTGAGTCCTATGATTCCGCAGGCCCAGAGACCGGCAGCCGTTGTCAGACCCTTGATTTGATTGCGGGAGCTGAACAGCAGCGAACGGACGCTGATTACGGCCACGCCGATAATGGCAGAGCAGGAAAGCAAAAATGAATCCGCTTTCCGGTATTGGGTCAGGTACATATCCAGCAGCATGGTTACGGTGGTTGCCAGAGAAATTACAATGAAGGTACGCAGGCCGGCGGAGTGGCGTTTGCTGGCTCTCTCATAGCCGATAATTGCGGACAGAATGAAGCTGAGAACAATCCTGAGCAGAATGCTCCAGCAGTTTAATTCCTGTGACCAGGTTCCTAAAACTTTTGCAATCGGATCGATCATCTTTTTTCCTCCAAATTATTTTAAGTGTATTATTGAATACTCCCGTAATGAGAAATCTGTTCTTCTGCCGCTTCGGTAAAAGCGTGTTCCTCTTCGTTTACGGGTTCCTGTGCCAGCTCTTCCTGAATTTTCTGGATCCTCTCAATCAGCAGTTCCACAGAGGTTTTCTGCCCGCCTTCCGGGAGCTGCTCTTCCACGGTAACAATATCTTCCAGTTTGTTGGAATAGGACTTTGACAAATACAGAGCCAGTTTTGCACACCCGGGTCCGATCAGCTCGTAAAGCACACTCGATGCCAAAATGACTGTTTCCAGTGCGCTTCCCATTTCTCCTCCCAAAGTTCTTGCGCCCAGTGCTGCCAGACCGATGGCAACGCCTGCCTGCGGAATCAGCGCCAGACCGAAATAATTGCGGGTCTCCTTCGACTTTTTCGCACAAAGGCAACCCAGGAATGCACCGATATATTTTCCTAAAATACGGAATATGAAATACAGAATGCCGATCACCAGCAGCGGAATGCCTCCGATCATTCCCGAGGGCTGAATCAGGGAATGCAGGTCAAAAGACAGGCCGGAACGGACAAAGAACAGCAGCAGAATGGGTGGACTGAAGTAGTTGAGCTGTTTGAACAGTTTGTCGTCATCTGTTACATTGATATATACGGTGCCCATGGACATACAGCCAAGCAGGGGAGACACGCCGGCAGCAGCGCAGATGCCGCAAAAAGCGAACAGCAATGCAATGGCGATAATCAGACGATTGTCATTGGAATGCTTTTTCTGAATCAGAAGCTTCATGAGCAGACCGAAAATACAGCCCAGGGCAAGAACGCCGATGTTTTTTGCCAGGGGAATTACGATGCTCAGCAGATCAACGGGCGTCCCGGAAACGGAAGAAAGAGCAACAGAAATGGCAATGCTGTATGCCAGCAACGCCACAATATCGTCATAGGCAACCACCTGCAGCAGCGTGTCGACAAAATCGCCTTTGGCGTTTGTCTGGCGGATGGTCATCATGGTGGAGGCGGGGGCAGTTGCGGATGCCAGAGCGGCCAGCACGATGGAGAAGGCAAGATCAAGCCGCAGGATCAAGTAAGTCAGCACGAACACCAAGACGGTTGCCATCAGGGATTCCGCAAGCGTAATGACAATTACTTTTCCGGCGCTGTTTTTCAGCTTGGAGAATTTGAAAAACTCGCCCGTGCTGAATGCGATAAATGCCAGAGCAATATCCGCAAGAAACGCGGTATTTTCAATCATAAACCGGGGAATGCAGTCCAGTCCGAAAGGACCGATCAGAATTCCCGCAAGGATATAGGCCGTTACGTTGGGGAGCTTCAGCCTCTTGGTGATGCGTGTCATCAGGAAGCCGAACAGAAGCATGATTGCGATTGAAATAATAATGACTGCAACAGGGGATTGCTGCTGCAGTTTGTCGTACAAAGGTCTCAACATATGCAATGTCACCTCGAAAACCATATTGGAAAGGACCACAGCCATAAACGGCTGCCGTCGTGCTGACAGGCGGAAAAATGCCGCAAGCCATCTGAGGCTTCGGCACGATGCGTCCGGGAGGCCATTCATGGGAATGGTTCACCGCTTGTAATTGTATATGTGCTGTGGTATGATATTGTAAAAACTTTCATACCAAAATTCAAATTATACTTATTTTGATATGCATTCAGAAAATTTATAGTAAGGGAGATGCAAACAATGCTCGATGCAAAATTGGAAACATTACTTGTGGTTGCGGACTGCAAGAGCTTTACAAAAGCTGCCAAGCTTCTGTCTCTTACGCAGCCGGCTGTGAGTCATCACATCGACCAGCTGGAACGAGAATGCAATGCAACCCTGTTTTTTCGGGGAAAAGGAGAGTTTAAGCTGACCCAGGAGGGGGAAATTGCGGTAACCTACGCACGCAGACTAAAAGCATTGTATCAAAAAATGCTTTCCCAGATTGCGGATGAGCAAAGGCACGTTTCTCGGTTCCGCATTGGAATTACCCACACTTCGGAAAACAATACGATTACCGAAGCGCTGGCGAAGTATGTGAAAGAAAATGCCAATACAAGCATAACGATAATTACTGAGCCCATCAATATTCTTTATGATATGCTCGAAAATTATGAGCTGGATATTGCAATTGTGGAAGGTAAACGCCTTTCTTCCAAGCTTAACTACTTTATGCTGGATACAGATTACCTTGTTTGCGTCCTCAGCAATGATAATTTGCTGTCCCGACAATCAATGGTCACCATAAATGAACTGAAAACACAGAATATGATCCTGCGGCTGCCTACCTCGGCAACCAGACAATTATTTGAAGCTTCCTTACTGAGTATTAACGAACCCATAGAGAATTTCAATGTGTCTTTGGAAGTGGACAACGTAGGCACGATCAAGGATCTGGTGCGAAAAAACCTGGGTGTTTCCGTGCTGCCCAAAAGCGCGTGCATGAGTGATGTGAAGAAAAACAATCTGACCGTATTGCCCATTGAAAATCTGAGCATGATGCGGGAAATGAATATCGCCTATAACAAAGATTTTGCCCATCCGGAAGCCCTGAAAGACATTGTACATTTTTATCAGCTTTTGATGAGAGGAAATTAAAGCGGTGATTTCTGCTTTTTCAGAAACCCGGGGCTGCTGATCCGCAGAAACCGGCTGCATCTGAGAGAACAGCTTTTGCCCTTTGCCGGTTTAGGAGGAATTGCACAAAACGCATTCTGTTTTATCTGCAGCGGAAAAACTTGCTTTTGTTGAAATACGGAAGCCTCTATGGTAAAATATATAAGTGAAATTTCCGTAATAAGGAGATGGTTCTTATGTCAAACGGTTTTGAAGGCCTGTATATCTATAAAATGCTGGGAGCGTCCGGCATGACTTTTGGAAGCTGGAGAATCGCTTCCTATGTGCTGACGTCGCTGGCGCTTTATACCATCGCCAAGCGCCGGGGAATCCGAAATCCGTGGCTGGCGTGGATTCCGGTGGGACAGATGTGGATTCTGGGAAGTATTTCCGATCAGTATCAGTATGTGGTAAACGGCGTGGTGAGAAATAAGCGCAAAGTGCTGCTGGTAATGGAAGCCGTGTGTATCGTGCTGGTGCCGGTGCTGGTTGTTATGACAGTGAGCACCCTGGTGTATCTGATGATAGCTGCGGATGTTCAGCTTGCCCAGTCGGATTATATGTCCTTACCGTTCGGATTCTGGGGGTTCTGGGTGACTGCTATAGGAATAATCGGACTCGCCATAGGTTCCACAGTCGTGGGGCTCATTGCGCTAAACGATGTCTACAAGTCCTGCGACCCTGCCAACAGGGTGCTGTACCTGCTCCTCAGTATTTTTTTCGGTGTTACCAGACCGATTTTCCTGCTGGTTTGCCAGAATAAGGATTTGGGTATGCCTCCAAGAAGAGATTCCTTCCGGCAGCCCGGAACGGGATTCGGACCTCAGCAGCCGCCTGCCGGTTCCTGGCAGCAAAGGCAGCAGTGAAACCAGATATTTTTTTACAGGATTGTGTGTAAAGACGGACCGGCGCGGTTAAGACCGCACCGGTCCGTTTCTGCTGCTTTCACAGGGCGTAAAATCACGGGAAATGCTGGTGTACGGCGCATGGGTGCCCTTTGCTCTGACGGCAACCCACCGCCGGCCGGAAAAAAGAGGTACGGGGCAGCTCTTTGACTGGGCTGCCCCGCACCTGCGGAGAATTGCTTTTTATAATGAGCAGTTCCGGGAACCGCTCCTGTCCGGCTTTGCTTGTCACACCGTGGTTTTTGTGTTATGATAACCTTATTTCTTGGTATCCTGTGTTTTGACTGGGAACTCAAAACCCTGAATGCAGCCGGTTGCGGCGGTGTCAGTGATGTCTCCGCCGATGACCTGATTGTTGCAGATGAGGATGGTTGCAAATACAGGCTTTGTGGCGCCGGGGTAGTTCTTGACCTTGTAGACATAGCGCATGACGGTTTTTCCGGCGTATTCCGAAAGATCGTAACCCTGACTTTTCTGCAGGCCGTTGTAGCGCTCAAATACTGCAGTGGATTTTGACGGAATCCGTACCTGACAGGTTTCGGCGGGGGAAACTACGACTTCCCATCCGAAGTTTGTCAGAAACTGCACCCGATCGTCGTTACTCGTCACGGCGGAAGATGCGATGGTTGGTGTGCTGTCTTTCCCTGTGAAAAGCAGTACGACAGCGGCGATTACCGCCACTACGGCGGCAGCGATAATTGCAATCTTTTTTTTATCGAGTTTTGCGGTCATTACCAGCATGATAATCCCTCCATAATTGTAATCTGTGTTACAGAGTATTCACCCTGTGGAGAGGATAGAACGGAGGAACTATGGAACGACTGGACAAATATTTGTGTGACAGCGGAGTGGGTACCCGCAGTCAGGTGAAGGCGATTCTGAAGGCAGGACGGGTAACATTGGATGGCGTCTCGGTCAGAGACGGCAGCATGAAAATCGATCCGGCGGTTCAGAGGGTGGCATTGGACGGGGAAATTCTGGGAGGTAAACGCCGGGTGGTGCTGATGCTCAACAAACCTGCAGGGTATGTTACCGCTACGGAAGATAAAAACGATAAAACCGTGATGGAACTGATTCCGGAGCAGTACCGGCGGATGGATGTGAAGCCCGTTGGACGTCTGGACAAGATGACGGAGGGGCTGCTGCTTTTTACCAATGACGGGGAATTGCTGCACCGATTGATTTCTCCCAAGAAGGAAGTGCCCAAGGTCTATTATGCCCGCCATGAGGGACAGGCGACGGAAGAAGATGTGGAAGCGTTCCGCAGCGGATTGACCCTCCGGGACGGACTGAAGTGCCTTCCAGCGATGCTGGAACATTTGGGAGCAGGGGAGAGTCTGGTGACTGTATGCGAGGGAAAGTACCATCAGGTGCGGCGGATGATGGCATCCAGAGGCATGACGGTGAGCTATCTGGAGCGTCGACAGGAGGGAAAACTTTCTCTGGGAGATCTGCCCAGAGGAGCCGTCAGAGAATTGACCCAAAAAGAACAACTGGATTTTGGCGAAGATGCATAATGGCATTTTGACCGTACACTCCACAAACCTTTGGACATGGCTCCGTATAAAGTAGGGATATTATATAAAAATTATATAAGTTTTTGCAATGAAATGTCAAAAGCCACTTGCAAATTGTGCAAAAGCGGTGTATACTAACTGCAGTGATTTTGTGAAATAAGCATTTATGCACTTTTTAGAGGAGGCACAACCTATGTCTAACAGTGTTTTTCAGGGTGTTATGGGCCAATTGAAGGAAATCCCCGGCCGCGTATTCGGTGTTGTGGATACCGATGGCTGTGTGATCTCCAGCACAGATGTTTCCCTTATGGGAGAAAGATGGCCCGACGCGGCGTTGAAGGTTGCAAATTCTACTGATGCTGCAGTGACTTTTGGTCAGAAAACCTTTAAGGCCATCATCAGCAATGCCGGCTATTTTGAGTACGCTGTTTTCTGCAGCGGAGACGACGAGCTTGCCCGTTCTTATTGTACCATGGCGCATATTGCCCTCAATAATGCCAAGACCTTCTATGAGGAGAAGCATGACCGGGGCACCTTTGTGAAGAATATCATCATGGACAACATCCTGCCCGGTGATATTTACATTCGGGCAAAGGAACTGCACTTTACCACGGATGCCCCCAGAGCGGTTTTCCTGGTGCGTCAGCTGGGCAGCGGAGATGTTACCAGCGTGGACGTCCTGTCCGCTATGTTCCCCGACAAACTGCAGGACTTTGTTCTCAGCATCAATGAGACAGATATTGCCGTAGTCAAGCAGATTGAACCGGAAACCGACAACGAAACGCTGGAGCGTATGGCTGCGGAAATCGAAGAGACTCTGAAAAATGAGCTGTTCGTCAAAACGGTGATCGGCATTGGTACCATTGCTGAGCATCTGCGTTCTCTGGCAGATTCCTACAAGGAAGCACAGACCGCCATCGATGTGGGCAAGGTATTCGATACCGAAAAGAGTATCATCAATTATGAGAATCTGGGTATCGGCCGTCTGATTTATCAGCTGCCTACCACTCTGTGCGAAATCTTCCTGTCCGAGGTGTTCAAGAAGAACTCCATCGACTCTCTGGATCAGGAAACGCTGTTCACCATCAACAAGTTCTTTGAGAACAACCTGAACGTTTCCGAGACTTCCCGTAAGCTGTTTGTCCACCGGAATACGTTGGTTTACCGTCTGGAAAAGATCAAAAAGATCACCGGCCTGGATCTGCGGCAGTTTGATCACGCCATTGTGTTCAAGGTTGCTTTGATGGTCCGTAAGTACCTGGCATCCCGGGAAAATCACTGATATTTGATGTTTTTTGGAGCCGAAGCTGCGGAAAATGCAGCTTCGGCTTTTGCTTTTTTCACGAATTAACAGAATCTGCATTGACTTCGTTTTTACGTTGTGGTAAAATTCCAGTAATTATGTGAACATGGAGTAGTATAACATGATTGAATTCGATAATGTTGTCAAGTCCTATTCTGTGGGCAATCAGGCGCTGAGAGGCGTAAGTATGCAGATTGAGGACGGCGAATTTGCCTTTCTTGTGGGTCCTTCCGGTTCCGGAAAGTCCACGATTATAAAACTGATTACGGGAGAACTGAAGCCGACTTCCGGTTATGTCCATGTCAACGGATATTCTCTGGAGCGTGTCCGCAAACGCGAGATTCCTTATCTTCGCCGTACGGTCGGCGTCGTGTTTCAGGATTTCCGCCTGATCGAGAATAAGACGGTCTACGACAATGTGGCTTTTGCCATGCGTGTCATAGGCGCAAGAGAACGGGAAATCCGGGCTCGTGTGCCCTATGTGCTGAATCTGGTAGGACTGGAAACCAAAAGCCGCCGCCATCCCGGAGAGCTGTCCGGCGGCGAACAGCAGAGACTGGCCATAGCACGCGCACTGGTCAATAACCCTTCTACCATCATTGCGGACGAGCCTACCGGCAATCTGGATCCTGCCCGCTCCTTTGAAATTATGTCGCTGCTGCAGGAAATCAATAACCTGGGCACTACTATGCTGGTAGTTACCCATGAGCAGGATTTGGTGGAGCGCTTCACCAAACGGGTAATTGTCATTGACGACGGACTGGTGGTCAGTGACGGAATGGACGGGTATTATCACTATGAGAATCAATAATCTTGGATATCTGCTGAAAGAGGGCATCCGCAGCATCTTCCTCCACGGCTTTATGTCCTTTGCAGCTGTATGTGTCACCGTGGCCTGCCTGCTGATTGTAGGCAGCTTCTCCAGCCTCATGTATAATGTCAGGCTGATGGTGGAGGAACTGAACCAGACCAACCAGGTAATGGTATACGTTGACGAAGAGCTGTCCGATGCGGAAGCAAGAAGCATCGGTACGGAAATCAATATGGTGGACAATGTGCTCAAAGCCGAGTTCGTGTCCAGAGAAGAGGCACTGGAGAATTTCATCGAGGAACACGAAGGTGATTCCGGCTTCGACGGTCTGGAATCGGAAACCCTTCGCCACCGCTACGTCGTCACATTGGAAGATAACGACCTGATGGAAGAAACCGTTAAGGAAATCAGCAAAATCAAAGGCGTTGCCGACATTACCGCCTTCTATGAACTGGCAGAAGGCTTCTCCATGATCCAGAATATGCTTCGGGTGGTTTCTTTCACCGTTATCGTGGTGCTGCTGGTCGTATCGCTTCTGATTATCTCCAATACGGTTAAAATTGCAATGTATGACCGGAGAGATGAAATCGCCATTATGAAAATGGTGGGTGCCACCAACGGGTTCATTCGACTGCCGTTTATCGTGGAAGGCTTCCTGCTGGGCGTCATCGGCGCCGGCGCGGCCTTTGGCCTTGAGTGGCTGCTGTATGATTTCGTGCTGGAAAAGCTGAAACTGGTGGATACTTTGAATATGTTTACGTTTGTACCTTTCGATCAGCTGCTGATGCCCATGGTATTTACTTTTGGCGCAGCCGGATTGTTCGTAGGTATTGTAGGCGGCTGGGCTTCTATCCGGAAGTTTATGAACGTGTAAAGGAGACTGCATGAATCACAGAAATAAATGGGTAACTATGCTGGCCGGTATCATGGCCGGTATCATGCTGCTGAGTCTGCTGCTTGGCCTGCTGGTCAGTTCCGTCCACGCTGCGTCATCCAGCGAAATTCAGGACCAGATCGATGAACTGAAGGGACAGCAGGAACAGCTGAATCACAAGATTGAGCAGCTGGAAAACAGCCTGGCACAGAACACCAGTGATCTGAGGGGCATGATGCAGCGAAAGGGCGTCATCGATCAGCAGATCGCCCTGCTGCATGGTGAAGTAAGCAATATCAACCAGATGGTGTCTGCCTATAACCTGATGATCGCCAACAAGCAGAGAGAACTGGATCAGGCAGAAGCCAGACTGGAAAAGCTTAACGAACAGTACAAGGACCGTATCCGTGCCATGGAAGAGAAGGGCGGACTGTCCTATTGGTCGGTTATTTTTAAGGCCAGCAGTTTTTCTGACCTGCTGGACCGCCTGAACATGATTCTGGAGATTGCACACGCAGACCAGAAGCGTATGGCAGCACTTCGCGAGGCAGCCGACAAGGTGAATACCGCGCGGGATGAACTGACCCAGGACAAAATCAATATGGAACTGACCAAGGTGGAGCTGCAGAATTCTCAGGCCGAGCTGGACAGCAAGCGTGCAGAAACGGATGCGCTGCTGGTGGAGATGAAAGCCAAGGGCGATGAATACAAGCAGCTGATTGCGGATTCTCAGCAGGAACAGGAAGAACTGCTGGAAAATCTGGCTGACAAAGAGGACGAGTACGACAAGGCAAAGTACGAAGAGTGGCTGGCAGATTGGCTGGCAACTTCCGTGCCGCCTACCACCGCTCCCACCGTTCCCAGCACTCAGGCCGGCCACGGCAGTCCGGATAATATCGTAGATGGCATTACCTGGTACAGACCCATCAACGATTACTTCGTTTCCGATGAGTTCGGTTACAGAATCCATCCGCTGACCGGCGAATGGAAGCTGCACTCCGGCATTGACCTGGCAGCACCGATTGGTACTCCGATTTATGCTGCCCGTTCCGGAGTAGTAACCATCGCAACCTATCATTGGAGTGCCGGTTTACATGTAAAAGTCAATCACAACGACGGCTTCGCCTCTGTCTATATGCACATGAGCCAATACATTGTAGAGGAAGGCGACTTTGTTACCGCCGGTCAGCTGATCGGTTATGTTGGCGATACCGGCGGCGTTACCGGACCGCACCTGCATTTCAGTATCTCTTATAACGGTGTTTACCAGAATCCCCGTAATTACATTAGGTTCTAAGCTTATTGAATCCCACAGCCCGTTTGGGCTGTGGGAAAGCACTTATTATGAGGTGAAATAATGAAGAGTAAGATTTGGCGCATTCTGTCCTATGTCATGGTGGCGGTCACGGCTTCTGCGCTGACGCTGGCGCTAACGGCAGGGACGGGCGGAAGCAGAAAACTGGAGCAGCTGGAAAAGCTGCTGCTGGAACGTTTTGTGGACGGTGTGGATAAAAAGGATCTGGAAGACGGCGCAGCCAACGGCATGATTGAGGCCTTGGGGGATCGGTGGAGTTACTACATCCCGGCGGACGAGTATGCATCCTATGTGGAGAACAAGAACAATGCCTATGTGGGCATCGGTGTCAGCATCCATGCAACAGAGGATGGCTATGAAATCACCAAGGTGAACGAAGGCGGCCCTGCGGAAGAAGCCGGATTGCTTGCGGGAGACCTGATGACCAAAGTAGACGGCAAGAGCGTTGCCGGAATGGAGACTGATGAGGGAAAGAAGCTGGTGCAGGGTAAAGAGGGCACCAAGGTGAACATCACCGTACTCCGCAGCGGAGTTGAGCAGACCTTTGAAGTTACGCGCCGAACGGTCAAAAATAAGGTGGCAATTGCATCCATGCTGCCGGACAATATCGGTCTGATCAGAATTGTCAATTTTAATACATCCTGTTATGACGAAACCGTTGCCGCCATTGAATCCCTGATGAACGAGGGGGCAACTTCTCTGATTTTTGATGTGCGGTTCAATCCCGGCGGTTACGTCAGAGAGCTGGTGAAGCTGCTGGATTACCTGCTGCCGGAGGGTGTGATCTTCCGCAGCGAGGATTACAAAGGCCGTGTGGAAACGAAGGTTTCCGACGCCGAATATTTGGACATTCCCATGGCAGTACTGGTAAACGGCAGCTCCTATTCGGCGGCCGAATTCTTTGCGGCGGCACTGGAAGAATACGATGCGGCTGTGATCGTGGGCGAAAAGACCACGGGCAAGGGCCACTTCCAGAACACCTTTGAACTGGTGGACGGCTCGGCGGTTGGCATCTCTACAGGCAAGTATTATACACCGAAAGGCGTCAGCCTGGAGGGTGTCGGCCTGACACCGGAGTTCTTTGTGGAAGTGGACAAGGAAACTGCAGCAGGCATTTATGCGGGAACTTTGGCGCCTGACAGGGATCCGCAGATAATTGCAGCAATAAATGCATTGAAATCCGGAAAATAACCTTGACTATGGGTAGTAAATCCACTATAATTTAATGAAGTTATGAATATTTTGCGTTGCGAAAGGAATTCGAATATGGCAAAAGAATTTAAGATTACCAGTCTGCGTCTTGCAGATCTGGAAAAGGAACTCAACTATCTGAAGACTACCCGTGAGCGTGAGATTGCCGCAATGATCGCGGAAGCACGTTCTTATGGTGACTTGTCTGAAAACTCCGAGTATGATGCCGCCAAGAACGAGCAGGCAAAGCTCTATGGCCGTATTGCGGAGATTGAGAATATTCTGTCCCATGCTGTGATCATTGAGGACGAGAACGAAGCTAACGGCCGTGTAGGTCTGGGCTGCACCGTTGTCGTGGAGATGGTGGAAACCGGTGTTCGTACCCAGTACCGGATTACCGGTTCTCAGGAAGCCAACCCCATGGAATTCAAGCTGTCCGACGACTCTCCTTTCGGACGTGCAATCGTCGGCAAGTCTGCCAATGACATTTTTACGGTCAATGCTCCCAACGGTGCTTATGACATGAAGGTCATCAGCGTCTCCCGTGAGGGCTAAGCTATGGCAAAGTTTGTACCTCAGGCAGAAATGCCTCTGTCCGACCAGGTGCAGGTACGCCGTGACAAGCTGGCTGCACTTCGTGCTGAAGGGTTCGACCCTTTTGTAGAAACCAAGTTTGATGTAACATCGGATGCCAACACCATCCAGAACCATTTTGAAGAAATGGAAGGCCAGACGGTTGCTCTGGCCGGCCGCCTGATGAGCAAGCGCGGCATGGGCAAGGTGTCTTTCTGCGATTTGCAGGACAATACCGGCCGCATTCAGCTGTATGTCAAGTTTGACGAGATGGAGGAAGCTTCCTTCAACCGCTTCAAGAAAAACGACATCGGCGATATCGTGGGTGTTGTAGGCGATGTGTTCCGTACCCAGAGAGGCGAGATTTCCGTCCGGGTTCATGAAGCAAAACTGCTGAGCAAGGCACTGCTGCCTCTGCCCGAGAAGTTCCATGGCCTGACCGACCGGGAGACCAGATACCGTCAGCGTTATGTGGATCTGATCGTCAATCCCGAGGTGAAGGATACCTTCGTCAAGCGTAGCCTCATTATGCGGGAACTGCGCCGCTTCCTGGATTCCAAGGGCTTCCTGGAAGTGGATACACCTATCCTGACCCCCTTTGAGATCGGTGCCTCTGCCCGTCCTTTCTATACCCATCACAATACCCTGGACATGGATATGGTCCTGCGTATTGAGACCGAGCTGTATCTGAAGCGGCTGGTGGTCGGCGGTATGGACAAGGTTTACGAGGTCGGCCGTATCTTCCGTAACGAGGGTATGGACCCCACCCATAACCCTGAGTTTACTTCTATCGAGCTGTATCAGGCCTATACCAACTTCTTTGGCATGATGGACCTGGTAGAAGAGATGATGAAGACCGTTGCCATGAATGTCTGTGGCAGCCTGACCATTCCTTACCAGGGCAAAGAAATCGATCTGAGCCACTGGGAGCGCATGACCATGGTGGATGCAGTCAAGAAGTATTCCGGCGTTGATTTCGCCGCTATCACCTCTGACGAAGAAGCCATTGCCATTGCCAAGGAGAAGCACGTTGAGCTGCCTGAGATTCCCACCAAGGGTGCAATTCTGGCAGAGTTCTTCGATGCCTTTGTTGAAGAGAATCTGATTCAGCCTACGTTTATCTACGATTATCCTGTGGAAAACAGCCCCCTGGCAAAGCGCAAGCCCGACGATCCTGCCTTTACCGAGCGTTTTGAGTACTTTATCAATGCGACCGAGTTTGGCAACGCCTTCTCCGAGCTGAATGACCCCATCGATCAGAAGGGCCGTTTTGAGCGTCAGGTGGCCGAGCGCAAGTCTCTGGATCCCAACTGCCGCGCACAGGTGGACTATGACTATATTACCGCTCTGGAATATGGCCTGCCTCCCACGGGCGGACTGGGCTTCGGTGTAGACCGTCTGGTAATGCTGCTGACCGATTCTGCTTCCATCCGGGATGTGCTTCTGTTCCCCACCATGAAACCCACTCTGGAAGAAATTGCAAGAAATAAGGCCGCTGCCGGTGTAACTGAGGAAGTTAAGGAAGCCGCTCCTGCCAGCGCTGCACCCATCGTATCCGAGGAGCCCATCGACTTCTCTAAGGTTGAGATCGAGCCTCTCTTTGCAGATATGGTCGATTTTGACACCTTCTCTAAGTCTGATTTCCGTGCCGTTAAGGTTAAGGAATGCGAGGCTGTGAAGAAGTCCAAGAAGCTCTTAAAGTTCGTTCTGGACGACGGTACAGGCACAGATCGCGTGATTCTGTCCGGTATTCATATGTACTACGAGCCGGAAGAGCTGGTTGGCAAGACGCTGCTTGCTATCACCAATCTGCCTCCCAGACCCATGATGGGCATTGAGTCCTGCGGCATGCTGATTTCCGCAGTCCACCATGAGGAAGGCGCTGAAAAGCTGCACCTCATCATGCTGGATTCTCACATTCCTGCCGGTGCAAAGATGTATTAATGATGTACCGTTTTGAATATCAAAACGAGATGTTCTGTATTTCTCAGAAAGCATAAAAAACTACATCATACATCAAAGTTACATCAAATGATGCAGAGTCTTGTGCAGCAAGAAAAAACGCATAATTATGAAATGGGCAATCTCTTGATGGGGTTGCCCATTTTTGCTAAAATGTATTTAGAGTAGAGTGTTAGATATATCAAAGTTTTTCGAACAGATTATGAAGGAGGGAAAACCATGTCCTCGAGCAAAAAATATTTGCAATTCATTTTAGAGCAACTATCTGATCTTGAAGAAATTACAAGTCGGGCAATGATGGGGGAGTTTATTATCTATTATCGTGGGAAGATTATCGGCGGCATTTACGATGACCGATTTCTTGTGAAACCAACAAAATCAGCAATTTCTCACATGCCGACTGCTTCTCGTGAAGCCCCTTACGATGGTGCAAAAGAAATGTTGCTGGTAGAAGAAGTAGATGACAAAGGATTTCTGACTGGACTGTTCCAATCAATGTATGACGAACTGCCAACGCCGAAATGCAAAAAGAATAAATTGGGATAAAATGTTCAACCTATTCCGATTTTCTTAACAGATAAAGCTCAAAAGACCTTGAGAGGCAGAAATACTTTTCAGGATTCTTTATTTGCAGATATTTATATGGAAAGCAAGAGTCCGGAAAGTGCTGCTTCCCCATTTCAGCTGTCATTCCCTGCGACATACATTTACAACGAGGATATGTGAAACAGGCGTTAATGTAAAGGTGATTCAGGATGCACTGGGATATAAGAATATTTCCACTACATTGAATATCTGCACAGATGTTACCAAAGAACTCAAAAAGAAAGAGTTCGATGGCCTGGATGTCTATTTTCAGGCTGATCGGAAAGAGGCATAAACAAAAGGAGAAGGAGCCGCATACCTGCGGTTCCTTCTCCTTTTAATTTATATATTGTGTTAGATAAACCCGAATAAGTTGGACACTTTAAGAGTAACCTCTGTTTTCAACATAAAATCGAGTGTTAAAATTTCCTTTCATCTACTGTATGAAAAGAAGCAACTAAGACAGTGCTTTCTTTAAGTCAGAAATGAATTGAGCCTGTTGCCTTTTAAGATAAGATTTTATAAATAACTTCATGAAGATATTGTTTACAATTACATTCTCTGTGAAATCTATCTCTGTTTGTTCGCCTTTTTTCGTAAAAATGCCCACCCAATGACCTGTCATGTTTTCGTTCTTCATATCAAATTCCCAGCGTTTATATGGCTCAACAGCGGTGACAGTAAAGGTTGTTGGGTATCCATTTTTAGTGTATTCAATAAACTGCTTGTCGTTTAGAATCTCAGTTTTACTTAAATCACTACGCCATGAATAATCTTTGACCGATGTAACAACATTCCACACTTTGCAAATATCGCATTGCAATGTAGCCTTTATATTTGAAATCGCCATATTATACAACCTTCCTTTAATATTTTTCTTTTATTCTATTCGATAAATTTTGATTTATCTAACAATTTAAGTTCTTCTATCATTTACATTGTATCATGCATTATCTGTTCTTTCTATACTATATTTCATAAGATAAGAGACTGCCTTGATGGAGGTATATTTGTTGATGGATGAGAGGATTATATCGCTTTTAAGGAGATAGGAGTTTATTGGGAGCCTCTTGATTTTTTTCGTTTTGTAGTTATAATGAGAATTGTTCTGAGTCCTTTAGGACTGCTTTGAGAACGAAAATCGTACATCATACATCAAACCGACATAGGTCGATACCGATATGTACTGGGTAAGGACAAAATAAAAAACAACCGTCACATATAGGCCCAAATAGTGAGGTTTAACGGGATAAGCGCTATTTCAACGAAAATCACGGAAACCATAAAAAACGACTTCATACATCAAGTTTACATCAAATGATGCAGAGGCTTGTGCAGCAGTAAAAAAAACGTATAATTGTGAAATGGGCAAACTCTTGATGGGGTTGCCCATTTTTGCTAAAATGTATTCGGAGATTAAAGGGTTAGATATATCAAAATATTCTTAACACTTATCGAAAGATATAAACGGGGGAGAAAATGTATGAGAAAATTTTTGAAAATAGCAGTCCCAATTTTGACTGGATTCTTCATTGCTATGATTTTGATGGGTGTTGTGATCTATTTCGGCTATACCCAGGCCTACGCTTCAAATGTAGAAACTCTAACAGTGAAAATGGTGGGACTTCCCATTTATGAGCTTACAAAAACCAGTACGGAATACACGGGAACGACACTCGGCACAAATATGGGAATCATTTGCGGAATTTTTATTCTGCTTAGTTTTTGTGTCAGTGGCATAATCAGCAAAGTAAGGAAATCCCACAAATAAGTGTTCGGCCTATTCCTATAATCCTGACAGATCAAAATCATAAGACCTTGGGGGGCAGTTCATCCACCGATGAACTACCCTAAGTCTACACCTAAATGACCGCCTGTCCCGTATATCCGAAAGGTAGGAAATCTGCCCGGAAAACTCCCTATTTCCACGCTCTCGGAATTGTGGTAGAATGATAAGTACAAAGCGACAAATCAGAATTTAACACTTAATTGGCATCCAAATTTCGATAATCGAATTATCTCTATTCCAATGGAAACGATAATCATATCTTTCAAAGTGTAAGAATATATCTTTTATAGGGACATACGGTGTGTTGGGAATAACCTCTTGATAAATCTTTCCGTAAGTTTGATATATTTGATCCATAGCACCAATATGTTCTACAACCAAATATTTATAAGATGGTATCTCCTTATACAGAAAGCTATCTGGAATAATGGTTTTTTGGGGAATAGCACAGAAATAATAAAGTTTTTCGTTTCTTCTTTCCATAAAAGCATATTTGACCCAGTTTCCCGATTGCGAAAGATATGATTTCTTTAAGTTGCTGTTAAACTTCTTCCAAAACTTTGTACTAATCAAAATATTCTTTTTTGATAATGAGTAAGCTCTACTTCCTGTCCAATAACTGAAAATGCGTTTAACTCACGAATTGTATACTTCATTTCTTCTCCTTATGTGCTGTAATAATCGTATAGCTATGAGCATTTACAGTTATAATAAAACCATCAACATTCGCATACCAATTCTTTCCGTTTCTTGTGATAACAGTATTTGCAGAATTGATTTTGATTTTACACCAGTCAACCACATCATCTGTATCTAAAGACAAGTTTCTTTTAATGCGTTCTATGCCTAATCTTGTTGTGTGTAATTTATTCAAATTTTTTAGTAAATCATTATCAGTATTCATTGTATAATCGTCCCTTTCATTTGTGAAATTCCGATTTATCTAACAGTTTAAGTTCTTCTATTATTCACATTGTACCATGCTTTATATGTTTTTCCTATGCCGTTTTCCATAGATAAGCGACTGCTTTAATAAAAGTGTCTTTGCGAATGGATGAAAGGGTTATATCTTTTTAAGGCAATAGGAGTTTGTTTGGAGCTACTTGATTTTTTCACTTTACGGATATAATAAGAATTGCTCTGAGTTCTTTGCGACTGTTTTGAGAACTAGAATCATACATCATACATCAAACCGACACAGGTCGATACCGATATGTATTGAGTAACGCAAAAATAAAAAAATAACCGTCACATATAGGCCCAAATGGTGAGGTTTAACGGGATAAGCACGATTTCAACGAAAATCCCCACAATGAACCCCACTCTGGAAGAAATTGCAAGAAATAAGGCCGCTGCCGGTGTAACTGAGGAAGTTAAGGAAGCCGCTCCTGCCAGCGCTGCACCCATCGTATCCGAGGAGCCCATCGACTTCTCTAAGGTTGAGATCGAGCCTCTCTTTGCAGATATGGTCGATTTTGACACCTTCTCTAAGTCTGATTTCCGTGCCGTTAAGGTTAAGGAATGCGAGGCTGTGAAGAAGTCCAAGAAGCTCTTAAAGTTCGTTCTGGACGACGGTACAGGCACAGATCGCGTGATTCTGTCCGGTATTCATATGTACTACGAGCCGGAAGAGCTGGTTGGCAAGACGCTGCTTGCTATCACCAATCTGCCTCCCAGACCCATGATGGGCATTGAGTCCTGCGGCATGCTGATTTCCGCAGTCCACCATGAGGAAGGCGCTGAAAAGCTGCACCTCATCATGCTGGATTCTCACATTCCTGCCGGTGCAAAGATGTATTAATGATGTACCGTTTTGAATATCAAAACGAGATGTTCTGTATTTCTCAGAAAGCATAAAAAACTACATCATACATCAAAGTTACATCAAATGATGCAGAGTCTTGTGCAGCAAGAAAAAACGCATAATTATGAAATGGGCAATCTCTTGATGGGGTTGCCCATTTTTGCTAAAATGTATTCAGAGATTAAAGGGTTGATATATCAAAATAAGCTTAACAGATTGGAAGAAAAAATATATGAAGGTTGCAGAGAATATTCATCAAAAAACATCACCCGTAAGTAGCTTTCTGGAAATCACCTTCGGGCTGATGCTGATTGGCTGGGGCAGCTGTGCTGTGCTTAGTCAGGTACTTAACTGGACGGTCAACCATCCGGTGATTCGGGTGCTTTTCGTGGTGGGTGGTTTTTCCCCTACAGTGGCATCTTATTGGGTAATGCGGAAACAGCAGCTTGTCAGGAACTTCTCGGACTGGCTGAAACAGGTCTTTGATGTAAAGCACGGCCTGTTTATATATGCCTGCGTATTTCTTTTTGTTGCTGTTTACTATATTCTTGGCTGTACAATCAATGGGTTCCAGTTGGGTGCCCCTGTCTTTATGCTGATTGTAATTGTACCAATGATGCTGTTTGGAGGCGGCAACGAGGAGGTCGGCTGGAGAATGATTTTACAGCCGGAGATCGAAAAAAGACATGGCTTTCATGCAGCTGTCTGGATAACTGCTATAATCTGGTGGGTTTGGCACACACCTCTATTTTTTATACAGGGAACTGCCAATGCATCCATGAATTATTTGCTGTTTGGGATTATGTGCCTGACCCTTAGCTATGCTCTTGGCACGATTCGGAAAATTTCCAACGGTGTATTTCCCTGCATCCTGACCCATTGCCTGATCAACGGACTGTCGGCAACTTTCGTATTTCAGTTCAGTACCATGAGTTGCTGCCTCACGCTGCTTGTTGTAATTCTTTTGTCCGTCCTTATTTTGAAATTTTCCTCTAAAAGGAAGCATTGAACAGAATGTTATATAAATTCAGATAATCCTAACAGATAAAGAGCAAAAGACCTTGAAGGGTAGAAATGCCTTTCAAGGTCTTTTCCTATTTTGAGGTGAATTCCGCCAGAATCGCAAACTTCAAAATGGGCCACTTTCTTCTTATACTAAAGGTACAGGAAGGAGTGGATTAAGAATAAAAACAGCTTATCCACTGTGGCAGAAGAATGGGCGGATAGAAGCCCCCTGCTGCCAACGCAGGTAACAGCTTTTTCCAATAAGAAGGTGCGGCTCAATGGGATTGGTACGGCCACACACTCCGTCGGGCTTCATGCTTTGAATTTCGTGGATAATTGCCAAATGACGAGAAACCTGCTTGTGCGATATGCTGAATTATGAATTTTTTATTAATTCTTGTCACTTTTTGCATTTTGCAGACACTTATATTAAGAAGGGAATAAACGAGGAGGGGATTTCTGCAGTCAACTGCATTACGGTGTTATAAGGAATATGCTGCAGAGAATAGGAAAAGCATTCTCTCAACAGCTATTCTCTATATAAATAAAGGATCTGGAGTAAAAAAGGAGGAACATGAAAATGAAATTCAAACCACCTGCATTTTTGCGCGTTATTCGGTATGTGATAATTGGTATAGCAGTGGTCTTTCCACCGGCATTTATCCTGAGATTTTGGAACACAACGGCACCCGAGAACCGTGGAATCCTGATTCTGGAGTGCGTTGGAGTGTTTGTCTTATTCGCACTGATGTTTTGGTTCGGACTCGTGCGCAGAATGTTCAGTTCGCTGCAGATCACCGCGGATGAGATCTGCCTGCAGCGGCCGTTCAAAAAGAAATGGGTCATGGCAACCAAAGACTGCGCGGAAGTCGGCAGTTATTTTGAAATCGGCTTCAGAGGTGGTACAAGGCAAACCATCTATTTCAGTGACCACAAAGATGTCCTGAAGGAGATTGAGAATAGCGGCCATAAGTCTACCAATCATTTAATCAAGTTCTACTATACAGAGGAACTTCGGCAGTATATTGTCCGGGAGCTGCCTAATATGAATACAAAAATCGGCACCTCCTATTGCTTCGGTCAGGAACTGGAGTTCAACGATCCGGACGACGATGAAGACGAAGATGAATAACGCATGGAGAACATTTTCTTAACAACGGTGCCCTGTCATGATGAATTTGAAGGGAAAACCGGAGAAATATAGAAAATGAAGTTTTATCCACAACCGTGAAGAGCCCCCCGACAGTTAGACAATATTTTCAAGTAAATACAAAGTTCATGATAAGTAAGGTTATCTACATCTTCTGTGAAAAAACTTGGTTTAGCCATAAGGGGCGGACAATTCCCGGTACGATATTCAGTTCTTCCTGAACTTCACCTAATACCGCATTCTCGGCAGTCTCACCCATTTTTACGCGGTCATCAGGCAAATAAAAATCAGGCGACCGCTCATCATGCATTGCCAGTATTTTTTCACCGGAAATAATCACAGCACATACCCTGTAATTAAATTTCTGGTTTTCGTTTCCGAAGGATATATCCATTTCCGGACACCTCAATTCCGACCATTACAAAATGACGTAATCTGTCAGATAAATTCGGATTTGAATTACTCGATTTTATCTACGATTATTAGGTGCCGCAGGACTTTAATAAAATCCTCCAACACCCTTGCCAATAAAGGGTTTTTCGCAAGCAGCTCACCGTTTCCCTTTATAGGGTTTCACCCCTGTTTATGCTTCCTGCAAAGGCGCATAAAGGCGTGTGCTGCGGAAATTTTGAACACGGAAATGATCTAAGCTTAAATTGCAGGTGCAGTTCAACTTTTAGGGAACTGCACCTGCTTTTATTTATGGCTGTTTATAAAAGCAGATTATTTTTATGATACTGCTTGACGCGATATACTATGCATAGTATAATATATCGCATAGGGAGGTGCTTGCGTGAATGCACAATTGAAAAAGGGGCTCTTGGATGTATGTGTACTTTCTGTACTGAATCGTGGAGAATCCTATGGATATAAAATCCTGAAAGATTTGGGAGAGTACATTGAATTATCGGAATCTACCTTATATCCCATTCTGCGCAGACTGGAAGCCGGAAATTGTGTTACGGTTCGGCCTGTGGAACATGAGGGAAGACTGCGAAAGATGTATACGATTACGAATACAGGGAAAATGCAGCTTATGGACTTTTTAGCCGATTGGAAAGAAGTCGAAAGAATTTATCAATATATCAGGGAGGGTGTTGATCTTGACTAAGGAAGTATTTTTACGGGAACTGAGCCGCAAACTTCATCCGCTTTCTGACATAGAAGCAAAACAGCGGCTTTCATATTATGAGGAATTACTGGACGATATGAT
The DNA here is from genome assembly GCA_020025535.1 of Oscillospiraceae bacterium. GTDB lineage: Bacteria > Bacillota > Clostridia > Oscillospirales > Oscillospiraceae > Faecousia. Next base: position 15,475 of record JAHHRY010000001.1, on the reverse strand, counting down.
GGAAGACGGAATCCAAGAGGAGGCCGCTGTTGCGAAACTCGGAGACGTCAATGAAGTTGCTGAAGAAATTCTTCGGGAGCAGCCCCTTCCGACTTTGGTGAAAAACAGGGTTCGTCCTAAAAATGGCTGGACAGCAGCTGCAATTACAGTAGCGATACTGGGTGCGCCGCTGTGGATTCCGTTGCTGTTTGCTCTTGTTTTGACTGCCGGTGCTGTTGCACTGTCGATTGCAGCAGTGATCTTATCGCTGGTTTTATGTGTGGCAGCTTTTGTGTGTGCCGGAGTTCTTGCTGTGATTCGAGGTTTTGGGCTGTTCCCTGTCAGCGGCAGCTATGCCGTTTTTGTCATCGGTGTGGGGATTGTCATGTTGGGAATTACCTGCCTGGCATCTCTTGCCGTAAAATATGCCGCTGTCGGTCTGTATCGAGGCGGGCGCTGGCTGTTCTGCACAGCTAAGGGACTGCTGGTTGTGAAGGAGGGGTAAGACATGAAAAAAAGTACAAAGATATTGTTGTGCCTGTCCGTGGCATTCATTGCTTTGGGGACAATTTTGGTGTTGGGAAGTATTTGTTTTGGTGCAGATCCCGTATATGCATTTCAAAGCGGAATGCTGGATTTTTCAATCAGATAAAGACTCTCCAATACGGCTCTGTACCAATTCCAAAATCGGAGGCAGCCAAACGCAGATTGCTGACGGAAATTCCGGAGGCTGCCTTCGGGACATCAGGCCTCCGGCTGCCGTGTCCTCTTCAAATATGTAATCCGCCGTGTATGGTTTGCTGCCGTACACGGTGTTTTTTATCAGACAGCAAAAATATACCAAATATTTTCAGAAAGCCTGTAATTATTTTCCGCTTCAATCGTTTATAAATGGAAAGGGAACAGGGACAAAGAGAAAAAAACCGGCATAAAAAGCAATGTCAGCATACAAGCACTGGCATACACTTGCGTACGGACAGAACAGTCCATATAATGATACGGCAGGATTCGTTCCGTGTTTTTTACGTTTGCAATCAGGAAAGGGGGAGTTGACCTATAGACAAAGAAATATTTGAACAGCTGTATCGCCGGTACTATAAGTCACTCTTTCTTTACGCCTATTCTCTTACCCATGTGAAGGCGGATGCTGAAGATATCACTGCCAACACATTTGTGAAAGCATTAACAACCTTTGAGAGCGGTAATGTGCGGGCGTGGATGTATACAGTCCTTCGCAATGAGTTTTTGGATTTTCAGAAGAAACGGATTCGTGAAGTGAATTTAACCGACAGCATGATGGACACAGTACCGGCTCATGAGGATGTGTGGGAGAATTATCTTAAACATGAGCAGCTTCAGTGGCTGTACACGCAAATCAGTCAGCTGCCGGGGCTGGAGCGGGATGTAATGCTGCTGACTGTGCAGACGGATTACAAGGACATAAAAATAGCAGAAATTCTGGGCATCACAGCCGACCATGTGCGTGTGCTGCGTCACCGCGCAAAGACCCGGATACTGAATGCAAGTAAGGAGGAACAATTATGAAGGAAGAAGATCTGGATCGGATGCTTGCCGGTTCCAAAGAGGAAGACTTGAACCCGGAAGCTGAAAAGCAGTTCCAGAAGAAAGTACGCAGGAGCATGAACCGAACCATTTATGCCAGAGCGGCGCTGGCGATTCTTTTGGCGGCGGTACTGGCTGTGGGGCTTTACTTCGGAGCATCCCAGACAGTGAATCTGATATGCTACAGACCGCAGAGAGAAACGCCGTTCCTAATTCCGGGCGACAGTGAAAGTGAAGAATTCATCGTACTTCTGGAAGATACCGTCAGCACCTATTTTCCCGGGAAATACTGCTGGGTGCTGAAGGAGCCTCAGGCCCATGGCTTCGGCCGATATTCTGCCGACCTGCTGATTACGGATGCCTATGGTCCCCAATCCTATACGGGGCCCGCTACAGCGCAGCTTCAAATCGGATTGTCCAAACTGAATATGGGCCATGTGCCTTTGTATATTCAGGTGATGGAATTTCTGGATCCGGAATATCCTTACTCCGTCAATCCGCAGACGGAAGAGTTCTCCGATTCCGTCGACAGTGTCCGTCAGGAATTGCAGAATCTGCCAAAATCTGCTTATATGGATGTTTCCGTCAGTTTTCCTGCGGGCATCTCCTCTGAGGAGGCGGCGCGGATTATCAACGGGTTTACAGGCATCCGTGTCCGGTGGCTGGCTTTGGAAGGCCAGAATGTGACAAAATTTGAATCTGCCTCCGGCGGTATGTTCCTGGATCATCTCCGTGGAGAAAAAATGACAGAAGAGGCTGCCGAAAAATACCCGAACTACTATCTGCCCCATGAAGTTACCGGTGAAGCGTTAGAGCAGTGCCTCCAGTCCCGGCTGCAGATGCTGATCGACCATCCGGACTTTGTCCGCCTGATGGAAACGCAGTTTGAGAGCCTGATTTCCATGTCCATGCTGCAGGAGCGGCTTGAAAATGCAAAGGAAAACTGGGCCTGTTACGGTATGCGTTTGGTTGGCGGCCCCGAGGAAATTGAGAAACTAATGGACGAGATGTCTGTCACTTATGTGCGGATCAATGACGTGAAAATTTCCAGATTTGAAAAGTAAGCATTTCTCGTTACCGATGCATAACTGCGGGACATATTCGACGCTTCCTGACAGACTGGCTTATCAAAAAGAGAACAGTTTTTATCTCCGGTCTGTAATGATTTTGCGATTCAATCGTTATACAGGCAGAGACGGAACAAGTGCAATTTCTCATGTTGCATCTTCCAAATTCAGAAAGGGTGATTTTATGAAAAGGAAAATATCGATCACTGCAATTGGATTGTGGGTTCTGGGGGCGGGGCTGCTGGCTTCTTTGATTGTTAATTGCGTCCAGTACTGCCTTGCAAATCCTGCTGCACCAATTCTGCTGCAGGGCGCGTACAGCACAGACTCCGCAGGAATAAACGGCAGATATTTGACGTTTGATAAGGATGGGTATTTTTATCTGTACAGTCAAAGCGATGGAATTTTAGAGGAAGGCAGCTGCACTGAGAGCGCAGAAAATCTGTATGAACTGGACAGCACATCAGGCAATCACAGCAGCGTTCTTCTCACAGAAGACGGAGTGTATTATGCATCCGCAGACGGAACTCTGGAATTGTTCTCGCGATTCAGTGATGTACCTACGTTTATCGGAGACTGGGTAAAGGATTGGGATCACAGGCCCGAAGGTACCTGCGAGGTCGAGGAAGGCTGACGCAACAGTCGTATATCAGTGGATTGCGGGGCTGCTGTATGGTGCCGAGTCCGATTCCCGTGCCGTAAAGGGCAGGGGGGGGCGAGAGCTTTCCCAAAGTCCGGGAGAGCTCCTGCGGCAGGCGGATTCTGCTGTTTACGGGAGCCGGATGCAGAAAGACGCTGTTTCATCATTCTGCCGGAACCCATGTTTCCACCGACGCAAAGATATATTAAAATTCCGATTTTCCAGCCGGAAAAGCAAAATCGCGCATTTTACATCAAATGATATTTGAGTTTGTGCTGAGGTAAGCTAAGGTAAATGGTTGCGGATTTATACCGACAGGGCAATCTCAAATCGAGATTGCCCTGTTTTGCATCACTTGCGATGAAAACAATATTGCTGTTCGTTGCTCTATACAAGTAGCCGGCAAAGACGGTTAAGAGAACCGCTCTGGCTGTCACGGCCTGACACAGGTGACTTGTGTAAGATGGTTCCCGTTCGCTCATTTACAGACTAAAACAAAATGCAGAAGCGATTCTCTGTGGAGAGCCGCTTCTTTCCTGCCTGTAAACGTCCGGCATTCGAGACAGAGCACCGGATGTACAGAGCCGGTACTGACCGAAGAATACGAAACGTCTTGAAGTCAACAGCGAACAAGCCGAAAACATAGGCAAAATTGAATGGGCGTTCATTGCCGAGGATGCAAACCCCTCCGAAAAACCGCCTGATACCGGAGACGGTTTCAATCTTATGATATGGCTGCTGTGCTGCGCCGTATCCTTTGCCGTGCTGGGCTGTGCGGTCTTCTGCAGAAAGAAGCGCAAATAGGATACAGGCGATCTTCGGACAATGATAGCCGGGCAGGGAGACTTGTCCCGGGATTCCATTGAAGTTTCGGAAAGCTGAAAGTAAAATCAAAGCTGCCGGCTGTAATCGGGTTTACGGACCGGCAGAGAAACACCACCCGGATGCATTGTGCATCCGGGTGGTGTTTTTTGTTGACAGGAACCTGAAAAGATGTTACTATTATGTCACGCGATATATCGAGACACATAATATATGGAAGGAGAAGAGAATGTGACATCACAGGCACCCATGACGGAAGCAATGTATTATATCCTGCTGGCGCTGACGAAGCCGGGGCATGGCTACGGCATGATGCAGCGCATTAAAGAATTGTCCGGTGGTCGGATAGAAATGGGCCCGGGAACGCTCTATGGTGTCCTTTCCAGGATGAACAAGGAAGGTCTGATTCAACTGACCAGCGAAGAAAACCGCCGCAAAAACTATACCATTACAGATGCCGGGATTCATGCGCTGCATCTGGAATATAACCGACTGAAGCAATTGGTGGCAGACGGACGGATTTTGGAGGAAGAATCATGAAACACAAATACAGTTTGAATCCAAAAGAATTTGATCTTGGCGGAACTGAGAAATTTTATTCGGATATGGCGGCAAAAGGCTGGAAACTGGTTAGCAGAGGCGTGTTTTTGAGCCGCTTTGAAAAATCCGAACCGGAAGCTGTGCGGTATCGGATTGAAATCGTATCACCGAAGCTTCTGGAAAACGGAAAGCTTCCGGAAGAACAGGTGGGCATCTACGAAGACTGTGGGTGGGAATATGTGACAGGACGCGGTTTTCATCATGTGTTCCGGGCCCCTGACGACAGCGATGCGCCGGAGTTTTATCTGGATCCGGCGCAGCAGGCGGAAACTTTACAAGCGCTGCGTAAACAGTACATCTGGAATGCCATGATTCCGCTTGTTTATGTGCTGCTTTTTACGATCCTGTCTTTTTTTCGGTGGAATGTGGCAGATGGGCATTGGTTTGCAGCATTTTATCAATCGTGGGTTGCAGATACTTACCTGATTATCGGGGATGTCCTGATCTTGTTCGGCCTCGTTTTCCGTGACGTGTGGGGCATGGTTTATCTGAGCAGACTGTATCATAAAATGCAGAAAGGAATACCCCTCAATCACGAATCAGACGGCAGACATTATTTCCTGCGGTTGGCACAATGGACGATCACGATTGTCGGCTTGGGATGCCTGTGCTGGGATACTTTCTGCGGCCAGACATTTCCTATGCCGCTGGAAACGAAAGAACCGTATATTCTCCTGAAAGAACTGGGGGTTTCCGGGGAGCGGACGACAAATCATCCGTACAGTGACAGAGAAAGTGAAGTTGTGTATAAAAAGTCTCTGCTGGCAGAATCGTGGACTGCTCAGGAATTTGTGCAGGACCAGCAATGGCTGCATCAGAAAGTTTATATTCTGCAGCGTCCCGGAATGATGGAACAGTTTGTGGAATCCCTGATGTACAATTCCACGTTTGGAAGGTCTCCCGATAACTTTACGGAAATCGAAATTCAGGGACTGGATCATGCCTGGGTGTCGAAGAGCCTGGAATGTATAGCGGTGAAGGACAACAAAGCAATCATACTGACACATCTTTGGGAGTCCTCCGAAGAAATGACGGACAGCCTGCAGAGAATTGCTCAGAAATGGGCGGCAATGGATTGATGCCCGAGCTGTCTTCCGGAAATGCAGCCAGCGTAACGGGCAGAGGCTTTTCGGCAGAGCGGGGGATATATTGAGAATTACAGGCAGAGGATTGCAGAATGAAAGCGCAATCCTCTGCCTTTTACTGCTTTGCCCGTGGCAGGTGCTTTCCTGCAGCTTTCCGGAAAAGCAGAAAGCTGCAGGAAAAATCAGGTTGTCATTCATTGACGCAGAAAAAACTTGTGCTACGATCTGGTTAGCGATAACTAGCCTACGCGCAATTATGCAGAAATTCAGGAGGAAATAGAATGGAACCAAATTATAAAAACTGGGGCCGAAGGGTATGCTGATCAGCATTATCGTGGAGCTGCGGCGATGGGAGTTCTGCTGCTCACGGTTCTGCTGACTGATTTTCTGACCGGCACGGCGAGAATTGTTGTGGGCGTTTCCAAGCCAAGCGTGTGCCGTGTCCGTGCTGACCAATGGCGGCTTCCTGTTTATGGACAATCATTTTCTGCAGCATCTGACTGCTGTGGGGCGGGAGATTGCGGAAAAGACTTATGAGCGGCATTGCTTCTTTACCAACCAGCTGGTGGCAATGGAAATCGATTTTGCCGCCGCAGAAGAGAATGCCTGCCGTCTGGAGCACGCAATCAGCGATAAATCCTTCCGGGCGCTGAAGGAAAAACCGGCCCTGTCGGCAAAAAGATAAAAAATTTTCCCTCGGAAACGTATGAAGATGTTGTACAAACAGGCCGAATGGTGTAGTATAGATATGTTGCACGAATGGCGTTATTGCGGCCGGAGGATAACGTAACGGAAGAGGCGTTCACCTCCTGAAAAATTATGGTGCAGTATGGCTTCGGGCAGCCATGACGAGAGCTTCCACAACACCGATATGGATGTTCCCAGATCAGATTTCAGTTCAGATCCGGTGTATCATGTAGGAAAAGGGAACGGATTGTGTCGACCCATTCCTTTTATAAAGAAAGGGTGTGTGTTTTTTGCACAAATTAGGAAGAAATGAGCCGTGCTGGTGCGGCAGCGGAAAAAAATATAAAAACTGCCACCTTGGCTTTGACAGCCGGCTGGAAGAGTATTATTATCAGGGGTGTCTGGTTCCTCCCAGAGAGATTATTAAAAATCAGGAACAGATTCAGAAGATCAGAGAAAGCGCAAAAATCAATATCGCCGTGCTGGACTATGTGACCGAACATATCCATGCCGGTATTACGACCGAAGAAATTGACCGGTGGGTATACGATGTCACCACGAAGATGGGCGGCATCCCTGCACCGCTGAATTATGAAGGCTTCCCCAAGAGTGTCTGCACCTCCATCAACGATGTGGTGTGCCATGGCATTCCGTCTCCTGACGAGGTTCTGCAGGATGGGGATATCATCAATGTGGACGTTTCCACCATTCTCAATGGCTATTTCTCCGATTCCTCCCGGATGTTCTGCATCGGCGATGTTTCCCCGGAGAAGAGAAGACTGGTTGAAATTACAAAGCAGAGCCTGCAGGTAGGTCTGGAGCAGGTAAAGCCCTGGGGCTTCCTGGGAGATATGGGTCAGGCCATCAATGACTTTGCCAAAGAAAACGGTTACAGCGTGGTTCAGGAAATCGGCGGACACGGTATCGGCCTTGAGTTCCATGAGGAACCCTGGGTCAGTTATGTTTCCAGGAAGGGTACCGAAATGATGATGGTTCCCGGCATGATCTTCACCATCGAGCCGATGATCAATATGGGCTCTGCGGATATTTTTACCGATGCGGACAACGGCTGGACGGTGTATACCGCCGACGGCAAGCCTTCTGCCCAGTGGGAGATTCAGATTCTCGTCACAGAAGACGGCTATGAACTGATTTCTTACTGATTATACGGATATAGAGATTCCAAAACAACGAAAATCCCTGCAGGCTTGGGAATTCCGATCCCATGTGTTTTTTCTGCGACGATGCAATTGCGGGCCTATGCCCTGAGATTTCCTCCGTGGCTCAGCTTCTGCGTGAATTCTCTGCATTTATAAAAAGACACAGAACACGGCTGTATAAGCCTGACTTGGTGAAATTCACAGAATACGAAAGAGGTGCATTCGATGCTAGAACTGCAGAATATCTGCTGGACCGCATCAGACGGCAAGGAAGTCCTGAAAAATATCAGCCTGAAAATCCGAGACAACAGACTGATTGCTATTACCGGCCCCAACGGCGGCGGTAAAACGACCCTCGCAAGACTGCTGATGGGAATTGAAAAACCGACCTCCGGCAGAATTTATATGGACGGACTGGATATTACGGATCTGGATGTAACAGAGCGTGCCCGGAAGGGTATCAGCTTCGCTTTCCAGCAGCCTGTGAGATTTAAAGGCATTACCGTAAGACAGATGATTGAAACGGCGGCAGGGGAGACTATGAGTCAGGAGAGCCTGTGTGCAATCCTGCAGAAAGTTGGTCTCTGTGCCAAAGATTATTTGGACCGTGATATTGACGCCACCCTTTCCGGCGGCGAAATCAAAAGAATCGAGATTGCGTCGGTTCTGGCACGGCATACCCAGCTGACGATTTTCGACGAACCCGAAGCAGGCATCGACCTGTGGAGCTTCCAGAATCTGATTCAGGCCTTTGAAGAAATGAGAAGCAATCTGGACGGTACACTGGTCATTATTTCTCATCAGGAACGGATCCTGCAGATTGCCGATGAGATTATTATGATTGCTGACGGTACCGTTGCCGACCGGGGACCCGGACCGGAAATGGTCGCCAAAATGCTGGAAAGTGAGCGTGCAAGTTCAAAATGCTGCAGCCGGAAGGAGTTTTTCTGATGGGCAATTCCATGAATAACATTACGAAAAAGCTTCTGGAGCAGGTGTCCGATTTTACGGGCAGCTTCAAGGGCGCGTATAATATCCGGGAGAACGGCGAGTGTGCCGGCCGTGTCTCCAGCAAAAATATCAAAATTGAGTCGAAGCAGGATAAGCCCGGTCTCGACATTACGATTCTCCCCGGAACCAAGGGGGAGACTGTCTATATTCCTGCCTGCGTTACCAAAGGCGGTATCGACGATCTGGTGTACAACGATTTCTTTGTGGGTGAGAATGCCGATATTGTGATCGTTGCCGGCTGCGGTGTTCATACGGACGATGATTCCGAGGCCAGACACAACGGTATTCACCGGTTCTTTGTGGGTGAAAACGCCAGAGTGCGCTACGAAGAAAAGCACATCGGTACCGGTGACGGACAGGGCAACCGCACCATCGATCCCATTACGGATGTGGTGCTGGAGAAAAACGCCTATCTGGAGATGAACACAACCCAGATCAGCGGCGTGGATAAGACCACGAGAAAGACCACGGTCAAAGCCGCCGAGGGTGCAAAGCTGGTCATCCGGGAGCGCCTGTTTACGGAAGGCGATCAGCGGGCGGAAACCTTTTTCCAGGTGGACCTGAACGGCGCAGGCTCCGGTGCGGATATTGTATCCCGCTCCGTTGCCAAGGGTCACTCCTATCAGAACTATGTTTCCACCATTGTGGGCAATGCCGCCTGCACCGGACACTCGGAATGCGATGCCATTATTGACGATGATGCCATTGTGGATGCATCTCCCCGTCTGTTCGCCCGCAACAAGGATGCTTCCCTGATCCATGAAGCTGCCATCGGCAAAATCGCCGGTGAACAGATCCTGAAGTTCCGTACGCTGGGACTGACGGAGGAAGAGGCAGCACAGAAGATCATCGATGGTTTCCTTGCGTAGTACAGGACACAATCTATCCACGTTCCATGCATCAAATGGAACGTGAATTATGCAGAGATAAAATGATTCATCATGAGCAAAGGCCCTGAAAAGCAGAAATGCTTTTCAGGGCCTTTGCCGCGTTTCGGTGCGTTCTGCAGATTCCCGCCGACGGCAGGAGCCTGATACGATTGTACGGGTGTATAGAAAGTGCGGAAGACGGAGTCTTTTTCGCCCAGTTTCATCCCATCATAGGAAGTCGGGAAACCCATTGCGGAAAGCCCCTGGAAGGCACTGACAGCCTTTCAGGGCCTTTTGTACCGGAAGAAAAGCATCCGCCTTTGCCCGTCGGGAGATATTGCACTTTCCGTCCGGGTGACCTCTCTCAGAGAGAAGCTGCGGAATGCCGGAAACCGGATTTCTGGTATGCTGCAATAGGAAGCAACGGCATATCTGGCTTTTCGTGATGACAGACACAGTCAGGCAAATGGAAAGGGCCTGCCGTCTGCGTTACACAGACAGCAGGCCCTGTCGGAGAGTAAAATGGTTTCATTTAAGATGAACACCCTGTGTTCCAGGGCGTAGATTCTTGTTTGATAAGACTTGTCGATATTAGCATAGGAAAGGCAGATCAGACAGCTCTTAGTGCCTCCATCTGCAAATGCAAGTCGGTCGACATCCCATCCAATGCCCACACTTTTGCACTTGGAATATTCCATGGTGCACTTGGTGAAGATGCCTAAGCGAATATGCACACAGTCTTTCGTGAAATTTCCCCAGGAATATAAAGCATAAGGTATAGGCTTGTAAAAGTAAAATGTACAAAGCGAAAAATGCCGAATCCACTTAAAAATAGAACAACGAAAATTTCTGCAGCATCGATATGTGAACTTGCTATCATACTTTCAAGCATAATTCCGGACAGTACAAACACGAGTATTATTATAAAAGTAGTCATAAAGGACAGAAAAACATAATTTTTTGATCCAAGATATCTTCTCATAAAACCTCCTGATACGGTTAACAAATAATAGCTTCTGCCAACACCCTTCATAATATATGTGTCAGGGAAACATGGAAGGCGACAAAAATTTACAAAAAATTCATAAATCGGCATATCGCACAACCGAGATTTTTGCTGTTTGGCAATTGTTAACGAAAACTAAGGCGATGACGGACTTGTTTCACAAAATACAGGACCGGTTTTGCGTATGTGCGTTTTGCAAGTCAAAGCTTGAAGCTGTACAGCCTACGGAAAACACACAATTGCTGTTGAAAGAAGAACGGCAATGTTTTATACTGATTGTGAAGAGGATGCTTTGTCACGCCAAAGAAGTTATTGCATACTGTAAAACATTGGGCAAGAAGTGCTTTGCTGAGGTGATGAGGGAAATGACGGACGAACAAAATCAAAAGATTGAACAGTTATACACAGAATTCTATAATCAGCTGTTATGCTATGCGAAAAGCACCCTTCGTAATGAGGCGTTAGCTGAGGAAGCGGTTCAAGATGCTTTTCGGATTGCCTGCATGAAACCTGACGAGGTGTGTGGCTGTGCCAATCCCAAGAGCTGGCTTCTGAAAACATTGCGTTATATTGTATATAATATGGTGCGGTGTCAGGCCAGAACAAACCGCATGATAACGATGTCTATGCAGGAACTCGATGAGACCCCCAACGCAGGAGGGGATAATGTGAATTTGGACGTTTTATACGGAAATCTTGCGGAAACAGAGGAATTTAGGATAATTTGTGGGGTAGCGGAAGGAAAATCTATGCTGGAATTGGCGGAAGAACGAGAAATCAGCATATCCGCCTGTAAAAAACGTGTCCAGCGTGCAAGACGAGCCTTACAAAGAAAGTTCCGGGCTTAAAAAATTTTGTCCCCACATAAGAAGCCTGCGACCACGATGACAACATTGGAAATCTCCGGACACCTGATATACAGGCAATACAATAAGCAAATGAAAAAACACTCTGTGTGGCAAGAACTATTTGCCATACAGAGTGTTTTTCTGGTTTTAGCTGCTGCCGGAGCAGGAATAGGAGCGATGCCCTTTGATAGCAAAAGGAATTTTGGGACATTCCGGAACCTTTCCGAAAATGAAGAACGATCCCTATATTTCCTCAAATAACATGGTGAAAGCCCACTTCTACATCTCCATGTCCACTTTCAAAGACCAGATCGTTGTAACGGCTGTGTTCAAATCCAATCTGGCAGGTCAGACGGTTTTTCGCCTTCTTTTTGAATGCGCCTCTTTTAAGCCGCTTCCAGCCCTTCTCGCTCAGGGTCAGCTTGTCCCAGAGATAAGTCAGTGCGTCCTCAAACAAGTCTGACGGGTGCTTTTGTTCCATAGTATCTGCCTTTTGTCAAGGTATACTCAATAGTCCAGCAGAACGGGCACCTGCTGCTCCTCTGCAAACTGCATGGCCTGCCAGAATATGGAGAAAGCGAACTTGGCCAGGGATTCGGTATCATACTGGGTATGCTCCGGGGTATCCGCTTTGCTGTACTGCCCGTCCGGGCCTACGGTCCCGTCTACCGGGTATCCCTCCGTGTCTGCCCAATCAAGGATGGTATCCTCATCGGCCTGCCACGCCAGCTGATTCAGTTTCTCCAGTTCCTTCCGCAGACCGCCCAGGGTGGCGATCATCGCCTGATCATCGGTGGGCAGAGGTGCCTGAAAGAAGAAGGCATCCGCCAAAGGGAGCCACCATGTCACACCCCGAAACAGCGACCACACCCGCTCATCATCTTCTGTGAGCCGGGCGATGACAGGATGTTCCATGAAGTCCCACCCCTTCTCCACAGTGGGCGGCACTGGCTCATTGTATGTATGGCAAGCAGCCACCAGCAGCATAGCGCCGAAGGCGTCCCAATCCGGCTTGTCGGTATAGTAGGGCTTCTCATTGTCCTCCGGCCAGGGGGTATAGGGCGGCTGACCCGGCTGGGAAATGGCTGCCAGGATCTGATCCCGCCAGTCCTCCACCGCCGTCTGAACTTCAGCCGGGGACAGTTCCTCCTCGTTGTCAGCAGGTTCCCCATCTGGGGTAATGCGGTTGAAGGCATATCCGTTTTCCTCCGCCCACTGCTGAACAACGGTTTTCCAGTTGTGAGAATAGTACCGGGTCAGCGTCCCGGCGTAAATGTCAAGTCCCATAAGTTTTTCTCCTTTTCTGTCTATATCATCTCATACAGCAGAGCAGCATCGCCCTGCACCAACTCCAAATGGGAGCACAGCGTTTCCAGTCCGCTCTGCACTGCCTCGACAGGCAGGTCCCAGTCTGAGGCGATTTCGGCAGCCAGCTCCGGGAGGTCCTGCTCCCGCAGAGCTGCCAGCAGAGCAGACGCCAGCTCTCCCTCCAGCAGAGCGCAGTCCAAGGTTTCCTCCGTCTGGGGAGCAGGAAAGCGGACATCCAGATCCAGCTCGCTCTCACACCAGTCCCAGATGGCCATGTAGACTGCGCCGGAGCAGCCACCGTCGGACAGCTCCTTCCGCTGATCGTTTTTTAGTAGATAAAAGGATGCAATCTGTGACATGGTAGTTCCTCCTGAATGTTATTCTTTTTCCATCAGCCCTTCTGCCTGCATCCGGATCACATAGAAGGCCCGTACCCAGTCCAATTCCTGCTCCATGGATTCCTCCAAAGCCAGCAGGCGGCGCTTTCCCAGCCTGCGGTCCAGGAGGGCGAAGATGCGGACAAGGGGATTCTCGCTGACAAGGCTTTTCTCAATGCTCTGGTTGTCAAAGATACCAAACGCCTCATAGAACACCTTTTGGTCAAAGGTGCCCTGCTCCAGCGCATAGGCATGAGCCTGGTTGATGGCCTCCTTTGCGGAGTCGTGATCTTTCAGCGTGGTGGATCGCAAGTGATGAAATTTCGTCCACACATTCTCAAAATAGGTGTAGTAGTTGCTCCGCAGCACTTCCACGCCGTCCACACGAATGGCTGCCCGGCCCTCATGGTCGGCGCTTTTGCTGTAACTGGTGGCAAAATACTGGATATGACCTCGGAGTGTGGGGCACAGGTAGTCACTTTCCAGTTTGTTTCGCATTCCGCTCCAGGTTGACATAGTGGTCGCCTCCTTTCTGATGCCATTGTGGGTAAGGTAGATTCCTAACAAATTAAAATTTGAAGATTACATATAATCCTCGATATATGATCGTTCTATATGTTCTTTTACTGCAAATATATCTGCAAACTCCTCATACCGTGGAAATCCGTCCGCATTTTGTGCCGAATAAGTCAAATGAAACAGATAGTAAATGTCTCTTCCTATTCCGTTTCTGAGAACATATAACACATCATCATTGGATTCACACTTCGCAACCGCCCAGATTTTTTTGCCGTATAAGAAGTGGTCTTGCCCTATTTCTTTATTTAGTTCAGCAACAAATGCCCCGTCCGCCTGTGCGAAGGGGATCGGATACCAGTTAAAATCTTTACCATATTTATCATAGAGATCACAGAACATTTCTTCTAATGTCATTTTCATTCTTCCTTCGCTGATTTACAGTTCAGCCCTCAACCGTCACGCTGATTTTTCCATTTTTCAGTGTTCATTGAGATACCTCGCCAATTTCTTCTCCAGCAGTTCTATCATATCATTGCAGAGGCGCTTTACCTTGTCCTGCTCATGGGCGTAGTACCAGATGGTTTCCTCTCCGGGGCGGAGCAGGAGCTGGTCGCCATCCGCTTCTTTCCAGAACTCGCCCAGCACACAATACCGCTCTCCATGAATGGTCAGATCAAACATCCCGGAAAGGGTAAGAATCACGCCTGTGGATACCTGTATGCCAGCGGTCAGAAAGAAAAACTCTCGCACTTGAGCTGGAAGTGTAAATTTCAATATTGTTTTCAATTCTGTAATCTGCTCCACGGTTGCGGCTGGTTGAATCTTATCGGAAGTGTCCAGTAGCCGTATATCGTCAACTGCTCATTTTACTCGGTAGCACAAAGCTCATTCATTTTTGGAATCAGTAATTTATCCATCCACTGACAAACAATCTCAAAGGTATTGTCAATTTTTTCTTCATTTCCTATATCAAGATATATTTCATTGTTTCTTAAACTGTAAAACAGTGGTTGTGTGTTGATGTCTGGTTTGGCGTAACCATAAGGGTCGTATGGACGGGTGTTTATTATATAGCAAACCTCTATGCTTATGCTATCCTTTGTGTTCCCGCCGAATGAGGAAAACGCAATCATATATGTGAAATTTTTACTGTGCCTCGTAAGTGTTTTGTCGGATTTTTTATATTTAAAGCCTAAATGTCCGTACTTTCCTTGCAACTTGTTTCCAAGCATTTGCATTGCTTCGTTAAAGTTCATTGTGCCCCCTCCATTTTTCCATCGTAAAAATGAATATAATTCTCATCCACATTCAATCCGCCACTGCTTATTTGTGGCGGGGTTGAGGAAGGTTTTTTCCATTGGCGCAGATACCTCCTCAATCAAAATCCATCCAGACCAGGTGTTTCCCGCAGTGGAGGCACTGGAACAGATAGCATTGCAGATGCCCGCCATTGACAGATTCCCGGATCATTTCCTTTTGGTCTTCGTCCCAAAGAGGGTCGTCCAGCACTTCCTCCAGCACACCAAGCGCCCGCAGCTCTCTGGCCCCCACATGGCCCAGATAGGCGCAATAGTCACCGCAGTGGGCCCGCCAGTATTCCTGCTGCCAGCCGCAGTAGCCGGGAGTGCGGTGGATGAGTTCATCCAGCTTCTCCGGGTCATCCACGCCATCGTCCACAGAGCAGTCATCCTGAAAACTACCGTCATACTTCTGAGCCGCCTTGCCGCTGGAAATGCACTCAGGGCACAAATAATCAATATCATCCACTGAAAAGAAAGGGCCTGCATAGTAGATGTGGGTGGTCTTGCCGCAGCAGTCGCAGGCAACACCATCTGCGGACTCCTCAAAAGCGCCGGTTTCCAGCGGATTCGGATGATACCGGAAGGTGGGCAGGCCCAACTGGGCCTGCCGCTCCTTCTCTTTCTGCTTTTCCT